>NZ_CP012589.1:1390000-2497500 GCF_001278825.1 Capnocytophaga sp. oral taxon 323
CCTCGCTGGTAACAGTAACTCGTAGGCTCATTATGCAAAAGGCACGCCGTCACAGCCTAAGCTGCTCCGACCGCTTGTAAGCGTATGGTTTCAGGGTCTATTTCACTCCGTTATTCACGGTTCTTTTCACCTTTCCCTCACGGTACTAGTTCACTATCGGTCTCTCAGGAGTATTTAGCCTTACCGGATGGTCCCGGCTGATTCAGTCAAGGTTCCTCGTGCCCCGACCTACTCAGGATTCCCATAAGATTTATAAAACTGTGCCTATACGAGACTTTCACTCTCTATGGTGTGTCTTTCCAAACACTTCTAATCCAGCTTTACAACCTATATCTGGGTCCTACTACCCCCATATTGCCGTAACAATATGGGTTTGGGCTGTTCCCATTTCGCTCGCCACTACTTTGGGAATCACTTTTGTTTTCTTCTCCTCCGCCTACTTAGATGTTTCAGTTCAGCGGGTTTGCTCACCTTTACGGTGTAGTACATCTTCAATGTACTGGGTTGCCCCATTCGGAGATTTGCGTATCATATCGTATGTGCCAATACACGCAACTTTTCGCAGCTTATCACGTCCTTCTTCGCCTCTGAGAGCCTAGGCATCCCCCATACGCCCTTACATAACTTTTCGCGCTTGTAGTCCTAGTCAATTGACAATTAACATTTGATAATTGACAATTATCTAAGTACCTCTCGTTCTCTTTGATTCTTTTTGATTCTTTCGTTAGATTATCAATAATCTATTATTGATCTCTTATGCTTTTTATCCCAATATGTCAATGTACGTTTGTTGTGGAGAATAAGGGATTCGAACCCTTGACCCCCTGCGTGCAAGGCAGGTGCTCTAGCCAGCTGAGCTAATTCCCCCTGTCTCTAGGTAAGAGATATGTGGTAAGAGGTAAGAGGATCCTTCCTCTAGCTCACTCCTAGAAATTTCCTTCTTTTTAAGCTTATTTTGCTTGTAGTCCCAGGCAGACTCGAACTGCCGACCTCTACATTATCAGTGTAGCGCTCTAACCAGCTGAGCTATGAGACTTTGTTCTAATTAGCAAATTTGTAAATTTGCAAATTTTATTTTGTTGTCAGCAAGATTTAAAGAACCAAGTCCTTATTGATTACAAATTTAATCAATAAACTAGCTGTTCATCATTTGTAATTCGTAATTCGTCATTAACTTTCGGCCTTCTCTAGAAAGGAGGTGTTCCAGCCGCACCTTCCGGTACGGCTACCTTGTTACGACTTAGCCCCAGTCACTAGTTTTACCCTAAACAGCTCCTTGCGGTGACCGTCTTCAGGTACTCCCAGCTTCCATGGCTTGACGGGCGGTGTGTACAAGGCCCGGGAACGTATTCACCGGATCATGGCTGATATCCGATTACTAGCGATTCCAGCTTCACGGAGTCGAGTTGCAGACTCCGATCCGAACTGTGACCGTCTTTATAGATTCGCGCCTGCTCACGCAGTGGCTGCTCTCTGTAACGGCCATTGTAGCACGTGTGTAGCCCAAGATGTAAGGGCCGTGATGATTTGACGTCATCCCCACCTTCCTCACGGTTTGCACCGGCAGTCCCATTAGAGGGCTCGACCTTACTCGTTAGCAACTAATGGCAGGGGTTGCGCTCGTTATAGGACTTAACCTGACACCTCACGGCACGAGCTGACGACAACCATGCAGCACCTTGAAAACTGTCCGAAGAAGGAGGTATCTCTACCTCTGTCAGTCTCCATTTAAACCTTGGTAAGGTTCCTCGCGTATCATCGAATTAAACCACATGCTCCACCGCTTGTGCGGGCCCCCGTCAATTCCTTTGAGTTTCATTCTTGCGAACGTACTCCCCAGGTGGGATACTTATCACTTTCGCTTAGCCACTCAGATTACTCCAAACAGCTAGTATCCATCGTTTACAGCGTGGACTACCAGGGTATCTAATCCTGTTCGCTCCCCACGCTTTCGTCCATCAGCGTCAATTAATTGTTAGTAATATGCCTTCGCTATCGGTGTTCTGTGTAATATCTAAGCATTTCACCGCTACACTACACATTCCAACTACTTCACAACCATTCAAGACCAACAGTTTCAAAGGCAGTTGCTTAGTTGAGCTAAGCGCTTTCACCTCTGACTTACCAGCCCGCCTACAGACCCTTTAAACCCAATGATTCCGGATAACGCTCGCATCCTCCGTATTACCGCGGCTGCTGGCACGGAGTTAGCCGATGCTTATTCATAAGGTACCGTCATCAAAGTACACGTACTCCTTATTCTTCCCTTACAAAAGCAGTTTACAACCCATAAGGCCGTCATCCTGCACGCGGCATGGCTGGATCAGTCTTCCGACCATTGTCCAATATTCCTCACTGCTGCCTCCCGTAGGAGTCTGGTCCGTATCTCAGTACCAGTGTGGGGACATCCCTCTCAGAACCCCTATCTATCGTAGCCTTGGGGAGCCGTTACCTCTCCAACTAGCTAATAGAACGCATACTCATCTTTCACCACCAAGGCTTTAATAGTTGTGTGATGCCACACTACTATACTATGGGGTATTAATCCAAATTTCTTCGGGCTATCCCCCAGTGAAAGGCAGATTGTATACGCGTTACGCACCCGTACGCCGGTCTCTGTTACCCGAAAGTAACTTCCCCCTCGACTTGCATGTGTTAGGCCTGCCGCTAGCGTTCATCCTGAGCCAGGATCAAACTCTTCATCGTTAAATTCTTTTATATCTTCTAACCGATCTTCAAGTTATTGACTTCAGGTTTCACTCAATCCTTTAAATCTTCTTTGTGCTGTACAACATTATGTCAAGGTACGTGTTGTTTCTTTCTTTTGGGCGTATGCTATAGCCCCTACAAATGTGCCTTATCGTCTCATTTGCGGGTGCAAAGGTACGGCGTTTTTTCAAACTAGCAAATTTTTTGAGAGTTTTTTTAAGAAAATTTTTAATGTTTATACAACTAATTGATTACTAACTTTATAAATTTTCAATATTTCTTTATTTGCCCTATAAAACTCACCGTTTTTTTCATCGTTATAGCAATTATTGTGGTTGGTATTTCCCTTTTTTGTATTGCATCTGTATTACATCTTCTTTACTATCAACCACCCTTTCAGCGCAAAATCCTTCCGCATCACGCTCTATTTTTATATGTTTAGTAACACGTGTTTCCTCTACGGTATAGAAACCTCGCACCTTATGCTCTGAAATATGCAATTTGCTACTCACCTCTTTTTTTTCTCCCTCACAAGAAGTTTTTGCAGTTCCTCCCCCCGAAATATCAGCCGTATAAGAAAATATATCAGTGCTTAACACTTTTTGCAACTTCTTCCCTTTACTAATAAAATAGGTAAGCACCTCCGAGCCCATAGGCTTATTTCTATCAGCATTCGAGAAAAACACCCTCACCTGATAGGCAATCGCTTTCTTCCCCAACAGTGGCGTCTGAGAAGCCACTTCCAAACCCTGTAAGCGCCCTCTATCACTGTCTTCCCATTCACCTTCACCTATGTAGTAGTTATCTATCATCTGTTTCTGAAGATTGTACAAAACAACATAAGCATCATAAAGCATCTTGTCCTTACTTCTTTTCTTTAAAGGAAAAACCACGAGCTTGTGTATCGTATCTTCTTTTAGCCCTCGCTCCGTATAAAGTGCCCAATACACCTGACGTCTGTCAAACTTAAATTTCGCCTCAATAGCTTTAAAAATAGTACTTTCATTTTGCAATTGTTCTTGTGCTACACCACACATCGGCAGTAATAACAGTAGGTATATAAACTTCTTCATTTTTTAATATTTTATTGATTGCGTCCTTGTTCTTCTGGATATAGTTTATAAACAGGCTCACTCTGCCAATATTCCTTCGTTTCAATATCCATAACCGTAAGGCGTCCTTTGAAGCCCGCTCCTGTATCTACATTTGCCACCCCGTTGAAAATAAGAGGTTTATCAGTACCCAAGCGCGTCGTAGGTGTATGTCCTATATAAATTTCATTATAGAGTTTCAAACGGTTAGGATAATACTTATCTGTTTTAGGAAGACTAACGCTACAAGCAAGTTCCCAAAGCGTTCTATCCCAATAGTACATCTGTTCGAAATGCTCGTGAGCAATCCCGCGCAAATTAGTAAATCCCGCGTGAAGAAAAAGCCTATTTTTGCTATCCAAGTAGTAATTTTCAAGCGAGTTTATAAAATCAATATGAGCCTTTTTGCGCTCTGCCGAAACATTCCGATAAGCTTTTTCAGTAGCTTTTCCTCCGTGCAAACGCCAAAGAGTATCCATCTCTTTCCCTAAAAGAAACTCACGGCAAAGCGCATCGTGATTCCCTCTGAGGAACAAACAACGCTGTTTCTTTTGGTATTCGATGAGAAAATCCAGCACCTCGGGAGTTTCACTCCAACCATCAGCGTAATCACCAAGGAAAATAAGGTAGTCATCAGTTTGTATATCAGCTCTTTCAAGTACCTGCACCAAAGCGCGTAAAGCACCGTGTATATCGCCTATAACAAGAGTTCGCATAGTGTTTAATTTTGCTATTATTCGTCTGTGAAAAGTTCGGCAAAAGTAGTAATTTTTTTTCAATTATCAGACAATCTCTAATTTTCCACCCGCCCATCGCGCTATAACCTCACATTACCTCCGTCACTCATCATTCGTCACTCGTCATTTCTTCCCTTTTTCGTCATACTCCTCCCTAGTGCCTATTTGCCTAAGACCCCACACTTCCCCATTTACTAATTTTCTAATTTGCTAATTCTCTAATTATCCCTTCTCCTTTCCGTCACCACATTCCCCCTCTCCTTGGGAGAAGTCTCCGAATAGGAGAGTATGTGAACGGGGTGAGGATTCCTCTTTCTTTCGCCTCGAAACCCCTTTTTTACCATTTTTTGCATCGCTGTATTATACTATGAATCAATTGCTTATACACCCTTTCTATACCAATCGTCCAAGATTCGTATAAGCTTCCTATAAGCTCTCTATAAGCTAACCCCACCCTCCTCACAGCCTTTTCTCACCAAAATTCCTCTCAGCTCTCTTCTGAAATCTTTCGTTTCCTTCCGAACCTCTCAATATTCCTCTATTTTCTAATTCTCTCATTTTCTAATTTGCTAATTTTCTCTGCCTGTCGTGCTACGAACTTGCTAATTTGCTAATTATTCTCTATCTTTGCACCCGTAAACTTAAAAAAACCTTTTATAAAATGAAAAACAAAGATTTTGGACTCCTCGTCCTCCGCCTCACCATAGGCTTGCTTATGCTTCCTCACGGCATCAACAAATTATTACACGCCGATGCCTTTGGATATGTTCAAAGTACCTTAGTAGCCAAAGGTCTTCCCACCTTCATCGCCTATGGGGTATATCTTAGCGAAATCATCGCTCCTATAATGATTGTATTAGGCTTCCGAACCCGTTTAGCTGCTCTTATAATGGTACTTGGCGGAATTAGTACGCTCTTTTTGGCGTATGGAGGTCAAATTACCGCAGTTACGGCTCACGGTGGTTGGGCTCCTGAACTCCCTGGACTATTCCTTTTCGGTGCTTTAGCTTTGTTCTTTACCGGAAGTGGCAAACACGCCATTTCCACTCGCCACAAATGGGATTAACGAATGTTAGAACAAGTCAATCTTACCTACGAGAAAGTAGTACTTGTAGGGATTATCAATCAAATACAAACCGAAGAAAAATCTAAGGAATATTTAGACGAACTCGAATTTCTTACTTACACAGCTGGGGGTGAAGTGCTCAAACGCTTCACCCAAAAGCTTGATGTGCCTAACCCTAAAACCTTCATCGGCACCGGTAAGATGGAGGAAGTACAGCAATTTGTTGAAGAAAATGAGGTAGGTACTGTCATCTTCGACGATGAACTCACCCCTGCTCAACAGAAGAATATCGAGCGTATTCTCAAAGCAAAGATATTAGACCGCACAGGGCTTATTCTCGATATCTTTGCTCAGCGTGCACAAACCAGCTATTCGCGCACACAAGTCGAATTGGCACAATACGAATACCTCTTACCGCGCCTTACGGGATTATGGACGCACCTCGAACGTCAGCGAGGCGGTATCGGTATGCGTGGTCCTGGTGAAACCGAAATCGAAACCGACCGCCGTATCGTGCGCGACCGTATCGCCCTGCTCAAAAAGAAACTCACCGCTATCGATAAGCAAATGGCTACTCAACGCAGTAATCGCGGAGCATTAGTGCGGGTGGCACTCATCGGATATACCAATGTAGGCAAATCTACCCTAATGAACGTGATAAGCAAAAGCGAAGTCTTTGCCGAAAATAAGCTCTTTGCCACCCTCGATACCACCGTGCGCAAGGTTGTGATTGAAAACCTACCGTTCTTGCTCAGCGATACCGTAGGGTTCATTCGCAAACTGCCTACCCAGCTCATCGAGTCGTTTAAAAGTACCCTCGACGAGGTACGTGAAGCCGATTTGCTCTTGCACGTAGTTGATATTTCACACCCCAACTTCGAGGAGCATATCCAATCAGTAAACCAAATATTAGCCGAAATTCACAGCGCCGATAAGCCCACCATTATGGTATTCAACAAGATTGATGCGTATAGCAATGAAGAAATAGCCGAAGACGATTTGGCTACCGAGCGCACTAAAAAACACTTCACTCTTGATGAATGGAAACAAACTTGGATGCAACGAATGGGGCGCGATGTACTCTTCATTTCGGCACTCAATAAAAATAATCTCGAAGAATTCCGTGAGGTGGTGTACGAAAAGGTAAAGGAGATACACATCACTCGCTTTCCTTTTAATAACTTTTTATACGAAAAGATAGATGAATAAACTCAATTTACTATTGGCTACGATAGCCTTATGTTGCACCTCTTTGGCAGTTGCTCAAAACGATGAAAACCTCAACACCGATCGCCCCGACCAAAGTGAAGGGGTATACACCCTGCCCAAAGGTCAGTTTCAAATAGAAAATGGTTTAGTTTTCAGCAAAGAAGAAAGCAGTGATAACCTAATGTTACGCTACGGACTCATCACAAACACCGAACTCCGCTTAGAAGCCGATTTCGACCTTCGTACCCCCGATTTTAGTAGTACTACTTTCAGCATAAAACAGCGTTTATACGAATCGGAACAGCGTTATATCCCCTCAGTGGGACTCATCGGTTATGGACAATACAGCAAAACAGACGCTAAGACTTATACTTTCGACGCTTGTTTAGCTTTTGAAAGCTCTCTTACCGACCAGCTTTCATTAGCTTATAGTGCTCGTAGCTCTGAACAATTTAAGAATTTAGATGTTACTGCTCAGGTCAATTATGCTCCCAACAACAAGCTATGGAGCTTTGTTGAGTATTACGCTTCCTATAATGGAATGCGTGCTCCTGAGCACAATATCAATGCAGGAATTGCCTATCTCCTAAAACCTAATTTTCAAATAGACCTCAGCGGAGGGCGTACCCTTTGGCAACCAGAACCTCAATATTTTGTAGGGGTGGGAATAGGATATTTATTCATTTAACAATATGGAAAATTTCGCCCGAAGTATGGCTTTTGCATCTCTAATTCCCCTCGCAGAGAGAGCAGGAAGAAGTTTCTTCATTATTAATTATTAATCACTAACCATTAACAATTAATCATTAAAAAAATTGCCTAAAATAGGAAACATAGATTTAGGAGATTTCCCTTTATTGCTTGCACCTATGGAAGATGTAAGCGATCCTCCCTTTCGTCGCCTTTGTAAAATGCACGGAGCTGATATGCTTTACAGTGAGTTCATTTCCTCCGAAGGACTCATACGCGACGCCATTAAAAGCCGTCAAAAGTTAGATATTTTCGATTACGAACGTCCCGTAGGCATACAAATTTTTGGGGGTGATGAAGAAGCAATGGCGCTCTCAGCTAAAATCGTTGCCACTGTAAACCCCGATTTAGTAGACATCAACTTTGGTTGTCCTGTAAAGAAGGTTGTAAGCAAAGGCGCAGGAGCGGGGGTTTTGAAAGATATCGATTTGATGGTGCGCCTTACCAAAGCTGTCGTAAACAGTACCCATTTACCTGTAACTGTAAAAACGCGTTTAGGTTGGGACGAGCAAAATATCAATATTGAAGAAGTAGCCGAACGTCTGCAAGATGTAGGTATCAGCGCGCTTACCATTCACGCCCGTACCCGTAGCCAGATGTACAAAGGTCACTCCGATTGGAGCTATATTGCCAAAGTGAAGAACAATCCTCGTATTCATATTCCTATTTTCGGTAACGGCGATATCGATAGCCCTGAAAAAGCCTCAGAATACCGCAATACTTACGGCGTAGACGGTATAATGATAGGTCGTGCAGCCATTGGTTATCCGTGGATATTTAATGAAATAAAGCATTATTTTGCAACGGGAGAGCTTCTCCCCTCCCCTACTATATCCGATCGTGTAGAAGCTGCTAAAAACCATCTATTATGGTCGGTAGAATGGAAAGGTGAACGACAAGGAGTGTTGGAAATGCGCAGGCATTATGCTAATTATTTTAAGGGGATTCCTAATTTTAAAGAACATCGCCAGCGATTAGTAACGTTAGATTCCTCAGAAGAAATAATAAGAGAACTCGAAGTAGTGAGAGAATTAAAAAGGGAAGTCTAATAATCTAAGCTTTTTTACTTTTTATTTTTAGTAAACCATAGGTGAGCATTCCTAAAACAAATGAAGCAGTAATCGCCAAAGTAAAACTCCCTACTAAGTATTGCAACAAATTGTTTTTGATGTATTCCATTGCGGTGAGGTCTCCTTGCGGAAGAATCGTGCCCCCCACAAAAAAAGTACCTATTTTAAGAGAAGTGAAAATAAGCACCGGTATCATTGGGGGAATACTCACATTCGAGCAAATAAAAGCCAAAGTTTTGTTCAAATTAAAGAATACCGCCAAAGTAATAGTAAGTATGGTTTGAAATCCCCAAAAAGGCGCAATGCCAAAGAATACACCTAATGCTACCGAACCTGCCTTCACACTATCGCTACTGTCGCTCTCTAATATATCTTCTTTAATAAAACGTTTGAGACTCTTCTTCTTAGCATCTCTAAAGAAATTACGCGGTTTGATATAGAAGAGCGCAATGAGCACCAACACACTATTCAGCACACTGATACGTATAAAATCCCTAAACGGACGAAAATGCGAAACTCGTTCTTCGGGGTCGTACAACACTTGTATAGGTACATTCTTCAGTTGTACCCCATTCCAACTACTGCGCACTAATATCTCTATCTCAAACTCAAACTTTTCGGTGTAATATTTCTTAGGAATGTACTGCAAAGGATATAACCTATATCCTGATTGCGTATCAGGAAGATTGACGCCCGTTTCGAGGTGAAACCAGAAGTTAGAAAATTTATGCCCGAAGCTACTTTTCTTAGGTACCCCGTCTTGGGTCATATTCCTACTACCTACCAATAGAGTAGGTTCGCTTTCCGCTTCGATAGTAGCTATAAATACAGGTATATCTTCGGGGTAATGTTGTCCGTCGGAGTCGATGGTAAGGGCATAGTCGTAACCTAAATTGCGAGCTTTGTCAAACCCTATACGTAGGGCATTGCCTTTGCCTTTATTCTTAGGAAGATGAATAATACTGAGCTCAGGGTAACGAGCAAGTATATCGGGAGTAGCATCGGTTGCGCCATCATTCACTATGATAATGTGAGAGGTATAACGCAACACCCCATCAATCACACGAGCGAGGGTTTTAGCATTGTTATAAGTAGGAATTAAAACGCAATAGTTCATAGTCCCATTTTCTTTTTCTCTCCATCGTTAAACACTTTCGACTTCTTTACAAACCCAGCTATATACTTTTGTAGTTCACGGGTTTGCTGAGCGTAGTGTGCAAGTATAAAATCCTTATCGTCTGTGATGTCGTTGCGATAGGGTACTACTTTGGGCAAGTGTTCTTGCACACTGAGGCGTATCAGGTGAAGTTCAGCGTTTTGAGGTTGCTGTTTGAGAGCGTTTTCTAAGAGCGGTTTACCCTCTTTGAGCAGGGCAATACGGTTACCTCCAAATTTTGCCAGTATCATCTTACTCGCCCCTTTATAGGCACTTAGCACCACATCGGTAGTAGGAGCATTAGCCATTAGCTCTACAAAAGCTACAGCATTCTCTTTGCTATCGGAAGCCGTAGTATAAGCGGTGCGTAGTTTCTCAAGGCTCTGTGCTTGCAGTGCTCCAAAACTCAAGAATAATATGATGAAGTAGATGTGTTTCATTTAGCCTATAAGTTCTTCAACTTTGCCAAAGTTCAAACTTTGGCAAAGTCTTATCTGTTTTCTCTTATCTGTTACTTGAAAATCGCTCTATACAGGTCGCTACCATTGGCATATAGCAAAAGGGCTATTAAAATAGCAAAACCTACCATTTGGGCGTGTTCTAATACTTTTTCACTCGGTTTTCTACCCGTTACCATTTCGTATAGGAGGAATACCACGTGTCCGCCGTCTAAGGCTGGGATAGGCAAAATATTCATAAAGGCTAAGGCAATAGATAGAAAAGCAGTGATATGCCAAAAAGCGAGCCAATTCCAAGACGATGGGAAGAGCTTTCCTATAGAACCAAAGCCTCCTACTTCACTGGCTCCCTTCTTGGTAAAGATAAATTTAAACTGGGCTACATAGTCGTGTAGCACATTGTAACCGTATGCAATTCCGTGACTGAGGGCTTCTCCTAAACTGTAAGTCTTATGGGTAAATTGTACCTCACCTTCGGTTTGCATACCACTGATACCTATTTTTTTATTACTGTCGGGAAGGACGCTGAGGGTCATTGGCTTTCCGTTGCGCTCAATAGCAAAAGTGAGAGGAGTGTTCTCAGGAGCCATTGCAAGGGCAGGTGTTACATCGGAGAAATAGTAAATAGGTTCTCCATTGATGCTTAACAGCTTATCGCCCTTTTGTAAACCTGCTTTCTGAGCAGGCATTCCCACTATTACTGTATCGATAATGGGTTTTACTTTTACACTAAAAGGAGTCGTTTCTCCTCGTAAATAGAGCATCTTCCCAATAGAATCGGGGAGAGATAGAGTACGCACAGTTCCGTCTTGTCCTTTTACGGTAAGCTCACTGGTATTGCGCAACAAGATATATTTACTTACATCGGCTACGCTTTCTAAGGGTTTGCCATTGATAGCGGTTACGATATCGCCGTTCTGGAACCCATAAGCGCGCATTGTGCGGGTTACTGCAAAACCTTCCTTAATACCTTCGGGTTTGAGCTGGTCTTGCCCCCAAGTGAAGAGTATCATCGCGTAAATAATGAAACCTAAGAGCAGGTTTACCGTTACACCACCTATCATAATGATAAGGCGTTGCCACGCAGGTTTAGAACGGAACTCCCACGGCTGTGGAGGTTGCGCCATTTGCTCCTTGTCCATACTCTCATCAATCATACCGGCAATCTTCACGTAGCCACCCAACGGTAGCCACCCGATGCCGTATACTGTTTCGCCTATCTTCTTCTTAAAAAGGGCAAACTTCACATCGAAGAAAAGAAAAAACTTTTCTACTCTTGTTTTAAAGAGTTTAGCAGGTATAAAATGTCCTAACTCGTGTAGGACTACTAAAATTGAAAGACTCAGAATCAGCTGAGCCGCTTTTATTAAAAATACTTCCATTCTTTTTTAGGCCATAGGCATTAGGCCTTAGGCCACAGGGGGGTAGGATAATATAACTATTGCGTATTACTTATTGTCAAACTTTTTTGTAAAGAAGTAAGCATTTTTCCTACTTCTTTTATTAAACCAAAAGCTCTTTCAATATCTGAATTATTTAAATAATTAATTTTTACACAAAGCAATAATTGTGTTTCTAATTCAGCATTTGAACCTTTGGCGACAGATAAAAAATGAGTATATTCTTTAATTGAATATCTCCCTCTTCCTTCAGCAATATTACTTGGAATAGAGATAACAGCACGTCTCATTTGGTCACTTAAAGCAAATTGTTCTTCTTTAGGTAGTTTCTTAACTAAGTTATAAACTTCAACTACAAGATCCATTGCTTTTTGCCAAACAATTAAATCTTTAAAGTCTTTAATATCATTCATAGGTTTCAGACCATAGGCATTAGTCCTCAGTCCACAGGTTTTAAGATAATGTTCCTAAGACCTATTGCCTAAGGCCTTTTTATTTGCTAATTGTCCGCAGGCGGCATCGATGTCTTTACCACGGGAGTGGCGAACGGTAACGGTGATACCTACCTCTTCAAGCATTGTTTGGTAAAGTTCAAGCGCTTTAGGGTCGGCTTGTTGAAAATCCCCATCGTCAATAGGGTTGTACTCAATGAGGTTTACCTTAGAAGGGGCAAACTTACAAAACTTTATCAGTGCTTCTACGTCCTTCTTCTGGTCGTTGATCCCCTTCCACACTACGTACTCATAAGTAATACGGTTTTTGGTTTTTTGATACCAATACGCTAAGGCTTCGCGTAGTTCTTCCAGTGGAAATTGCTCATTGAAAGGCATAATGCCCGTGCGCACACTACTGATAGCCGAGTGCAAAGATACAGCTAATTTGAATTTTACCTCATCATCAGCCATTTTTTTTATCAATTTGGGGATACCCGAAGTGGATAGCGTAATGCGTTTAGGCGACATTCCTAAGCCCTCAGGCGAAGTAATCTTGTCGATTGCCTTCAATACATTATTATAGTTCATCAGCGGTTCGCCCATTCCCATAAATACTATGTTAGAGAGCGGACGACCAAAGAAAGCGCGACTCTGCTCATCGATTACCTTTACTTGGTCGAATATCTCATCGGGGAGGAGATTGCGCATACGTTTTAAGCGAGCTGTGGCACAAAACGAACAGTTGAGACTACACCCCACCTGACTGGATACGCAAGCGGTGGTGCGAGTATCGGTAGGAATTAGCACCGACTCTACTAATAACCCGTCGTGCAAACGCACTGCGTTTTTAATCGTACCATCGTTACTGCGCTGCATCACATCTACTTTGATATGGTTGATGCTAAAATGTTCGCTGAGCATCTCGCGAGTAGCTTTGGGCAGTGAGGTCATCTCCTCGAAAGTATGCACGCCTTTCTGCCACAACCATTCATATACTTGGTTGCCACGGAAAGGTTTATCGCCATTACTCTCGAAGAAAGCGCGAAGTTCCTCCTTAGTAAGAGCGCGTATGTCGCGTTTTTGTTGCATATATTTGTGTTAGAGATGAGGCTTTGCCTCAGAAATCTTACAAATCAATTCAAATCAAACAAAGAAGTATGAATAAAGGCGTTAGCTTCAACTTTGACAAAGTTTACGACCCTAATTATAATTTAAAATCCTTTACTACCTCTTCTAACGGCAAGCGCGATTTTGGGCGCAAGTGCAATTGATTGCTGTCCTCAGGGTCGCGGTAGCCTATTGCCACCGCGAAGAGCGTAGTGTATTGAGGTTCATTCAGAAGCTTGTCGTACTCAGTATTGACAATACCTTCCATAGGAGTACTATCGATGCCCATAGAAGCACAAGCACTGAGAAAAAATCCTAATGCGATGTACACTTGGTTGTTTATCCACGCATAGAGTCCTACATCACCTTTGGGTTTTTGTACTTTATGATAGAAGTTAAGTCCCATTTCAGTAGCTGCTTTAACGAGCTTTTCTTCAAATGATGGCAAAGCGCTATTCGCCATAAATACCACTAAATGACTTGCTTTTCTAACGCGTTCTTCGTTGGTAAGCGATACTTTGGCGAAAGCCTCTTTAGTAGCTTCATCACTTATGAAAACAAATTGCCAAGGCTGTGAATTGATAGACGAAGGAGCGAGGCGTAATATCTCTTTGAGCTTAGCGATATCTTCATCGCTCACACGTTTAGAGCTGTAATGTTTAGTAGTATAGCGGGTTTGTGCTAATTTTAAAAAATCCATAGTGTTTTGTTTTTAAGTTTAACTTTTAATTTCAAGGTGCAAAGGTACGGCGTAATTAGCAATTTAACAAATAAGGAAAAAGGTAAAAGGTATGGCAGGTGAAATATGGCTAAAAATCAAGAGGTTATTCGGAGGTCATTCGAATCTAAGGCTACGGTAAGACGAAAAATGTCCGCTCTCGATGGCTTTCTCAGAGAGGTAAAGGCAACGAGAGCGGAGTTTAACGTAAGAGTAAGAAAAAAGTTAGATTTATTAAATTGATTCTTTTCTTACCATTATTTTGTTATAGGCATATAGTGATAGGGCAGCAAAGACACCTATTCCACAAATAAGATACCACATTTTGTTGGGGTTATAAGTATTCCAAAGCAAATCGGTGATTTGAGACTGACTGAGACCTAACTTCTGACTTGCCAAATCGAAATATTCCTTTTTAGTGAGATTTTCGGGCATTGCAATGGCTTTATTTGTGAGTTCGGTTTTTAGTAAAGTATATTTATCAGACCATTTTTCGTATAAATCACCAGAAATAAGTCCTGCAATATAATTACCTACCGCCACAGGCAAGAAATAAGTGCCTTGATAGAGGGCTTCCTTCCCCTTAGGGGTGATTTGAGCGATAAAAGCTGAAAGCGTGGGGCTAGCAGCCATTTCGCCTATGGAGAAAATCATAGTGCCTATAATGGTAAACCACACATTATTAAACATAAAAGTGAGCGTTACCCCTATGGTTCCGATAATCGTACCGCGAATCATTGCGCTTACGTGAGTCATTTTGGTTACGAAATAGGATACAACTACCTGAAAGAAGATAATCATAAACGAATCGATATTGATAAACCATTCGGCTTTTACTTGTCCTTTTTCGGTGAGAATAGTGCCTAAGAAAGGCAAATGATGGTTAATCCACGCACTTACTTTGGAGGAATCTACCCAATCTTCGATAAAATTAGGCAGGGTGTAGAACAGCTGGTTGAACATCGTCCAAAAGCCGACCATCAGTATGAGCAGTATGGTAAGGCGACGGTCTTTGAGTGCCTCTATAATGTGCATTATGGATTCTTTGATTTCGGTGAGGATAGGTTTGCTGTCGCGTTGTGCCATTTTAGGTTCTTTGAAAAAGAATAAAACTACCAGCAGGTTGATAACCATTACCACCGCAGCTTGCAGGAAGATAATGCGCCAACCGAGGGTAGTGCGTAGGTAAGACGACATTGCAGGACCTAAGAAGCCTCCGACGTTTACCATCATATAGAAGATACCGAAGCCCATTGTACTGGTGCTTTCATCGGTATTGCGGGCAACGGTACCGTTGATAACGGGTTTGAAGAAGCCCCCTCCAACGGCGGCAAAGAGGAACATCATATACATCGACCAATAGGTGTTTACTTCACCCATTAGGTAATAGCCTATCGCCATTATAGTACAAGAAATGACTAAAGAGAGTTTGTAGCCTATACGGTCGGCTATCACGCCAAAGACGAGTGGCAAAAAGTACTGTATAGCGGTTACGTTACCTATAATACTTCCTTTTTCGGTATGCGAAAGACCTAATCCGCCTTGGTCAGTTGAAGCTACTAAATACAAGGGGAGAAGGGTAAAGATACCGTAGAAGCCCCAACGTTCCATCAGTTGGAGGAAACTTGCTACCCAGAAGTTGGGTGAGAAAGTTTTGAGTGTTTGACCAAAGGATTTTTTATTTTCTGACATAGTTCATTTATTTTTGATATCTGTTTGAAAAGGCTCTGAAAATTTTATTGTAAAAGGAGGTGATACATATTTAGGTTTGTTTTTAGGAAAAATTGTAATTAACCTCTATAACATATGGCAAAACAATTGATTATTAGGGCAATCAGCTTAGACAAAGTTTGAAACTTTGGTTAAGAGCAGGGTGCATCACATTTTACTTTTTGATTCATAGTATACGCTGAATTAAAGTGCAAAAGTAAGAGCATTTTTGCTTCTATAAAAATAAAAAAGGGGTTTTATACAAAGGGGGTTGGAGATGTTATAAATATAACAACGCTCATAATGCCATTAATACTGGAAATGCCAATAATGCCATAATTCAACTTTGACAAAGTTTAAAACTTTGCCAAAGTTCGAGACGAAAAAGCGATGACAGCCATAGAGAATTAGCAAATTAAAAAATGAGAGAATTAGAAAATAGGGGGAGGTTGAGGGGTTCGGAAGATATCGAAAGGGTTCGGAAGGACGGGTTGAGATAAAAGGTAAAAGATGAGCTGTAATTTGGGTGGGGTTAGCTTATAGAGAGCTTATAGGAAGCTTATACGAATCTTGGACGATTGGTATAGGAAGGGTATATAAGTGGTTGGTTCATAATATAATACAACAACGCTAAAAATGTTAAAAACGGGGTTTCGAGGCGAAAGAAAGAGGAAGAGGTGATAGGCCTTAGGCCATAGGCACTAGGGGGGAGTATGACGGAAAAAGGAAGTAATGACGAATGAACGAGAAGCGAATGACGAGGAGCGAGTGACGAAAAAGGGGAATGTGTCGACGGAAAGATGAACTTACAGGGTGAAATTAGCAAGATAGGAAAAGACTACTTTGGGAAAGTGCCGTATCTTTGCCACAGAAATTCAAAATAAATCTGTATGAAATCCATTACTCGTAACGATTACACTCAGCGTATCAACAAAGTGGCGGAATACATCAATGGTCATCTTGATACTTCTATAAAGATAAAAACACTCGCCAATGTGGCTAACTTATCTGATTTTCATTTTTGTCGCATCTTTAAAGCGCTTAGAGGAGAATCGCCCATTGCCTTTATTGCTCGTTTGCGTATAGAAACGGCAGCTCAGCTGTTACGCTATTCAACGCTTTCGGTAGAAGAAATAGCTTTTAATATAGGGTATGAAACGCCCGCTTCTCTTTCCAAAGCATTTAAAAATCAATATGGTATTACCCCTACTCAGTATAGAACAAACAGAGATATTTATATTATGAAGAAAGAAATAAACAATCCAGAAGTAGTGCTCAAAGCTCCAAAGATAGTAGAGCTTGAGCCCAAAAGTCTTATTTACGTAGCTCTTACAGGAGAATATGGTACACTTAACTACAACAAAGCTTACGAACAATTGTGGGGTGTTGTAAAATCGCAAAAACTCTTTACCAAAGGCATTGAGTCGATATGCGTTTCGTATGATGACCCTAAAATTACCGAAGCCTCTTTGCAACGTTCCGAGGTGAGTTTGGCTATTCACAAGCCGGCTAAACCCTCAGGTGAAGTGAGTTGCAAAACCTTAGCAGGAGGCAAATATGCAATCTTTTTCTATCAAGGTAGTTATACTCAGCTCTCAGCTGTCTACGATGCTGCTATGCGCTGGGTGGTAGATAGTGAATACGAAGTGCGCGATGAGCCTATGTTCGAGAAATACCTCAACGACTGCCGTCGTACCCCCGAAGAGAAACTGAAAACTGAGATATATATCCCAGTGCAAACTGCACGGGCAATTTCCTAACTTCTAAATTCTAACATTATGAATCTTACAAAAACAGAAAAAATCACAGGTATCGCTTTGGCGATTGTCTTATTATTGCTTACGCTTTCAGGGAGTGGTTACTTCTTTTCTACTCTGAAAGTAAGCTTTGTGCAATGGTTGGCTTACAACGCTTGTTCTCCTAGTAGCTTGGTGTATTTAGGTTGCCTTATCGTCTTTTGGGTGACTAAAAAGACTGTTTGGCTACCGCTTGCCTTCCTGCCAATGTACTATTTTGGTACGATGGGGCTCTTTACCTTTACGTGGAGTGGTGCTAACATCTTTGCTCAAATGTCACATATTACAATGACACTCAACCTGATTTGGGCAGGCTATGTGCTCTATCGCATTGGTGATTACAAAGCGTTTGCACAGGGGTTACTGTGGAGCATCGTTCTCTTTGTGCCTTACATTGCTTTTGTGATGTACTACTGTCGTACACACGCTGAGGAAATTAGTCAATTACTTGAAATGGCGTGAGCTATATAAGCAGTTTATATCAGATTTTAAAATAATAGCACAATGAAAGAAGCTTGTCCTGAGTGTTATGCGATAGATAGTCGCATCACGCCTTTGTTAAACCCCAAAGAGTGCTTGCTACACCACAGACAATTATAGTATGAAAAGCAATAGAACAAAGTCCTTTATTCTAAATGAGTAAAGGACTTTTATTTGTTTAACTCGCACAGTTCTTCCACCGTGATGTCGAACACCTCAGCATATTGTTGTAGTGTTTTAGAAGATAGTTTTTTGAATACCGAAGGTTTGGCGTGACGCTTGATAACCCATTGCCAGCGGTGCATTGCATCGGCAAGGACTGCCCAATCCATACGGTTGAGGAGCATATAATACACTATGGGGCTTTTGCGTCCTGCAAGCACATCGGCTTTTGCTTCGTCAATCTGCTCTTGCAAACGGCTGAGAGAGGCTTCTAAGGCAATGCTCTTCACCTCCCAGCCCGAACTGGATAGGGTGGTGTAGTTGCCTTCGTCATCGGTTACATAGCACAGTTCTGTAAAGTCCTGTAAGGCACCTTTTTCCTGAGGTAGTTCGGTTTCTTTCATTCCGTTAAGTTTTTAATTACTAAGTTCATTTCAGCAGTTGCCATAAGAATATCTCCTACAAAGGCATTACAGCGCATCGAGCAGATGTAATACTCATCGGTATCGAAACGAGAAAGCAATTCAGCTTCGGTGCGCACCACCTCTTGTACCTTAGGCAAGGCGAAGAGTTCCAATTTCTTAATCGCACTGATGTAACCTATCACATAGTTCGATGTGTCTTCTATACCAAAGAGAAACTGCCCCACAATTGCCGAACAGGTTTGCGCCATATTCTCAATGAGTCCTACTTCGGCAAACTTCCCCTCTTCCACAAATATGCAAGTAGACTTCACCTCAAACTCAGTAACTACGTGTGTATTACTGATGTCGGTAATGGTATCTACCATTTGCATCGGCGGACGGTGAGGGAGGTATTTGTGGATTGATATGTTCATATTCAGGTGTCAGGATTCAGGGGTTAGGGGCAAGTACGGTTTTCATTTCGCCTTGGGCGATGAGGGTATCACCTACAAAGGTTTGCATTGTTACGAGGGTAACGTCCATAAACTCTTGCTGGATAGTGATGTGTGTTTGGAGCGTATCACCTACTTTGGGTAGCGATTGTATCTCTATGTTTTTAATCGCTCCTATATACCCCATAGGGGCAGGTTTTCCGTTGAGATAGTAGTAATAACCTTTATGCAAGGCAATACTTTGGGCGATGTGCTCTATGAGTCCGCTTTCTAAGAATACCCCTTGCTGTACAAAAAGGTTGCTGGAGACAATGGTGAGCCCTGCCACTCCCTCGGTGGGGGTATACTCCCAAAGAGCATCTACCATTACAATGGGAGTGCGCTGGGGTATAAGAGTAAGGATTTTGTTTTTATCTATAATTGGTAAAACCATAGTTAAACAACCTTTAAAAAAGCATAAGAATAGGAGAATCTACCGCTCTCGGGCACTGATAGCAACACGGTATCGCCCGTTTTGAGTTTCCCTGAGTGCATCAAAGCTTCTAACATCAAATAAGCGGAAGCAGAGCCTACATTGCCTACTTCGGGGAGGTTGATAAACCAACGTTCTAACGGAAGGTCGATACCTACTGTTTTGAGGGCTTCGTACAGGCGTTCTTTGAAATAACAAGACGAGATATGTGGCAAGAAATAGGTAATATCATCTGCCGATAGTTGGTGTTTATCTAAGGTAGCACGCATACTTTCAGCGCCTTTTAGCAAAATATTCTCATTGAGTAGCTTCACATCTTGCTTGATAGCAAAAATAGATTCACTAAGCCACGCTTCGGCAGGGTATTCGCTCCAAGCTTTGAGACTACCATCGGGGAGCTTGTCGCCACCGGCATACATACACGCTTCGAGCTCGTGAGCATACGAATAAGCGTCCATCCACTCTATTTGCAAAGCGCCTTCACGCGGTTTGTTTTCTAACAGAAAAGCCCCAGCCCCATCGGAGAGCATAAAGCGCAAGAAATCTTTTTTAAAGGCGATAGCAGGGTGTGCTTCCAACTCGGCTAAGAGTTGTACTTCGTTTTCGTATTTATCGGCACGCAACCACGCCGATACACGTTCAGAGCCTGTGCATACTGCATTGGCACTATTGCCCGCCTTTACTGATAAGTACCCAAATTTGAGTGCATTCATTCCTGAGTTACACACCCCTGAAGAGGCATTCAGTTCTACTGAGTGTCCGCCCAAGAGTCCGTGTACCATAGAAGTGTGCGAGGGCAAGAGCACATCGGGGGTAGAGGTACCGCAAGAGAGCACCTCGATAGTATCCCAAGGCACTTCGCCGTCCAATAGGTTTTGTACTGCCAAAGCCGTAAGTTGGGCATTGTTATGAGTAGGGTTACCTTGCTCGTCAAGGGCATAGTAACGGGTAAGAATACCATTGTTGCGGAGCACGAGGCGTCGTGCTTTAGAGGCATTTTGGTTTATGAGACCTAAGAAAGTCTCCATTTGCTCATTGCCAATGGGATTGTTAGGTAAATATTTACTTGCTTTTGTTATATAGACATTCATATTTAGGTAACAGGTAACTCACTAATATTAGTGATTTCTATTTTTTTAATGTGTTAAGTTTGTGTATCTACTCCCAACCCATCATTCCTTTTGATTACTGACGATAATTTTACTTTGGCAAAAGTTGAAACTTTGGCAGAGTTTACAATACTACCCTAATTATCAATTGTCAATTCTTAATTATCAATTTCTTCACGTCGCTCTCTACTTTCCAAAAGAACAGAGGGTAGGTGAGCCAGTATAGCAACCATACTATGGGCATTAGCACCCAAATAACGATATACAGATAGATGCGGAAACATTTTAGCAGGAATTTGCGCTTCTTACTGCCGTAAATCATCTTTGCCCAGATGCCGAAAAGGCGATTGCCTTTCTTCTCTGCCGAAAGGAGAAAACGCTTGTAATGCACGCCTCCGTGGGCTACTATTGCTTGTTGTAGCCCTGTGTAATCACCGGTTTGCAGGTGAGGAGTGATAAGCGTGCCATATACACTTGCGCTCTCTATGTCTTTATCGGAGACACCTGCTTTGGGGAACACACCGAGATAGCGTTTGTTCTTATCGCCCGAAAAGAGCCACTGTACAATGGTAATCACACTGATATGATTGTGGTGCCTATCGGTAAGGGCAATATTGCCCACTAAGCGCGCCCCACACTCGGTTAAGAGTTTTTTTACTTTCTGGTGCGCCATTACCCACATATTGCGTGTGCCCGACACAGTAATTACAGGTTTGCCTTGTAACAGTTGCTTACCTGCTTCACTCTGCAAAAAGGAATTAAACGGAATAGAAGGCGACAAATACCACACTTGGTAGCCCAATATCACTAAATCATAATCAGTATGCACCAATTCAAAAGGCTTTAAGGGCTGGGGTATTTGCAAATACGACTCTGGGAAAGCTCCAAAAAACGCCTCGTCTGTCCACGGAAAAGGAAAAGGTTCTGCCGTATCAATAGGCAAAAAGTCGATAGTTACCTCCGTGAGTGGGGATAGTACACTATCGATAATCTCTTTGAGTTGCCCCGATTGGGTGTAATATACTACTAATACGCGTTTCATTGTTCATCCCAAAAGTTGAAATAATTAAACCATTGTAGCGGATACTTTCGTAGCATCTGCTCCATATTCTCGGTATAAGCATCGAGTAGCGCTTGGGCATCGCGACTTTTCACCTCAGCTACTTGGGCATACAAGTGGTAATGTAACCTACTTTCCTTCATCACATAAACGAAAAGCACTGGCACTTTCAAGCGCGAGGCTATAAAGAAAGGACCTGCGGGGAAGGTAGCTTCTGCGCCCAACAGCGTTCCTTTGAGCGAACGCACTCCCTCAAAATATCGGTCTCCCGTGAAACACACTATCTTGTTGTCGCCAATAGCATCGTTGATTTTGAAGATATGCGACATATCTTCTTTCACATAGATAAACTGATTCGAGGGTTTATTTTTAGATATCGACTCCAAATACTCCTTGATTACCGAGTGTTCCATATCGGTAGTTACGGTGCTTATCTTCAAATCAATATCTATTTTCCTGAAAAAAGGTTCAGCAATTTCAAAGTTGCCTATGTGTGCCGAAATAAGTACCCCGCTCTGTTGTTCGTCTAATAGTTTATGTAAGCTTTCTACTCCATCAAACTCATAAGTAAATTTCTCTTCCAAGCCCGCCAAGATAGCAATCTTATCAATAATAGTTTGCCCGAAAGTAAAATAATTTAAGTACAAGTTCACTACCGCTCTCAGAGGCGAATAGCCCAAGCGGTGACGGAAATAGTAATACATATAGCCATTGGAGCGCCACTCAAACAAAAAGTAGTAGAACGCTACAAAGATGAGCAAGGTATAAGCAGCATAAATACCCAAGTGTTTCATCAGCCACACAAAGATACTATAGCCTAATACAGTACCCTTAGATTTGCCTTGCCATTTCGTTTTGGCTTGTTCGTTAGCGTGCATTCACTTTATTTTCTAGGGTAGTATAAAAGTCGTTGAAGGTTACGATAGGCTTAAAATCGGCTTCTACCAATTTCACACCAAATTCTTGTTCAATCAGCACCACCAAATCCACATAATCAAGGCTATCTAATCCTAACGATTCGCGGAAGTTTGCCTCAGGGGCAATCACACTGGCTTCTACTTCAAATTCCTCAACAAAAATACGAGTAGTAAGGTCTATAATCTCCTGTCTGTTCATTCTTCTTTTTATTAGCTAATACTTTTAAGGGGCAAAGATACGAATATTTTGTCAATAACCAATTTTCCTAACAAACATCATCTCGCAAAAAGCCCAAAACTACATCGTTATAATCGAACAACCCTCTGAAAAGTCACTTTTGCGTCACACACTTTGCCAAAGTTTAAACCTCCAGCCCCTCTTTTTTTAGAGCTTCCCCCGAACATCTCCATTTTTTTAACAACCCATACTAATTTACTAATTTCCCAATTTGCTAATTCTCTAATTTCTCTTCCCTTTTCCGTCGCCACATTCCCCCTTTTTCGTCACTCGCTCCTCGTCATTCGCCTCTCGTTCATTCGTCATTACTTCCCTTTTCCGTCATACTCCCCCTAGTGCCTAAGGCCTGAGGCCTATCACCTATTCCTCTTTCTTTCGCCTCGAAACCCCGTTTTTACCGTTTTTTGCATTGTTGTATCATATTATGAATCAATTATTTACACACCCTTTCTATACCAATCGTCCAAGATTCGTATAAGCTTCCTATAAGCTCTCTATAAGCTAACCCCACCCATCTAATACCCTTTTTTCATCAAAAACCCTCTCCCCTTTCTTCCGAACTTCTCCGTTTCCTTCCGAATCCTCCTAACAATCCTAACACATCGCTTTTGCGGTACGCACTTTGCCAAAGTTTGAAATTTTGGCAAAGTTGATGTTCCAAAAAGTTACCTCCCCATTTCCCCATTTTCTCATTTCCAAATTTTCTCATTCCCCCATTTTCTCATTTCCTCATTCTCTCATTTTCTAATTCTCTCATTTCCTCATTTTTTTCATTGTGATATTTGTAACACTCTATTAGTTATTTTGTAACAAAAACACTGTTTTTTTACTGAAATAATTTTGCATAAAAACAGTGCATAATAGGCATTTCTTTGCGTTTTCGTCAAAGAAATGCCTATTTTATTGCAAAAAACGCAAAGAAATCGCGTTTTTATGATTTTTTTCTCATCTGTTTTTTACAAACAAAATGAGTAAATTTGTTAAGCATAAATTTGGAACTTAACAGAAAACTTTTCTACCTTTGCACCAGTTTATAAAATAATGTTATAGAAGATGAGATTAAACAAAGTATCTTTCGCACTATTTTTAATATTAATAGTGCAAGGCTTCTCGTGGGCGCAGGAACGAGAAGTGACAGGAACAGTACGCGATGCTAGTGGAACTGAAATGATGGGCGTAGCTGTAGTAGTAAAAGGAGAACAACACGGTGTTCAAACCGACTTTAATGGTCGTTATAACATCAAGGTTGCTCCAGGTAAGACCTTGGAGTTCTCATTCTTAGGAATGAAAACCCAAAATCGCAAAGTAGGCCCTTCAGGTCGCATTGATGTAGTAATGCAAGAAGAAGCCCAAGTGATTGACGAGGTAATAGTAACGGGTTATATGCAAACTAAAAAGGATGCAGTCTCTGCAGGGGTAACGACTATTGGATCTGAAAACTTAAGTAAGTTAAATCCGTCTACTTCTGTGGATAATATGCTACAGGGGAAAGCTGTAGGGGTAGATGTTACTGCCTTAAATGGTAAACCAGGACAAACAGCCTATATGAAAGTGCGTGGTGCCGTATCCTTAAATGTAAAAGGAGGAGATAAATCGCAACCATTATATGTAGTAGATGGAGTATTTGTAGATAAAGACGATATGAATATACTAAACCCCAACGATATAGAATCGATGTCAGTATTGAAAGATGCGTCGGCAACTGCTCTCTACGGTTCGCGTGGGGCTAATGGAGTAGTATTGATTACTACCAAGCAAGGGAAAAAAGGACGTACAAAGTTCACCTATACAGCTCGTACAGGCTTTGGAGACAAAGCTCCAGATCCTTTTGAAATGATGAATGCTGAAGAAAAAATACGCTATGAAGAAGCTGTAGACCCAAATACTTATAGAAGAACAGCTGATAAGAAAGAGAGACTCATCAGTTATGACAATGATTGGAAAAAGAATATCTTGAAAACAACCTTTATTACTTCACATATGCTTTCGGCTTCAGGAGCATCAGAAGACACTAATTATTTTATATCAGGTGGTTGGGATAAAAATACAGGTATATTGAAATACTTAGATGGTTTTAATCGCTATACAGCTCGTTTAAATCTCAATACAAAGATGACTGATAAAGTGAAATTTGGTTTTACTTCGAGTTTGTCACAAACTAAAACAGACGAACCTCGTGATAGGTATAACCAACAGAACCCCTTTGCGGCAATGTATTGGTACAATCCGTACGAAAATATATATGAAAGAGATGAGAATACAGGTCAGTTTATAAAAGATAAAAAAACAGGAGAATACGTATATGAAGTGGGATCACAAGTACTATCTATCATAGAAGCTCTTCAAGCACAACCAGAAGAAGTAAAAACAACTCAGCTTTTAGCGAGTGCTTTTGCGAGCTATGATATAACTCCTGCACTTACTTTCACCACACGTTATTCGGCTAACTATAAACGTTACAAAAAAGAGTACTACGTTCAGCCAGGTTCTATATTAGACCAAATAACAGGAAGTAAGACAAACCCTGGCTCCAAAGCCGATTCAGGAAGTGATAGGTATAATTATACTTGGCTCAACCAATTGACCTATTTAAAATCATTTGGCAAGCACAATGTTAATGCTACCTTATTCACTGAATATACTGATAATTATTATCACTCTTATTATTTGAATAGTAAAGGATATATGTCTAAGTTCTTAACGACCCAAGATAATGGGGCTAAGCCTGAAAATGTAGAAACTACAAAATCTGAAAGTGCGATGTTCTCAGTTGCGGCTGCTCTAAACTATGATTACAATGAAAAATATAGCCTTACAGGGTCAGTACGTAGAGATGGAGCTTCACGCTTTGGAAAAAACAATCGTTATGGAAACTTCTGGAGTGTAGGAGCTGGTTGGGATATTGCCAAAGAAGAGTTTATGAAAAGTGCCGAATGGCTTAATCGCGCTAAACTAACGGTATCATATGGTACCACTGGTAACTGGGATATTCCTAACTATGCTGCCAAAGGGTATTATCGATCAATTTCTTATGGAGATTTGCCAGCTGCTATATTCAAAAGTAGTATTGCCAATCCTAACCTCACTTGGGAAACACAAAAATCTTTTAATGTGGGAGCAGAATTGGCAGCTTTTAGCAATCGATTGTCAGTAACAGGTAGTTACTTTACCAATACTCGTGAAAACTTCTTGTTTGAAATACCTCACTCTTGGGAAGAAGGAGGCTATACCCAATACGTGAATACAGGTAATATGAAAAATTCAGGTATTGAGCTTTCGGTGAGTGGAGATGTGATAAAAACTCCTAATTTCAAATGGAATCTAGGAGCTAACATTACCTTTATGAACTATAATATAGAAAGTTTAGGAGATGGCAGAGATGACTTAACTGTGGGTAATTCAAGTATGCTAAAAGTGGGTGAACTACCTTTTGTGTATTATATGAAACGTTATGCAGGAGTAGACCCCGCAAATGGTGATGCACTTTATTACCAAAAACTATACGATAGAAATGGCAATGAAACAGGCGAACTAAAAACAACTAATAATTACAAAGACGCTAGTCAGTTTGTATTGTCAGGAAAAAGTCCTTTTGCAAAACAATTTGGAGGGTTTAACACTTCTTTTGTCTATAAAGGAATAGATTTAAATGCTGATTTTTCATTTAAATTAGGTAACTATATTTACAACCAAGTTGCCCAAGATTTGCTCAGTGATGGGGCTAATGTAAATATGAATCAAAGAAAAGACGCCTTGGATTATTGGAAAAATCCAGGAGATAACAAATTACCACGCTTAGACGCAAGTTTCAATCAATCATCTGATAGATTCTTGCAAGATGGTTCTTATTTGCGATTCAGAACTCTATCACTCGGTTATACTTTCCCTAAAGATGCTGTAAATGGTTTAGGATTGCGTATCTTTGTACAAGGACAAAATTTGTACACTTGGACAAAATTTGAAGGAGACCCTGAAGTGTCCATTGGGGCTGCTGAATCACAATTACGAGCAAATCAAGAGTTTATTTCAGGTGAATTATATCTATACTCTTACCCTACTTTACGCACTTTCTCAATGGGACTTGACTTAACTTTTTAATCGTATAACTATGAAAAAAATATATAAAAAATTAGGACTTTTATTATCACTTACCATATTATTTATGGCTTGTGATTTAGACCGTGAACCTTATGATGGGATAGAATCAGAAAAACTCTTCTCTACTGTCGAAGGAGCACAAACCGCCTTAAAAGGTGTATATACAAGTTTCCAAAATTATGGCTACTATCACAATAATGGAGGGCTTTTTATATGCCCAGATATCCTTTCGGACAATCTTACCTATAACCCTAAAGGTAGAGGAACTTTTCGTACCTTATACGAGATGCGCTACAATAAAACTGAGAATGGCTATAACCTCTATAAAAGAGGCTACCTTCTTGTAAGTAGAGCCAACAACATTTTGGATAATCTCGATAACCTAAAACAGGCTACCGATGCTGTAAAAAATGCTATAAAAGGAGAAGCCTTAGCTCTTCGAGCTATTGGTCATTTTGATGTAGCACGCGTATATTGCAAAATCCCTACACAGTCAGCAGATGCTAAACAAAGTATGGGGATAGCTTACTTGAAGAGTTTTGACCCAGAAAGAAAACCTCGCCGTTATGGGACTACTGTGGATAATACCTATAAGGAAATTATATCCGATTTAGAAACAGCTCTTACCCTAATGGACGATACCAAAAAGGACGGTCAGCTAAATAAAACAGCGGTTAAAGCTATTCTTTCAAGAGTGTATCTCTATTATGGAAACTATCAGAAAGCAAAAGATTATGCTGATGCAGCTATAGCTGATGGTTCATTTAATATTGCTCCTCGTGACCAGTTTGCTAATGTATGGAAAGACGCTTATACTAAAAATGTACTTTTCCGTATTCTTTTTACTGAAAAAGATAGAATACAAATAGGATCTGCCTACGGTCAAAAAACAAATGGACAAAATAAAGCTGAATTTGTTTGTTCCTATGATTTATACCAATTGTATCAGAATACCGATATACGCAAATCAACTACTATTTCTACTGACACCTATGATTCTGGGCTATATAACACAATTTCTAAATATCTTGGTAGAGATGGAGGTAGTGCTAATATAGTAGATGGCAAATACATTCGTATAGAAGAAGTCTATCTCACACGAGCAGAAGCGAATTACAGATTAGGAAATACTGCCCAAGCTTTAGCCGACCTCGATGCAGTGAGAGCACAACGCTATTCAGGATTTGTGAGCGGTAATGAATCAGGTGCTGCTTTATTAGATGCAATACTATTAGAGCGCCGTTTAGAATTGGCATTTGAAGGCGATCGCTTCTTTACCTTGAAAAGACTTGGACTCCCTATACAACGGAATGCAACTAAAGGAGCTCTTGCTGATGGTACAGGTACCCCTCCAGCAGCACGCTGGGTAACCCTTCCTGCAGGTGATTATCGTTGGCAATTACCTATCCCTGAAGAAGCATTTAATTCCAACTCTGCTTTAATAAAAAGTGAAGACCAGAACCCTGGTTATTATTAATAGAAATCTAAACTATCTTATCTTATAAATAAACATTCGCTGCAATGCCACCAGAGGCATTGTAGCGAATGTTGTTATAATTTATACTACTTATTTAGCGTTGGCTATAAAGCATCATTACTTTATCCCAGTCTATTACGTTAAAGAAATTAGTTAGTCACTGCTTCACCAAAAACCATCTAAAAGTTTTTAAAACTACCAAAGTCACACCTATGTTTGTATTACAATCTGTGTAAATCCAGTAACAAAGCTACTAATTCGTACCCATCACATTTATCAATTATCAATTGTCAATTGTCAATTGAAAGACTATCCGTGTAATCTGTGTGTAGTCTGCGAGCTGGCATAGCAGAGTATGTGTCTAAAGGTAGCTTGCTACCTATTTGTTTGATTTTTTTAAGATTTATAAGATTTCTGTAGCGTAAGCTACACCTTTCTTACGTCGAACTCACGCTAATTTAACAGTCCATACAGCTCACACCACGGGGATTTCATTTTCTCATTTTCTAATATACTAATTTTCTAATTCCCTAATCTGCTAATCTGCAAATCACTTTCTTATCGCCAAACTTCTCAGCGAGCCATTGTTGCAACTTTTGGCGATCCACTTCTTTGGCGATTTCTTTACCCTTCACAGTTTCTTTTTTAGGCGTGTAGAGCATCACCGTAGTAAGAGAAGAGTTGCCTTTCCCCGAAAAATCTGTCAGTTTTCCAAAATAAAAACTCTCAATATTAGGGAACAATACTTTTATTTCTTTGGCAAAAGTAGGGTCGGTATATTTGTATTGCGCCAACTCTTCTTTTAGCTGATTTATCTTTATGTCTTTATTAGAGAGCGACGCCTTGTTTTTGTTGATTTCCGATAGCATCTCTTTGTCAATATCCGACTCTTTTTGCCTAATGATGAGTTCGGTATTGAGTAATTTGAAGTTTTTGAGGTTGCTTTGTAGTGTTTTTACTTCTTCATCGGTAAATTTCTTGTCTAAAAAAGCCAATTCAATGGTTTTAGGCGAGGCATTGTAGTGTATTTTCTTGTAAATAATGGTATAACCGCTGTTTTCAAACTCGGCAGTGATATAATGAGCTACATTCTCGTGGAATTCCTTCTCTTTCAAAAGGCTATATGCCAAATACAAACTAGGGGTAACAATAAGGATTACCAATGTGGTGATAACAACGCGCAAACGCTTGTTGAGCGCTTCGTTACCCGTATTTTTAGGAGTGTATTTCAGGTATTTGATGATGAGGAAAGTAGCAATCCCAATGAAGAAACAGTTGATGCTATATAGATAGAAAGCTCCTAAAAAAAAACTAATATTGCCCGTAGCCAAGCCAAATCCAGCTGTACAAAGCGGTGGCATCAAAGCAGTAGCAATTGCCACCCCTGGTATGGGGTTCCCTCTGTCTTGACGGGTGAGGGAGATAGCTCCTACCAACCCACCTACAAAGGCGATAAGCACATCATAAATGGTAGGCGAAGTACGTGCCAAAAGCTCTGACTGTACATCTTTAAACGGACTGATATAGAAGTAGATAAACGATACTATAAGACTCACCACAGTAGCGATCAGCAAACTCTTGCCAGTTTTCTTCAACAGGTCAAAATCATAAGTAGCCAATGCAAATCCTGCCCCTACGATAGGTCCCATCAAAGGAGAAATAAGCATCGCCCCGATGATTACAGCAGTAGAATTCACGTTTAACCCAATAGAAGCAATCAGGATAGCACAAGCCAAAATCCATAGATTAGCGCCACGAAAAGAGATATTGCTAAGGATATCTTCAATTACTTTTTCCTTTTTCTCTTCCCCCTGATGTAAATTAAAAAGTTTTTTTAAAAAACTCATAATGTAAGATATTAGATGTTAGTTTTTAGTCATTAGTACAAACTACTAATGCTTTTTATGTGAAGTGCAAAGATAAGCATAATTTATCAATTAACCAATATGTCAATTTGTCGATTAGTGGTGCAAAGCTATAAGATATTAAATGAAGTAGCAAATGCATTCGTCTGCTATTCAGTTTAATACCTATTATTGTTCGGTGTAGAGCCACTGTAGAGCCACTGTAGAGCCACTGTAGAGCCACTATATGCTCGGTATAGGTTCGGTGTATATAGGAATACAAAATCGCCGTGCGGTATTCATACCACACGGCGATTATTATAAGGGATTTGCTATTATTTATTATCTTGCATCGCAAACACCGATTTTAGTAGAGGGGTAGTACGCGCCGCTATGTTCGTGCGTATTTCCTTCTCCTTATCGCCCACCTTCACAAACAACCCATTGATAGCCTGTTGGGTAACGTATTTAGTAAGGTTCGGTTCAACGGGCTTTACCAATGGTATTTGGTTATACTTGTTGATAATGTTCTCCCATACCTTATCGGCACCTACTTCACTAAGCGAGGCTTGCACTTTGGGAGCAAAAGCGGTCTCCAAAGAACTATAAGTGCTGTTTTTTAGGTAGGTAGTCGCTGCGGTATTGTCACCTTTTAAGATGTTCATCGCATCGGTAAAGGTCATATTTCGTATCGCCGATAAAAAGATAGGCTTCGCCTGGCTTACAGCATTTTCGGCTGCTTCGTTTAGTACTTTTAGCCCTTGGTCAGCCAAAGAACCTAACCCCACCGAACGCAAAGTTTTATCTACCTTCTGGAGTTCTTCGGGTAAGAGAATCCGCACCGCTTGGTCTTTAAAATAACCACCGTCTTTGCTCAGCAAATCCACCCCACTACTTACCCCCATTTCAAGGGCTTGTTTGAGTCCGCTGGCTACATTAAATCCGCTACCACCTTGGGTAGTGTTGCCCATAACTTGTTGCAATTCGTCGCAACTGTTCAGAGTAAAAGAGCCCATTGTTAAGAGCCCCAAAAGCATTACTTTTTTCATATATTTGTTTTATTAATTTTTAACTGTCTTTTTCTTATTTCATCTGTATAAGTAGCGTAAATAGTAGCAGAAAATTATTATTTACCTTTTATTTATTGAAAGGTATATACTGAAAATGCTCGCAAAAAGTATCGGGAAGGTAATCACAATGCCTATACCAAAAGAAAGAAAGCCTGCTAATACAAAAACACAACCCAAAAAGGTAATGATAAGAGCAGTGAAAGGTGCAAGCATTATTCTTCTATAACTCTCTCCCATAGCCTTGAAAAGAGGTTTGTTTTCCAAAATAATAATCGGGATAGTGAGTACAAATACTAACGAGATGATAGTGTTAAAGGCAAGTCCTAACGAGTACATTCCTACGGCAGAAAAGCCTACTAATATAAAAGTTTTAAGACACATTTGCAGAATAACGTGGCTTAAAATAGCACTTGTTTCAGGAGCGCGATAATAAGTGAATAGGTTGCCCAAAGTAGCGCGTTCCCCTTGAATTACCGTCGCGTAGTTCTTGTAAATACCTGCTGTAAAAGGGGTAATGATGCCATCTACAAGTAACGAGAAGAACCAAAATTTAATAACAAAACTCCGGCTACTGACTAAAGCGATGAGCTTTTCGGGGTTGCTTTGTAGAGCAATGATATCCTCTAAAGGCATTCCGAAGATAGTAGTAATAAGAGAAGCGTAAACTAAAAACACTACTGTAAATAAAATAAGAGAACCCAAAAGGTGCACTCCGAAAGTACTTTGGTATAGTTTAAAAGTATTGCGCAATATATTCAAAAATTTCATAGCAATAGATTAAAAAGATTGGGTGAGCACAAAATTCCGACGAATGAGCTCTTCGTCCATTCCTGCAGCAAAATGTTCCTTATGGTATTTTAGGAGGTAAATATACCTCACATAACGCCTTACCTTATTATAAAACAGTGCTGTGGGTTCTACTTCCCCTGTGATATAAAGAGGCACTTGCTCAGTATCGATATCCAATTGTTCAATAGAGAAAAGAATGTAATACAAGAAGTCTTCAATGGTTTCATAACTAAACCTATTGAAGTAATACAGTTTTTTACCTCTAAACACTACAAAGTAAAAAGAGCCTACTTCGGCATAGATATACATTACTTCGAAAGCGTGCGAAGAGTAGTGTTTGAGGAACATACGTAGTAGTGAGGTAGCAAAGTGTTGGTAGTCGAACCTACCGTAATAAGAAAGTAGTGCGTTATTTACTATTGTATTGGGCAAATAAGCATTCACCGTTTCAATAGATATGATTCTATCAATTTCCACGGTATAGGGTTCCGCCTCCGATACATCTATACTGTATTTGAGGTATTCCAGCATTTCGTCTTTTCCGCCGTAAAGAGACTGTGGGATAAAAGCAAAGGAAGGGGTATTGTGTAAAACCTTAATAGTATCGAAATCTTGGCGGAGGTCGTCTTCACTTTGTATCACAAAATAGATTTGCCTATCGATATCTTCTTTGCTCTTATAGCTGAAGTTGATAGGAAAATTATAAATAGCTTCTACACACAGGAGCACAGGGTTAAACACACAAAAAGAAAGTCCATCCAAGTTTATTTGAATGGACAATTCCTTAAAGTACGTTTTAAACTGATTATTGCTTTGCAATTTTTGCGTCATAAGAAGTTGGCCAGTTACCGTTTACAGTAAGCTCTTCGAGTGAACCTACTTTAATATTAGGACCTCTTACATCTTCTACCGATGTTTTTGCAATTTCTTTTTCTACTAAGTCTTCATCAAGACCTTGTAGCACCACTCTCTTAGGCACATACGCTTCAAAAACGGAAGATTTTACATTGTTCTTGTCGGTAATTTCTCCTGTTTTCATTATAAACTGACCAGGAATTTTACCTTTGATAGGAGGTAAATCGCGCAAATGCAAATAACGATTATCGTTCTTAAACAATGAATCTTTTACTGATACGTGCCCCAAAGTATCAATAACTACACCTTGGCGCATTACCGTAATTTTAAAAGTCTCATCGAAAGCATTCCAGCTTGTGTCGCGTTGTGAAGTAATAGTAAATTGTGCAGTTTCGATAAACTTAGTAAGCTCATCAAAATTATCGGCATATTTGCCGTTGAGTCTCAAATAAGCATCTTGCGCTGCACGGATATCTTTCAGTTTCTTAATTACCTCGGTGTAGCGTTCCTCCTTAATTTTTTTGAACTCAATAGGGCCTGTGATAGACCTGTAAATTAGGTAGCAAAATACTAAACCTAATGCCCAAAATGCAATAGTTACAATTTTTTTCATCGTTTTAATTCTATAAATTAATAATAACTTTCTTGACTGGTATTGCGCAAAACTACAATCTTTTTTTGAAACAAAAAAATTATTTTTAACTTTTTTTTATAATTTTGCTCTCAGAACTGTTTTTATTATGAACGAAAAAGCCTTTTTTAGTGCCCTTATTAGTGCCTTTAAACACAAGTCTACTCCTTCGCAAGATGTTGCTTTACAAAAGATTACAGAATATCTGTTCTCAGCAGATGCTTCTGATAAACTTTTTTTACTAAAAGGTTTTGCTGGAACTGGAAAAACTTCTATCACCAACTGTCTTATCCGTACTTTACCGCTCATAAACCACCAATCGGTGTTATTAGCACCTACCGGTAGAGCAGCCAAAGTGATGACCTATTTCACCCAAAGGCAGGCTTTCACTATTCACAAATATATTTATTACTCCAAAGCTGATGGTCCTGATGTATCCTTCAAACTGCGTGCCAATAAGCTCCAAAATACTTTATTTATAGTAGATGAGGCTTCGATGATTGCTGATAACGACTATCAACTCTTTGAGCGCCCTTCATTATTAAACGACTTAATGCGTTTTGTATATTCTGGAAAAAACTGCAAACTATTACTTATAGGCGATACTGCGCAATTGCCTCCTGTTAATACCCTCGAAAGTCCTGCACTGAATATCCCTTATTTAGAATATCAGTTTCAAAAAGAAGTATTCACGGTTACGCTTACTGAGGTGGTACGCCAGCGACGGAAGTCGGGGATATTGCGCAATGCTACCCGTTTGCGCAAACATATCTTCTCTTCGCTTGCTGAAAAGCAGTTCGCTTTTAAGATAAATCATCACCCTGATATAATACGACTTACTGACGGGGCTGAAATACAAGACGCTATCAGTGAGGCGTATGACGATTATGGTTCAGAAGAAACTACGGTGATAGTGCGCTCCAACAAGCGCGCTGTGGCTTGGAACAACCAAATACGTAGGGTGATTTTAGACGTTGAAGACGAAATAGCTGCCGGAGACTTGCTAATGGTGGTTAAGAATAATTACTTCTGGTGTAAGGATAATTCGCAAGTGAGTTTTATTGCCAATGGTGATACTATAGAGGTATTACAGCTTTATGACTTTACAGAAGTCTATGGTTTCCGCTTTGCTGAGGTATCGGCTCAGCTTATTGATTATCCCGAAGTACCTCCGTTTGATACGGTTATATTATTAGACACCTTAAACAGTGAAGCTCCTGCCTTATCACCAGCCCAAAGCAATCAGCTTTATGAAGAAGTACTCGCTGATTACGCTGATGAACCTACGGCTTATAAAAGATATCAGAAAGTGAAAGAAAACCCTTATTTCAATGCTTTGCAGGTGAAGTTTTCGTATGCGATTACCTGCCATAAGAGTCAAGGGGGGCAATGGGACGCCGTGTTTGTGGAAAAACCTTACTTACCTGATGATATCATAGATGAAGGTTACTTGCGATGGCTTTATACGGCTATCACTCGTGCTAAAGAAAGGGTGTACTTGGTAGGGTTTAAAGACGAGGATTTTGGCTGAGAATTAAGAGTTGAAGAAAGATGAGTTTTTTGAGTGACTTCAACTTTGGCAATAATTAGTTTCTTACTCTTCCAAAAGGAGCAAGAGCTAATGCCTGAGCTAACGAAAGACAAGTGCTGAACATCAGTCCGCCCCAGAAGCCGTGTACTACAAAGCCACCTACTAATTTGCTTGCCAGGAGCACAATTACAGTGTTGATGATAAATAAAAAGAGCCCAAAAGTCATAAAGGTAATAGGGAAGGCAATGAACTCTAATATAGGGCGTACAATACCATTGAGAAGTGAGAGCACAAAGGCTACCACAAGGGCTGTAAAGAAGTTCTCGATATGAGCACCTACATTTAGGTAGCCCAATACAAAAACAAGGGTTGCGGAGATGAATAAGCTTATAAAGTATCGCATAAGAAATGTATGGTTTTATTGTAAAATTCAGTAGGGTTTTGAGCGTGTAACCAGTGTCCTGCCTTGCTCACCGTATCGATAATAGCGTGCGGGAAGTGAGTGCGAATAAGGGCTTCGTCTTCGGGCATCACATACTCAGAATACTCTCCTTTTAAGAAGAGCGTTTTACCTTCGAACACATTACTATCAGGGAGTTCAGCTCCTATCTCGCTTTCATTCTCAATTAAAGCAGGGAGATTCAGGCGCAAGCCCAATCGGTCTTTGGTTTCCCAATAAAGGTTTTTCAGTAGGAACTGTCGCACCCCTATATCACTTACATAAGCCGAGAGCGCTTCATCGGCTTCGGCACGTGAATGTATCACATCGAAATTTAAGGACGCTAAACCTTGTAAACAAGCTCCGTGATGCTCAGGAAAGTATTTAGGCGACATATCAGCAACGATGAGAGAAAGCACTCTATCGGGGTGTTCGGTAGCGAAAAGCATTGCTGTTTTGCCTCCCATAGAATGCCCCATCAGGTGAAAAACTTTTAATCCGTGAGCATCAGCATATACAAGCAAATCTTGTGCCATTAGAGGATAGCTGAAATCGGGGCTGTGAAAACTACGACCGTGATTGCGTTGGTCTACTAAATGCACTTGAAAGCCCGCTTCGGCATATTTGAGCCCCAAAGTACGCCAGTTATCTGACATACCCAAAAAGCCGTGCAGGATAATGAAGGGAGTACCTTCGCCTATAATTTGAGAATGTAACATAGTTATTTAGTAAGATAATTTAAAAGTTGTTAGGGACTTTCCATTCTTCTATAATTCCTTTTTCAATAGCTTTTTGCACTAATGATTTTGCTACTGCGGGATACCAAGAGCCTGTCTCAGGATCGCCATTGGCACAAGTACCATCGGATAAGCCAGGATGTTTAATCCACAAATAAGCGTCGGCGTGAGGAGCAGAGGTTTTGGTGGTAGGGCGTACTCCTAAAGCGGCATTGAAATTGTTACAACTGTAATAATAAGCCTTATTGGTTTGTTTAGGGCTATCAATACCATTGCGGGAGGTGTCTATCACGTAGTATTTTGTGCCTAAGTTTTTCTTTTGGAGCGTTTGTACGAACTCTTCGCTCCACTTTTCAGCTCGAGGAGTCCCTCTATGGTCGGCGACGTTGGTAACAAAGCCACGCATATACCGAATGCCACCATCTATTACCGCTTGGGCAGCTTCTTCTTGTTTAAGTTCTGTTCCGCCAATATGTAAATATAATAACGCATTCGGGTTGTTATCAGCAAAGGTTTTTCCTACATAAGAGAGGAGTTCAGCGCGTTCTTTGTATTTTGCATCGTTGTATTTCCAGCCTTTCTTTAAACAAAAGTTATGGGCATCGGGTTCTACAATCACTATTATAGGGGTTTTGCCAATAATAGCACTAGTGCGATTTATCCACGCTTTATAAGAAGCAGCCGTTTTATGACCTCCGGTTGAATACGAACCACAATCTCTATAAGGAATGCCGTAGAGTGTGATGATAGGTGTTTTTTGTTGTGCCTTTGCGCCTTCGATGAGGCGTTTTAAGGTAGTATCGTCGAAGGCTTCTACGCCTTCGAACCATTCAGCTGTGGGAGTAGCGGCTATTTGGTAATAGAGTTTCTTTAAGTAAGGGTCTTTTTCTTGCTTAGTCATTTCATAAGCCTTAGTTTCAGTAAAGAGATAGAAAGGCTTGGAATAAGCTAATAAAGAACTGTCTCCTTTTTTAGGTTCTTCCTTTTTGGGGTTTTCTTTTTGCGGAATCTCCTCAGTATTATTATGCTTATCACAAGAGATGATTGCGAAGCATATCGCAATGATGAGATAGGGATATGTAAGGAAAAAGAGTTTTTTCATTGGATAATATAATCAATGATTAATGATTAATGGTTAATGATTAATGGTTAATGGTTGTTTGATGATTCCTTCGGTTGAGGTTCGTCACATATTCAGCCCTTCAGGGAGAACCTCCCCCTAACCCCCTCAAAGAGGGGGAAGTACGATGCAAAAGAGACTTTTTAGAGGTTTTAATGTTAATTATTATCTTTTTTTATCTGAAAGCGAATGTAGGTAATGGGTTTGTTTTGCTCCAAATAGAACTGCTCATAAAAGGTTTTAATTTCGGTTACTTCTTCGGGTACACCGTCGCTGTTATAGATGTTGTGATTGGCATAGAGTACTTTATGCCCTGCTCCGTGTAACAATCCGAGCGTATAGCCGTGCATAAACTCACTATCGGTTTTGAGGTGGATATAACCCTCAGGTGCAAGGATATGCTGATACCGCGTTAGAAAATCGGCGTTTGTAAGGCGGTGCTTGGTGCGCTTGTATTTGATTTGAGGGTCGGGGAAGGTAATCCATATTTCGCTTACTTCCTCAGGGGCAAAACAACATTCGATGAGTTCTATTTGGGTGCGCAAGAAGGCTACATTGGTAATATTTTCGTCAGTAGCAGTTTTAGCCCCTCGCCAAAAGCGTGCTCCTTTGATATCGATACCTATAAAATTCTTCTGAGGGTAGCGTTTGGCTAAGCCCACTGAGTATTCGCCTTTACCACAACCCAATTCTAAGACAATAGGGTGATTGTTCTTAAAAAAGAGTTCCTTCCACCGACCTTTATAGACAAAAGCACCGTTAAGGAGCTCTTCGCGTGAAGGTTGGATTACATTGGCAAAGGTTTTATTTTCTTCAAAGCGTTTGAGTTTGTTTTTGCTTCCCATATTGTTATATATAATTTAAACCTCCCCCCTTTACACATACCCAGCTGTCGCTGGCTACCTCAAAGGGGGAATATGAGACGGTCTATATATTAGGCGATTACGCGTATGGTGTTCTTTACTTGTTCGGCTATTTGGCGTGCTTTGTTGATATTGGGGTTTACAATGGTTACGTGTCCCATTTTCCTAAAAGGGCGTGTTTCTTTTTTGCCGTAGATATGGGGGGTTACGCCTTCCATTGCAATTATCTGTTCGATGTTTTCATACACTACCTTTCCTTGATAGCCTTCTGCTCCTACAAGATTCACCATTACGCCTGCGACCTTACTTTCGGTACTTCCTAAGGGCAGGTTTAAGATAGCGCGCAGGTGTTGCTCAAACTGATTGGTATAAGCTGCCTCGATACTGTAATGCCCTGAGTTATGTGGGCGAGGAGCGACTTCGTTTACCAAAATCTCATCGTTTTCTGTTTGAAAGAGCTCGACGGCTAAGAGTCCTACTACTTCAAAAGCTTGGGCGACTTGTATTGCAATAGTACGTGCTTTTTGAGCGACAGCCTCTTCAATACGCGCAGGACAGAGGACATACTCCACCTGATTGGCTTCGGGGTGGAACTCCATTTCTACCACAGGGTAGGTGCGCACCTGACCCTTTGCATTACGAGCTACGATTACTGCCAATTCCTTTTTGAAAGGCACTAAGCTTTCGGCAATGCACTGGTCGTTAGGCAAAAGATTCAGGTCGGTGAGCAGGCGGACAATTTTCACGCCATTACCGTCGTACCCGAAGCGTGCTGACTTCCACACGAAAGGCAAAGAGAGCTGTTGCTCATTGATTGCCTTTTTCAGACTTTCGGTATTTTGAAAGACTTGAAAAGGAGCGGTAGGGATACTGTGAGTGGCATAAAACTGTTTTTGAGTGGCTTTATTTTGGATATTCTTGATAGTTTGAGGGCTGGGATATACTTTTACCCCTTCGGTTTGTAGTTTCTCTAAGGCTTCTACGTTTACGTTTTCGATTTCAATGGTGAGTACTTCTACGTCTTTACCAAAGTTATACACGGTATTAAAGTCGGTAAGGTTGCCTTGCACAAAGGTGTTGCAGGCAATGCGACAAGGAGCATCGGGGGAGGGGTCGAGCACCTTGGTGGTGATATCAAACTTGCGGGTTTCGGTAAGGAGCATCTTGCCTAACTGACCTCCGCCAAGGATTCCGAGTGTAAAATCGGAAGAGAAATAATGGGGCATATTGCTTTTAATGATTAGTGGTTAGAGGTTAATGGTTAATGAGGAGGCAAAGGTACGAAATTATTTTTTAATGCCAAAAAATGCCAAAAATGCCAATAATACTGATAATCAACTTTGGCAAAGGTCGTAGCACGAAATCTTCTTTTATTGGAAGTGCGCCTGATGGTGCAAATTTAAAACAAATTGGTTTCAAAATTAAAAGAAAATCTTCCTTCGGGAGAGAAATAGAACAGATTACAACAAAATCAAACAAAAAAGGTTTTGTTTAGTTTGTATAGATTTGTCTTAATTTTTGAAGCGTTAGTTTTATCATTTGAAAAGTAGCAATATACTGTAAAAAAGATGTTGGGATTTCGTAAGATATCAAAAGATATTAGTATAATATCGTAAAATACCGAGATGAAAGAAAACTATGAAAAAAGTGTACTTAGCTTATAGAAAGCTTATAGGAAGCTTATACGAATCTTGGACGATTGGTATAGAAATGCTATATAGATTGTTTATTTTCAATGGGTTATGAATTGTTAAAATTGTATAAAACATTTTATAGTTTTTATACTTAGCGGTTATTTTATTATCTTTGCGCCAAAAGTTATTTTTTTTCTTATGACAACCTCAGAATTAACTATTGATGAGTGGTATATGCATAGGTGCATTCAGTTGGCTTATAATGGCTTAGGAAGTACCTATCCGAACCCTATGGTAGGTAGTGTTATCGTATACGAAGGGCGTATCATAGGGGAGGGGTGGCACCAGAAAGCGGGTGAGGCACACGCTGAGGTACGGGCGATTACCTCGGTGAAGGATAAGAGTCTGCTACCGAAAAGTACGATTTATGTGAGTTTAGAGCCCTGTAGCCATTTTGGGAAAACGCCTCCGTGTGCTGACCTTATCATTGCTCACAAGATAGGGCGGGTGGTGATTGGCACTACTGACCCTTTTGCGAAAGTGCACGGCAAAGGAATTGAAAAACTGCGCAATGCAGGGTGTGAGGTGACAGTGGGGGTGTGTGAGGCTGAATGTAGGGAACTGAACAAACGGTTTTTTACTTTTCACGAAAAACATCGCCCTTATATTATCCTGAAATGGGCTGAAACGCGCGATGGGTTTATAGCTCCCCTGCATAAAGAAGAGGTTGCTCCGCACTGGATTAGCGACGTTTATGCACGCCAGACAGCACACCAAATGCGCACTGAGGAACAGGGTATTGTGGTGGGAGTAGGAACGGTATTGGCGGATAATCCTTCGTTGGACAGCCGTAGCTGGTATGGGCGCAACCCTGTGAGGATAATAATTGACCCGAAGTTACGTAGTCCGAAGGAATTTGGGGTATGGAACGACCGTACAACTACTTTGTTTTTTACTGAAGAGACGTCTGTTCCCGAGATGATACACACTGATTTTTTCACGATAGATTTTAAGCATAAACCTTTGGAACAAATTTGTGCTAAACTGTATGAAATGAATTTACAAAGTATGATTGTGGAAGGAGGGGCTTATACATTACAACAGTTTATCGACGAAGGGTTATGGGACGAAGCGGTTCTATTTACGGGGGATATTTGCTTTGGAGAAGGGGTGAAAGCGCCTATTTTCAGGTAAAAAGTGCGAGCCGCACAGGCGTAAAAGGTAAGGTAAAGTCAGCGATGGCTCACAGTTGGGTATGTGAGTAAAAGGTAAAAAGAGGTAGAAATTGCAGGAATTACTAAAAAACGGTGAAAGAAGGCTTGGGGTATACCGAATAAATGTTAAAAAGAGGTTGTTTTTAGGAGAAAAAGTGCTTTATGGCAAGATTTTTGATAGTAGAATTAGTATAAATATGATGTAAGCAAGTATGTCTTACAGTGTTTTAGCACAATAGTTATTTTATAAGGAGTGTAACACGGCACACATATTAAAAGTAGCGTATAAGTCTTTGGCTTGGAAAGACTCGCACAGGTTTTAGAAAGTACGAGCATTACAAACATAGATAATCTTCAAAATAATTATATACAATGAAAAGAGTTATTTTATTACTTTCGGCAGTTGGCTTATTCACAGCTTGTGATAAAGGCGACGATTTACCACCTTCAGATCCTATCTATTTTGCAGATAAGATAGTGGAGACGACCCTACCTGCACAAGGTACCCAAACACAAACTACTGAAAATCTTTTTGAATATGAGAAAACCGCATTAGGCTTGGTACGCAAACACACAATAAAAGTGATAGATGGCACCGGTAGAACTGTGGAAAAAGTGTACGAAACTTCGTATAAGGGGACTTTTCCTATCAAAACGGTTTACACAGAAGGCAATGTGAAAAAAGAGGAAGTTGTGTATGAAAAGTATAGCAGTGAAAGAGGACGCTTGCTTAGGAAAACAACTACTGTGGTAGGCAAAGAAAGTTTGCCAACCGTAGATGAGTATGAGTATGATGGTGGCAGGTTAAAAAAACATACTAAAAGTGAAAAGTTATCGGCTAATGTAACTAAGTATACAGTGGTAGTCTACAATCGTGAAGTACGCAATGAGATAAAGGCTGTAACAAGCGAATACACTGAAACGAGTGGAGTGAAGAGTACCGCTACCACTACTGCTACAGATACTTATGTGTTGAACTACAACGAAACGGTAAGAGAACACACTCACACGGCAGGTAATAAGACTTCGGTAACAACCTACCAGTATGATGGTAGAACCAATCCTTGGTTTTTGCATTTGTCTTACAGAGCTACTCACCCCGAAGTATTCTTAGATGAGCAATACGCCAGAAATAACATTACCAAGAAAACGGTAAAGGATTCTGGTGCAACAGGACGTAGTTACGAGCAAGAAACCACTTATAGTTACTTTAAAACTGAATACCCTCTTAAAGCTACTGTAAAGGAAAATGGTAAAGAAGTAAAAACAATAGAATTCACATATTAGTTAGATTTTACATTGTATTTGTGTTTGAAAGTTCTTTCAGAAAAAGCTCCTATAAAAGGAGCTTTTTTCTTATTTAAGCCGTAGATTGTAGCACGATAGCCAGTGTGAGCCACACAGGCAGTTTATTATTTTGGGTTTTGAGAAACTCGGGAAAATCTTTCTGCTTGGTGAGTTCGTAACTTTATACCATTTGTTTTTCGGGAGCAAAGGTACAGTAGAGGGAAAGGGATTTGCATTGGACAAGTTCAATAAAAGCATAGACCATAGTTTTTAGGGTATAGAGATATTTAGCAAAAGCTTGTCGTGCAAGGGTATATTATTTACTAATTATTACTATCTTTGGCGCAAAAATATAATAAAATAATTCATATGAAAGCAGTTATATGTATGGCTTTGGTTTGTAGTCAATGCGTAGTGGCACAGTACACTACCTCAAAGTATCTTGCAGATAAAGATACTAAAGCCCCTTTACGAGCAGCTACAATTCATAATACCAACGACTACACCATCACTAATGACGATGGGCACTTTGTGTTCTATTCAGCCAACGATAGCGTAACTATAAAAATGTTAGGCTATGAAACCCTCAAAACTACTTTCAAAGCCCTCAGTCGTACAAAAGACACCTTGTACCTTACCCCAAAACCTTTTCAGTTAGACGAAGTAACTCTTTCTAACAAAAACATTATACAAGAAGCCTATAATCACGCTAGCACCAATTATCCTATGGAACCTTTTGTTGAAGATTTCTTTTTGCGTTGTGTGCTCAAACGCAATGGTGAACTCGTGAAAATAGAAGATTTCAGTGGGCGTATCAAGCGTGATAAATTATTAGGAGCCAAGAAAAATTTCACTTTTCAATTGCTGAATATGCGTAAATTTGGTATAGAAAAGAAAGGTATGCGAGCAGACGATTTTGATATCCCTTCCTTAAATGATGTTTTTCAATGGTGGAGCAATATTCTATTTTTAAATCAAGAAAACTATCATTTTTCACGACCTAAAACTGTAGATGAACAACATCAGAAGATAGAATATACGCCTAAAAGCAAAGATGATTATCAAAAATCAATAGGATATTTTATCATCAATACCGATGATTATGCCATCAAAGAACGTATTTATAAAATCAATCCTAAAATAATTCATAAAATACCCTATACTAAGAAACCATTCATCAAATACAGAACTATTGATTATTTTTATAAGGAAAAATGTGAGAAAGACAACAAAAACAACAAATATTTTATAGCCAATGCCATAGTTAACGCAAAAGTAGAAGGATATGTAGGGGAAGAAAGAATAGTATATGATGTAAGTTTCGAGCTCATTGTTACCCACCCTTTTTCAGACCTCAGTACTTTTAAAGCCAATGTAAATGGTAAAAAAGAACTGTTTAAATTAGAGGTGCCCTATAACAAAGAATTTTGGGAGACCCAAAACCAATTGCCTCTTACCAATGAAATGCGCAACTTTATCAATAAAACTCATAACCAAAAAGAATACCGTGTGATTTCTAATTTCTAAAGTAATGAAAAATATAACAATATGAAAACACTATTCCTTATCCTATTATTCACAGCTACTGCCTTACCTGCCCAAGTAGCCGAACTCACCCTGCTTGATGCCTCTACAAAGCAGCCCATCCCCAACGTCGAAGCCTATTACACACGCTCTCTCAACGGCACTATTACCAATGAGGAAGGTAAGTTACGCATTACTGTAGAAAATGATACGCTTACCCTAAGCCATATAGGCTATACAACTAAAAAGATTTTTACCGATAAAACCTTTGCCAAAGCAACAGTTTATCTCAATCCTCAGGAAATACAACTTGACGAAGTGGTGTTGTACAATTTTGATTTGAAGAAAAAAGTGAAGTATGTTTTAGATAATTACTTTAAGCTGTATGATACTAAGGCTAAGATATTAGAGTGTACTTATCGTGAGAAGTTAATAAGAAATGATACCTTAACAAGGCTCTACCAAGTGCAGTTAGATTGGTGGAGCAAAAGTTATCGTTATACTTCTTTCAAGCAACCTTTAGAAAAACTATTACAAATCCAACTTAAAAATATCGACTATTCTAAAATGTTAAGCCAAGAAGAAGTCGCGGCTCGTTCTGCTTATGTAGAAAGAAAACCAATGTTTATATATTTTTTTGTGAACACCTATTTGTCATTTATAGATCAATTTGGTGAAAATATTGAAATTAAAAAAGTAGAGAAAAGTAAAGATGTTACTAAAGTAACATTTAATGCTGATATTGTAATCAATAAAAAACTAATTCTAAAACTTGAAAAATCGGTATTGGTGTTTGACAATACTACCAATGCTGTGAGAAAAGTTATTTTTAACGACATACATCAAGGTACGAAGGATAAAGTTTCTGAGAAAACTAATAAGCCTTATAAGTCTATTACAGATAACTATCGTTTGGAACTCACTTTAACTGACTATAAAGGCAAATTACTATTTAGTTCTTATTATGTAAGACTCATAGGAGCTGTTGAATATAAAGGGAAAAGAGATAAACTCTTTTTTGAACATAGTTTTTTGCGTACAGGAGTACAGAACAAGCATATTAAAAAAGAAGATAGAATAGATATTCAAAAGTCTTTCCACGAATACATTACTCCTCACAAACAAGGTGAAGCCAAGTTTTTACTTACCAAAGAAGAACAAGATTTTATAAACCAATAACCATAATATCTAAACATTTAATATAAGAAACTTATGAAATTAAAATTACGTATAACAACAATTTTACTACTAATCACTTTTCAATTTCTTGCTGCACAACAGAAGATTATAAATGTTTTGGATAATACAACCAAACAGCCTATTAGCAATGTGCATCTATATCTGCCTAATCTTGAAAAAGGAACAATTACTAATGAAGAGGGTAAAGCAAAAATAGATTTTAGCATACAAGATAGCTTAATTGTAAGTTGTGTAGGTTATACAACAAAGAGATTAGTTATAAATAAAGACACTTCTTTCAGCACTCTGTATTTAACTCCTGAAGAAATTGTGCTTGATGAGGTAGTTATTTATAATTTTGACTTAAAAAAACAAGTAGGATACGTGTTAGATAATTATAAAAAACTCTATGAAACTAATGCTAAAACATTAGAATGTACTTATAGAGAAAAGTTTATAAGAAATGACACCCTTACACGGCTTTATCAAGTGCAGTTAGATTGGTGGTTTAAACAATATCTATTTATCCCACAAGAAACATTAGATAAACAGTTGGCTGTTGCACTTAAAAATACTGATTATTCACATATTAAAAAAGGAACAACTAAAACGCAAGGAGCTTTTTTAGATCCTAAAAACCTATTTCAATATCTTTATCCTAACAGCTATTTATCTTTCATAAAGTATTATGGGGAGAATATTGAAATTAAAAAAGTTGAAAAAGACACTGAGCATACCAAGGTAACTTTTAATGCAGACATTGTTATCAAAAAAGAGCTCAGTCTTAAATTAACTAATTCGGTTATTTATTTTGATAATCACACTAATGCAGTGAAACGCATTATCTTTAATGATACCAAGCATTCTGTAAATGAAGGTATTTCAAAGGAAAGCAAAATTCCTTTTAAATCTATCTCAGATAATTTTTCCTTAGATATTACTTTCAGTAATTATAAGAACAAACTATTGTTTAGCAGTCTTTATGTAAAAGCTAAAGGAGGTATTGAATATAATAACAAAAGAGATAATCTTCAAACAGAGCAATCTTTCTTGCGTACAGGAGTAACAAAAGGACAAATAAAAAAGAATGACAGAATAGAGGTTGAAAAACCTTTCTTTGAATACATTACCCCTCACAAACAAGGTGAAGCCAAGTTTTTACTTACCAAAGAAGAACAAGATTTTATAAACCAATAACCATAATGCCCACTACCGAGAAATCTCCAGAGTTTTACAAGCATTACCCCGCGTTGTTCTGCGCTTATTTCCCCACAGTTAGCGAGGAAACAAATAAAATTCTTACGAGTATTTACGGTTATAAATCGTCTTTTTGGGAACTATGGCAACAGCGTAAAGCAGAGTACTTTAAGGCTATACAAACCGAAAAACGCCTGCTTACTACCTCTGAGGTATCGTTTGAACAATACAGTAGCTTAGCAGATGATAAGTCGGCTTTTGGCAAAATAGCTATAGATAGCCTTTGGATACAAAGCAACACTTTAACAGAATAGACAATTTGCAGATGAAATACTTTGCGGTTTTTTTGTTAAAAAACCACTTTTACCTGCATTTTGTTCAAAAAATTTCAGCCTTTTTTACCCATCTGATATTCAGTTTTCTAACGCCTTTCCTTCGCCTTAGCTTCGGTTTAGATTCGCCTTAGGTTCGTCTTACCTTCGGTTAAAGTAGCTAAAAAGTAAAATATAAAAATAAAGACAATATATTGACTATTATATATTTATGGTTTTTAAAAAGTTTTAAGATACTCAGCTCTTAAATCTGAAAAAAACGCAAGCATTTAACAAGTATTAACATTTTTATTAATGGATAGATTTGCCAATGCTCTATTTCCTGAATTTGCCAATTCACTAATTATTTACTACTTTTGCAAAAAATTACGTTGTAACTTATTATATGAAACATAGATTCCCCATACTGCTCACTATATTCATCGCCTTACTGCTGTGGCAGTGCGCCCGTCGTGGTTCGCCCACAGGAGGTCCCAAAGATACTACTGCACCTGTCCTTTTGCAGTCGGTGCCAAGGTCGGGAGCAATGAAGTTCCACGGCAAGAAAATACGTTTGCAGTTCGATGAGTTTGTGGTTACCAAAGATGTGCGCAAACAGCTTATCATCTCCCCCCCGATGAAAACCTTCCCTACTATTTCGCCTACTTCAGCTTCGAAATGGTTGGAAATAAACATTATCGATACCCTAAAACCCAATACTACCTACGTGCTGAACTTCGGTAATAGTATTCAGGATTACAACGAAGGCAATCCTTTGCGCGATTTTAAATACGTGTTTTCAACTGGCGATGCGCTCGACTCGCTTTGGTATGAAGGTGATATTGCCGATGCCATTGCCCCTAAACCCGATAACTTTGTAACGGTGATGCTCTACCCCTATAACGAGCAGTATAACGATTCGCTTGTGTACAAAACGCAACCTACTTACGTTACCAATACGCTCGATAGTCTCGATAGCTTTGTGCTCGAATACCTTAAAGAAGGCAAATACAAGCTCATTGCGCTGAAAGAGAAGAGTGCGAACTATCTGTTCAATCCCAAAGACGACAAAATTGCCTTTATGGAAGAACCTATCACCGTCGCCTATTTAAAGGGGAATCCACAGGGGTTCTACCCCAAATTGCGCTTGTTTAAAGAAGTACCTCCTTATAAAGCACACCGCCCTACACAAGTGGCGGGCAACCACATACAGTTTGGCTTCGAAGGTAAAACCGATAGTGTGAGCATCAATCCCATATCACCGGTGAGTAAAGATTTTAAGTATATCGTCTCCAAAGACCCCAAGAAAGATACGCTTAACCTGTGGTATAGCCCTAAACAGAAGGATTCTTTGGTATTTACAGTAGCAAAACAGAAAAAAATTGATACGTTTAAAGTTCGTATAAAGGAAATGAAAAACGACAGTTTGCAGATAGAGAACCTTTTTTCAGGTGATTTGCCGATGTACAAAGACTTTGGTTTTAGGAGTAATATCCCCATAGTAAAGACTGATAGCACTAAGCTAAAAGTGTTTGCAGGCAAAGATTCTACGGCAGTAGCTGTTCCGTTTAAAACACAATTAGCGCCTAATCGCTTAGAATATTATGTGCTATTCGATAAAAAGAACGACGAGACCTACCGCATAGAAGCACTCCCTAATGCGCTCACCGACTTTTTTGGACATACGAACGATACCCTAAAAGTAAACCTACATACCAAAAAACTCGAAGAAGTAGCCATTTTTAAGCTACACCTCAACACCGATGAGAAGACCCTGCAATACCCTGTTATTTTGCAACTCACCAACGAAAAAGCTACCGAGGTAGTGCGAGAGCTTTATGTTGAAAAACCACAAGAGCAATATGTGTTCGAGAACGTAAACCCCAGTAAGTTCCGCTTACGGCTGATAGAAGACAAGAATGCTAACCGAGAGTGGGACACAGGTAGTTTCCTTGAACAACGCCAGCCCGAGCGGGTCTGGTATTTCCCGCAACTCATAGAGCTCCGCGCCAACTGGGAAGTAGAAGAAACGTGGCGAATTGATAATTAGCATTTGCTATGTAGATAAAAATTATTATCTTTGCCCGAAAATAATACACACAGAATTATGACAACTGAACTCATACAATTATACGATACCGTAAGTGAAAAAATAGGTAAGGAAGGAGCTGCAGCATTAGCCAGTTATCTTTCTAAATTTACTGATGAACGCGTAAAGGCAAATATTGATAACTTAGTAACTAAAACAGAATTTCATAAAGAAATAGCAGAAATAAGAATGGATATAGCCGAATTGCGTTCAGAGCTCAAGCAAGATGTTGCAGAGTTACATACTGAGATAACAGAGTTGCGCTCAGAACTCAAGCAAGATATTGCAGAGTTACGCTCAGAACTTAAACAAGATATTGCAGAGCTACGCTCAGAACTTAAACAAGATATTGCAGAGCTACGCTCTGAATACAAACAAGATATCGCCGAATTGCGTACTGAGATTGTAGCGCTAAGAGCAGATTTACAAAATGAAATGAAAGACGGTTTTGCTAAGATGAATCGTATCTTTATACAATGGCTTATAGGATTCTTTACTTCATTAGTAATTCTGATATTAACACTTTATTTTAATAGGTAATAATGATAAATATTATAAAAAAGCCTCATTGCACAGCAATGAGGCTTTTTAGTGAGTGTAGTTCAGATGAAGGAATACGAAAGAAGAATAGGAAGGAATCAGTGCTTTTACTTGTTAAAAAATAGAATACTATCAGAAGAGAACTGTGATTAACTGCCTAATTATAAAGTATTTTATTTGTTTCTAATAGATTTTTCGTAAAAAAACTATTAAAAAATTTGCAGATTAGAAAAATAGCAGTACCTTTGCACCGCAAAAATGAAATGTGATTGGTCTATGGTGTAATGGTAACACAGCAGATTTTGGTTCTGTTATTCTAGGTTCGAGTCCTAGTAGACCAACGAAAGGCTTCCTATAAGGAAGCCTTTTTTGTTTTACAAGAAGGGAGAAAACAACCGCACGATACGTTCTATGAGTTGTTTGAACTTACTCCGCTTTTCCCACGTTTCTAACCTTAATAAACTTGCATCTTCCAAATCCTTATAGAAAATCCTGTGCAAATCACCCGCAACTTCTTTGTTGTACACTAAGGCATTCACCTCAAAATTAAGGTCGAAACTGCGTGCATCGAGGTTAGCTGTCCCTACTGAGGCTACTTCGCCGTCTATCACAAAAGTCTTGGCGTGTACAAAACCTTTTTCGTATCGGTAGATTTCTACCCCTGCTTTTAGCAATTCTTCAAAAAACGATTCGCTAGCCGTATGCACAAACACCGAATCGCCTTCTTTTGGTACAAGTAATTTCACCTCTACCCCACTAAGTGCTGCAATGATGAGGGCTTCTTGTAGCGAAGTGTCGGGAATAAAATAAGGAGTAGTAATTAGGATTTCACGCTTGGCAGCGTAGATGAGTTGTACAGTAGCGAAGAGAATGTTAGATAGGTCAGAATCAGCACCGCTAGAGACAATTTGTGTAAAATAATCGGTAGGGTAGGGCTGTGTGACTATGGGGAAGTAAGGCGCATCGATAGCTACGTTTTTCTCACTGCAAAAATTCCAATCTTGTAAGAATACCGCTTGCAATACGTGAGCTGAGTAACCTCGTATTTTTAGGTGAGTATCCCGCCAATAGAGAGCATTAGGCTCATCGTTGTTGTACTTATCACTGATGTTGATGCCTCCTACGAAAGCAGTATAGCCGTCCACCACCACTATCTTGCGGTGGTTACGGTAGTTCATACGGTTAGCAAGTTTTACAAAGTTGATTTTGTAAAAAGGGAAAGCAGGCACACCATTGGCTAAGAGTTCTTTTACTATATTCTTGCGAATGCCTTGACTTCCGAAATCATCATAAATAAAGCGCACTTCTACCCCTGCCCGCACTTTCTCAATAAGGATATTTTTAATGGCATTGCCTATGTGGTCATTCTCGTAGATGTAATACTCTATATGAATATGGTGCTTTGCTGCGCGTAGGGCGTCGAGTAGTTCAGGGAAAAGGTTTTCGCCGTTGCATATCACCTTCACCTCTTCGTTAGGGATAATAGAGAGGCGTTCTTCTATGTTCGAGAGGAAGCGTAAACTCTTTTCATAGGGAGTGATGAAGGCAGTATCAAGCGAGTTTAGATGGGCACGTATCTGCGGATAGATATGTTCTAATCGCTGACGAAAGGATTGGTCGATAGTGAGCTTTTTGTGGTATATTTTATGCTTGCGATAGTTGATACCAAATGAGAAGTAAAAGATAGCCCCCAATATAGGCACAAAGATAACCAAGAGCAAGTACGCTAAGGCTTTACTCACCGAACGGGTGTCCCACACGATGCGCAAACAAATAGCAATTATCAGTAGGACGTAGAGGATTTCATAGAGCAGAAGGAACTTCATTTTTCACTATTGTCAAGTAATTCTGCGATGTCGTATACTTTTACTTGTGTTTCTTTGTTTTTTATCTTTATACCATCGGTCATCATAGTGTTGCAAAACGGACAAGCGGTAGCGATGATATTGGGGTGCACTTCAAGGGCTTGTTCAGTGCGCAAAACATTGATATCCTTATCGCCTTTTTCAGCTTCTTTGAACATCTGAGCGCCTCCTGCTCCACAACAAAGAGCACGTGCCTTACAACTCTTCATCTCTACCAAATCAGCATCGAGTTTTTGTAAGAGTTCACGAGGGGCATTGTACACCTTGTTGGCTCTGCCCAAATAACAAGGGTCGTGAAAGACAATGCGTTTCCCTTTAAAAGCACCGTCCTCAATGGTAAGTCGGCCTTCCTGCACTAAAGCTTTGAGCAATTCGGTATGATGGAGGACTTCATAGTGTCCGCCTAAGGCAGGGTATTCGTTTTTAAGAGTATTGAAACAGTGTGGACAAGCAGTTACTATCTTAGTAATATGGTAGCTGTTCAGCACTTTGATATTCGTCATTGCCTGCATTTGGAAGAGAAATTCGTTACCTGCACGCTTGGCAGGGTCGCCGGTACAACTCTCTTCGGTGCCGAGTACGGCAAAGCGCACCCCTGCTTTTTGCAAGAGGTGAGCAAAGGCTTTGATAATGCGCTTGGCGCGGTCGTCAAAACTACCAGCACAGCCTACCCAGAAGAGTACCTCGGGGGTTTCGCCACGGGCTGAGAGTTCTGCCATTGTTGGGATCATACTATAGTAATAAAGTTTGTGATATTATCAGAGTTATCAAACGGGGTAGGCACGAGCTACAAGCTCGCACCAGCGAAAGAAAATTGCCAGTGTGGCTCGCACTAATCGTTAAACACTTCTACGGTTTCTTCTTTGAGGACAAAATCAGTGAATTTACCTTTGTAGCGGGTAGCTTTTACGATGTGATTGTCTATCCAGTGATAGTTGCCTCCGCGGGGTTTGCCAAAGATGATGCCGTGATACTTAAAGCCGTGCTTTTTGAGCCATTGCTCAGTAACCTTACGGTGTGCTTCGGTACGTGAGGTGAAAAAGTAAATCACGTGACCTTCGTCATACCATTTGTTTACTTGTGCTAAGGCATCGGGAAATACCTCGGCAGTAGCCATTCGCTCGGGTTCTTCATTGGGGATATCCTCGCCTATTGTGCCATCAATGTCGATGAGGTAGTTTTTCACTCCCTCGGGTAATATAGGATTTTTATTGCCTTGAGCATCTTCTTTTAGGGTAAATTTTTCAGTCATAATATTTGAATTAGCAAATATGAGAATTAGCAAATTGTTAAGGAATCCATTTCTTTTCGAAGTTAGGTTTGCGTTTTTCGAGGAAAGCATCGCGTCCTTCTTTGGCTTCATCGGTCATATACGCTAAACGGGTGGCTTCACCAGCGAATACTTGTTGCCCTACCATACCGTCATCGGTGAGGTTCATAGCAAATTTGAGCATTTTGATAGAGGTAGGCGATTTAGCCATTATCTCTTGCGCCCACTCAAAAGCGGTAGCTTCAAGCTCGTCGTGAGGGACTACGGCATTTACCATTCCCATCTCGAAAGCCTCTTGAGCAGAATAGTTGCGCCCCAAGAAGAAGATTTCGCGGGCTTTCTTCTGTCCGACCATTTTGGCGAGATAAGCCGACCCATAACCAGCGTCAAAACTGGTTACATCGGCATCGGTTTGTTTGAAGATTGCGTGTTCTTTGCTCGCGAGGGTAAGGTCGCACACTACGTGCAATGAGTGTCCGCCACCCACTGCCCAACCAGGGACTACTGCAATCACGACTTTAGGCATAAAGCGAATAAGGCGTTGCACTTCGAGGATGTTGAGGCGGTGGTAACCATCGTCACCCACATACCCCTGATGACCACGTGCTTTTTGGTCGCCACCACTGCAAAAACTCCATACGCCATCTTTTGGGGAGGGACCTTCGGCAGAGAGCAATACGGCACCTATGTTGATATCTTCATAAGCATCTTTAAACGCGTCGAGAAGTTCGGAAGTAGTTTTAGGGCGAAAAGCGTTGCGCACTTCGGGGCGATTGAAAGCGATACGCGCTACACCGTCACATTTTTTATATGTAATATCTTCGTATTCTTTTACAGTTATCCAGTTCACTTTTAATAAATGTTGAATTTTGAATTATAAATTTTGTACCCCAATTAGCAGCACTCTCCTAAGGTTTCTATGGGTGAATCGTAAGGTTTTTACCTTCACTGCGTCCTACTATTTGCTGATTATTCTTGCGCTTATAAGCTATCATTCGCTCGTAAGCAGATAAACCCTTTAAAAGTTTTTCTTCTACTAAATCTTTCTTAATCTCTTTCTTTTTCATATATGTTTTTCCAGCTTTATTACAACTATGATATCATAGTGTTGTTTTCATCTGTGACTTATTTAAGTATAGATAATTAAAACTCAATTTTCAATTGTTCCTCCTGTTTCACCTTATCCAATGGATAATTGGAAATAAATAACTCTTTCCCTTTTTGGTCAGAACTATCAGTTACATTTCTCATTCCGTAAGTAAGCGTCCAAGGAGTGATATTTGCAAAAGAGAAAAGTTCTCTTATATATTCGGAATCATCATAAGTGATCAGCCATTTGTGCTTACATTGTTGCATAGTTTGGGCAAATTTCTGATGGTCAAAAGCCTTATGTAGATGTCCATTCTTACCATAAAGAGCTGATTTGGTAGCTGAATAATAGGGAGGGTCTAAAAAAATGAATACATTCATTCCTTTCTTCTCCACTACTTCCTGATAATCCAAGTTGGTTATCTGTGTATTGTGATGTACAAGGGTGGCAAACTCGCTTAATCGCTGGATACTGCTCTCGGTGAATCGTCCTTTGAAGGCAGCTTCGCTATATCCTCCACTCAAGCTCGTTCCTGAAAAGGTAATTCGGTTATAGATAAAGAATGCGGTGGCGCGTTCTATATCATCAAAGGTATCCAAATGGGTATTAAGGAACTGATACAAGTCCTTCCCTTCAGAATAAGTGGTACGCCACTCCTGTATTTTCTGTATCAATCCTGCTGTGTTCTTTTGAGACATCTCCCAAAACTTGAATAATTCAAAGTACAAATCATTGACCCAAAACTTTTTTTTAGGGAAAAGCTGTTTCAAATAGACGAATACCGACCCTCCCCCTACAAAAGGCTCCCGAAACTCATCAAAAGAGGGGAGGATTTGAGAGATGGTTCCTATCGCTCTACTCTTACCACCTGGGTATCTTAAAGGACTTTTTATCATATTGACCCTTCTATGCTTACTATAAAATTATTTTCTTTAGCTTCTTTAAATAGAAGTTCTATTCTTTTTTGGAGTGTTGCTCCTATCACATTTTCTCTACAAAAGGAATCCAATTCTTTTTCTGTGCCTTCTGAAGTGATTCTCTTCCCTTCCAATTGTTCAGAGGTAAGTTTAAGTACAGCTTTGCTCTGTGCAGGAACATCATTTATGGTAACTTCCTTAAGGTTGGTATATAGAATCATCTTTATCAGACCGTCCTTTATATCGCTCATTGAGGGTAAAACACCTCTTTTTGAATGTTTGCACTCAGTTAGAAAGAGTGTATTCTCTGAAAAAGTCACTTCATCTACTGTAAAAAAGTATTTTCCTCCTAGATAATTGGTAATTGTTACTTTGGCTTTGGAGAAATCTCCTAAACGTTCTTTGGGTTGTAGGGTAGCGAGTTCTCTTTCTTGTGCTTTTTTTGCCTTTTGGCGAGAAAACTCCATAAACAAAGAGACATCTGTTCCTATTTTATCCTTAAGGCTATCTAATCCCGCTAGATTATGCAAAGCCACTCCTGTAGATTGCTCTATGGAAATATAGGCTGTTTTTGCTTTGTCTATAATAGAATGAAAGTTCAGAGTCAGTTCATTTAGGTTCCAATGCAATGCCGAACTGTGATACTGCTCTATTTCTCTTATCTTTTCAAGGATATAATCATTATCCAACTGTTGGTTAGTAATTTTACCCTTATAAATAGTGCTAGATTTTGCCTTGTAATAATAGGCAAAGATAACAAAAACATCTAAAAGTGACATCATAGAAACGGTATCCCATTGTAAGAAATCCCTATCTCCCACCGCTCCTTCATCTTTTACTATAGGAATAACAGTTATTTTCTTACTGATAGAAAGAGAATTATACACCCTTTCATACGGATAAGAGCGGGTTCTTTTAGGTGAAACCCACTTGGAAATAGCAAAAGTTCCCTTTTTACTCTCTACAAGACAGGTAGCAGGTATCGTATTGATATCAAAATCCTTTATAGCAACTCTCTTCAGTTCCTTTGAAAGCTCTATTTTATATTCTATCCCCGTAATTTTCCCTGTAATTTCCATTTAATTTATCCTTTAAATATTTTTTGTACTATTGAAACTCATACTTATCAGCTTGTTATCCCAATTTCTTTGCATCGGCTAAGAATTGAGCTAAACCGCTGTCGGTAAGGGGGTGTTTGAGAAGCCCTAAGATGGCGTTGAGCGGTGCAGTAATGACATCGGCACCTATTTTGGCACATTCGAGGATGTGCATTGTATGACGGACAGAAGCAGCAAGGATTTGAGTCTCGAAATTGTAGTTGTCGTAAATGAGACGTATGTCCTCGATGAGCGAAAGACCGTCGGTTGAGATATCGTCGAGTCTACCGATGAAAGGCGACACGTAAGTAGCCCCTGCTTTGGCTGCCAAAAGCGCCTGACCTGCTGAGAATACCAGCGTACAGTTGGTACGGATACCCTTATCGGTGAAATATTTAATGGCTTTGATACCGTCTTTTATCATCGGTACTTTTACTACGATTTGAGGGTGAAGGGCGGCAAGTTCTTCGCCTTCGCGCACAATGCCCTCATAGTCGGTGGCGATTACTTCGGCAGAAACATCGCCTTCTACGATAGTGCAGATATCAGTATAATGTTTTAGTATCGCGGCTTTGCCGGTGATGCCTTCTTTTGCCATTAACGACGGATTAGTGGTTACGCCGTCTAACACACCCAAATCTTGGGCTTCTTGAATTTGCGATAAATTCGCTGTATCGATAAAAAATTTCATAATGTTATTAATTTATAATTGATAGTGTTTCATTAGCATTTTCTCGTAGGATTTGCTTGGTAAGAGTCGTTTGAGGACAATGGAGAACTTCTGCAAGAAACTACCTTGTTTGTAATGCACTTTTGGGTGTTTGGTATTGATGACTTTCAGTATTTTGTCAGCCATTTCTTTGGGATCGCCACCACTATCCACGTGCTTGTTCATCAGACGGAGTTGTTTTTCATAGACTTCGGCATAAGGAGAACCTTCGTTTACAGGGGTGTGATAACGGCGAGAGGCAATATCGGTAGCATAATCGCCTGGGGAAATACTACAGACTTCTATACCAAAAGACTTAACTTCCATACGTAGAGCTTCACTCATCAGGAGGAGAGCGCCTTTGCTGGCTGAATAAGCCCCACGAAAAGGCAAGCCCATATAGCCTGCAATAGAGGCAATGTTGATGATACGTCCGCTTCCCTGAGAGCGCATTGCTGGGAGGACTTGTTGTATCACAGTTATAGCACCATAGAGATTGGTAGCGAAAACGTTGTGCAACTGCTCAGCGGGGAGTTCTTCTACGGCACCCGTAACACCTACACCTGCATTATTGATGAGTATATCGATGCGACCTACTTCGGTGAGGATTTGCTGTACCGCTTCTTTGATAGAGGCTTCGTTTCGCACGTCCATTGGCAAGAGACGAAAAGGCAAGTTTTTGCCTTCTACATTGCGCGCTGTTCCGTAGACCAAAAAGCCTTTGGAGACAAGTAGCAAGGCGGTTTCTTTACCTATGCCCGATGTAGCACCAGTGATGAGAACAGTTTTGTTCATTCGTTTAAGAAATTTGTGCAAAGGTAGGAATAATTTGCCAATTAGCAAATAAGTGAATTATCAAAAAAAGGGCTAAAATCAATTATTTGTTATTTAATGTGAGTTTGATGTAAGAAAAGTGTAGCTTACGCTACAGAAATCTTACAAATCTTTACAAATCAAACAAATAAGCAACAAGTTACCTGAAGGTCTCGCACAGATTACAGCTGTGGAAGATACTAGAACCAACGGAGAAGAAATCGGGTTAAATAGTAGCTACTTCGTCGTGAATATATTGTCGTCCTTCACAAAATTGAGCTAAATCCTCTTCTATAAACCATTTTACTTCCGTAGTAGAAGTTTTAGGGTATAGCAGATGTACATTAGCTCCTGCATCGAGCGTAAAACAAAGTGGGATATTCGTTTCTTTGCGATATTGCCATATGCGCTGAATCACTTCTAACGTATTGGGGCGCATCAGAATAAAGTATGGAATACTGGTTTGCATCATTGCGTGCAGAGTGAGAGCTTCACTTTCCACTACTTCTATGAAACGCTCTACATCACCGGAAGCAAAACTTCTGACAAGTTTATTGATGTTCTCATTGGCTTGTGCAAAACGCGCCTCAGCAAAAGGGTGACCGTGCATTAGGTTATGACCTACGGTACTGCTGACTTGCTTCTGACCTCTATCGATGAGCAAAATAGTATCTTGATAATTTTGAAAAACTTCGTGAACGGGGAGGGGATAGGGTATACCATATTCATCGGAACTCCCTATAATGGCAGGGTGTTCGCCCCATACTACTATACTGCCTTGCACACTTCGGCAGGCACTACCCGAACCCAAGCGCGCCAAGAAAGAGGCTTTTTGCCAAAAAGCTTCTTCTGCATAAGTTTCTCCTAACTCTTTAGAAATCTGCATTAAGCATACCGAGAGGGCAGCCATTGCGCTTGCAGAAGACGCAATACCACTGCTATGAGGGAAAGAATTATGTGAGGCAATGCTAAAATGATAGTCCTTTAAGAAAGGCAAGTAAGCTACAATCCGCTCAAAGAAAGTATGGATTTTAGGGTGAAAAGAAGGTTTGGGTTGTCCTTCAAAGCTAAAATCGAATGAAAAGGGTTCGCCTGAGGCAATAGAAGATTCGCTCCTACGTTCATATTCAATAGAAGTTTCGGTATAACAATGCGTGAGTGTAAAGCTGATAGAAGGGTTTGCAGGGAGCTGTTCTCCCTTCTTACCCCAATACTTTACTAAGGCTATATTACTCGGTGCTTTGAAAGAAATCATATTTAGGCAATAGGACTTAGTCCATAGGCGTTAGGGTATAGGCAATAGCAGGAAACTACTGACTCATATTATTTTAGTTTTTATTACAATACTAAGAACTAAAACAAGGGATTTTGTTTAGTGCTTCTGAATCTGAGAATTATTACACTATCTCCTTTAATTTCATAGTAGAGTAAAAATCTTCCTTTAAAGAAAATCCGCTGATAAACATTATCTACTTCTATGTATTTAGCTAAAAAATAGGGGTCTTCTTCTATTTCTTTCTGAACTTTTTCAGTTTCAATTGCTATTTTTTCAGAATAAGAGTCAGATTTATTGTTCTCACTCCAGAAATCTAAAGTGTTTTCTAGCTCTGTCTTAGCTTTACCCGACCACCTTACTCGCATATCTTTTTCTGATGTTATCGAATAATTCTTTTCCGTCTATCCAATTACCTTTTTCGACGTCTTCACGGGCTAAGGCAATAGCTTGTTTATCCTCATTTGTTATTAGAGAAGGATATTCGTAAGGATTGGTTACCTCAATTCCTATGGTAGCAAAGTAATCAACTATTTGTTGATACTGCTCAAAGTCGATATTTTTATTTAATATAAGTGTGTTCACATTGTTAGGTTTTAGGGATTCAACTTTGCCAAAGGTGCGAGTTGCCTATATTTTAAGCTCTCACGGCGCGGTTCATCACCAAATCGATGTACAAATTCACTTTGTCTTTGAGCTCTTTGCGGTTTACGATAAAATCCAAGAAGCCGTGTTCGAGTAAGAACTCTGCTGTTTGGAAATCTTCGGGGAGGTCTTGCCCTGTTGTGTCTTTCACTACACGAGGTCCTGCAAAACCAATAAGAGCCCCTGGTTCGGCTATATTGATGTCGCCCAGCATCGCAAACGATGCAGTGATACCTCCCGTTGTAGGGTCGGTACAAAGCGAGATGTAAGGTAGTTTGGCTTCGTCTAACTGAGCGAGTTTAATAGACGTTTTAGCCATTTGCATTAGTGAAAGAGCGGCTTCCATCATACGTGCGCCTCCTGATTTAGAAATCATCAAGAAAGGCAATCGGTGTTTGATAGCATAATCAATCGCACGACAAATCTTCTCACCTACTACACTTCCCATAGAACCACCGATGAAAGCGAAATCCATACAGCCTATTACAATAGACTTACCTTTAGAGCTTCCTACGGCAGTGCGTACGGCATCTTTTAAGTTTGTTTTTTGAGTAGCTTCTTCCAAACGTTGGGTATAGGGTTTTGTATCGACAAATTCTAAAGGGTCTTTAGAGCTCATATTGGCATCGAGTTCTTGAAATTCGTTGTTATCAAACAATATTTGGAAGTACTCTTTACTACCTATGCGCACGTGATACCCATCGTCGGGACTTACATAGAAGTTGGAAGCTAACTCGTCCTGTTCGACGATGTTACCGCTGGGTGATTTAAACCATAATCCTTTGGGGATATCTTTCTTTTCCTCAGTAGAGGTTTGTATTCCTTTTGCTGTTCTTTTAAACCAAGACATAATTATTCTGTTTTAGTAAAGTGCAAAAGTACAAAGTTTTTTTGAAATAGCAAAAAAGGAGAATTAATGATTAGTGATTAGTGGTTAATGATTAATGGTTAATGATTAATGGTTAATGATTAATGGTGAAATAGGGAGAGGATTATACAAAGCTTATAGGATAATCGGATAATGAGTGGGGTTACAGTGGGTCTACAGTGGCTCTACAGTGGCTCTACAGTGGGTCTACAGTGGCTCTACAGTGGGTCTACAGTGGGTCTACAGTGGCTCTACGCTGACTAATAGATTAAGAATCAGTGGAGGGAAGATGGACAAAAGACGGTGCGAACTGCATAGGCAGATGAAGAATAAGCGCAGAATGATTGAACCTATGAAGAAGGTAAGGTGAAGAATAATTGGTGTATTGAGATTTGTTTTGTATTTTTGCACCGTTTTTAAGAAAAGTATAATGACGACCCATCACCAGCAACATCTTCTCAAACGCCTTTTGATATGGCGTGTAAAGCATATTTCGGATAGGCGTTTTATCCTTATTCTCAGTGGAATAATAGGCATTGCTACGGGATTGGCTGCCTTGGCAATGCGCTCGTTTACACATCTTATTCAGTGGCTGTTGGACGACAAGCTCGCTCAAACTATTACTTATAGTTTTTACTTTATCCTCCCAATGTTAGGCTTTGCCATTGTGTATTTGGTAAAAAAATACGTGATACGGCACGATGTGAACCACGGAATTCCTTCGATTCTTTATGCGGTAGCTCACCAAAAAGGGATAATGAAGCGTTTTCAGGCGTATGGCAGTATCCTCACAGCACCTATTACCGTTGGTTTTGGAGGTTCGGTGGGGTTAGAAGGTCCGATGGTGGTAACGGGGGCAGGTATTAGTTCCAATATTTGCAGGTTTTTTCACATTAATCAATCTAACCGGATGTTGCTTTTGGCGTGTGCTTGTGCGGCGGCTTTAGCAGCTATTTTTAAAGTGCCTATTGCGGCGATACTGTTTGCTATTGAGGTTTTTGGATTGGATTTGACGCTCTCGTCACTCATACCGCTGTTTATCGCTTCCCTTTGTGGGGTATTCACTTCTTATTTCTTCTTTGGCAGTGAAGTATTGATACCCATAACCATCACGCGAGCTTTTTCATTGCAAGGCATTCCGTTTTATATTCTCTTGGGAGTAGTAGGCGGATTGATGTCGGCTTACTTTACCTATGTATACGAGAAAATAAATGCTACTTTTAAGAAACTCACTTCGCCTTGGCTAAAAATAGTAGTGGGCGGAGCTCTTTTGGGGTTGCTTATTTACATAATGCCACCGCTTTACGGTGAAGGACACGAGATTATCAATCACCTGAAAGAAGGTCACCCCGAACTGTCACTGAGTAGTAACATTTTTGGTTGGGACTTATCGAATGCGTGGGTGATTATCCTACTTTTGGCTGCCCTTACCTTTGCAAAGGTTATTGCCACCTCGCTCACCTTTGGTGCGGGAGGGGTAGGAGGTATCTTCTCGCCTATGCTGTTTATGGGGGAGTGATGGGGAACTGCTTGGCGCGCATCATCAACGAGTTTCCTATTTTGGGCTACAAAGCAGAGTTGCCCAACTTCACTTTGGTGGGAATGACTGCGCTGATGACGGGGGTATTGCACGCACCCCTTACGGCTGTTTTTCTCATTGCCGAGGTAACGGGAGGTTATTCGCTGTTAGTACCGGCGATGCTCACTGCTGCGGTATCGTTTTTGGTAGCCAAATACTTTAACAAATATTCTGTTTATACGATGGAATTAGGCAGAAAAGGAGAACTCATCTCGCAGAACAAAGACCAATCGATACTCACCCTAATGGATTTTGACCAAGTGGTGGAACACAATTTCACCCCCGTATATACCGATATGAAACTTCGTGAGGTGGTGTACAATGCTGTGCGCGAATCGAACCGCAATATCTACCCTGTGCTTGACCGCGAAAAAGGTACGCTACAAGGTGTGATACTGCTTGACGACATACGGCACTTGATTTTTGAAACGAACTATTACGACAAGATTCCTGCCGTAGAACTAATGCAGAAACCACCTGCCATTATAGAAATGGGCAAGGACAAGATGAGCACCGTAATGGATAAGTTTCAGCATACTGGTGCGTGGAACTTGCCCGTAGTGAAGGACGGTAAGTATATAGGGTTTATCTCCAAATCGAAGTTATTGAGCATTTATAGAAGGAAATTGATATATTTTACGCAGTAAGAGCTAAAAAGGTAAAAGATAAATCAAGATATAGAATTAAGCTAATACAAGTGTTTTATAGTCAAACAAAAATAGATTGCGAATAAAAAGGCTTATTTTTTGGAGGGACAAATAGCCTCACATACGCTGCTATCAGAAGCTTTACCCCTACGAATGCCGAAAAAGTAGTTGGTTATCAGTACAATCAACTTTGGCAAAGTTTCAAACTTTGCCAAAGTGTAGCGCGTAAATTCGGATAGGCTATAATATAGAGAAACAAAACAGAAAAAAGTTCTTGTTATAGGTATCTTATACGAACCTTATACAAACCTTGGACGAATCTTGGACGATAGCTATATCTATACATTTCTACACAAATACTATTTTTATAGAAAAACATTCCAAAAATCATCTTCATAACGAAATAAATATCTTTTTTAGTAATCTCTATGAGCTTTGAAAGTTGGAGCAGGGGTATTGAAATCATTTTTAGAGAAAAGTATAAAGCAAAAAGAATTATTAGAATATATTATTGTATTTGTCATTAGTATTTGTAATTTTGCAGGCTCTATGGATATCATAACTCTTTTGAAAGCTGCGAGGTTGCGCACCTTACCCTTATCGGTTGCGGGGATTATCACGGGGAGTGCTTTGGCATTTCGCGAAGACCCTTATACTTTTAGGTGGGAGATTCTTGGTTGGGCACTGCTTACCACTATTTTGTTTCAGGTACTTTCGAACTTTGCCAATGATTATGGCGATGGGGTAAAGGGCACGGACAATGAGCACCGCATAGGTCCTACAAGAGCTTTGCAGAGTGGGAGAGTTACGCGTAGGCAGATGAAGAGGGTTGTACTTATCACTGCTTTACTGTCGTTACTTTCGGCTATGGTGCTTATTTATACGGCTTTTGGAAGAGAAAATCTGTTATATATCTCGGTGTTTTTTGTTTTAGGAGTGCTGTGTGTAGTAGCGGCTATCAAGTACACTGTGGGGCAATCGGCTTATGGATATCGGGGCTGGGGCGACCTATTTGTGTTTGTGTTCTTTGGGTTAGTGAGCGTGGTAGGCACTTATTTCTTATACACAGAGAGCTTGAATAAGGTTATATGGTTGCCCGCTATTGCTATTGGCTTGCTGAGTGTAGCAGTGCTGAACCTAAATAATATGCGCGATTATGAGAACGATAAGCGTTCGGGTAAGCATACATTGGTAGTGAAAATGGGAATTCCGATGGCTAAATATTATCATTATTATTTAGTTATATTGGCGATGGTAGCGATGTTGGGCTTTTCGGTGATGCGTTTGCAAATGCGTTGGGAGCTTCTGTACTTAGTTGCTTTTCTACCTTTAATAGGACATTTACTCACCGTAAAACGAAATACGGAACTCAAACAGCTTGATAAAGAATTAAAGATAGTAGCCCTGAGTACTTTTTTGCTTTCGGTACTCTTTTTTGTGGGGATTTTGATACATATATTTTAAGGAGAGTTAAACGAAAGAAGGAGATAGTAACGGACGTTATATATATTAAATAAATACACTAAAAAACATAATAACTATGGAGGTAACTTATTACGGACACTCGTGTGTGAGCATCAAAATAGGCGATACACATTTGCTTGTAGACCCGTTTATTGCTAATAATCCTTTGGCAAGCCATATAGATATCAATACGATTCCTGCTGACTACATCTTGATAACCTCGGCGCAACAAGACCATATATCGGACGTGGAGCAGATAGCTAAGCGCACGAAAGCGCAAATCATTTCGAATTTTGAAATCTCTAATTACTTTTTTAATTTGGGAATTGAAAATTCACACCCTATGGACTTGGGAGGGCTGTACAGTTTCCCATTTGGGTCGGTGAAGATGGTACCAGCGTTACATTCTTCTACTTTTGAAAATGGCACTGCCGGCGGGTGTGCTTGTGGGTTTGTGATTAAAACTTTGGAAAAGACGGTATACGTATCGGGGGCTACGGCTTTGTATTTTGATATGCAACTCATACCGGTGCGTTATAAGTTGGACTTAGCTATATTGCCCATTGGAGGTAACTTTACAATGGACGTGGAAGACGCTATTATGGCTTCGGACTTTGTGAAATGCAACAAGGTGTTGGGGTATCATTACGACACTTTTAACCTCATTAAGTTAGATGATAAGGATTTAGCAAAGAGGAGTTTTAAGGCAAAAGGCAAGGAGCTGATATTAACAGATATAGGGCAATCTATTTTTGTATAAATTATGAGGAAAGCGACGTTTGTTATAGTCTTGTTTTTTACAATATCTTTGTGTGCACAACACAAGAAGGCATATCAGTTATTTGATAAGAATGGAAAGAAAGTCAGTTTTGAGAAGGTTGTAAAAAAAGCCAAAGAGAGCGATGTGGTGCTTTTTGGAGAGTTTCACGACAATCCGATTGCGCATTGGTTGCAGTTGGCATTGGTTAAAGAATTACAGCCTCAGGTTAACTTGATATTGGGAGCTGAGATGTTAGAACGCAATGACCAAGAGGTAGTAAACCAATATCTAAAAGGCGGAGTTACAGAAAAGGCTTTGGATACTTTGGCACGATTATGGACGAACTACAAAACCGACTATAAGCCTTTGGTGGATTTTGCGAAGGAACACCAGTTGCCTTTTATCGCTACTAATGTGCCGAGGAAGTATGCGAGATTGGTGAACAAAAAAGGATTAAAAGCATTGGATACCTTGCCAGAAGCTGAGAAGCGATGGATAGCCCCGCTACCTATTGTGTTTGATGAGAACTTATCACAGTATAAAAAGATGACAGAGTCGCTCCCCAATCACAAAGGGAAGGAGAATATAATAAAAGCACAAGCCGTAAAAGATGCTACGATGGCAGATGCTATTGTAAAGAACAGAAAGCCTAATAGTGTTTTTGTGCATTTTAACGGGACATATCACAGCGATTTTTATGAGGGAATTTACTGGTTTTTGAAGCGAGAAGAGCCAAAACTAAAAGTTATTACTATTGCTACGACAGAACAAGTAGACTTATCGAAATTAGCAAAAGAGGCTTATGGTCAAGCTGATTTTATATTGGTAGTAGATGAAGATATGACGAAGACCCTTTAGGGGAAGTAGATTTTGCTCATTCATTAAAATTGATTATTTTTGCACTTTATTTTAAGTGACAAACCAACAACTGTAATGGATAACATCAATCAAATTGGAGAAGCCCCATTCCTAAAGCACACCTACTAGAAGATGTGATATCATTTGAAAAAGTAAAAAGAGAAAAAAAGAAATGAAAAATGAACTTGGAATATAGTTCTAAAACATTTCTAACAGCTAATGACTAAACATAACACCTAAACAATGGAACTGATAAAATTACACGATAAGACTTTTGAGCCTTACGTATCTGCCGAGGAACTCAACCAAATTACCGAACGAATGGCAAGTGAGGTATATCAAGATTTGCAAGAATCACGCCCTATTTTCATCGCCATACTGAATGGCTCTTTTATGTTTGCAGCCGACTTCCTAAGGCACTACAAAGGCGAATGTGAAATATCATTTGTAAAAATGGCGTCTTATAAAGGTACCCAGTCTACTGGAAAAATACACCAACTCATAGGGCTTTCTACCCCAGTGGAAGGACGTGATGTGGTAATCTTGGAAGATATTATCGACACCGGCAACACTTTAGAAGAAATTTACCGCATTTTCGAAGACAAAAAGGTGAACTCTTTCCGCGTGGCTACCCTCTTCTTCAAACCCGATGCCTACAAAAAAGACCTCAAAATAGACTATGTAGGCAAACCTATTCCTAACCGTTTTATCGTGGGCTATGGGTTGGATTTTGACGAGATAGCGCGTAACTTACCCCAAGTATATCAATTAAACACTTCATTAACTATGACAAATTTAGTACTTTTCGGCAAACCAGGGGCTGGCAAAGGCACCCAAGCAGCATTCTTGAAAGACAAATACAACTTAGTGCACATCTCTACCGGCGATATTTTCCGTCATAATATCAAGAACGAAACCAAACTCGGCAAACTCGCACAATCGTATATGGATAAAGGCGACCTCGTACCCGATGAAGTTACTATACAAATGCTACAAGAGGAAGTTGAAAAGAACCCTAATGCCGAAGGATTTATCTTTGACGGCTTCCCTCGTACTATTGCACAAGCCGAGGCACTTGATGCTTTCTTAGAAAGTAAAGGTATGCGTATTCACGGTACTCTTGCTTTAGAAGCTGATGACGAGGTGCTCATCAAACGACTGGTAGAACGTGGCAAAGTGAGCGGTCGCACTGATGACCAAGACGAAGAGAAAATACGCAACCGTTTCACTGAATATAACGAAAAAACAGCTCCTCTTATCACTTTCTATCAAACGCAAGGTAAATATCACACGATTAATGGTATAGGTACTATCGAAGAAATTACTACCCGCCTTTCTGAGACCATCGACAAAATAAAAGCTGAATAATCCCCAATGACCGAAGGCAATTTCACCGACTACGTAAAGATATACGCTGCCTCTGGCAAAGGAGGTGCTGGCTCTATGCATCTACACCGCGAGAAGTTCGTACCCAAAGGAGGTCCTGATGGAGGCGATGGCGGTCGTGGAGGGCATATCATCTTGCGTGGCAATAAACACCTTTGGACACTCATACACTTCAAGTTCCAGCAGCACTTCCGTGCCGAACACGGAGAAGCCGGAGGAGCCAACCGTAGTTTTGGTGCCGACGGTAAAGATATCACTTTGGAAGTCCCCTTAGGAACCATTGTTAAAGATGCTGAAACTGGAGAAGTACTCTTTGAAATTACTGAAGACGGACAAGAAGTCATCGCTTTGCGCGGTGGCAAAGGTGGATTAGGCAACTGGCATTTCCGCACAGCTACTAACCAAACCCCGCGCTACGCCCAACCAGGTCTCCCTGGTGAAGAACGCGAGTTACTTTTAGAGTTAAAAGTGTTAGCCGATGTAGGTTTTGTAGGCTTCCCCAATGCGGGCAAATCTACACTGTTATCGGTAATTACTTCTGCTAAGCCAAAAATAGGCGACTATCCATTCACAACTCTCAAACCCAACTTGGGTATTGTGCAAAACCGCGATTACCAATCGTTTGTAGTAGCCGATATACCTGGGATTATAGAAGGAGCTGCCGAGGGTAAAGGCTTAGGGCATTACTTCTTGCGACATATAGAGCGCAACTCGGTATTGCTATTCCTCATTCCCGCCGACAGCAAGGATATCATAGCTGAGTATCATATCTTGTTAAACGAACTCAAAGAATACAACCCTGAACTACTGGACAAAGACCGCCTCATAGCCATTTCAAAATCGGATATGTTAGACGACGAGCTCACCGAAGCCATTCGACAAGAAGTAGCAACAGGATTAGGTGGTACGCCTTTCTTGTTTATCTCGTCGGTATCGGGCAAAGGCATTCAGCAACTGAAAGACAAACTTTGGGAAATGATACAATAATATAAAAAGTCAGCTATAAAAGCTGACTTTTTATATTATTCAATTCCTTATAACGACTGCTTTCACATCAATAAATTTTAGGGTTCCACTGCTCGGGGTATTTAGGAGTAATATCCTTATAAAAGTTCTGTATTTCCTCCATTATTTGCTCTTGCGATAGCGTTTGTAAGTCCTCTAAGCTAATGGTCTTCCCGATATATATCATTTTCTTCTTGAAATCACCAGCACCTAAAACTATGGGTACTTGGGCAGAAAGAGCTATATGATAGAAGCCCATACGCCACTTGTTCACCTTAGAACGCGTGCCCTCAGGGGTTACTACCAAGCTAAAGTCTTCTTTCTTAAAGAGTTCAGTAACAAATTCTATCAAGTGATTGCGCTGTGAACGATTGATGCCAATCCCTCCTAACTTGCGCACTAACCAGCCATACCACGCTTTAGTATGCGCATCTTTTATAATGAGTTTAATCGGTTTTTCCATCTTCCAATAAGCCAAGATACCCAAAACAAACTCCCAATTAGTAGTGTGTGGTGCTACTACTAACACACAGCGGTTTAAGGTTTTCAAATCACCTTGTAATTCTATCTTCCACCCCATTAGCCATAAGGCTAAGGAGCCAATCCATTTTTTCATTTTTATTCTATTTGTAACTCGCTTCTACGCGTAATATTTTCAATTTCACTACCAGTATTGGTATATCATAATCACTACAAAATTGCCTGTCGTGCTACGACTGTCCGCCGTGTTACGGCTACCCGTTGTGCTACGACCGTGTTACAACGTATCTTTCAAAAGTAAACCCATAAGCGTGCCGTTCGTCTTTTTCAAAACGCTCAGAGGCTACTAACTCCCATTCTTCACGGTTAAACTTAGGAAAGAATACATCAGCTTCGGCAAAAGTATGATGTACCCGTGTGAGTTCTATCACATCGGCAAAGGGAAGGGCTTGCGCATAGATTTCTCCACCGCCTATCACGTAAGGGTTAGGGTCTATTGCCAAAGCCTTTTCTATCGCCTCTTCAACTGAAGAAACCGCCACAGCACCCTCTTTTGTATACCCTTTCTGGCGCGTAATAACAATATGTATACGGTTAGGCAAAGGCTTGGGGAAAGTCTCGAAAGTCTTCCGTCCCATTATAATGCAGTGTCCCGTCGTGAGGCGTTTGAAATGCTTAAAATCTTCAGGCAAATGCCATAACAGTTGGTCTCCTTTGCCAATAGCATTATTCTCGGCAACAGCAGCTATAAGAGTTATCATATTTAGTGAATAGTGAAAAGTGAACAGTTAAAAGTTTGTAGATGGCGTATTGGTTTGCTCGTTATCTTTCTCAGCCTGTTCAGCTGCCAATTCACGTTTTGCTTGTTCCTTTTGTGTAGCAAGCTCTTTTTCTACTGCGGCTTCCATCTTTATAAGTTTTTTCTGTTGGGCTGCTATCAGTTGTTCGCGTTGCTTTTCTTGCCATTCCTTTCCTAAGAAGCGATGCAAAATAAATACATTCATAGCGTGCCACAGCCAGATGAAAAGCCATAAGAGTATCGCCCACAAATACCAATTATAGGTCGCTCCGTAGTCTAATACCTTATTGGCTACTACAAAAAAGATAGAGCCTAACACAAAGACAAAGAAGTGAAGATATAACAATCGTTTCTGTTTGAGACGATTTTCAGCATTTTTGAAAAGTTCATATTGTTCGGGAGTGAGTTGAGTGTCTGCCATTCTATTATCTGTTTTTAAGATTTTGGTGCAAAAGTAAGAAAAATATGCTATCCACGAAAGAATTATACACTATTTATATTATTTTTGTCACTTCTCATCTGCTCATCTGCTATTAATAAAACGCCTGTGTACTTCACATAAATTTGCTAATTAATTTACCAGCCGTGCTACGACTGCCCCGTCGCGCTATAACCTCATATTACCTCCGTCATTCGTCCCTTGTCATTCGTCATTTCTTCCCTTTTTCGTCATACTCCCCCCTAGTGCCTATTCCCTAAGACCCCACACCTCGCCATTTTCTTATTTTCCAATTTACTAATTACCTAATTTCTCTTCCTCATTTTCTCATTTTCAAATTTGCTAATTCTCTAATTATCCCTTCTCCTTTCCGTCATACTCCCTCCTAGTGCCTATGGCCTAAGGCCTAGTGCCTTTTCCCTTTCTTTCGCCTCGAAACCCCGTTTTTAACATTTTTAGCGTTGTTATATTACGGTATAAATCAATTACTTATATACCCTTTCTATACCAATCGTCCAAGATTCGTATAAGCTTCCTATAAGCTCTCTATAAGCTAACCCCACCCATCTAATACCCTTTTTTCAACAAAACCTCTCCCTCTCCTCTTCCGAACTTCTCTGTTTCCTTTCGAGCACTCCTAACAGCCCTAACACATCGCTTTTTCATCTCAAACTTTGGCAAAGTTAATCGCCCGTCGTACTACGACCTTTGCCAAAGTTGAATAAACTGACAATCCCTATTTTCTCATTTCCTAATTTTCTCATTTCCTAATTTTCTCATTTCCTAATTTCCTCATTTCCCCATTCTCTCATTTTCTCATTTTCTCATTTTCTCATTTTCCTCCCGCTTGTCGCTTCCCCCTCCTAGTGCCTAAGGCCTGCTTCCCCTTCACACAAATATTTCTCCTCTTTTTATTCGTATTTCATAATTATTTCTTATCTTTGCCCCATCTATTCCTCATATCCTAACATCTAATTATTAAAACATTATGAAAAAAACACTTTTTTCAGTGCTCTCACTGATGGCGTTTAGCCCTCTGTTATGGGCACAAGAAACTGAAATGATTACCCATCCACAAAGCCAATACCAAAAGGCAGTGGAACTCTACAATCGCAAGCTCTATCAGCCTGCCCAGAACTTGTTCCGAAAAGAACAAACCTCGAATCCCGATAGAGCTATCCAAACCCAAAGTGAATACTACGTAGCCACTATTGCCGCTATCCTCAATCAAGACGGAGCCGATGCGCTAGTGAATAACTTTATCGTCAATCACCCCGACTCTCCTCTGAGCTCCGAAGCCTATTTGCAAATGGCTAACATCTATTATCAGCAGGGCAACTACGAAGATGCACTCGCTTGGTACGAGGCTATCGACGACCAAAGCATAAGCAGTAGCGATAAAGCTAAATACAACTTCCAAAAAGGCTTTTGCCTCTTCCAAACCGGCAAACAAGCCGAATCTAAACCTTATTTCGAGTCGGTACAAAACACCAAAGAATACGGTGCCAATGCCAAGTATTACTTAGGATATATCGCCTATGATAAAGACGATTATTCTAAGGCTGAAAGCTACTTCCGCGAAGTACAAGAAGAAGATGCTTCACTCACCAAAAACGTGTCTTACTTCCAAGCCAATATGTACTTCAAACAAGCTCTTTATCAAGAAGCTATCACCGAAGGACAGAAACAGCTCGCTAAAACCAAAAATGCTCAAGAAGTATCTGAGCTCAATAAGATTATAGGCGAAAGCTACTTCAACCTCAAGAAATACAAAGAAGCAATCCCTTACTTGCAAAACTATAAAGGTAAAAAAGGTAGGTTCTCCAATACCGATTATTACTATATAGGATACGCTCATTACAAAAATAACGATTATAAAGCAGCTATCGAGCAGTTCAACAAAATCGTAGGCGGAAACGATAGCGTCGCTCAAAATGCGTATTATCATTTAGCCGAATGCTACTTGAAAACCAACCAAAAGCAAGAGGCTCTCAACGCTTTCCGCAATGCCTCTCAAATGGACTTCGATAAGCAAATTAAAAAAGATGCTCATCTGAACTACGCCCGCCTCAGTTATGAAATCGGTAACCCTTACGAGAGTGTCCCCAATGTGCTACAAGCATACGCTTCGGCTTATCCTAACGACCATAAAGACGAAATACAGTCGCTCTTAGTCGACTCTTATATTTCATCTGGTAACTATCAAGCCGCTATCAGTCTGCTCGAAAAGTCTAACGACCCTAAGGACAAAGAAACCTATAAAAAAGTAGCCTTCTATCGCGGGTTAGAGCTTTTTAATGAATTGCAATACAACGAGGCGTTAAAATATTTGCAGAAAGCCATCGGTGGTAATTCTGCGCTTGCCGCTCGTGCTACCTATTGGGCTGGTGAAACTGCTTATCAGCTGAAAGATTACAAAGGTGCCGAATCCTATTTTACTCAGTTTCTCCATAATTCATCAGCTCCTAAAACCGAAGAGTATGCAAAAGGCTTCTACGGTTTAGCTTATGCTAATTTCAATCAAAAAAACTATGCAGGTGCTATCGCTAATTTCGAGAAGTACCTCAAACAAAACCCTAAGAACAGCAGTTGGAAACACGACGCTATACTCCGTCTCGCCGATTCTTACTTCGTAACAGGTAAATACTGGCCTGCAATGGAAGGATATAACAAACTCATCGAAGCTAAATCTTCTGACCAAGATTATGCCGCCTACCAAAAGGCTATTAGTTATGGGTTCGTAGACCGCCTCAATAGCAAAATTGAAGACTTAGAGCGTTTCGTTAAGAACTACAAAAGCTCTAATCTGCGCCCTAACGCTTTGTTTGAATTAGGGAATGCTTATGTAACCAAAGGAAATACCCAAAAGGGATTACAGTACTATCAGCAACTTGCCAAAGAGTATAAAGGCAATGTGCTCGTGCCTCGTGCAATGCTCCGCGAAGGTTTAGTATATTATAATAGAAACGAAAACCAAAAAGCCTTAACGCTTTTCCAAACTATCGCCAAAGACTATCCTAATACCAACGAAGCCTCACAAGCAGTAGCTTCCGCAAAACTCATTTATGTAGATATGGGTAATGTAAACGAATACGCATCGTGGGCTAAAGGTTTGGGATATGTAGAGGTAACTGACCTCGAACTCGAAGGAGCTACTTATGAAGCTGCCGAACGACAATATATGCAAAACAATACCAAAGAGGCTATTTCAGGTTTTGAAAAATACCTTAAAGAGTTCCCTAATGGTATGCGTCGCACCAATGCCGAGTTTTACTTAGCACAAATGTATTTCAATAGTGGGCAAAAGGCTAAAGCGCTTACACATTACGAAAATGTAACCAAAAGCGGTTCTAATGAATACGGCGAGCAATCGCTTACTCGTGTGTGTCAAATCCTTCTTGAAGCAGGTAGCTACCTAAAAGCTAAACCTTATCTCGAAGACCTCGAACGAACCGCTACTATCGCACAGAACAAAACTTATGCACAAAGCAACCTAATGCGCGTGTGCTATAACGAAAAACTGTACGATAAAGCTATTGAATATGCCAATAAGGTATTAGAAGAAAAATCTATCGATACACGTATCAAGAACGATGCTTATATAGTGTTGGCTCGTGCTTATAGTCAAGCAGGAAATGAAACCCAAGCTCGCAAATATTACCAAGAGGTACAGAAAACCGCTACGGGTAGCCTCGCTGCCGAAGCCTTGTATTACGATGCTTATTTTAAAAATAAAGACGGTAACTACAAAGCCTCTAATGACGTAGTTCAAAAGATTGCTAAAGACTATGGCGGACACAAAGAGTTCGCTGCTAAGAGCCTTATTGTAATGGCTAAAAACTTCTACGGACTCAAAGACGCTTATCAAGCCTCTTACGTCTTAGAAAGTGTAATTAAAAACTTTAAAGAGTTTCCTGAAATAGTAGCCGAAGCCAAAAAAGAACTCGCAGTAGTAAAAGCCGAAGCCGCTAAAAGTAATTCATCAGTAAAATAATGGTTAATGATTAATTGTTAATGGTTAATATACACTTTTCCAAAGTTTTTGCCTGTGCGGCTCGCTCCTTTGGCAAAGTTGAATCTCCCTCCTAAACCCTAATTTCTAAACAAATGAACAAACACATCACATATATTCTAACAATGCTTTTGTTCTCTGCCTCAACAATGGCAGTCGCTCAAAGCCGTAAAGACAGCCTCTCTACCAAAGTGGTAGATGTGGTAAAATCATATGCTCCTACAATCGCCGACGCCGACAAAAAGCGTGAAGATGCAAACATAAAAGATTCGCTTACCGTTAAGAAAAAACAAATCAACTATACCATCTATTCGGTACCGGTAGCCTCTACTTTTGTTCCCGAAAAAGGCAAAGCAGCTTCGGTGAAACCAAAAGTCGTTCGCGAAGACTATTTAGATTCTTATCTCGGTGGCGGTTTCGGTATGCTCAATACTTTTTATGCCGATGCCAATATCACTCTCCCAGTAACTGATAACAGTAACGCCTCTTTCTTACTGAATCACATCTCAGCCAATGATGATATGGACGAGGTATACACCGATACCAATTATGCGCTCTCATCGGCTGAGTTGCGTTATGATTTTCAGAACCAAGATGTACTCTGGGGGCTCAATGCCGATATAGGTCGCCGTTTGCACAACTGGTATGGTATCCGTCCCGCTTCTTATACAAGACAACAGTTGATTGGAAAAGTAGATGATGTACACCAAACCTATTTCGATTATGGCGTAGGAGGTTACCTCCAATGGTCTAATCCTTACTTTAAAGGACTTGATTTCAGCGTACGCGGGCTCTACGACCATTTCGATAGTAAAGAATTGAATGTAAAAGCACAACCCACCTTCGAAATTCCTCTTACCGATGACCAAAAAGTTCGTACCAATGTAATTCTCGATTATTACAATGGTAGTTTTACCCGTCAAAATAACTTAGTAAACGAGCTTAACAATCGTTGGACGCTCTTTGGGGTAAATCCTTCTTATCATTTGTCTATCGAGAATTTGGACTTAAAATTAGGCATTGCTTTGATGTATGTAGATGCAAACCAGTCCGATGAAAGCAAGTTTAAAGCTTATCCTGATGTAGAGGCTTCTTATCCGCTAACTGCCGATGCTATTTTGCACGCAGGTATACGCGGTATTATGCAACAAAACACAGTAGAGAAACTCACCAAAGAGAATCCTTTTCTCTCACCTATGCAAGAAATTAAGCCTACCAATGTGCAAGCCGATGCTTTTGTAGCCCTTAAAGGAAAAGTAACTTCCGATTTGCTTTATCGCATACAAGGAAGCTATCGCCAATACAAAGAGATGCCTCTGTTTACTACCAATTCCGAGACACCTACTATCGCTACCGAAATATTGCCTTATCAATATAACAACTCTTTTAAGTTAGTGTACGACGAAGTAAACGATATGGAGCTTTTAGCTTCTATCGGAGGAAATATAAAAGATGTTTTCTCTTTTACCTTTGAAGGAAGATATAATAACTATAACGCCCGTGTACAGAAAAATAAAACCGCTTGGAACTTGCCCAGCACACGAGTATCTCTCTTCACCGATTTTAGAATATTACCCAATCTATTTGCTGGATTCGACTTCTTTTATGTAGGAAAACGTTATGACCTCGATTACGTAACTGTTGCAAATCCTATTCCTGATAAGCTCTCTTTGGAAGGTTATTTTGATATCAATTTCCACGCCGATTACACTTTCAACAAACATTGGCAAGTATTCTTAAAAGCCAACAACCTCACCAGTGAGCACTATAAAAAATGGTTGTATTATCCTTCACAAGGTGTACAAGCCTTTGCAGGAGTGCGTTATCTGTTTAGCCTAAGTAACAAGTAACAATTTATACTAACAAAACAAACAGCGGTATGAATAAAGCATTCATACCGCTGCTTTTATCATTTTCTTTGTAGTTGTATACGAGAGACAAGAGAGAGTTATACAGGCAGATGAAACTAGTGAGGAATAAATTATGTATTGATGTCTAATTGTGATTTTACAAGCTGACTGTAACGTCCTCCTAATTGCATTAACACTTCGTGATTGCCTATTTCTACCACAGTTTCCGTCTTGCATTACCACTATTTGGTCGGCTTTGCGGATTGGTTACGTTGAGGACTCACACAACTGAAGAGAGTAGTATTTGCAAATCATTTTCAAGCAGGCTACTCCGCAGTCCATCATATTCATTTGTCTATCAATAGGGAAGGTTTTAAACTTCATATATTCATTAGTTTTATTCTGAAGATAAAAGTATTGAATATTTTAAATATGCAAAATATTTGGTGATTACTTTTTTATGAGTTACCTTTGCGGTGTTTTCCTTAAATTTTCAAATAAAATGAGAAGTATTCAAACATTATCTTTTTCTCAATTAGAGGAAGAGATGGAAGCTCTCAAAGAGCAAGATGCTCAAAGTTGTGTAGGAGGTGGATGGTTCGATTATATCCACGATTTAGACGGGGTCACTGTATATGGCTCTCCTATCGGAGGAGGAGGAGGCTTATTTCCTAACGATTTTAGTCCTGGCTATGAGGATTATGAGGATTATGGTGGCGCCGGAGGAGGTTATACACCAGAGTATGATCAAGATGATATTATCCCTCCTCAATTTCAACAGCCACACCCGTGTAAACCCTCTTGCGTATTTAACGTTTTTGATTATCTTGATGGTAGTAGGCATGATGCTTGTTTCTATTATGAACAAACTAAAGCTAATTTAGGATATGAGCCTTTATCTAATGGAGGGGTTAGAACAAGAGATATTCCTACTATTGGAAGCTACGGAGGTTTTAATGTGCAAGAAATGGGAAGTACCGCACACCTAAGATCAAATGGAAGGAGTTACTATGGTAATAATCAAGTTATAATGTCATTTTATGACAGTGCTACTCGAATAGATCATCTTACAGTTTTAACAGGTGTTACCAATAATGCGGATGGCACAACTACTTTTTATTATTATGATCCTACTAATAATGTTAATGGTAGTACTCAGCAAGCTACAGGCTTATATGAAGTTAGTAATAGATAACGTATGAAAATAAATTTATTGTTTTTAATATACTTTTTTTCTATTCCTTTACCTATTTTTTCCCAAAAAGAACAAGATAAGTTAATAACAGTTAAAATACTTTCGCAAAAAGAGAAAAGTGACAAAAGTAGAATTTATCTACTTGAAAAGATTGTTGCAAAAGGAATCTTCTTTAAAAAATCAAAAATATTTAACGATTATGATACTCTAAATTATTGCTTGTCTAACACAAAACTTTATCTTGCGCTAAGGCGTAGTGTTTCTAATGGTTGGGGATGTGATTACTCCTTTTTAAAATCAAAAGATGCTGAGATGGTTGTTTTTCTGTCTCTTGACTCTATTGCTGACGCAAATAAGGAAATAGAAAGACGTATGGTAGATAATTTTACTTATTTGGAAAACAATAGGGATGAAAAATGGCAAGAAAAAGTAACTTATTACACATCACAACAAGCAAAGAAGATTTTTAATGCTGATAGTGCTTTTAAGTACACTTTTAGTTTGCCTTCTGAATTTTATCTTAAAGAGAACGGAAAAGAATATAAATATATTGAGAAATTATTTATACTCCGCAAAGGGAAGAGTTTTATTGATTATACTTGTTTTTATACTGATAAAGCTAAGAAGTGTTTTAATAAATATTGGAAGCCTTTAGAACACACCCTACGATATAAAGAATAATAACCTGATGACACTTTAAAATCAATCAAATAAAATGAAAAATAAACAAATTTTATCTTTCTCTCAATTAGAGGAAGAAATGGAAACTCTCAAAGAGCAAGATGCCCAAAGTTGTGTAGGCGGTGGATGGTTCGATTATATCCACGATTTAGACGAGGTCACTGTATATGGCTCTCCTATCGGAGGAGGAGGAGGCTTATTCCCTAACGATTTTAGTCCTGGCTATGAGGATTATGATAATTATGGTGGTGCCGGCGGAGGTTATACTCCCGAAGAAACCCCTCCAGAACCAGGTCCTCCACTAAAATTGAAGAACCTGCCTGGTATGTGTCAACAAGTAGGAAGTACAGCGGAATGTGGAATGCTTGCTTTTGAATTTCTCTCTAAATTTTATGGAGGAGACAAAAAAGGAATAAACAAAAGTGATTTTGCAGAATCAATAGGGATAGATAGTAAAGAAAAGGCTATTCGTCAGTTTTATTATCCAGTTCTAGATCCTATAACAGGAAAAAAAGAAGTAAGAGGTATTACAGATGTTGAAATGTATCGTATATGTGATACTTTTTTCAAGAATAATCTTCTTGAATATGGGAACTTAGAGCAAATAAAAAATTCACTTAGCAAAGAGCACCCTATTTTGATGAATTATTCCTCTGAAGGGTCTAACAATGGACACGCAGTGGTGATTGTAGGGTATGATCCAAGTACTAATCAAATCACTTTAGCCGATCCATTAGCTACCGGGGGAATGAGGAATGTTAACTATGATCCTACTATGTTTAAAAATTTAGTAGAGATTGAGGGGATGCAGGATGATAAAAAAACAAGGAAATACAGAAATAATGAAGATTGGTGGAAAGGATGTGGCATAGGGAATTAGTAATCTTTTTATCTTTATTGTTGTCCTCTATCTCTTTATTTGCACAAAACAAAACTTCTGTTGATTGTGAAAATAGAATAGGACCAAGATATACAGAACAACTTTTGAATATAAGGCTAAGAACAATCAAAAGAAACTCTGTGATTTATTCTTTTTATGGTTATTTTGATAAATCGTTAGCTGTGCTAAATTTTCAATTAAAAGGTTATGGGGTATCTTCTGCAAAAAGAAAGAAGATTATTAACCAGATAAAGGAGATGAGTCATTGGGATGGAGAAAAAGTTTTAGAAGTTGATCGTACTCCAACTAAAAATGCTGAATTTCTTTATATATACAACAATACTGATATTACTAATATCACAACTTTTGACCCCTTAACATCTATGTTACCTTTGATTCAAGTTATAGAGAAGTACTTAAGTGAAACACAAGCTAAAAGAGTAATAGATGGTCTTTTAACAGACCAAGCTAACAGTGGCTGTGTAGAGGCGTTTTTAAAAAATACTTTTTGTATTTATCAACGAAAAAGAGCTGTGATAGAAGGGTATGGTATCATTGATAAGAGCTTTAAGAATTATGAAGCTTTTTTAAAAGACTATTTAGGTAAATGCAGTATAGGAAATTAGTAATTTTTATGTCTTTATTGTTGTTCTCTATCTCTTTATTTGCACAAGAGCTCCCTTTTGATTGTGAAAATTTCAGAATAGGACAGACGTACACAGGGCAACAATTGACTATAAGGCTCAGAACTATTAAAAAAGACTTTGAGATATATTCAGTATATGGTTATTTTGATAAATCATTAGAAGTGCTTAATAGTCAGTTGGAGAGTTATGGTGTAGCTCAGAAGGAAAGAGAACAGATTATTAAGCAAATTAGAAAAATGACTGGATGGTCTGGTAAAAAACTTCAAGAGTATGGTTTAAAAGAACCTCAAAACTCGGAGTTAATATCTATTTTCAATCATTTTGATTTTACTAATTTCACACAAGTAGATCCTCTAACGGTTAAAATTTCTTTGAATCGAGTTATAGAGAAGTATTTAAGTAAAGAAAAAGCAAAAGAGGTGATAGAAGGCTTATTGGAGAAGAATTTTAATTGTAAGTGTGCCGTTAGCTATTTGGAAGATAATTTCTGCTTTTATCAAAGAGCAGGTACTTTGATAGAAGGGTATGGTTCTATTGATAAGAGTTTTAAGGATTATCGAGCTTTTTTAAAAGACTATTTAGGTAAATGCAGTATAGGAAATTAGTAATTTTTATGTCTTTATTGTTGTTCTCTATCTCTTCATTTTCACAAGACAAAAGTTCTGTTGATTGTGAAAATAGAATAGGAACAAGACATACCGAGCAACTTTTGAATATAAGGCTAAGAACTATCAAAAAGAATTTTGTGATTTATTCGCAATTTGGTTATTTTGATAAATCGTTAGCTGTGCTAAATTTTCAATTAAAAAGTTATGGGGTATCTTCTGCAAAAAGAAAGAAGATTATTAACCAGATAAAAGAAATGAGTCATTGGGATGGAGAAAAAGTTTTAGAAGTAGACCGTACCCCAACTAAAAATGCTGAACTTATTTCTATATACAGTAATACTGATATTACTAATATAACAACTTTTGACCCTTTGACTTCCATATTACCTTTAACTCAGGTTATAGAAAAGTACCTAAGTGAGAAGCAAGCTAAAAAAGTGATAGAAGCTCTTTTAGCAGAAGAGACTAACAGTAGTTGCGGAGTATCGTTTTTAGATAATACTTTTTGTATTTATCAACGAAAAGGAGCTGTGATAGAAGGGTATGGCACCATTGATAAGAGCTTTAAGAATTATGAAGCTTTTTTAAAAGACTATTTAGGTAAATGCAGTATAGGAAAGTAATTATCAGTATAGGAGTGTTCTTTCTCTCAATTCCTATTTTCTCTCAAGCCCAAGAAAGTGTTTACGACTGCGAAAACTTTGGAATAGGAGCTCGCTTTTACAACACACAATATTTCGATATTATTATGCAAAATATAGAGAAAGATGTTTGTATTGTCTCTATGTTTGGTTATTTTGAGAAATCTTTACAAATGCTTGAAAAGACTTTGAGAGAACACAAAGTCTCTAAAAGAAAAATTAACCTCATCATTCAAGAAATAAAAACACTTGCTGAGGATGAGGAAAAAGCTTTTGATTTTGGGAGTAAAGAAACTAAGAATGTGAATGGTATTTCTATTTTTTATACTGAGAGGAAAGTGATTTTTCCTCTCAGTATTAATTACACTATAGAGAGATATTTGGACGAGAGAAAAGCTAAAGAAGTTCTTACTGATTTATTAGAAAAATCAATTAATACAGCTTATCCTATGGATTTTTTACAGAAACAGTTTTGTGTATTTCAAAAAATGGGTGTTATTGATAAGAAGTACAGGGATTATTATGCATTCTTAAAAGACTATTTAGGCAAATAAATAATTTAAAGTAAAACACTACAAAAGCTATCATCTTTCTTGATAGCTTTTGTTTTTAAAACTAATATTTATGAATCCAAAAATTATTGAGCTTGTAAAAGAATATATCATCAAAAATTACTCTCATCAGTACGCTACCCTTATAACGGGAAGTTATGCTGAAGGTAAAGAAACGATCTATTCAGATGTAGATGTTATCATCTTTACTACTGAGAGAATACAAAAAATCATTAAAACTCTCAATTACAAAGGTATTACTTTACAACTTATCATTTTCTCGGTAGAAAGCATTGAATACACCCTTTATGAAGATTTTCTCTCTAACAAAGGAGTGTATATTGATATGATTTCTAAAGGATTTATTTTGTTAGACCCTCATCATTTTTTAAAGCATCTCAAGGAATATACTACAGCACTATAAAAAATGGTTGTATTATCCTTCACAAGGCGTACAAGCCTTTGCAGGAGTACGTTATCTGTTTAGCCTAAGTAACAACTAACAATTATATACTAACAAAACAAACAGCGGTATGAATAAAGCATTCATACCGCTGTTTGTTTATTATATCCTCAATTTTTATATCTTCTATACTTTAATCTCTTTTATTATTCCCTTAATCACTTACCATCGACTTCTTATAATTCCTCCATTTCTCTATACATTGTTGCATATCATTAGGAAGTTCACTATCAAAGCTAAGGTACTTGTGAGTAATGGGGTGTTCAAAACCTAAGGTTTTAGCGTGCAAAGCTTGGCGAGGTAATACCGCAAAGCAATTCTCTACAAACTGCTTGTATTTGGCAAAAGTTGTTCCTTTCAGAATCTTGTCGCCCCCATAACGTTCATCGTTGAAAAGGGTATGCCCTATGTGTTTTAAATGTACTCTTATCTGGTGTGTACGCCCTGTTTCTAACTTGCAAGAAATGAGTGTTACATAACCAAAACGCTCTAGCACCTTGTAATGGGTTACTGCCTCTTTACCGTGAGAACCATCGGGGAAGACGTCCATTTGCAGGCGGTCTTTTAAGTGTCGCCCAATATGACCGCACACCGTTCCTTCGTCTTCTTCTATATTACCCCATACAAGGGCTATATATTCGCGTTGAGTAGTTTTATTAAAAAACTGTTGAGTAAGGTGTAACATCGCCTCTTCGGTTTTAGCCACTACTAAAAGTCCACTAGTATCCTTATCGATACGATGTACCAACCCAGGACGATTGCTACTGTTGTTAGGCAAGTTCTCAAAATGATATACCAATGCGTTGATGAGCGTTCCGCTGTAGTTGCCGTGACCAGGGTGTACCACCATACCCGCAGGTTTATTTACCACCAAAAGGCTATCGTCTTCGTATACTATGTTTAAAGGAATATTCTCGGGCACCAATAAATCCTCGTGAGGAGGGTGAGGAAAAAGTACCTTTACTTCGTCATTAGCTTTCACACGATGATTAGACTTTACAGGCTCGCCATTCACAAAAATATTACCCTGCTTGGCTGCTTGTTGCACCTTGTTGCGGGTGGCATTCTCTACAAAATTCATCAAGAATTTATCTACGCGCAAAGGTTCTTGCCCTTTGCCCGCCGTAAAGGAGTAATGCTCGTAAAGAGATGGAGCTCCCTCTCCGTCTGGTTCTAAATCGTCTAAATCTTCTATCTCGTCTATATCACGCATTACCTTACATTTGCGCCACAAACTTTGCCAAAGTTTCTAATAGCGTGCGTGCTACACCCCTTACCAAAGTTTAAATTTATAATAGTCTGCATTGCTCACACTTGCCCGTGCGACTCACACTTGCTAGTGTGGCTCACACCGCCCGTCGTGCTACGACTGCCTGTGCGGCTCGCACTAGTCCCCCATCAGTTCTTCAATAGGTATTTCGGTAGGGATAGTATCCCGAGCCTCTAAGCCGTTGCCACACACAAGGTCTATACGTGAGGTTTTAATAAGCTTATCGCCAGGTTGTACGGGTTTACCGTCGTGTTGCATCTCCAATACCATATCTTTCCCAATATTGTTCACATATGTAACCCTCCCGATGGCAAGCCCTACCGATTGCAAGGTAGCTACTGCATTCCGGCGCGTTACTTGTATCACCTTAGGCACTGTTACTTTATGATAGCCCGACGGATTGATGTTAAGGTATATTTTGCGGTTCTTCTTTACTCTCTCGGTAGCCTCAGGCGTCTGACTGATTACCGATAGAGGAGGGTATTTAGGGTCGTATTCAGTAGAATCCAACACCTCATAACGCAATTGTTGCTTATCTAATATCACTCCTACTTCGGTAAGTGTTTTCTTGCTCAAATTCGGTACTGTAATGTACTCTCCGTGCGCCGTATAGATGCGCAAGAGTTGCAATACACACCAAACTAATATAATACACGCCACTATGGCAAAAGCAAATTGCCAAGCTAGTTTCTTTCCTGAGTTTTTTAAGAATTCTTTAATCTTTTCCATACTTTGCAAGTATTGTTATGGTGCAAAGGTACAAATATTTTTGAAAAGGACAATACAGCCCCCTACAATATCCTCAACCACACCTTCTCCCCTTTCTCTATGGGGGTATCGTTGTAGAAGTACACTTTCCCTTCTACCGAAGTAGCTTCTATAAGGTATTGTGCTCCTTGAAAATAACAGTATTGTACAGTAGCTTCCCAATCAGAGGTTGCTGTAATGGTAATCTGTTGGGGTTTGAAGAGCTTACCGTTATGCCAACTCACTTCTCCAAACAGAGAAGCAGTGTAATAATCGGTATTTTGGAAATAAACCGAAAGCGTATTGTTAAAAAACAATAGCTTCCCGTCACGCATAATAAGGGTTTTATCGGAATAAGAAAGGGCATCTTTACCGTCGTGAGTAGCCACTATACAGCTAATGTTTTGCTCTTTCAAATAGGTGAAGAGAGTGCGTTGTAGTTCGTTCTTTCTAAAATTATCCACCTGACTAAAAGGTTCGTCAAGCAATAACAATTGAGGTTCTTGTGCCAATGCCATTGCCAATGCCACACGCTGTTTCTCACCACCGCTGAGGTTCAGTGCTTTTAAGGGCGCAAAACGTTCCATTCCGACCAAGGTGAGCAACTCCATTACGCGCTCTTTTTTATAGGTTAAATCGAGGTTAGAGATAAACTTTCCTACATTTTCAGCTACCGTGTGATAAGGGCCTAACCCAAAGTCCTGTGCAAGGTATTTCATCGTTTTAAACCCAGGCACTAACTGCCAAGAAGGACCCCTTACGCGCTCGTTGTGGAAGTGTATAGTACCTTCTTGCACATCAATAAGACCATAAATAGCTTTTAGCAAGGTACTCTTGCCACAACCACTTTCTCCCATCAGCGAAAGGTGCTCACCTTGCGCCAACTCAAAGGAAATGTCTTGCAGTATAGGGTCTTGCCCTTCATAAGCAAAAAATATATTTTTAAAATTTAGCATTGTTTATTTATATGTAAATATTCGCGCTTTGCAAATTATGCAATTCGTATATTGCTTCCCACACTTCGGCAAAGTTTTCCTGTGCCCTAAGGACTCACACCTCCCCATTTTCCCATTTCCTCATTTTCTCATTTCCTCATTTTCCCATTTCCTCATTTCCTAATTTCCTAATTTCCTAATTTCCTCATTCCCTAATTAATCTGCCCGTGCGGCTCGCACCTTTTATCTTTTATCCGCACTTAGAGCGCACTTTTAAACTGTTCCAAGAAACGCATATCGTTCTCATAGAACATACGTATATCCCCTATTTGGTACAAAAGCATCGCAATGCGTTCAACTCCCATACCGAAGGCAAAACCACTGTATACCTCACTATCAAAACCACAGTTTTTAAGTACGTTAGGGTCAGTCATACCACAACCCATAATTTCCAACCAACCAGTACCTTTAGTAATGCGGTAATCCACCTCGTTATTGAGTCCCCAATAGATGTCTACCTCAGCACTCGGCTCGGTAAAAGGGAAGTACGACGGACGCAAACGTATACGCGACTTGCCGAACATCTCCTTAGTAAAGTACAACAAAGTTTGTTTCAGGTCAGCAAACGATACGTTTTTATCTATATATAAGCCTTCTACTTGGTGGAACAAACAGTGTGAACGTGCCGAAATAGCTTCGTTGCGAAATACTCTCCCCGGCGAAATCGTCCGTATAGGTGGCTGATGTCCCTCCATATAGCGTATTTGCACCGAACTGGTATGGGTGCGTAAGAGAATATCCGGATTAGTTTGTATAAAAAACGTGTCCTGCATATCACGAGCAGGGTGATATTCAGGAAGGTTGAGGGCAGTAAAGTTATGCCAGTCGTCTTCTATCTCAGGTCCGTCCGATACGTTAAAACCTATATTGGCAAAGATATTCACAATTTCGTTTTTAACTATCGAAATAGGGTGGCGCGCCCCGATAGGCGAAGGGGTCGCAGGACGACTCAAATCGCCGTATATACCTTTGCTTTCACTGTGTTCTTCCAAGCGGTCGCGCCATTCTTGTACTTTGGCTTCTGCTTTTTGTTTGAGCTCATTCACTACCTGCCCAAAAGTTTTTTTCTCCTCCTTAGGCACTTCTTTAAAAGCGGTAAAAAAGTCGTTGAGCACCCCTTTTTTACCGAGGTACTGAATGCGGAATTGTTCAAGTTCTTCCTTAGTTTTCGCGCTAAAATCTTCTATCTTAGCAATATGCTCTTTTATTTTATCAATAATCATACAGTAATACGATTTCTCTTTTGTTTTTCCCAAGACGCAAAAGTATAAATAATTTTCCATTTAGCAAATTTACCAATCTACTAATTTTCTAATCTGCTAATTCTCACATCTGCCAATTCTCTCATTTTCTAATTTGCTAATTCTCTAATTCCCCTTTTTCGTCGCCACATTCCCCCTTTTTCGTCACTCGCTCCTCGTCATTCGTCTCTCGTTCATTCGTCATTACTTCCCTTTTCCGTCACCACATTCCCCCTCTCCTTGGGAGAGGGACGGGGTGAGGATTCTCTTTCTTTCGCCTCGAAACCCTGTTTTTACCATTTTTTGTATTCCTGTATTATACTATTATTCAATTATTTACACACCTTTTCTATACCAATCGTCCAAGATTCGTATAAGCTTCCTATAAGCTCTCTATAAGCTAACCCCACCCTTCTAACAGCACTTTCTCACCAAAAATTCTCTCGACCCTCTTCCGTTCTTCTCCGTTATCTTCCGATGTCTCAGATGTGTCACTTTTAGGGGTATACACTTTGCCAAAGTTTCAAACTTTGGCAAAGTTAATCTCCTTTGGTACAAGCTTGTAGCTCGTACCCCATTTTCTCATTCTCTCATTTTCTCATTCTCTCATTTTCTCATTCTCTCATTTGCTAATTTCCTAATTATTTTCTACTTTTGCACCCCAAAATCAAATACTATCAGATCAGACGTGTCTAACAAGTCTAATCCCTGACACCTAATAATGAAAAAACACTTACTTATACTTTTCCTATCATTTACAACAATGATTTTCGCGCAGAAAATACCTGCTGTGAAAGATACTATTACTAAAGATACTACTAAAACCAAAACAACAGAAAAACCTGAAAAAACTCCTGAGCAAAAGCGCGCCGAAGAGTACGCTAAACTCATCAAAAAAAAGGGTATTGAGCGCAACGGACTTTTTACTATCCGTAAGATTGAGGATAAATGGTACTTTGAAGTCCCCGATTCCCTCCTCAATCGCTATTTGCTATGCGTAACGCGACTCAAAGCTGCCCCTCATAACTTCGGACTCTATGCAGGTGAAAAAGTGAATGAACAAACCGTCTATTTCGAGCAGAAAGGCGAAAAAACACTCCTCTTGCGCTCTTTTTTCAATCTGCAAGAAGCCGGTACCGACGATAATATCTCGGTGGCAGTAGCCAATTCAAGTGCAAATTCTGTGGTGGCATCGTTCGCCGTTATCGGGCGCAACCCCAAAACCAAAGCACAACTCATCGACATCACCGATTTCTTCAAGCAAGACAACAGTGTTACCTCTTTTTCATCGAATACAAAAACCCAAATGAAAATAGGCGCTATCGCTACCGATCGTTCTTTTGTAGACGATATACGTCCTTATCCTATCAACGTAGAGGTCAATACTCTCAAAACGTTCAGCGCTTCACCCAGTACCATTCCATCGGCAAACAAGGTAGGGGCTATTACCTTAGAACTGAATATCTCTATGGTGCTTTTACCCAAAACACCTATGCAAAAACGCCTCTTCGACCCTCGTGTGGGCTTTTTCGCGACCCGATACATCAAGTTTAGCGATAAACAGCAACGCACCGAAACTGAATATTATATACACCGTTTCCGCTTAGAACCTTGTAAAGAAGATGTCAAAAAATACCTCAGCGGTCAGTTAGTACGCCCCAAAAAGCAAATCGTGTTCTATATCGACCCTGCTACGCCTAAACAATGGCAAAAATACCTCATTTTGGGTGTAAACGATTGGAATGTTGCTTTCGAACAAGCGGGATTCAAAGAGGCTATTGTCGCAAAACCTTGGCCTAACGACCCTTCAATGAGCTTAGAAGATGCCCGCTTCAACGTAATTCGCTACCTCCCTTCCGAAAAAAGTAATGCCTACGGTCCTAACATCGCCGACCCTCGCAGTGGTGAAATTATAGAATGCCACGTGGGCTGGTATCACAACGTGATGAAACTCCTCAACCAGTGGTATATGATTCAGGCAGGCGCTGTCGATAAACGCGCTCGTACTATGGAGTTCAACGAGGAACTAATGGGCGACCTCGTGCGTTTTGTGTCCTCTCACGAAATAGGGCACTGCTTAGGCTTGCGCCACAATATGGGCGCCAGCAGTCAAACGCCTGTCGAAAAACTCCGCGATAAAAAATGGGTTGAAGCCAATGGGCATACCTCTTCTATTATGGACTATGCGCGTTTTAACTATGTGGCACAGCCCGAAGACAACATCAGTAGCAAAGGACTCTATCCGCGCATAGGTATCTACGACAAATGGGCAATTGAATGGGGATATCGCTATTATGGCAACAAATATAAAGACGAGTATGCCGAACAAGAATCTCTTGCCGAAATGGTTACCCAAAAACTCAAAGCCAATCCGCGATTGTGGTTCGGAGGAGAAGGCAAAGATGAAGACCCTCGCGCACAAACTGAAGACCTTTCGGACAACGTAATGAAAGCTAATACCTACGGATTGAAAAACCTCCGCTATATCGTGCAACACCTCCCCGAATGGACTAAACAGCCTAACGACAAATACGAGCATCTCAACGAAATGCAAACCGCTGCCTATATGCAGTATTTCCGCTATTTAAAACACGTGCTCAAGCATATTGGCAATAGATATGTGGGCATCATCGGTGAGAAAGAAGTTTATAAAGAAGTGCCCAAAGAGAAGGTAAAAGAAGCTATAAACTATTTAGATAAAGAACTTTTTGAAGCACCTTTGTGGTTATATCCTGAGGAAATAGTAGAAAAAACAGGAGCAACCCCCGATAAGAACATCATCAGTATGCAAAACCTTACCCTGAGTGTACTTTTAGGAGAGCAAACCCTCTACAACCTTTATAACCAATCGCTCACCTCCAAAAATCCTTATCCGCTAAACGAATATCTGCAAGATGTATTCAAAGCAGTATGGAAACCCCTCAACAACCCCGATGCACGCCAAAACACCTATCGCCGTGGGATAGAACGCTTGTACCTCTCTCAAATCGATAGGCTCATCAATGCACCTGCCGACGCTAAAAACAGCAAAGCTGCGAGCATACAGCAAGTATCCGACGTGCGCCTCTTTGCCTTACAGCATTTGGATATGATTGAGGCTTTCGCCAAACAAGCTCTCGCCAAAGAACCTGCTTCATCTATTAACCATCTACACTACCAAGAAATTGTAAAGGAAATAGAACGTATTAAAGACCCTAAGAAATAGTGTTAGAACCCGAAGAACTCAAAGACTCAAAACCCGACCTACTGTTTATCCTCATTATGGGACTCCTATCGATGCTCACCCCGCTGGCTATCGATATGTACCTTCCTGCTTTTGTGAAGATTGCTAATGATTTGAATGTATCCGAAGAGATGATATCTCAAACCTTAGCACTCTTTACCCTTGGTTTTGCTTTTGGGCAACTCTTCTGGGGACCTCTTTCCGATAGTTATGGGCGCAAACCTATCATTCTCATCGGGATTATCACCTCAGCATTGGTATCGTTAGTGATTACGCAAATTCACCATATCCATCACTTTTATATACTGCGCTTTGTACAAGGCTTTTTTGGAGCCTCACCAGCGGTAGTAACGGGTGCCCTCTTGCGCGACCTTTTCGCTAAAAATGAGTTTGCCCGCCAAATGTCGATGATTATGATTGTCACGATGATTGCCCCACTTATCGCCCCCGTACTGGGTGGTCACCTCACCGACTGGTTTCATTGGCATATCATCTTCTACGTGCTGATGGTTTTAGGACTCTTGGCGGCGCTCTTAGTGAGTTATAAAATCCCTGAAACGCTTCCTAAGTTCAAGCGTGTTCCTTTGAAAATAGGCAACACCTTGCGCATTTACGGCAAGCTTCTCAGCAACAAAAAGGTATTGGGGTATATTTTCTGCAATTCGCTTTCCTATTCAGGAATGTTTTGCTTTATCACTACGGGCTCTATTGTGTACACCAAACTCTTTGGGGTAGCCCCTCAGCATTTTGGATATTTTTTCCTTCTCAATGTAATTGTAATGATGACGGCAACCTCACTCAATGGCAAATTCGTCACCAAAATAGGTGTAGAAAAATCCTTGCGCTTGGGGCTTACTATCCAACTCATTGCAGGAGCGTGGCTGGTGATATGTGGTATTTTCCATTTGGGATTATGGGCTACCGTAGCAGGCGTTTCAATGTTTGTAGGTTTGGTATCGGTAGTGTCCAGCAGTGCCAATGCCGCCATTTTGGATATGTACCCCGAAGTAGCCGGTACCGCCAATTCACTCACAGGAATGTTGCGTTTTGGTATCGGTTCAGTAGTAGGAGCAGTGCTCTCGCTTTTCGCCATCACCTCCGAGCGCCCAATGGTATTTGCAATGGCAATATGCATAGGAGTAGGCGCCCTCAGCTACTTGCTGTTAGTCGCCCGTCGCACCATTAGCAAATAACTATACCGTTTCTCTGCCTCTCTAAGTCTCTCCAAAACAAAAATTTTATAGTTCATCATAGCTCGATATTTACTTTATATTTATCATCAATCAGTATAAAATTAGTGTTGTGTTTCTTTGCAAGGGCTAAAAACTGTGCATTATCATCTAAAACACTTTCCATTGTACACCAATCATCATTTAAACGGTTTTCTATGACTTTTGCATATTTCTTTATATCATCAAAGTGGGTTTTAATATAGTTTTCACTCATTACAAGACAATAACATTTAATATCCTCGAGATATTTTTTTGTAAAATCTTTTTCCCAGTCAAAAGGAATATATACTCCTTCAATGATAAGATTTTGTTTGTTTTCTATGGCTGTTTTAATCATTTCACGAATAATAGGTCACATATAATCTGTAAGTGCTTTATCATTTTCTAAGGTAAGTTTAGTATAACCACTGCGAATTAATCCCATTTTTAAGTGATCTATTGATAGATATGGGTATTTATATTTTTCCAATAGCTTTTGAGCTAAAAAAGTCTTACCTGTGTGTGAAGCTCCAGTAATTAAAACAATCATTTTTATACCTCGTTTACCTCTGATAAAACCGCACCCAATCAATATATATTCTCACGGGTTTATCAAACGGTTTTACTTCGCCTACCCATTCACCTCCCAGTTGCATATCAATAATCAAATAAAAAGGCAAATCAAACGGGAATTGCTTTTCATTCTCCTTACCAGGCATACGCGAATAAACAAATGAAGGCAGTCCGTTTACGTAAAACCGTATCACATCTCCTTCAAAATCCACTGCGTAAGTGTTGTAGTCATCTGGATTAATAGGGAAAGAAGTAGAGTTTTTAGGTCCTGCTTTCTTTTTATATGTAAACGGCGAATGCACAGTGTGATACACAAAAGGATCGTAATTTAAGCGTTCTATAAGATCTATCTCCCCTCCGTCTTCAGGCCATTTAGTGTCTTTAGTAACCAACCATATAGCAGGCCACGCTCCTTGCGTACCTTCTAACTTACAACGCACTTCTATCTTCCCTTTTTGGAAAAACTTCTTTTCTTTAGTCCAAACACCCGCAGTAAGGTAAGGCGAAGGGTCTTTTTTTAAATCTTTATTAGTCACCCCTAAAAGAATCATCTTCCCGTCCTTTATCTCAAACAAACTCGGGTCTTTGCTCATTGTGTTGCAACAGTTGTCTCCCCAACGGTTCATTTTTGTCCACACACCTGTCGAGAAAATATCTCCCCTGTCGAAATTATCTTCCCATACCAATTTCCAAGGTTTCTCGCTAACTTCCTCTTTCTTTGAACAACCCCAGCTCATAAGAGCCAACGTAAATAGTAATAATGTAAAAGGTTTCATATTCATACAGTTTAAGTTATTATCTTTTCATTTTCTCTTTCTTCATATGCCTTACCTAAAAGCGCTAAAAACTCTTTGCGAGGTATTTCCTCTGCTCCCAAACGCTCTAAATACTCGCTGTATATTTGGCAATCTACCAATGCTATATCGGGGTGTGCTTGCAGGTAGGTGATAAAGCCGTATTCTGACGCATTATTGCGTTTGCTAAACATACTCTCCCCACAAAAGATTTTGCCCATTTTTAGCCCGTATAAACCTCCTATGAGTACATCTCCTTCCCACACCTCTACCGAGTGCGCTATTCCTCTTTTATGCAAGCCTGTATAGGCTTCTATTAGTTCGGGGTGAATCCACGTGCCGTCTTGGTCTTTGCGCGGAACAGTAGCGCACTGTCGCATCACCTCAGTAAAACAACGGTTATAAGTAACATGATAAGGTGCTTCGCGTAGCATCTTACGCATATGCTTGCTGATATGCAATTTCTCACGAAAGAGTACAAAACGCGGGTCAGGACACCACCAAACTACCGGCTCTCCTTCGTTATACCACGGGAAAATACCCTCCGAATACGCCTCAATAAGCCGTTCAGGGGTAAGGTTCCCTCCTAAAGCAACAATTCCTTCCTCCGAAGCCGTATCGGGGGAAGGAAAAGATGTTTTATCGTTCGTTAAGTATATCATTCTTTAGAATGGCAAATCGTCTTCCTCAGTAGGGGCAGAAGCTCCCTGTGCAGGGTCTGGTGCACTAAAAGCCTGTTGAGGGGCTTGTGGCGGATACTGAGGGGGCGTTTGTTGGTATTGTGGTGGTGCCTGCTGATATTGGGGAGGCGCTTGCTGATATTGTGGTTGTGCATATCCTTGTGGCGGATAAGCAGGTTGCCCCTGTGGTGGATATTGCCCTTGCGGAGGGGTATAGGCTCCTTGTGCCACCTCAGCATTTTCAATACGCCATCCTTGTAAGTTCACAATATATTTAGTTTCACCTTGCGGGTTTACCCATTCACGACCGCGAATATTGAAACTGATGCGTACCAATTGTCCTACCTGAAAGTTGTCGAGAAGTACACATTTTTCTTGTACAAAGTCAAAAGGGATATACTGGGGGTATTGTTCCTCAGTAGAAATCACCACATCACGGCGTTGAAAGCCGTTTTGTCCTACGGTTTGTGTAGGGCTAATCTTTATAATTCGTCCTTGAATTTCCATATTGGTATTCCTTTTTATTGCTTATTCTGATAATATTTACAAGGGCAAAGATACTATTTTTTTAGTTATCGGCAATACTTATACCCTAAAATATTACAAAACATTTTACTTTTTGCCCAAAAACATTCTATTTACAAGTCTTTGTATAATCATCTACCAACTGTATCATTCCTTCTTTCGTTTTGGTGTTGTATTTAGTAACATCTAACGACGGACAGTTGATATATTTAGCCAATATTTTTTGTATTTTATCTGCACTCTTCGAACCAAAAGTTGCTTTATCTCCCAAATATACCGCTTTGTCAGCTCCCTTAATCTTCAAATAGTAATCCTCAGGATATCTGCTGTGTGCCAACACGTAATTGCCGTTGTTATCATACAGAATCTCAAAGAACTGAGCAGCTCCCGAAAGTACGTTTAACTGCGAACCTCCGTGAGCAAAAAAGCCGTCTTCTGTACTTTTTGAACCTATAAAACAACGCTCTTCTATGCAGAATTTCACACCGTCCTTCGCTTTAAAATAAGCGTCTTTCTCACCTTCCTTTTTGAATTTCATCGTTGCCCCATATGAAGTAAGGTCTGATACATTCTGCTCTTTGTTAAGTATCGCTCCTACCGACTGGAATTCAATCGTAATAAGCCCCTCTTTCTTATCCCCTTTAGCATCTATCACATAACCCGGAGCATCGTAAATATTTACCGTTTGCTTTTTCGCTTCCTCCAACATTTCTTTATTTTGCTGGTCGATAGCATTCTTTCTACCTTCTAAATATTGACTAAAAGCCTCAGTCATATCGCCAAACGGATAGCCATTGGCATAAAGCCTATTCACAATTCTTTTATCAGCCACCCCTATTTTGGTAAGAGGAACAAATACCGGAAACTCTTTTTGGTCGTAGGTTTTTATAACGAAATAATCTTCGTTTTTATACGAATGATGATGCGCAGTAGCCACTACGTGACCTTTGATATCTGTTACCGTAAAATCAGTGATAACAATACCCCCATCTCCGTTTTGCACTTTGCGCACAATAATGCCTATTTGCTTGCCGTTTTTAAGAATCGCATCTCCCTGTACCGAAATTTTATCAGCCGTAGCCAAGTTATCTTCCGTTTGAATAGTATTCCGCTCTTGTTCAAACACAGCGTCCCATTTCTCTGAGAACGGACGATGAGTACTCTCAAAAAAAGCCGTTACCACCGCAGGGTCAATACCCTTTTCTGTGAGCATTCCCGTCCCCGATTTAAACACACAGTCAAGCAGGTACTTCTCACCCGAAAAAGTAAATTTCAATTTATCCGGAATTGCCACTTCCCGAATTACCCCATTAGCATTAGAAAACTCTATCCAACGGTGAGGAGCTAAATTACCTTGTGCCGTTTCAGCCGTAAGAACCACCCTGTACAACAAATGATTCGAAAGGTCACTAAATTGATATTTACCGTCCTTTTTCTCAATCTTAGCAACGGGAGTACCATTTGATAGAAGTTCACCCTTCTTTACTTTAAAATCTTGCGCACAAACATTCATTACCGAAAGTACGCCTATTAAAAATAAACATTTCATTTTATTCATCTTGAAAAAACAATTAAATTACAACCGCAAAAATAATGAATTTTGTAAAATATACAAGATACATAAAAGAAAACTCTATCATTCCCCCCTTCACCCTTCTGTTTTCTCTCGCTACATTCCCTCCTTCACGTCACTCGTCACTCGTCATTTTTTCCCCTTTTCCTTTACTACATTCCCCCTTTGAAGGTAGCCAGCGACAGCTGGGTATGTGCACCGCGAGAGATTTTCATCACATTTTCTTCGTCATTCGTCTCTCGTCACTCGTCATTTCATTATTTTTCCCGTCACACTCCCCCCTATTGCCTATGGCCTAAGGCCTAGTGCCTCTTCCTCTTTCTTTCGCCTCGAAACCCCGTTTTTACCATTTTTTGTGTCGCTGTATCATACTATAAGCCAATCATTTATATACCCTTCCTATACCAATCGTCCAAGATTCGTATAAGCTTCCTATAAGCTCTCTATAAGCTACCCCCACCCTCCTCATAGCATTTTTTCATCAAAAAACCTCATAGCCTCCTTCTGATTTCCTCCGTTTCCTTCCGAAAGCTCCGATGCATTACTTTTTGTGACACACACTCTCCTTTTCGTCACTACTTTCCCCCTTTGGAGGGGGCAAGGGGGAGGTTTTTTGTTTCTTCATCCAATAATTCCCTCCGCTGGTGCAAGCTTATAGCTTGTACCCTTTTTCCTCATTCCCTCATTTTCTAATTCCCTCATTTTCTAATTCCCTCATTTTCTAATTCCCTCATTTTCTAATTATTTATTGTAACTTTGCCAAAAGTTTAAACGGATTTTTTGTTAAAAACAATACAAAGTCTACAATTAAAAGTTAAAACAATCTTAAACTTTGTTAACTTACTTGACAGAGAAGAGAATATCTTATAACTTTGTCGCAAAATTCTAAAATATTTAATTATGAAAAAGTCAGTGCAAATCTTTTTAGAGCTTATCTCAGCTATTGCAATTTACTTGTTTATAAGTTCAATAGCCTATGGAGATCATTTGGTAACCCTACCGCTGTACTTAACAGGGGTAGTGATTATGAGTTATCTCTTTGTAAGAGAGAGACCTCAACAGAAGTGGGGTAGTTTCTTGCGTGTGGTGAGTCCTTTTGCAGTGCTAATGCTCATCGCTGGCAGCCTGCAAGATGCGAATACGAGCTTGGCACTCGGTTATATTGCTAGCACTGCGGTGGCTTTCCTATTGGGAATGTGCATTGCTACTGTGAGCAAGACGTACCAAAAGATAGGTTTATCCGTGTTGGCTTTTCTGCTGGTAGTTGCCGTACGGTTGTCGTTTTCAGCGGAGTTTCAATATTTGATAGGCGTACATTGGTATACCTTAGGAAGTTAATCATCTAATAGAATATAGAAAGAGGTTGCTCAGAAGTCTGGGCAACCTCTTTTATGCTTTGTTACTTATAAAATATTTTTTTTGTATCTTTGCGCTTTATTGTTGAACTATTTGATAAATTAAACATTTATGTCGTGAATCCCCTTTCAAATTTTGTAGTTTTCCCATTGATAACAACTATTAAAAATTGCATAAAGCATTCGAATGGCATAATTATTGCAACAAACTTTAATATTAATTTTTTAAATTGAATCAAGTATGAAAAAAATTATTGCTTTAGTATCAGTGATTTGTTTATCACTAGTAGCTTTTTCTTCTATATCTTGTAGCAAGAATGATGACCCAGCAGACAATGACCTTTTTGTAGGAACCTACAAAGGTAAAATATCTTATTCAAATGGAGATGAAAAAAAATCTGTTGATAACGGAGCCGTGACAGTTGTTAAAACAGGAAATGACTATTATTTTCGTTTTTCAGACGGTATTCCTGACCTTAAAGGTGTTAGCTTCAAAAAAGAAGGAGATAACACTTTAGTAAACATCGACTTGAAAGATGGTGTAAAACTCATTAGAATCAACGCCTCTTCATTGAACATTTTGTATACTACAGATGGAAAGACCTGGACTGCTAACGCAAGTAGGTAATTCTGAAAAAGAAGTACTAAAAAAACCCCGAAAATATATATTTTCGGGGTTTTTTCATTTTTAATATGTGCTCTTCCTTCCTTATTACTTCTTTTTAAATATCAAATTTATCAAGAATAAAATAACAATAGCTCCAATAGCTCCTGTCAAGATAGCACCAATCCATCCTCCTCCAAGTGAGACGTGAAACACATCTCCTAAAAGCCAATACCCCACGATACTTCCAAGAATACCAATAATGATATTGCCTATAAGACCTAATCCACTACCTTTATAGATAGTTCCTCCTAACCATCCAGCGATGGCTCCAATAATAAGTGTTGCGATAATACCCATAATTTTTAATATTAAATTAGGGTACAAAGGTAAGAATTATTATTTAAAAAACAATACAAAGTCTACAATTAAAAGTTAAAACAATCTTAAACTTTGTTAACTTACTTGACAGAGAAGAGAATATCTTATAACTTTGTCGCAAAATTCTAAAATATTTAATCACGAGAACACTTTTTTCAATTTTAATGGCGTCCTTATTAGTAGTTATAGAGAAGAAGGAGAAGAACTAATACTCCCATAATTAATCATTTTTATTATGAAAAAGTCAGTACAAATCTTTTTAGAACTTATCTCAGCTATTGCACTTTACTTGTTTATAAATTCAATAGCCTATGGAGATCATTTGGTAACCCTACCCCTGTACTTAACAGGGATAGTGATTATGAGTTATCTCTTTGTAAGAGAGAGACCCCAAGAATGCCTACAAAGTGCCTTACGCATTGTTCTTCCGTTTACGGGGTTAATGCTTATTGCAGGGAGTCTGCCTGGTGCACATTTCAGTTTAGCTCTGATTTATATTGTGAGCACAGGGGTAGCTTTTTTATTAGGAATGCTCATTGCCACCGTGAGCAAGACGTACCAGAAGATAGGCTTATCGGCATTGACTTTTCTGCTGGTAGTTGCCGTACGGTTGTCGTTTTCAGCGGAGTTTCAATATTTGATAGGCGTACATTGGTATACCTTAGGAAGTTAATCATCTAATAGAATATAGAAAGAGGTTGCTCAGAAGTCTGGGCAACCTTTTTTATGCTTTGTTACTTATAAAATATTTTTTTTGTATCTTTGCGCTTTATTGTTGAACTATTTGATAAATTAAACATTTATGTTGTGAATTGCTTTCAAATTTTGTAGTTTTGCGATTGATAACAACGGTTGCCATCGTCAGGATTAGGCTCGCTCGGTTGTGAATTGCTTTCAAATTTTGTAGTTTTGCGATTGATAACAACTCTTCTTGATGAGGTCGGAGAGCTTGAGAGGTTGTGAATTGCTTTCAAATTTTGTAGTTTTGCGATTGATAACAACAGACGTGCCCATTTGGGCGAAGCCACGAGAGTTGTGAATTGCTTTCAATTTTTGTAGTTTTGCGATTGATAACAACTCTTCTTGATGAGGTCGGAGAGCTTGAGAGGTTGTGAATTGCTTTCAAATTTTGTAGTTTTGCGATTGATAACAACAGACGTGCCCATTTGGGCGAAGCCACGAGAGTTGTGAATTGCTTTCAATTTTTGTAGTTTTGCGATTGATAACAACTTTATGCGGCAAATTTACATATAATTCAAAGTTGTGAATTGCTTTCAAATTTTGTAGTTTTGCGATTGATAACAACTGTAGATTGTTGCTGTTGTCCATTTGTAATGTTGTGAATTGCTTTCAAATTTTGTAGTTTTGCGATTGATAACAACCTATTGATACCCTCGCTAAGGGAGCATTAGGTTGTGAATTGCTTTCAAATTTTGTAGTTTTGCGATTGATAACAACGAAAGAGAGGCGTTTGAGGAGGCTCTAAGAGTTGTGAATTGCTTTCAAATTTTGTAGTTTTGCGATTGATAACAACCGTATGCGTTTCCGTATGCGTTTGCGTATGGTTGTGAATTGCTTTCAAATTTTGTAGTTTTGCGATTGATAACAACTTATGAAGCTGCAATAAAGAGAATTGAGACGTTGTGAATTGCTTTCAAATTTTGTAGTTTTGCGATTGATAACAACTGTTGATGAATACCCAACCAGTACCACCACGTTGTGAATTGCTTTCAAATTTTGTAGTTTTGCGATTGATAACAACAATTCGACCGTACAGGTGTAGTACGTGAACGTTGTGAATTGCTTTCAAATTTTGTAGTTTTGCGATTGATAACAACAAAGTGCAAATAATTTGCGTACTTTTTTTTGTTGTGAATTGCTTTCAAATTTTGTAGTTTTGCGATTGATAACAACCCAAGTGTATCAACTATCAGCTCAATTGGTGTTGTGAATTGCTTTCAAATTTTGTAGTTTTGCGATTGATAACAACGATACCATTAAGCTCGTCCGCTCACCCTACGTTGTGAATTGCTTTCAAATTTTGTAGTTTTGCGATTGATAACAACTGGATAACTTTCGACTTATTAGAGGAAGAAGTTGTGAATTGCTTTCAAATTTTGTAGTTTTACGATTGATAACAACGTAGAGGTGCAGTTTGAGCTGGCTTCCTACGTTGTGAATTGCTTTCAAATTTTGTAGTTTTGCGATTGATAACAACAATTAGCAGTCTTAAATGGAGGAGCTACTTGTTGTGAATTGCTTTCAAATTTTGTAGTTTTGCGATTGATAACAACAATGCCCTTATCGTGAAGTTCGTGGATAGTGTTGTGAATTGCTTTCAAATTTTGTAGTTTTGCGATTGATAACAACAATTAGCAGTCTTAAATGGAGGAGCTACTTGTTGTGAATTGCTTTCAAATTTTGTAGTTTTGCGATTGATAACAACGTACCAGCACCACACCCGCGATTTAACCCTGTTGTGAATTGCTTTCAAATTTTGTAGTTTTGCGATTGATAACAACGACCGCCAATGAGTTGCAAAAGCAAATCCTGTTGTGAATTGCTTTCAAATTTTGTAGTTTTGCGATTGATAACAACAGCGTAATGCCTCACTACAGTATGGGCGCAGTTGTGAATTGCTTTCAAATTTTGTAGTTTTGCGATTGATAACAACTCTCTGCTTGGCTCACTGTGTCACCATCTTGTTGTGAATTGCTTTCAAATTTTGTAGTTTTGCGATTGATAACAACCTTTGGAATCGTAACCTTACAAGTAAAGGTGTTGTGAATTGCTTTCAAATTTTGTAGTTTTGCGATTGATAACAACTGGGTAGGCGGGTGTGTTGGTTACGCGCATGTTGTGAATTGCTTTCAAATTTTGTAGTTTTGCGATTGATAACAACAAATACTCCAGTACCTCCGTGTCCGTCTAAGTTGTGAATTGCTTTCAAATTTTGTAGTTTTGCGATTGATAACAACTCATAACGCAGGTTATAAAACCGCAAAGAAGTTGTGAATTGCTTTCAAATTTTGTAGTTTTGCGATTGATAACAACTTATTGTTTTTAGCTATTTCTTTACTTCCTGTTGTGAATTGCTTTCAAATTTTGTAGTTTTGCGATTGATAACAACTAACTATTTTAACTATATCAATAATAATGTGTTGTGAATTGCTTTCAAATTTTGTAGTTTTGCGATTGATAACAACTAACTATTTTAACTATATCAATAATAATGTGTTGTGAATTGCTTTCAAATTTTGTAGTTTTGCGATTGATAACAACATCATATATTTCGCGATATAATTCGTTAGAGTTGTGAATTGCTTTCAAATTTTGTAGTTTTGCGATTGATAACAACGGGAACCATAACACTACCCTTGAAAAAATGGTTGTGAATTGCTTTCAAATTTTGTAGTTTTGCGATTGATAACAACGCGGTTGGGGAAATAGTGCGCCAGGCAATAGTTGTGAATTGCTTTCAAATTTTGTAGTTTTGCGATTGATAACAACGCAACAATGGAAAGTGAAGAAGACCGTCAGGTTGTGAATTGCTTTCAAATTTTGTAGTTTTGCGATTGATAACAACGCGGTTGGGGAAATAGTGCGCCAGGCAATAGTTGTGAATTGCTTTCAAATTTTGTAGTTTTGCGATTGATAACAACTTTGTAGAACTCGATGCTAAAAAAGAGTGTGTTGTGAATTGCTTTCAAATTTTGTAGTTTTGCGATTGATAACAACGAGAAAGAATATGAGGATACTCGTTGGGCTGTTGTGAATTGCTTTCAAATTTTGTAGTTTTGCGATTGATAACAACAGAAGCAGAAAGCTATGAAGAAGCAATGGAGTTGTGAATTGCTTTCAAATTTTGTAGTTTTGCGATTGATAACAACCTGTACATAATTCATCACAACAACGCACGGGTTGTGAATTGCTTTCAAATTTTGTAGTTTTGCGATTGATAACAACATTGGGAAAGAGGGGATTAAAGACCTTAATGTTGTGAATTGCTTTCAAATTTTGTAGTTTTGCGATTGATAACAACAGAACTTGGAAGGGCTAATGAGCAGTTAGCGTTGTGAATTGCTTTCAAATTTTGTAGTTTTGCGATTGATAACAACTAAGGGCGTCTGCGGGTACAGTTACAAAACGTTGTGAATTGCTTTCAAATTTTGTAGTTTTGCGATTGATAACAACCTCAATCTTTTAAGAGTTTAAATATCAATCAGTTTTGCTTAAAAACAGTACTAAAAAACCTCCTCTTTTACCTTTGTTTATAAGGTTAAAGAGGAGGTTTTCACTTTCCTATTCTTCTTAAAAAAGCTCTAATTGCACATAGGTTTCGGGAGCTGCTGTTTCTCTCTGACAGTAAAAGAACTCCATATCGCCAAACTGCTTATCGGTTAGACACATAATAGCTATATTGCCATACTGAGGTAAGTTTTGTTTTACACGATTGATATGCACTTGGGCATTCTCTCTACTAGGGCAATGCCTTACGTACATCGAAAACTGAAAGAGCGTAAAACCGTCCTTTATGAGTTTATCACGAAAGTTCTGTGCTTCTTTACGCATCTTTTTTGTTTCTGTTGGCAAATCGTATAATACTAATACCCACATAATTCTATAAGCATTGTATCGGTCAGCTATGATCATAATTCAGGATAAGCTATCAGTCGCTTTTCACCCGTATAGCATTTGTATAAAGAAGAAGCTGTGTTCTTTACTGCTACTATCAACGGGTGGGTATTCTTTTCTATCTGTACATCACGGGTTGCCATCTGAAGTATATGAGCTTTACTTTCTTTGTTGAGTTCTTCTACTTCAGGATGTGTTGTGAGCCATTCCATTACCAATAAATCTACTATGGGTCGGTAGGGTTCCATTATGTCGCTTGCCAAACAATAGGGGTTGTACTTATTGCGATGGAAAATTCCTAATACTAATAATAAACCTGTATCTACCAATGCGCGGGCTACGATACTGAGTAAAACTCCATATCCGAAATTGAAAAACTGATTAGGATATTCACCAAATCTATCTCTAAGAAAATCGTAATCAATAAGGTACTTCCAATAGTGTTGCGCTGCAATACCTTCCATATTGGTCGTATCGCCCGATTTTACTTCTTTTAGATAGTCGTACATTGGGTCGGCATACTTTCCTAAATGTTCTAAGACCTTAGCTTGGTTCTGAATTTTGCACTCTATTGTTTGCTTCCAAAGTTGTTTTTTAAGAGGTTCGCTCACTTCCAACTGTGTTTTCACTCGTTCAGAATATTGAGTATTCCCACCAAAAGGAAGCATTGCTCCTAAAGGTAAGTGTTTTTCATCACAACTGATAAGCACCACATTATTCTTCATCAATTCTTGCAGTAATTGATGTGAAACGGTAATTTGATAATGGTCGAGCATCAGCAAACCTAAATCTTCAATAGGCACACTCCCTTTTACAGTTTGGGTAGTGGAGTCAGTTATTTTGAGTTGCTTATCCTTCAACTTCAAATGGGCAGGATTGCCTATGTAAATAGATCGGTATAACATAGTTTAAAGGGTGTTTATTGGTTTTTAAAAAGGTTTTTTAATATTCGCCTATGCTTACAATATCGCCTAAGTGATTGATACGAACTTTTACGATATTCCTCAAGGGTTCTAAACTTTTAATCTGTTGAAAAGTAATTCCTTGTAATATTTTATCATCTTGAAGAGTTGTTTCTAAATGATGCCTAAATTTGAAGTCCCTAACCACACTATTTCCATATTTTACAACTGATATTGTTTGTACTCTAAACAAATTGGGGCTTATCAATTTTTTATTTTTAGGATCTAACAAGTCTATTTCAGCGGGATTAAATCCTGTTGTTTCGTTAGGAAATACAAACATTTCATTCTGTTTCATAGTGAACATAAATTGCCAACCTTCTGCTTGTTTATAGGTTTTATCAATAATAGGAAGCCCTTGCTGAGCTCGTACGACAGCGTCAAAGAATGAAACTATTTGTTCCTGCAAATTACCTTCTTTATCCCGATAAATAGCCACGTGGTGGTTATTGCCAGTACTTACATAATCTACAGGAATTTCTTTTCCTTCTTTATTTAAAGTAGTTTTTCCTAAATGGTCTTTTCCTATGTGCAAAGGTTGAGCGTTGTTCACGCCACTTATAGTAACGCGTTTAATCGCAATTCCTTTTTCTTTATTGAGCCAAATAGGATTCTTTTCTAAGTCTACAAAGGCTTTCTTAGGATCATTATCGTAGGCTTGGAGTCGCTTGATAAGAATACGTTTTACTCCTTGGTCAATTACTTTTTCAATAGATTTCAAATCTTTGAAATTGTCAGGAGAAATATCCTTGCGGATAGAAAAATCTTCTTCCAAGTAGGTGAGATTTACTTTTTCTGGCAAAGTTTTAGTTTTTGATTCATCTAAATAAATAGGTTTTTTAGATAGTGCGTTCTTCCCTGTAAAGGCTTTTTTAGGGTCGTTGTCATTGGCTTGCAATCTTTTTAGCAATGCTTCGCGATAAAGGGGATTAGAGACTTTTGCGATAGTTTCTTTATCAAATTTTACACCTATTTTTTCTTCTTTATTGACATAATATTGGTATTTGCCATATATAGTTTCTTTGTGTAGCTGACCTCGTGGCGTGAGTGTGATTTGTTGTTTATCAGTGCCAGCAGGTTTATTTACATTTTTGGTAACTACTTTATTCTTTGTTTTGTGCGAAATGAATATTTCTTCGAGATGTTTTTTGGCTACTTGTCTAAAGTTAGGTATAGGCTCTATAAAAACTCTCTTATTCTTACCATTATTAGTTCGGACTTTAATTGTTTCTTTTTCCTCGATAGCTAAAATAACCGAATAATTTTTGTTGTTTTCGTCTTTTCGAGCGTTGAGATGATTGAGGTACTGTATGTAAGAAGGTTTGGTGAAAGCTACCGTAAGGGCATCCATTGCGTGGTGACGGTGGTCGTTACGCTTTGTCCAGTTCTTAATCACAGTTACTTTGTTACCATCTTTGCGTTCTTCTACTTCAGTAAGTCCTAACGACTGATATTTAGGCATATTTAGCTCTTTCATCACATCTACCAAGCCCCAGTCTTCGCGCAATCTATCAGTGATACTTCCTGAGGTAGACAGCACATTTTTAGTTACTTGGAAAAGTATTTCTTTAGCTTTTTTGGCTATGTACTGAGTATCTCTCAGGTCTCTATTGATAAAGTCATCACCTATTTCAGAGGCTTTTTTGAGTAAGTTCTTGTATTTAGTAGGAGAAATGCTTTTTGTTTTATAAGCATTCTCTACTCTGGTGAGATATTGATTGAGTTCTTCTTCACTGTTTAAAGAAGTAATATAATCAAAAGCTGTAGATTCTCCTTTTTTGATATTAAATTCTCTGAAAGCTAATGTTTTGTTAGAAAAACTATCATCGAACACTCGTGCCTTAGGAACAATGTGTTCTATATCTATATTCTTGCTAAACAATACATCGGGAGCTATATAGGCATTCGTATACAGTTCTTTATAGCCATTGTGTTCCAATTCTTGATACAAGCGATAACGAATAATATCAGATTTCGTAGGATTCTTGATGCCAAACTGTTTCTGAAGTATTTCGCTAATTTTTTGGTGTTCTAATTTAGCTTTATTGATATTTTGGGTCATTTCATACCTCTTTTGCGCATTTTTCTTCAATTCACGAGCTAATTCAATGCGAATTTCATCGAAATGGAAGTATTTTGTAATTTTCCCTTCGGCATCTCGTTCACTGTTTTTCTCAATCAAAGCGTTCACTACATTGATCATCTGATTGAGAATCTTCTCAACCACAGGATTTCTCAAAGCGTTCTTTTTAAGTAGTGGAATGATATTTTTCAGTTCACGAGCCTCTAATTCTTCTGTGGTTAAAGATAGTTTAGAGTGCTTGTAACCTGCCATTTCACAAGCTATGCTATACTGATTTTCTTTTATATTAGGGTATATCTTGCGGATAGCTTTAGTAGATAGGCTACCGTAATCATCTTGCAAGGCTACATTGGCGAGTATTCTAACGTGTTCTCTCTTAAAAGCGTATTTCTTTTCTAAGATTCGGTAAAGGGTTTCATTCCCAGAAGTAGAATCATCACTTTCATAGGAATAAAGCAAATGCCACAACTGATAGGAATCCTGCTTTTCAAACTCTTTTACAGGCAAAAGAGGGTCAAAATAAAGGATTTTAGTACATATTCCTAATGCTTGGAAGATAGCTTTTACACTTTCTCTGATTTCGGAAGCTGAAAGAGGAGATTCGTCTAAAGACCAATCGTCTTTTGCAGATTTTATTTGTAAAATATCTTTCACGTCGTGAGCTTCCATTTCAACAATCTTTAAATAGGCTTCATAGAGTGCTTTTTGAGTGCGATTTCCTTCTAATTGATTGTAGTTGATTTCCCATTCTTGAGGAGAATAGCCTAATAATTTCAGTACTTTATCTGATTTCAGGTCTCCTTTTAAGTTAAGTTCCTCAAAAAGAAGTTGTTTGCATTCCATATCCAAACTAAAAATCGTTTGAGAAGATTCATTGAGCAAATCTAACTGAGTAGTCTTAGCAGAGACTTTCTTTTTTCTAATACCTTTTCTTTTGCAGATAACGTTATTGAGTATTTGCCAAATCTTAAATTCTTGAAACAAAGGAGAGGATTTAGGAACAACACGAGCTCCTATGGTTTTAGTTATAGTTTTTCCGTCTTTTTCTATCTCAATTTCTTTGCTCTCAAACTCACAAAATGATATCAATCCTTTTTGAGATTTAGGTTTACGTTGATAAAAAATTACCACATCACGGATTTGCTTTTTAAGTTCCTCAGTCAATTCTTTGTGAAATGAAGCTTGAGTTTCCCAAATGCGTTCAAACTCATCTAAGTAATCCTGACGGTAAAACACTTTATTTTTAAGGCTATTATGTCTATTTTCCTGAAGCTGTGCATACAAGTATTGCCCTACTGTTTGACGATTGAAATAGAGTTCTTTACTTCTATCGGAAATAGCGCCTAAATAGCCACTTGCATTGTTCAAATTATTATTGATTTCGGTTAAGACATAAGCTACTTCTTCTTTTGAAAGTTGTTTAGATATAGCCTCTACACGCCACTGATAGGCTTGCAAACGAACAGATTCTTTAGAACCTTTGTTCTCTGCTGTGTCAAAATGATATCTTTTAGAAAAAGCTTTTGAAGTAGCATCCTTACCTTTCCCTTGCAATTCTTTGTAAAAACTATCTGTTAGGATATCAGGGTAAAACTGTTTTTGAAAATTCCAAACGAGGTCAAATTCTTTTTGTAAATCTGAACGATAAAAGTCTGGGAGGAGTTTTTTATTTTGTTGAAGTAATTGTAGCGATAACTGTCCTGTAGTTAAGTTTTCATCATAGAGGCGCTTTGCTATAGCCATTCCATCTATTGCTTGTCCTTCATCTTCAGTTTTTGCTTTTCTGCTACTTTTATAGCCTCGTTTTTTATTAATAGCCAGTAGTACCCTAGCGAACTCTTCTTTCTCAATACGTTCGGTAACAGCTTTAGCTCTCAATTGCCAAGTAGAATGTGTGGTATTTTTGCCATTTTCAGCTAAAATAGAGGAGGAAGTAATTAGGTTCGCTTTCTGCAATAAATCTATGAGATATTTTCGCCTTTGTTGATAGCGATCAAGATTTAGTCTTGCTCCGTGTTTAAGGGTTCTATTGGCATTAGTAGTTATTGATTTTCCTTTTTCAAAGTCCGATTGTTCATCTGTAGTTAAGGGAACAATGCGCACTCCCAACTCTTTAATCTCTGATTTTTCTTTGTTTTCATCTTCTACAATATGGGCAAAACCTATTGAAGTGGTGCCCAAATCTAATCCAAGTATATTTTTCATTGTTTTGTAATTTGGTGAGGCAAAGATAACGAAAAAAAGTTAAAAGTAAAAAATAAATTAAGAAATATTTGCACATTAAAAATATTATACCTACTTTTGTCGCACAATTTGAAAGCAATTCACAATAAGGATTTTTTCCGTTGTGAAAACATTTAAAGGAGCCCTATCATTATATTAGTGATAGGGTTCTTTTTTATTCCCTATTTTTTGTATCTATAAGAATAGTTACAGGACCGTCATTACACAAGGCTACTTGCATCATCGCCCCAAACTGTCCTGTGGGCACTCGCTTGCCTAACAAACTTTCCACTTGCTTTATAAACGTCTCATAGATAGGAATTGCAACTTCTGGACGTGCTGCCTTTATATAGCTGGGGCGATTACCTTTTTTAGTAGAGGCGTGCAAGGTGAATTGCGACACGATAAGCACTTCTCCTCCTACATCTTTTACTGAAAGATTCATCACCCCATTTTCATCGTCAAAAACACGTAAATTCACCATTTTAGCCGATAACCACGCTATATCCTCATTGGTATCGCTATCTTCTATACCTACCAATACTAATAAACCTTTATTAATAGAAGCTACTGTTTGCTTATCTATATCCACCGATGCGTGAGTTACACGCTGAATAACTACTCTCATAAAATATCTTTTTTTATTACTCTCCAAGCCCTTCTGAGTTTCTCTCTCAGATTTGTTAATACGCTGTTTTCTCCTCATCAACGGAAGCATTCCACTTACATCTTCCTTCTTACCTTGCCAAAAAATTCATCATTATATCTTCTTTCCTTCTCCTTAGCTTCACTTTAAATTCGTCTTGAGTTCGTCTTTCCTTCGTTCATTGTTCGTCTTTCCTTCGTCTTTCCTTCGTCTTTTCTTCGTCTTAGCTTCGCTCTTCCTTCGAATAAACCCTATTTTTCAAGTATTTCACTTACCTCACAAGCTTTCTTTCGCTACTCAATCAAAAACTTTTCACTCCTAACTTTTTAGATATTTTTTGTATAACAATTGTTCAAGATTCATATAAGCTAAGCTTTTTTTGCAATATACAGCTTTTTAATTCTCCTACTCTCCCTCCAACTCGTCCTTCTCCCTTCCAAGCAGTCCTACAACTTCAAACAATAAAAAAAGAGCAATTCTTTATCAGAATTGCTCTTTATAAGAAGGCGGCGACATACTCTCCCACAACAAGTGTAGTACCATCTGCGCTAAAAGGTTTAACTGCTCTGTTCGGAATGGTAAGAGGTGAGACCTTTGACTATAACCACCTTAAATCTTTAGTCCTTAGGTTTTAGGCCATAGGCCTTAGGTTGTACGACTCAGAACTAATGCCTGATGCCTGTGTCCTAATGCCTTGATATTTTAACATATAGGGATAAAAAACATATTTTTAACTAACAACTTCTTAAGAGATTGATAATTGATAAACATAAGTAGTATTACACTTTCTTACCTCTTATCTCTTAACTCTTATCTATAAAAAAGAATACTGCGCGAAAAGTCTACGGGTGATTAGTATTACTCGGCTATGATGTTACCACCTTTACACCTGTAACCTATCAACGTGGTCATCTCCCACGACCCTTAAAAGAAATCTCATCTTGTGGCGGGTTTCGTACTTATATGCCTTCAGCACTTATCCCATCCGCACTTAGCTACTCTGCTATGCCCTTGGCAAGACAACAGATACACCAGCGGTGCGTCCAACTCGGTCCTCTCGTACTAGAGTCAGATCCACGCAAATTTCTAACGCCCACAGTAGATAGAGACCGAACTGTCTCACGACGTTCTGAACCCAGCTCGCGTGCCACTTTAATGGGCGAACAGCCCAACCCTTGGGACCTTCTCCAGCCCCAGGATGTGACGAGCCGACATCGAGGTGCCAAACCCCCCCGTCGATGTGAGCTCTTGGGGGAGATCAGCCTGTTATCCCCGGCGTACCTTTTATCCTTTGAGCGATGGCCCTTCCATACGGAACCACCGGATCACTATGCTCTACTTTCGTACCTGATCGACTTGTAGGTCTCTCAGTCAAGCTCCCTTATGCCATTGCACTCTTCGCACGGTTACCAAGCGTGCTGAGGGAACCTTTAGAAGCCTCCGTTACTCTTTTGGAGGCGACCACCCCAGTCAAACTACCCTCCACGAATTGTCCCCTGCACTCTGCAGGGTTAGACCTCAGATAAGCAAAGGGTGGTATTTCAACAACGACTCCACAACTACCAGAATAGCCGCTTCTTAGTCTCCCACCTATCCTACGCATCACTTATCCAAGACCAATACGAAGATATAGTAAAGGTGCACAGGGTCTTTTCGTCCCACTGCGGGTAATCGGCATCTTCACCGATACTACAATTTCACCGAGCTCATGGCCGAGACAGTGTCCAAATCGTTACACCATTCGTGCAGGTCGGAACTTACCCGACAAGGAATTTCGCTACCTTAGGACCGTTATAGTTACGGCCGCCGTTTACTGGGGCTTCAATTCAAACCTTCGTGTTACCACTAAGCTCTCCTCTTAACCTTCCAGCACCGGGCAGGTGTCAGACCCTATACCTCATCTTTCGATTTTGCAGAGTCCTGTGTTTTTGATAAACAGTCGCTTGGACCTCTTCACTGCGGCCTATCTTACGATAGGCGACCTTTCTCCCGAAGTTACAGGTCTATTTTGCCTAGTTCCTTAGCCATGAATCTCTCGAGCGCCTTAGAATTCTCTTCCCAATCACCTGTGTCGGTTTACGGTACGGGCATTAATCTTCGCTTTTCTTGGAAACGTTGTCACTACTCTATCACCTCGGCCGAAGCCTCAGTGTACTATCAAAGCCATAACAGCTCCTTTAACGTACTATTCCGTCAGTACGCGGTAGTTATCTCGTTCCGTCGCTTTTATTAGATTAATGGTACAGGAATATTAACCTGTTGTACATCCACTTCCCCTGCTCGGGTGCGCGTTAGTCCCCGACTAACCCTCAGCTGATTAGCATAGCTGAGGAAACCTTGATCTTTCGGCGGGCAGGTTTCTCGCCTGCCTTATCGTTACTTATGCCTACATTTTCTTTTCTATCAGCTCCACTATGTCTCACAACTTTAGCTTCTACGCCTATAGAATGCTCCCCTACCGGTATGTATATAATACAACCCCATAGCTTCGGTAATATGCTTATGCCCGTTTATTATCCATGCCCAACCGCTCGACTAGTGAGCTGTTACGCACTCTTTAAATGTATGGCTGCTTCCAAGCCAACATCCTAGCTGTCAGTGCAGTCAGACCGCGTTTGGTCAACTTAGCATATATTTGGGGACCTTAGCTGATGGTCCGGGTTCTTTCCCTTTAGGATATGGACCTTAGCACCCATACCCTCACTGCTGATGAGCATTTAATAGCATTCGGAGTTTGTCAGGAATTGGTAGGCGATGAAACCCCCGCATCCAATCAGTAGCTCTACCTCTATTAAACTCACATCAACGCTGCACCTAAATGCATTTCGGGGAGTACGAGCTATTTCCCAGTTTGATTGGCCTTTCACCCCTACCCTCAGGTCATCCGAAGTCTTTTCAACGACAACCAGTTCGGTCCTCCACGCTGTGTTACCAGCGCTTCAACCTGCCCAAGGGTAGATCACCAGGTTTCGCGTCTACTACTACCAACTTAACGCCCTATTCAGACTCTCTTTCGATGCGGATTCGTATCTGAAATACTTATCCTCGCTGGTAACAGTAACTCGTAGGCTCATTATGCAAAAGGCACGCCGTCACAGCCTAAGCTGCTCCGACCGCTTGTAAGCGTATGGTTTCAGGGTCTATTTCACTCCGTTATTCACGGTTCTTTTCACCTTTCCCTCACGGTACTAGTTCACTATCGGTCTCTCAGGAGTATTTAGCCTTACCGGATGGTCCCGGCTGATTCAGTCAAGGTTCCTCGTGCCCCGACCTACTCAGGATTCCCATAAGATTTATAAAACTGTGCCTATACGAGACTTTCACTCTCTATGGTGTGTCTTTCCAAACACTTCTAATCCAGCTTTACAACCTATATCTGGGTCCTACTACCCCCATATTGCCGTAACAATATGGGTTTGGGCTGTTCCCATTTCGCTCGCCACTACTTTGGGAATCACTTTTGTTTTCTTCTCCTCCGCCTACTTAGATGTTTCAGTTCAGCGGGTTTGCTCACCTTTACGGTGTAGTACATCTTCAATGTACTGGGTTGCCCCATTCGGAGATTTGCGTATCATATCGTATGTGCCAATACACGCAACTTTTCGCAGCTTATCACGTCCTTCTTCGCCTCTGAGAGCCTAGGCATCCCCCATACGCCCTTACATAACTTTTCGCGCTTGTAGTCCTAGTCAATTGACAATTAACATTTGATAATTGACAATTATCTAAGTACCTCTCGTTCTCTTTGATTCTTTTTGATTCTTTCGTTAGATTATCAATAATCTATTATTGATCTCTTATGCTTTTTATCCCAATATGTCAATGTACGTTTGTTGTGGAGAATAAGGGATTCGAACCCTTGACCCCCTGCGTGCAAGGCAGGTGCTCTAGCCAGCTGAGCTAATTCCCCCTGTCTCTAGGTAAGAGATATGTGGTAAGAGGTAAGAGGATCCTTCCTCTAGCTCACTCCTAGAAATTTCCTTCTTTTTAAGCTTATTTTGCTTGTAGTCCCAGGCAGACTCGAACTGCCGACCTCTACATTATCAGTGTAGCGCTCTAACCAGCTGAGCTATGAGACTTTGTTCTAATTAGCAAATTTGTAAATTTGCAAATTTTATTTTGTTGTCAGCAAGATTTAAAGAACCAAGTCCTTATTGATTACAAATTTAATCAATAAACTAGCTGTTCATCATTTGTAATTCGTAATTCGTCATTAACTTTCGGCCTTCTCTAGAAAGGAGGTGTTCCAGCCGCACCTTCCGGTACGGCTACCTTGTTACGACTTAGCCCCAGTCACTAGTTTTACCCTAAACAGCTCCTTGCGGTGACCGTCTTCAGGTACTCCCAGCTTCCATGGCTTGACGGGCGGTGTGTACAAGGCCCGGGAACGTATTCACCGGATCATGGCTGATATCCGATTACTAGCGATTCCAGCTTCACGGAGTCGAGTTGCAGACTCCGATCCGAACTGTGACCGTCTTTATAGATTCGCGCCTGCTCACGCAGTGGCTGCTCTCTGTAACGGCCATTGTAGCACGTGTGTAGCCCAAGATGTAAGGGCCGTGATGATTTGACGTCATCCCCACCTTCCTCACGGTTTGCACCGGCAGTCCCATTAGAGGGCTCGACCTTACTCGTTAGCAACTAATGGCAGGGGTTGCGCTCGTTATAGGACTTAACCTGACACCTCACGGCACGAGCTGACGACAACCATGCAGCACCTTGAAAACTGTCCGAAGAAGGAGGTATCTCTACCTCTGTCAGTCTCCATTTAAACCTTGGTAAGGTTCCTCGCGTATCATCGAATTAAACCACATGCTCCACCGCTTGTGCGGGCCCCCGTCAATTCCTTTGAGTTTCATTCTTGCGAACGTACTCCCCAGGTGGGATACTTATCACTTTCGCTTAGCCACTCAGATTACTCCAAACAGCTAGTATCCATCGTTTACAGCGTGGACTACCAGGGTATCTAATCCTGTTCGCTCCCCACGCTTTCGTCCATCAGCGTCAATTAATTGTTAGTAATATGCCTTCGCTATCGGTGTTCTGTGTAATATCTAAGCATTTCACCGCTACACTACACATTCCAACTACTTCACAACCATTCAAGACCAACAGTTTCAAAGGCAGTTGCTTAGTTGAGCTAAGCGCTTTCACCTCTGACTTACCAGCCCGCCTACAGACCCTTTAAACCCAATGATTCCGGATAACGCTCGCATCCTCCGTATTACCGCGGCTGCTGGCACGGAGTTAGCCGATGCTTATTCATAAGGTACCGTCATCAAAGTACACGTACTCCTTATTCTTCCCTTACAAAAGCAGTTTACAACCCATAAGGCCGTCATCCTGCACGCGGCATGGCTGGATCAGTCTTCCGACCATTGTCCAATATTCCTCACTGCTGCCTCCCGTAGGAGTCTGGTCCGTATCTCAGTACCAGTGTGGGGGACATCCCTCTCAGAACCCCTATCTATCGTAGCCTTGGGGAGCCGTTACCTCTCCAACTAGCTAATAGAACGCATACTCATCTTTCACCACCAAGGCTTTAATAGTTGTGTGATGCCACACTACTATACTATGGGGTATTAATCCAAATTTCTTCGGGCTATCCCCCAGTGAAAGGCAGATTGTATACGCGTTACGCACCCGTACGCCGGTCTCTGTTACCCGAAAGTAACTTCCCCCTCGACTTGCATGTGTTAGGCCTGCCGCTAGCGTTCATCCTGAGCCAGGATCAAACTCTTCATCGTTAAATTCTTTTATATCTTCTAACCGATCTTCAAGTTATTGACTTCAGGTTTCACTCAATCCTTTAAATCTTCTTTGTGCTGTACAACATTATGTCAAGGTACGTGTTGTTTATTCCACTCCAGAGGCACTACTCTCCTCTTTTGCGGGTGCAAAGGTATAACCTTTTTATTTACCTACAAAATTTTTATACAATTTTTTTTGAAGATTTTTTTAATAATTTGATAATGAGAAATGTATTTTTATATTAGTTACTAAAAAATTATAAAAAACTCTAAAAATATCCGAGACACAAGTCGCACGGATAAGAAAAAACGATAAATATGAGCTACAAGAAACTCATCTATGGAGTAGTAGCGCGATAGACTAGTAAAAATATACATCTAAAAAAATTAAGAACAAAAAGCTTTGTTTAAATTATAGCAATGTCCCTTTACCTATCAGAATATTAACGGAATAAGAAGATATGCTACCAGCGCAGCTATCACTCCATATACCATCATAGGTACAACGGTAATTTTCATTATTTTCCCTTCGGCTTTATCAATGCCTAATACTGAACATACCGCGATAATATTGTTGATACACACCATATTACCCATCGCTCCGCCTACTGATTGCAAGGCGAGTATCAGAGGCACTGAAAGTCCTGTGGTATTAGCAACCGAGTATTGCACGGCTCCAAAAGTAAGGTTCGATACGGTGTTAGAGCCCGAAAAGAAAGACCCTACCGCTCCTAAATACGATGAGAAGATCGTCCAGTGACTGCCTGTGGCTTGCGCCAATCCGCGACCGATAATTTGCACCATAGAGTTTTCTCCTCCCATCAGCATTACATTTACCATAATAAGCGCACCTACCAAAGCCAAGAAAGGCTTCTGTATCTGCACAAAACTAGCCGAAAAAAGCTCTTTGGTCTGCTTCCATTTCAGCGAGAATAACGGAATGGAAATGAGTACTGTAACTACAAACGGAATAAGAGCGGGCACATAGAGCAGTTTATAGCTCTCGTTTTCGCCCGTAGCAAAAATATTATTCAGTGAAAAAATGAGTCCTTTAGTAACCTCAAAATCGCCTAGATAACCCAATTTTATAGTAAACCACTCAGTTGTATCGTTCAAAAGTGCTTTTAGTGGAAGTTGTTTAATGCGGGTAATTGCTAAAATGATAATGAGTGAAGCCGTAGGAAAAAGGGCTTTGATGAGTTCTGAAGATTTTACCTTCTCGTGATGTACTTCACGGTTATCAGTTTTAGATAGTCCTATTCCTTTGCTTGCAATGCCCACCGAGATAAAGAGCCCAATAGCCCCTCCTACCAAAGCGGGGAACTCGTAATTGAACCACGCAATAACCACGTAAGGCACCGTGCACGAGAGAATACTAATGAGTATAAAAACTATGTTTCGGCGTATCTGTTGCCAAGATACAATCACCTTGAGTGCCATCACAGGAATTACAAAAGCAGCAAACAGATGCACAATAGCCGTAATCCTACCTATGTCGGAAAGCTCAGTGTCAGAAATAGCTCCATTACCGATAAGCGTACCAAAACCAAACCACGTAGGGGTACCCACCGCTCCAAACGATACGGGCACCGAGTTCATAATAAGTGTGAGAATGGCAACTTGCAAAGGCTTGAAGCCTAATCCTACCAATAAAGGAGCTGCGATAGCCGCAGGCGTACCAAAACCACTGGCTCCTTCAATCATAAAGGCAAAAGCCCAGCCTATAATCATCAGCTGTGCCACAGGATTCGGACTGATGTTGCCTAACCAACGGCGCAACACATTCATTGCCCCTGTCATCTCCATCATTCGGTTGAAGAGCACCGCCCCAAATATTACCGTAATAGGCGTAGCTACCGATATGATAGCCTTAATAAAGTTAGCATTTACGGCTACAAAAGAGCCTTCAAAATAAGTTAGGTGCAACACATACACCAATCCTGCAATAAGCGGGAGTGCTATATACGAGGGAAGTGCGTTCTTTTTAACCATCAAATAGATGAGTAGCACTATCGGAAGTACGCTAAGAAATAAAGCCATAAGTTTCTTTTTTATTTTCTTTTGAGGGCAAAGATAGTGTTTTCTATTTAATATACAAATATTACGAAAAAATTATGTTTTCTAGCGAAATAGCAAAGACAAAAAAAGAGTGAGCCTTTTCGGAGGCTCACTCTTTTTGAATAAATCAAAAAAACTTCTTTTCTACTGGAAGTCTAAATCGGTTTCTTTTTCGTATTTAATTTGCTTAGTGGTTACATTATTCTTATTGGTATGTTCTCCTAGAGTACCTGTAACAATAAGTTTGGTACCTGCTGTTTTCAGTTTGGCTTTAGTTTCTTTGGATAACGCTTTAAATACAGTATTAGTAGCATATAGTTGTATTTCGGTATTATCGGTAGTAAAAACTATGAAAGAAGAAGAACCTTTTACAGTAATTGTTCCTTCTAATTTCACTTTTTTGTCTTTATATTTATTGAAATCAGCAACAGTAGCAGTGGCTGCTTTTAGCTCAGGAAGCTGTACTACTGGGGTATCACCAAATACGATATCACCTTCCACAGCATAAACCAATTGATATACGGTATTTCCATTTACACTATAATCTTCAAATTTTCCTTTAATTGAAGTAAGCTTTTGTCCGTCAGTACCCAATTTAGTTTGAGCGTCTTTACTAAAAGATTTGAGATTAGGAGAGTACAACTGTATTTTATTACCATCCGAGAAAACAACGTAAGATTTTCCACCTTCAACTTTTAGAGTGGCATTCTTTAAATTTACGTGCTTACCCACTTGGTAATCGCTGGCAAGAGTAGCGGTTGTAGCGTCTACATCTACATAAGTAATCGCAGCAGGTGCTTTTATAAATTCTATATCACTTTCTTTGCTGTACAGTATTTCTTTTACAACAGTCCCATTTTTAAGGGCATAATCAGTAAAGACTCCTGTAACGTTTATTTCATAACCTTCTGTTGCCAATTTTTCTTTAGCTGCATCTGAAATAGTTACGCCCTTAGCTGAAAATACTTGTATTTCGGTACCATCTTTGAAAACGATGTAGGTTCTTCCGCTTTTTACTACTGTCGTACCGTGCAATTTTACGGTTTTGCCTACTACATAATCAGCTACAGTAGCATTGCTCGCTTCTAAGGTCTCAACAGTCGTAGAGGTTTGTGTATCAGTTTGTGTACTGGTAGAAGTACCTCCTTTTACTACCAAATCAGCATAATTGCTTATCATAAATTGGTAGTCTTTATTGAATTTGGTAAGCACTCCTGTTACTTCCACTTCACCGGCAGGTACTTTCTCGTCTTTGAACTTAGCATAACTGCTAGTTCTGAAGATAATAGTCTTCCCATTAGCATCGGTAAGCTTGTAATTAGTGGCACCTCCAAGGGCATTGCTCTTGTCATAAAGTGTTTTACCTACGGCATCAGTAGGGAAATGTACTCCTTTAAGGGTAATGAGCTGGTCTACGTGTGCTTCGGTAGATACTTCTTGTATAGAGTTACTCACTTTGGCTAATTCGGCAACTGTTTTGCGCTCACCTGTGTCAAACAAGTGTTTTTTATAAATCGCCTCAGCCATTGTGCCTACACTCACTCTTCCACTTTTGGCAGTATAAGTACCGTGACCTACCTCTATAGCACTGTTGTTAAGTTGAGTGGTAAGGTCTTTCAAGCGCAATTGTATTTTAGCTCCTACGGGAAACTCAGTATAAAGACCACTTTTGTCAATCGCTACTGAAAGTCCTTGATTCTTATCAGCGTTCTGTATGTAGATTTTCTTGTAGAAGTTACCTCCTTCATCGCTGGATATTACATACCCCTCAATAGCTTCATCAGCAGTATAGGTAGCCACTGAGGCAGTTACTTTTGTGAGTACGTTAGCAAAACTTACTACTTGACCGCTATAGTCAGGCAGTGGCTTTTTCCCGTTAGGATCGGGAATGTCATAATCGTCGTCTTTTACACACGATGTAATAGCGAATGCCGTAAATAGGGCTATCGCCACTGGTTTTAATAGGTTTAGTTTCATATGGCTATAAGTTTACAGTTATCAGTGTTTTGTTTTATTTTAAGGTTTGCTTATTCGCAATGCCCTATAGTCCATTTCTTGTTTCTCAACGTTTGCATTGTAGCTTGCTCTTCTGGATTGTCTTTAACTCTTGGATTCATATAAACAGTGCCTCCACCATTTTCGTGCATAGTGCTCACAACTTTCTTGAGTTTTTGACCAGAAAAGGTAAGGTTAAAGCGTAATTCTTTCAGCTTTTTATTAGTGGTAAGATCTAAGTCTTCAAGAGGCAAAGCCGATACTTTCAAATAAACAAGCTCAGTGTTATTGTGCAAGTTTACTTCTTTTATTTTATTATGGCTCATATTCAATCTCTCCAATACGGTATTGCGAGTTACATCTAACGAAGTCACTTCATTATCATTACAATAGAAAGTCGTTACCTTACCGTAAACTCTCACAGTATTGCCCTGTAGCTTATACTTTGCTGTAGTAGCACTTAGGCGAACATCAGTACCGCTGTCGTACACACCATTGTTGTTTAAGTCTACCCACACATCTTTTTTATCCGCTTCTTTGGCGTTTATTGTCAGCGTTATTTCGCTCCCCGCCTTTTTATCAGTGGTAAATATCATATAGGGTGTCCCTTTAGGATTGTTGGGGTCAGGGTTTGAATTGTTGTCTTTAGAGCAACTTACTAATGCAATAGTTGCTACAAGGAGCACTAAAGCTCCTCTTCTGAAAATAGATTTTTTATTCATTATATTTATTAATGTTCAAATGAACAACGTTTTGTTTTGTTCTTACTCTACAATTGCCCACTAAGTAGGCAAGGCTACTTTTAAAACTTTACCTTTTATCTTGTTAACTGCCTGTGCGGCTCGCACTAAAGACTCACCGCTAAGTTCACCATATAAGTACGTCCGTAACCCACAAAGTAACGATTGCCAAACGAAGGCACGCCTTGTGCGTTGTCCTGTACCATCTTGCCATAATTGGCAGTACGCGATTGTTCAAAACCTCCTGAAAGGAATTGAGTGTCAAACAAGTTATTCACGCTCACCATTAGGCTTACATAGGTTTTATTGAGTCTCCACGACTTACCACCCACAAGATTTACCAAGAATACATCGTCTAAACGTTCTTGTTTGAGAAGCTTCCGAGCTAAGTCAGTATCAATATTAGTAAAAGGCGCTTTCGTGGTGGGGTCTATAAAGAACTGCGAAGTGCGGTTCAAAGCCGATAACGATACGTAGTTTTGTGCCAAGAAATTAGCCGTTGCTCCTATCCACCAATACTTAGGGTGGCGATATTCCAAACCTAATGAATAGGCTTGTTGCGGACCGCTGGGCACGTGGTAATTCTTCATCGTTACCTCATCAATAGCCTTGTTCACCTCTCCTGATGAAATGTAAAGTGACGGATTATTGATGTAAGTATATTGTCCTACCGAAGCTACTGCCGTAAGTTTAAGAGTAGGTATAAGTTGTGCTTCCGCTCCAAACTCCAACCCAAAATGGCGCTTCTTGATGCCTTCTACCGTTTGAGCCACAAAGTCTCTGTCTATTTCATCAGTAAGAGCCGTTTCAGTATAGAAGAAGTTTGTCTCTGCGGTATTCTCTATCTCGGTAAAGAATCCTGTAAGGCGTCCTTTTAGGTAAGGCATACGCAAAATATAACTCGCATCGGCAGTGTAAGCCAATTCGTTCTTGATATTAGGCAACAAGCGATTGGAATTGCGTACATTTGCATAGATATTGCGCACTGATTGTGGTGTATTAAAATACCCCACGTTCGCTTGTAACAAATGACGACCGGTAAGTGCGTAGGTAAGTCCAGCTTTGGTACTCATTCCGTTTTGCACTTGCATAGCACCCTTTCCGTAAGAATCAGCATAGAGAGGATAGTTGAACTTACCTTCGCGTTGGATATCAGTATAATGGTAACGTCCTGCTACAAATAACTCGACGTTTTTAAACGTAAATTCAAACTGCGAGAAAGCTTCAGCCACATTGCTTTTAAGCGCATAAAAGTAATTCCATTTGTCGCCTTCCTTTTTCTTCATATCTGTTTCATCGGCATTGTAAGGCTTCCCTTCAAAGTAATCGTAGTTCATAAAGTAATCACCGCCAAGCAAATCGTCTACTTCAGCAAAGTTATCCGAAGAAACATTGCGGTACACTACACCCGATGTCCATTTGATGTTTTCGTGAATAGGCGTAGAAAAGTTCACATTGGCTGAGAACGTGCGTTCGCGATTGATATCATTACTCACAATAAAAGCACTGCGCTTATCGGTAGTGTTGTAGTTCGCCCGATAAAGCTCTTCCCAGTCCAGTTGCGAATGCGTTAAGAAATAGTCTTTCTGTAAGGCTGCCATCGTTTCGTCAGAAGGGTTTTGGTTTAGGTAATAGCTTGGCAGAAGTTTATAGTAATTAGGCTCAGGATTTTGAGCATTCGAATAACTAATACGCGTATTGCCTATTTCACCAAACTGATAACCCAAGTCCACATTCAGGCGCGTGTCGTTTTTCAAATAGTTATAAGACAAAACGAAGATAGGCTCTGAAACGATACGGTTACGCGAATTGCGCTTGTCACCATTTTGTTTACCCCAATAAGGATTGTATTGGTAGCCCATCAAATCGAGTACCTCACGAGTCAGTGGCGAGGTCTTACCGCGCTTCACCGGCGAAAACATTCCTATGAGGTTAAAGCTACTATGGTTATTAAGCTGATATTCTATTCCTGCTGCAAAAGCATAAGCGTTGTAGAGCGTACCGTCTACCCAACTACCCTGAGGCGCAAACCTGCGTGAAGCCGAAACCATATACGCCAATCCGTTGCGCTGTACACCCGAGTTGTAAGTAGCCATCAGTCTACCAGTATAACTGCGGTTGCTGGCTGAAGTCGTCACGCGAAGTCCTGCACGGTTAAGCGACGGACGTATATTGATGTAGTTAGAGCCCATCAATCCACCAAAAGTATAGTCGGATTTTACCAATCCGTTGCTCATTTCTTGGTTGCGTGTAATGTCGTTAAGCCCTCCCCAATTCGCCCATTGGGCACGACCGTTTTCAAGTCGGTTCATCGGGATACCGTTAATGAGCACCGTTACGTCTTTGGAGTCATAACCACGAGGTTTGAAGAACACCGAACTGAAATCGAAAGCCGCCCTACGCATAAACACATCTTGTGAACTTTGCAAAAGTCCCGACATCGCATCAGCACCACTTTCGTCGTCTTCTAGTTCGCTTTCAGTAATCACTGCCAATTGCTCAGCTTCCTGCTGATAGTCACCCGAGAGGGAAACCGTAGGCACGGTGTAAGGATGAGTGTCTCCTAATGAAATGAGTTGCTCAGCACTGCTATAACCACTAAGGGAGAAGAGTAGCAAGTGTTCCCCTTCTGGCAATTGAAGTGTATACTTACCTTTACTATTGGTAACTGCTTCGCGCGGAGAAGTGCTTACACGCACTTTTACCCCTTGCAAAGGCTTGTTGCTTAGTTCATCTATCACTGTTCCTTCCACTTTCACTTGCGAAAACGCCGAAACCGATACGAACAATAGCACATAGAGATATAATTTCCTTAACATAATACTATGAGGTTGATTTCTTTGAAATATGTGCCAAAGGTACAACAAAAAAATGAAATAGCAAAACAAACGAAATAAAATTATTTTAAAAGAGGTCAAATAGAGTATTATAGCTGTCATAGCTTTATATTTTCTTTAAGAAAACTCCACTCGAAAGAATTGTTTCCGCCACATTACCTTCGACTTTCCGTCACCATTTTCTAATCCTCTCATTTGCTAATTTTCTAATTCTCTAATTTGCTAATTTTTACTGCTCTTTTGGTCTCTTTGGTAATTTTAAAACGGTCGTCTAAGCGCTTGCCTACCACCCACACAATATCCTCACCACTACATAAAAGTACTTGCTCTTCGCGCTCTATTTGGGTGTATTTCTCATCGGTAAAGAACTTGCTGAGCTTCTTCTCGCTGTTCATTCCAAAAGGATAAAACACATCGCCTTCTTTCTTATAGCGCAACATAAGTGGGTATTGCAATTTGTCGGCATCTACATATATTTCAGTAGGGATTGGATTTTTCACTTTCACCTTGTCCTCTATAAATTCAAAACGAAGATGAACGGGGTCGTATACCTCAGCCATATCTTCCGAAATCAGCAAACTTAAACTGCGTTTTGCTTCATTGGGCTTTAACCAAAGGCAAGTGTTGTCTTTTATGAGGATATGGGTAGGCGAAAGTACTTGTTTACCCGCTTCGGCATTCAGCAATAGGTTTTTGAGGTCTTTTACATTGCCAAATCCATAAGGGTAGAAGAGTTTATGTAAAACAAAGTCCAATTCAGGAACAGCTTGTAGTTTTTCTATGTCTATTTGTATAGGATTATGTCCTTCAAAACAAGTTTCTTTGAGTTTTCCTATATAAAAGTCTATAAATCGCGCTGATTGGTGTAAGTATTCCTGCGTTTGATTAAAATTCTCTAAGTAATTAGGGTGTACTAATGCTAATTTCGGTATTATATCGTGCCGAATTACATTGCGCACGTATTTATTTGTTTCATTACTGCTGTCTTCACGCCATTTAAGGCGTTTTGCTTGCGCATATTCGTATATCTGCTGACGAGAAAATTGCAATAATGGACGTATGATAGTATCTTTTTCTTCTGGAATGCCTAAAAGTCCCTCTAAACCACTACCTCTGGAAAGGTTAATAAAGAAGGTTTCGAGGTTATCATTAGCGTGATGAGCCGTAGCGATAGCATCGCAGAAATGGGTGCTTGCCAGCTCATCGAACCACTGATAGCGCAATTCGCGAGCAGCCAACTGAGTATTCAACTGATGAGAACTCGCATATTGATGTGTATCAAAACGCTTTACTTCTAAAGGAACGCCAAGCTCCGCAGCAAAAGTGCGTACAAAAGCCTCATCGTCGTCACTTTCTGTTCCGCGCAATTGAAAGTTGCAGTGTGCTAAAAGCAGTTCTATACCGTGAGTGTACAGTAAGTGTGTGAGTACTACGCTATCGATACCGCCACTAATGGCAACCAATATTTTTTTCTCTTTAAGTTTTTTAATCTCAACATTCATAATTTATTCACCTCTTTTTAATTGCCTGTGTGACTCCCACTTATACCACTCCAAATCGGGCACTAGTATTCAGTTTGCCGATAAGGCTTTTGGCAGTAGTACAAGGATATGCTTTTTTGCGATACTGACTGATGGGCTGAATCCCTACAAGACTATTGGTAAAGAACAGCTCGTCGGCTTTTTGAAGTTCAAAAGGTGAAATAGAGGTCTCTATCACCTCGTAGTCTTCGGTTTTATTAAGAGTTTTGATAAGCATCTTGCGGGTAATACCACTGAGTGCTCCATCGGTTAGTGGGGGCGTTTTTAAGGTATTGCCTTGCACTACAAACAGGTTACCGTTCAGCATTCCTGCAATACTCTTGTTGCTGTTCAGCAAAATGCAATTCTGATAGTCGTTTTCTTCGGCAAAGATACTGCCTAACACGTTCACCGTGCGATTAATGTGCTTTACATTTGCTAAGAGGTCGGGTTGTACAAAAAAGTCTTTAAAGAGTTCTACCTCGTAAGGTTCTTCGTTGAGTACATAGAAAGGATTGTTCATCACTTCGGTTTCTATGATATAATCTACCTCATTGGTAATGGGCGTATACTTACCCCCATCTTTACGGAAAACAGTAATACGCACTCGTACCGGATTATTTTCGAGGCTATTGGCTTTAATAAGTGTAAGGATTTCCTCTTCGAGGTACTCCATAGAGAATACCATAGGGATATCCATACGCAAGATACGCATACCTGCCATTAGGCGCAGGTAATGTTCTTCCCAAAAGATTAGTTTTTGGTAGCTGTATTTGCAAGTATCGAACACGCCATCGCCATAGAGGAAAGCACGGTTTTTAATAGTTAAGACGGTATCGCTATCGGTAATGAGGTTACCGTTATAATTGAGTTTCATATTTAGCTTGCTCCTATTTTAGCTTTAAGGTCATTTATTTGGAGCTCCCAAAGCTGTTTAGCTTCTTCTATTTCATTAGGGAGGGCAAAATCAGTAATGATAAGGGAGACTTCTTGAGTCATATCATTCACATTGATTTTGATTTCGAAATAAGTAGAAGCGTCGTTATCGTCTTCCCAATGGAAACGAATATGGTCGTCCAACTTTTTGCGCAATATCTGAGCTGCTTCTTCTACTCCATTCCATACAAAAGTGTAGATTTCTTCATTAGCGCGCACATCGTCGGCGTACCACGAAGCGAGACCTGCTGGGGTAGAGATGTATTGATAGAGCAATTGCGGAGAGGCGTTTACGGTAACTTCTAATTGATATTTTTCTTTTGTTTGCATAGGCAAATAGGGTATTATTACACTGTTTGATGGGCGCAATATACAACTATTTTTTGAAACAGCAAATTATTTTACCCCTTTATCACCTGTGCGAGTTGCTCCACGAATAACGCTGAGGGTTTGTTGAGTAATACCTAATAGAGAAGCTATGTGCCCTAAGGGGGCACGCAGAAGTATTTGAGGATAAGTGTGCAAGAGGAGGTCATACCGCTCTTGGGCAGTTTGGAATTTTATAGTATGTAGGCGTTCAGTAAGCGATTTGATGGCTGACACTAATAGGAATCGCATTAGGCGTTCGAGTTCTTGGTGTTCGTTTATTACGCGTTCTACTTCGGGGAAAGAAGCTACCCATACTACACTGTCTTCCAGCGTTTCTAAAGAGAAGAGTGAAGGCTGGGAGAAATAGATATTTTCTACGGGAAAATAAAACTTTTGTTCCAAAAGAAAGGTGTGGGTAATGTCTTTATCTTCTTTGTTATAAAACAGGCGCAAGAGTCCCTTTTCAACATAAAACAACTGCTTAGAATTTGAGCCTTCTTTGAGCAACAAGTGGTACTTTTTGTACTCTTGTTGCTCAAATAGGCTATTGATAAAAGCAAGTGTCTCGGTGTTGATTTGAGTTTCTTGGTGTAGGTACTCGGTGAGCGTCATTTTTGGGGTATGGCTATTGCATATTTTTAGCCTCGATGCTAAGAGTAGCGTGAGGTACTGCCATAAGGCGACGTTTATCGATGAGTTTACCTGTTACACGACAGATGCCATAGGTTTTGTTTTCGATACGGATAAGTGCATTCTTGAGATCGCGTATGAACTTTTCTTGACGAATAGCCAATGCGGTATTTTCCTCTTTGCTGGTTACCTTAGAGCCTTCTTCAAAGGCTTTGAAAGTGGGAGATGTATCGTCGGTACCATTAGTGGCACTGTTCATATATGAACTCTTGATAAGCTCTAAATCGGTTTGTGCTTTTTTGATTTTTTCTTCTATAAGCGCTTTAAATTCTTCTAATTCCTTATCGGAATAGCGCACTCTGATGTTTCCTTCTTCCATAAAAATTATAGTATTTATTAAAATTGGGGCGTAAAATTACTATTATTTTCAGAACTACCAAAATAAAAATGTTATTTTTTTTATTTGGGATTATTATTTCTGATAAAAACGCACCCAATCTACGTACATTCTTACCGGTTTGGTAAAAGGTTTTACTTCGCCTACCCAGCTACCGCCTAATTGCATATCGATGCGCAACATATAGGGGCGAGCAAAGGGAAATTGCCCTTCATTTTCTTTCCCGGGCACACGTGCATAACTAAAAGTTTGTTTGCCGTTTACATAAAAGCGCAATTCATCGGTGTCGAGCTCTACGGCATAGATGTTATAATCATCGGGGTTGATAGGAGCTGTAGCGGTGCTTTTAGGAGTTTTATTACCTGCTTGGGTGTAAGTGGAGTGTACCGTATGGTGTACAAAAGGCTCGTAATTGAGTCGCTCGACGATGTCTATCTCACCGCCCGTAGGCCAAGTAGCATTGGGTACCATCCAGATAGCAGGCCAAGCTCCTTGAGTGGCTTCGAGCTTACAACGGATTTCTAAGCGTCCTTTTTCGAAGTATTTTTTGTCCTTGGTAGAAACACCCCCTGTGATATATTTAGACTTGTCTTTGGCGGGGTTGGTACTGGGCTTGCCTAAAAGGATAAGATTGCCATTCTTTATCTCGAACAAACTAGGGTCTTGACTCATTGTTTTGCACCAATCGGCATCTGATTTTGGGCAAGCCCCTATTTTTGACCATATACCGGTAGCAAAGATATTGTCGCGGTTGAAATCGTCTTCCCAAACTAATTTCCATCCTCCTTTTTTTAAATAATCGTTATTTTCTTTTGTTGAAGGGTCTTCCTTTTCTTGCTGAGAGCAGGCTATGCTAATGCTCATCACACATAAAATAATAAATATGTTTTTCATATTGATATTGTTTTAATTAAATGTAAATATAAGGGCAAAGGTACAAAATAATTTTTTATTAGCAAAAAGAAGATGCGAGGCATTAGGTAGGGAAATGAGAAAATTAGAAAATTAGAGAATGAGGAAATTTGGAAATGAGAAAATGAGGTGCGAGCCGCACGGGCAGGGAAATGAGAAAATGAATAGTGATAAAAATCATTTTTTGACAGGTCAGACTTGTCGGACAAATTGGATAGGTTAGAGAGAGCGAAAGAAAACAGAAGAAATCGGAAAATAGCTGAGAGAAAATTTGATGAAAAAAGGGTGTAAGGAGGGTGGGGTTAGCTTATAGAGAGCTTATAGGAAGCTTATACGAATCTTGGACGATTGGTATAGAAAGGGTGTATAAGTGGTTGGTTCATAATATGATACAACAGTGCTAAAAATGTTAAAAACGGGGTTTCGAGGCGAAAGAAAGAGGAATCCTCACCCCGTCCCTCTCCCAAGGAGAGGGGGAGTGTAGCGACGGAAAGGAGAAGGTATAATTAGGAAATTAGTAAATTAGAAAATTAGTAAATGGGGAAGTGTGAGGTCTTAGGTCTTAGGCAATAAGGAAAAAGTGTAATAGAAACCTCCCTCCTTACACATACCCAGCTGTCGCGAGGTACATACTCAGCTATTGCTGGCTACCTCAAAGAGGGGGAATGTGGGGACGGGAAAACGACTATAAGGTTGTAAATCAGAGACAATTATTTCTCAAAATCTTGATTCACACTGATAATTTTCTTACATTTGTGCGCTTTCGCAAATTGTGAAATTTGCTCATTTGCTAATTATGCCCTACCTTTGCGCTTTATTACTCAATATGACAATAGATTTTGAACATAAACAGTCGGCGCACTGTGAAAATGGAGTAGCATCTAATTTGTTGCACTTCAATGGAGTGGAACTGAGTGAACCGATGGTCTTTGGGATTGGGTCAGGACTGTTGTTCTTCTACTTTCCTTGGATAAGAGTGAACGAAGCACCTGCTATTAGTTACCGCACAATGCCGGGACACATTTTCAGCAAAGTAGCCAAACGCTTAGGATTTAAGGTGAAACGCCAAAAATTCTCTTCTGCTGAAAAGGCAGAACAAGCCCTCGATGACAATCTTGCCAAGGGTATCCCTACGGGCTTGCAAGTGGGGGTGTTCAACCTACCTTATTTCCCCGATGAGTACCGCTTTCATTTTAACGCTCACAACTTAGTGGTTTATGGCAAAGAAGACGGCAAGTACCTTATTAGCGACCCTGTGATTCCTTATACTACGACCCTTACGCCTGAGGAACTCAGCAAAGTGCGTTTTGCCAATGGGGTATTGGCACCCAAAGGACACCTCTACTACCCTACTCATTTACCCAAAGAGCTTCAGTTGGAAAAGGCAATATGGAAGGGTATCAAGCAGACGTGCAGTACGATGCTCGCTCCTGTGCCCATAGTGGGTGTAGCAGGAATTAAGAAACTCAGCAAGGATATACTGAAATGGCACCGCAAATTAGGTGCAAAGACTACCAATCACTACCTCGCTCAGCTGATACGTATGCAGGAAGAGATAGGTACTGGAGGTGCGGGATTTAGGTTTATCTACGGTGCTTTCTTGCAAGAAGCAGGCAAACTCCTGAAAAACGATACCTTATTAGAGCTCTCCAAAGAAATTACGGATATAGGCGATGCGTGGCGCGATTTTGCGGTAGCCATAGCCCGCGTATACAAAAACCGCAGCACCCAAGCTGATGTCTATAATGCTCTCTCACAGCAGTTGTACGCTATAGCCGAGAGAGAGGAAGCGTTTTTTAAGAAGCTTCGGAAAGTAAAAGGTAAAAGATAAACTTGCCAATACCAAAATAAATCCTTATATTTGCAGAATTAATGATTAAAAACATTATAAAATGAAAAAACTAATTAACGTAACATTTGCATTATTACTACTATGCTCAGCAGTTACCTTAGTCTCTTGTGGAAAAGACGATGATAAAGGGAGTGGTAAAGAGTTCCCAGAAGGCACTAGAGAAGTTACCCAAAATGGAATTAATGCTAAAATAGCTCAAGAGCGATGGGGAGGAAATGGAGGTAACACAGTGCTGTATGTAAACTTGTTATTGACAAAGTCTGACGCCAACTCAAAACCAACAGGAAAAGTTTATATGCAAGCGAGAACTAGCGATGGACAGGTTTTGCAGCCTTGGAGCAATGGCATTCAAGGACAAGGTGCAGAATTTGGAAGTCGTTGGATTGGAAATAATCATTACCTTGAATTTTCATTTTCCCTCCTCAACGGGAAACAAATGAAAGCAAACTCTGTAACCATTTCAAAAATTGAAGTGAACTAAAATAAGCGAGGAGTGAAAAGATAAACCAAAGCTATAAGAAGCTTCCAGAACTCCGATTAAAAAACTACTGATTTATAAGAATGAACAAAATCAACCTTTTACTTTTGTTAGGCGTTGTTGCTACAAGCTGGGCGCAACAACAGCAGACCCTCGAAAAAGGGTGGAAATTTACCCGTGAGGACAAACCAGCGTTCTCGCAAACTAACTACAACGATGCCAAATGGCAACGCGTAACCGTGCCTCACGATTGGGCTATCTATGGTCCTTTTGATATGGAAAACGATATCCAGCGCACGGCTATCAAGCAAGACGGGCAAAAAGCGGCTATTGAACACACGGGGCGTACTGGCGGACTGCCTTTTGTAGGCGTAGGTTGGTACCGCACGCAGTTCAACGTGCCTGAACTTACGTCCGATAAGCAAGTGTTTGTACAGTTTGACGGGGCGATGAGTAACCCCGAAGTATTTGTAAACGGACAAAAAGCCGGTGAATGGCACAACGGTTACAACACTTTCTTCTTGGATATCACTCCTTACGTAAAAGCCAATAACAACACTTTGGCAGTACGACTCAACAACCTTACCCAGATGTCGCGTTGGTATCCAGGGGCAGGCTTGTACCGCAATGTGCATATTATCACTAAAAATAAGACGCATATCCCTATTTGGGGCGTACAAATTACCACCCCCGAAATAACAAACAACTTCGCCAAAGTAGTAGTAAATACCGAGTTTGTAGCTGATAAGAAGACTTCAGTTGCGGCAGAAACTGTTATTTTCAATAATCAAGGTGAAAAAGTAGCGTATGCTAATACCAAAGCGACTCCTTACACTACCGATAAAATTTCAGCAGAACTGTATATTGATAATCCTCGCTTGTGGGACATCGGCAAGCCGTACCTCTATAAAGCGGTTACCAAACTCTATGAAGGCGATATCGTAAAAGATGAAGTAACCACTACTTTTGGGGTTCGCTCTATCGAACTCAAGCCTAATGATGGTCTGTACCTCAACGGACGCAAAATCAAAATACAAGGGGTGTGTATGCACCACGATTTAGGTCCGCTGGGCGGGGCAGTAAATGAGAGTGCTATACGTCGACAAATACGCATTATGCAGGATATGGGAGTGAATGCTATCCGCACTTCGCACAATATGCCCGCGCCTGAATATGTGCGCGCTGCCGATGAAATGGGTATGCTACTCGCCGTAGAGAGCTTTGATGAGTGGGCTATCCCCAAAGTGGAAAATGGTTATCACCTATACTTCAAAGAATGGGTTGAAAAAGACCTTACGAACCTTGTAAAACACTACCGCAACAACCCCAGCGTGCTAATGTGGTTCATCGGTAATGAAGTGGAAGAACAGAGTGTAGAAAGTGGCTCGCAAGTAGCGCGCTATTTGCAAGATATTATCAAAAAATACGATACTACCCGCCCCGTGAGTAATGGTATGGATAGACCCCACGATGTGCTTAAAAACAATATGGCAGCAACGATGCAGTTAATGGGTTTTAATTACCGTCCGTTTAAGTACAAAGAGGCTTACCGCAAGTTGCCACAACAGCTTATTTTGGGTAGTGAAACCGCTTCAACGGTGAGTTCACGCGGGGTGTATAAGTTCCCCGTAGAGCGCAAATCAATGGCTAAATACCCCGATATGCAATCGTCGTCTTATGACGTAGAACACTGCGGTTGGTCGAACTTGCCCGAAGACGACTGGATACATCAAGAAGATTTGCCTTATACCATAGGAGAGTTCATCTGGACAGGTTTCGACTATCTCGGCGAACCTACTCCTTACTATGTAGAATGGCCTTCCCATAGTTCCTATTTTGGAGCAGTAGATTTGGCTGGGCTACCCAAAGACCGCTTTTATCTCTACCGCTCGCATTGGAATAAGGAAGCCGAAACCTTGCATATCCTTCCTCATTGGAATTGGGAAGGGCGCGAGGGTGAAGTAACTCCTATCTTCGTTTATACTAATTATCCTTCTGCCGAATTATTTATCAATGGTAAGAGTCAAGGCAAACGCACTAAAGACCTCTCTATAAAATTAGAAGAGGAAGAAAAAGACGGCAATCCGTCAGACCTCAACCGCCAAAAGCGTTACCGCCTAATGTGGATGGATACTAAGTACGAACCTGGTACTGTGAAAGTAGTAGCTTACGATGCCAATGGTAAGGCAGTAGCCGAAAAAGAAATACGTACCGCTGGCAAGCCTTATGCTTTGCGCCTTAGCACTGAGCACAAAACAGTGCTTACCCCTAATAGCAAAGACCTCGCTTTCATCACCGTAGAAGCGGTAGATAAGGACGGCAATTTATGCTCAACAGTGAATGACCTTGTGCAGTTCAGCGTTAAAGGTGCTGGCTTTTATAAAGCAGCTGCGAATGGCGATGCTACTTGCACCGACTCTTTTCACTTACCTAAAATGCATCTCTTCAACGGAAAATTAGTGATGATGGTACAAGCAGGTGAAAAAGCAGGCGAAATTAGTATTGAGGCAAAAAGTAAAACGCTAAAAGGAAAGATTTCAGTAGAAGTTAGAAAATAGAACATAGAAATTAGATGCTGTTATTTTTATATGCTTTGCCAAAGGACAAGAGCCTTTGGCAAAGTTTTTTATAGTAGAGGTAGAGCTGAGAACAATTGGTGCATTAACAAAAATATTGTATCTTTGTACTTTCATCTACAAATCGTCCACTTATGAACTACCGTCTTGCCTCTCCCGCCGATGCGCGCAAAGTAGCCACTGTGCTCACCGATGCTTTTGCTAACTACAATATGTATCGCGAGGTGCTCAACTCTTTTTTTACTACTGATAGCAAGTATATTGACTATCTGAACAAATTGCATTATGTACAAGTGATGAGTAATATCCGTAAGGGTTATTGCTTGATAGCCGAAGAAAACAACGAAATTATAGCCGTCGCAGTGATGCAATCGTTGCGATACACTCGTATTACCCTTTGGGATTACCTACGCTCAGGAGCTTTTGCGCTTTGGCGTTATGCCAAACCCACTCAATGTTTCTTGCCTTTCTTAGACAAGAGTAGCGAGTACGCCAAAAAACAAACTTCTGAAAACAGATGGTATTTAGAGAGTTTTGTAGTGAGTCCCGCGTGGCAAGGCAAACACATAGGAGGTAAGTTTTTAGACGAAGCCGTTTTGCCTTTAGTAGCGCGTGAAGGAGGTAGCCAACTCAGTTTGGTTACCAATACCGAAACAAATGTATCTTTCTACCAAAAACACGGTTTTGAGGAAATCCACCAAACCAAAATAGGGGGCGTAGATGTTTGGACGATGGTGGCGGAAGTGAAGAGTCGCTATAAAACACCTGAGAACCCTGATTAGAAGAGTAACTTGGTACTTTGAAACTTTTTTTCTACTTTTGCGCCAACATTAACCATTTACCATTCATCATTAATTATTGTTTTATATGAAATTCAACGAGTACAAACACTTAGACCTTACTAAGATAGCAGAAGAAATATTGGCTTTCTGGAAAGCCGCTAACATCTTTGAGCAGAGTATCGCCTCACGCGAGGGCGCTATTCCGTTCGTGTTTTTTGAAGGACCGCCATCTGCCAATGGCGTGCCTGGTATTCACCACGTGATGGCGCGCTCTATTAAGGATATTTTCTGCCGTTATAAAACTCAGAAAGGATTTCAAGTAAAACGCAAAGCAGGGTGGGATACCCACGGCTTGCCAGTAGAATTGGGGGTAGAGAAAGAACTCGGCATTACCAAAGAAGATATAGGCAAAAAAATAAGCGTTGAGGACTACAACAAGGCTTGCAAGGAAGCCGTGATGCGCTATACCGATATCTGGAATGACCTTACCGAGAAAATAGGCTACTGGGTGGATATGGAAGACCCTTATATCACCTACAAACCCAAATATATGGAAAGCGTGTGGTGGCTTTTGAAACAACTCTACAATAAAGGATTGCTCTACAAAGGTTACACCATTCAGCCGTACTCACCTAAGGCAGGGACAGGCTTATCATCGCACGAGCTCAACCAACCAGGGTGCTACCGCGATGTGAGCGATACTACGGTTGTGGCACAGTTCAAAGTGCGTCAGTTCCCAGAAAAGTTGGCTAAACACTTTGAAGATATAAAAGAACCTATTCATATCCTCGCTTGGACAACCACCCCTTGGACATTGCCTTCTAACACTGCTCTTGCCGTGGGCAAAGAGATTGACTATGTACTCGTAAGAACATTCAATCAATATACTTTTGAGCCGATAACAATCATCATCGGCAAACCGCTTTTGGCAAAACAATTCGGCAAGAAATTCGTAGAGGGCGATGCACAAGCCTTAGCGGCTTATACGCCTGAAAGTAAAACTATTCCTTACCAAGTATTAGGAGAATGCAAAGGTGCTGACCTTGTAGGCACTACTTACGAGCAGCTCATTCCTTGGTGTGCTCCTGTCGAGAATGCTGACCAAGCTTTCCGCGTGATTGCAGGTGACTTTGTTACCACCGATGACGGTACGGGTATCGTGCATATTGCGCCTACCTTTGGTGCAGACGACGCCCGTGTAGCCAAAGAATACGGTATCCCCCCAATGCTCGTAAAAGATGCGCACGGCAATTTGATTCCGCTAGTAGATTTGCAAGGGAAATTTATCACAGGGTACAATATTCCTGAGGTTTTTGCCGGTAAATACATCAAAAATGAGTATTACAATGCAGGGCAAGTGCCTGAAAAATCGTGGGATGTGAGCTTGGCGATTCTCCTCAAAGAAGAAAATAAGGCTTTCAAAGTAGAAAAATACGTACACAGCTATCCGCACTGCTGGCGTACAGATAAACCCGTGTTGTACTACCCGCTCGACTCGTGGTTTATAAAGGTTACTGACTTCAAAGACCGTATGTTTGAGCTCAATGAAACCATCAACTGGAAACCTAAAACTACTGGTGAAGGGCGTTTTGGCAACTGGCTTAAAAATGCTAACGACTGGAACCTTTCGCGTTCGCGCTATTGGGGTATCCCGTTACCTATTTGGCGTACAGCCGATAAGCAAGAGGAAATCTGCATTGGTTCGGTAGAAGAACTGAAAGCCGAAATACAAAAAGCTATCGCGGCAGGTGTGATGACAGCCGACCCTTATAAAGATTTTGTAGTGGCCGACAACTCCGAAAGCAATTACGACAAGGTAGATTTACACAAAAATATCGTAGATAACATTGTGCTCGTATCGCCTTCGGGCAAGCCAATGCAACGCGAAACTGACCTTATAGACGTGTGGTTTGACTCAGGGTCTATGCCGTATGCACAATGGCACTATCCTTTTGAAAACAAAGACTATATAGAAAACCATACCGCTTACCCAGCCGACTTTATCGCCGAAGGAGTAGACCAAACACGCGGTTGGTTCTATACGCTCCACGCGATTGCTACTTCGGTATTCAACAGTGTGGCGTACAAAAACGTAGTGTCTAACGGATTAGTGCTCGACAAGAACGGACAAAAGATGTCGAAACGCTTAGGCAATGCGGTAGACCCATTCACTACCATAGCCGAGTATGGCGCTGATGCCACTCGCTGGTATATGATTTCCAACGCGAATCCTTGGGATAACCTCAAATTCGATTTAGAAGGGGTAGCCGAAGTGCGCCGTAAATTCTTCGGTACGCTCTACAACACCTATTCATTCTTTGCGCTCTATGCCAATAACGATAGCTTCACTTATGCAGAAGCCGATATACCACTAGCTGAACGCCCAGAAATAGACCGCTGGATACTTTCGGAACTCAATACCCTCATCAAAGAAGTAGATGCGCTCTATGCTGATTATGAGCCTACTCGCGCTACGCGTGCTATCTCCGATTTTGTACAAGAAAACCTCAGCAACTGGTACGTACGCTTGTCACGTCGCCGTTTTTGGAAAGGTGAATACGAAACCGATAAAATAGCTGCTTACCAAACCCTTTACACCTGTCTGGTAACCATCGCCAAACTGATGGCGCCTGTAGCACCTTTCTATGCCGATAGATTGTACAAAGACTTGGTGAGCGTTACCGGTAAAGAAAACAAAGAGAGTGTACACCTCACCGATTTCCCAGTAGCCAATGAAAGCTATATCGATAAATCGTTGGAAAGCAAGATGCAGAAAGCGCAGACTATTTCGTCCTTAGTACTATCGTTGCGCAAGAAAGAAAGCATCAAGGTGCGTCAGCCATTGCAAAAGATAATGATACCGATAGCCAACGCTACCGAGCGCGCTGAAATAGAAGCCGTAGCAAGCCTCATCAAGCACGAGGTGAATGTGAAGGAAATAGAACTCTTGGAAGATGCCTCAGGTATATTGGTAAAACAAATCAAACCGAACTTCAAAACCTTAGGACCTAAGTTTGGCAAGGATATGAAAGCTATTGCCACAGCGATACAAGAATTTAGTCAGCAGGAAATAGCACAGTTTGAAAAAGCACAAACTTACAGCTTGCAACTGCCCGACAAAACGGTTACTTTGAGCTTGGACGACGTAGAAATCAGCACCCAAGATATAGAAGGCTGGTTGGTAGCCACCGCTGGCAGTCTGTTGGTAGCTTTAGATATTCACATCACCCCCGAATTGCGCCAAGAAGGTATCGCTCGCGAGTTGGTGAACCGTATTCAGAATATCCGTAAGGACAACGATTACGACATCACCGACCGCATACAAATACGCCTTCAAGCGCACCCTGCCCTAAAAGAAGCTGTTACAGCCAATGAAGCCTATATCAAGAACGAAACCCTTACTGATAGCATCACTTTTGTAGATAGCCTGCCAGAGGGTGAAGAAATAGCCTTCGATGAAGTAACAACAAGAATAGTCGTTAGTCGGTCGTAGCACGACAAGCTGTTAAACACTTTGCCAATATCCCTAAATTTTGACAAAGTGATAAGAAAAGCGCGATGTTTAAAATAATAAACATCGCGCTTTTTCATTGACTAATTCTCCAATTTCTCTTCTCTTTTCTTTCGATTTATTACCCTCAAAACTACCTTTTTTACTTAACTCTTAACTCTTCATTCTTAACTACTTATATACCCTTTCTATACCAATCGTCCAAGATTCGTTTAAGCTTCCTATAAGCTCTCTATAAGCTAACCCCACCCTCCTTACAGCCTTTTTTCACCAAAAATCACCTTAACCTTCTTTTGAATTCCTCCGTTTCCTTCCGAACCTCATTAGCCTCTCCGCTCTTTTCCAAACTTTCCTCCGAAAACCCTAGTCCCTCCGAGATTTTCCTAAAAATCTAAAAACTCCTATGTATCACTTTTAGCAATACACACTTTGCCTAAGTTTGAAACTTCATAAAGGTTGATTATTAGCACTTCTGATATTATTAACATTAAATATTTTCTATTTTTTTAGAATCATTCCATTTTATTTACTATCTTTGCACCCTCTTTTTTTCTCATCAGAAATAATATTAATGCCTTTATCACCTAAAAATATAATCCTTTTACTCACTTCTTTTTGTGCAACTCAACTCTTCTCTCAACCTGTTGAAGAAGAAGTTACGCAACTCAGTGAGGTTGTGCTCACAGGGCAATCACCTATCAAGCAAGTGCAAAAAGCAGCTTACAACGTGGTTGCTATCGAAGCTCAACAACTCCGCAATCTCAACAGCAATGCTGCCGATATGCTTGCTCGTGTATCGGGAGTGAAGATGCGCGAAACTGGTGGGGTTGGGGCAGAGACAGCAATCAATCTTAATGGCTTTACCGGTCGTCACGTGCGTATCTTTATCGATGGGGTACCTATGAATGAAGCTAATGCCTCTTTTCGCATTAATAATATTCCCGCTGAACTTATCGAACGTATCGAAATTTACAAAGGTGTGGTGCCTGTTACTTTTGGTGCCGATGCTCTTGGGGGTGCTATCAATGTAGTAACACGCAAAAGCCGATACAACTACGGCAATCTATCCTATACTTTTGGTTCTTTCAACACCCATAAAAGTACCTTAAACCTCGGGCAATTCCTCACCGATAACATCAGTGTAGAACTCAATGCTTACCAAAATTACTCCGATAACAGCTATAAAGTATTTACTGAATATCTCGACCTCCAAACAGGCTCTTACTCTAAAGAAAAACGCTGGTTCAAACGCTTTCACGACCGTTATCACAACGAGGCTATCATAGGTCGTGTGAATATTTTCGATGAAAAATGGGCTGATAAACTTTCTTTTGCGCTCAATTATAGTCAGGAGGATAAACAACTCCAAAACGCCAACCTAATGCAAAAAGTCTTCGGAGGTAAGTACCGCAAATCTCATAACTATTCATCTTCAGTAGAATATGAGAAAAAGAATATCCTCAACGGTCTCTCTTTCTTCCTTACAGGGCGTTATGATTTTACCACCACTCAAAATGTAGATGAAGAAGCTCGCCGTTATAGCTGGACGGGTGAGTATGAACCAATGGTTACTCGTGGTGAATCGCAACTCCAGAATACTATTTTTGAAGGTAAAACGGGCTATATTACTTCACGCTTAGACTATCAACTCAGTGAAAAACACTCTTTTCAACTCACACACACATTCAGTAATTACATTCGACGCAACAAAAATATGCTCATTACCAACTATACCCTCGATTCCGATTTTATGAGGCGTGTCAATGAGAAAAATATTTCTGGATTATCATATAAGTTTACCCCTTCCGAGCGTTGGAATATATTAGCTTTCGGTAAATATTACAATACAGCTGTAACAGGTCCAGTGATTGTTACTGGATATGGAAGTCGCGCGGTATATGAAGAAGAAACTCATCACACTCAGGCTTGGGGGTATGGTGGGGCGACTACTTATCAGCTCTTAAAGCCTCTACAAGCCAAACTTTCTTATGAAAAAAGCCTCCGTCTACCTACTGATACCGAACTTTTTGGCGATGGCGATTTAGAGATTGGTAACTATAAGCTCAAACCCGAAAATAGCGATAACCTGAATGTAAATCTCTCTTATCAACCTGCGTTCAAAGTGCATTCATTCTTAATAGAAGTGGGTTTTGCCTATCGTTATATCAAAGATTATATCATCAGAAGTATTATCAGTGCAGGAGCTAATGAAGGCTCTGCAGGAAGCCGAAATCACGGTAAGGTACTCAATATGGGAGTCGATGCTACCCTGCGCTATTTCTTCTATAAAGATGCATTTTCAGTAGGTGGCAACTTGTCTTATATGAACTTGCGCAACAAAGAAGAATTTACTGAAACAGGTCGCCCTTCTGCTATCTATAACGACCGTTTGCCCAATATGCCTTATCTATTTGGCAACGCCGATGCTACTTGTAATATAGAAAGCCTCATTGCTAAACGCGACAGACTATCACTAAACTATAATCTCTTTTTCACCGAAGAGTTTTTTACCTCGTGGCAAAGCGAAGGAACAAAAATTAAAGTCCCTCGCCAACTTTCACACGATGTCAGTCTTACCTACTACACCCCTAACAAACGGTTAAGTCTTTCCGTAGAAGTCAAAAATATCACCGATGAATTGTTGTACGATAACTACAGCCTCCAAAAAGCCGGTCGCGCTTTCTATGCCAAACTCTCCTACCGATTCTACTAACCCCTAATTTCTAACAACTAATTTCTAAATATATGTATATCAATTTTCAAACATTCAAAAAAACGCTACTTGTAGGCTCATTAGTTAGCTTCGTAGCCCTTACGTCTTGCAAAAAAGACGATAATACTCCAGTACCTCCTCCTTCTGCCGAGGGAGCTAACTTCTTCATCGATGCTGGAGGTGATCAAAATAAAACTCGTTATCTATTAGTCGCTAAAAACGTAGAAAATGGTGAACTCCCTCTTTCTGCTAACCAAGAACAATTCAAAGAAGCTAATGGCTATTTCTGGCAGTTCAACAAGAACACAGCAGTAGGTCTATCCTATGGCTTTAAAGGAGCTGGTATCGGTATTTCTTACGAAAAAACAGCTCAAGGTATAAAACATCTTACTGATTTTGACGTAGCCGAACGTGCCACTACTTTCGGTTTCTTCAGTGATTATTGGATAACTGTAGTAGGCGGACAAGAATACGAAGGCAAAAAGGACGGTGCAACCTTCAACTTCCGCAATGCCAACAATTATACTAAAGCTTTTACCAAAACTATCCATACAGCAAATCTCCTTCCTGAGATGAACACCTCCTCTTCTACTCAAGAAATTGTGTCGTTTGCTGGTATCTTAGACAATGGTAACGGTGAGTTCTTCAGCGGTATGATAGTTTCTGATTACAAAGATGTGCAAGTAGCTCAAGGTTCAAGTACTGGTAAAATCCACAATCCTGATGTGGTTTATGTAGGAGTACTCGATAAAGATTTGAACCTCAAACGTAGCTATAAAAGCGATAAGCTCAGCTATAGTGCAGGTCGTTTCAAATCTCAATATTTGTTAGAAATGGGTAAAGCCGATAATGGCGATGTATATGTATTTTCAGGAGCAATTGCTAAGAATCCTCCTAAAGTAAAAGCCCCTCAAACTCCCGATGTTGCTTCAACAAAACCTGCAGGTGCTTTGCGTATCAAACAAGGTGCTACCGACTTTGATGCCTCTTACTTCTTTGATATTTCAGCAGTATCCGGTAACGGAATCTTCCGTCGTGTATGGCATATCACCGGTAATAAGTTCTTGCTTGAGTTCTTTAATGATGCTTCAAAAGCTGCCCTCAATGGAGTAGATGTAAACCGCTTTGCTATTGTAGATATGGAAGCTAAATCCTTCAACTGGGTAACCGGACTGCCAGCTCTCTCTGATTTTGCCAATATGACGTCAAACCCCGTAGAACTTGCTGTCTATAATGGTAAAGTCTATCTACCAGTAAATGTAAAAAACAGTGACCCTGCTATCTATGTAATTAATCCTGCTACCAATGTAGCCACCAAAGGTCTCACTGTAAAAGGAGCTTCTTTCATCAACGCTATTGGTCACTTCAAATAATAAAACAAAAAGGTGCTTGGAAAACAATCTCTCTAAGCACCTTTTCTATTTTTACTTTTCACTTTTTACTTTCTTCAGCCATTTCTCGGTATTTCTCAAATACTTCTCACTCGGCACAAACTTATAATGTAACCTTTTAGAAAGCGCCTCATACCGCTGCTGGATAACTGCTGGATTCTCCTCAATATCGTTGCGGTCGATGAACATCTCTGCAAAAAGCCGACGCATCAAATCCATATTTCCTACCACTTGTATTGTGCCGTGATTCTCGTTAGGGTATTCAACAAAATAAGTCTCCAAATTCTTAAAAGCTCCCTTTGCAGCCATTGCCTGTACCGCCTCTATCGCCTCCCGATGCCTACTGCGTCCATTGTTTCGCACCTTCTTCCCCGAATACGATAAATAAAAAATCCGATGTTTAAAATCCTTTCCTTTATTCGCTTCAAACAACCGCTCTCCATCGTTTTTTCCCCACCACAAACTCGGGTCGTGTGCAATATAAGCATTAAATAGCTCTGTATGTTTGTTAAGAGCAGAAACCACCGACAATCCACTCAATGAGTGACCTACTAAAATGCGAAAATCACTACATCTGTATTGTTTTTTAACCAAAGGAATAAGCTCATCAGCCACAAACTGCCAAAAACGGTCACTATCGCTCCCAAAATCCCTTTCGCGCTGAGTGTTTTCAATTCCAATGACAATCATTTCTGGTACATTAGGGATTCCCTGAGCCAATTTCCCCATCAAAGTAGTAAAATAGTTGAAGTTTGTTTCTGCATCAAGCAGATACACCACAGGATAATTTGTCTTTTTTAAAGTAGAGTCGTAATACGAATCAGGCAAATACACACTTATAGTACGCGTTTCACCTAACACTTTAGAAGAAACCGATAATTGTTCACCTATACAAATAGAAGTCTGCCCTTGAACAAAAGAGCAAGCTAATAGCCAAAACAAAAATACCCTTCTCATTACTTATTAATATTTAATAAATGTGATTTTAATAGATGCAAAAATACTGATAATTTCTCAAATTACCAATTTCTCAATGCCTTTATTCCCTACACTCAAAGTTAATCTATCATCGCGCTATGCTTCACATCACCCCGTCATTCGTCCCTCGTCATTCGTCATTAATTTCCTTTTCCGTCATACCCCCTATTGCCTACGGCCTAAGGCCTAGTGCCTCTTCCTCTTCCTTTCGCCTCGAAACCCCGTTTTTACCATTTTTAGACTTGTTGTATCACATTATGAATCAACTTTTTATATACCCTTTCTATACCAATCGTCCAAGATTCGTATAAGCTCCCTATAAGCTCCCTATAAGCTAACCCCACCCTCCTTACACCCTTTTTTCATCAAAATTCCCTTCAACCTCCTTTTGGAAATCTCCGTTTCCTTCCGAACTCCTCAACCCTTCCCATTTGCTAATTCTCTCATTTTCTAATTTGCTAATTTTCAAATTCTCTCATTTCCAAATTTTCTAATTTCCTAATTATTTCATACCTTTGCACTTTAATTCCTATACCCTAATGTCTAAACTATGATTCGCATTACTAAAAAATTCGATTTTGAAGCAGGACACGCGCTTTACGGCTACGATGGCAAATGCAAAAACCTGCACGGACACAGCTATAAGCTCTACGTAACTGTCATAGGCGAACCTATTACCGACCCCCATAACGTGAAAAACGGTATGGTAATAGACTTCGGCGACCTCAAACGCATCGTGCAGGAGCAAATCATCGAAGCGTTCGACCACGCTATGGTCTTCAACGAACATTCACCTCACAAGGCATTAGCCGAAGAACTGCGCGCCAAAGGTCATCGCATCATCACCGTGCCCTATCAGCCCACCAGCGAGAACCTCGTAACCGACTTTGCCCGACGCATCGCCTACCAACTACCCGCCGGAGTCGAGCTCTTTTCAGTACGCCTATGCGAAACCGAAAGCTCCTATGCCGAATGGTTCGCCTCAGATAATTAAGAGGAAAGTAAGGCGTTATACATTTTGCCAAAGTTTTTGCCTGTGCGGCTCGCACCTTTGGATAATTTGATTATATCGACAATCAGTTGCTTTTACGTTCTGTTGTAGGGGCTAATGGCAATTAACCCTTTAAAAAAATTCATAACACAAATATGTAAACTATGGTACTTGTACTAATAATTATATTAAGCATTATCTTTTGGTTTTACAAAACAAACGTCAAGAAACGTTTGCGCAATTCGTTTACTCAAAAGACCTTAAACAGGAATACACCAAACTATATTCGTAAACACTGGCGAGAAAAGCGTATTGATGCTGAACATTGTGATGTGATGAATGAAAATACAACCTTCGATTTGCAAGCCGTAGAAGACAATCGTATGAAAAGTGATTTCGAGGAAACAATGCTTCTCACTGAGACAATGTTATTCAGTAAATTGCGATTAGGAGAAGAAAAATTGAAGCTTAGTTATATAAGGTGTTACGACAAAACTACTACTCCTGTAAAAGTATATCAAACTACTGTTGCCGATATAGATGCCAGTGTAGCGCAAGTAAAGCTCAATGTACAAGGCTATATCAATGTGTATTACAACCCTCAAGACCCTAAAGAAGTATATATCGATACCGAGTTCTTACAAAAAGACCTCACTGAACTGATGAATGTTTGATAATGAAAACGGATTTTACATTACCCTTATTACCACCTCCACCAGAAATTGAGACCCGTGAGATACTCAAACAGCTCACGCTATCACATAGGCATTTAGCTGAACTGAAAGGGGTAGTAAAAACGATACCCAATGAGCAAATCCTCATCAATACCCTTTCCTTACAAGAAGCGAAAAGTATAACGTAGCAAAAAAACGTCTTTTTTTGGCACGTATGGTATAACGTGGAAAAAAAACGCCATTTTTTTCCATATCATATTGCTCATTGATACGAAAAGACATTTTTGTATAAATGATAACTTAAAGAACCAATGTTATCCATAGAATTACCCGAAAATAAAAAGATATACTTTGCTTCCGATAATCACCTCGGAGCACCCACTGTTGCGGAAAGTAAACCTCGCGAAGCAAAGTTTGTGCAATGGCTTGATACTATCAAACCTGATGCAGGGGCAATATTCCTTTTAGGCGACCTTTTCGACTTTTGGTTTGAGTACAAAATGGTCGTCCCCAAAGGCTTTGTGCGCACTCTTGGCAAGCTCGCTGAACTGCGAGATAGTGGTATCCCTATCTACTTTTTCGTAGGCAACCACGATTTGTGGATGGACGATTATTTCCAAACCGAGTTGAACATTCCCGTATACCGTCGCCCGCTAGAAGTGGAATGTAATGGTAAACGCTTCTTGATAGGACACGGCGATGGTTTAGGTCCCGGTGATAAAGGCTACAAGCGGATGAAGAAAGTCTTTACCAATCCGTTTTGTAAGTGGCTCTTCCGCTGGTTACACCCCGATATAGGTGTGCGATTGGCGCAATACCTCTCAGTGAAAAACAAGCTCATCTCAGGTGATGAAGATGTGCGTTTCTTGGGCGAAGACAACGAATGGTTGGTACAGTATTGCAAACGCAAACTTGAGACGCAACATTACGACTATTTCCTTTTTGGTCACCGCCACCTGCCAATGACTATCAAAGTAGGGGAGGGAAGCACTTATATCAACACCGGCGACTGGATACACTACTTTACCTATGCCGTTTTCGATGGTGAGGAACTCAAATTATTAGATTTTAAAGACGGAAAGCTATAGAAATATTCATTATTCGCAATTATTTTGTACCTTTGCATTTATGGACGGAAATACAAATACTCTTTCAGAAGTCATTCAGCAAATTGTCAAACAAAATCATTTAACGTACGGACTACAGAAAGCCTCGTTACCGGAACTGTGGAATGAGCTGATGGGCAAAGCAATCGCTAAGTATACCTCCTCAGTAGAGCTAAAAGGCAGTACGTTATACGTCCGTCTTACCTCGCCTGCACTCAGTAACGAACTCAGTTATGGCAAGAGTAAGATTATTGATAACCTCAACGAACGTTTAGGGGAACCTCTCATTCAAAAACTGATATTTTTAAACTGATGATACGACCTGCAACCCCTACCGATGCCTCTGCTGTCGCTCCTCTGATGTTTCAGGCAATGGAAGAAATCGTCTATAAGATGATTGGCAAAGAACATAGAGAAGATGCTATTGCACTACTCCAAAATCTCTTTGAGCAGGAAGGCAATCAGTATTCCTACCAGAATGCTTGGGTATACGAGGAAAACAATACTGTAATAGGGTCGGTTATTGCCTATGATGGTGCTCACTTGCACACCTTGCGTGCCCCTGTGCTAGCACTCATTCGCAGTAGCTATGGTATTGATATTGTTTTAGAAGATGAGACCGCCGAAGGTGAACTGTACATCGATACGCTAAGTGTACTACCCACCGCCCAAGGGCGCGGGATAGGCTCGAAGCTTGTACGCCACCTGTGCGAGGTGAGCTCGCAGCCCTTAGGACTATTAGTAGATGTGAATAACCCTGAAGCTGAACGCCTCTACACCCGCTTAGGTTTTGAATACGCTAATCATCAGGAACTTGCTGGAGGGAGGTATAAACATTTGATATTGAAGCTTTCATAAACATAAAACTTACGAAAACTAATGAGAAAAAGAATAACAGAGAAGGTAATAGGGCAACTTTATGCTAAATCGGGAAACCAATGTGCCTTTCCTGGTTGTAAAGAAACTTTATTTGATGAAGGAGGTACAAACCTGTCTAATATCTGTCATATAGAAGCTGCTGAAAAAGGTGGACAACGTTATAATGAAAACAGTACTGAAGACGAGCGGAGAAGCTATGACAATCTGATATTATTGTGCCATAAACATCATAAAATAATTGATGATGATGCAGTTCTTTATCCAGTTGAAAAGCTGAAAGAGATGAAGCGAAAACACGAAATAGCTATCGCTAAAAAAATATCAGAACAAAATGTACTCAGCAAATACCCTTCGGCACTGAATTTGGTAATCAATAGCTTAGGGAAACACTTTATAAATGATCCTGAACCTGATGAGGTATGGATTGCCCCCTCTCCTGAAGAGAAAATAAAATACAATCACCTTAAAGATTACCAATACATTATTAAGGAACATAGTGTTTATCAGGGCAAGTTGAACAAAATATACGATGAAATTGAAAAACAAGGTTCTGTTAAAAAAGAAGTTGTTTTAAAAAACATTCGTTTACTGTACTTAAAAGAAAAAGGTAGATACAATGGTGATTTAGAGGAAATTAGAGCTAATGCCGACAGTATTTTTGAGCATATTCAGCGCAAACTTTGGGATCAAGCAAATGAAGAGATAAATGAAATAGATGAGAAAGTATTCAGTGAAGCTATTGACTCAGCTATTACTATAATTTTAACCGATGCCTTTATGCGCTGTGAAATTTTAGAAGAACCTACACGATGATAGTAAGCAAAAACATAAGTCCGCAACACGATGTGTATTATTTAGGAGGCAAGCTCATTGAACTGTTGAGCCTTTCTAATAAAAAAAATTATGACTATTATGAGCTTCACAAAGAATTTGTAAAAACTCAGAAAGTTTCTTTTAGCTTATTTTTATTAGTTTTGGACTGGCTTTTTATATTGGGAGTCATAAGAAATGTAGATAATGGAGGAATTACAAAATGTTTTTAAAGAAATTACGCATACAGAATAAAGAAGGTATCATTAGAGAAATCGTTTTTAGGAAAGGTATGAACCTAATAGTAGACGAAACTCCTGAGAACCAACAGCAGCAGACTACAGGCAATAATGTAGGTAAGACTACTTTACTACGTTTAATAGACTATTGCTTAGGTGCAAAAGGAGAAGCTATCTATAAAGATGTTGAATTTATAACCCAGCCTAATACACAGATTGAGGATTTTTTATTAAAAAGCAAAGTGCTGCTTTCTCTTGAGATAGTAGAAGACTTTGAGAGTGATGAAAGTGATAAAATATATATAGAAAGGAATTTTCTGAAGAGAAATCAGAAAGTACAAACTATAAACGGCGTGCAGTACAAAGATGATAAGAGTTTTTGTAAAGCACTTAAACAACTCATTTTTCATACAGATACCCTTCTACCCTCTTTTAGGCAGATCATCTCTAAAAATATACGTATTACCCCTGAAAGAATGATTAATATTATAAAAGTACTAGGTACTTATGCTAGAGGGGGCGAATATGAAGCCTTATATTTATTTTGGTTAGGACTTAGTACAGCTTCATCGGCTGAAAAGACAAAACTGCTGGAAAGAAAAAAAGAAGAAAAGAGCTTTCAGAGACGACTCATACGCGAGGGAGGGGGTGACATTGGATTTGTAGAACAACAATTGCAATTTCACACTGATAGGATAGCTATACTTGAGAGCAAAAAGGCTGATTTTAATCTGAACGAACAGTATAATACTGACATAGAAGAGCTAAACCAAACAAAGGTAATCCTTAATAGCGTTGCTTCTGAAATAAGTGTTTTGGAAGAGAGAAAAGCTCTTATATTAGAAAGCAAGACTGATTTGGAGGCTGCCCATACTCATATTGATACAATACAGATAGCCGCACTATACGAAAAAGCAAAAGCCCTAATACCTACTATACAGGTATCATTTGAGCAAACAGTAAAGTTTCATAACGATTTGATAGCCGAAAAGTTGGCTTACATTACCCGTGAGCTACCTGATATAGAGCAACAATTAAGAAACTTGAAAAACACTTTAGCTTCCTATCGAAAAAAAGAGATAGAACTCACTGAAAAGGTGAAAAAAATAGGTGTTTGGGAAAGTATTGAGAAAATAGTATCGGAACTCAATAATCATTACGAGCGAAAAGGGAATTTGGAAAAACAGAAAGAGTATTGGTTACAATCGATAGATACAATAAAAAATATAGATGATGAGTTAGCTATTATTGACAAAAGTATTGGTTCAGAAGAAAAGCTTATGCAAAACCGAATTACTCTGTTTAATAAGTATTTTAGTAAGATGTCAAATATCCTTTATGGAGAACACTATCTGCTATTTCAGAAGAAAAAAGAAAATGGTTACGATTTAGCTATTCAGAATATTGAGGGCAACCCTAGCACAGGGAAAAAGAAAGGACAAATAGCCGCCTTTGATTTTGCTTACATACAGTTTGCTGATGAGTTAGCGATTCGCTGTCTGCACTTTATCCTACACGACCAATTAGAAAATATACACGACAACCAACTCAATACCCTCTTTGAGGTTGCTAACCACCTAAATGGACAGTATATTGTACCGATACTAAGAGACAAAGTGCCTGAAAATATAGATATTAGTCCGTATACAATTCTTACTTTATCACAAGACGATAAGTTATTCAAAATATAACACTTAATGAAAACCCTTATCAAAAACGCAATCATCGTAAACGAAAATACCCTCTTTCAAGGCGACCTCCTGATTGAGGGAGAGCGCATTGCCCAAATAGGTACTCACATCACTCCCAAAGGGAATTATGAGGTGGTGGAAGCCGAAGGCAAATACCTCTTTCCTGGGGTGATTGACGATCAAGTACACTTCCGCGAACCTGGGCTTACTCATAAAGCTACCATCGCTACCGAAAGTCGTGCTGCAGTAGCCGGCGGTGTAACTACTTTTTTTGAACAACCTAACACGGTACCCCAAACCGTAACGATTCCGCTTTTGGAAGAGAAATTTGCCATTGCCAAACAGTCGTCGTTTGCTAACTATTCTTTCTTTTTGGGAGGAACAAACGACAACCTCGAAGAACTGAAACGCTTAGATAAAAATGCTTGTGCAGGGGTGAAACTTTTCTTAGGCTCTTCTACGGGGAATATGCTCGTAGACAACGAGAAAACCATAGAAGCTATTTTCAATAATGTCGATTTAGTAATTGCTGCTCATTGCGAAGATGAAGCAACTATCCGAAAGAACTTAGCCCACTATCAAGAATTGTACGGCGAGGATATTCCTATTGCGATGCACCCTCATATTCGCAGTGCTGAGGCTTGCTATCTGTCCTCTTCACATGCCATTGCTTTAGCTGAAAAAACGGGCGCACGCCTACACGTGTTCCACCTCTCTACGGCTAAAGAAACCGACCTCTTCCGCAATGATATTCCACTAAAGGACAAGAAAATCACCGCTGAGGTATGTGTACATCACTTGTGGTTTACTGATGAAGACTATACTACTCGTGGAGCTTTCATTAAATGGAATCCTGCTGTAAAAACGGCTGATGACCGCACTGCGCTGTGGCAAGCCCTCTTGGACGACCGTCTCGATGTGATTGCTACCGATCACGCTCCTCATACCCTCGAAGAAAAACAGCGCAAGGGCTATCTGAATATCCCTTCAGGCGCGCCTTTGGTACAGCATTCGCTCGTGGCAATGCTCGAAAAAGCCTACAAAGGCACCATTTCTATCAAAAAGATAGTAGAGAAAATGTGTCATAATCCCGCAATCCTTTTTCAGGTAAAAGACCGCGGTTTCTTACGCGAAGGGTATTACGCCGACCTTGTTTTGGTGGATATGGACACACAATGGACAGTACAGAAAAACAACCTGCTCTACAAGTGTGGCTGGAGTCCGCTCGAAGGGCAACAATTCCACTCGGTTGTAGTGAGTACCTTCGTAAATGGCAAAGAGGTGTACCACAATGGCAAGGTAATTGCAGAGTCTCAAGGGCAACGCATCACTTTTAACAGATAAGACTATGAGAAAAATCATTTATATATTCGCTTTGCTATTCATTGTAGTAGCCTGCAAAAAGAACATCGTACCCAAACCCGATAAGTTTTTAGACGAAAAGCAAATGGAAAGTATGCTCTACGATTTGGCTGTTTTAGAATCTATGAAGGTTTCACAAGCCCAAATGTTAGATTCTTTACAGTTCAATTCGCAACAGTTCATCTACAAGAAATATCAGCTTGATAGCGTTTCGCTCGCACAAAATATGGTCTATTACGCCTCCCTGCCTAAAGACTATGACCGTATAGTGAAAAAGGTAGAAGAAAAGCTCAAAAAACAACGCGATAGTATCGGAAAGCTACCCTTAGAGACCCTAAAAGAGAACCCAGCAACAGTCGAACCATAATAAAATACAGTATTTGGAAGCCTTAGAACTACATCAGTCTTATCTTTCGTGGATATTTCCTGCCTTCCTACTCATCTTTGGGTTGGTGGCTTTCCTGCGTATATTCTATCCTAAACATTTTGCCGATTATCAAAACTTACTGTTTAACAATAAATATATTGTAATTTACGGCAAAAAGGAACGCCGATTGCACCTCTTTATGACAGTGCTTTTTCTCTTGCAATGTGTGTGTTTAGCTCTTCTTTTCTATGTTATGCTAAAGAATTTTGGTATCACAGAACTTTACAACTCTCAGTTTATGTTTCTGGAATTGGTGCTTATAGTCTTCTCACTGTTAATCACAAAACTCCTCTTACAACAATGGATTAGTAGCCTGTTCGACCTTTATGATTTCGCAAGAGATTATATCTTCACCAGGGTTTCTTATTCATCTTATGCCGCAATTGTAATGGTTATACTCCTCTTTTTGGGAGTTTATATCCCTTTCACCAATAAAAATCAGCTATTTTTATTACTTTTTGTGTTAGTATCCATATTGTTAGCAATCAATGTATTAGGTTGGATTAAAATCATAAAAAACAATCAAAAAGAAATAAAACCTTATTTATTCTATTTTATTTTGTATCTTTGCACCCTCGAAATCGCACCCTATATCTTTCTCATCTATGGAACAAAATACTTAATTGAAGTACAGAAAATGGCTCAATTTGTTTCATAATAGGGCGTTAGGAGGTGTAAAGAAATAACATTTATGAAGGTAAAATCGATATTAGTTTCGCAACCAGAACCGAAAGCCGAAAGCTCACCTTATGCACAAATTATTGAAAACCACAAGGTAAAAGTGGATTTTGTGCCCTTTATTAAGGTCGAAGGAATGACCGCTAAGGACGTCAGAATGCAGAAGATTGACCTTACTAATTTTACAGCCGTTATCCTCACTAGCCGTAAATCGGTAGACCACTATTTTCGTATTGCTGAAGAAATGCGCTTTAAGGTGCCTACAACTATGAAGTATTTCTGTCAGTCCGAAGCCATCGCTTACTATTTGCAGAAGTATATTACCTATCGCAAACGCAAAATATACGTAGGTAAAAAAGAGTTTGCTGACCTTTTGCCTATCCTCAAAAAATACAAAGAAGAGAAATTCCTCTTCCCAGGCTCCGATGCCCCTAAACCAGAGGCTACCGCAGCTTTAAACGACATCAAGATAAAATGGGAACGCGTAGTGTTCTATCGCACTGTATATTGCGATATTTCAGCCATTAAAGAAAATAAGTACGACATTCTTACTTTCTTTTCGCCCGCAGGAATAGAGGCGCTGTTTAAAAGTTTCCCCGATTTTTCACAGAAGAAAACCAAAATAGCCGTCTATGGCGATGCGACCCTAAAAGCCGCCGAAGAAGCCGGTCTTATCATTGATATTAAAGCTCCCTCACCTGAGAGCCCCTCAATGACCGTAGCACTCGACCATTATTTAGGCAAGCAAAATAGCAAAAAATAGAATCTAAAATCCGTTTTCTATAAGCACCAAAGGTAAGGAAGAACTATTCTCCCTTACCTTTGGTGCTTTTTTACTTCCTTTTATAAAGAAAATCTCTAACTATCAAGAAATACTATCTGCTTCTCCTGCTTCTCGCTAAAAGCGAGCATAAAGCTGTAATTTCCAGTATAAAACCTGACACCATTAATAAAGAACCACTAATAGGCACTTCCCAATGCAATATTTTAGCAAGAACTCCTAAAACAATAAGCACAACACCTGCTATAAATAAAATAATACTTGTCTTCATATCTCTATTTCAATTTGTTTACACCTATAATATTATACATAATCACAAAATACGTTGAAGCAATACCATATATTAGGCGCTTTTTTTCTTCCTTTGTGTCTCTCATTCTGATAATGTCTCAAACTTTGCCCCAATTTTAATCTTCAAACGAAGTCTTAAAAAGCTATTTCATAATTCGTAGCCTTGATTTCCGATGATTAGCCTCTCACATACCCACCTATCACCGGCTACTTTATGTCTAACCGACGTCAATATAACTTTTATTATCAATCTTTTTTGAGAGCATAGCGGAAGAGGACTCTTAAGAATGCTCAGAACCTCTTTTTTGAAACCAAAAGAACACAAACATCCCCACAAAAGGGAAGATTAGCACAGAAAATGTTTTCGACATCGCCTCATAGCTAAAATAAGGAACTTCTATAGCATAAAAGAAGTTTACATAGAAAAACAACGCAATGCAAATTAAGATAAAGATTATGATATTTCTTGCTTTCATATCTTAAGCCTTTAAAAAATACAAAATATAACCTTAATAAGGTACAAAGATATAAAAATAATAAACACCAGTCAATATTGATATTAAAAAAAGTTTTTCGTACTTTTATATTTTCCCGCCCCAACCTTTACCTCTCTATATCTCTTTTCTTAAAAAGAGGGCAGGTGAGAGCGTTATTACTTTCTCTTTCCTTCGCCTCGAAACCCCGATTTTAACATTTTTAGCACTGTTGTATTGTGTTATGAATCAATTACTTATATACCCTTTCTATACCAATCGTCCAAGATTCGTATAAGCTTCCTATAAGCTCTCTATAAGCTAACCCCACCCTCCTTACACCCTTTTTTCATCAAAACACCCCTTAATCTCCTTTTGGAAAATTCCGTTTTCTTCCGAACTCCTCAACCCTCCCCATTTGCTAATTCTCTCATTTTCTAATTTTCTAATTAATCTGCCCGTGTGGCTCACACTGCCTGTGCGGCTCGCACCTTTGCCAAAGTTCAATAAACTGACAATACCTCCGCTGGTTTACAAGGCGCGGCCTTGATTTTGTTTAATTTTTGTTTAATTTCTGAGGCACAGCCTCATTCCTCTAACTCAAACTCGCACCTCATTTCCTAATTCTCTCATTCTCTAATTTCCAAATTTTCCAATTTGCTAATTTTTCCCCACCTATCTTGCTACGGTTGCCTATCTCGTTTTTTCATCGTAACTTTGCATCGTTGAAACAAATCACATTCCATTTTATAAACAATATCCGAGTCAAACTCGTGTAATCTGTGTGTAGTCTGCGAGCTGGCATAGCAGAGTATGTGTCTAAAGGCAACTTGTTGCCCATTTGTTTGATTTGTAAATATTTGTAAGATTTCTGTAGCGTAAGCTACACTTTTCTTACGTCGAACTCACCTTAAATATAGCAAAGCAACAAGAACAATTAAATAAACTAAAAACATTCTTTACTTATGAAAAAAGCAGTATTTATGATGCTATGGACTCTGTTAATAGCGATGCTATCGTGTCGTAAAGATACAGACCCTAATGAGCAAGAGATAACAGGCACTGTTCGCACCGAACACCCACGCCTTTTTATTACTAAAGAAGATATTCCGAATATCAAAAACGCTGCCCAAAGCTCGGCTCTGGATACGTATACCGAAACTAAAAGAGATGTGGATAAGCTCTTAAATGAACCTATCTCTTTTGAAAATCCTACCGCGGTGAATGGTACTGATAACGGCTTGAAAATCTCCAAAGTATCGCAAGTCGCCATATTATATTTGATAACGGGTGAAGCGAAATATCTCGACTATACCAAAAAATTCTTACAAAAAATCACTGAATATTACCGCCTTCGGGTAAGTCACAACTTGAATGCTGATTGGTATGTGTTCCCTCAAATCAATGCATTATGTGCTTATGATTGGATTTACAACTACTTAACCCCCAAAGAACGCGAGCAAATAGGCAAACCTCTTTATCAGGTAATGATGGATATTGCTTGGCACGGAAAAGGATTACGCCCAGAGCGCAATCGGGAGAATACAGGGGGATACAATACAGGATTTTATGGCACAGACGCCCTACCGTGGTATATAGGTATCACCTTTCACAACGACGGTATTGATAACGCACGCTGTGAAGATATGTTTCAAAAAGGATTTGCCTTGAATATGAAAATGGCAGAATATCGTCGTGATATTATCGGTATGAGCGGAGGGGCTGTCACAGGGTGTGTAGGCTATTCGTTAGGTGCTTATCCTATCGCCGATTTCAATTTCATTCGCAGTCATCGCGCAGCCACAGGCGTAGACCTCTCTCAAAGGCTCAACTACGTATTCAAATATTTGGACTATATCGATTGGAATCGCTTACCAAACAATCGCGAGTTTGGCTTTGGCGACAGTTATCACTACGATTGCTTGCTCCCCGAAAGAGACATCAATTATCACCTGAGAGAGATAGCCTCTCTTTATGGAAGTTCTACCAATATACAACGCCTGTTAGGCTTATTCAATAAGAAACACTATACAGAACGACTACCCTTTATGCCGTTCTTACAAAAATATCCTCAAGGAACTCAGGGAGCGACACCTTCGGGTAAAGGAGCCGTGTATTTCGAGGGTACGGGAGAAGTCATTATGCGTTCAGGAACGGGCGAAAACGACACTTATGCTCTTTTTGTGAGCGGAGGTAAAACCCCTTACCACAAGCACTTCGATAATAATCATTTCACTATCTACAAAAAAGGTTACCGTGCGTTAGATACAGGTACCCGCCCCGAACCTGGCTGGCATCTGTCGCATTACTACGCCCGTACGGTAGCCCATAACTGCGTAACTATCAGAATGCCCAATGAAAAAATGCCCGAATACTGGGGCGGAGGGGCTTCTACCGAAAACAAGTTCGAACCTATCCCCAACGATGGCGGACAAAACAACATATTAGGCTCTGTATTGAAAGAGAAGCGTATCACTGACGATTATGTATATCTCGTCTCCGATGCTACCAAAAGCTACAACAGCCAAAAAGCCTCGTTAGTCGTGCGTGAATTTATATATTTCTACCCCGACCTTTTTGTAGTGTTCGATAGGGTAACATCTACCGACAAGAATTATCCCAAAACGTGGCTGATACACACCATCAACGAACCTGTGATGAAAGGTAGCAGGGAGTTCTCAGAAACCTCCGACGGAGGTAAGATGATTTGCCGTACTTTATTCCCTGCCAATGCTACACTTACTAAAATAGGTGGAAGTGGAAAGGATTTCTGGTCTGACGGACGCAACTGGCCTCTACCCAAACTCACTCCACAAGATTACGGGTATAATATGAATCTCCCTCCCGCCAATCACCCACAATTGGGACATTGGCGTATAGAAGTGAGCCCACAAACGGCTTCTAAAGAAGACTTGTTTATGCATATTATCCAAGTAGGCGATACAGCTCTTTCCGATTTACCCCGCACTGAAACCTTTGAAAATACAGCTCAAATAGGGGTAAGATTCACCTACCAAGGAAAACGATATATTTTAACCTTTGATAAAACAAAGTCATACGGCTGTCAAATAGAGAAGAAATAAATTAAGAGGCTTTATTTTTTAATCTATCTTAAAAACTTTGCAAACAAACGAGTCGTTCATCTGGAAAAATCGCCGTAATTTTGCCCCGTAGAAATAAAAAGTTTTCTTTTATGAAAAAATATACTTTACTATGCCTCTTCGTTATAGGGATAACAGCTTCATTACGAGCGCAATCGCTCTCATTCGACGAAGCGCTTAGCCAGATGCGTTCAGGTAACCAAAAACTCAAAGGCATCGAAAAACAAACCGAAGCAGCCGATTATAACCGCAAGTCATTCCGTGGGCTCTATCTGCCCCAACTGAGTCTCAATGCGAGCTATATGCACCTCGCCGACCCGCTTTCGTTGGACTTCAACGAGTATAAGGCGCCCTTGCAAACTGGCTTACAGGGATTCGCAACCCAAGTGCCTGCCCCTATGCGTCCGCTACTTACCCCCCCTACTTGGCAGGTTGCAACCGCTTTTTGCCCAAGACTGGCGCTATGAGTTTCAGAAACAAGACATTTGGAAAGTAAGCGCCGATGCCAAATGGGTGCTTTTTGCTGGTGGAAAGGTGCGTGTAGGCAACCGTGTCAGTGCGCTCAACACCGAAATAGCTACCGTAGAGAGCAAAAAAACCGAAAATGCCCTCATCAGTGAGTTGGCGGAACGTTATTTTCAAGTACAGTTAGCTCAAAAAGCGTTGGAAGTGAGAAAACAGTCGTTTGAAACAGCGCAACATCACTATGAAAATGCCCAAAAGCTCGAAAAGAACGGAATGATAGCTTCCGTAGAAACAATGCAAGCCAAAAAAGCCGTTACCGATGCCGAGCGTGAGGTGATGGCTGCTGAAAAGGACATACAATTAGCGCAAACAGCTCTCTATGGTGTGATGGGCACTACCGAGCAACCACTCACTGCCCTCACCACCGAACTCTTTGAAGTAGCCCCTCTCCAATCGCTCGAGTACTACCAACAGCAAGCCAAAGAGCACTACCCTATGATTGTGCAAGCCAAGCTCAAAGCCCAAATGGCTACCCAAAGCGTAAAAGCGCAACAAGCCGCTTATTTGCCCGATGTAGCCGTAGTAGGGAAAAAGTACTTGTGGAGCGAAAATCTACCCTTAACTGAACCCGATAACTGGGTAGTGGGTGTAGGGTTACAGTGGAATCTTTTCAACGGTTTGCAGGACAAAAACAAAATAGCCCAAGCCAAAGCGATGCGTGAGAGTGTGGAGCTCATCACTGCACAAGCCGAAAAAGACGTACAAACCTTAGTGAAAAAACAGTACACCGAGATTGAAAAGCAACGTGAACAATACCTCAGCTTAGAAGAGAGTTTGCGTTTTGCCGAAGAGCTCGTACGTGCTCGCGACAAAGCTTTTGCCGAAGGTCTCTCCACCTCCACCGATGTAGCCGATGCCAACCTTTATTTGGCTTCTATTAAAATCAAACGCTACCAAGCCCTTTTTGAAATGGACAAAACCCTCGCTCAGCTCCTCGAAACCTGTGGAATGAGCGATAAATTCAGCGAACAAGCAACAAGGTAGAGCGACACAAATGCTCTTAACATACGCTGGCGCGAGCTTGTAGCTCGTGCCTCTCATAAACTCTTAACTAAATAAACAATGAAAAAGAAAAACATCACCGGTCTTATTGTAACAATCACTGTATTTGCAGTAGTTCTTATTCTCTCTATCTACTTTTTTAGTAACCGCGAACCTGTATATTTGCAAGGACAAGTAGAAGCCAAACAAATCAACGTTGCCCCAAAAGTACCTGGTAGGGTGAAAGCTATCTACAAGCAGGAAGGCGACCAAGTGCACAAAGGCGACCTTCTTTTAGAACTCGAAAGCACTGAACTCGATGCCAAACTCTCTCAAGCCGAAGCGGCACGTTTGGCAGCACAAGCTCAATCCGACAAAGCACAAAGAGGAGCTCGTAGCGAACAGATTCAAGGGGCTTACAATGTATGGCAACAAGCCCAAGCTGCTGCCCAGCTCGCTGAAAAAACCTATCAGCGCGTGAGCAACCTCTATAACGATAAGGTATTGCCTGCTCAAAAGAAAGACGAGGCTTACACCCAAATGGTTGCCCTTCAAAAACAAGCTGAAGCAGCTAAATCACAATACGAAATGGCGAAAAACGGAGCTCGTGTAGAGGATAAAACTGCTGCCCGAGCCCTCGTAGCCCAAGCGCAAGGGGTCATTACTGAGGTAAATGCCTATAAAGAAGGTGCTAAAGTGTTCGCACCTTCCGATGCCGAAATACAAACCATTATCCCCAACGAAGGCGAAATCGTGAATGCGGGTTATCCTGTGATGAACCTCATTGATACCCAAGACGAGTGGGTGGTGTTCAACATACGCGAAGATAAAATGGCAGATTTTAAGATAGGTACTAAATTCAAAGGCATCGTGCCGGCGCTTGCCAATCAAGTGATAGAGTTGGAAGTAAAACACATAGCCGTACAAGCTGATTTCGCCACTTGGACAGCTACCAAAAGCAAAGGCGACTTCGACAAGAAAACTTTCGCTATCAAAGCCTACCCCACCCAAAAAGTAAAGGATTTAAGACCGGGAATGTCGGTATTAGTTGAAGATAAAAATTAACCGATTAACTCATCAGAAAATTGAGCCATCAATAAGTAAATTGTTTTTATGAAAATAGACCACATCGCTTTATATGTAAAAGATTTGGAAGTATCTAAAGCCTTTTATGAGACTTTCTTCGGGGCAAAATCAAACGAGTTGTACCATAATCCTAAAACAGGATTACGCACCTACTTTCTAAGTTTTGATAGTGGCGCTCGTTTGGAAATAATGTGGAGACCCAACCTCAGTGAACCTTTGGACAAGGTGACGAGTGAAGGGATCATACACTTTGCCTTCAGTGTAGGAAGCAAGGAGGCTGTTGAAGCACTTACTCAGAAAATCATAGATGAAGGCTATACTTGCTTTAGTGCCCCACGCACCACAGGTGATGGGTATTACGAGAGTGTGATACTTGACCCTGATGGCAATATGGTAGAGATAACTATCTGATTAGATAATATTAAAAAGCAAGTAAGTTTGTTTGATAAAATGAGAATAACTGAAGGATTATCAACTAAAGATAAGCAAGCTATTATACATTGGACAAATAGCAAAGGCGCTGATTTCTTGCAACAATGGGCGGGAGATGCTTTGAAATATCCTCTTACCATAGAAGCGCTCAATGCTTTGTCTCATTGCTTTCGTATTGAGGCAGAGGGTAGTTTTATAGGAATGATTCAGCAAATAAGAGTAGAAGGGAGCAACGTACATATTGGTAGATTTCTTATCAATCCTTCGCTTACAGGAAAAGGATTAGGCACCTCAGCAATGCAGTTATTTATCGCAATGCTTTTTGAGGATAAAAGAGTTCATTCTATTAGCCTAAATGTATTTGATGACAACCCGATAGCTAAAGGTCTTTATACAAAACTCGGTTTTAAAGTAGTAGCCACTGTTGAAGGAGAAAGGAAGAAATACAAGATGGTGAAGAGTAATTTGGCAATTAGCTAATTTGCCAATTGGCTCATTAATAGATTTATCCCCTACTGGGACGTTTCTCCTAGTTCGTGTTTAATACTAAGCAAACATCAATAGAAGAAATCTGTTTAAGCTTTCAGCGAAAGATAACCAGAATAAAACAATAATTCACATATGAAAACAGTAATTCTATTAGCAATACTATTTTTATATAGCAGTTGCGGTTATGAAGTACCAGGGAAAGACAAGCACCCTGAGATTCCTGAGTTTAACGGCTTTGACAAAAATCTTTTTATAGTAGATACACTACTTACTGAAGAAGATGTTATGAGCTCTGATAGGATTATCTACGACCCAACTGACGATTTTATATATTTAAACAAAGAATACGATTGGTTTTTACTTGATAAAAACTTTAAAATCAAACAAAAGATAAATGCTAAAGGTGTTTTTCAGGGAAATAAAACATTTTATGACAAGGTCATAGGCGAAAAATATAAGGATATTATCTATAAATACACTTATCCTTGGACAAAAGCTGAAAAAGTAAAGGAATTACAGTATTTAGGCCACGATAGTATTATTAAAAACTACTCTATTCCAAAAGATAAGAATGGAAAATATGATTTAGAAGCTATTAGAAAGATAGGCAGACAATATATTGACGAGCAATTAGGTGTAATACAAAAAATAATTCCTGTAGGTTTCTCGTCTATTGTGTGCATAGGAAGCAAAGGCGAATATTTTACGGAAGATTATAAATACAATACTTTTTATGAAATAGAATATACCCAAACACCAAGCTATAATTTAGTAGATAATAAAATCACCAATAATTTGTACTCATTTGATCAGGTAGTTTTGGGGAATCAGGGCGGAGGAAATCATTTTGCATTTTGGTTTTATCCTTACGGCTATAAATACTATACTTTTAAGATAGGCAATGACTCTATCCAATTTAAATGGAACACCAAAAGCTCACGGAAAATAATACAAATAAAAGACCTTTGGGGCGATAGGGTCTTGATTTATAAAGACAGTGATAGTGGCGGAGAATTATATAACATTCGAAAGAAATGAACATAGAAACCTTTAGAGATTTTTGCTTAACTTTGCCTTACACTACTGAGGATATGCCTTTCGGGGAGGACTTTTTGGTCTTCCGCATAGCAAATCGTATCTTTGCACTGATAAACCTAAACCGCGTGCCTATGAGTGTGAGCCTCAAGTGCAATCCTGAGCGTGCGATAGAACTCCGCGAGCAATACCCCGATAAGATTATAGCGGGCTACCACCTCAACAAAAAACATTGGAATACTGTACTTTTAGAAGGCTTACCCCCTGCCCTTATCAAGGAGATGATACAGCACTCTTACGACCAAGTACTTGCCAAAGTACCAAAGAAGGAAAGAGAAGCGTTAGGGGTGTAAACTCCGTAATCTTTCTTAGGATTGGGAATATCCGTGATAATTTAGTAAAACAACAAAAATTAATTAAAAATGAAAAAGAAAAAACTTTGGATACTTTTTATCATTACTACTTCAGTATATGCCTATTTGATGTTGGTAACCGTACCAGCTCTTAAAGCAATGGCTGGAGGAATGGATATTTTAGATGTGCCTCCGTTTTATGATGCTACTTACATTCAAGAGCTACTTAGGCGTTTAGGTGAAGAAGGTCGCCATTTCTATTTATACCGACAAATTCCTGTGGATATGATATATCCCGGTCTGTTTGCTATTACCTACTATCAACTGATACGTTTCTTTTTAGAAAAACTCAACCAAAGAAAGCTCCTTTTCTTATCATATTTCCCAATAATAGGAGGTATTTTTGATTATTCAGAAAATTTTAGTACCATTACAATGCTCACACACTATCCTGAAAACTTATGGATAGAGACCTTAGCGCCCTATTTTTCTCTTATGAAATGTATCTTTGTGGTACTTTCTTTGGTATTATTTTTTGTATTAGGAATTACAACATTCATAAAAACAAGAAAACAATAAAACAACTACAAAGTCACCAAGTTGGGGGCTTTTTAGAGATGCCGATGGGCATGCCTCTTATCAGCTCAAAGAAATCATCGATAACACTATCGCTGAATTTGAAAAAAACAAACTTAAAAACTTTTACGAATAGAATGACACGAAGTAAATTAACTTTTATTGTTTATGGCGATATGTTTGATATAGATGAGTTTTCTAAAATCATAAATATATCTCCTACCGAATTTGCTTACAAAGGTGATAAACTAAAATTTAGGATAAGTACAGATACTTTTTGGAAATATTCATTTAAAGATATTATATCTCTTTATGTAGAAGATAGTTTAAAGCCTCTTGAAAAAATTGTAACCCCAAGAATTGAGGAGATATCTTCATTTATGCAGAAAAACAATTTAAAATCTATAATGCGTTTCAAAGTTGAAACAAATAAAGAACCTGCTCCAGCAATAGTTTTTGAAAACAATATTATCAATTTGCTAAGCAAACTAAACAGTTCTATTGATTTAGATTTGTACATCTATGATTGATATAAGTCACCAATTACAGAAAATGAAAGAATGTATAAAACTGCTACAAACTTAAAACCTTATAAACATAGAACAATTAACAAAATGTTTAAAATTTAAAAATATAATTTTGCTCTTGTGAATTACAATATACTTGCCCCTCTATTAATAGCTGTTTTGGCTTGGGCGTTTATACTCATTTGGTTTTCCAAGAAAAACAAACAAGAAAGGATGAAAAGGCAACAACTTTTAGCCCAGATAAAAGAACAACTCCCTATTCCCACATTCAAAGAGTTGTTACAAGCTTTAGAAGCCTTGAACTATAACCCTGCTCAGTGTTATTTTAAAACAAATACTTTTGATCAAGGAAATGTAGTTGTGGGCAACACTTGCTTTCTGCAACGAGAAAACCAATGGGTGGTATGCCTTGCCGATACTCGTTGCTTCTGTGATGAACAGTCTTTTGATAGCGAACAAGAAGCCTGCGAAAACTTTGTATATAAATATTTTCTCCTTAGTAAAGAAGAAATTAATTGGTTAAAACAATGAACATATCAAGTTATAACACCAAGTTTGGCACTCTTACTTTCTCACAAAAAGTGGGAGACGACTATTTTTGGGAGGCTTCATATCAGTGGAAAAGTGATTTCTACAAAGAAACTTTACAGCTACCTTTTTCTGTGTTTAGCAAAAGTAAAACCATCGCACCTGATACTATTGCTTTTATTGAAAAAATCCTTGTCAGCGCAGATAAGTTGGTTGCCAAAGCTCTTTCTTATTTTCAAGAACAACTGCTGATATGCTCAGATGGCTTTCATCTTTCAGAAGAAGAAAAACGATTGTTAAGTGTTCCCTTGCAAGAAGTTCCTTTTGAAAGTCCGCAGTTCCTATTCTATGACAACAAAGAATGGATATTGCATTTTGCCGGAGGTGGTTTCAGCTTTTGCGAGCCTTATGGAGTTTCTTTTCATTTTAAAGAAGAAACCCCTATCTTAATAGAAAACTTAGAAGACGCTGAAGAAATCTAACTAATTAGCTAATTGACAAATTAATTATGTATTTATTTAAAAAAGAATGCAAGAACCTTTTCCTATCACCCAAACGGCTGTTTTACGTTTTGGTGTTTCCCTTGGTTATCTTTGGGTTCTTTGCGGCGGTATTCTACAAAGGAGTACCACGCGACCTCCCTATGGCGTATATCAATTACGACCAAAGTCAGCTGTCCGAAAACCTTTTGCGTATGCTCGATGCTACTCCAAACATCGACCTGAAAATCAAACTCACCGATGAAAAAGAAGCCCAACAACTTATCCAGCAACAGCAGATAATGGGCTTTATCGTTATCCCTGCCGATTTTCAGCAAAAACTCTTCAAAGGTGAAAACCAATTGGTGATTTGCTATACCAATAGTCAGTTTATGCTGGGGGCAAGTCTTATCCAAAAGGATTTCCAAACTACCGTAGGGATGTTCTCAGCAGGCTTGGTGATGAAGAAGAAAATGCAAAAAGGGCAACAAACCGAGAAGGTACGCGCCGAAGCTCAACCCATAAAGGTAGACGACCACGGTCTATACAATCCTTATTCTAACTATGCCTATTATCTGCTCACAGCTCTCTTGCCAATGATGCTCCAAATGATTGTAATGATGGTAACTGTGTATGTATTGGGGGTTGAGTTTCGTTACCATCGAGGGAAACAGTGGCTCAAACAAGCAGGTGGTAGTCCGCTGAAAGCCCTTGTGGGGAAACTCTTGCCTTATACCTTAGTGCTCCTTTTTGTAGCGTGGTGGATGAATTACCTCCTCTTTGAGCTTATCGGAGCTCCTTTGCATATCCCAATGCTGAATGTGGTGCTTATTACTTTTGCCTTAGTAGTAATCTATCAGATTATAGGTATTGCACTCGTTTCTATATTGCCTAATTTTAGGTCGGCACTTACCATAGGCAGTGGTTTTACAGCGATTGCCTTCTCATTTGCCGCTTATACTTTTCCGATGGAAGGATTGCCAAAGAGTATGCAGTATTTAGCGCAAATCTTCCCCTATGCTCATTTTATGAAATACTACGTAAATCGTGCGATCAAAGGGATACCTGTAGAGATGACGTGGCAACCCCTTTTAGCCTTATTGCTCTTCGGCTTATTGCTGATAGTTGCCTACCCTATGTTTGTAAAGAAAATAAAATCAGGAGGATATGAAACAATTTAGAAGTTATATATATCAAAGTTCAGCCGACTTCACTCGTGCGATGCTTTGGGAAGCCAAATATATATTCCGCGACAAAGCGGTATTCTTTTCGTTTGTAATTGTAGCGATTGCCGTGTCGTTCATCTATACTTATCTCTATTCCGAAGAGACTTTGCAAGAGCTTCCTATTGGAGTAGTAGATGAGGATAATACTGCCCAAAGCCGTCAGTTGTTGCGTATGATTGATGCCACGAGTCAGACCACTATTTACAGCAGTTACCTCAACCTCACCGAAGCTGAAAAAGCCTTTCAGCAGGAGAAAATACGCGGGATAGTAGCTATTCCCAACGGTTTTTCACGTGACCTACAACGCGGGGAACAACCCACTATATCGGTCTATGCCGATGCTTCCTATATGCTTTATTACAAGCAAATACTTACCGCCACCAAAGTGTCGGCTACTTACCTGAATGCAGGGGTTGAGGTGAAACGCACTTCGGCACAAGGCAAACTCCCTACCCAAGCACGCGATGAGGCAATGCCTGTGAGTGCCCAAGTAGTGAGCTTATACAATCCCTCTTTAGGTTATGCTACTTTCCTTATTCCCATAGTGCTTGTAATTATCTTTCAAACTACCATACTCACTGCCGTAGGTATGTTAGGAGGAACGATGCGAGAAGGCAACAAACTTAAAAAAATATATCCTAACTCCGATAGTTTCTGGGGAGCTTTGCCTATTGTAATGGGGAAAGCTACTACTTATTTAGCCTTTTCAATGGTGATATTACTCATTATTTTAGGAATTATAATGCCATTGTTTGGCATTCCTGTACGTAGCACGATACTAAGCACTATGGTTTTTATGATACCTTTTATCCTGTCGATTGTATTTATGGGACTTTGCTTGCTGAACTTTTTACATCGACGTGAAGACGCCATTATGCTCATTATGTATACCTCTTTGCCTGCGGTGATGCTTACTGGCTTTTCGTGGCCTACCGTAGCGATGCCTGAATGGCTGAGTGCTTTTTCGTATATTGTACCTACTACTTTAGGGAGCAAGGGTTTTATATCTATTACCCAGATGGGAGCTCATATCACTACCATTATGCCATATTGGCTGGGAATGTGGGCACTGTGTTTGGTATATTTAGTATTAGCCACCCTTACCCTAAGGAGAGTGTTAAACAAGTAATAAAAAAGAACGACTTAATTAAGTCGTTCTTTTTTTATTACTTCCTGTTTGTCTTTCGTATGTTTGTAGTCTATCCTCCCATCACACAAGCGACAATAAAAGAGGAGATAGCTGTACGTGTGAAATCTTGGTATTATTTTCTTATTCACACACCTAGCTACGCTTGCAGTCAGGCTTTTCCTTTTACCTTTAAAAACACTTTATTCATCACCTCTCCGGTTTGCAGGTTTAAAAACTCTTGATTGGTGGTGGGGCTATCTAAGCCACCGAGTTTAGGTAACCACTTGCCGGTTTTGATGTAGTCTAAACACCCTAACAGCTCAGGGTATTTGCGCTGTACTTGCTTGAGGTTGAGCCCTGTATAGAGTGCCGTTTTCAGCCGTTTGCACTTCACTTGGAAGATAAGCGAGAGCAGGGTCTCTACTTGCCACTCGCCTCCCATAAATAGCACACAGCTTATCATATCTTCATACTTGCTAAGCAGTTGTTCCAAACCTTCATTAGTAAGCGCACAGCCTTTGCTACCGTCCCAAATATATTCGGAATGGCAACCCTCACACGCCAACGGACACCCTGTGATGGTAAAACACAGGGATATCTCGTTGGGTACTTCTTGGAGGACTATATCGTAACTGCTATACCGTAGCGTTCCCATAGTAACGTATTTTAGCTTCTTTTTGTCGGTCTTTAGAGAAATTAGTAATGCGTTTGAGATAGCCTATCACCCGTGTCGCGTGGTCGATATTTTCAGAACCACAATGGGTGCAGTGGTCGTGCGTGTGTTTATCGATATAGCCACAATCGTTGCACACGGTTACGCATATATTAAAGCAGAAGTAGTTACAACCCGTTTTAGCGGCTACATTTAGCAACTTATAAAAACCTTCGGCAGTGGTGTATTCTTCGAGATTGCAGTGGTAAGCCGAACCGCCGTCTAAGTACTGTATATAGTCGTTGCCGTGCAAATAGAACTTATCGATAAGGTTTTGAGAACTGTCTTCCACAATGTAGAAATACGAATTGTAGCAATCACGTGGCACTTGTAAGCCATCGGCTTTGTCCCAAGCAGCATTCTTCACGCCTAAATTCTCGGCAGGTACAAACTCGGTATTGAACATAAAGCCGTATTTGGCTTTAGCTTCCTTATTTTTGTCGTAAATTAGTTTGAGGTTTTTGTTGATGAATGCCTTATAGTCGGGGTTGTCGGAAATGCGAATCCCTAAATACTCGGCAGCTTCCACCATTCCGTTGATACCAACGGTGAGGAATTGTTTATCAAGTGAGATGAAGCCCGCATCGTACACTGGTAACATACCCGCATCTTTGTAATCCTGAACAATAGCGCGGTAAGCTACTTGGTATTTATGGATATTATCTAAGGTGCGTTCCAACGACAAGTGTTTTTGGTAAAGGCGATTCATATTAATAGTTATCACATTAATACTACCGGTAGAAACACCTCCTGCCCCGAGTGAATAACTAAAGGTATTATCGGAAATTTCATTGCGTAAACGACAGCAACTTGCTAATGAATCGGCATTGTCCGATTGATAGATAAAGAATGCATTGCCCTCACTGAGTTCTTTGGCACAGAAGCGCGCAAAATGCTCGTCGTACACGTGTTTGTCCTTAGTGAGCATTGCTGCGGTTACTACAGGGAAGGTGAGTATCGCTTTGGTGCGCTCGATATTAAACCAATGCATAAAGAACTGTTGGAGCTTGTCTAAAGACTCATAAGAAGGTTTGCTACCATCGGGGTAAACGAATGTACCGAACATCGAGTCGAAATAAGGGCGGTCATACAGCGATATGTTCCAAAATACTGACTGATAGCCACGTGCTGCTGCTGGCTGATTGATAGCGTATACTACGTGTTGCAGTTCGTTTTCTATCACTTCACGGTGGGTATTGAGATAATCGTCGCCATAGTCTTTGCGTGCAAAATGGTCGAAGTACATTAGGAACTCTACCGTTGCTACCGCTCCTGCAAACTGAGAGGAAACGGAAAAGAGGAAGTTCACGAACGACCCGCAATAGCTTGCTAAGTGTTGCGGAGCTTTGCTTTCTCCACCGAGTTTTACGAGCCCGTCCAAGAGCAAAGGATACATCGAAACGCTCACACAATAAGGTTTGAGGCTCGTTTCGTCGTGCACGTAGATTTCGTGTTCCTCAATCTGACGGATATACTCATCGGCTAATTCTTTGCCAAAGAGCTGTTCGATTTTGTGAGACACGAGCGAACGGTTCACTTGGATATTGATATCTTTATTGAGTTCTGCCTCCATCGTAGCGATGTTTTTATGTGCCACATTGGCATTGGCATCGAAGAGAGACCCAGTAGCGGCATTGTGAGATTGTAGGTAATTTTCGATGAAATTACGCTTTGTTTGAAGCTGTTCAGCTGTAAGCTTAGTGAATTTAGACATAATTTTTTATTTTATTATTATTTCAGATACAAATTTTAATTTCTCGAGCATTAAGCTTCCAAGTTGTAATGATAATGGTCACTAATTCTCTATTTTATTAACAATTTTCAAGTATGTGATGTATAAGGAATGTTTATATAATACAAACATAGCCTAATAACTTTATTTTTAACCCTCCTCTTTTAGTTAGAGAGAAAGAAAGTGCTGAGTGATTTATATAAATCACTCATTTATAACGCATTGAATAATGTTGCTTTTATAAGTTCCCTAAAAAGGGGAAGTGTTTTTTCCTTAGTTGCTGGGGCAAAGATACGGAATAAAGCGATAAGTTTTCAACAAAAACAAAATAGTTATCAACACAGTTATTAACAATTTTAGTGAACATTTTGATAGTTATAAAGTTAGGACAAATACATTTTTATAAGTTATAAATGCTCTAAAAATTTCTGCCGTTGAACCTCACTTTTTTATCTTTCTGATTCTAAAAATTAAAGTTCTTAGTACCTAAACACTTTTTGAAATATACTTTTAATTAGAAAAGGCCTTAGGCCATAGGCATCAGGGGGAGAAGCGACCGGCGATTAACTTTGCCAAAGGTGCGAGCCAAAGCCAGCGAGAGCTCACAGCTGGGTATATGGGGGCGGGGAAATTAGTAAATTAGCAAATGAGAGAATTAGCAAATGGGGAGGATTGAGGAGTTCGGAAGAAAACGGAGATTTTCAGAAGGAGAAATTGAGGTAAAAGATAAAAGGTAAAAGGTAAAATGGGTGGGGTTAGCTTATAGAGAGCTTATAGGAAGCTTATACGAATCTTGGACGATTGGTATAGAAAGGGTGTATAAAAAGTTGATTCATAATATGATACAACGAGTGTAAAAATGGCAAAAAGAGGGTTTCGAGGCGAAAGGAAGAGGAAGAGGTGATAGGCCTTAGGGCATAGGCAATAGGGGGGAGTATGACGGAAAAGGGAAGGAATGACGAATGACGAGGGACGAATTGAGTTGGACGTAAAGGAAGTGTAGCTTACGCTACAGAAATCTTACAAATCTTAAAAAAATCAAACAAATAGGCAACAAGTTGCCTAAATGTCTGGCACAGATTAAACGGATAGTCTTTCAATTGATAATTGACAATTGACAAATGTGATGGGTACAAATAGGCAACTGCGTTGCTGGATTTCACAGATTACAATGTAAACACAAGTGTAAATCAGTATTGATATATATACAACTGACGCTAATTAACAAAATATTTCTCTTAGAAAAATATTTGAGATATTCGAAAAATGTGTACCTTTGCAGTCTCTTATTACTCATATACTACCCTGCTTACCTAAAAAATGAAACTTTTCTATTCTAAAATACTCCTCTTTGGCGAGTATGGCATTATCAAGAACTCCAAAGGCTTGGCAATCCCCTATAACTTTTATAAGGGGACACTGAAGAAGTGCGAGTCGCACGGACAGTGTGAGTCACACCTGCAAAAAGAAGAAGATGCTCGCAAATCGAATAAGGCTTTGCGGGAGTTCGCTACTTACTTACAAAACCTTATGGAGGAAGAAAACCCGATTGTGCGCTTCAATCTTGAAAAGCTCAATGCTGATATAGCAGAGGGTATGTACTTCGATAGCAGTATCCCACAAGGCTATGGCGTGGGCAGTAGTGGCGCCTTGGTAGCTGCTATTTACAGCGAATATGCTATTGAGCCTATCAGTGCAATGGAAAACCTTACCCGCGAAAAGCTATTGCAACTCAAAGCGATTTTTGGTAAGATGGAATCGTTCTTCCACGGCACTTCTTCGGGCTTAGACCCACTGAACAGCTACCTGAGTTTACCGATACTTATCAATTCACAGGACCATATAGAACCTACGGGCATTCCCTCGCAAACGCCTAACGGAAAAGGCGCAGTGTTTTTGCTCGACAGTGGTGTGATAGGCGAAACGGCTCCTATGGTACGTATCTTTATGGAGAATATGAAGAACGAGGCTTTCCAGAAGATGCTTAAAGATGAGTTTATCAAATATACCGATGCTTGTATAGATGACTTTTTGAAGGGGCGCTTCAAATCGCTGTTTGGGAATATCAAGAGTCTATCGGGCATTGTGCTGAACCACTTCAAACCGATGATTCCGAAAGAGTTTCACACGCTATGGAAGCAGGGAATCGACTCGGGCGATTATTTCTTAAAACTATGTGGTTCGGGGGGTGGAGGCTATATTTTGGGCTTTACTGAGGACTTAGAGAAAGCCAAGCGAGCTCTTAGCAACCATAAATTAGAAGTAGTATATCAATTTTAAAACCTATATAAAGGCGTGCCTATGCAACGCCTTTTCTTATTTGTAAATGAGTGACACTATCAAACACGAGTGCGGGATTGCTCTTATCCGCTTGCTCAAACCTTTGGAATATTACAAAGAAAAATACGGTTCTGCCTTCTATGGCGTCAATAAAATGTACTTGATGCTGGAAAAGCAACACAACCGTGGGCAAGATGGTGCAGGAGTGGCGAGCATTAAGCTGAATATGCAACCCGGAGAACGCTATATCAGTAGGATTCGTTCCAACGAGGCGCAACCGGTGCAGGATATCTTTACGCGTATCAACCAGCGTATCAACGAGGGGTTTAAGGCGAATCCTGCACTGAAAGACAATGTGGCTTTGCAGAAAAGAGAACTCCCCTACATAGGCGAAGTGATAATGGGGCACGTGCGCTACGGTACCTTTGGCAAGAACAGCATCGAGAATGTGCACCCTTTCTTGCGCGAAAACAACTGGATATACCGCAACCTCATTATGGCAGGTAACTTTAATATGACCAATGTAAACGAGCTTTTCGAAAACCTCGTACACCTTGGACAACACCCCAAAGACAAAACCGACACTGTGATTGTAATGGAAGGTATCGGTCATTTCTTAGACGATGAGGTAGAAAAACTCTATCTTCAACTGAAAGAAGAGGGCTATACCAAACAGGAAGCGTCGCCTTTTATTGCCGAACGGCTGAATATAGAACGCATCTTGAAGCGTGCAGCTAAGTATTGGGACGGTGGTTATGCAATGGAAGGAATGATAGGTAACGGCGATGCTTTTGTACTCCGCGACCCTGCGGGTATTCGTCCGGCGTTTTACTATCGAGATGAAGAAGTGGTAGTGGTAGCGTCGGAACGTCCGGCTATACAAACGGTCTTCAATGTAAAATACGAGAATGTACACGAGTTGCCGCCTGGAAATGCGATTATCATCAAGAAGAGTGGAGAGGTGGCAGTAAAAGAGATACTTACCCCAAGGGTACGCAAAGCCTGTTCGTTTGAGCGCATTTACTTCTCTCGTGGTAGCGACCAAGATATTTACCGCGAACGCAAGATGTTGGGCAAGTTGCTCTTTCCTCGCATTGCCCAAGCGATAGACCACAACTTGAAAGATACAGTTTTTGCTTATATTCCTAACACGGCTGAAACATCGTATTTGGGACTTATAGAAGCAGCCGAACAATACCTCAACGAGCAGAAAGCAAAACAATTAGCAACTGCGACTCAAAGTGAAATTCTTAGGATTCTCTCTGAAAAAGTACGCACTGAAAAGGTAGCGATTAAAGATGTGAAGTTGCGCACCTTTATCACCGAAGACAGTAGCAGAGACGACCTTGTGGCGCACGTGTACGACATTACCTACGGTTCGGTACAAAAAGGCGACACTTTGGTAATTATAGACGATAGTATTGTGCGGGGTACGACCCTAAAAAAAAGTATTTTGAGCATATTAGGCAGGTTAGAGCCCAAAAAGATAGTGATAGTCTCTTCGGCACCTCAAATACGCTATCCCGATTGTTATGGGATAGATATGGCGCGTTTAGAAGACCTTGTAGCGTTCCAAGCTGCTTTGGCTTTACACCACGAAAGAGGGACTTACCACATTGTGGAAGAAGTATACCGCAAGTGCCTCACCCAAGTAGCGCTAAGTGATGACAAGGTAGTGAATTACGTAAAAGAAGTGTATGCTCCTTTCAGCGATGAAGAAATTTCGGACAAGATAAGAGATTTGCTTTTGCCAAAGAACTTCGCCTCAGAAGTAGCAGTAATCTTCCAAACGGTAGACAACTTGCATAAGGCTTGCCCTGAGAATTTGGGCGATTGGTATTTCACGGGTGATTACCCTACCAATGGTGGCAATAGGGTAGTGAATAGGGCGTTTATTAACTTTTATGAAGGGAATAAAGAGAGGGCGTACTGAGGTTTAGGTAAAAGATAAAAGGTAAAAGATATGAGGGTAATGAGGAAATGAGAAAATGAGAAAATGAGAGAATGAGAGAATGAGGAAATGAGAGAATAAGGAAATTAGAAAATGAGGAAATGAGGAAATGAGAGAATTAGAGAATGAGAGAAAAATCGATTGAGAAATTAAATAAATTAGGTGTGAGTAAAAAGTAGTGGCGGGTATTAGGGTGAAAGACGAGGGTTGCTCGAAGGTGGAGCGGAGGTAAGATAAAGGTAGGGCGAACGATCAGTGGCTCTACAGTGGGTCTACAGTGGGTCTACAGTGGGTCTACAATGAATGATGAACGAAGGAAAGGTGAAGGTAAGTTAAAACTAAGATAGAGATAAAAAGAAGGTTATTAGTGGACTTTAACTTTGCCAAAGCTTTGAAACTTTGGCAAAGTTCATACAAAAAACGGTGCGAGCCATAGGGACAAGTAGTGAATGAGTGAAGAAAAGATGAAGGTAATACACTAGAAACCTCCCCCTTTACACATACCCAGCTATCGCTGGCTACCTCCAAAGGGGGAATGTAGCGACACAAAGGTGAAGGAAAGGTGAAGGAAAGGTGAAGGTAAATGGGTTTTAAATACTGTTTTGTTTGTATCGTTTTAATTTATTACCTTTGCAGTTCATATTACCTTATCATTTCATTGAGCAACTATGAACATCGCTTTTGACGCTAAACGGGCTTTCCATAACACACGCGGACTGGGGAATTACAGTCGGGATTTGATTCGCATACTACAAGAACACAAGGTGGGGCATTTATACCTCTTCAACCCACAAAAACGCGAATTTCAGGGAGTGGTGATTGATGAACACACCACCGAAATTACTCCACAATCTTTCTTCTGGCGCAAGCTAAAATCATTATGGCGCAGTGTAAAAATCACTGATATAGCTAAACAACTTCCTATTGATATTTATCACGGACTTTCAGGAGAAATTCCTAAGGGAATTTATAAATACATACCTACGGTAGTTACTATTCACGACCTTATTTTTATGCGTTATCCTGAACTGTATTCGTTTTTCGACAGAAAAATACATTATCGCAAGTTCTTGTATGCCGCACAACATTCAGAACACATCATCGCTATTAGTGAGCAGACTAAACAAGATATCATCAGCTATTTAGGCATTTCAGAAGAGAAAATAACGGTGGTATACCAAGGCTGTCACCGAGCTTTTAAGAAAATATATACCGAAACACAGAAGGAAACTATACGCAAAAAATATCATCTCCCCGAAAAATTTGTATTGAATGTAGGCGCTATTGAGCCTCGCAAGAACGCACTTGAAATAGTGAAAGCTATTGAACCTCTGCGAGATATTTCGTTAGTTTTGGTCGGTAAGCAAACGGCTTACTACCAACAAATAGAGGCGTATTGTGAAACACACCAACTTAAAGACCGCGTGCAAGCACTGAGTAACGTGCCTATGGAAGATTTGGCGATTATCTACCAGCTTGCTGAGGTATTTTGTTATCCTTCGATTTTTGAAGGTTTTGGGATTCCTATTATAGAAGCGTTATTTAGCAAAACCCCTGTGATTAGTTCGCAGGGCAGTTGTTTTGCGGAAGCAGGTGGAACACATTCGGTTTATGTGAACTTACAAAACGCTGAAAAAGAGATACGTAAAGCCATTGTAAGCATTACTACCGATGAGGAGTTGCGCAGGCAAATGGTAGAAGAGGGTTACCGACACGCCCAGCATTTTACCGACGAGGCAGTGTTTGAAAACTTGATAAAAGTGTATAAAAAAGTAAAAAGTGAGTAGTAAAAGATAAAAATACGACAGCTGATAACTTATTTAACTTATTGACTTTATGATGTATCATAAATTTTTCTTAAAAAAAAGTGAAGAAAAATTTGTTTGTTAAAAAAACTTCCGTAACTTTGTACCAATTTTAACACTTATAAAGCAATAAAAGATGAGAAAGATGATCTTATTGATGAGCATCTTTGCTATGCCCCTCGCTATGGCACAGCAACAGAGCTCGCCTGACGGCAATGTAGTGCTCACTTTTTCACTGAAAGCTGATGGGGCACCTTCGTATAAGGTGACTTACAAAAACAAAGCAGTGATCAATGAAAGTACTTTGGGCTTTAAAATAAGAGAAGTAGTCTCCTCCCATTTATTAAAAGCGGACGGGACACCTCTTTATAATGAAAAAAGCCTTCCGGACGACTCTAAAATCAAGAAAATTGAGCCGTTAACCCAAAACTTTAAAGTAGTAGACACCAAAAAGTCTACTTTTAAGGAAACGTGGAAACCTGTATGGGGAGAAGAAAGCGAGATTCTCAACCATTACAACGAACTTCTCGTACAATTACAACAAGAGAAGACCCACCGAAAAATGAACATTCGTTTTCGCGTGTACAACGAGGGAGTGGGCTTCCGCTATGAGTTCCCTTCACAAAAAGAACTCACCTATTTTGTAATAGAGGAAGAACTCTCGCAGTTTGCGATGACCGGAGACCACACCGCTTGGTGGATTCCTGGGGACTACGATACCCAAGAATACGACTATACGGAAAGTAAGCTCTCCGAAATTCGCGGATTGATGAAACAAGCGATGAGTGACAACGTATCGCAGTTTGTTTTCTCGCCTACCGGCGTACAAACTTCCTTAATGATGAAAACCAAAGACGGCTTGTATATCAATCTTCACGAAGCGGCTTTGGTAAACTACTCGCTAATGAACCTGAACTTAGACGACAAAACTTTCGTCTTCCAATCGTGGCTCACGCCCGATGCACAGGGAGCTAAAGGCTATCTAATGGCTCCTTGCCACAGCCCTTGGCGTACTATTATGGTGAGTGATGACGCTCGTAAAATCTTGGCGTCACGTCTTATCCTCAACCTCAACGAACCTTGTGCTATTGCCGACACTTCTTGGATTAAACCTGTAAAATACGTGGGTGTTTGGTGGGAAATGATTACCGGTAAAAACTCTTGGAGTTATACCAACGACCTTCCTGCAGTAGACCTTAATACGGTGGATTACACCAAAACCAAACCTAATGGTACCCACGGCGCTACCAACGAAGAAGTGCGCAAATACATCGATTTTGCAGCAAAACACGGCTTCGACCAAGTGCTTGTGGAAGGTTGGAATATAGGTTGGGAAGACTGGTTCGGACACAAAAAGGACTATGTGTTTGACTTTATAACTCCTTACCCCGACTTCGACCTTAAAGCACTGAACGACTACGCGCACTCTAAAGGCGTGAAACTGATGATGCACCACGAAACTTCGGGCTCTACGCGCAACTACGAGCGTCATATGAAAGCCGCTTACGAGTTGATGAATAAATATGGCTACAATGCCGTAAAAAGCGGGTATGTAGGCGATATCCTCCCTGTGGGCGAACACCACTACAGCCAATCGACTATTAACCACTACCTCTATGCGATTAAAGAAGCTGCTAAACACAAAATAATGGTGAATGCGCACGAAGCCGTACGCCCTACCGGTATTTGCCGTACTTACCCAAATATGATAGGTAACGAATCAGCTCGCGGTACTGAGTACGAGGCTTTTGGTGGTAATAAAGTATTCCACACCACTATCTTGCCTTTCACTCGTTTGCAAGGAGGACCTATGGATTATACTCCTGGTATCTTCGAGACCGAAATGAAGTATGTAAATCCTAACAATAACAGTCAGATACGCAGTACCTTGGCACGCCAATTAGCCTTGTATGTAACAATGTACAGTCCGCTACAAATGGCAGCCGACTTGCCAGAGAACTACGAGAAGCATATGGACGCTTTCCAATTCATTAAAGATGTACCCGTAGATTGGCAAAAGAGCGTATACCTTGAAGCAGAACCAGGACGTTACATCACCATTGCGCGTAAAGATAAACACAGCAACGATTGGTACGTAGGCTGTACAGCTCACGAAGGCGGACATACCTCAGAGCTTCTGCTCAACTTCTTGGACAAAGGTAAGAAGTACGAGGCTACCATCTACGCTGATGCTAAAGATGCTAACTGGAAAACCAACCCGAAGGCATACACCATCACCAAACAAAAAGTAAATGCTAAAACCAAATTGAAACTTACTGCCGCTCAAGGCGGAGGGTATGCTATTAGCATTAAAGAAGTGAAATAATCCCCACCCCAGCCCTCCCCCAAGGGGAGAGAGTTTGGGAGCTTTATGTTTAAAATACTCCGTTTTCTGAAAAGTAAAAATCTTTTTAGATTGTCCCCTCTCCTTGGGAGAGGGGAACGGGGAAAGGAACTAAATTTATTATATATGAAAGTAAAAATGAACAAACTACTTTGTACAGTAATGTTTTTCTTGTGCGTAGCTTTTGGTTATGCACAGCAAATCACTGTAAAAGGAACAGTGAAAGACGGCTCTGGACAACCTTTGATGGGTGCCAGTGTCCTTGTAAAAGGTACCTCTCACGGTACTGCTGCCGATTTTGACGGTAATTTTGAGTTAAAAGTAGACAAAGGGGTTACCCTTGTGATCTCATCAGTAGGCTATAAAAGCCGAGAAGTAGCTGCTAAAGCAGGTACTATGAACATCGTTCTCCAAGAGGATACACAACAATTGGAAGACGTGGTAGTCATTGGGTATGGAGCTATAAAGAAAAAAGACCTTACAGGTTCTGTAAACTTGGTAACCGACAAAGACTTTAACAAAGCTCCTGCCGTAAATGCCGACCAGCTTATCCAAGGTAAAATAGCTGGGGTACAAATGACCTCTGCTAGTGGAGCTCCTGGTGAAGGACAAACTATCCGCATACGTGGTAATGGCTCTTTGTCCTTAACTTCTAACCCGCTAATTGTAATTGACGGTGTGCCAATGAACGATGGAGGCGTGGGCGGTTCTCGTAGTATCTTCAACTCTATCAACCCCGAAGATATTGAGAGTATGACTGTGCTAAAAGACGCTTCGTCTACTGCTATCTTTGGTTCACGTGCTGCCAATGGGGTAATTATGATTACTACCAAAAAAGGAAAAGCAAACCAAGATTTGAAGATTAGCTTCAACACCAGCATCGCCCTACAAGATGTAAACGACTATGTAGATGTAATGAATGCTAACCAATTCCGCCAAACAGTAAAAGGATTGAATAACCCTGCTGCCGAAGCGCTCTTAGGAAATGCCGATACTAATTGGCAAAAAGAAATCTACCAAACTGCTCCAATGAGCAATAGTACTTTGGTGCTCTCCGGCGCTTACAAAACTTTGCCTTACCGTGTATCAGTAGGACATTCGTATGCCGATGGGATATTGCGCACCGATAACTTCAAACGTACCAATGCCAAAATTAGCTTGAACCCTACTTTCTTTGATAAATCATTGAAATTAGAATTGAATGCCAATGGTACTTATATGCAAAACCGTTTTGCTAATAAAGATGCTATTGGGGCAGCCGTAGAGTACGACCCTACTCAGTCAGTGTTTGGAGGTCTCGCTAAATATGGAGGTTACCACGCTTGGGTGAACCCTAATAATGGCAGCCGCTACGACTTAGCTCCTAACAACCCTATGGCAATGCTAAAGTTTTTAGACGATTCTTCTAAAGTGTATCGTTTTATTGGGAATGCCAAAGTAGATTATACCTTGCCTTTCTTTAAAGATATTACCGCTAGTGTAAACGTGGGTATTGATTACAGTAAAGGGGAAGGTGATAAAATAACCGACCGCCGTATGCCTACCTCTACTCCTGATTTCGACGGAGCTAAAACTACTTATACTAATAAAGCTACCAACAAGCTCTTTGATGCCTATATAAACTATATGAAAGACATCAAAGAAACTCATAATATAGGGCTAATGATAGGACACTCTTATCAGTCATTTGAGTTTGACGATAATTCCACTGATTACTCTTACTTCACTAACCCAGGTGATAACAAAGAGGTGCCTAACATCAACAAGAGTAGAAACGTATTGATGTCTTTCTTTGGTCGTGCAAACTATAGCTATAAGAATCGTTACCTTCTTACCGCTACCCTTCGTGCCGACGCATCTTCTAAACTAAACCCAGACGACCGTTGGGGTTACTTCCCTTCAGTAGCCTTGGCTTGGAACGTGAGCAACGAGAACTTCCTTAAAGACAACAAAACTCTTAACGAACTCAAACTGCGTTTTGGTTATGGTGAAGTAGGGAACGTGAATGGTTTGGGCGACTACCTCTTCCTTACCAATTACACTCGTAGCCAAGACGGAGCTTCTTATCAATTGGGCGATAGCTTCTATCAAACTTACCGTCCTGGGGTAACCAATAAAAACCTACGTTGGGAAGTGGGGAATACCCTCAATGCTGGTATTGATTTTGGCTTGTTAGATAACCTCATCACAGGTACCCTCGATGTGTATCGCAAACAAACCAAAGACCTGATAGCCGAAACCACTATCGACCCCTTTACCAACTTTAAAAACCGTGTAAATGCCAATGTAGGGGATATGGAAAACAAAGGTATTGAACTTGGTTTGACTGTAACTCCTATCCGTAATATTGAGAAGAATATCCGTTGGAGTTTCAACTATAACATAGCTTACAACGAAAATAAGATTACCCGTATGCCCGACGACCAGCCTACTGGAGGTATCTCAGGAGGTACTGGTAACCGTGTACAACTACACCGCGAAGGTGAAACCCCTTACTCTTTCTTTGTATACCAACAAGTGTACGACGCACAAGGCAATCCAGTAGAAAATGCTTTTGTGGATAGAAACGGTAATGGCAAAATAGACGAAGGCGACCGCTACTTGTACAAATCGCCTTTTGCCCCTGTGACAATGGGCTTTGGCACCGATTTGAACTACAAGAATTGGGATTTAAACATCACTACCCGTGCAAACATCGGTAACTATGTGTACAATAACACCCAATCACGCTTAGATCAATTCGGCGAAATTACTGCTAACAGTGGTTTCTTGCGCAATATTAAAGCGAATAGTAATTTCCAACGCCATAACGACCAATCGTGGTTAAGCGATTACTACTTAGAGAACGCTTCGTTCTTCAAGTTAGACAATATCACCTTGGGATATACTTTCCCTCATACCGATAAAATGTACATTCGCCTTTATGGTACTGTACAAAATGTACTGACTATTACTAAGTACAGCGGTTTAGACCCAGAAGTATACGGTGGTATAGACAATAACTTCTATCCACGCCCTCAAACTTACTTGTTGGGCTTGAATGTTAACTTTTAATGAATATAGAGTATGAAAAAATATATCAAACATAGTATCTTTGGGGTAATATTAGCACTTTCGCTTAGTGCTTGTATGAAAGATTTAGACCAAGAGCCTATAGACCCCGATAGCTTTACTGAAAAAGACGTGTTTAAAAACGCTACTGAAGCTAAAGGTGCCTTAGCTAAAATTTATGCCTCATTATCGCTTACTGGGCAAAAAGGTCCCAGCGGTGATGGCGATATAGCAGGTGCCGATGAAGGTTCTACTGGATACACTCGTATGCAATTCTACTTACAAGTAGCCAGTACCGATGAGGCAATCATTCGCTGGAGTGATGCTGGTGTGCCCGACTTCCACAATATGAGTTGGACACCTGCTAACACCTTTACCAATGCCTATTACAACCGCTTGGGGCAACAAATCGCTTTTGCGAACTCGTTTATAGATAACGCACAAGCCTTAGCTTCTGACCCCGAAGTAGCTTATTATATTGCTGAAGCGCGCTTTATCCGTGCTTATGCTTATTACAATGTAATAGATGCTTTCGGGAAAGCACCTTTGGTAACCTCCTCTAAGGCAGATTTAAAACCTGCTCAAAACACACGTGCCGAACTCTTTAACTTCGTAGAAAGTGAGCTAAAGGATTTGGAGGGCAAACTAAAAGCCGCACGTGCTAACGAATACGGACGTGTAGATGTGGTAGCCGCTCAAGCGCTCCTCGCTCGTTTATACCTCAACGCTAAAGTGTATATAGGACAAGATAAATATACCGATTGTATTACTTATGCTAAAAAGGTAATTGCCTCTTCCTATAGCTTAAACACTACCGATGCCAATAACAATGGTACCGCTTACGACGAGTTGTTCCTTGCCGATAACAACAGCAATGGCGCTCAAAACGAGTTTATATTTTTAGCAAGTTTTGATGGGCTTAATACCAAAACTTTTGGAGGTACAGCTTTCATTATACACGGAGCTACCGGAGGAAATATGAATGCTTCTTCCTTGGGTATTAACGACGGTTGGAGTGGTCTTACAGCTCCTAAAGAATTCGTTAATAAATTTGAGGTATCAGCACGCAATAGTAATAACGAGCCTACCGCTTGGAAAGACAAACGCGCGATGTTCTATACCGATGGACAAACCTATGAGAACACAGACTTAAAAGACTTTACAAAGTCAGGTTATGCCATTACTAAATTCAAGAACATAACCTCTACAGGAGCCGCAGGTAAAGACCCCGAAAAGAAATTCCCTGACACCGATTTACCGCTCATTCGCTTAGCCGAAGTATATCTTACTTATGCTGAAGCCGTGCTACGCGGTGGTACAGGAGGTGATAGAGCTACTGCCTTAGGTTATATCAACCAATTGCGTAGCCGTGCTTATGGTAACGCTTCTGGCAACATAGCTGATAGTAACCTTACCTTAGATTTTATCTTAGACGAACGCGCTCGTGAATTGTACTGGGAAGGATTGCGCCGTACCGACCTTATTCGTTATGGTAAATTTACAGGAGGTGCTTACCTCTGGTCTTTCAAAGGAGGTGCCGCTTCAGGTGTAGCAGTGCCCGATTATAGAAACTTATATCCTATTCCTCAAGATGCACGCACCGCTAATGACAACCTTACTCAAAATACAGGATACTAAAAAGAGAATACTATGAAAAATATACTTAAAACAGCAGCACTATGTATGGGGCTTATCTCATTGGTAGCCTGCGAAAAAGACGAAGAAAAGGCAACCCTTAATGCCGATGCCAAAATAGAGGCTTCCCTATCTACCGACAACGTAGTACTTACACAGGGCACCGCCTCCCAAACAGCTCTTACTGTTTCTTGGGAAACCAAAAACCTCAACATAAACCTTGCTCCTAAATATACCGTTAATTTTGTAAGAAAAGATGGAAAAAAGGAGAAATCTATTTCAGTTGAGAAATCCCCTCTTGCTATCACAGGTAAAGAGTTAAATGACTATCTCATAAGTGATTTAGAAATTACAGCAGGAACAACCACCGAAGTTACCGTAGCGGTAAGATTAGTCCTCAGCGACCAACGTAATTTTTCCTCCGAGCATAAATTGAAAGTAACCCCTTTCCTTGATGAAATCAAACCAAGCGATTGGGGAATAGCTGGTGATGGTGCTAACGGTTGGGATCCAGATAAAGGATTAGATATTAAAATGTGGAAAGGTGACGATGGTGCATTAGTAGCTTATGCTACTTTAAAAACTGGTAGTATCAAATTCCGTAAAGATAATAAATGGGATCTTAATTACGGTGGAAGTAACGGTAAATTAGTGTCTGGAGGAACTAATATTGCTGTCTTAGCAGGTACTTATAAGATTACTTTTAACGAAAAAGCCCTTACTTATAGTATCGAAAAATACTCTTGGGGTATAGTTGGTAGCGGTGCTAATGGTTGGGACGAAAATAAGGATTTAGACATCAAGTTGTCTTACAATGGTGCTTTTAACCAATGGGAAGCTAAAAATGTTAGTCTAAAGGACGGAGAAATTAAAATCCGTTTAAATAACCAATGGGGTACAAACTTCGGTGCTGATAGCACTGATAACCCTGCAACCGCTCTTAGTGGTAAGCTTAAAGATGGTGGAAATAACATCAAAGTGAGTGCAGGCACTTACAACGTTTCTTTCTCTTTTGATGTAAAAACCAAAGAAGGTACTTACAAGATAGAAAAATTATAACAGAATACAGGCTGTCCGACAGTGTCGGACAGCCTGTATTATATCATTTAAATACCAAAAATATGAAATATTATATATACCTTCTCGCAGGATTGCTCGCCTTTTCCTGCGATAAAAAAAGCAACAACGACAACCCAGAACCCCAAAATACAGTTCCCTTAGACCTTACTAAAATAGACAACGGCAATCGCGTAATGATGCAAGCCTTCTACTGGGACGTAGAACCCCGCGGAGAATGGTGGAATACTATTACCCCTAAACTCTCCGATTGGAAAGCCAACGGGGTAGACCGCATATGGCTACCACCTGCCTCCAAAGGAGCTTCTGGGGGCTATTCTATGGGCTACGACCCCTCCGATTATTTCGATTTTGGCGAATATAACCAACACGGCACTGTAAAAACCCGCTTCGGCTCACGCGCTGAACTCGAAAACCTTATCAGCAAAGCCCACGAAAGTGGCTTGCAAGTAATTGCCGATATCGTTATAGGACATAACAATGGCGGAGGCAAAGAGTGGAACCCTTACCGCAATAAAGAGACCTACACCCTTTTCGATAAAACCCACGGTAATGCTTCTGGAAGATTTGACCGCAACTATGAGTGCTTTCACCCTAATAAATATGCAACTTCTGACGAAGGAGCTGACTTTTACGGAGAACAAGACCTCTCGCATAAAGTACCCTATGTACGTGAAGAACTTTGGGAAAAAGATAACTCAATGGCTAAGTATTACAAGAATACAATGAAGTTTGACGGTTGGCGTTTCGACTATGTGAAGAGCTTTGGAGCTTGGGTAGTACGCGATTGGTTAAAAGCAGTAGGTGGTTTCGCCGTAGGTGAATTGTGGGACGGCAACCCCGAAACGCTTAAAAAATGGGTAGACGAGAGCGGTGCAAGTGCTTTCGACTTTGCCTGTTTTTATGCCCTCGAAAAGGCATTAGACCGCAATAAAGATATGCACGAACTGATGACCGATACCCACCCAATGCTTAGAACCTTACGCACCGAGAAAGCCGTCACTTTTACAGCTAACCACGATACCGAAAAAGACAACATTGCTGATAATACCATTGCGGCTGACAAAAAACTAATGGCGTATGCCTATATCCTTACCCACAGTGGCTACCCTTGTATTTTCTATTCCGATTACGAAAATGAGGCTTTCAAAGCCAAGCTACAAAAGCTAATGCTCATCAACCGCAGTTTGGCAGTAGGCGAAGAGAAATTTCACTTAGCCTCTAATACGGAGTATGTAGCTTCACGTCTGGGCAACGAGAAAAGTCCGGGCTTAGTGCTCTTTATCAACAACAGTACTCTCCCTGCCAAGCGTACTATCACCACCCATTGGAAAAACAAAACCCTGATAGATTACTCTGGTAATAGTCATTTATTTTTTGTTACCGATAGCGACGGCAATGTAACCATACAAGTACCCGCCAATAGCTACACTGTGTGGTCAATAGGTAAATAACATAAAGTTATACAGATAAAAAAACGAGCTACCTCGCAATGAAGTAGCTCGTTTTTTACTTAAGTTTTAAATCTTCTGTTTAAAACGCTTGTATCTCCAATATACATAAGCTAAGACTACGAGCAATAACAACCAAAGAATATACCTTAATGGTGTACTTTGGGTGTGTTTTCGTATTTGCTCAGCTTGCTGTATTTCGTGCTTTCGAACTTCAGTTTGAGCACTTGCGTAGGATTGCTTATAAAGAGTAGTATCAGCCTGCTGTAAGCTCTTAGAATGGGCTCTGATAGCTTTAATTTTCACCTTGCCATTGCGTACCCTTATAGTCTCTCTATTGCCGTCCCGAGTGCGGGTATAGGTGAGTTCTTTAGCATTCCCGACGCTGTCTTTGTCGTTTTCGAGTTCAATCTCGAAAGACGTGGCGGACAGGTTAGACCATTCAGACTTGTGAGACTGCTGAACAAAGAACTGGGAACTATCTTTATTGGTGATAAAGTGCTCTTTCTGTATTTGCCTTTGTGTGTAGGTTTCTACTTTTTTGGTTCTGCAACCAATCACTGACAAAAGGAGTAACATCAATAATAAAACTCTTTTCATACATAGTTATTTCACTTGTTCAATCATTTTAATCACTTTTTTCAAAGTATCCGCATAGTTAGGAGCGGTAGCATAACCCACTTTAGCAACCTCCTCTGCAAACTTATAGGGGTCACTTTTCACTTTCAATGCCTCTGCATAGCGTTCGTTTTTGATGAAGAATTGAGCGTGATCAGTGAAACTCTCTTCTGGGGTATCGTACTTCCTAAACCAATCCCTCACCACGTACAGATATTTGCCGTCCGCACGCTTAGTAATGCTGATAATCTCAGGAAAAAGTCCCTTTGTTACCATAGGCACGGAAAGTACCTCCGTAGTACGCACTAACTGCTTCTTACTTACAGGTGTATCCTTGCTAGCTTTCACGCCGAACATCATATTACCGGGCACATTCTTACCCCAGCCCGTCTCTAATGCCGATTGCGCCAGTATGAATAGGTGTGATATTCCCGTTTTACGCTGAGTCTCGAGGGCGTAAGGCTTGTATTTTGTTATGAATTCTTTCATATTAATTTATGATATTAATGATAATTCTGACTTCACAAGGGTCCGTCCAGTCAAAGGTTAGGTTATCGATAAGTTGTATATAGAAATTACATATTATCTGGTTATCTTCTATCCTTACATTCTTTAACAAGACACCTTCTTCATAGGGAGAGGGGAGGTAAGATACTGCTTCTTGGGTGTATAGGTAAGTATCATATGGCATAATTGGTGAATCCTCTATAAGCCTTTCTTCATTAGATATTCTTAGGTTATATAGATAGTGTGAGTGAAGCCTAAATACGGTAAGTTCTCGTGCGATTCTGTTCTTCTCTTCCTCTGGCAGGTTATTATGCCACTTGCCGTTGGTACCTACTTCAAAGATACAATCTCGGACATAGTATGGAACCTCAATCATTTGCTCGACAGTATCTACATTATTGCCTTGTTGGGTATCATACATAGAAATAGAGAGTACACCATTGGGTACGTTTGTCTCTCTTAATATAAAATCAAACGAAGAGTTGTGTAAATTGCGTACTTCAAAAGGAGTAGGGTAGGAAGGTGCAGAGCACAAGAAATTACATATGTTTCGCTCCTCTTTTTCATATACAGTTTGTACCTCATAAAATAGATCGTAACCTTTAAATTTTATAAGGGTTTGTGTATAGTCTTCTAAGGTGAGTATCTTATTGTAGGTGGAGAACTGTATATTAGAAATGTTAAAGGTATTAGGTAGCTCCAAAGCCTTGTCGAAGATACATTCATAGGTATAGATATACAGTCCCTCCAATACATAACTTGACAATAGGCGTACCTTCATTTCAATATCTTTACTTTTCTTTTGCTCGTTCTCGTAATATAAGACACACGCTAACCTGTCAATATCAAAGAATTGGGCATTCCTATAATATAGGGAAACAGTAAAGGTAACATCTCTCATGTTCAATTGAGAGGTTCCTTTTATACCAAAGTTGTAAAACAGTTGTGGATTCATTACTTGTTATTTACGTTGCTAATTACTTCTGTGCCACAAACTACAAGGCTGGCGGTGCTTCCTTTTGCGCCTGTGATACTACTATCGCCTACAAGGGTTTTACCTATGAAGATGATGTTTGCGCTTCCTACTTTAACAACCGATAACAGAGCGTTGTCGGGGAAAGTACTAAAGTCTAAATTTATGTCGGTGTCGTTGTTACACCTAAGCACTCTGCCTGCGTGTTCTTTGCTAAGTATGGTGTTATCGGTAACTTCAAGGGCTAAGCCGAAGATTTCCTTATCTATTTTCGTACCGATAAGGTCGCTGAGCTGGCGATGATTTTTTAACTCGGTTACAATTTCCTGCAAGGTATCAAGACTCACATCATCTACCTGCAAAATGGTGTTAATGTCTTGTATTTGTTTCTTCACCTCATCAAACAATATTTTATGTGCTTGTGTATCGTTTAGGTGATTGTTCAATTGTTCAGCTGAAGCTGTACCTTCTACGAGTTTATCCAAGCCCTCTACGCTTGCCATTGGTATCTTTTCGCTTTTGTGCCAAAAACTATCCAACCAAGCCCAAAATTGCTCTTGCGTTGGTTTTTTAAGATTAGAAAACCACTGCTTTAATGTTTCTATTGCTGTCATAATTATTAATCTTATTGTATAAATTAAAATCCTACAAAACAAATAAATTTTACTATCTGAGAAGGTTGAATATTATTAATAGATTCTTTACCTCCTTTGAGAATACTTTTAAATAATGTCCTTGTTCCTTTCCCCATTCGGGTACATTCTTGTCCTAGCCCGTCTCTAATGCTGATTGCACCAGTATGAATAGGTGTGATATTCCTGTTTTACACTGAGTCTCGAGGGCGTAAGGCTTGTATTTTGTTATAAATTCTTTCATTTGCTTAATTAATGTGAATATAGAATGAGGGCTATGCCGTTGCCTTCTAGACTTATGATGAATATTAACGAAAAGATAATGTTAGTAGAGGGTGTTAAGCTCTTGGTTGTTTTTTTCGAAAGGCACTATATTGCTGAGAGTAAATAATTTGATAATGTTTTTTCTCATTTTTTTAGAATTTATAAATATTTTTAGTACTAATTATTGGAGCATTGAAAACGACAGAAACATATCCCCCTCCTTCTTCAAAATTTGATATATATCCTTTTATACTATAACATAATAAAGCATATTTTATCATATAAATACTTTTTTCTTCCGATGGAAGTTCAATTGTCATTCTCGAATTAAGAGAATTAAGAGGATAATTAAGGGTAAATTTATTCATATTATCTGTACCTTCTATATCTTGAGATAATACAATTGCTAATAAAGATAATTGTGATGAAAGATTACTTTCTTTTTTCAAAGTTATAGGTTCTTTTTCAAAAGAAAAACAAATGTTTTTATCATCTGTTTGAATATCTTTTAAAGGAACTGCTACATAATAAAAATTTTCATAACCTGACATTTGAAAAGAAATTTCTACTTCTTTATTAAACTCAGTTTTTATGTAATAATTAGAAAAGTCTGTTTTTGAAAATGGTTCAACTATTATATCTTTGTCAAATTGCTCAATAAAAACGGTACCGTCATTGAGCTTTTTTAGTAGTACTTTAGAACCTCTTGCGCCAATAATAGGAGGGTCTCCAAAGAATTTGTCTACTTTTATTCTCTTAGGAACAGATTTAAAATTATAAATCTCTACCGCAGAACCGTTGGGGAGAGCAGTTATATCAATTTCGCCATCAGGATAAGATTCCGTTAGGTAATACTTTTTAATTTCGTCACCTACACCAAAGTTAAGCAGAGGTTTTCTCTCTTGAAAGAACCCTAGGCTCTCTAATTTGTTTTTTAGCGGTGTAGTAAAGTCGTTAGAAGATAGCCCTTTTCCGTCTTCTTTGTCTACTTTTTTAGTAAGTAATGTTTCAAGGTTTTTGTTAGATTTCACTTGAGTAGCGATTTCTTGGAGCGTATCAAAGTCGGTGTCATCTACGGAGAGGGTCGTCTCTACCTGACCCATTTTGGTTTGAAGATTGTCGATAGCGTCTTTGAGTTCCTTACCCGTTCCTTCGTATCCTCCTTTGGGTAATAGCCCTGAAGTGTCAGTGGGGTGCAGAGTGTCTAACTTCTGTTTGTACTCGTTGGTAAAGTCATTAGCCGACAAGCCTTTTCCGTCCTCTTTATCCACTTTTTTGTCAAATAACACCTTATGTGCTTGTGTATCGTTTAGGTGATTGCTTAATTGTTCAGCTGAAGCTGTACCTTCTACGAGTTTGTCTAAGCCTTCTACACTTGCCATTGGTATTTTCTCGCTCTTATGCCAAAAACTATCTAGCCAAGCCCAAAACTGCTCTTGCGTTGGTTTTTTAAGGTTAGAAAACCATTGCTTTAATGTTTCTATTGCTGTCATATCGTTTAGTTTAAAAATTAAAATCCTACAAATTCTATAAAACGAATCACTCGGTAAGGAGGCATATTATTGTGAGGTTGATCTCCTCCTGCGCCTGTAATTGGACGATAGGAAATATCTTCATTATCCCCATATAGTGAAAGGGCTCTTTCACCCAGCTCTGTTCCCCCATATTTCAGATTTGCCACTTTGAAAAAAACTCCATGGTTATGGATTGGCATTTCCGCAATGGTAAGTCTATGCATTTTTTCTCCTCCTGTCCTGCCTATCACTCCTAAATCATTATCAGCAATATCTTGTCCGACAGCCATACGTCCTTGTAAAGGTTCATACTCTCGCCAACCTTCTGGTAAAGGAATATTAGCTGGTTTTCCCCATATTGCTACCAACCCCAAGGGCACCGTTTTCTTTACACGTTCCTCCAATTTCTCCAAGCGTTTCAGCAAAGATGTTTCTTCTGTAAAAGATTTCTCTTCTATTTGTCTGTTACTTAACACTCGCCTGAAGCTCTCCCACGGATAACTCTTTGTACTACTGCCAAAAGTAGCTACTTTCTCCACAAGCACTGTTTTCTGTGAGCCGTCTTCAAAAATTTTAGATGTGTTCACTTCCTTAATGAATACGTGAGAGCCAAGTGTCGTACCCTGAAAAGGGTATATTTCTCCTTCAATGGCTACTACTCCGTCTGACACCGTGTTCCCTACTACTTCACACCCCGAAAGAATAATTAAATCTCCTGAAATACCACTCATTGCATTGAATATCTTATAAGCATTCTGCATATAACTTAATACATCGGTAGTTAGTGGGAAACCTCCCGTTTGGTTTACATTAATACTGTTCATAATTTCTATACTTCTATAATATATCGTTTACTCGCTAATTTGTAAAAGTCTATTAGGGCTTCTATCTCAAAGAAACGGTACTTACCTATTTCACTTGTAGGAATCTTCTTCGCCTCCCATATCTCCAAAGGTATTTTTACGATAAAGTCTACTCCTGTATCGCTGTAATCTACCTCACGATGTAAATACATAGTCCCTAAAAACTTCGGTTTTTGTTCTCCTTCAGTATAAAGATACTGTCCTTTGTACTGATTGCCGTCCCATATGCGTATGCGCCGTTGCTCAATATCGAATGCATCATTTAGTGCTTTGCGTAAGTAACACACTTGTCCATTCAGTCCAAGTTTCTTAATATCCAAATATCTCTTCTGAATAAAGTCATAATACAACTGACTGATAGGAGCACTAAGCGTTCTTATCCATCCTACCATTCTTGTCTTTCGCAAAAAAGAAGGTATAAGTAGAATGACCAATTTTTCTATTTTGAAATTAAATATCATTTTGTGATGTATTTTATTTGTGAAGCATTCCAGTCTACCTCAAAGTAACCACTTTGCGGTATTTGGGTAACTCCTATGTTTTGTAATGCTCCATAGCCTTTGGTCTCGGGGTCTATCCACGCGGTTTTGAGTTCTTTTAAGTGGGGTATTTTCACCCCATTGGCTTGTTGCAAAGCGTCTACAAGATGCGCTACAATAAGTTCACCGTTAAAAGGTAAGTTTTTAAGATAACCCTCTATGGCTTCTTGTATAGGGCGTTTGCCGTAAAGCACATCGCTTCCATTACTATCCAATACTAACGGGTCGTAATACACATCAAGGTTCAGAACAAGCTTATCAGGCAGATAATTAATAACCGTAGTGCGCACTCCAGCATCTTTAATTTCTGATAAATAACCGCTGAAGGCATTTTGTTCATCTGCTGTAATAGGCTGTAACCGTCCCCCGTTTTCAGTGGCTATCTTTACTATCAACCTACCGTCATTACTCTCCACCACTGCCGAGTATTTTATAATCTTACTCGCCTCTACCTGCTCCTTTGCCTTATCTTTGTTGTTAAACTTATCGCTGTCGGGTAAGAGGTCAAAACCATACTGAAAGGCAAGGGCTTTACTTCTATACCACCGTGCAGTATGAGGTTTTAATTCAGTAAGGCGTTTATCAATATCTGTCCTATGTAAGTCGAATAACTTTTCTAAGCTCCAAATAGCTACCGAGATAATATAAACCCACAGTCGCCATATAGCTACTCTTGAGTTTGAGTTAAGTCCGTTTAGAGCGTCTTCTCGCTCTTTCGCATTATAGATAATCTGTTGTATTTCTTGTATTGTACGTGCCATAATTCCGTAAATAGTGAAAAGTGAATAATTACTGTCCGTCGTGGCTCACGACAAAATCTAAGTTTATCGCCCATATGCTAATACCTTCCTGGCGTTCGCTTATTCTTTTGTCCTCTTGCGTAAAAGCAGTTGCAGGCTGTATCTTCTTTGCGATGTAGTAGGTCAAAATATCTTTATTAGTGAATGATTCTGTAGGTATTGTTAATACTTTTCCTGCTACCACATCATCGGTAATACTCAAATTGTTGAGCATTGCCAATTCAAAGATGTTTTCAATAGTCCCTGTGTGCTGTAAAGCAAGGTCTAAAAGACTCTGATTATGTAAAACTACTACTTGCATTATTCTTTTGATTTTCCATTTAGTTGCTTGTATTTCTTTAATTCAGTTAATAGCCCTTCAACAGAGTTTTCTAAATCTTTAATACGCTGATTTGCTTTTTTGAGCTCCTCAATAGCACTTGCGTATTTAGCCCCTAAATCTTCTATCATTTCTCGATAGATTTTCACGGCTTTATCCACATTCTCAAGTTCGCTGGTCTGTAGTTCCATACGTTGCTTGGGTCTACCAAAGAACCAACCCGCTACTCCCGATAGTACCATTCCTATAAACGATACAAAATGCTCTTTAAGTCCTTCTATGATTATTCCCATTGTGTTATTATAATAATTTACTAATCTACTAATTAATCGTTCCTTTTCCCATACCAGTAGTAACTCCTGTATAAGTGCCTGCCAGTACAGGTATGCCCGTTTGCACTATTACCTCTCCACTCTTTACATAAGCTTCAATGAGAGAGGCAAGTCGTTCGGCATATTCTTCCATTCCTGCTTCTGTTTTAGTAAGCATTTCTTGTTGCAGGCGTATAATCCCTGCTTTTAGTGCTTGTTTATCTAATGCCATAAGTTTAGTGCTTAGTTTTTAGTAGTCAGTTGCAAGTACTTGCAACTGACTACTAACTACTGATTACTGTAATAATTCGTTTATCTTATTATTAATCTCCTCAAACTTCATCACGTTGTTCGGAGAAAAATTTCCTATACCCGAAGGTGTTTGTATCACCGCGTTTTTAAGTTCCGTTAGAAGCTCGTTTAAAAGACTTTTTAAATCCACTTCCCCGCGTTGCAAGTGCAAGCCTGCTTTGTCTATTGTAAGCTGTGTTTCTTCTATACGTAAGCTCACGCTCTCTATCTCACTATAAGCCACCACGTAGTAGCGGTTCTCGTCTTCCCCAATCGAAGCTATCAACACACTGCTCCCCTCCTTGGGGAAGAGATAAAACCGCTCAGCATTATCGTTAATCACCGAAGCTAAGCGCACGGTATATTGTAGCTCGTCGTCCTTCACCTCACACGTGCCCTTTTCTTTGTCTACCGATACCACTTCTACGGCTATGGTAGGTGTTTTGCGTCTTCCTATCTGCTTAAGCCCTTCTGCTAATTCTCTGTCTATACTCATAATTTTGCTCCTATGGTTACTTGTCGACGTGCGCCATTACGTCCGAAGGTAATTTCTACTTTCTTAATAAAGTAACGTTCGTCTATCTCTTTCAATTCATTATCTATCATATGAGCTTGCATACCCCTCGTCGCAAAAGGGACCAAGAAACTTGTTATAGAGCCGTCAAAGCCATCGTATTTCAGCCTTTCCATCTCGGCTCTTGCCATTTCTCGTAGCTTAGGTTCCTCACTTACTACCGAAGTATGAAAGGTTCTTAGCTCACCATCAGGATCACCCTCTTCCACTGTCTTCTTTTTATTGTTTTTGTCGATATAAGTGTAACGTACTTTCAGTTTGCGTTCCTCCTTAGTCCTATACTCCAAATCATTGGCAACAATATTGTAATTGAGGTCATAGCGTGCCGTTTGCCCTATATTGGTAAGCTCCGAAAGTCCTGCGTACAGCTTGCCTTCATCATTGATAAACACGCTTAGCCTAAACTCTTCTTTCAACTTCTCCAATACCTGCGTACCGTTCGCATTGCGAATAATCCACTGGTCTAACTGCATTTCTGGAATATTGTCCGCCAGCACAATAGGCGTGTCCTTCACAACTTCCTGCAATACTTCTCTAAGTGTTGTTTTTTGCCACGACTTGCTGATATTTTTACGTCTAAGTAAGTACATAGCGTCTTCACACTCTATGTTTACAGGAATGCTCGGTTTAACCTTCTTTACATAGCCTTCAAACTCCACTCCGCTATACACACCCTCATAAGCAAGGGTAACACTCACTTTGTCGCCCACCTTGATAGCCTTTTCAGTATAAAGGCTTTCGCCCCCTTTGGCTACTTTAAAATGGGTTGGCAGTTCAATCGTACAGGTGTCCGCCAATTCGTCTACCGATTTGGTGATTTTAACGTTGTGCACTGCTCTAAAAGTGTAATCACCTATTTTTATAATCGCTTGTAATACAAACATTAGTATATCTTGTTAAGTTGGGTTCGTTTCTCGTCTAATTCCGCATAAAAGTCCATATCCGATACAGCTTTAATGGTGTACTTCTGTATACCTTCTTTGCCTTCCATTTCCTCAAAGCTAATATCTTTGAGCACGATGTTACCAATGTCAAAAAGAGTAAAGAGCTTATTGCCTATCACCTCCAAACTCTCATTCTTTTCAAACAATTTGTTAAGACTTTGTACTTGTGCCGTAGGATATTGATCGGGATTTTGGGGGTCTACACACAGTCCTCTTATGGTAATTTGCCAATCTTCAGTAGTGATATATTCCTTGACCTTACCTTTGCGTTGTTTGCCTACCGTTGCCGTTTCTACAATGGTTTTAGTAAGCGAAAAACTCACCAAAGGCTCATTGGGGAAAACCGTCTGCTCCCCCGATTTATCAGCCACTTTTAACGTCATAAAATACTGACTGCCATTACTGCGTGCCTCACTAATGTTAGACAAACTCGGCAGTACAAATTTCGTTTTATTGTTTGCCCACCACTGCGGGAAAGCTGGACCTACATAGTCCAAAAAAGCCCGTGCGGTGAGTTCTTTTATATCAAATTCCATAAATTACACTGTTTGCATTTGGTTTACACTGTTCACAATTCTCAAAAGCTCTTCTTTCAGTTGCGCCCCAAAGTTTTCCACTCCTTCCCGTACCGATGATACGTACACTTTGGTATCCGTGCCCAAGTTGCCTATCTGTATGTTGATATGCGTTTGACGGGTACCTCCTGTTACAATATTATCTTTGGTTTTATTACCCATCTCTGAAAAAGGTGTGCTGGCAATAGGTGTTGCTAACGGACTTGTTTTTTGTCCCATTTGCCCTATGCCTAACTTGCCCATTAGCCCGTCTTTCACACTCGAAAGGCTCTTAAACTCCAAAGAGTTCCACGCTTTACCAAAATATTCTTTTGCTTTAGCTCCTGCCTCACCTGCTTTTTTATAGCCTTCTGCTACCGATTTAGCACGTTCTTGCAAGTCGTTTTGTATTTGGCTTATCATCGCTTGGTTCTCTTTACTATCTCCCAAACCTACAGCCTCTTTAAACTTATACCAAGCCAACTTACAGAGGTCTATACCTGCCATAAAAGCATTGACTGCCGTATTCCAATGAGCTTTGTAGGTGAGAATAAAGGCTTCCCACAAGTATTTCATTCCTTGCACAGTGTTATCCCACGCTTTACCCCAACCGCTCACGCCTACAATACAATAAGTGATGATAGCAATAAGAGCCACGATGCCTGCTATAATCAATACAATAGGATTAGCTAAAAAAGCTAAGTTCGTTTTAATTACTGCCCAAGATAGTCGGTTCTGCCACGCCGCAGCAATAGCCATATAAGTGTTATGCAATGTGATAGCTGTAATAAATACTCCTAACACTCCTGCAATACCAAGGATTATGGGGTTCCCCTCTTGAAGTTTTTGAATAAACCAACTCAATCCGTCATTCAAAGCTCCAAATACCATCGTAGAAAGTGCTACCAACGGAATCAGCAACGGACTTATAACCTCATATACTTTTACAGCTATAGATTCTATCGAAGCCATTAAAACTGTAAACCTGCCTTGTAGAGTGCTATTCACATTCTCAGCTCCTTGATAAAAATCTCCTTGTGCATCAGTTGCCCATCGGAAAGCCTCAGCCAACTCTCTTGCCGAAATTCCTCCTTTGTCCATTCGCTCTTGCAGAGAGGTCATAGTCTCGCCCGTCCGCTCACTTATCACTTGCAAAGGATTAAATCCTGCCTGTTGCATCTGTGTGAGTGTAGCTTCTTGCAATTTCCCTTGTGTGGTCACTTTGGCAAAGGCAGTAGCTAAGGTTTCTATCTTTTTGCTATCCCCCAAGGCAATATCTCCTATTTGTTTGAGCATTCCTAATGCTCCTTCAGGAACCAACCCTGCTCCCATCAAACTCTCTTGAGCCTTCACAAGCGATGGTACTTCATAAGCCGTTTGCCCACTGTATTGTGTGAGATTCTGATGTATTTCTTGTGCCTTTTGCATATTACCTTGCACAAAAGTAGCCAGACTCATCTTTTGGGTGTCTGCCGTAAAACCTTGCTTAAATATTTTCTGTAAAGACGAGATAGGGTCTATAATGTTATTAACCACCTCCTTTAACCTTTTAGTCTGATCAAAGAAAGAAGATATCGTGTTTTTTGGATTTTCTGCCATTTATAAACTTTTTTCTTTACTTTTTTATTCTCCATACGATTCACTCTCCTTTTGGCGAATCCATTCCAGTTCTTTCACTCGCATAGCCCACTCAGTATCATTGAGGGCATCGGGATTGGCAATGTGCATATAGTAACGCAGTGAGGCATTGGTAATACGCAACCAATCCCGAGGCTCGTCAATTTCCGCACTGCTTAAAGCTTTTCCAAGGTAGCTTCTTTAATCTGTATCAATTCGCCAAGCTTGCTACTTGCCGAAAGGAAAAGTGCATCATCAGTCTTAATCTCTTCATCTCCTCCCAACCAACAGTTAGTAAGGATAGCCTCATTAAACTTCATCGGGTCTTTCGTTGCCAATGTCGAAGCATAACTCAGGGTAGCGCGGTCAGGCGTTCTCAAGTATGCTACTTTGTCATCTACTCGCAATACAAATACTTCTTTGTACTTCGCTTTCCATTGTTTGATTTGTTCTTTTGTTACGTCCATTTTTTATCAATTTGCTAATTTCTAATTTCTCCACCTATGTGGCTCGCACTCACCTGTCGTGCTACGACTGTGGCTCACACCTACGATTGGCGTTTTACATCAGTGAAGATAATAGGAAGCTCTACAACCATATTTTTATCCCCCTGCTTCATTGCCTTTTTCACTTCGGTAAATTCCACATTCTTGAGAATATCGGTTACTATTTGTCCACCTTCTGAGGGCACGTAAGCAACAACCAAGTCGAAGTTAAGGTTCAGAATGTCGTTGTTTTTGGCATCACGCGTCATTGCTTCCAATTCACTTTGCCAAATGCTTAACTTCCCCTCAAAACTGTGATTACCTCTTACAATGCTCAAAGGTTTACTACCACGTCCGTAAAGCGCCGATTTTTCTTTTTTCTCAGTGTATTCTACTTCTGTCACCCCGGCTATAATACGCCCTCCAAAGGCAATCGAAATATCGCTCCACGCATACTGTTTACTACTAAATGTTCCCATTTTTTTCTAATTTATTAATCTACTAATTTATTAATTTGCTAATTTTCTGCCCGTCGTGCTACGACTAATTTACTAATTTTCTGCCTGTCGTGCTACGACCTCACACCTAATTTTCTTCTTTCTTTGTGGTAAAACCAATATTCACCTCAATAAAATCAGCATAACCCACAGGAAGGAGTTTTAGCCCTACTACCACTTTACCTGTTTGCAACACCTTCTGTTCAGGGTCTATATTAATGTTCACTGCCGATAGCTCCCCTTTCGAAACCATTTCGCTTTGCAAAGTGTTCTCCAACTTGGTTTGCCAGCTCTTGATAATAGCAGGGTGAATGCTTCCCTCTTCTGAAAGCAAGACCTCATCGCTTAATTCCTCTACCAAAGCCCCATAAGCAAGAAGTAACGCCTTGTCCATTACCAATCCGCTACTGAGACTCTTAAAATCATCAGTAGGTTTGGTAAGCGTATTATCTCCTGAGAAATAGTAGCCTGAACGCCCTACGAAGGTACGAAAGAAAATATACCCTTTGTCGTCTAAGGTGTCCCACTGGTCAGCTTTGCTGTCAATAGTAGTTCCGTCAGTAAAATAAGCTACCAATGGCAATACACTACCATCCTTCACGCGGTGAATTTTGCGCTGTACGGGTATAGAACTCATTTTTCCTAAGAACAAACCTACTGATGCTTCTTTCTCCTTATCGTCATTACCGATAAAGCAAGCCACTTTGTTGAGTTCGTTTTCCGAGAAATTAGTAAGGTCAGCTACTTTGCCGTTCCAGCTGTTGCCCGATACCACTACTCTAAAAGGCATATACTTCTTTTCAAAGTGCTCAGCAATAGCTTGTGCTTTCACTACGGCTGTTTGTACATCAGTGTCTAAGCCCGCAGCAATAGTTTCGCTACCAGTTGCTTTTTTCACCACACCCAATACCCTAATAGCACCTTTGGCATCAGCTATAAGAGTTGGAGCAAAAGCACCGTCTTTGTCAAGCATTGCAGTCATAGTCGTAGCGTCCGATACAAGCATTACCCACAGAGGTGTACCCGTAGGAGCTTGGTCGTAAAATGCTTTAATATGCTTGTAAGCAAAAGCGTTTTCAGCCTCCGAAATACCCAATGCTACGGCTTCGTTTAAGGAAAATACTTGGTACGATTTCCCGAGTTCTACCTTACTGGCTACTCCACTACCTGTAATAATAAGACCAGTAACTTTTTGAATGTTATTGCCTGTACGGTTCATACCATCCTTGGCAATGTTAAATAATACTTTTGGTAATCCCATTTTTTAATTATGTGTTTTTGTTAATTATTTAATAAATGTCCCCCTACCCCTCCCTTATTATATCCTTAATTGTAACTCTACTAATAAAAAGGCAAAATAGTTAAAAACAACTGTCCTCTATTAACTATCAATCATTAAAGGCTTTCCTCTTTTTTAGAATTGTTACCAGGGCGGTCAGTAGCGGTTACTATTATTTTATCACCTGTAAGCGAAGGATTAGTAACCGTAGTGGTGTACACCCATTTGCCCTGTACAAGAGTTGCGCTACCTTCTTCCACAAGAGTAGCATCGTGGTCTTCAATACGCACTTTCACAGCTACGACCTTAAAAGCATCGCCCGCCTCTATCATTATTTTCTCTCCTGTGGCACTACCTGTATAGCCTGAATGGTCTATATGGGCAATTTTAGGAGCGCGCAAATAGTCAGTCATCGCCATATTATAAGCCGATACATTCCTGCGTTTTTTAGCCTCTGCTGTATAATCCTCTTTTAGCGAAGGGTCTTGCAAAGCGTTTTTGGCATATGCCGAAGCTCGTATAAATCTCTCTTGTTGTGCTTTCTGAGGGGCACTGGGAGCTTTGGTGTGTGAAGGAGGGGTAGCGACAATAGTTTCTCCTCCGCGTTGGCGAAATACAAACACTTTCCCTACTTTACCACTAAGCCCTGTAATGGCATAGTTTGATTTACTTTTTCCCATTTCTTTAATTTTTTTGTTATACATTATTTTAATTGTAAGTGCACTTCTATCGTTTGTTTTACGGTGCAAAATTCCGGCGGTTTTTTCAGTTCTGAAAATCGGCAAACAAGCCTTGTACTTATTTTCCCCAACCATTGTACTAATTTGGTACAAGCGTTGAACGTCTTTTTCCTTACCTCATCTATATGTACGACCTTTGCACCATCAACAAATAACAAATGTGTAAAATGAAAGATTTACTCTTAATCAAAAACGATTTGCACCTTGCTGAAGGTGATTTTCAAGTAGGCTTATCTGAGCCCCAACATCAAAAAGCTATTCTTACTGCCGAAAAAGGACAGTGGAAAGAGCACCCCGAAGTGGGGGTGGGTATTGCCCAAATGCTCGCCGACGACCTTTATACCGAAATGCTCATTGAGGTAAAAAAGCAATTGGAGTACGACGGTATACCCGTGAAAAACGTAACCCTTACCCCTCAGGGCTCACTGCTGATAGAGTAATAGCTCCTCCTTTGTGGGGACTATCTTTCGGCATAACCACCCTGAAAAGAAAGTATTGCTACAATTGTACGAGGTGATAAAAACATAATGTTCGCTACCTCCTCTACAAGAGCATCTACCTTCCACTGAGGGTGCTTGGCACTCAGTTCTTCAAAAAGTTGACGCACTTTTTCATTGCGTTTTTGCAAGCGTTCTTTGCGCTGTTGTGTATTATCACATTTCATATGTTTCATTTTTTAAATGTTAAACTTTTTGTCAACTTTGGTAGAGTCAAGAATAACTCTACCAAAGTTTTTTTTTCACCTTTGCATCTCACTCCTTATTGCCTAAGGCCTGGGGCCTATTACCTAAGCTCCCCCTTCACTTCCACAAAAAAAGTCTCATCCTGAGTCACCACTACTCCTATTTTTGGAAAGAAGTCAGCTATTTGCTCATTGTTGCGTTCGGCAAGTAGCTTATCTTTTGCTGGTTCTTCGGCTATGCGCACATAAGCAGGCAAAAATTCTTTCAGCAGGTTTGTTACTGTATTCCACGTAAAACCTTTTAGCGTTTTCAGTTTCGGCGTACCTGTGCGGAACCCTATGGTACCGTGCAAACTGTCAAGTGATTTCTTCTTGATAAATAAACTGTCTTTATTTGCTAATGCATAGGCTTGTAACACATCAAAATTGGTATCTTTTATTTCTTTAAGAGTCGCCAATTCATTCGTGTATTTATTGCGTATAGTTGCAATTTGCTTCTCTATCAACGCATTTATTTTAGTCATTCGCGCCTCTGCCTTTGCATAAGTAGAAAAAGCATTCTCCATTTGTGTTTTAGTTACCCCAGTAGGGATTATTCTTTTTGTTCTTGCCATTTTTGTATTGTTTTTTAATCGTTAATTTTGAATGTAAATAGAGAGAGGTTCATAATCAATTTGTTAATCCAACCCTTGATTGGTATTACTAATTCTAAAATTCTCCCCCCTACCCTACCTTTAGCCCATCACAGGCTTTACCTTTACTCACATACCCAGCTGTGAGCCCTTGCTGGCTTTACCTTTTATCTTTTACCTTATAAAGCGGGTGCTTTCTTACTGGTTGCCACTCCCTTTGCTCGTCCAGCCAAAGCAGGTGTCGCTCTTCGTCATATTTAAAGATGGGGGCACGCCAACCGTTCTGTTCCACCCACGTTTGTAGTTCTTGCACGCGAGCAGGTACCTCATTCGTACGTCCTGCGCGATATTGTGAGGTTTGTAGTCGTTCCTCAAAAGTAAGCACCTGCAAAAAACTATCAAGAGCAAGCGCTTGGGTATATTCTAAAAATCTATTCATTGTAATTTTTTTGTTTTTTGTTATTTTTTTCACTTTACTATTCACTATTCACTTTTGCATCACTTTTCCTAATGCCTAAGGCCTGAGGCCTATTGCCTATTGCCTATTCTCTACAAGCCGTCCATATTTTTTCAGCTCACTCCACCAGTTCACCTTATGCCCACTAACTCTTCTGGGCAAATAGCGCACAGGCTGATGATAACTTTTGGCTTTTTCTAACAACACAACCGCTTGCTCGCGGAGCTTGCGCTGTACATACTCATAGTCGCTGACTTCATTTAAATGTATTCTCATTGTTTTTAATTTTTAATATTAATTCAATTTATAACTCTAATAATCAATCGTCACATTCTCAGCAACACTAACTTGCCGACTTTACAAGATTTCTTTTTAATAATCCCTTAAACTTCATACGTCTTCTTACGTTAAATTGCCACTCTACAAGGCGAAGCCCTGATTTTTTTATTTTGAAACTAATTTATTTCCAATTTCTACTTTTTAGGAGCTCTTCATTAAAAATATAATTTCGTACGCTTCTCTCATTTTCTAATTTCCAAATCTGCTAATTTGCTAATTTGCTAATTCTCTCCTGTCCTACATTTTTTAACTAACCTCCCCTCAACAATAATTTTTCTACTGCCATAAGGTCGATTATCCATAAAATTTTTGTACTTTTGCTCATTATTCTATTCATTTTGTTTTACGGTGCAAAATTCGAATAAATTTTCGACATACGCAAATTTTTTTCGAATTATTTTTCGTATTATTTTTTAAATTATTGATTATGAGTACAATTAATTTTCGTATAAAAGAACTGGTAGACCATTTTTCCAACGGTAATAATAGTGATTTTGCAAATAAATTAGGGGTTAATGAAGCAAATATTAGAAATTACATAGCTGGAACAGAACCTAAATTTAATGTTTTAGAAAAAATTGTTACTACTTTCGAAGTAAATTACGAATGGTTACTCACAGGTAAAGGCCCTATGTTAAAAAACAAGGAGATTGTCGAAACTCCTCGTGTAGAAATTATCAAACCTTTAAAAGTAGAAGGAAGAGATTTAACTCCCAAGGTAGTAGTGGTTGAAGAAGACGAACTTTTTAACCCCATACCCTTAGTGCCTATATACGCTCAAGCGGGCTATCTCAATGGTTATGAAGACCCCGAATACATAAAAGAACTCCCTATGTACAACCTCCCCGAAATGCGAAACGGCACTTTCAGAATGTTTCAAGTAAACGGACTCTCTATGTTCCCCACCCTGCAAGACGGCAGTTATGTGGTAGGGCAATTCGTCGAAAATTGGGAATGGCTCTCAGATAACAGGGTGTGCGTAGTAGTTACAGAGCGCGACGGAGTGATTGTAAAACGGGTTTTAAACAAAATAAGAAAGTATGGCAGTCTGTATTGCAAATCCGATAATCGCGACTACCCGCATATTACCGTTAGAGCTGAAGATATTAAAGAAGTATGGGAATGTAAAATGCACCTCTCTTTCGAGTTCCTCGACCCTATCCCTGAGTATCAAAAAATTGCCGATTTAGAAGCAAACGTTCAGTTCCTAACCGAACGTGTAGAACAATTAGAGCATCACAACAAACCCATTTTATAGCCTATCATAATTGGTTTGCGATTTTTTTTGTCCTATACTTTGCCAAAGTTATACTGCGTCTCGTGCCACAACCTCATATTCCCCTCGTCATTCGTCATTCGTCCCTCGTCATTTCTTCACTTTTTCCGTCACTAATTCCCCCTTCGAAGGTAGCCAGCAATAGCTGGGTATGTGCACCGCGAGAGCAGAGTATGTGTAAAGGGGGAGGTTTCTATTACACTTCCCCATTCTCTCATTTCCAAATTTCCTAATTCCCTAATTATCCCTTCTCCTTCCCATCATACTCCCCCCTAGTGCCTATGCCCTAAGGCCTATCACCTATTCCCTTTTCTTTCGTCTCGAAACCCCATTTTTAACATTTTTGGCATTGTTGTATTATACTATTAATCAATTTTTTACACACCCTTCCTATACCAATCGTCCAAGATTCGTATAAGCTTCCTATAAGCTCTCTATAAGCTAACCCCACCCATCTTACACCCTTTTTTCATCAAAATTCCTCTCACCTCTCTTCCGTTCTTCTCCGATATCTTCCGAATCTTCCTAATAACCCCAATCTATCGTTTTTGAGGTGTACACTTTGGCAAAGTTAATCGCCTGTCGTGCTACGACCTTTGCCAAAGTTGAATAAACTGACAATACCTCCGCTAGTTTACAAGGCGTAGCCTTGATTTTGTTTAAATTTTGTTTGATTTCTGAGGCACAGCCTCATTCCCCTAACACAACCTCGCTCCCCATTTCCTCATTTTCTCATTCTCTAATTTTCTCATTTTCTAATTTCCTAATTTCCTCATTCTCTAATTTTCCTCTCCTGTACGGCTCGCTCCGCCTGTCGTGCTACGACTGCCCGTGCGGCTCGCACCTTTTTTTCACTATTTATTATTATTCAAAATAATTTTCTTATCTTTGCACCCAAGTTTTCATTACATTAATGTTAACCTATCTATCAATTAAGTTGCCCATCGGTGCACATCACAATTGTCAATTGAAAGACTATTCGTGTAATTCGTGCGAGACTTTTAAAACAGCGAAGCTGTTCATTTGCTTGATTCTTTTAAAGATTGGTAAGATTTCTGTAGCCTAAGCTACACTTTTCTTACATCGAACTCACGTTAAAAACAAGCATTTTACAAAGCATTACCTTGATTTTGCTTAATTTCTGAGGCACAGCCTCACCTGTTCACATAAAACCTTTTTGTCTAATTTATAAAACAATCTGTTGTCGTGCTACGACCCACAGCAAATAAGATGAAAAAAAAGATTCTATCCATCATTGCCCTGCTCCTTATAGTAATAGCAGGTTATTTCGTATGGCGAAAATACATCGCCCCCACCCGTATCGCATTGGTGAACTTCATCAGCTATCAGGCGTCCAATATCGCCCTTTCTAATTCCGATAAGTTTATCAAAATCGAAGAAGTCCCCCTCGACCAACTCGATAAACTCAAAAACTACGACTTCGTCCTCGTATGGGCAATGGGACTCAAAATTAGCGACGAACAGCGCAATCAGCTCATTGATGCTGCTAACCGCGTGCCTTTTCACAGTTTCGCCGTTACCAATCCCGATAACGATATCAGTAGCCTCAACGAAACCGAACTCAAACACGTAGGCGACTATCTGATGAGTGGCAATAAAGCAAACTACCAAAACCTCGTTCGTTATGTCCGCAAATATATCGACAAGAAGTGGTTTGCTACCGAACCCGCACCACCTATCGAACGCAAAGAAAACGTCTACTTTCATTTAGACGACGAGCGCTCCTTCAGCTCTCTTAAAGAATATCAAGAGTATATTCAGAAGAATAATTTCTATAAAGAAGGTGCTCCTCGCATCGCCATAGTAGCAGGCTTACACGAGCCTTTTGGCGGAAATAAAGAACACCTCAATGGGGTAATAAACGCCTTGCAGAACGAGGGTATGAACGTCTATCCTTTCACCGCTCAAGAAAAACGCATCGACTTCCTTACCGAAATCAATCCCGATGCTATTGTCTATTTTCCTCACGGACAAATGATGATGGGGCAACCCGAACTGTTTATCAATTGGGCTAAGGAGCACAATGTACCCCTCTTCACAGGATTATCGGTCTTAGCAATGAAAGACGATTGGGAAAAAGACCCTATGGGTATGTCGGGCGGCTTTATGGGGCAAACCATTGTAATGCCCGAGTTAGACGGAGCGCTCTATCCTTATGTAGTGATTGCCCAAGAACAAAACAAACAAGGTTATTACTTCCTCAACACTATCGAGAACCGCGCCCGTAAGTTTGCCAAAATCATTCATAACTTCACCGATTTAAAACGTAAACCTAATGCCGACAAGAAGTTGGCGATTGTTTACTTCAAAGGTGTGGGGCTTACACCTGCTGCCGCTCAAGGGTTGGAGGTCGAACCTTCACTATTCCGCTTTTTACATCAACTCAAAAACGAAGGTTATAACGTAGGAACGCTCCCCGCTACACAAGCCGAATTCAACCAGCTACTGCTCACGCACGCCAATACTTATAGAGCCAATGCCAAAGACGATATCGAAAAGTTTATCAGTACAGGTGCACCTGCTTTGGTAGAAGCTCACGAATTAGATGCTTGGCTCAAAAAAACTTTACCCGAAAAACTCTATAAACAAGTAATCGAAAAGAACGGCGCTGTACCGGGCACTTACCTCAATACTTCTAAGGACGGTAAAGATTATCTGGCAGTAGCCCAACTCACTTTCGGTAATATCACCATTCTGCCTCAACCTCCTGCCGCTATTAGTACTGATGATGATTTTAAAGTGTTGCACGGCGTAAAAGAAATCCCTCCTTATGCCTATATGGGGGCATATCTTTGGATACAAAACGGCTTCAAAGCCGATGCGCTCATTCACTTCGGTACACACGGCTCATTGGAGTTCACCCCTAATAAACAAGTAGCCCTCTCCGATTACGATTGGGCAGATATCTGTGTGGGTACCGTACCTCATTTCTACTATTATACTATCGGAAATATAGGCGAAGCGATGATGGCAAAACGTCGTTCGTACGGCAGTATTGTGTCTTATCTTACCCCTGCTTTCACCGAAAGCGATATGCGCAATACCTTCAATAATTTAGAGAACACCATTCTTTCTTATCAGAAAGCAAAGAATCCTATCGATAAACAAACCATTGGGTTACACATCAAAAAGTTAGCCGTAACAATGGGCTTACATCGTGATTTGCGTTTGGATAGTATCCTCTCCAAACCGTATACTGAAGCCGAAATCGACCGTCTTGCTAACTTCGCCGAAGAGATTGCCACCGAAAAGATTAATGGCGAATACTACGTAATGGGAGTCCCTTATACTCCTGATAAAATTAATTCTACCGTCTTGGCTATGAGTGCCGACCCTATTGCGTACAGTTTGGCTACCTTAGATAAGTACCACGGTAAAGTTACCGAAGCTGACCTTAAACACAAAGCCTTTTTCACAACTCATTATCTAAACCCTGCTAAGAGCTTAGTAAACCAAATACTCGCAGGCAAACCAGTTTCTACTGAACTGATTTGCAACTATGCTCATATCTCTACTGACGATTTGCAAAAAGCCAAAGCTACAATGGCTAAAGAAGAAGGAAGTGGTATGCCTTATTTCTTACAACAGCAGATGAAAAAACAAGCTACGGTTTCAGCAACCACTACTGCTACTCACACAACAGCCACAGCTTCGGCTACTGCTAAAAAACCTGATGCCGTAGGTCGTCCTACCAAAATCAAAGCTCCTGCCAAAAAAGAAAACCGCAAGCCTCTTACTAAGGAAGAGCTGGCTGCTCTCAACGCTCAAAAAGCTAAAATAGATTATGCACGTGCCTTGGTAGATATCGAAAGAACCATTACCAATGTAGCGCTCTATAAAGACGCCTTGCAAAACAGTCCGCGTTTAGAAGAAAAGGCTTTCTTCAATGCTCTAAATGGTGGTTACACCCCTCCTTCCTCAGGAGGTGATGCAGTAGCCAATCCTAAAGGTGTACCTACCGGTCATAACCTCTATGGGGTGAATGCCGAAAGTACACCATCTAAACTCGCGTGGGATAGAGGTGTAGCTTTAGCCCAAAATGTAATTAGTGAATACCAAACCAAACACCACGAATATCCCAAGAAAATAGCCTATACTTTTTGGAGTTCCGAATTTATAGAAACCGAAGGTGTATCTATCGCCCAAGCCTTGTATATGTTAGGTGTTGAACCCGTATGGGATAGCTTTGGTCGTGTAGGCGATGTGCGCGTCATTCCTTCTGAAGAGTTGGGTCGCCCTCGTATCGATGTAGTGATTCAAACCTCAGGTCAGTTCCGCGATTTAGCAGCTTCTCGTTTGTTCTTGCTTACCAAAGCTATTCAAATGGTATCAGCTCTTCCTGAGGAAGCATATGCCAATGAAGTGAGCGCAGGTAGTGTAAATATCGAAAAACAATTGGTAGAAGCCGGAGTATCGCCCAAAGAAGCCCGCGAACTTTCTACCGAACGTATCTTTGGTGGCTTGCAAGGTCGTTATGATACAGGCATTAAGGAGTTGATTAATTCCGGCGATAAGTGGGAAACTCAAAAGGATATCGCTGAGGTTTATATGCATAATATGGGCGCTTTCTACGGCAGTAAAGACAATTGGAGCAAGTTCCAAGAAGGTATGTTCCGCGCCACTATCAAGAACGCCGATGTGCTCATTCAGCCTCGCCAAAACAACACTTGGGGAGCGCTTAGCCTCGACCACGTCTACGAGTTTATGGGGGGTATGAATGCTGCTATCAAAGAAGTAAACGGTAAAGACCCCGATGCCTACCTCGCCGATTATCGCAACCATAAGAATATGCACGTGCAAGAACTCAAAGAAGCCGTAGGGGTCGAAGCACGCAGTACAATATTCAATCCTAAATACATCAAGGAAATGATGAAGGGTAAGGCTTCAAGTGCCGGGCAAATAGCCGAAATCGTTACTAATATGCACGGTTGGGAAGCTACTCGCCCCGAACTCATCGACGATGCTATGTGGAATGAGGTATATAACACTTATATAGAAGATAAACATCACCTGGGCATCACCGATTTTATAAAGAAAGAAAACGTAGCAGCCTTGCAAGAGGTAACTGCTGTAATGCTCGAGGCTACCCGCAAAGGTATGTGGAAAGCCTCCGATGCTCAAATCAGTAAACTTGCCGATATCCATACCGACCTCACCAAGCAATTCGGTGTAAGCTCTTCTCATTTCTCTTCCGAAAATAAGAAGTTGCAGGATTATATCAGCAAAAAGGCTTCACCTGCCAATGCCCAAGCGTATCAGCAACAGCTCGCTCAAGCGCACCAAGGCAGTCAGGCACAAGCCAATACCCAAGATGCAAAAGTCCTCAAAAAAGAAGAAACCTCTGCTGGAAGTCCTCAAGAAAAAGTATCACTCAGCGCCCTTTGGATAGGCGGAATAGTGCTCCTCGCTTTCGTCGGTCTCATCATCTTTATTCGCAAAAGAAGAAGATAATTTAAAGTTACAGCAAATAAGAAAGGCTACCCTATTGGGTAGCCTTTCTACTTTTAATTTCATTATAAATTTAATAACTCCTCCACGTACTCCCTGCTGTTCGAGAGTCGGGGTACTTTGTTTTGCCCGCCAAGCTTATCCTTGTGTTTGAGCCAGTCGTGAAAAAGCCCCGTGCGAGCCTTGTGCACTTTGGGCATATTCAGCGTCATATTGTTGTAGCGTTTAGCTTCGTAATCCGAGTTAAGTTTTTGCAGTTCGCGGTCTAATATCTCGGTAAATTGCTCCAAACTCTCAGGAGGTGCATCAAACTCTATTACCCATTCGTGCCCTCCTTTCAGCTTGTCTTGCATAAATATAGGCGCAACCGTGTAGTCTATCAAGTGACTATTAGTCTGCTCACAAGCCTTTTCTAAGGCGCGCTCGGCATTCTCTACAATGAGCTCTTCTCCAAATACATTAATAAAGTGCTTGGTACGACCCGTAATCTTAATCCTATAAGGCACTACCGAAGTAAACCTTACCGTATCTCCTATCATATAGCGCCACAAACCGGCATTAGTAGTAATCACCATCGCATAGTTCTTTCCTATTTCCACCTCACTCAGCGGAATTGCCTTTTGCTCCGCAGTACCAAAAGTCTCCATCGGTATAAACTCATAGAAAATCCCGTAGTCGAGCATTAACAACATCTCGTCCGAATTGTTGCGGTCTTGAATCGCAAAGAACCCTTCGGAGGCGTTGTATATTTCGTAATAACGAAAACTATCCGAAGGAATAATATGCTTATACTGCTCGCGATACGGTATAAAGCTCACCCCTCCGTGAAAGTATACTTCTAAGTTTGGCCACAACTCCAAAAGATGTTCCTTTTGGGTTTCTTCTAAAATCCGATTCAAAAGCACTAACATCCACGAAGGAACCCCCGCAATACTAGTCACATTCTCTGTTTTCGCTTCTTTGACAATCGCTTGTAACTTACTCTCCCATTCACTCATCAGCGATACTTTGTTGCTGGGGGTACAACTCCATTCTGCCCAAAAAGGCAGGTTTTCAATCAAAATTGCCGATAAATCCCCAAAATAAGTACCGTTTTGTTCATACAGTTGCTTGCTCCCTCCCAGTCGCAAACTCTTGCCCTTAAACAGATTCGAATCCTCGTTGTTATTTAGGTATAAGCACAGCATATCTTTCCCCGATTTGTAATGGCACAATTGCAGTGCCTCCTCACTTACCGGAATAAACTTACTCTTAGCGTTAGTAGTCCCACTGCTCTTGGCAAACCATTTTATCGGCGTATGCCAAAACACATTTCGCTCCCCTCGTCTTGCCCTTTCTACGTAAGGCTCAAAGACTTCATAAGAAACTAATGGTGTATTTCTACTGAATTGCTCATAGTTTTTCACCTCAGCAAAGTTATATAGTTTGCCGAGTTCAGTGTCTTTGGCAGCATCAAGAAGCTCCAAAAGCACACGTTCTTGCACCTTATGTGGGTGCTCTACAAACTCTTGTATTTGGTCAATACGGCGTTTTAAAAACCACGAAGTAATAGAATTGAATAAAGCTAATGGCATATCCTGTATAACAAATTACAAGTGACAAAAGTAATAATTATTTCTGAACTAACAAGAAACTACTATTACAATTAAGTTACAAAAGTAACTTTTCTCCGCCGGTTTGTTGTCTTTCTGCAAGTTAAACATCTTATTCTTTTCAATAATCAGCAAGCAACCCTCCCCTAAGCACTATCTTTCCCCCGATAACAAAAGTCCATTCCATAAATATCCTCCTCCCCTATCCGCCCCGTCAAACAACTTTCCCCGTCTCTAATTGCCCCTTTGAAGATAGCCAGCAAGAGATTTTCATCACATTTCCTTCGTCATTCGTCTCTCGTCATTCGTCATTTCTTCCCTTTTCCATCATACTCCCCCCTATTGCCTATGCCCTAAGGCCTAGTGCCTATTCCCTTTTCTTTCGCCTCGAAACCCCGTTTTTGTCATTTTTTGCATCACTGTATTATACTATGAGTCAATTACTTATATACCCTTCCTATACCAATCGTCCAAGATTCGTATAAGCTTCCTATAAGCTCTCTATAAGCTAACCCCACCCATCTTACACCCTTTTTTCATCAAAATTCCTCTCACCTCTCTTCCGTTCTTCTCCGATATCTTCCGAATCTTCCTAATAACCCCAATCTATCGTTTTTGAGGTGCACACTTTGGCAAAGTTAATCGCCTGTCGTGCTACGACCTTTGCCAAAGTTGATGTTTCAAAAAGTTACTTTACAAGGCGCAGCCTTAATTTTGTTTAAATTTTGTTTAATTTCTGAGGCACAGCCTCATTCCTCTAACTCAACCTCACACCCCATTTACCAATTCCCTCATTTTCTCATTCTCTAATTCCCTCATTTTCTCATTCTCTAATTCCCTCATTTCCTCATTTTCTAATTTTCTAATTTTCTCATTTTCCGCTCATCGCTTTTGCATCGCCATTCCTAGTGCCTAAGGCCTATGTCCTAAGACCTCAAACCTAAAAACCTAAAATAATTTTGTCAATTCAATAAAAGTTTGTAATTTTGCTTGTCTAAAAATATATTTTAATAATACAAACGCTTATATGACCATTACCTTAGCCTCACTGAAAATAGGACAAACCGCTGTCATTACCGGATTTATCCCTGAATGCCGACAAGAAGTAAGGCAACGCTTGCTCGACTTAGGTTTCGTACGCGGGTCAAAAATCAAGATAGAAAACGTCAGTCCCCTATCCGACCCCGTTGCGTATAGCATTCACAACACCCAAATCGCCCTTCGCAAAACCGATGCCCTCTGTGTGCTGATTCAGGTGGCAGGGGATAGGGGTTAGGTGTCAGGTGTGCTACACTTTACCAAAGTTTTTGCCTGTGTGGCTCACACCTTTGGCAAAGTTGATAATCTTCGTAAATAAGAAAAAATAAATATAAACAAATCAAACAAGCGTTCGGCTTGTTATACAACTATGAAAAACACTTGCGATATTTGTGCCCTCAACCCCTCCGCTTCCCTAAAACCCTTAGGCGAAGAGGCAGGCACTTATAACTATACCATTGCCCTCGCAGGGAATCCTAATACCGGCAAAAGCACCGTTTTCAACGCTCTTACCGGCTTGCGCCAACACACCGGCAACTGGCCTGGTAAAACCGTAACACGTGCCGAAGGCAGTTTCTCATTCCATAAACAACGATACCGCATCATCGACCTACCTGGCACCTACTCTCTGCTTTCTACTTCCGAAGACGAAGAAGTAGCGCGCGACTTTATTCTCTTTGGCAAACCCGATGTAACAGTCATCGTAGTAGATGCAAGTCGTTTAGAACGCAACCTCAGTTTGGCGCTTCAAATACTCGAAATCACCGATAAAGCAGTGCTTTGTCTCAACCTGATGGACGAGGCGCGCCGGCATCACATCAATATCGATACACGCACCCTTTCACGCGATTTAGGCATTCCGGTAGTGGCAACATCTGCACGTACCAAAGAAGGTATCGCCGATTTGCTCTTTGCTATCGAAGAAGTGGTAAGGGGTAAATTCCAAACGAAAAAACAAACCTTTATCGACCTTCCTAAGCAAAATGCCGAAGCCATTGCTGAGTTACAGAAGGCACTTTCTGAACTAAATCCCGATTTACCAAATACACGTTGGCTCTCAATGCGACTCATCGAAGGCGATGAGAGCGTACAAAAAGGTATAGAAGAAGGAGCTTTTTCTGCTGAAAATAACCCCGAAAGGCAGGCGCGTATCTTGCGTATTGCCGAAGAATATCATCATCTCTTAGGCGATACGTACCGCAACGATTTGGTAGAAGCAATCTACGCCCAAGCTACTGCTCTTACCAATGCCTCCGTCAGTACCGATTTTACTGCGCGCTCTTTCCGCATCGACCGCGCAATAGATAAAATCGTAACACATAAAATTTGGGGTTTCCCTATTATGTTTCTGCTCTTGGCAGGTGTGCTGTGGATTACCATTATCGGGGCTAATTACCCTTCGCAATGGCTCTCCGATTTATTTGTAGGGTGGCTCTATCCGCTCTTGAAAAATGGAGCGAATGCCTTGCATTTCCCTTGGTGGCTCAGCGGTTTCCTTATCGATGGAATGTACTTGGCTACGGTATGGGTCATTTCAGTGATGTTGCCTCCAATGGCTATATTCTTTCCGCTGTTCACCCTCCTCGAAGACTTTGGCTACCTACCTCGTGTAGCTTTTAATCTCGATAAGCTCTTTCGCACAGCAGGCGCTCACGGCAAGCAAGCCCTCACAATGAGTATGGGCTTTGGTTGTAATGCCGCAGGAGTGGTAGCAACGCGTATTATCAACAGTCCGCGTGAAAAACTCATTGCTATTATCACCAATAACTTTTCGCTTTGCAACGGTCGTTGGCCTACCCAAATACTCATCGCTACATTGTTCATCGGGGCTTTAGTGCCCAAGCAGTGGAGCGATACAGTAGCAATGCTTGCTGTCATAGGCATAGCCGTGTTGGGGATTGTCTTTTCATTTTTTACCTCGTGGCTGTTGAGCAAGACACTTCTCAAAGGCGAATCGTCGTTCTTTGTATTGGAGTTGCCTCCCTATCGTCCACCGCGCTTCTTCCAAACGCTCTACACATCGCTTATCGATAGAACCCTTATCGTACTCTGGCGCGCTGTTGTATTTGCTGCGCCTGCGGGAGCAGTAATATGGCTGATATGCAATCTCCAAATAGCTCACCAGCCCATTGCTCTCTGGCTCATTCAAGGGTTAAACCCCATAGGCGTGTTTATAGGCTTAAACGGCGTAATCCTGCTTGCCTATATCGTTGCCATTCCAGCCAACGAAATCGTCATTCCCACCGTGCTGATGCTCACCACTATGGTCTTAGGGCAAACAGCAGTAGGCGAGGGGGCAGGTGTACTGATGGAAGCCTCAACCTCTCAAGTAGGTACTTTGCTACACGCTGGGGGTTGGACGCTCCTCACCGCCGTAAACCTAATGCTCTTCAGCTTGTTACATAATCCTTGTAGTACTACTATCTACACGATATACAAAGAAACCCATAGCAAGAAATGGACGCTCATTGCTACACTCTTGCCCGTACTATATGGCATAGTAGTGTGTTTTTTGGTGGCAAAACTGTGGTAATAACCTAAAAAACATTTGCTTTTTTAGTTAAAACAGACTATCTTTGCACAGATATTTTAATAAGCAATGATATGAAACGCTTTCTTTTGCTCTTTACACTCCTAACTGCTACAACTTATGCACAACTCTCTTCTTACACCTATAAGCAAGAACTGAAAGGTGTAAAGGCGAACACTTGGCATAAGCTTATTCTACCCGACCACACCTTTGCACAATTCCAAAGTTATGGCACAGACCTCCGTATTTATGGCGTATCGGCTACTGATACCATCGAAGTCCCTTATACAGTAATCGACACTAATAACATCGTAAAACACAAGGTCAATTTCTCAGTAATAAACAGTAAAGAAACCAAATGCAGTTACATAAACTTCAGTCTGCCTCAGGCTCTTCGTATCTGTAAGATACGCGTTGTCCCTCAAGCCTCTTATGATTATTACAGGAAGCTAAATCTCGCTACTTCTGTTACCGAATCGTATGCGCAAAAGCGTTGTGATAGTTATTGTTCTTACGATTTAAGAGAAGCGCCTCTTAGTTCTAAAACCAATAATACCTTCTCCTTTGATAATATTCTTGTGAAATACGGACAAATAATAATAGAAAACGGAGATAACGAGCCTCTTCCTATTAGCGAAGTCGTAGTGTATGCAATACGTTATACCTTGGCAGCTCGTTTTTTAGACCCTAATCGCACCTATTATTTAGCTTATGGCAAAGAAGATGATTATACTCCCGAATATGATATAGAGCACTTCATAACCGATATCCCCAAACAACTCACCGAATTGCAATATGGTGAAGTGCTCAAACAACCCAAAACAGAAAGCTCTTCTATAAAAGCATCTTCCACTCCTGCCGAAAAATCTCATCAGCAACTTCTTTGGTGGGTAATGGGAGTGATTGTACTGCTTATTTTTATATTTTCAGCAAAGATGATGAAGAAATAAACAGAATACCAACCAAATAGTTTTGCGGTGAGGAAAGTTGGTGTGACTCAATATGTGCAAGCCCTTGAAAAGTTCAATGAAAACAGAGATAACAAAATGATTGAAGGAAGTTAACTAACCCACCCTTCCTTTTCCTCTTTTTTGTGGAAATAGATGTTAAAGACAGTAATGTCTGGTTAGGTATTGGTTATGTATGCCCTAAATAATGAATAATAAACCATAGAATTGTATTGTACAAAGAAATTAGAATTGCCAATGATAGGATTTGAAGTTATCATTAATAAAAAATCTCTTGTAGGAGGAATTCAAGATGGAGTTATCTCTGTTATTATAGATCGGTTAGCTTTAGATGACCGAAATTATTTAGCTATTAATTTTGGAGGATACGATAAAGAGACTGACAGCCATACAGTTTGGTTAGATGAGGAATTACCTATAAACAATACCATTACTGTAAAAGTTATAGAACTTAGTAGTAATGAAATTGCGACTTCTCTTCAAAATAGAGCTAATAGAGAAAATTTTGTCAAAGTCCCTTCAAACATAGGTCTTGAAGTGACAGTTCGAGAAGAGGTGCTTTCTGCCTATATAAGGAAAGGAAGTATTCATTTGATTGCTACGTTGCTAAATGATAAAGACAAGTGTGAAATATTTGTAGATTTTGTAGCTACCGAGTGTATGGATAGTGAAGACAGCCCTAAAAAATATTGGTATAAAAATGCCTTACAATTAGGCGATAGCGTTACCATTGAAGCAAAGAAAATTACTAAAATGACCATATAAAAACTAAATTAAATAACTTTCTCACTATTCCTCATTCGTCATTCGTAATTATTTATTACCTTTGCCCCCTAAACAAATAATAGGTAACACGTAATTAGGTAACAAATGCCGTTACCTCTTACCTCTTACCTCTTACCTAAATCAAATGGATCAAAGAAAAAAAGAAGAGGCACTACATTATCACGAGTTTCCACAACCTGGTAAAATCGCTATTGTGCCTACCAAAAAACATTCTACACAACACGACCTCGCGTTGGCTTACTCTCCTGGAGTAGCCGAACCTTGCTTGGCAATTGCCGAAGATAAAAGCAACGCCTATAAGTATACTGCCAAGAGCAACCTCGTAGCCGTAATTTCCAACGGTACTGCCGTGCTCGGTTTAGGCGATATAGGTGCTGAAGCCTCTAAACCTGTAATGGAAGGAAAGGGTTTGCTCTTCAAAATATTTGCAGGTATCGATGTGTTCGACATCGAAGTAGATGCTACTGATGTCGATAAGTTCGTAGAAACCGTAAAAGCTATTGCTCCTACCTTTGGGGGTATCAACCTCGAAGACATCAAAGCACCTGAGGCTTTCGAGATCGAACGTCGCCTAAAAGAGGAATTGGATATCCCTGTAATGCACGACGACCAGCACGGTACAGCTATCATCTCGGCAGCAGCCCTTGTCAATGCTTTAGAAATTGTAGGTAAGGACATTGCCAAAGCGCAGATAGTAGTAAACGGCGCAGGAGCCGCCGCTATCTCTTGTACACGCTTGTACGTGGCTTTGGGTGCGAACCCTAAGAACATCGTAATGTGCGACAGTAAGGGTGTGATTCGTAAAGACGCGCCTAACCTCACCGAACAAAAAGCCGAATTTGCTACCGACCGCAACCTCCGCACTCTCGAAGAAGCGGTAAAAGGTTCTGATGTGTTCATCGGTCTTTCTAAGGGAGATGTCCTCACCCCCGAGATGTTGCTCTCTATGAATAAGGACGCTATTGTATTTGCAATGGCAAACCCTGTTCCTGAAATCGATTACGATTTGGCTATCCAAACCCGCAAAGATATCATTATGGCAACAGGTCGCTCCGACTTCCCTAACCAAGTGAACAACGTGCTCGGTTTCCCTTATATCTTCCGCGGAGCGTTGGACGTTCGCGCTACTAAAATCAACGAAGAGATGAAACTCGCTGCGGTACGTGCTATCGCTGATCTTGCCAAGAAAACTGTACCTCAGCAAGTAAGTTTGGTATACGGAGGTGAAAATCTCACCTTTGGTCGTAACTATATTATTCCTAAGCCGTTCGACCCTCGCTTGATATACGAAGTACCGCCCGCTATTGCCAAAGCCGCTATGGAATCAGGAGTAGCACAAAAGCCTATTACCAACTGGGAAGCCTACAAAGGCGAACTAATGGACAGAATTGGTGTAGGTAGCAAAGAAATACGCCTATTGCAAGACCGTGCCAAACGAAATCCTAAACGCGTAGTATTTGCTGAAGCCGACCAATTGGAAGTGCTTAAAGCTGCTCAACGCATTTATGAAGATGGTATCGGTATTCCTGTGCTTTTGGGTAATAAAGAAGTGATAAAAGCGCTCAAATACGAAATAGGTTTCTCCGGTCGTGTAGATGTAATCGACCCTAAAAGTGATGCCGAAAAAGCACGTCGTGAGAAGTTTGTAAAGCATTATTGGAAACTGCGCGAACGCCGTGGTATCACCTACGAAGTAGCCGAACGCCTAATGCGAGAACGCAATTACTTTGGTACGATGCTCGTAGAAACCGGTCAAGCCGATGCAATGATTACCGGTTACTCTCACGCTTATCCTAATGCCATTCGTCCGGCACTCGAAATCATTAAAAAGGACGAAGGTGTAGAGCGTATCGCTGCCACCAGTATTATGCTCACCAAACAGGGTCCTTTATTCCTTTCAGATGCTACTATCAATATCGACCCTACTGCCGAAGAGTTGGCTAACATCGCCTTGCTTACCGCACGTGCCGTGAAGTTCTTCGGCTTAAAACCTTCGGTAGCGATGTTGTCGTATTCTAACTTTGGTTCGGCAGTATCCGAAAGTAGCCTGAAAGTGCGTCAGGCAGTAGCTTACCTCCACAAGCACCACCCCGATTTAGTAGTCGATGGTGAAATCCAAGCCGATTTTGCTCTCAATCCTGAGAAGATTGCTAAGAACTATCCGTTCTCTAAGCTCAACAAGGGCAAAGGGGCTAATGTACTCATCTTCCCTAATCTCGAAGCGGCAAACATCAGTTACAAGCTCCTCAAGGAAACCCAACACTTAGACACCATAGGTCCTGTGATTTTAGGTCTTTCTAAACCCATTCACATCACCACTATCGGTTCTACTGTCGACGAAATGGTAAATCTCGCTACCCTTGCAGTAATTGACGCTCAACAAAAATAGTACGAGTCGCACAAACAATTACTGCGAAGTTATATAAACAATAAAAAAATGTTGTTTTCATATTATAAAAAAGGCTGTTCAATACATATTGAACAGCCTTTTTTTATTACTTAGTAATCATATTGCTACCTTTAATATTTTTACTTACTTGGGGCAATAAACCACCTTTCTTTCACTATCTCTCACATATCCCACCCCAAGCATTTTTCCTCCAGCTCACGTTACTTATTTTATATCCGACAATTCTAACCTATAAAACGACTGATATGAGCAGATAGCAGCACCATAAGCTTAATTAATGTTCGATTATAATTTTATTAACCATCGTTGTAGAGCCACTGTAGAGCCACTGTAGAGCCACTGAAAACCCACTGTAGTTCCGTTTAAAATTTATTTAAAGTCCGTCAGAGGTCTCACAGAGTAACTGCGCAAAATTGTCAACTATATCTCAATTCGATATGTACAAAGCGAATTAAGAGTTGAAGAAAAATAGTATATTGTTTTATTAAGAGTTATGTTCTTCGTGTATGATAAGCATCGCTACTTCCCCCTTTGAAGGAAGTCAGCGAGCTGGCGTAGCTGAGTATGTGAATAGGGAGGAATGTTTATAATCGGCTAACATAGATGTAACCGCACACAAGATGTATTTCGCAAAACGTAAACAACTACTGTTGATTTTCAGCCTTTAATGCTCTCCCTTTAATTATTTTTACATAAACCTAAAAATAATTTTTAATTTGTTTTCGTATAATCTAAAAATATACTACCTTTGCCCCAAAATAATGATATTAGTAATATATGAAAACTTTTTTATTAGCTATCTCTTTAGCTTTTAGTATTTTGAGTTTCTCTCAGGAAGGTACTATCAAAGGTACTATCACGGCAGAGGGTCAACCCTTAGAAGCCGTAACTGTTCAACTCGAAGGTAAAACCTTCAAAAAATGGACAACCTCCGACCGCAATGGTCAGTATTCTCTTTCCTTACCCGCTGGCGAATATAGGCTAAAAGTGCGTTCGTTGGGGTATATTCCTTATAACGATAAAGTTGTAATCACAGGAGAAGAGACTCTCTCTCAAGATGTCTCTCTCAAAGAAGATGTGGTCGGAATGGAAGAAGTGGTCGTAACAGCTACCAAAACCAAAGAAAACCGTAAGGACGCACCTGTATTGGTGAGTGTTACTACCAATCGCGAACTGGCAAACGTCAAAGCCCATACCTTGATGGAAGGTCTGGTATTCCAACCGGGTTTGCGCACCGAAGTAAACTGCCAGAACTGTGGTACTTCCCAAGTGCGCATCAACGGTTTGGAGGGTGCTTATTCCCAAATTCTCATCGATAGCCGTCCTATCTTTGGCTCGCTTAATGGTGTGTATGGCTTAGACCAAATCCCTGCCAATATGATTGAGCGCATAGAGGTGATTCGTGGAGGTGGCTCAGCGCTTTTTGGCTCTAATGCCATTGCCGGTACTATCAACGTGATTACTAAAAACCCTACTAAAAACGAGGCGCAAGCAGGTATTGTGGGCAATCTCATAGGCGGTAAATCAGGCGATGTGGTAAGCTCCTTCAATGGCTCTCTCGTGAGTGAGAATTATATGCGCGGTATCTCTTTCCACGCTATGCAACGCACACGTCAGTCTTACGACGATAATGGCGATGACTTTACCGAAATCACTCGTTTGCGCAACCTTAATGCGGGTGCGAAACTCTTTAATGATTTCACCGACCGTCATAAGCTCACCGCCGAACTGAACGTGAGCAACGAAAACCGTCGCGGAGGTAATAAACTCGACGAACCCGAACACCTTGCCGACCTTGCCGAGAGCATTCGCACTCAAATGCTTGGAGGGAATGCAAGTTTCGACTACTTTTCGCCTGCTTATAACCATAAGTTCACCGCCTATACCAGTGCCGAACGCACTCGCGCCGATAACTATTACGGCAGTTTCGACGGTACTGATATAGTAGCGTCTTCTGGCAACTATGGGGTTACTAAAGAAAACATATGGTTACTCGGCGGACAGCATACGGCTTATGTGCCTACGGGCAACGGCAATTTGCAATGGACGTCGGGCGCCGAATATCAATACGACAAGATAGCCGAAAAGCGTCAGAATCCTAATGTGCTTGCCGTAAACCAAAAAGCGAATACATTTGGTCTCTTCACTCAAGCCGATTGGCGTATCTCTCCCAAAATCAAAGTGCTCGGAGGTGTCCGATTCGACAATGTCAATTCCGATATAATGAAGAAAAGCGTTACAGCACTCAACCCTCGTGCGAGCGTGCTCTACAATATCGATGAGAATTTCATTGCTCGGGGTTCGTATTCAAGAGGATTTAGAGCGCCTTTCTTCTATTCAGAAGATGTACACAGCGAATTGCAAGGAGGTGAAGCACGACGCGTAAAACTCGCCGATAATCTTAAAAAAGAGACCTCCGATAGCTTTACCGCTTCTTTTGAATATAACCACGCTCACGACACTCACCAGTTTGTAGTGATGCTCGAAGGCTTTTACACGGCTTTGCACGACCGCTTTACTTACGAAGATGCAGGTTTAGAAAACGGATTGCCTATCCGTGAGAAACGCAATTCCGATGGTGCCGTAGTGAAGGGAGTAAATATAGAAGTGAAGTACAGCCCGAATCCCAAATTTATGGTACAGCTCGCCACCACTATCCAAAGTTCTAAATACAATAGTGTGCAAAACCCCGAAGAAAACGTCTATACCGATGAAATTCTCCGCACACCAAGTGTGTATGGCAACCTGATGGCAACCTATAAACCACGCCCTAATTGGGATATCAACTTTGTAACTGTATATACAGGAAGTATGAAAACCACTCACTTAAAAGGCTATATTCCTGATACGCGTTTGGAGACTACTCCCGCAATGTGGGACGTAGGTGTGAACACCGCTTATGAATTTAAATTCCCGAGCTTTTTCCCCTTAGAAGTAAGTTGTGGTATCAAAAACCTCTTCAACCAATATCAAAAAGATTTCGACAAAGGTGCTGAACGCGACGCCGATTACATCTATGGTCCTTCGCTACCTCGCACCGTGTTTGTAGGTTTGAAAGTGAAGATTTAGTATTCGTTATCAACCTTACCAAATTTTCTAATAGCGTGTCGTGCTACGACCTTTGCCAAAGTTTCACACTTTGGCAAAGTTAAATAAACGAATAGTTATATTTATATTGTTTTTGCAGAGGGTTACAAACACTCTTCTAAGATACAAAAAAGCGACTCGAAAAGGAGTCGCTTTTTTTATTTTGTGTATTGGAAACTTTGTTACAATTAGTAATTCAACTGATAAGTAGTAGTCATATCACTGTTATAATCTACGCTAATATCAACTCTATCTAACACTTGTTTTCCATTTTCAGTTTTAAATTTGAAAGTGTGGCGAGCTACTTTATTCACTGTTAAGTTGATAGTTTTACCGTTCTTATCTTTCTCTACTTTTATAGGGATAATAATATCAAACACTTTTTCATCGTCTTTATCACTTACCAATCGATACTTTCTGCTTTTCTCAGTACCATTTTGAATGTTAGTAATAAGTGTGTTCAATTTTGTTAAATAATCAGCATCAGTAAAATAACCAAGACCTGTATTACTACCAGCTCTTGCATTTCGGGTTTCGTTGATAGTCTTTACAAAACCGTCGTTGTCAAAAGTATAAGTATAGTTATGAGTATAATTTAAAGCCGTGCCATCTTTTGTTAAAACCATTTGTTGTAACAAGTTCTTAGGAGCCACACCTTGTATCCAACCTATTCGAAAGTCAAAATACTGCATATAACTACCCACGATATCCCCTTCAAAGTTGTACAACAAAAACTTATTTTTGTTCAAGTTGTTGTTATAAGAAAGCTGATTTTCAAAGGTGGTAATTTTACCGTCCCAATTTCTCTTTTCACTAATCTTAGTCAAATTGTCATTTGTCCACTCAAAATCCCCTATTTTTGGAACATTTGTCAATCGTTCCTTGCTGTCGTAAGTTCCTAAACCTAACATATTACCAGCGGCATTGAGTCCTACTTCAAAATTTTCTACACCCCCTGTATCTTCATTGGGAAAAGTTATTTTCACAGAGCTATCTCCATAAATAAATGTTTTTACATTATCACTTTTGCCCTCTTCCTTTCTAGTAATCTTTTTGATTCTTCCTTTTTCATCGTATTCATAAGCAAAGTTCAAAGTTTTTGCTACAAATTTTTGACCATTGAGAGAGGGTTCTAAGGTACTTTCAAGAGAAGGGGCAGGAGCACCACCTGTATAGTCTATTTCCACTATAATAAAGTTACAAGTAATTGTTCTTACTTTTTTAGCAGGCAAATAGTCACTTTGGGTAGTAGGAGTAGTAGTACCATTACCGCCATTAGGAGGAGTATCATCGTCTTTACTGCCACAGCCTACAAGCATTGCTATTGCTGCGATACTGAATAAAATTTTTTTCATTGAATGTAATATTTTATGAATTTAGATGCAAAAGTAATAATAAATTGTTAATCAGCAAATTTTATTCATTAGTAGTTAGTTGTTAGAAATGAGAACAGCTGAGGGTAGCGAGGAAGTCAATGAGAGCTCATAGCCGAGAATCAAAAAAGCGACTCATTTTTGAGTCGCCTTTTTTATAAAAATGGTATAGTTATACTTCCCTACTTTCAAAGCACTCCGCAATACCTCAGCTCCTTTATAAGGAGCGATTTCTTTCGCCTCGAAACCTCGTTTTTAGCATTTTTAGCCTTGTTGTATTATGGTATGAATCAACTATTTACATACTCTTCCTATACCAATCTTCCAAGATTCGTATAAGCTTCCTATAAGCTCTCTATAAGCTAACCCCACCCTCCTTACAGCCTTTTTTCACCAAAATCTCTCTTAACTAACTTTTGAATTTCTCCGTTTCATTCCGCTTCCTCAGATGTGTCACTTTTAGGGGTACACCCTCCGCTGGTGCGAGCTTGTAGCTCGTACCCCATTTTCTAATTCTCTCATTTTCTAATTTACTAATTTTTCCCGCCTCTGTGGCTCACACCGTCTGTATGGCTCACACTTAGTATTGTTCCAAAAGATATTTAATAAGGTCAGTGGTTGTAACCAACCCCACTAACCTGCCGTTATCTACCACCGGTATAGAGTGAAAACTTTGGTCGGCTAGTATTTCAGCCACTTCTTTAATCGAGGTATCAGCACTTACTGTAAGAGGTGTTTTAGCCATAATTTGCGGAATAGTATACATATCATACACCACCGAAGTAACTTCTTCTTCGCCATCAGTCATATCAGCAAAACTAATGCGCAAAAGGTCAGAATAGCTTACGATACCTATAAGCTTATCTCCTTCTACCACAGGAATATGGCGAATTTTATGCTTCTTAAACAGTCGCTCAGCCTCATAAAGCGATTGAGTAGGAGTAAGAGTTACTAACTCCTTACTCATAATTTGTGATACAGGTACTCTTTGTTTCATAATATATACATTTTTAAAATGAATAATTCCGTTTTGTAATCAAATTACCCTACAAAGGTAGTTATAAAAGAGATATAAAGCAAAGTGTTTAACAAATATTTAACGTTCTAACATACCTCAACTCCCGAGCTTTCACAGGTTACTTTAACTCAAACTGATGTTGTGTCGGTCTAATCTTTCTTCGTCTTACCTTCGGAAGTATATAAAATAGAAAAAGCCGTTCAGACATCTCTGAACGGCTCTTTCGTTTCTAGTTAGTGAAAGAAATAATAATAATTTTACTTGTCAATGGACCCTACTACACGCTTCATAAAGCTGTTAAGGGCGTCTTTCTGTGGAGTACCTTGTTTAATCATATTGTCTACCTCGATAGCTCCGTAGAAGTTGGAGAGCAATTCGCCTATTACGTCCAGCTCCTCATCTTTGAGTTGCTCACATTCAATGAGATTTTCGAGCGTTTCTACCGTCTCATTTACGTAATCTTGGTCGTTTGTCTCAATAAATTGAACGATGTGTTTAATTACCGGTAATCTCATCTATAAATTGCTTTAAGAGTTCGGCTTTATTCGTTTGTATTTGGTTCACCAAAGTACCGTTTTTAAAAGCAGCGAAGGTAGGCAAATTATCTACTTTGGCTAATTTGCGCGACTCTGCGAAAGCTTCTGCATCTACATAAATAAAAGTAGCATTAGGAGTTTCGCTGGCATACTTTTTAAACTTTGGTTTCATTATCTTGCAATTACCACACCATCCTGCGCCGTATTGTACGAATACAAGAGGGTTAGAGGCTATTATTTCTTGCAAGTTATCTTGGGTAAGTTCTGTCATTATAAAAATAAAATAGTGATGAGTTTTTTAGTGTGTGATTTTCTCATTCTCATCCCCCCTCTCGCAAAGAGAAGAGGGGGAGAATGAGTTCCTTACAATGATCAAGTTATCTATAAGAGTGTTGTTTACTTTTTAGTGAGAAGCCAAGTAGCTGGCTACTCCTTTGCGGTCAGCGTGCATAGCCTCTTTACCTTCTTCCCAGTTAGCAGGGCATACTTCACCGTGCTGTTGTACGTGAGTATAAGCATCTACCAAACGCAAATATTCTTTTACATTGCGTCCTAATGGCATATCGTTAATACTTTCGTGAAATACTTTTCCCGTTTCATCGATAAGATAAGTAGCACGGAAAGTTACATCATCACCTTCAAGAAGGTAAGCATCAGCTGTTTCGTCGTAAATTTCACGAGAGTCGAGAATACCTAAAATACGAGCGAGGTTGCGGTTGCTATCAGCAAGGATAGGGTAAGTTACGCCTTCTATACCTCCATTGTTTTTAGGAGTATTGAGCCAAGCAAAGTGTACTTCGGGAGTATCGCAAGAAGCACCTATTACTTTCACATTGCGTTTCTCAAACTCAGCCAAAGCTTCTTGGAAAGCGTGAAGCTCAGTAGGGCATACAAAGGTAAAATCTTTAGGATACCAGAAAAGGAGAACTTTCTTTTTGTTGTTTACAGCTTCTGAAAGCACGTTTATTTTGAATGTATCCCCAAGGTCGCTCATAGCATTCACTTCGATATTGGGGAATTGTTTTCCTACAAATGACATATAATATTGTGTTTTGTTTTACGGGTGCAAAAGTAGGGTGTTTTTGTATAGGAAGAAACGTTTTTTTATTGAAAGATTTTATATGAAGATAAATAATAATTATGCAAGAAAAAGTTTCTTTACTTCCTCTTACGTAATTCTCGCCAAATATATACTATTTGTACTATTATTAAAAAGCCGTTAGGCAGTATCACCGGAATACTATTAATTAAGTAACCGTAAACAACAAAGAGAGCGCACCCCACCAAATTAGTAAGGCGTATATACACAAGATTATCTTTAATCAAAAAGCTGAGCACCACAAATAGTGAAGCAGCATAACCAATAATATCAATCATTATTTTTTGCGTTTAAGTCGGGTTTGACGTCTGAACCAAAACATTGCCAAGGCTCCCAAAGCAAAGGCGATGTACAAATACCACTGAGTGCGGTCAGCAGTGCCCCACAAGTTATAAACTTCATAGGCACAGTAAAGAGCGATTGCTAAATAGGCATATTCAAAAAATATACGTGCGTTCATATTATTTTATATTGTTATTCTTCTTCGTTATCTTCAATAGCTAAGATACCTGTAGTTTTATGCGCTTTTACAGTCGAAAATTTCTTGTCGAAATCCATACCTATACCATTAGTAACAGTACCTTTAGTTTCATCGGTAAAACTAAATTCTCTATCGGTAAAAATCCAATCTTCTTTTTGGTCCCAAAAGAGTTGAGATGTTTTTAGCTTCTTACCGTCATAAGTAGTGAGAACCACATTGTCGCGCAGTTCTACCATATCGGAGCTGGGATAGATAATACCGTAGTTAGCTTCTACGATATTTTTATGTCGTGCTTGGTCGTAAAACTCTACTTTCACCCCTTCGGGGAATTCAGAGTACGGCATACGCTGATTGGTAAAATCTTTATTTAATTTACTTGTAACAATAGCAACCACCTTAGTAGAATCGGTGTATACGAGTTTAAAATCAAAGGCTTCTCCTTGCGGGAATTTCTTTTGAATGCTCAGCTGTTGGAGATTGCGCATATCGTTATTACACGAAAAAAGCATTGCCATACATAATAGTAAGGCAATACTTCTCATTATTTTTTCAAGAGTAATTCTTCTCATCTTTTATAGGCTTCTTTTCTATGGCTTACCTTAACAATTTCAACTGTTACAACCTCTTCAAAAATTTTATAAAGAATCCTATAGTCTCCCACTCGTATCCTGTACTTATCATCGTTTGTTAGTTTCTTATAACCAAAAGGTCTTGGATTTTCTTCAAGCGAAACCAAAGCTCTTACAATAGCAGAATAATGAGGCTCTGAAAGGGATTCGATAAATTTACTTATCTTTTTGACAACTACTACAGTGTATTTTTTAGTAGATTCCATTTTTTTTTCTGTTTTCCTCTACTCTTTTTAAAAAAACATCTAAGGGTTCTATTTCCTCTCCCTCAGCATCTTTAAAGGCTTGGATATCTTCTAAATCTTCATACATTTCGGCTATAGCTAATAATTCTTTATACTCTTCGGCGGGAATTAAAGCTATAGATTTACCATTATTATCAGTTAAAAACTGTGGTGTTTGTAGATTTTGTAAATTGATAGTATGCATAAGTTAAGGATATTTTTGAGCATTATCCATAGAGATGATTTTATATCATTTCTATGGATAATGCTATATTTTTTATCACTATATTACTTACAAACGTGGCACTGTGATAGATTGTCCTATCCAGCATTTAAAAGTAATGTTTTTACCTGCTAAACCAGATTCAAATACATCTACTTTTGAAGGAGCTAAAGCATCGTAACGAGCAGCTAAACTTTCCAAACCTCCTTTACGAGCAGTTTTAGCAGCTAACCAATAAACGGCTCTTTTTTCAAAAGGAGTACTACCACATTCATTAGCTGAGCTTGCGTAGGCGTGTGCCATAATACGATAAGCATCGGAGTTTGAAGGGTTGTAAGAAAGTGCTTTTTGAGCATAGGCAACCGCTTGTGCTTTGCTGTGTTTAGAGGCGATACGAATGAGCAATTTTGATTTCTTAAAGTTGTCTGTCTCTAAGTTCACTGACTCATTGTAGTACTGAATGGCTCTGGAAGAGTTTCCTGCTTTGTCATTCATTACCCCTAAATAGTAAGCTGAGTTTGCTGACGGTTTTACGTTGTGCAATGAGGTTACGATTTTCACGAATAGAGGGTCTTTGGTACAATCTTTATCTGACATTTTACCTGCTGCACGGCGTAACCATTCTTCATTGTTCTTATTTGCCTCAAAGTTCTTGGTGTAAAGAGGAATAAGGTTTTTACAATCAGCAAGCTGACCGAGTTTAGCATCTACACTCTCTGCAATAGTTTCGTAGTTATCTACGCGTTTACGACAACCGTCCAAGAGCCTTTTGTCTTTTTCGCTAAGAGTACCTGCTTCTTCTTGAGCTAAATACTTGTTGATAGTTTCAGAAAGCTCATTCTTTTCGTCTTGAATTTTATCGGATACGTTGTCATAAGCATCGAATACTTCTTGCAATTCTTTTTGTCCTTTTTCGTGTAAAGAAACTAATTCAGAGAAGTACAAGTACAGAGCCTTTTCGTTTTTAAAGTTAGCTTTATCTTCGGTAAAGGCTTTATGCAAAAGATCGTAAATCTCTTTATCTGTTCCTATTTTTTCATCGAACATCAAGAGGGCTTGACGAATACGCATTTCAGTAGCTGAAAGACGTGTAGGGAATGTTTTGTTATAATCGGTGTAGAGTTGTAACAATTCTTTGGCATTTTGAGTCTTTTCAGCACCTGTGGTTGTATTCATTTTGTCTTGCAAGATGCGTTCGCCATAGGCAAAGGTAGCATAGTGTAAAGAAGGACATTGGGTATATACTTCCTTCCATACAGGATAAGCCTCTTTGTAATTTTTGGCTTTGGCATACTCACTAAATATAGAGAGTTTTTGCTTTAATTCTTCGTTGTTTTTGCAATCTTGTGCTTGTGCATAGGCAGCATAAAAGAAACTTGCAACTACTGTGGCTAATAAAATTCTTCTTCTCATTCTTTGTTTGTTTTTTATTGATATTTTGTTCGTTGGAACCACTTATCGTTTAAAGTGAAACCTATTTTTAAGTTGAAATAATTTTCCTTTACTAAATTGGCTGAGGTAGTACCTCTTATGCCGTATTCTCCCACAAGGGTAAGATTTGAAAATCCTTTTACGGGTAAACTAAGTCCAAAAGACGTGCCAAAGTCGTTTATGTTTTGATTATTGAGCACAATTCCTGTATTTTCATAGCGCAAACCTATACGGTAGGTTACTCTTTTCCAGTAACTTGAATAGGAACTGTAGTTAGGAATCCAAAAACCTCCTAAGGCTATTTTGTATCCGTCGGTATAACTGACATTTGTGGTAGTAAGGAACGGATTTGAAAAAGCTTTTGTATTCGCATAGGTATACTCAATCCCTGTAAACCATTTTTGGTGTTCTCCTAAACCTAATCCAAACTCTATTTGAGTGGGCAAGGTGAGTGAGGTATTTTTGAGCCCTAAGGCTTCTAAATCTAAAGCACGTGTTTCGCGTATTGCTAATTGTGGTGCGGAACGCCTGTTATTTCCTGTTACATAACCTAAGGTAGAGATATTGCGTTGGTTTTCAGAAGACAGTTTGCTTTGCGGTGTATATACCAATGAGGTATACAAACGCAAGCGGTGTTTCAAAGTCTCTTCGTAGTACAAACCTAAGTTAAAAGCACCTCCTTTTAGGCGTGATTTGCTAAACTCTTGGGTATAGAATTGTACATCTTTTTGTTGCAAGAGGTCGGTCATATCAATGGTTCCAAAGTTATAACGAAAAGAAGCTCCTAAACTGAATCCGCCGAATATCTTTACCCCAGAGGAAAGAAAAAACTGATTCACATTTCCTTTTCCTTCAAACTGATTTACTCTTTCACTTGTGGTGTGCTTCAGTTTATAACCTACCGATGAGTAAGGCACCAACCCAAACGATACTCCAAAGTTTTCGAGAATAGGGAACCCGAGTGTAAAATAATCGAAGGCGGAGGATTTAGTACCTATTTTTGTTTCATTTGTAACAATATTTTTGCTTTGCATTGTAAATCCGGCTGAAAAAGCGGTGAATTTTAAGTGCGAAAGTGAGGCAGGATTCTGCATATTGATACGAGTAGAATCGGCATAAATACCAATTCCGCCCATAGCACTTTCCTCGGCTATACCGTTAAAATTGCGTTCACCGACTCCGTAAAAAGAGTAAGGCGATTCAGTAGTTTGTTGCGCAAAACTCACGTAAACGGTTGTAAATAAAGCACTAATAAGTGTGATTAGTTTCTTGTTCATAAATATTTATCCAATATTAGTAACGTGTGCCTCTCCTTCTTTTGTTTGATATTCTAAGATGGCATTGAGCCCCTCAAGCAACACGTATGAGCCTGCAAATATCTGATTTTTTATTCTTTCTTGCAAATAATTTTGATTACCCCCTGTTAAAATAGAGATAAGCGAAGGGAATTTTGCTTCGTATTTTTTAATCACTCCCTCGATTTCGCACACCACATTGTGATAGACACCTGAGAGCATACAGCTTTCGGTAGTATTTCCTATAAACTGTTCAGTATCAAAAAACTGTTCGGATACTAATGGCAGTTTGGAAGTGAAATGGTGCATCGCTTTTAGGCGCATTGCTATGCCTGGGGCGATAGCTCCCCCGAGGTACTCTTTTCTATCGGTAATTATATCGAAAGTAATGCAGGTACCCGCATCGATGATGAGTACGTTGCGGTTGGGAAAACGTGTCACCGCACCTGCTACCAGAGCCAAACGGTCGATACCTAACGAGTGAGGGGTTGCATACTTATTGACGAAAGGCACAGGGGTTTCAGCTGTGAGGTATAACACATCTGGCAGGAGTTGTTCTAAGAAAGAGAAACGCTCTTTAACTTCTGTTACCACCGAAGCGATGATGCAATGAGTTACCTCGTTTAAAGGTACTTTGCTTAAAAAAGATTCTTGAAAACCCTCTTTGGCAAAGGAAAGAAAGAATGTTTGTATTCCTTTTTTGAACAGCGCTACTTTTATGGACGTATTACCTTCGTCTATTATTAAATTCATTTTCAAAAATCAGTGGGTGTGTGATTGTCCTGCAATAATTGCGCCAAAAAAAGAAGGTCTCCTGTTTCCTTTTATTTTACTCGTACTCGTGAGGAAGCTACTAATGAGGCTAAAACGCCCAAAACAACAATCGTAGCCAATACAATGAGTACATTTAAAGGAGTAATAGCGACAGGGTAGGCTAAGGTAGGGCTTATCATTACAAACTCGAAATGCTGTTGTAAAAGGACTACCGCAACGCCTAAGGCAATACCTATCAGAGCGCCGATTACCGATGCCATAGTGCCTTGCCAAAAGAATATCTGTCGCATTTGTTTTTCGTTCATACCGAGCGCATAGAGCGTTTGCAGGTCGTCTTTCTTGTCGAGTATCATCATAATGATAGCACCTACGAGGTTGAAAAGCGCAATGATGAGCACCAAGATGAAAATCAGATACACCGCTATATTTTCGGTATTGAGCATACGGTAAAGCGCATCGTTTAACTGTGCGCGGTTTTTCACTACTACGGGCTCTTGAAAGAGCTGTGAGAGCTGTTCGGCGACTTGCTTTTCATCAGCATTTGGAGCTAATTTCACTTCTATCGCTGAGACCTGCCCCTTACTTAACCCCAATAAGAATTGGGCTTCGTCTAATGATGAAAATACGTATTTCTTATCTAATTCTTCGGTGAGTTGGTAGATGCCTTGTACTACTGAAAAGGCTTGACGGTAGGGCATTGGGTCGTTTAGGATACTGCCTTTGCCTGCCTTGGGAACTACTATTTGTAGAGGGGAAGAACCATCGAGGAGATTTAAACCGAGATTATTGAAAATAGTAGCGCCCACTATCACACTGGGAGGTGAGAGCTCCCAATTGCCCAGCACGAGGATACTATCGACATCGTTTACTTTGGGGTACTCAGCATCTACTCCCTTGATATAGGCGATGTGGTTTTTTTGGTTGTGAGTGAGAAACACCTGTTCTTCTAACACTTTGGTAAAGTGTGCTACCGATGAGAGTTGGCTTAATTTGAGTGTATCTTGATTGGTGAGTGATAGGTATTTGCCTGTTTTAGGAAACACTTTTAGGTCGGGGTCGAAAGTAGAGGAGAAGGAAAGCGTAAAGTTTTTGAGACCTGCAAAGCCGGCGAGCACAATAAAGAGGGCAGCACCTCCCAACACCACCACAAAAGCCGTAACCCTATTGATGATGTTGATAACGTTCTGTGAACTTTTGGCGAACATATAACGCCTTGCTATGTAGAAAATTGAAGTCATTGTTAATGATTAGTGATTAATGGTTAGTGGTTAATTAAAAGTGCAAAGGTATGGAGTAATTAGCAAAATGGCAAAATTTAGGAATTAGCAAATTCTAAAATACGCCATTACTGCCTTGTACTCATCTTGTGCTGTTAAGCAAGTGTCGAGCAAAAAGCCTTCTGTTTGTTGCCAATTTTGTAGCCCGCGATAGTAGAACCAACGGAGTTGTTCGGTAATGATAAAAGGCACTATGTTGTTAGCTAAACATTCTTTAAAGAGCAACAAACGCCCTATGCGTCCGTTGCCGTCTTGAAAGGGGTGAATGGTTTCAAAACGCCAATGAAAATCGACCAAATCACGAAAGGTTTTGGTTTGTTTTTGGTGGTAATCGACTAACAAAGCGGTCATTTCCTGTTCTACATTTTCAGGCAGAGTGGTGGCATTGCCTCCTACTTCGTTAGGTAGTTTCTTATAGTCGCCTATCGCAAACCAATCTTTATTGCTATCGGAAGTATCTGCTTTGAGAATGCCGTGAAAGGTTTTAATCATCTCTTGGGTAAGAGGTTCAGTAGCGCATTCTAACATTGCATCAAAAGCCTTAAAATGATTAATAGCTTCGAGAATATCATCAATTTTTACCGCTTGTTCTGTAATGCCAATGGTATTGGTTTCGAAAATATAGCGCGTTTGTTCGTGTGTGAGCTGGCTACCTTCTATATGATTGGAATTATAGCAAAAATCTATTTGAGTGCGGTGATAAATACCGCCCTTTAGCTTTGTTTCTTTCTCTTGTAATAATTGTTTTAAAAGCATTTTTTATTCATAGTAATTTCTTGGTTTTGATAGCTTCTTCTACTAAACCCTACGTCATTTTTCTTTTGTAGAGTAAGTCTCGGTTTTCGATGGGGTTTTCTTCCTCTTTGAGGGATTGCTCGATACCCTCAATGTATTGCAAAGAATCGTCGATATAAAAATACAACTCGGGCATACGACGGAATTGGTGTTTGGTGATTTGCGACAGTTCGTGCTTGATGAGGGGCGCATTGGAGGTTACGCCTTTGAGCACCTCAGCTGCCTTTGCTTCTGGAAATACACTGAGGTACACCTTGGCTACTGATAAATCGACGGTTACATTTACTTTGGTTACCGAGATGAGTAGGTTTTGTTGCCCTGCATCGCGTATGGATTGCTGCAACACTTTGGCTAATTCTTCTTGAATAATGCCTGCTATTTTCTTTTGTCTGTTGTTTTCCATTAGTTTGTTTATTTATGGTGCAAAGATAGGGAATAATACTGATAATACCAAAAATGCCAAAAGAGCGGTAAAAATTAGGAAATGAGAAAATGAGAGAATTAGGAAATGAGAGAATTAGAAAATGAGGAAATGAGAAAATGAGGAAATGAGAAAATGAGGAAATGAGAAAATGAGTGAATTGGTAAATGGGGTGTGAGGTTGAGTTAGAGGAATGAGGCTGTGCCTCAGAAATTAAACAAATTTTAAACAAAATCAAGGCTGCGCCTTGTAAACCAGCGAAGGTATTGTCAGTTTATTCAACTTTGGCAAAGGTGCGAGCCGCACAGGCGAGAAAAATTAGAGAATTTGGAAATGAGGGAATTAGCAAAAGGGTAGTGATAAAAATGGTTTTTTGACAGGTCTGACTTGTTGGACAAATTGGACTGGTTAGGAGTATTCGGAAGGAAACGGAGAAGTTCGGAAGAAGGGAGGAAGGGTTTTTGGTGAAAAAAGGGTGTAAGAAGGGTGGGGGTAGCTTATAGAGCTTATAGGAAGCTTATACGAATCTTGGACGATTGGTATAGGAAGGGTATATAAGTGATTGACTCATAGTATAATACAGCGACACAAAAAACGGTAAAAACGGGGTTTCGAGGCGAAAGAAAGAGGAAGAGGCACTAGGCCTTAGGCCATAGGCACTAGGGGGTATATGACGGAAAAGGGAAGGGATAATTAGAGAATTAGCAAATTAGAAAAATAGAAAATTAGGAAATTAGTTGGAGAGACTCTGAGAGGTTTCTCCAACTATTAGCTACATTGGGTGCTTATATCTTCATATTTAAAAAGTTGGGAATTACAGAGTCGGCGGCTTTAAGGACTTCGGGATTGCCGACTCCTATTACTTTCATTCCGGCACTCTTGGCGGCTTGTACGCCTGCGGGAGCGTCTTCGAATACGCAACAATCAGCAGGGGGAAGCATTAAACCTTCGGCGGCTTTGAGGAATACTTCGGGGTTGGGTTTGGCTTTGCTTACCATTGTGCCATCGACAATAGCATCGAATAGGGGGAGAATGCCGGTACGCTCCAACACTAAACGGGCATTACGACTTGCGGAGCCCAAGGCTATCTTTTTGTGATGGGCTTTGAGGAGCTGTAAGAAGTTTAACACACCAGGGAGTAACTCGGAGCTATCAATACTACTGATTTGCTCTAAGTACAATTTGTTTTTGCGCAAGGCGGTATCGGTAAAGTCGGTTTCGGAGAGTGTTTTGCCTGCCCATTGGAGGATTTGGTGCAAGGAGACTTCGCGTCCGATGCCTTTCAGCTGTTCGTTATGCTGAGGAGTGAGCTCAAAATTAAATTCTTTGGCGATGGTTTTCCACGCGATATAGTGGTATTTTGCGGTGTCGACGAGCACACCATCTAAGTCGAAAATATATCCTTTCATTTTTCTAGTTACTTGTTACGTCGGTCTTCACCCCAGAGTAGTTTATAGCGCAGGGTGTTTATAAAGCTGTCTCCGTCGAGGCGTATCATTTTCACGACAAAGGGAGCTTTACGGACTATAATGGAGTGTTTGTTAGCAACGGGCTTGATATGTGAGTCGAGCGACATTAAAAACTTCTTTTCTCTGCCTGATACAGTGAGTTTTACTTCGGTATCTTCGGGGATTACCAGCGGGCGCGCATTGAGGTTGTGAGGGGCGATGGGGGTAATCACAAAGTTTTTGGCGGTAGGGAGTATTACAGGTCCGCCACAGCTAAGAGAGTAGCCTGTGGAGCCTGTGGGGGTGGAGATGATGAGCCCGTCAGCCCAATAGGAGGAGAGGAAATCGCCGTTGAGTTCAGTATCGATAGTAATCATAGAGGCGGTATCCTTACGAGTAAAGGTTATTTCGTTCAGAGCGAAGTTCACAGGGGCTACGGGTTCGCCTGTATCGGCGTAAACGGCTTCGATAACGGAGCGTTCTACTACTTTGTAATTTCGTTCACGGAGTTGTGTTAGTACGTTTTTCAGGTCGTCTTTATGTGCATTTGCCAAGAAGCCCAAGCGTCCTGCATTGATACCGAGAATGGGGATTTGCAGGTTTCGTACATAAGTAACCCCTTTGAGCAATGTGCCGTCGCCACCAATAGTGAGCATTACATCGTAAGAGGAGTTGAGGTCTTCGAAGGAAGCAAAAGATTTTGCTTTGAGGAATTGCTCGGAGCGATCGTTGAGGTCGCTGAGGATTTCGCGTTCTATAAACACCTTATCGGAGGGCAATAGAAGGGTAAAAAGCTCATTGAGAATGGCTTCGTTTTCCTCGGAGTACTGACGTATGTAAATAGCAATCTTCATTTTAAGCAGAAAACTAAGAATTTTTGGCAAAGATAGGGATAATTAGTGAATTAGCAAATGTGAGAATTAGCGAATGGGAAGGAGCGGACTGTATAGGTAGGTAGAAGTTGTATAAAGAAATAATGAATGATGGTGAGGTAAAAGAAAAGAACAAGATAGCGGAGGTTGTGATATACGAATGCTATACTTTATCGGATGCTAATAAAAGAATGATAAATCTTTTACCACTTCTTTATTATTGTTCTAAATAATATTTGTATCTTTGTCCCCAAAATTTTAAATCAATTTGTTTTAACAAACACATTTAATACATTTTATCGTATGAGAAATTATATCCAACATTCAGTAAAAGTGATGATAGCTGTAGCGCTCATCGCTTTGGGCAGTGCTTGTAAGAAAAGCGATAGCCCAGAACCTCCCAAACCAGAAAATGGCAAAGTAGCTATTGAAAATCCTGCTTTGGTAACTGCCTTAAAAGAACAAGGCTTTACTTTTGAAGGCAATACTCTTGTAGTAAACGACAAGGTGCGCACCACTACTTCACTCAACCTCAGTGGTAAGCAGCTCACCGATGTAAAAGGCTTGGAGGCGTTCCCTGCCCTTAGTGAGGTAAACCTCAGCAACAACAAGTTTACACAAACATTCGATTTTGGCACATTGCCTGCAACGGTAAAGAGCGTAAACCTCAGTGGTAATGAGCTGTACGACTTTAAGAACCTCGCCACTACCGACTATAGCGACAATGCCCAAGAGCCTTATAAACTGATTCGCAGTTTTGATAAACTGGTATTGCCTGCAACCGCTAAGTACAATATGGACGTATTGCCTGCCTACGTAAAACTCGCTCCTAAGAGTGATGTACAGATGCTCAACGCACAGGGTACTGCTGAGAAATATACTACCTTGCGCGAGGTACCTGATGCAACCTTACTTCTTTATATGAAAAAACACTATTCAAGCGTGATGAATGGTAATAAAATAGACCTTTCAAAAAGATTAAGTTCTGAAGAGGCTAATAATGCGCTTATGATTTCACAAGCTCCACAATATAATCCTAATATAATTGATACTTCTGAGATTGATAATATTGAAGGAGTTGAGTATATTATTAACAACCCTCTACTTAGTGCATTAGTTCACATTCAATTAAGCACAGATAAAAAGCAAACTATTCCGTATATAAAGTTAGGACAAAAAGTAACAGCATTTGGAACTGTTTGGGTAGACACCCCTAATATAGATTTCTCAAAAGCTGAGAGTTTAACTGCTATTCAAATAATGAATAATGCAACTGTTAAAAAAATAGATTTATCTGCTTCAAAAACAATGATGCAAAAAGGAGTTGCTAATCACAATAATTTTTCAGGTACTGCTATTCGTTTTGCAAACTGTTCACAATTAGAAGAGGTAATTTTGCCTGATGTAAGCAAGGCACCTTCTCCTATTTCTGCCTATAGTATTGCCTTTCTAAATCTACCCGCTTTAAAATCTACTATAGATTTAAGTAAACTACAAGTGGTACAATATATATACTTAGGTGGTATCTCTGCTAAAGTTATTTATCCTACTCAGAAATTTTTATACTATCTATCTCGTGGAGAAAAAGACAACACGAATGGCACACTATTTTTTACTCCTACTGAAGAGATTTTTAATCGACCAGAAACCAAAAAATTTGTTGAAACATATATCCCTGATAAAAAAATAGGTGTAGCGAGATTTAATGATGCCCCTTCTTTAAAAGTATATGATTATCTTCCATTATATGATGAAGATGAAGAAGATACAGGTAGAGCTTCACATATTCAATCTAAGGAAAATAAAGCAGATGATTTGTTCTTAAATCTCATAAAAAGAGAAATAAATAAGCAAAAAAAGTTGCACAATAAATAATTATTTGTACCTTTGTGTCACAAAACTTATTTACAATGAGTTTAAATAATGAATTAGTAACTTTTAAACATTATCTATATGAAATATTCATTTTTAAAAATGATTGCTTTTACAGCAATCGCAGGGGTGGCATTCGTAGGATGCCAAAAAGAGGAACTAAATACTGCTGAGACAGGATTAGTTACCAATGGTCAAGCAGCTGTTCAGCAAAATGCTGAAAGGCAAAGAACTACTATAACAGTAAACGATGTAGTAGGAGAGTATAAAGGAACCCTCGATAAGGTTGTAATGAGAGGTAGAAATAGGGGTAAGGTGTTAAACCAAATTTTTACTGTAAGTAAGTATAATAACAGTAAGTTCAGTTTGCATTTACCTCCTTTTAAAGTAGGGGAGATGCCTGGTACTATTGAAATAGATGCTAAAGGCATTAAACTAAATAGTGATGGTACTTTTAAAGCCTCCAATATCTCAAATGGAGTGCTCTTAACAGTTCCTATTCTTGGAGAGACCCCTTACCCTATTACTTCTATGGAAGGTTCTTTTACTCCAACTAATGACGGTCGCTATAAATTACAGGTAGGAATTCATAGTGAAGGAAAAATATTCTTCTATATTACTATCTTTACTGCTTATGTACATTTTGAGGGAGACCAACAACAGTTAGGAAACTAATCCTCTACTTCCTACTCTTAAAAGTCAGAAAGTAACAACTACAATTGTTGCTCTCTGGCTTTTATTACTCTTTGAATGTTATTCTAAATGTTTAATTTTAAAACTTATATAATATGTTATTAAAGAAAATATTTTTCAGTATATTTGTTGTAGTAGTCCTTATAGGTTGCCAAAAAGAAGAGCTATCTACCCAAGGACTTCCTAAGACAGTAGCAAATGCCGAAGCAAGCACTTTTACTCAAATCAATCCTAACGAATACCTTTTATCAGGTACTTATACGGGTGATTTACATCTCGTTTTCAATGGCAATAATGTTTTCATTCCTAAAAAAGATGTTGTGGTTACTATTAACAAAGGACCTTATAATGTCAATCTCCGCATTAGGAATTTTGTTTTTAATGAATACTTAGGAGGGAGTAATATTTTTGTCAAAAATATAACAATAAAAAATGGCCGAGTATTTAATGTTACTTCACAATATGGACTTCGTATGAATTTTCTTGAATTTCCTTTAATTATGAATGGGAAATTCACAAGAGAAGATGGTAAAAACTATTTAGAATTTGATATGTCTTCTGAGTTTGAAATATTTTATACAAAAATGACGTTAAAAGGAACTTTTAGAGGTGTACGAACCAAACTAGAACCTTAATCCATAAAAGCACCTTACTATGAAAAAAATACTTTTATTATTTATAGGGCTTACTCTTTTGGCTTGCAAAAAAGAAGAACAAAACAAGCCTATTGAAAATACTGACCCTAAACTGCAAACAGCTATCAGCGTACTAAAAGGCGATATGGTATTAGGACAACACGTGAAATTGGCGGGTACGGACAAGTCTTTATTGCCTTCGGGCGTACCTACTAAATTTACTTTTACTTGGGACGAGCCCAGCAAACGCCTCAAAATGCACCTCGAAAAAATACAACCGGGCACTATGCCTTTTCCGGTGAGTATGCAAGCCTCCTTGGAAGTAATGGAACTCAGCTATTGGGACAAACAGGAATACGTAGGCAATTGGATAAAATTCTACGATAAAGCTGCCGTAACTACCCCTTATATACCTGACAATTACCAAGGTCCCACTATCACTAAAGAAGGGAGTACCATTGTTACGGGCTTCTTCAATGTAGATACACACGAGGTGTATTTCTTAATCCAATACAATATGATGAACGTAGTGGGTACGATATTTAAACAAAAAATTGACCGCTCTCGCTTAGCGCGCTTTCAGGAAGAACTCGATGCCTACGAAGAGGCGTTGGCAGAAAAAAAATTAGACACAGGGGGTGAAAGATTTCTCGGTGATAACAACCAGCAAGCCATTACGCTTTTGGGTGCTACCCAAACTATTACGGCTAAACTCACCTACGAAGGTAAAACTACAGAGGTAGCCTTGCCTATCACCTTTGTGTGGGATGGTAAAGAGCCTAACAATGTAACAGGGCGTATGCAACTATCGCTTGCCAAAACGGCAGTGAGTGGAGTGAACTTGCAATTGGGTTTCAGTGGCAAAGCGCGTTTTATAGATGTGCTTACTAAAAGTGAAGAAGCTATCTACGGGCAAGGCAATACCGATAAAACCAAACTCAAAGCAGTGGAAGTAACCACTACTCTTTGGGACGCTACGGGTACACAAACGCTTAAAACTTCTGCTAAAGGCGAAGTGCGAATGATTGTGAATGTAGAGAAAAAAATAACCTCCTTCTCTTACCTTAACAAAGAATTAGGACTTACCATTTATGCCAAAGAAGTAGCTATAAGACCTTAAATTAATGAGAATCACCATATCCATTTTACTATTTCTATTAGGAGGAATCCTCTCAGCCCAACAGGTGCGTATGCGGGTGCTCGACAAGGGTACCCGCTTGCCTATAGCTGCTGCTGTGGTGAGTTATACCGAGCCTGCTTATAGTGACAAACTACAACACAGCATTGCCGATGACAATGGCATTGCCCTCCTGAAAAGGCGCAAGGGGGGTGTGCTGCATTACACGGTGCAGTCGCTGGGCTACACACTGCTAAAAGGTACGCTAAACGCAGAAAACGAGCTCACGGTATACCTCAGCGAGGAAACTACCCAATTGGTGGGCACTACACTCACAGGTAGAACGACGGGTGCTACCGTGCGCCCCACCAAAGAAACACCTACGGTGGTGCAGGTCATCACGGGACAGGAGTTAGTGAAAGCGGGTTATAGCAATATCCAGCAGGCGCTGATGCAGGAAACCCCTGGGATGAATATCCAAAAGGTAGGTTTTGGCAACGAGATAAGTATGCAAGGCTTGGATGCGCGCCATATCCTCTTCTTGATGGATGGCGAGCGTATGACGGGTGAAATGGCGGGCAACCTCGATTACGAGCGCTTCAATCTGCATGCTGTACAACGTATTGAGGTGATGAAAGGGGCGTCGTCTACCCTCTACGGTTCGAGGGCAGCAGGAGCAGTCATCAACATTATCACCAAGAAAACGGATAAGCCTTTTGCTATTACGGTAGGTTCGCGACACGCCGAGATGAACGAACGCAATTACCACAACCCTGAGCGGCGCGATTTTCTCTATATGTTTGAAAAGAATGCCGATAAGCCCAACCTGCAATCCTGGGTATCGGCAGGGGCAAAGATAGGGAAATTCACTACCCAAACGGATGTGTGGTTCAGCAGTCAGGATGCGTATTACCTTTACCAAAAAGAACCCGATCGCAAGGTGTATACCAAAGAAGCCAATCCGTTTCTCAGTAAAGATACTGTAGTGCAAGCCACCTTTTTGCGTCCGCCAATGGGTATTGAGGGGGTTGAGCATCTCTCGGCTTCACAAAAACTGTATTACGACAGTAAAAACTTAAGCATACAGCTATATGGCACGGGCTTTTTGATGAACTCGTATGATATGGTGCAAGACCTCTATTTCTCGCAAACCAAAGACTTCACCGGAGGGCTAAAACTCTCCTACCGCCTTAAAAACTATTTCGCACTACACGGCACTTTCCATACCGACTTTTACGAGCGCTACAAACGTCACGAACGCCGTGATGTAGATAAAAAGGTGTATGACTCTAAGATTATGCAACCGCGCCTCACGCTCACCTCGCAATACTTCAAAAAGCACGGCCTCATTTTGGGGATTGACTATTTTCAAGACGACCTCACCAGCGACCGCTTTGCAGCTAATCGTATGCTCACACGAGGGTTGAAGGAATGGGAGTTCTTCTTTCAGGACACCTATACCATAAGTCCTAAGTGGCAAGTGGAAGCCGGATTGCGCACCAATTACAGTCTGCAATTTGGTACGATGGCACTGCCGAAAGTAGCCATAAAATTCTCGCCTACCGAAGCCCTTTCGTACCGCTTGAATTACGCCAAAGGCTATCGTTCGCCTTCTATTAAAGAGTTGTTTTTTAATTGGGATCACTTAGGAATGTTTCAAATTATAGGCAATGAGATGTTACAACCCGAGAAAAACCATTACTTTTCGGTAGGAGCTGAATATGCGGTGCCTAAATTCTTTATTTCGGGGAATGCCTTTATCAATCAGTTTCAGGATAAGATAGAGGGGGTGTGGAAAATCTACGAGTTTCAGTATAACTTCGAGTATATGAACCTCAGTCAGCAACGGCTCTTAGGCTTTGACCTGCTCACCCGCTGGAAGATAGTACCCGCCCTTACGCTCAACGCTTCCTATTCGTATGTAGATGTAAGTAAAACAGAAGGCTTGCGCATCAACACTACCTCGCCTCACGCCGCTACCGCAGGGCTTGAATACAAATGGTATCGCGACAACTACGACCTATCGGCAAACCTGACGATGAGTATGATGGGTAAGAAAACCTTTGATGTGCAAGATCGCATTACGGTACAGGAAGAAGTACCTTTATACGGTGGTGGTACGCAACGGCGCCCTGTGAGCAAAGAGGCGTATTTTCGTTGTGAATTGCCTGCTTACGCACTCTTCAACTTAAATGTACAACAACGCTTTTTGAAGCATTACAAGCTGAACGTCGGGGCAAATAATATTTTCGATTATAAACCTTCAACCTTGGGCTCTGGCGTAACGATGTTCAACATTCCTGCTACTGCAGGGCGTAGGTTTTTTGTGCAGGTAGAGATCGATTTTTAAATTAGCAAATATGAAAAGAATCTTATATAGTATACTGATAGCTTTGTTGAGTACGGCTTGTGTGAAATATGAGGCTCTGCCTTTTACAGGCAAAGTGCTACCGCGTCGTTCGGGGTACATCAATAATGTCACCAACGATTGGATATACTATAACCTCCGTACAGGTGAGATATTCAATGCCTACCAAGTGAATGCCGATATTATAGAAGGCAATCAGAAAAATAGATTAGATTGGGATTTAGCATTCTGCGGTAATAAACTTCGCACCAATAGCGGCACCAGTGGCAACGGACACGGAGGAGTTGCCGATATGGGCTTTCAGGGGTATGACCGCTGGACGAGTGTTTCGCAATTGCCTCATGACCTACAATGGGTAGTAGATACCGACAACGTGTCTATCACTATGTCACAACGCGAGTGGATAAGCTATACCGTAGCCCATAATATCACAGGTATCCCTTGGTTTGACCCCAATAAAGGCCCCCAACAAACCAAAACCAATGCTAATCCGTTACTCAATAAGGCGTTGGTATTCTCAGGGCCGCCTCCCTCTTATACTCCCTCGTTTCACACTTATATCATCCGCACAGCCGATGGGTTGCGCTATTTTAAGTTACAAATAGTGAGTTGGTATGACGAGAGCATCGAGATAGGCGACACAGGGGGACGTATTAGTTTTTATTGCGATGAGTTGAAGTAAGTTTGTTTGTGTAGTATTTCAAGAGAAAGTAGTATATTTGCACTCGTGATTCGTTATGCTAAAATAAATTAAATGGATTTTGAACGTATCAAAGAAAAGCTAGCTATCCTTGCTGATGCTGCCAAATACGATGTGTCTTGCTCGAGTAGTGGGAGTGCTCGTAAGGCGGTGAAAGGTGAATTGGGTAACGCTGCGAATTTCGGTATCTGCCACTCGTTTACTGAGGACGGCAGGTGTATTTCTTTGCTCAAAATCTTACTTACGAACCACTGTATCTACGATTGTATTTATTGTGTGTCGCGACGCAGTAACGATATACAGCGCGCTGCTTTTAGTGTGCAGGAAGTGGTAGACCTTACTATTAATTTCTACCGACGGAATTACATCGAGGGGCTGTTCTTGAGTTCGGGAGTGTTCAAAGACCCTAATACTACGATGGAACGATTGGTGCGTGTGGCTAAGAAGTTGCGGACAGAAGAGCGCTTTAACGGTTATATTCACCTGAAAACAATACCTGGGGCAAGCGAAGAACTGATTCACGAAGCAGGACTTTATGCCGACCGTCTGTCCGTTAATCTTGAAATACCTACCAAAGAGGGGTTGAAACTGCTTGCGCCAGAGAAAGACCACCGGCAGATGCTTACCCCGATGCAACAGGTGAAGAACGAGTTGGCAATGCATTCGCTTGAAAAGAAGAAGTTTAAGCATACGCCTAAGTTTGCGCCTGCCGGACAGACCACCCAAATGATTATAGGCGCGACTGACGAAACCGACCATAAGATTATAAAGGTTGCCAGCTATATGTATGACAAGCTTGAAATGAAGCGGGTGTATTATTCGGGTTATGTGCCTGTATTGCAGGACAGTAGGTTGCCGTCTATCCACAGCCAAGTGCCCATAGTGAGAGAAAACCGCCTATACCAAGCCGATTGGTTGATGCGTTACTACGGCTTTGCTCCTGATGAGATTTTAGATGCTCGGCAACCGTTCCTCGATTTGGAGATAGACCCTAAATTAGCGTGGGCATTGCGTCACCCTCATCTTTTCCCCGTAGATGTGAACACGGCTCCGCGTGAAATGCTCTTGCGCGTTCCAGGGGTGGGAGTACGGTCGGTACAAAAGATACTTGCGGCGCGTACTTTTCAGAAGCTCACGTATTACTCGCTCAAACAGATAGGGGTAACCTTAAACAGAGCAAAATACTTCATCACTTGTAGCGGGGCTACGCCGTTGGCAGGCACTATGGAGCCCGCCAAACTTCGTCATTTGCTTATCGCTAATAGCCACAACAAGCATAAGGAGCTTTTCGGTGGGCAGTTGTCGTTATTTTGATTAATAATTCTGTGTAAGCGATGGGTTCTTCTCCATTACATCCTTAGGAAAGGGAACGATGTACATAGGCGAATTGGGAGGCAGGGTATAGGTGCGTTGCGGTACAGTGGTATTCACCAGAGGGAAGGTGCGTTGCAAGGTTTTGGCATAAGCACTCTCGGTGTTCAATCGTTTTAAATCGAAAAAGCGATTAAAGCCCATAGCGAGCTCTCTACGGCGCTCGTCGATGATGAGTTTTACGGTCTCCTCAGTAGTAGCAGGGGTAGCGAGGGTCGCACCACTGCCTTTTATGCGTTTGCTACGCAGAATATTTACAGTTTGCATCGCCCCACTGAGGTTGCCCAAGCGCGCTTTGCACTCGGCTAAAGTAAGGTACATCTCACCTGTTTTCATTCCTACGGTAGGGTAGAAGAACTTAGTGGCGGGCATATCCCAGTTGGCAGTACCGGAACCTTTATCGTTATAACGGTGGTTCTTATTGAAGAAAAGCTTGAACCGCATATCGTTTTCGGTATCAAAAAGGTTGCAAAACTCAGGACTCACGGGGTAGATGTACCAAGAGTTCATCTCGGTATATCCGTTCATATAGGCTAAGTTGAGCACTTCGGGGTTTTTATCTACTGTGATAGGGGTAGGACTTGCCTCATAAGCCACCATATCTATCAGTTGGTTGTTGTACGACAGACTCTTTTGGGCTGCCACTAATGCCTGCTGATATTCTCTTCTGAATAGGTGCACTCTGGCTTTCAAGGCATAGCCAAAAGCTAATGAGGGGTGATATACATTCACAGGGTGTTCTTGCAAAAGGGGCAACGCCGCCTCGATATCTTCTTGAATAAAATCGTACACTTCTTTTATGGTAGCTTTGGTAGGGTGAGCTTCTAAGTCGAATTCACGCATTAGGCACACACCACCATCGGTAGCTGCTGTGGTAGGGTCGTAGCCTTTGGCGTAAACGTTTACCAGCATAAAATAATCAAAAGCTCTTAGCAAGCGCGCTTCGGCTTTGGCACGTGCTTTTAGTGAGGCATCGCCTTTTGCATTATCAACGGTAGTGATAATCATATTCCACCTACCTATATAGCTGTATACATTGTTATAAAAGGGAGACGACTCGATGTAATCGGCACGTGGGGCATTCTCTTCGTAATAAAAATTAATACTGTTCAGGTCGGGTGCCTTACCGATGATACTACTCTCCTTTACCCAATTGTCGTCTACCAGAGTGCGGAAGTTAAAAGGAGGGTAGTTTTTAGTGGGGAGTACTACCAAATCGTAGTATTCCTCGGCGGTGTTGATAATCTTTTCACCTTTGGGAGTGAGGTCGGTGTATTTGTCGCAAGCGCTGAAAAACAGGGCTATGAATATGATGGTTGCAATTCTTTTCATTGTAAAATTATTAAGGTATACAAACTGTCTGCCTGTCGTGCCACGGCTACCACGGCTGGCTAAAAACTAAATGATATACCGAAAAACGCAGCTGTTGCTACGGGCAGAGCGCGTCTTCCAGAGTTGAGGTGATAGGTTTCGGGGTCTATATCGTCGCCAGCAGCACACCAAGTGAGTAGGTTATTGAGCTGAGCGGTGATTTTAGCCTCTTGTAAGCGCAATTTCTCGCAAATGTTTTTAGGAATATAACACGAAAATAACACATTGCGCCATTTGATATAATCGGCGTTTACCACGTGATTGTCGCCGAGTTGCCAAAGAGTATTCACCGTATTAGCAGTGCGTCTCAAAGTCGCTGGATAGTCGAACGACATACGGGGCATATCGGTGGGGTTCGTAGTTGTCCAACGTTGGGTAATATCGCGATGGGTTTCGTTTTCTTGATTGATGGAATAAGTGTCTTTGCGAAGTTTATGTCCACCCGCATATATAACCATCGTACCGAGCTCAAAAGCTTTATAGCGCAGTTGCAAGCTAAGGGCTCCGTTAAAGGTCGGGTTCATCGTTCCCAATCTTACGAGGGCATCTTCACTTTTGATATCTTTAATAGTGGGCACACCATTGGCGTCGAAAGAGGTATTAGGGTTGCCGTTTTCATCTAAATAAATAGGGTAACCATTGGTGGTTTCCTTGTATCGATAGGCATAAAGCGAGTTAAAGTCGTCTCCTTGTTTGTAATAACGCAAGGGGTTACGAGCGTATTCCACAGCATTAGAAGGCTTGCTACTTACTTTCTCAATGGTATTTTTGTTGTAGGCAAAAGTAGTTCTTACAGTAAGTTGCAAATCTTTGGCTAACTCACGTGTAGCATTCAAACTCACTTCTATTCCTTTGTTCAGTAAAGCTCCGTTATTGATGAGTCGTCTTTGAGCACCTACGGTAGGGTCGAGTTCGGTCAGTACCAAAAGGTCGGAACTGTAACGACGATAAAGGTCGATACTTCCTGAGAGCCAATACCACATACCGAAGTCAATACCTAAATTGGTGGTTTCAGTCTTTTCCCAACGTAATTTAGGGTTAGGTAAATCGGTATCGTTGAACTGTAAATACTGTTGGCTAGGGTAAGCGCCTCGCACATCGGTAAGCAAACGTCCGCGTAAGAAAGGGGTAGTAGTTTGGTCTACATTACCACTTACACCATAGGTAAGGCGCAGTTTTAGCAAGTTTACCACATTACCATAGAAGAAATCTTCGCGATGCAAATTCCAGCTACCGCCTACTGACCATAGGGGACGGTATTTGTACTTGGGGTCTGCCCCAAACATATCAGCTTGGTCTACGCGCACACTCCCTGTGAGGTTGTATTTCTGATCGTATGAATAGCCCAACGTGCTATAAAAAGAGATAAAGCGGTGTTTGGTCTCGCTTTGCTGATTACGGCTCAGCGATAGCGACTGCCTGCCGTAGAGATAGCTAGTAACACCAGGATTGTAGAGGTCTTTCCAGTTCAGGGTAGGGAAGGAGAGCGTTTGCTCGTCGTAACCATATTGCATTTCCTTAGTATTGCGCGGGGTGTAGTGCTGACGCATCTCGAAGCCCAATAGCGCTGTCACATTGTGTGCCTCCGCAAAAGTGCGATTGAAATCCAACTGCTGACGGAAGGTATAATGCTGTGTTTGCCCTTTCTCCTGTTCGTAATAACCGCCTTCGGGCAGTTCAGAAGAGAATTTTTGAGTAGTAGCATCTTGTTTTACCAATTGGTTGTGGCGCAAACGCATATAATAAGTGTCTTTGTCAAAGAAAGTTTCACTGTTGTGAGTGTTTAACTCATATTGAAAATAGCTTTGGTATTGCAAACCTTTGATAATAGATACTTGCAGATTTGCAAACGGACGCAAACTGAGGTTGTACTGTTTTTGATGTTCTTGCGCTATCGATTCCAATAAATTGAAGCTATACGAGCGAAAAGCGTCGTTGCCCGCAATTTGTTCTAAAATATGTCCGTTTATGGGGGCAACTAAATTAAAACCCGCATACGGATTCGTTCCCAATAGCCGAGTGTAACGCGGTTGCTTTAAGTAATCGGTATACAAGTTCCGCACTTGTTCAGCTACGGCATCAACAGCGGTATATCTGCCATTCACCCCTATGGTGCTTTTTAGCCAAGGCGTGAGCTGGTAAGTGTTTTTTAAATAAAGGTTGAGAGCGCGCGTCTTTTCGGTAACGATGCGCTCATCGGTGTCTTCATATTGCAACGAAGCGTAATTCTGACTGCGGTTATTACCACTTTCTACGCTTATATTGTAGCGTTTGCTGATGATAGGTTGCCACACATAACGCTTGAAGTCGCGAAGGTAATCGCGGTTGCGCCACTCGTTAAGCGTACTATTCACCTCTTGCTGGCTGAGTTTTCCTTTGGCTTGGTCGCGGTATAGCTGGAAGAGAGGCGAGTAATACCTCACTGTTTGTCTGCCCCCAATTTCTCCGTAGGAAGCAAAAAGGTCATCTACATTGCCATTGCTATCAGCCAATTTGCTTTGGTAGAAAGCCGTTTCGAGGTCAATAAGGTCGGACGTCGAAGCGTAGCGCATACGGCTCATATTGGGTTTGAAAGTATAAAACAGGTCGGTATGCACGTTGATACGCAAACCGTTCTGCAAGCCCTTTTTGGTAACAATCACAATCACCCCATTGGCAGCGCGTACCCCGTAGATAGCCGTCGCAGCAGCGTCTTTCAGTACCGTTACCGACTCGATATCTTTGGGGTTGATATCTTCTAATGGCGTATCGGTAGGGATATCGTCAATCACCACCAAAGGCGAATAGCCCACATTGCCCGAAAAAGTACCTACCCCGCGCAGTATAGGCACCTCTTTCCCTGTAAAAGGGTCTTTTGTAAAGCGCACACCTGCTATTTGCCCCTCAATAGCTTCTTGTACGGTTCTATTAAGCTGACGGTTGAGCTGGTCTGTCCTTATTTTGGTATAAGCCGAAGTAGTTTGCTCTTTGTGAAGATTTTGGTAGCCCGTAGCTACTACATCGGTAGAACTTAAAGTGATAATCTCCGGTTCCAAATGCACTTTTAAGAAAGGTTGTTCACCCGAAACGGTAAATTCACGAGATTTCATACCTAAGTACGAAATCCTTATCACTTCTCCTGCTTTTGCAGAAATCCGAAATTCCCCTTTGATATCGGTAAGGGTTCCCATAGATAGCAGTATATTGTCGTTTTTAACTACTACTGCTGCACCTTCCAAAGGGTGGTTTGTCACATCGGTTACTTTGCCCGATACACTAATCATTTGGGCGAAAGCGCCCACAAAACAGCAGAGGAAGAACCCCCACGCTATTACATATTTTTTCATAAACGGTCTTATTGGTAAACAATACCTCTTATATACATTTTATATACATTAATAAAGTCATCACTCTCGTCCCACTCCTCCCATAAGTCCGACAGGTCAAAAAACTATCTTTCAATCCCTTTTCCACCACCACACACCCACTAAACTCCTCTCACAAATTTGTTAATTTCCAAATTTTCTAATTTACTAATTCTCTTCCCCGTCGCCACATTCCCCCTTTGGAGGGGGCTAGGGGGAGGTTTCTTTTAATTTCCCGTCACCACATTCCCCCTCTCCTTGGGAGAGGGACGGGGTGAGGATTCCCTTTTCTTTCGCCTCGAAACCCTGTTTTTGGCGTTTTTAGTGTTGTTGTATTATAGTATAAATCAATTATTTATATACCCTTCCTATACCAATCGTCCAAGATTCGTATAAGCTTCCTATAAGCTCTCTATAAGCTACCCACACCCAAATTACAGCTCATCTTTTACCTTTTACCTCAACTCCTCCTTTTGAAAATCTTCGTTTCCTTTCGCTCCCTCAGATGTGTCACTTTTAGGGGTATACACTTTGCCAAAATTTTTGCCCGTGTGGCTCACACTGCCTGTGCGGCTCGCACCTTTGCCAAAGTTGATTAGTGGTATTATTGGCATTTACTCCATTTACTAATATGTTAATTTTCTAATTCTCTCATTTTCTAATTTCCTCATTCCCCTCCTAGTGCCTATGGCCTAAGGCCTAGGGCCTAAGTTCTAAGGCCTCAACAGTTTTTTAACGGCGACAAAAGTAGTAAATAGAGTCGAACTACACAAATTATTTTGAAAGAAACTAAATTACACTTCCGGTAAATACTGCCAATAGCGCTTCGGCATATTCCTCAGTTGGTATTTCGCATTCTTGCGTTCGGCTATGTTAATATGCTGAAAATAAGTCTTCCAAAGTGTTTTATAAGCATCAGCAGTAGCCGGAGTAAGCACTCCAAAATGCTTATCCACAGGAGTAAAAGGCAACACCTCGTGCAGATTGTAAATAAAACCATACCCCCGTTCAGGGTCGTAAAGTACCCATTGTTGGTCAGAAAAACGCGTTTTGAAATGAGGAACAACCAGTGGCAACACGTCATATTCAGGTACTATTTTGGCAAAATAAAGTTCGCCTACCTTTTCAAAGCGCACAAACTCTTTCATTCGGTGCACTTCACGACCCACACTCTTAGCCGCTTTGCGTATAGAAGCAATAGCCCTATGGGCAAAGTTCTCCAACACTTTCCCCTCAGGGTATTTCACCATCAGTCTAATAGCCTCCAATAAGTAGTCTTCCATATGTGTTTCTTCCGATAAGAAAGCCCTTAGCACAATCGCCACCCCTTCTTTACCCCAGCACAGTTCTATTTTGGTAAGCACCCGTTGCGCTTTATTAGCATCGGTATACACCGTTTCCTCCTCGCCAAAAAGCAAAGGCGCAAACCGATGTCTCGCTACAATAGTCACCTCGTTGTAACGATACTCAAAAACAGCAAATACTGCTGTGAGGAACCCCTCAAAAGTACTGTCGTATACCAAATGTTTCAAAGCCAAATACAGTTAAATACGCAAAAGCCCGCAAATATACTTCTTTTTTTATTTTAAAGAGAGAATATTACAAAAACATTCGTGTACAATCACCGTCCCCACATTCCCCCTAATGCCTAACGCCTTTCCGTCGCTACCCTAGTGCCTAAGGCCTAGTGCCTATTGCCTATGCCTTAATGCCTCACACCTCCTCATTTTCTCATTTCCTCATTTCCAAATTTCCTCATTTTCTAATCCCTATCACCTCCTAGTGCCTAAGGCCTATGGCCTGTGGCCTTTCTCCCATTATATCCATTTCAAAAAATATTTATACCTTTGCACTACGCATTAATACTTTATTATGAAAGACGATTTGTTGTATCTTATTGCCTTAAAGAAAATCCCTCTCATAGGCGATATAACTGCCAAGAAACTCATCTCTCACTTTGGAAGTGCTCAAAACGTATTCGCTCAACCCAAAAGTGCCTTAGAGAAGGTAACAGGTATTGGCTCTAAGATTACTCAAAACATACTCAGTGCTCGGTGTTTGCACGAAGCAGAAACCGAATTGCAATTCACTCAAAAGCAAAACATCAGTATTATAACCTATACCGATGAACAGTATCCCTCCTCACTCAAACAGTGTGTAGACAGCCCAATACTGTTTTACCAAAAAGGAAATATCCACTTGCAAAATAAACGACTGCTCAGTATTGTAGGCACTCGCAATATTACCAGCTATGGCACAGCTTTTTGCGAAAAACTCATCGAAGAACTCGCCTCGTTAGATGTGGTAATCGTCAGTGGTTATGCCTATGGAGTAGATATTACCGCCCATAAGGCAGCGATGAAACACCGCCTACAAACGGTGGCTTGTCTTGCCCACGGACTCAATACTATCTACCCCGCTGCTCATAGTAAGTATTGTGAGGCAATGGAAGAAAACGGCGGGTTCATCACCGATTTCAGTAGCCAGAGTCCCTTCGATAGAAAGAATTTCCTCAGCCGTAATCGCATTATCGCAGGGCTTTCACAGGCGACCGTAGTTGTTGAGTCCGGACTAAAAGGCGGTAGCTTAGTCACTGCCGATATAGCTTTCTCCTACAACCGCGAAGTATTTGCCGTGCCAGGGCGCACCACCGACCCGTATAGTATGGGGTGCAATGAACTGATACGCAACGGTAAAGCAACCCTACTCACCTCAGCCAAAGACCTCATCTATCAGTTAGGTTGGGATACCCCAGCCCCAAAAGCCGTACAGCAAGAACTTTTTGTAACTCTTTCTCCTGAGGAAGAAACTATTAGCGCATTTCTCAAAGCCAATGGTAAACAAAGTTTAGACGAGCTCGCCTTGGGGTGCCAAATGCCCATCTACCAACTCTCTAATCTCCTCTTTCAAATGGAAATCAAAGGAGTGATAAAACCCCTTCCAGGCAAGAGGTTTGAAGCAATCTAATAACTGAATCCTAATCCCTTGAACAGAAAAATCATACATATCGATATGGACGCCTTCTATGCTTCGGTAGAACAGCTTGACTACCCCGAACTGCGTGGGAAAGCAATTGCAGTAGGCGGAGGGGAACCACGCGGTGTGGTAGCTACTGCCAGCTACGAGGCGCGCAAGTTTGGGGTGCGTAGTGCTATCAGTGGGGCACAAGCGCGCAAACTGTGCCCACATCTCATTTTTGTAAAACCTCGATTCGAGCGCTACAAGCAAATATCGATGCAAATACGGGCTATTTTCCACGAATATACTGATTTGGTCGAACCTCTTTCCCTTGATGAAGCTTACTTAGACGTAACCGTAAACAAAAAGGGCAACCCTTCGGCTACCCTTATCGCCCAAGAGATTCGCCAACGCATCTTCCAACAAACCGGACTCACGGCTTCGGCAGGCATTTCGGTAAATAAGTTTATCGCTAAAATCGCCAGCGACTACCGTAAGCCCAACGGACAAACCACCATCACCGAAGCCGAAGTGCAAGATTTTTTAGACAGACTCGATGTGCGCAAGTTCTACGGTATAGGCAAAGTAACAGCCGAGAAGATGTACCAGCTGGGGATATTTAAAGGAAGGGACTTGCGCGAGAAATCATTGGAGTTCTTAGAGCGGAATTTTGGTAATAGTGGTCATTATTACTACGAACTCTCACGAGGCATTCACCGCAGTGAGGTACAGCCTTTCAGAATACGCAAATCAGTAGGTGCAGAAGAAACTTTTGCCGAGAACCTCACCAGCGAGGTGTATATGCTACGCGAACTCGAACATATAGCCGAAGACGTAGCCCGTCGTCTCGACAAACAGCAAGTAGCCGGCAAAACTGTTACTCTGAAAATTAAATACAGTAACTTTACGGTGCAAACGCGCAGTAAAACCCTTAAAGATTTCATAAGTAGTAAAGACGACATACTCTTGCACATCAAAGAACTGCTCTATCAAGAACGCCCTGCCGAATCAGTACGACTCTTAGGTATCTCGCTTTCTCACCTCAACAACGAACCCGAAAAAGAAGAAGTAAAGAAGCCAATGTACATACAACTAAAACTAGAATTCCCAGATTGATAAGAAAGAGTTATTGTTATACCTCTAACCTGCCCGATTTGCTCGATAAGTCTGACCTATCAAAAAAACATTTTTATCACTACTCATTTGCTAATTCTCTCACTTGTTAATTTCCCGCCCGTCGTGCTACGACTGCCTGTACGGCTCGTATCTAATTCTCTAATTTTCTAATTTCCTAATTATTTCATACCTTTGCGTCCTAAAATAAAATCATTTATGGAACAAACTTTACCCGCAGGACACCCAGTGCATACCTATATGCTTGAAGCTGAACTCATTTACTCACTTATGGACGAGTTGCTCAGCATAGACCCTCATACCGACTATCAGAAATTTTACAACGTGTTTAATCATCTGGCAACGGTAGAAAAACACTTTGCTCGCAAAGAAAACCAGCTCTTCCCTTTCTTGGAAAAACGCGGTTGGACGAATCCTTCACAGAATATGTGGTCTTTCCACGATACCATTCGCGATATCTTCCGTTTGGTACGCAAAAACTTAGAAGAAAAAGACCTTGATGCGGCGCAAACCAATGTGCACTATATCGAAGATAACTTAGGTCGTTTGCTAAATGTAGAAGCGAATATCCTGTTCCCAAACGCCTTGCAATTACTCACCGAAGAAGATTGGATTGAAATGCGCAAAGGCGAAGAGGAAATAGGTTGGATGCTGAAAGAAGAACCTGCACCTTACCCTAACAACAACCCCAATGAGCCTGTGTACGTACACCCTTCAATGGATACCGAACGCCGCACCGATGTGCAGTTTAGCGACGATGCTACGCATTACGACGAGGGTTATATGACTGTTGAACAGGTGAACCTCTTGCTTAAAACCCTCCCTATTGATATCACTTTTGTAGATGAACACGACCGCGTGATTTTCTACAACCGTGGCGAAGAACGCGTATTCCCTCGCAGTGCCGGTATTATAGGGCGTGAAGTGAAGTTCTGTCACCCGCCTAAGAGTGTGGGCACGGTGCTTAAAATCGTAGAGAACTTTAAAGCAGGTACTCAAAACGAAGCTAATTTCTGGTTCAATTATCGCGGTCGCCTTATCTATGTGCGTTATTTTGCAGTGCGCGACAAGGATAAGAACTACAAAGGCGTGATTGAAATGTCGCAAGATATTACCGATATTCAGAAAATAGAAGGCGAACGCCGTTTATTGGAGTGGGATAACTAATGAAAGACTTATTCGGACAAGCTATTTTAGATTATCAGCAAGGGCAATATACTGAAGATATTAAAACGGAAACTACCATTTCCGAAGAAGATGTATTGCCCTTGCCTTATTTGTTTCGCTCTTTTGAACAGATGCCTGCGTTAGAGCAAAAAGCCCTACAAATGGCGAAAGGTAAAGTATTGGAAGTGGGGTGCGGAGCAGGCTCTCACGGACTCTATTTGCAGAACGAGCGTAAGCTTGAAGTACATTCTATCGACCTATCGCCTAAGGCTATTGAGGCGTGCTTGTTGAGAGGTTTACGCAACGCCAAAGTGCAGAATGTATTGGAAACAATAGGGCAGTACGACACCATTCTCTTACTGATGAATGGCGCAGGTATGTGCGGACGATTGAAACAAATGGGCGTTTTTTATGCTCATCTGGAAACTCTCTTAGCTCCACACGGACAAATCCTCACCGATTCTTCTGATATTATCTATATGTTCGATGAGAACCCCGATGGCAGTTATGATATACCGCTCTATTTTGATTATTACGGAGAAGTGGATTATGTGGTGAAGTATAAAGGAGAAAAAGAAAATCCCTTCCCCTGGATGTATGTAGATTACAACACTTTACAAAACGTAGCAATTTCAGTAGGTTTACAATGCGAACTCATCGCCGAAGGAGAGCATTTTGATTACCTTGCAAAATTAGCAAATTAGGAAATTAGCAAATGATTGGATAGCTTCACATTTTCTAATTATCACATTATCTAATTACCTAATTTCAAGGTATTTATGCATTTGTAAAGAGGCTTTCCACTGAGGATGTGCCATTACATAATCTACAATTTTAGGCATTACCTCAGCGCGTTTGCTCCACTCGGGTTGGAGGTAAAGTAAGCACTCAGGCGATACTTGCGCTGCCATTTCTTCGGCAAAAATAAAATCGTGATTGTTATAGATTACCATTTTGAGCTCATTAGCTTTTTGAAGAACGTCTCCTACGGGACGTTTTATTTTTTTAGGCGATAGGCATATCCAATCCCAAGAGCCTGATAACGGATGTGCTCCTGAGGTCTCTATATGAGTGCGAGCACCTCCTGCTCTCAGTTTTTCGGTAAGTAAAGTTAAGTTCCACATCAGTGGTTCACCCCCTGTAATAATGATAGTTTTGGAGTGTGCTAAGGCTTCGGCTACAATGGTATCTACGGGCACTAAGGGGTGAGCTTCGGCTTGCCAACTTTCCTTTACATCACACCAATGGCAACCCACATCACAACCACCTAAGCGAATGAAATAAGCGGCTGTTCCTTTGTAGAAACCTTCGCCTTGTAAGGTATAAAAAGCCTCCATCAGGGGGAGGAGTTCCCCTTTCTGCAAGGCTATCTGTGTATCTTTGTTTAGCATTTATTATTCGTAATTAGCCACATCTAATATCCACGGGTCGGGAATTTCGGTGTTTTCTCGTACTTCTTCTACCTTTTTCATAGCTTCGTCGTAGGTATTATAACGGGCTATATAAATGTAGTTTAGTACTTGGTCTTTATTGTAATACACTTGGGCATCATACCCCCATTTCTTCATTTCTTCTACCCGTTTGTTTACATTATTGAAGTTTAAGAAGACTCCCACTACCACATAATAACCCTGCTGAGTATCGGTGACTTTCAGTTTGCTTATTCTCGTTGAACGGTGTAAATGGGTAATCTCCTTTGGATTATTTTCTATCTCCAAAGCGGTAAGAAACAAATAATAACGGTCGCGACTACGTGTATAACTCAAATCTAATGAATTGGTGTTGTTAGGAATGAGGTATTGATTGTCGTTTTTGATATCCATACGGAAGATATCAAAGCCTAAGGTGTTTTCGCTGTTAGGGGTGCGTGTTTTTACTATCTCATCGTTATTTGTAATGGCACTGCTAAAAAAGTTTTGATTAGGGCGCCATTTGCTTTCCAAAGAGGAGGTTTTACCGCTGGTAGGTACACCAATGGCTACATTATCACCTGCCATATTAAAGTCGCCTTCGAGGGCTACTCCCATAATACGCGTTTTAAAGTCGCCTGCCTCAGGGGTTTTAAATCCACTAAAAGTAAAGGTTTTGGAAGCTTCGTTAGTAATAGCCGAAAAGCCATCATAAGTAATGATTTTCTTTACATTGCTATCAGGATTTTCGTATACTATTACTAACGCCCAGCCTGCTGCCGAACCGCCTTCTATTTGCCCCAAAGCAGCTTTTACATTGGCTACGGTATAATCGCCTTCTATTTTAGTTGCCGGAGCTAAAAGATTGGTGATATTGGCGTAATACACATAAGGTGCTGAATTTTTTAGCTCATCGTCGGTGCGTCCGTCGTAAATGAGTTCACCAGCGATAGGAGTATAGGTATTGGTTTCGGGTATTTTCAGCAGTATACTACTGGCGTCTTCTCTATTGGAATCAACAGGGATATTTTTATTACCTCTTAGGGTGCCCTTAGTATATGGATAGGTAGCCGACCAATACAAACCTGCATAAGCTACCTTTCCGCCTGTTCCTTCGTAAGAGAAATTGGCACTACTAGATGAAAACGTATTAGGGTCGGCATCGATATCGATGTATTGCATATCGAACTCGTCGTTGAGTTTAGCTTTCGGACTACGGTCGTTATAAGGGTCGTTAGGGCTATTGCGTTTCTCTTTACGGTTAAGAATGTTATTCCCTATAATTTTGATATCCCCTTTGATAAAGGTTTCGTACCTAATGTTAAAATCGGTAGTAGATTGTGCTTTTAGGGAGAAAACTAGTCCCACACAAGCGAGCAATGTGATGATATGTTTCATAAACTTACTATTTTCTTGGCAATCCGGAGGGCTTCGGTGCCTTGTTCGAGAGTAACCATAGGGGTCGTATCGTTTACAATGGCATTGGCAAAGCTTTCGAGCTCGTCTAAGATAGCGTTGTTATTATGTATTTCAGGGTATTCGAAATAGATTTGACGGCGCTCTCCTTCTGCATTTTGGAGTATCATATCGAAATCACCTGGTACTTCTGGGGCGTCTTTCATCTTCACTACCTCTACTTTTTTCTCCAAAAAGTCTACGGATATATAAGCGTCTTTCTGGAAGAAACGGCTTTTGCGCATATTCTTCATAGAGATACGACTGGCAGTGATATTGGCTACACAACCGTTCTCAAACTCCAAGCGTGCATTAGTAATATCGGGGGAATGACTGATGACCATTGCACTACTTGCCGAAATGTGTTTCACCTTAGATTTTACGACACTTAGGATTACATCGATATCGTGAATCATCAGGTCGAGCACTACGGGCACATCGGTACCACGAGGGTTGAACTCAGCTAAGCGGTGTGCCTCGATGAACATAGGGTTGTGAATTTGGTCGCGTACGGCGATAAAAGCCGGATTGAAGCGCTCTACGTGTCCTACTTGCCCTTTCACGTGGTGTTCTTTGGCAAGAGCAATCATAGCTTCAGCCTCTTCTACCGTAGTAGCGATAGGTTTTTCGATAAAGAGATGTTTGCCTGCTTTGATAATCTTTTCGGCACACATAAAATGGTTGAGGGTAGGGGTTACTACATCTACCATATCACATTCGGCGATAAGCGCTTCTATACTATCGAAACGCTTGTAGCCAAACTCTTCGCTTACTTTTTTAGCGTTTGCTTCATCGGGGTCGTAGAAGCCTACGAGTTCGTATTTTTCGGATTGGTTGAGCAATCGCAAATGTATCTTTCCTAAATGTCCTGCACCGAGGACGCCAGCTTTTAATTTTGTCATTTTAATATCCTATTTTGGTGCGTACCCTGCGCAAAGTTTCATCGGCTACGCGGTGTGCTTTGGCAGCACCTTCTTTTAATATAGCATCGAGTTCGCTTAAATGCTCCATATAGTAAACATAGCGCTCGCGTGGGGTAGCAAATTTTTCTAATATCAGTTCGTAAAGGGTTTGTTTGGCTTGACCGAAGCCATAACCTCCTGCACGGTAAGCCTCTTCCATTGTTTGTATTTGCTCAGGAGAAGCTAACAGGCGGTAGAGCCTCATCACGTTGCAAGTATCGGGGTCTTTGGGTGCTTCCAAAGGAGTACTATCGGTTTGGATTGCCATTATTTGCTTGCGGAGTTGTTTTTCGGGCAAGAAAATATTGATGAAATTGTTGCGTGACTTGCTCATCTTTTCGCCGTCGGTACCTGGTATAATCATTATTTTCTCCTCTATTTTAGCTTGTGGCAATACGAAAGTTTCGCCCATTTGGTGATTGAAACGAGAAGCTACATCGCGGGTAATTTCGAGGTGTTGTAACTGGTCTTTGCCCACAGGTACGACCTCAGCATCATACAAGAGTATGTCGGCTGCCATTAGCATAGGGTAAGTGAAGAGCCCAGCATTTACGTCTTGCAGGTAGTCCATTTTGTCTTTAAACGAATGGGCGAGGGTGAGGCGTTGGTAAGGAAAAAAACAAGCCAAGTACCACGAGAGTTCAGCGGTTTGGGGTACATCGCTCTGGCGGTAGAAGGTTACTTTATCAGTATCTAAACCGAAAGCTAACCAAGTGGCAGCAACGCTATAAGTGTTGGCGCGGAGTTGCGCACCGTCTTTTATTTGAGTAAGGGAGTGCATATCGGCGATGAACAGAAACGATTCGTTAGAAGGGTCTGATGCCATTTGCACTGCGGGGAGGATTGCTCCGAGGATATTTCCTAAGTGGGGAGTACCTGTACTTTGAATGCCTGTTAATACACGAGCCATTGTTTTATTAAAATAATAAGTTAAGAAAGTGCAAAGGTATGAAATAATTAGGAAATGAGAAAATTAGAGAATTAGGAAATTTGCAAATGAGAAAATTAGGAAATGAGAGAATGAGGAAATGAGAAAATGAGAGAATTAGGGAATGAGGCGTGAGTTTGAGTTATAGGAATGAGGCTGTGCCTCAGAAATTAAACAAATTTTAAACAAAATCAAGGCTGCGCCTTGTAAACCAGCGGAGGTATTACCAGTTTATTCAACTTTGGCAAAGGTGCGAGCCACACAGGCAGTTGTAGCACGACGGGCAGAGAAAAATTAGTAGATTAGCAAATTTGAAAATTAGCAAATGTGGAGGGTTGGAGGACTCGGAAGGAAACGGAGAAGAACGGAAGAAGGGAAGGAGGGGTTTTGATGAAAAAAGGGTGTAAGGAGGGTGGAGTTAGCTTATAGAGAGCTTATAGGAAGCTTATACGAATCTTGGACGATTGGTATAGGAAGGGTATATAAGTAATTGACTCATAGTATAATACAGTGATGCAAAAAATGACAAAAACGGGGTTTCGAGGCGAAAGAAAAGGGAATAGGCACTAGGCCTTAGGGCATAGGTAGTAGGGGGAAGTGTGGCGGAAAAGCGGAGGAAACCTCCCCCTAATCCACTCCAAAGGGGGAACTGTGACGAGTCATTTATTCGGTAAGCCCCCGAACCCCCGAAGGGGGACAAGCTGGGAAAGGAGACTAACCTCTCCCTTCTCACATACTCCGCTCTCGCGGACTTCCTTTAAAAGGGGAATGTGGTGACCAATAGGGGGTTGTAAAAGGTTTTGGAGAGGTTGGGAGGGGCTCGGAGGTGGGGTATTATGACGATTTTTTGGTGAAGATAAATTAATTTTATAGTTTTGCGCCCTCAAACTAAAAATACTAACACATATGAAGAAATTTTTATTTGGGGCATTTGTTGCCCTTGCCACAATGATTTCGTCTTGCGGAAGCAAAGATGATAAAACGCCTGAGCCTCCACAGAAAACTGTCGAACTGATAGGAGCGTGGCAAATGGAATCGTCTACCATAGACGGGAAACCGAAGACGGTTTCAGAATGTACACTGAAAGAAACGATTGTTTTTACTGAAAAGACAATAGAACGTCTTTCGTTTAAGAAAAGAGATGGTAATTGCTCCTATGAGAAACAAGACCTTTTGACTTACACTCTTTTTGGGAACACCTTTACAACCAAAGATGGTACTACCTCTTTTACCATTACTGGGGGTAAACTTGTGATAGAGGGAGTCTATACAGATGTACAAGGAAACAAAAAGCCTTCTACCACTACCTATAAAAGAATTACCGAAAAAGAATTGACAGCTCTTAGAGCGATGGAGTATAAAGCTCCTGATTACAAAAAACAACTGATAGGGGCGTGGCAAATGGAATCGGCAACTCTTGATGGTGAGAAGTTAGCGTTTTCGGAGTGCTATTTAAAAGATGCTGTTATTTTTACTGAAAACACAGTAGAAGAGCTTATCTTTAAAAAGTATGATGAATATAATTGTACCTATAAAAAACAAGAAATAAAACCCTATACTATATCGGGGACAACTATTACAATTGAAGGTAAGACAGTTACTTTTACTGTGACTGAAACTAAATTTGAGATAAACGGAACTGGATTAGATGAACAAGGGAGGAAGCGTTCTTTTTCATATACCTATAAGAAAATCAGCGAAAAAGAATTGACAGCCCTTAGAGCGATGGAGTATAAAGCTCCTGAAAAAACTACCGACCCCAAAGCACTCATAGGGGCGTGGCAGATAGAAAAAGCTACCTTTAATGGACAACCTATCGAAAAAGAACCCTGTGAAGATAAACAAGTAGATATTTATAGCGCCAATACAGTAACTAATTATGACTTTGGCTTCAATAATAATACTAATCGTTGCGAGTTTGAAAAAGGCAGAGCGGTGCCTTATACTGCTTCTAATGGTACGATTATTAAAAAAGACGATACTCCTGAGAACTTTTTTGTAAGAGGGAATAGGCTTGTTATTTCATTTATAGATAAAGATGATGACGATAATCAAGGAACGTATGAGTATACATTTAAGAAACTTACAGAGGCAGAACTTGCGGAGATAAATAAATTGGAGAAGAAATAAAAGAAAGACACTAAACGCTGATAATCAGTGATAAAGACATTATAGGTGCGTTAAAGTTTTGTTAAACTCTGGAATTGTTTTGGTAGTTAAAAAAAACGCCGTACCTTTGCCGACGCAATGAGGGTGGTAGCTCATTGTAAAACTTCAAATAATAGTTTTCATAATTTAAAGTTTTGGTTGGTTAATGGAAAAGTCCGATAGTAATATCGGGCTTTTTTTTTGCAGAAAAAGTATTGTTATTTAAAAAAGATTTTATACTTTTGCGGAGAAAAACTGATATAAAGAATGACACCCATATACAGCCAATTACTTATTCCGTTTCTCATTGCAATGGCAGTAGCCATTACGATGGGAGGTAGCGGTACGGCTCCTGCATTCTCGGCAAGCTACGGCGCTAATGTGATTAGAAAGACTGTTATCCCGGGGTTATTTGGGATAATGGTGTTTGTAGGGGCGTTTTTGGCAGGGAAGAAAACGGCGGGTACGATGGGGAGTGGCATATTACCCTCGGAGTATTTGGATTTTACGGTGGTATCGATAGCCTTATTTTCGATAGCGGTAACTATGCTTATTTCGAACATTTCCGGGATACCGCAGTCCACCAGTCAGGCAGCAGTATTAGCCTTAGCGGCACCAGCGTTGTATTTTGAGAAGTTAGACACGAATAGGCTATTTATGGAGATTATACCTGCGTGGTTTATATTACCTGTGATTGCTTATTTTCTGAGTTATTTTGCGGGGAAATACATTTACCAGCCGATGCGCAGGCGAGGGCTGACGATACAGCGGGCGCAAAATGAGAACAAGAAGCGTATTTGGGATGTGGCGTTGGTGATAATGGCTTTGTACGTATCGTTTGCGATAGGCTCTAACAACGTAGCTAATGCGACGGGACCTTTGTATACAATGACGATTAACGAGCTACACATTCGCGAGAGCGACCATATTGTTATCTTGATGTTGGCTACCTTGGTGGTAGCACCGTGTTTTGGCATTGGCGCTTCGCTTTTTGGACATAAGATACTGAAGAATACAGGGAAGGAAATAATACTTTTTGGGAAGTTTGAAGCGGTGATTATCGCATTTATATCGGGGAGCTTGTTGTTACTAGCTTCGGTTGTAAAAGGAATACCCACCTCATTGGTACAAGTGAATGTAGCAGCTATCTTAGGAATAGGCGTAGCGAAGATGGGACATAAGAATATTTTTCGCAAGACTCAAGTAAAGCGATTCTTTGCGATGTGGATGATAGCACCTATTATAGCGTTCTTTTTGTCGTTGTTATTGGTCTTTTTAGCTGATAAGAACCAAATGTTATAAACAAAATACTTAAAGAATTGTTAAAAAATAGGGAGGGAGAAGAGGAAATATAAGAAACAAGAGAAGGAGAGAAGAGAGTGTATAAAACTATAAATCAAACATATATAAAAAATACACAAAAAATAGAATATTAATATATAGTTAAAATTGAGAAAAGATGATACTACATTAAAAAAAAGTAGTATCTTGCGCCCGAATTTTTATGCTAACAAGTGTTTTTACTATGAAAAGAAATTTATTAAAAGTACCTGTTTATATGGCCTTAGCAGGATTGTTGCTCGCAGGTTGTGGCAAGAAGACTGATAAGAACACATCAAGTGCGACAGGTTGGAAAATCAACGCGAAAGAAGGTGGTTTTCAATACAATACAGATTTTAAAGACCAAGAGACAGGTCCTGGTCTTGTGCTCATTGAGGGAGGTACCTTCACTATGGGTCAGGTGGAAGACGACATAATGCACGACTGGAATAACACACCTACCCAACAACACGTACAGTCTTTTTATATGGACGAAACAGAGGTAACCAACAAGATGTATATGGAATACCTCGATTGGTTGAAACGTGTGTTCCCACCAGATGAAGAGCAATATAGAAATATATATATAGGTGCCCTTCCTGATACCTTAGTATGGAGAAGCCCTCTAAGTGCTAATGAAGCAATGGTTAGCAATTACTTGCGTCACCCTGCTTATGCTGAGTATCCTGTAGTAGGGGTAAACTGGGTGCAAGCAGTACAGTTTAGTTCTTGGCGTACTGACCGTGTGAACGAGGCAATCTTGGAACGTGATGGTTATCTTGCAAAAGATGCTCGTTACCAAGTAGATGCTACTAGCACATTTAGTACCGATACTTACCTAAACGCTCCATCACAAACTTACGGAGGTAAGATAGCTGGTGAAATGGGAGGTAAGAAAACTAATAAAGAAGGAGAAGCAACTTATGCTAAACAAACTAGCGGTATTTTATTGCCTGAGTATCGTTTGCCTACTGAAGTAGAGTGGGAATATGCTGCCAAATCTTTGGGTGGTATTCGTGAATATAACTCATTGCAAGGTAGAAAGAAATACCCTTGGGATAGCCAATACACTCGTTCTACCAAACGTAGAACTCGTGGAGACCTCTTAGCTAACTTTAAACAAGGTAAGGGTGACTACGGCGGATTGGCAGGTTGGTCAGATGATAAAGGTGATATTACTGTAGCAGTTAAAACTTACCCACCTAATGACTTTGGTTTGTATGATATGGCAGGTAACGTAGCCGAGTGGGTAGCCGATGTTTATCGTCCTATTGTTGATGATGAAATAACAGATTTCAACTATTATCGCGGTAACGTGTATATGAAACACGCTATTGGTGAAGACGGAAAACAGATAGTAGTAACTCCTGAGAATGTGAAGTATGACACTTTGATGAACGGTAAAATTATCGCTCGTAATTTGCCAGGAAATCTTGCTACTGTTCCTATCGACTCAAACGAAACCTATTTGCGTTATAACTTTACACACTCCGATAACCGTAGTTATCACGATGGTGATAAATCATCTACACGCAACTATCGCAACCAAAATGACTTGATGGCAGAAGGTTCAGAGTATACAAACTCAATGTACAATGCTCCTCGTCCTAAAAGACCAGGTAGCGATATCAGCGGTAAGGGCTATGATACTTCTAACGACCGCACTTCACTTATCGACGACGAAGTACGCGTATACAAAGGAGGTTCTTGGAGAGACCGTGCTTATTGGCTTGACCCAGCACAACGTCGTTTCTTACCTCAGTACATCGCTACTGATTATATAGGGTTCCGCAACGCTATGAGCCGTGTAGGTTCAAAAGCCAAAAAGAACCATAAAACTCCTAAAGGATAAAAACCATAAAATATTTCATAGGCAAAGAGTCTTCTTGAACTTTTCAAGAGGGCTCTTTTCTTTTTTTACAGAAAGTAAGAGAAACAATTTGTTTAACTCAAAAAAACGCTGTAGTTTTGCATTATAAAAGAAACTAATAGTTTATGATAGAAGAGCTTTATCAAAGATATATAAATTCAGCGGGCGTAAGTACTGATACCCGCAATATAACACCTAATAGTATTTACTTTGCCTTAAAAGGAGCTTCGTTTAACGGCAACACCTTTGCTCAAGAAGCTCTTGCCAAAGGAGCCTGCTATGCAGTAATTGATGACCCCGCTTATCACATCGCCGATAAAACACTTTTGGTAGACGATGTCCTCACTACACTCCAACAGCTCGCTACTTATCACCGCAGGAAGCTAAAAACACTCGTTATTGGTATTACCGGTAGCAATGGAAAAACCACCACAAAGGAGCTTATCAAGTCGGTATTATCACAACAACTGAACATAGTAGCTACACAAGGCAACCTAAACAACAATATAGGAGTACCTCTCACTTTGCTCACAATTAGACCAGAAACCGATATTGCTATTGTGGAGATGGGTGCCAATCACCCAGGTGAAATAGCCTTCCTATGTTCTATTGCTGAACCCGACTATGGCTATATTACCAGTATTGGTAAAGCGCATTTAGAAGGCTTTGGTTCTTTTGAAGGCGTCATAAAAACCAAAGGCGAGCTCTATGATTACCTCAAAACACACCATAAAACCATTATTGCCAATGCCGATAATCCTATCACCGAAGCACTTTTGGAAAACTATAACAATGTGTACAGTTTTGGAGTAGGCGAAGGGGTAAACGTCTCTGTGCAATGTCTCAGCACTCAACCCGTGAAAATACAGTTTGCTGACTCGTCCCTACAAACCACCACAGAAGGATTTCCTGCCAATATAGAAGGCTTTAGTGATACTCCCACTGTCGCAACTTCTCATCTGGTAGGAAGCTATAACTTCACTAATATTGCTGCTTCGGTAGCTTTTGGGCGTTACTTCAAACTCTCTACAAAGGCTATTCAGAAGGGCATAGAGAGCTATATTCCTCAAAACAATCGCAGTCAGCTATTGCAATGGGGTAGTAATACTGTTTTGCTCGACGCCTATAACGCCAATCCTAGCAGTATGACTGCTGCTATCGACAATCTCCTTTCTATGAATAGCTTCTCTAATAAAGTGCTTATTCTCGGCGATATGTTTGAGCTTGGCGATTACGCTACTCAGGAGCATCAAAGCATTGTCGATAAACTCAAAGAGCACCAATGGGCAGGGATCTACCTCATCGGAAAGAATTTTAAACAAACTAAAGCACCTTATCCGCAGTATGAAACCTTTGAGGAATTTCAAGAGGTCTTTAAGAATCTTTCTTTTCAAGACACCCTAATACTCATCAAAGGTTCAAGAGGAATGGCTTTAGAAAGACTTATAGCCAACTCTTAAAGAGTATTAAAAAACAACGAAGGGCTGTCGGCATTGCCGACAGCCCTTCGCTTATCCTCTGATAACTACTGATTGTGTTTCTTCACATAATCAATAATTCTTTCTGTAAGATTGATATGGTCAGTACCCCGTACGCCGTGTGCGTGCATCGGGTAGATAAATAACTCTATAAAGTCGTTTTTCTTGATAGACTCACGTGTAATACTCATCAGGTGCTGAGGCACTACTACATCGTCTACACTGCCGTGAATAAATAGTAGTGGGCGCTTCAAATTCGTGAGGTATTTGCCCACTCGGCTATTCTCGTAACCCTCTGGGTTTTCTTGTGGGGTGTCCATATAGCGCTCGCCATACATCACTTCGTAATACTTCCAATCGGTTACAGCCCCTCCTGCCACAGCAGTTCTGAATATTTCAGGGTGACGAGTGAGCAAGCTCGAAGCCATAAATCCTCCAAAACTCCAGCCGTGTACTGCTATCCTATTGCCATCTACATAAGGCAGACTCTTCAAATAATCCACCCCTTTAAGCTGGTCTTTTACCTCTATTTCTCCCAAACGGCGGTGGATTACGCTCTCAAAAGCAAAACCTCTGTTTTCACTACCGCGGTTGTCTAAGGTAAACACAATATACTGTTCGTTTTCTACAAAAGCGTGTAACCACAAGTAAGTATCTGCCAACCATTCGTTTTTCACCTGTTGGGCGTGTGGTCCTCCATATACATAAATCAGCACAGGGTACTTTTTGTTAGGGTCAAAAGTCTTAGGTTTGTGCAATTTACCGTAAAGAGGCGTACCGTCTTCGGCTTTCAGCGTTACAAACTCAGTGGTACCTACCGCAATACCTTCCAGCGGATTCTTAGCCGTAAGCAAACGCTGTCTACTGCCTTTATCCGTACTTACAAGGTCTATATTTTGTGGAACGCTGATACTGCTATAGCTATCCAAAAGATATTTTCCGTCACTGCTCAGCTGTACGTTATGAGTTCCTGCTTCGGGAGTAAGAGCACTCACCTTTTTAGGGTTTTTAAGCTCTATCTTAAAGCAATGTTGCTCACGTGGGTCAGCACCTGTACCGGTGATAAATAGGTATTTCCCTTGTGCGTCGAAACCTAAAATATCTTGCACTACCCAACGGAAATTGCTAATTTGCTTAATGAGTTTGCCATTCACATTGTAATGGTATACATTTGTAAAACCATCGCGCTCGCTTAGCCATAAAAACTCATTTGCGTTGTTCGGCAAGAACACAGCAGGCTTTTCGGGCTCTACCCATTTAGCGTTGCGCTCTTCAAAAATTGTATTTACCTTTTTGCCCGTACGTGCGTCGTAACGGTTTAAGGCAAAGTGGTTCTGCGCTCTGTTTATTTCCGCCAAAAGGATATATCGCTCATCAGGGCTCCAAGCCAAATTCGTGAGAAAGTGCTCATCGGTAGTATTGATGTCTAAATAAGAAACCTTCCCGCTTTGGAAATCGTAAATCCCTACTGCTGCCTGCTCGCTCGGCTGACCTGCCATCGGGTATTTAATCGCTTTTAAGGTAGCAGGAGTAGTGGTAATATCCACCAAAGGGTAATCAGCCACCTTGCTTTCGTCTTTCTGATAGAAAGCTAAATAATTGCCCTTGGGCGAAAAGAAAATGCCTTTATTAATGCCAAATTCGTTGCGGTGAATCGATTTACCCGCTACAATATTCGCATCAGTAAAAGCAGTAACCGCTTGTTTTTCATTCTTTTCAGTAGCCAAATACAAATTATTATCTAAGGTATATGCCACCGATTTTGTAAGAGGATTGTATTCAGCGTTTTCAGCCCCTTTCGGTAGCGTGATACTACTGAGCACATTCTTGCGCTCGTAATTGTAACGGTAATAAGTATTATCCACTTTTAAAACCATTTCCTCTTTATCGATATAGGTGATAGGAGGCAACGAACCACTGTTTCGCAAGTAGCCTTGCAACCACTCAAACCCCATTGTGAGCTCACTGCCAATAGCGCCCACTTTTTCACCTTTGGGGTTGAAAATCTCATACGTATCACCTTTGCTGTATAGATACAGGTCAGTGCCCTCAATCCACTGCAAATTATCCAAAGTTTCAGGAGAGAGCAAGCGGTATCCCATTTCAGAAGAAGGGTCTTGTACCGCGTGAAAAACCGCTTCGGCAACCGTCAGTTTACGGTCTTGAGCTAACGCCGAAAGCGTAATAAAAGCTACGAATAGCGAAGTAATAACTCTTTTCATAATTCAGTTTTACCAATGTAATGAATTGTTTTTACAGCGCAAAAATAAAACATTCTCTTCAAATAGCCAAAGCCTTCACCACTTATTTTTACCCTTTTTCTCGAAAAAATTCCCTATAAATTTGGTCAATTCATTTTTAAATACTACTTTTGCACCGTCTTAATTAAAAACAGACAGGTCTCATAGCTCAGCTGGTTAGAGCATCTGACTCATAATCAGAGGGTCGTTGGTTCGAGCCCAACTGGGACCACCCTCAAAACAAAAGCACTTACAAACATTTGTAAGTGCTTTTCTATTATACCCCAACTTCGGTTTAACTATATTTCCCATCAACCCACACCTCCCTTTTCCATCATACTCTCCCCCTATTACCTATGCCCTAAGACCCCACACTACCCTATTTACTAATTTTCAAATTTCCTAATTTAACTGCCCGTGTGGCTCGCACCACCCCATTTTCTCATTTCCCAATTTGCTAATTCTCTAATTATCCCTTCTCCTTTCCGTCACCACATTCCCCCTTTGGAGGTAGCCAGCGACAGCTGGGTATGTGTAAAAGGAGAGGTTTCCTCCGCTTTTTCGTCACACTCCCTCCTAGTGCCTATGCCCTAAGGCCTAGCACCTCTTCCTCTTTCTTTCGTCTCGAAACCTCGTTTTCACCATTTTTTGCATTGTTGTATTATACTATGAGTCAACTACTTATACACCCTTCCTATACCAATCGTCCAAGATTCGTATAAGCTTCCTATAAGCTCTCTATAAGCTAACCCCACCCTTCTTACACCCTTTTTTCACCAAAATCTCTCCCAACCTCCTTTTGGAAATCTCCGTTTTCTTCCGAATTCTCCTAACAGTCCCAACACATCGCTTTTTCATCTCAAACTTTGGCAAAGTTTAAGACTTTGCCAAAGTTGATGTTTCAAAAAGCTACTTTACAAGGCGAAGCCTTGATTTTGTTTAAATTTTGTTTGATTTCTGAGGCACAGCCTCATTCCTCTAATACAACCTCACACCCCATTTTCTCATTTACTCATTTTCTCTGCCTATCGCTTTTGCGTCGCAATTCCTAGTGCCTATGGACTAAGGACTCGCTCCTAATTTTTAACCCTTATCCTACTACGACTTGCTAATTTGCTAATTACGTCGTATCTTTGCACCCAATAATAAAAGAAAACATCAAGAATGAATACACCGCAAGAATTGTGGCGCAACAAGTAATTAGTAATAAACACCGCAAACTTTACCAAAGTTGAAACCCACTAAAAAATGACAGTAAAGATAAAAAACCTATCAAATAACGAGCTCCCTTCATATCAAACCGAAGGAGCCGCAGGCGTAGACCTAAGAGCTAATTTGCCTAACAGCAACATCACCTTACAACCCTTAGAGCGCACCCTCGTGCCTACCGGCTTATTCTTAGAAATACCCGAAGGTTATGAAGCACAAGTGCGTCCGCGTAGCGGTATGGCAATCAAGCACGGCATTACAGTAATCAACAGCCCAGGTACTATCGATTGTGATTATCGTGGCGAGGTAAAAGTTCCTATCGTAAACCTATCCAATGAACCTTTTACCATTGCCCACAGCGACCGTATTGCCCAAATGGTATTTGCCAAGTATGAGAAAGCCACTTTTGAAACTGTAACCGAGCTTTCACAAACTGAAAGAGGTGCCGGAGGCTTCGGAAGCACCGGAGGTAATTAAGCAAATAGTCTCATTGAGAAATAACATATTATGAAAAAAATCATCTTAATCCTTACAGTCTTGCTATTGGTGAGCTGTAAAACCAAACAAGCAGTAGTAACTCCCGCTGGTAGAACAAGCGTTGATAAACAAGCCAAAGAAATTATCAACCGCCACCTAAAATCGTTTCCTGCTTTTAAAACACTTAGCGCTAACCTGCAAGTAACTTATAAAGACGGTAAGAATGAGCAGAGTTTGCCTCTATCTTTCCGTATGGAGAAAGACAAAACAATATGGGTATCCGCTCCTTTGGGAGTAGCCAAAGCGCTCATCACCCCCGAAAAAGCCGAATATTATAACCGTTTAGACAGTTCTTTTTTCAGCGGTGATTTTAGTTATATCAGCAAACTGTTAGGCATTGATGTAGGTTTTAACGAATTACAGAACCTATTATTAGGCAATGCGCTTTACAGTCTCAACTTTAAAAGCGAAGGTTTTATCAAGCTCCTCCCTGAGGACAACAACCGCTATAATATTGAAGTCACCGGCGAGTCGCCCGTAGAAGTGATTTACCGCTTTTTTCCTGATAATTACCGTGTGGAGGTTACCGAAGTAAATCATTTGGGAGCAAACCAAAAGGCAATAGCAACTTACAGCTATCAGCAAGTGGGGGAACTCTTATTACCTCTCTCCATTAAGATAGTTGCCAGCGAGGGAGAAAATAGCACCCAAATCACTTTAGAGTTCAAAGGATTGGATTTAGATAAGAAACTGTCCTTCCCTTTTAAAATCCCATCGGGAATGAAAGAAATAACAATAAACAAGTAACAAATGTGTCTCAAACTTTGCCAAAGTTCTTGCCTGTGTGGCTCACACCTTTGACAAAGTTAAAAATACGTTAAACTGTCCGTCGTGCTACGACCTATGAATATACTAAAAATTACACTGCTTTTGCTTTGCTTTCCGCTACTCCTTACAGCGCAAACTAAGCAAAAAGAATTAGAACAACGCAAGAAGGCACTGCTCGAACAAATCAAGCAGATGTCCGCTTTACGCCAACAACAAAGTCAGCAACACAAAACTACCATTCAGCAGATAGAAGTTGCTAATGAGAAGATATTAGCGCGCACACGCCTAATACAAATCAATCAGCAACAGGCGAATTTGCTTTCTAAAGAAATAGCTGACAACGAGGAACAACTGCGTACCCTCAAAAAAGAATTGGAATACCACAAAGGCGAATACGCTAAGATTATCAAACAGTCGTTCAAAAGTAAATCGGCACAAAACCGATTGCTGTTCTTGCTCTCTTCCGAAAGTTTTTCGCAAGCCTACAAGCGATTGGCTTATATGAAACAGTATGCCAACTATCGCAAAGAGCAGGTGAGCCTCATACGAGAAAAGACTGATAAAATAAAGACTATCAACAATACTTTGGTAGCCCAACGCAATACTAAAAACCAAGTATTGGAAGAGCAACGCCAAGAGCAAGCTACTTTGGAGACTGAGAAAAAGGAACTGGAAGTGTTGGCTACCAATATCCGTGCTGCAGAGCGCAACTACGAAGCACAGATACGCGAAAAACAAAAACAAGCTAACGCTATCGACCGCGAAATACAGCGCCTGATTCGTTTAGCTATTATAGAGGCAAATAAACGTGAGAAAGAGCGTTTAGCTGCTTTAAACAGAGGAAAAAATGCCCCTAAAACTACTTCTTCTCCTTCCTCAGGTTCCAATACTGAAATTATTTTTGTACTTACTCCCGAATCGCGTAAAGTAGCCGATAGCTTCGAAGCCAACAAGGGTAATCTTATTTGGCCAGTGGCAAAGGGCTACAAATCGCAAGGTTTTGGGGTGTATTACGACCCTGTATATCCTGAGTTGCAACATTACAATAATGGGGTAACCATTGCTACTGAAAAGGGTTCAGAAGCCCGTTGTGTGTTTGAAGGGGAAGTATCAGCCATACAATCGATACCAGGAAGTAACAAAGTGGTGCAGGTGCGACACGGTAACTACATCACTATTTATTACAATCTCACTGATGTGTATGTAAAGAAAGGAGATAAGGTAAAAGCCAAAGAGCCTCTTGGCAAAATCTTCACCGATAGCAATGGCAAGACTGAAATGAAGTTCTTTATATATAAAAACACTACCCGCCTCAACCCCGAATTCTGGATACATAAAATGTAATAACATAACAAAATCCCTACAAAAGAAAGTAAACTTTTGTAGGGATTTTTATATGCTGGTTATTGATTGGTTGTGTGAATCTTGAGAGTTACTCAAAGCTTTCTCTAAGGTTATTGATGATTAACAGTTGTGATGGGTATTGATAGGTGGCTTAGTTGCTGAATTTACACAGAATGAGATGTAAATATAGTTGTAAATCAGTTTTGTATATGTAAAACTGATATCAAATTAAAGTTTTGTTATGTTATTCCAAACTGACGTAATTCCAATGCAAGTTTAAGACAAAAAAATATGGAAGAGTGTTATTAAAAGAGTAAACAGACATTATTTTTACATTAATAATATGTTATATACATAAAAATAATTTAGAAAACTACAAAACCCTCGAAGGTATTGTAGTCCCTGAACTCCTAAGAAAATACACCGGTTTTGATATCATCAACTAATGGGCTAATAAGTAATTTTGAAAATTTGCAAAGTTTTTTTATCCCCTAATCTCTATCTTCTAAAGATTCTTCATATCACGCAAAACCCTATACTAAATAAAAACAATAAACCAACTATCAATAACAAATAACAAACGACTAATCCATTTGTCTTTTGCTATTATTTTACTACCTTTGTCCCCAAAAAATAATCACTCAAAAAATGCTTACATACACCTATCAAAGAATAAAATCACCTCTTAATTACATAGGAGGAAAAACAAAAATATTAAACCAAATACTCCCCCTATTCCCAAAGTATATCAACAACTTTGTCGATATATTTGCAGGAGGTTGCAATGTAGGTATCAATGTAGAAGCAAACAAAATCTATTTCAATGATAATCTTTCTTTCCTTATAGAAATGTATCGCTACTTTCAGCAAAACGAATTAGAAAGTACACTCTCTTATATCCAAAACAGAATAGACACCCTTGGGCTCTCCCTTACCAATGAAGAAGCCTACAAAAAACTACGCAATACCTACAACCAGCACAAACACCCCTTAGACCTCTTTGTCCTCATAGCCTACTCCTTTAACCACCAAATTCGCTTCAACAATAACCACCAATTCAACAACCCTTTCGGTAAAAACCGAAGCAGTTTTAACCCCTCAATGAAGCACAATCTTGAGCAGTTTATTATCGAAATTAAGGAAACACAACCCATTTTCTCAAGCCTCTGCTTTACCGAATTTGATTATTCTTTCCTTACCCAAGATGATTTTCTGTATGCCGACCCCCCCTATCTCATCACCACAGGCACCTATAACGACGGCAAACGAGGATTTAAAGGATGGAATGAAAAAACAGAACATCAGTTACTTGCCCTTTTAGACCAACTCAATGCAAGAGGCATCAAATTTGCCCTTTCTAATGTATTAGAACACAAAGGAAAAGAAAATACCATCCTAAAAGAATGGCTTCACACCCGCCCCCAATATGTAGTCAATCACATCAACACCCATTACGCCAATGCCAATTATCAAACCCTTATACGCAACAAAAACGCTTCCGATGAAGTACTAATTACTAATTATGTATCTAAAAAATCATTTTAATATGGAAATAATTATATCACAACCCCTTGAAAAAGAAGCTAAAGATTACGCTTTAAAATCCAGAAGTTACACCTCTAACCGGCACGACTTTCACGAAGGAGGATTAGAAGCCAAAGAAAGAAAAATGTTTGAAGGAAAATTAGGAGAAAAAGCTATCAAGCAATTTTTTACCGAACGAAACATAAAGTTCAAAGAGGATACCACCTCTTTTGATGAAGCTGATTTTTATGACTTTATCGTCTACTCTCTTGATGGAAAAGAACTTAAAGTAGATGTAAAAACTAGAACAGAAAGCTTTCATACTAGAACTTTAGAAATGGTAGAGCAGATGAAAAACAAACCTAAAGATATATACATCTCAGTTAGACTACATAAAGATATAACGCCTTACAAGGTTGACATTATAGGCTATGCCACCAGAGAGGATTTTCTTAGTAAAGATAGAATCCAAAATCAAGGATATCGAAATAACTATGTTCTCTATGATAATGAATTAACAAATATAGAAACTTTACTCTCTAACTTACAAAAAATATGAGATACATCGGCAACAAAGAAAACCTTTGTGATAAAATACACTATACCCTACTTTCCCAGCAAATACAAGGAGAATCCCTCTTCGATGTCTTTGCAGGTACCACCAGTGTAAGCCAATATTTCAAACACAAAGGATACCAAATCACCACTTCCGATTTGATGTACTTCTCCTATGTCCTGCAAAAAGCCTATATAGCTAATAACAACACCCATCCTTTCAGTACCTTAGCCACTGAACTACCCCATACCCCACATAAACTCTTTACCTCCAACCTCGAGGTAGTACTCTCATTCTTAGATAATATCTTCCCTGTCGAAGGATTTATCTTCCAAAATTATACACCCGAAGGCACCGCCCACCTGCCCACCCCACGAATGTATTTCTCCAATGAAAATGGACGAAAAATAGACGCCATTCGTCAGCAAATAGAACTATGGCACCAAAAAAATAAAATCACCGAAAACGAATATTTCGTCCTCCTCGCCTGCCTTATCGAGAGTGTATCCTTCTACGCCAATGTAGCAGGCATATACGCCGCATTTCACAAAAAATGGGACCCACGAGCCGTAAAACCCCTTACCCTACGCCCCATTAAACTACTCAACAACCACAAAGAAAACCAAGTCCATAACACCGATTCAGTAACACTCTTAAACAAAATAGAAGCCGATATCTTCTATCTCGACCCACCCTACAATGCACGCCAGTACGCCCCAAACTATCACCTTATCGAAACCATTGCTAAGTACGACAACCCCTCTATAAAAGGAGTTACAGGTATGCGCAACTATACAGAGCAAAAATCACTATTTTGCAACCCAAACACCGCCCTCGAAGAGCTCGACAAAATCGCCCAACAAGGCAAGTACAAAACCCTCGTGCTAAGCTATAATTCCGAAGGCATAATGCCACAAGAAGCCATTATCCAAACCCTTAGCCAATACGGGAAAGTAACCTTAACCCAGTTTGATTACCAACGCTTCAAAAGCAACAACAACGGCGAAAGCCAAACTAAAAAATATATACAAGAACAATTATATATCCTAAAACACCAATGAAAAACCTATACATACTCACCGAAGAACGCCCAAAAATCAGTGTCCTTGCTACTATCCTACAAAAATTTAGCACCGACCAAAAAGCACCTTGCTTTATCGATAACCTACGTATCCTACCCATCTTAGAAAAAGATACATTCTCTTTTACTTATGAACTCATAGGCTTCCGCTCCAATATCGTAAACAAAGTATTTATCAAAACAGTATCAGGCACTTCCAGCTTTGCCGATTTTCTCATCTTCTATCAACAAAACATACCCACCCCTACCGATACCCCCCTTTACGCCATCGAAGAAACCAAAACAGACGACAAAGAAAGCCGTAATACAGGCGTATATCAGCGCATTACCAAATTCATTTTCCTTAACTTCTATTACCCAAACACCAAAAAAATAATGCTCTATGCCCTCCAAATAGAGCAAAAAGAAAAACCTACCGAAACCTACATCTTTGGCACCAAACTCCTCCTTACCTTAGGAGTAGAAATACTCGGCAAAAAATTAGATTCTAAGCTATTTACCCCCTTTACCTCAGTACAAGAAGTCATAGACCTAAAAGCTAAAATGCGCCGTGCCCCTGCAGGTAATACCCCTATACTCATCACCCAAAAACACAACCTTATAGAAATATCAGGCAGACTATTCAAAAACGATAGCCTCGCCCACGACCCCAATATAGGCGCCCTTAGTGCCATAGCCGCTACCCTACGCCACTTAGGTTGGGAACACACCATCACCATTACCCAACACGGACTCTCACAAAAACACCTTACCCCAAAAAACAAATTCGTACAAGTAGCCAATGCCCTAAATCTATCTATACAAGGGCTTACCCTCCCCAAAGCCTCTTTTGCACCACAATATTGGCATTACGACCTCGATGGCGAAAAACTCGGCACTATCTTTATCCACTTGGTAGTCGAAAACTTTACCCAAGGATATTCCATATTCGAAAATCACGCAGGTTGCGAAAAAAGCTATTTCGTACCCAAAGAAGGAGAGCCCATCCCCCTTGCCAAATACAAAGACCGCACTAAGTACAAAGCAGGCGATAAAAATCAAATCATCCACATCCCCGACCTTATCCTACTTGATTTTGCCCGCTGTGAAGTTATCAACATAGAAGGCAAAAAATACCAATCCCGTGATAAAGGCATTGCCGAACTTGCCAACTACGACTACATAGAAAAACACTATATCCAAAAATACTACAACCCCCGCAAAATCATTCGTACAGTCGTCCTTTACGGAAGTACCGAAACCCAACTTATAGAAATAGAAATCGGTTTCCTACTCAACCAAAACGGACAGCTCATCTTAGGAGTGCAAGCCCCCGAATTATTCAAAGAAGCTATCAAAAATCTCTTAGACTTCTGGAACCCCTCCCGTCCCTAAAAACTACCCCATAAAACAGCAAAGCCAGCTGGGGGAGCTGGCTTTTCCTATCCCCTAAAACAAACTCAACTGTTCTACGGGCAGTAATTGAAATGTTTTGCGGTGGTGCTCAGTAGCGCCGTGCTCGGCGATAGCTTTGCGGTGTTCGGGAGTGGGATAACCTTTGTTTTGCTGCCAATGGTACTCAGGAAATTGCTGGGCAAGGTCTTCCATATAGGCATCGCGGTAGGTTTTCGCAAGTATCGAAGCTGCTGCAATGGTTTGTATTTTGCCGTCGCCTTTCACCACACAAGCGTAAGGTACTTTCTGGTAAGGCACAAACTTATTGCCGTCTACCGCAATAAAATCAGGGGTTATTTTGAGCTGAGCAATAGCGCGGTGCATAGCCGTGATAGAAGCGCGAAGGATGTTCAGCTCGTCTATTTCGGCAGGGAGTACGTGACAAACAGCATAAGCCACTGCCTCGCGCTCAATGATAGGTCGCAAGAGGTTGCGCTGTTTTTCGGTGAGTTGTTTAGAGTCGGTGAGAAGGTCGTTTTTGAAGTCGGGGGGCAATATCACAGCTGCTGCTGTTACGGGACCCGCCAAACAACCACGCCCCGCCTCATCAGTACCCGCTTCTAAGGAAGAATGATAGAATAATTGTAACATAGGTAAGAGATAAGAGATATAAGTAGTTAAAAAAAGTGAAGAATATCTACTCCTTCCCTTATAAAAAGCAATAAAAAACCCGATTTTAGGTAATAAATCGGGCTTTTTCTTAATTTTATTTTTGTGTAATGAATCTCGAGTAGTAGCTTACATCAAATATTTCATTTGTTCCTGAAATTCCGTTGTAGGTAGCGACACTAATAACAGATAAGGCTATGATTCCTGCAAAAAACAGCACTTTTCTTTCTGAAAATATAGCGCAATACGTTAAATATACAACAGCAGGTACAAAAAGCAAATAAGGAAGTACTACCCTTATATTGTTGAGAAACAAAGCAGCTACCATTAAAATTAACAGAAAAGGAACGTGCATAAGCAATAATCCCTTGCGTGTTTCCTCTTTACTTTTTCTTCTGAACAAAAAGTAAGAAACTGTTGCCGATAGTACTAAGAATACAACTAACATATAAGGTAGGTATCCGTTGAAGATAAATCCCGCTAAAATGTAAAGCGATACGACTATCAAGTTGTTTTTAAGAGTCTGTTTCATAATATGATTACTTTTAAGATTAGAGTACAAACCTATATAATAAGAACCAAACAAACAAATAATTAACAAAGTTTAACTTTTTAACAAAAGTAAAAACAAAGAATAATTACTGTGCCAAACTATTGTTTTTCTTTGTCCTATCACATATTTTTACCGTTTTTTCTGCAACTCTATTTTAAGGATAAGACAATTCTTACCTCTTACCTCTTATCTCTTACCTAAAATAAGCGTCGAGCAGTTGCCTCCAAAGCCAAAAGAGTTGGAAAGCACGTGCTGTATAGGTTTGTATTTCAGTTCGGTTTGTGGGCGAATAGACACTTCTTCCATTGGAGTGCTGAAGTTGAGGTTAGGGAATACCACCCCGTGTTGTAAAGCTAATACACTAAATACCGCTTCTACTGCCGAAGCTACTGCCAAAGTATGTCCCGTAAAGGCTTTGGTAGAACTAAAATCGGGGACGTGCTCGCCAAAGATACGCATTAAGGCGCGACTTTCGGAGAGATCGTTGTTTACGGTAGCAGTGCCGTGCGCATTGATATAATCGATATCTGCGGGGGTTAATCCTGCTGTTTGTAGGGCTTTTTGCATTGCTAAAAATGCACCTTCACCATCGGCGGAGGAGGCTGTTTGGTGATAAGCGTCATTGGCATTGCCCCACCCTTTGATTTCTGCTAATATAGTAGCCCCGCGTTGTAGGGCATTTTCTTCAGTTTCTAATACCAAAAAAGCACCTGCTTCCCCTAAGTTTAAACCCTTGCGATGTTGGTCGAAAGGAGTGCAGTCGGTATCCGAGAGAATCATCAGGGTATTAAAGCCGTTGATAGTGAATTTAGAGAGAGCATCGGCACCACCAGCAATGAGGCAATTGGCTCTGCCGGTGCGAAGCAGGTTGATAGCCGTTATGATGGCATTTGCCGAAGAAGAGCAAGCGGTACTCACGCTGGTTACAACACCTTTTATGCCTACATAATCGGCGATTTGGTGAGTTACCTCGCCTATGTTGTGAGTAGTGATATAGCGCCGCAGGGGTTCGTCATCGCCATAGCGGAAAAAATAGTTTTCGGTCATATCCATACCCCCAACAGTAGATGCCATAATAAGTCCGCAGTGAGAGAGGTCTTTTTGGGTAAGACCAGCATTGGTAATGGCTTCTTGTAAGGCGATAATCCCCAAGAGAGAGGTGCGTGAATAGGCGTTCACTTCGGGTAATCGCAAAGCAGTAATAAGTTCAGCGTTCGTGCGTTTGATTTCGCCTACCTTGATGTGGTCGGCGTGAATGGTTGCTACATTTTCAATCTTGCTGATACCTGCTTGGCGATGGGTAAGGGCATAAAAATGCTCTCCGACAGTGTTACCTATCGAAGAGTTGATACCCATTCCCGTGATGACTACTTTTTTCGGCATCGCTATTTGGTGCGGTGAGCGGTGATGTAATCAGCCATTGTTTTCACCGATTGGAAGATTTCTTTTCCTTTTTTAGGGTCGTCTAAGCGGATACCATAATTCTTGTCGAGTAGTACAATAAGTTCGAGAGCATCGATAGAGTCGAGGGCTAAGCCAGTACCAAAGAGAGGTTCATTTTCATCGATATCCTCGGGGTTACTTCTTCTAAGTTGAGTACTTCAATAATTTTGTTCTTGAGTTCTAAAATAAGTGCGTCCATTATAAATAAGTTATTAGGGGGCAAAGATAGTGAAGAATTAGCAAATGAGCAAATTTGAAAATTAGCTAATTTTACTAATCTATTAAAGTTGCTATGGCTCTATAATCGCCCTCTAAGAACTCTACCCACGCCATTAGTACACTTTGGGCTTTGCCTTGGGCTAATAGAGCTTGGCTATACTGTTGTAGAAAAGGTTCAGCTTGCTCGTAGCTATCGAATACAAAAAAACTGTTTTCGGTTTTCAGCTGGTGGCGTATGCTTATCTCGCCTAAACAGATGTTGGGTAGGGTGTAAACAAACACAGCGGGACTGGGGTAATATTCGTGTGGGTTCGCGATAGTAGCTTGATGTTTAAGGTCGGTATCGAGGCTGGCAGAACGATTAGCGAATACAAGGGCAACGCTATTTTTCTCCGACTGCGAAAACGGACGCAAGAGGACTTCGGCTGCTAAAAAAGCGAGCTTGCTGAGGTTATCCATTTTGAAGAACTTGGGATAATCCATTTGCAGGGCTTTGAGGGCTTTTTTGAGAAATCGACGAAAGAAGTACTTTTATCGGAGAAAAGCACAGAGTCGTTGAGAGTTATGGTATTATTTTCTATCGTACAAGTTTTCATTCATTATTCACTTTTATTGCTAATGCTGTGTTGCTTCCGCCAAAACCTGAGGCAGTTTTTAGGAGGTGTTTTACTTCTGTGTGTTGGGTTTGTTTTAATACATTAATGGGCTGTGAAACACCTAAGGTTTCATAATTCAGGCTCTTTAAGAGGATTTTATGGCGAGCAAATTCGATGGTGAGTACGGTTTCGAGCAAACCTGAAGTACCTAAGGTATGACCGAAGTAACCTTTGTAGCTGTTTAGCGGAGGAGACAAGAGTCCGGCGCGCATAAAGGCATTGCTCTCCATCTCGTCGTTATAAAGGGTGCCCGTGCCGTGAGCGTTGATGAGGTCTATCTGTTCAGGGCGTAACTTTGCCTCATCGAGGGCGTTTAGGACACTTAAATAAAGCCCTTCGCCTGTGCGTGAAGGTCCTGAAATATGGTTGGCATCGTTGATAGAACTGCTACCCAAAAGTTGTGCTTTAGCGCCTGTTGCCTCACGGGTTACATAAGCCACTGCGGTAGCCTCGCCTAAGGTAATACCATCGCGTTGAGCATCATAAGGTCTGCAAGGTTGTGCACTCATCGCTTGAAAGGAATGAAAGCCCGAAAGCACAAATTCGCTTATCTCATCGCCTGCTAATACTATGGCATTATCGAAAGCATCGGCTTTTAGGAGTCTATCGGCTACCGAGAGAGCCATTGCTCCTGAGACACAAGCGTTGGAAACGACTATGGGAGTAGTGGTTACCCCTATGGCATTAGCCATTTTTTGAGCCAAAGTTGAAAGCAGAGGAGCGCTATCGCCATCGGCAAGCGCTGAAATATTGCCTTTGGTAGAGGAAAGGATAAGAGCGGTTCGAGGGGTGATTTTGATTTTATGAAAAATAGGTGCTATTGCCAAGAGCAGAAGCTTTTCTAAGCGTGAAAAGTCATTGCGTTCTACCACCTGCTGAAATCGGCTTTCGATAGCTCCGTCGCCAATCTTAGAAAGGCAAACATCGGTGAGCTGTCCGTACATAGGATAACGGGCAATAGCTGAGCGTTCGCGCAGTAACAAACGGGCGGTGGTAGGGAGGTCGAAGCCTAAAGGGGTTACTATATTATAATGCTGGATATACATTTTTGGTGGCAGGAGCCTTACAAACTTTTGATATAAAGTGCAAAGATACGACGTAATTAGCAAATTAGCAAGTCGTAGTACGACAGGCATAGAAAATTAGCAAATTAGCAGATTAGAAAATTAGAAAATGGGGTGTGAGGTTGAGTTAGAGGAATGAGGCTGTGCCTCAGAAATCAAACAAAATTTAAACAAAATCAAGGCTAAGCCTTGTGAGGTAACTTTTTAGAACATCAACTTTGGCAAAGTTTAGAACTTTGCCAAAGTTTGAGATGAAAAAGCGATGTGTTGGAACCATTAGGAGCTTTCGGAAGGAAACGGAAAAGTTCGGAAGAAGGTTGAGAGGGGTTTTGGCGAAAAAAAGGTTTAAGGAGGGTGGGGGTAGCTTATAGAGAGCTTATAGGAAGCTTATACGAATCTTGGACGATTGGTATAGGAAGCGTATATAAATAATTGATTAATAGTATAATACAGCGATGTAAAAAATGGTGAAAACGGGGTTTCGAGACGAAAGAAAAGGGAACAGGCACTAGGCATTAGGCCTTAGGCACTAGGGGGGAATATGACGGAAAAGGGAAATAATGACGAATGACGAGAGACGAATGACGAAGGAAATGTGATGAAAATCTCTTGCTGGCTACCTTCAAAGGGGGAATGTGGAAAGGGAAAAAGTATTGAGAGCTTTCCAAGAGAATGGGGGTGTAGTGATGTTTTCTTCTGTTTGTCAATTATCGAAAATGAACTTCTTGCCATCTTCGGCTAAAAAGACGTTCTTAAAGACTTCTTGTGCTTCCTGCTTGAAGAGATTGACATCGGGATAGCGAGAGGAGTAGTGCCCTAAAATGAGGGCATCGGCGTGGGCATTCTTTGCTGTGAGTCCTGCTTGGTAGGCGGTGGAGTGCATTGTTTTAACTGCGAGTTCTTCGTTTATCTCTAAAAAGGTAGATTCGTGATACACGACTCTTGCACCTTGTATTTCGGTAGCCAAAGCTTCGAAATAAAGAGTATCGCTACAATAGGCATAGCTTTGCGGGCGGTGAGGGTCGAAGGTGAGCTCGGTATTGGCAATAGTTTTGCCGTTTTCTAATGTTATATCTTTACCGTTTTTGATGTTCTGATAGTCGCACGTTTGTATCTCGGGATACTCAGCAATTGCGTCGATATTTAGGCGACGTTCGCCTTCTTTTTCTTGAAAGAGAAAACCATTGGTATAGACGCGGTGTTGCAACGGAATGGTACGCACGAGTACTTTGTCATCTTCGTATAAGAGTTCGGAGGTTTTGGAAGATAGCTCGTGAAAATGCAAGGGGAAAGGAGTATAAGCTCCACCGAGTTTGAGAATGAGCAAAACGGCTTCTTTGATGCCCTTAGGACCGTAGATGTGCATTTCGGCTTCGCGACCGAGGAGTTGGAAAGTAGAGATGAGTCCGAAGAGTCCGTAGAAATGGTCGCCGTGGAGGTGAGAGATGAAGATGTGCTTGATGCGGGAGAACTTAGCATTGGCATTGCGGAGGGCGATTTGGGTAGCCTCTCCACAATCGATGAGGAACAGATGACCGCGCATTTCGAGTAGTTGAGCCGAAGGGCGGGCATTGGAGCGAGGGGTCGCACTGTGACAACCTAAGATAGTTACTTCCATAAGTCGCGTTCTATTTCGTCGAGTTCAATAAGGTCGTACGCCTCTTGGAGGGTAGGAGCGATATGCAGGGTGAGTTCAAAATCTTCGAGCGCTAAGGCACGTTGCACCACCACCACTGATTTGTGATGTTGCTGATTGTGCTGTTGGGCAAAGGCGACGAGTGGTTTGAGGTCTTTCTTTAACCAGTGTTCCTCTTCGGGGAGGGTAATGATGATGTGCTGTTTTTTAAGGGTTTCGTTGGTATTAAAATCGGCTATCCAAGAGGGGAGTTGCGTTTTAGTGAGGGCAATTACAGTAGTTTCTTTCATTGAGTAAAATTATTTGCGCAAAGTTATGAATAATATTTAAAATACAAAATAATCTTTTCAAATAATAATATAGAAGGTCGTAGCACGAGCCATAACACGATAGGTAATAAAAAACTTTGCCAAAATTTGAAACTTTGGCAAAGTTGTATAATATGTAGTTCGCACTAACTAATAATATCGAAGCCTGTGTATTTTCTGAGGACTTCGGGTACTACAATACCATTGGGGGTTTGGTAGTTTTCTAAAATACCGGCTAATACGCGCGGAAGGGCAAGAGAACTACCGTTGAGGGTATGTGCTAAGCGGTTTTTACCGTCGGCGTCCTTGAAACGCAATTTAAGACGGTTTGCTTGAAAGGTTTCGAAGTTAGACACTGAGCTTATCTCTAACCACTTTTCTTGAGCGGTGGAATATACCTCGAAATCGTAAGTAATTGCTGAGGTAAAGCCTAAATCACCACCACAAAGGCGTAAGATATGGTAAGGGAGTTTCAACTCATTGAGAATGCCTTTTACGTGTTCTATCATTCCTTCGAGTGCTTTATAAGAGCGGTCGGGGTGTTCAATGCGTACAATCTCTACCTTGTCGAACTGATGCAAGCGGTTGAGCCCGCGTACGTGAGCGCCATAGCTACCGGCTTCACGACGGAAGCAAGGCGTATAGGCGGTACAGCAGATAGGCAAATCGCTTTCGTTGAGCAAAGTATCGCGGAAAATATTGGTTACAGGCACCTCAGCGGTAGGGATAAGGTAGAGGTTATCTACCCCTACGTGGTACATCTGTCCTTCTTTATCGGGTAACTGACCGGTGCCATAGCCTGAGGCTTCGTTTACTACGTGAGGCACTTGGTATTCGTTATAGCCTGCCTCGGTGTTTTTGTCGAGGAAGTAGGTAATGAGAGCACGTTGCAGTTTTGCTCCTTTGCCTTTATACACAGGAAAGCCTGCACCAGTGAGCTTTACGCCTAACTCGAAATCGATGAGGTCGTACTTCTTGGCGAGTTCCCAGTGAGGAAGAGCGTCTTTACCTAAATCAGGAATAGTGCCTGCCTCGAATACCACTACATTGTCGGCTTCGGAAGTACCTTCGGGCACCAACTCATTAGGGATATTAGGCACGCGGTAGAGCAAATCGTTAAGCTCCTCTACGGTAGTGTTGAGAGTATCGGTAAGGGTTTTGATATCTTCTTTAAGGGTAGCGGTTTGCTCTTTAAGGGTATTGGCTTTATCGGTTTCACCTGCTTTGAAGAGGTTGCCTATTTCCTTAGAAAGGTTATTGGATTTCGCCAGTGTTTCATCTAATGAAAGCTGAGTGCTACGGCGTTTTTCGTCTAAGGCGATAATATCGTCTATGAGAGACAACTCTTTAAAGTTGCGCTTTTTAAGACCGGAGAGCACACGGTCTTTTTCTTCTCTAATAGTGTTTAGTTGTAACATATCTTTTCAATTAACAATTGACAATTGACAATTAACAAGGGTGTAGGGGGTTAATCTTCCATTGTTCTTCTAAAAGCATTTTACGCATTTGTTCTTTACTAACTTTTGTCTTTTTCTCAGCACGAGCCTTATCAATCATACTAAAGAACTCTTGCTCTGTCATTTCAGTATCATCTGTTACTTTTAGTATCTTAAATTTTAAACTTTTAAGTGCTAATTTAGCTTCTTCTAAGGATATTCCTTTAGGAGGTTCAATGGTTAAAGTTCCTGTTCTCATTTGTTATTATTTTTTAAGTGTTAGGATTTGACGTAAAATGTAATAAGTATTTTCAACTTTGCCAAAGTTTCGAGCCACACGGGCAAGAAACTTTGGTAAAGTGTGTGACAACCTAATTACAAAGCAGTTGCAAAGGCAAATAAACCAAAGACAATACCTGGTAAGTTCGCTAATAATATAGGATAGTCTCTTTTGGGTTTTTTGAAAAAGCCATATATCACCCATAACGAGCAGTTAATTGCTGCTACCAAAGGCTGTATAGGGTTCCCTTTGTGTCCTGCAAGGTTATCACTGATTTGTGGTATGTATGACACATACATACTAATAGAGGCAGCCATTGCTACCCAACCTAAAATGTTAAAGAGTTTCCCGTTCTCCATAATATAATTAATTTTTAAGTTTATATACTACGATAAATTTGTAAATAGATAATTGCTCGTGCGACTAGCATCATTACTCCGTAGGTGATAAGAAAGCAGTTTTATCAGCAATTTTTTGAGCAAAGGAGGCTATGGAGTTCTCGGTAAGTTCTCGCATAAAATTATCTCTGAAAGGCTGTACAGAAGCGTGTAACGGACAGGGTTTCTCTGATGAACACTCTTTGAAGCCCATCGCACAGGCAATAAACTTATCGGCTTCACCTATTTGCTCTACAACGGTCATTAAAGGAGCTTGTTTTTCCTCATCGGAGAGCCAAAAGCCTCCTCCAGGTCCTTTGTTGGAGCTAATTACCTTTTTGCGGGCTAAAGTTTGCAATATTTTTGCCAAAAAAGGCGTAGGAATATGTAGCGCTTCTGCCACGTCTTTGGGAGCTATTCTATGGCTTGCCGACGAGTGTACGGCAAGGTATATTACTGCATTAATGGCATACTTGCTGGAATTGGATAACATATTCGTTCGTTTTTAATTATGAGTTCTTATCTATTTGTCGACTGATGACTAATTTCTGTATTTCGGTTGTTCCCTCGCCTATGGTACACAATTTGGAGTCTCGGAAGAATTTTTCAACCGGAAAATCTTTCGTATAACCATAACCACCGTGAATTTGAATGGCTTCGGTAGCTACGCGCACACACACTTCGGAGGCGTACATCTTCGCCATTGCCCCCGATAGGGTTACGCGCTGACCGTTGTTCTTTTGGAAAGCCGATTTGTGCAAGAGCAGTTCGGAAGCTTCTATTTCGGTAGCCATATCGGCGAGTTTGAAACCGACGGCTTGTAGGTCGATGAGGCGTTTACCGAATTGCATACGTTCTTTGGCGTATTTGAGGGAGGCTTCGTAAGCGCCTTTGGCAATACCCAAAGAAAGAGCACCGATAGAAATACGTCCGCCGTCTAATATCTTCATTGCTTGAATAAAGCCGTCGCCTACTTCACCCAAACGATTGGCATCGGGAATACGACAATCTTGAAATATCATTTCGGCGGTTTCGCTGGCGCGCATACCAAGTTTGTTTTCTTTTTTACCACTGCTAAAACCCTTTGTACCACGTTCTACTACAAAGGCTGTGATGGCGTGTTTGTTACCCTTCTCGCCGGTACGAGCAATGACTACGGCTATCTGTCCTGTTTTGCCGTGAGTAATAAAGTTTTTAGTACCGTTCAGTATCCACTCGTCGCCGTCTTTTACAGCGGTAGTAGCCATACCTCCGGAATCAGAACCGGTATTGTGTTCGGTAATGCCCCAAGCACCTATCCATTCACCTGAAGCCAATTTGGGCAACCAGCGTTGTTTTTGCTGTTCGCTACCAAAGCTAAGGATATGATTGGTACAAAGAGAGTTGTGAGCTGCTATTGAGAGCCCTATAGAAGGGTCGACTTTTGAGATTTCTTCCACAATCGCGATATAATCGTGGTAGTCGAGACCTGAGCCACCGTAGGCTTCGGGTACTAAAACGCCCATAAAGCCAAGTTCGCCTGCTTTGCGGAATACCTCCACAGGAAATTCCTGACTTTCGTCCCATTCCATCACGTGTGGACGGATATATTTTTCGGCAAACTCTTTAGCCGCATCGGCTACCATTCGTTGTGTTTCAGAATAGTTAAAATTCATTCGTTATATGCTTATTCTAATACCAAGGGGCAAAGATATAAAATAATTACGAATTACGAATTACGAATTACGTTTTTTTAATCAGAGGGTGAAAAGGAGAGTGTTAATTGTTAGTGAAGTGTTATTCAATAAAAATGGTGTATAGTGGCAATAAGATTGAAGAAAAAATGTTAAAGTTTGTTATATGGCTGCATTTTTTTCAGTATTAAACAAGGAAAATACTTTTAGGTATTTTATACCATAAAACATATTAATCAGCTGTAGAACAAATAAATAAGTGTTTTAGGTTTTCTGAAGAACAAGCGAACCTCAACCGAAGGTAAAGCGAAGCTAAGACGAACCTAAGACGAACCTAAGACGAAGGAAAGACGAAGGAAGGGCGTTGGTTAGTTGAATTTCAGTTGGTAAAAAGAGGAAGTTTACTTATTGAAAGAAAAGTGTTAAAGAAGAACGAATTTCTTTTTAATTATCTTGAAGGCTACTGTTCGATATAGAGATACAACTGCAATCGGGCGATACGTTGTTTATCAAAACCCTCTATTTGCAAAAGGTCGTCGAAGGATTTGAGCGTACCGAGCTCGGAACGCAAGCCTACTATCTTCTTGCCTTCTCCGTATTTCACATAAGGAATTTTGCTGAGTTCATACATATTGAGAGTATTGATGTCCTTCTTCTCTATCACGGGTGTTGTTTGTACCTCAAAGCAATCGGCTATTCGTTCGTACACTTCCTTTTCGAGTCCGTAGACTTCTGCCACTTGGCTGATATAGGTAAAGCCGTGCAATTTGTTGCGGTATTTCAAGATGCGATTAGAAAAGCCTTCGCCTATACCGTAGATTTTCATCAGTTCTTCGGCAGTTGCGGTGTTGATATCTTGTTTGGGGTAGTGTTTTTGGGGGTATTTTTCATAGACATAAGAAGAAGTTCTGCGGTTTTTCACCCATTCGGGGAACTTAAACGAAGGGGCTATTTTGTGCAGAAGACTGTCAGGCACACCGGTTACTTGTTGGAACTCTTCGGCAGAATTGACATACTTATTCTGTGCGCGAAAAGCTTGCAAGCGGTCGATTTGCTCTGGAGTGAGTCCGAGTTTGAAGCCTTTGTAGTCAGTGATAAAATTGGGATTGAAGGGGTAAATGGTATCTTTTTTAGGCAAGGAAACAAGAGCTCTTAGCGAGTCCATCTCCCGTTGAAGTACAGTAGTTTCAGTAGGGACGAAAGTGCGGTTAAAGCTGAGATTACGAAAGGCAAATTGTAGTGCTATGATGAGCAATAGCAAAAAAAGGACACCTCGGGTTTGTTGGCGGTTCATCGGTTTTAGGAGATAGGGGTTGGAAGATTAGAGTCGTTGTTTGAGAGCTTCGTACAAGAAAACAGCACAAGCTACCGAAACGTTTAGCGAACTAATATCGCCTACCATTGGCAATTTGGCTTTGCTATCTACTACTTTAAGTACTGCTGGCGATACCCCGACGTCTTCCGCCCCCATCACAATAGCGGTAGGTACCGTAAAGTCTTCGGCGTATAGCAATTGACTAGTCTTCTCGGTCGCTGCCACTACCCTAATGCCACTGCCTTGCAGGTAATAGACCGCATCTACGAGGTTTTCGACCTTGCAGATAGGCACGCGAAACACAGCTCCAGCCGAGGTTTTGACAGTATCGGCGGTGATACTCACACTGCCACGCTTAGGAATGATAATGCCCGAGACGCCTGTACACTCTGCCGTGCGGATAATCGCACCAAAGTTGCGCACATCAGAAAGGTGGTCTAACACGAGGAAAAGCGGTGTGGCTCCGCTTTCGGTAACTGAGATTACCAAATCCTCAAAATTGTGATAATCTACGGGGGAGAGGTTCGCCACTACCCCTTGGTGGTTTTTCTTGGTAAGGCGGTTCAGTTTCTCAACGGGCACATACTGCACGGGCACTTGGGCTTCTTGCAGTAGAGGCATTAGCTCTCTAAACAAACTACCTTGTAAGCCTTTTTGCAAAAAGACTTTATCGATGGTTTTGCCTGCTTTAAGGGCTTCTATCAAGGCACGAATGCCGTATATTTGGGATTCTTGTTGCATTTTTCAAGATGAGGCTTGCGCCTCAGAAATTTTACAAATCTTTTTCAAAATCAAACAAAGGGTGATTGAGGGGACAAAGGTAGTGTATAATTAGCAAATGAGCAAATTTGGTAATTAGCAAATTGGTAGCGTACCAAAGTTGATATCACAAAAACGATGGGGAGGTTTATAACCATTTGATTATAAACCTCCCCTTATTCACATACTCAACTGCGCCAGCTCGCTGACTTCCTCAAAGAGGGGGAATTGTAGTGACTAAAAGTGACAACCAAGCTTTTTATGATACCTTATAGAGTGCTACTATGCATTGGCTAATTTACTCATTTTTAAATTTGCTAACTTCTTTGATGTCTTTTCTCTTGGAATAAGCTACGGGCTTCGCATAACCGATGCGCAAGAGGATTTGTGGATAGGCTTTTGCTATGGGTAAATCGGCTTGCAGTTGCGCACGGAGTTCGGGCACTTCACACGGCTGATTGAGGTAAGCATTGGCGATGCCTGCTTCGGTAAGGACGAGCAAAAAGCGTTCTAATAAACGACCTGTATTTATCCAGGTGCGGATATCGTCTTTCTCAGAAGTGATAAGCACTATATCGGAGGAAGATTGTATCTTTTTCAAGTCGGTTTTGTTTTGCTTATCGGCTTTTAATGATGCCTTTACAATGGGCTCGGTTACCCAACGAGGGAGATTAGGAGCGCCGAGCACTGCGTAACTGAGTCCGTCGTGAGTGCTTTCAGAATGCTTTTTGTTGAAGCGTATCCACGAGAGGAGTTCGTTTTTGAAAGCGGGGTCAGCCATTTGCACGGCATTGCCTTGCATTACTGCTTCGGTGAGTGTTGCAAAAAGCGGAGAACCATTGGCGAAAGTGTAGAGCTTTGCTCCCGTATCGTCCATAGCTTTGCTTACTAAACTTTGGAGCAAAGGAGCGTCGATGCGTTTGCCATCGTATACCGAGCGGTTGGTTTGGCGTTTAGGAATGACAGCTACTAAGGAACTGGGGGTTACATCTTCTCGTTTTTGCAAAAGCACGGTGATGATACCTTCGCTGGTGAGTTGTACCTGAGTGTGATAGTGCAATTCGGTGGCTTTTAGGCAGAGGTTTTCCAGAGCACAGCCCAAGCTCATAAACAGTTCGCGGTGTTTGCCGTCTACGGCAGGGAGCGCTTTGGTAAAATCGGGCGTAATAATGATGCGGTTGTTCTCAACAGTGAAGAACCAAGGTTGAGAATTGTGACCTGAAGGGGCTTGTGTAGCCGCAGTGACCAATGTGAGGAGGTCAGGATTTTGACCGTTGGACTTTAAGGCAGTCAACGTCATAAGAAGTGTGATACTAAACATTTTTAAGTTCATTTTTAAGTTGTTTTTGTTTTACAGTGCAAAGTAACGGTGAAAAAGCGATGGAAAAATGAACTTGGGTTAAGAAATGAGTGAATGACAATTAGAAAATAAGAAAATGAGGTGCGAGCCGCACAGGCAAAAACTTTGGCAAAGTGTATACCCCTAAAAGTGACATATCTGAACTATCGGAAGGAAACGGAGTTTTTCAGAAGGAGACTAACAAGGTTTTTGGTGAAAAAAGGGTGTAAGAAGGGTGGCGTTAGCTTATAGAGAGCTTATAGGAAGCTTATACGAATCTTGGACGATTGGTATAGAAAGGTTGTATAAGTAGTTGATAGTGAATAGTTAAAAGTGAGTGGTTAGAGGGTGAAAAGTGAGAAGAAAATCGAAAGAAATCGGTATTTATATATAAAGATTATTCATAAGAAGTAAATGGATTAAAAAAAGCTGCCTCATTTTAAGAAGCAGCTTTTTTGTTGATTGTTCATTATCAATTGTTCATAAAATTAAACCACGCCTTGGTCGAGCATTGCGTGAGCTACTTTCATAAAGCCTGCAATGTTAGCACCTTTCACGTAGTTAATATAACCATCTTCCTGACCATATTTGAGGCAAGCGTTGTGGATAGACTCCATAATTTGGTGTAACTTAGCATCAACTTCTTCAGCTCTCCACGCGAGGTGCGCTGCATTTTGAGTCATTTCAAGACCTGAAGTAGCTACTCCTCCTGCATTCACTGCTTTACCTGGGGCAAAAGGCAATTTAGCATCTTGGAACACTTTGATTGCCTCAGGAGTACAACCCATATTCGATACTTCGGCTACGAGTTTTACACCATTTTTGATAAGCATTTGAGCGTCATTGCCGTCTAATTCGTTTTGGAAAGCACAAGGTAAGGCAATATCACAAGGGATAGTCCACGCTTTTTTACCTGCGGTAAACTTACTTTCTTTAGCAAATTTTTCGGCAAAAGGAGCTACAATGTTGCGGTTAGAAGCGCGGAGTTCGAGCATATAGTCAATCATTTCGTGAGTCATACCATTAGGTACTTCTACACAACCATCGGGGCCTGAAAGTCCGATAACTTTGGCACCCAACTGGGTTGCTTTTTGTGAGGCTCCCCAGGCTACATTACCAAAACCTGATACTACTACGCGTTGTCCTTTGATGTCTTTGCCGAGTTTTTTAAGCATATGGTCTACAAAGTAGAGCGCGCCATAACCTGTAGCTTCAGGACGAATGAGCGAACCTCCCCAGTTGATACCTTTACCGGTGAGTACCCCAGTGTTATACTCGTGGGCTAATTTCTTGTACATACCGTACATATAGCCTATTTCGCGTCCGCCTACACCCACGTCGCCAGCAGGCACGTCGGTATCAGGACCTATGTATTTCCAAAGTTCGAGCATAAAGGCTTGACAGAAACGCATAATTTCGGCATCAGATTTACCGGTAGGGTCGAAATCAGACCCCCCTTTAGCACCCCCCATAGGTAGGGTAGTAAGGGCGTTTTTGAAAGTTTGTTCAAAACCGAGGAATTTAAGCATTGAAGGGTTTACAGCTTTGTGGAAGCGGATACCACCTTTATAAGGGCCTATGGCAGCGTTGAACTGCACGCGGTAACCGAGGTTGCTTTGCACTTCGCCTTTATCGTCTACCCAATCCACGCGGAAGGTGTGAATGCGGTCGGGCTCTACGATGCGTTCTATAATTTTAGCTTTGGCAAATTCGGGGTGCTGGTTGTACACCTCTTGTACTGATTCAAGCACTTCGTGTACAGCTTGTAAGTACTCTTTTTCACCAGGGTGTTTCGCCTCTAAGGAGGTCATTATTTTTTTTACGTCCATAATATATTTAATTAGTTATGAATTATGTGTTAATGAATTATTTAGTTACGCAAATATATTAATGAGCGACAAAAGTAGTTAATATTATTGAAACATACAAAGAAAACGAAAGAAATTTTTATTAAAAAGATTTCTTTTCAAAAGAAAATGAAGTTTTACCTCACATATAAAAAGCCTTTTTGTTGTTCTTCTTTCCCGCACTTGCTGTAACGAACGATATAGAAATAAGTGCCGTGAAGAGCTTTGCTATTCCCTATAAAACCTTTGGCATTAGCATAACCTCTAAAATAATCGCCATTTTTGCCATAATGTTCATTTTCATATACTTTTAAGCCCATTTCATCAAATATGAGAAGATGAATAGAACTATTAGTATCTGCTCCTTCTAGCGATTAGTAGTTAAAGAAAAACTCCCCCTACTCAATAGTAAGAGGAGTTTTAACTATGTCATTTAAATATATAAATTACAAAGCTACGCGTTTGAAAGCTGTAATCTCTACATTTTTAGATTTTACAAAATCGGATACTTTTTTACTTTCATCGTAGATGTACACTTGGTCGAGGAGCGCTTTCTCTTGGTCGAGGGTAGTGTTATCGGAGATGAAGCGTTGTATCTTACCAGGAAGGATTTTATCCCAAATTTGTTCTGGTTTACCTTCAGCTTTCAATTCAGCTTTAGCATCGGCTTCAGCTTTAGCTAATACTTCGGGAGTGAGTTGTGCTTGAGAAACGTATTGAGGTACGTGTTTGAGTGGTTTGCCCAAACGGTGTAACTCTTCGTTTTCTTTTTCGATAATAGCGATGCGTGCTTCGGTTTCTTTAGCGATGTACTCAGGAGAGAAATCTTTGTAAGAAAGGGTTTCAGCACCCATAGCAGCGATTTGCATCGCTAAGTTTTTACCTACTTCGGCAGCATCGGTGATAGCAGCTGATAAGCCTACGATTGCAGCGATTTTGTTACCGTGGTGGATGTAAGAACCTACGAAAGGTGCTTCTACTTTTTCGAAAGCACCGAGTTCTATTTTCTCACCGATCACACCTGTTTGTTCAAGGAGTTTTTCGGCTACGGTAATACCTTTGTAGTTAAGGGCAAGGAGTTCGTCTTTGCTATTTACAGTAAGGGCGAGATCAGCTAAATCTTTAGCGAGGGCTACGAAATCGGCATTTTTGGCTACGAAGTCGGTCTCACAGTTGAGAGAGATGATAGCACCTACCGTGTGGTTAGCGTTTACTTGAGCAATAGCAGCACCTTCTTTAGAATCGCGGTCGGCACGTTTAGCTGCTACTTTTTGACCTTTTTTGCGCAATACTTCGATTGCTTTATCGAAATCGCCTTCGGCTTCGATGAGGGCAGCTTTACAGTCCATCATACCTGCGCCGGTAGCTTGGCGGAGTTTATTTACGTCTGCGGCGGTAATATTTGCCATTTTTATTAATGTTTATCCTCTCCCCAGCCCTCCCCCTAGGGGAGGGAGAAGCTGGTGAAAGTGAGTTAAAAAATAATTTTAGGGCTTTGATAAAGTTAGGGACTTTGTCAAAACTTATTTGATTTATTCGGCTGCTTCAGCTTCTTTGTTAGCGTCAGCAGTTCTGCTAGAAAGACCTTCGTTTACAGCTTCGGTGATGTAAGAAAGCACTTTTTCGATAGCTTTAGAAGCGTCGTCGTTAGCAGGGATCGCAAAATCCACCTCACGAGGGTCGGAGTTTGTATCTACCATTGCAAAAATAGGAATGTTTAATTTTTGCGCTTCTTTTACAGCGATGTGTTCACGGAGTGTATCTACTACAAATAGGGCACCAGGAAGGCGAGACATATCGGCGATAGACCCTAAGTTTTTCTCGAGTTTTTCGCGCAAACGTTCTACGTGTAGTTTTTCACGTTTTGAAAGGGTATCGAAAGTACCGTCTTTTTTCATTTTGTCGATAGACGACATTTTCTTTACAGCCTTACGGATGGTTACGAAGTTAGTAAGCATACCACCAGGCCAGCGCTCGGTGATGTAAGGCATTTTTACTGAAGTTGCTTTTTCAGCAACAACGTCTTTAGCTTGTTTTTTAGTAGCCACGAAAAGCACTTTTTTGCCAGAGGCTACGATTTTTTTGAGGGCTTCAGTAGCCTCTTCGATTTTAGCAGCGGTTTTGTACAAGTTGATTACGTGGATACCGTTGCGTTCCATATAGATGTAGGGAGCCATATTAGGATTCCATTTGCGGGTAAGGTGACCGAAATGTACGCCTGCATCTAATAAATCTTTAATTTCTATGTTATTTGCCATTTCTTTTTAAATAGTTTACGTTCCTACTATTAGCAATAGCTTGGAGAGGTTTTATAAAAAAGGAATAACCGCCTGAGCCATTTGGATGCTAAACTAAGGAGCAAATTGTTTTTTTAGGTAAGAGATAAGAGGTAAGAGATAAGAATAAATATTCATTTTTAACTCTTTTCCTTTAACTATTAAATATTCACTAACACTAACGTTTAGAGAATTGGAATCTCTTACGGGCTTTTTTCTGACCGAATTTTTTACGTTCAACCATACGAGGGTCACGAGTGAGGAGCCCTTCAGGTTTTAATACTGCGCGGTTTTCGGCGTTGAGTTCGCAAAGTGCGCGAGCAATAGCCAAACGAACGGCTTCGGCTTGACCGGTGATACCACCACCATACACGTTTACTTTTACATCGTAAGCATCTTCAGCACCTACAAGGCTGAGGGCTTGTTTTACTTTGTATTGCAATGTAGGGGTAGTGAAATAATTGTTGAGTTCGCGTTTGTTTACGGTGATAGTACCGTTACCTGCTTTAAGGTAGATACGCGCTACGGCGGTTTTTCGTCTACCAATGGTGTGAATTACTTCCATTATTTCAAATCGTTTAAGTTAATGGTAACAGGTTGTTGAGCTTCTTGTTTGTGCTCGGTACCTGCATACACTTTTAAATTACGTAAAACTGCTGCACCCAATCTTGTTTTTGGCAACATACCTTTTACAGCTTTTTCGATGATACGTTCTGGGTGTTTGTCGAGGAGTTGTTTTACTCCTGTGAAGCGTTGTCCTCCTGGGTAACCAGTGTGGCGAAGATAGCTTTTATCTTCCCATTTGTTCCCTGTAAGGTTGATTTTCTCGGCGTTGATAACAATTACGTTATCGCCACAATCAACGTGAGGGGTAAATTCGGGTTTGTACTTACCGCGAAGTAGCTTGGCTACTTTAGAGGCAAGGCGACCCAAAGTCTGTCCATCAGCATCTACCAAGACCCACTTTTTATTTACAGTGGCTTTGTTGGCAGAGATGGTTTTGTAGCTTAATGTGTCCACTCTTTGTGATTTTTATTAAAAATTAAACATTCCTTAATAGTGTCATCAAACGACACTTTTATTTTTAGGGCGCAAAAGTACGACAAATATTTGAAACTGCAAAATTTTTGAGAGGTAAGAGGTAAGAGGTAAGAGGTAAGAGTGTGGGAATTAGCAAATTATGGAATTAATAGGATTTTCTCAGAGTATTTAAAAGCAGGGGCGACTGAAAAGGTTTGTTTTCAAAGAGTTTTTTCAAACTACCCCTACAATGTAACGTAAAAGCGATTCTAATATTGTAATATACAATAAACAATATGTTATTTTTTTTTCTACTCTTGATTCACTTTATTCGTGTAGAACATATTTACTTGTTGAGCTATAATAACTTTTCAATGATTTTGGGGAAATACTCATATTCTAATAAGTGAATTTTTTCGGCTAAGGTATCGGGAGTATCGGTGGGGAGTACGGTTGTTTTGGCTTGGAAGATGATATTACCTTCGTCGTAATGTTCGTTTACATAGTGAATGGTGATGCCACTTTCTTTTTCGGCATTGGCAATGACGGCTTCGTGCACGTGTGAGCCATACATTCCTTTACCGCCGAATTTGGGCAAAAGAGAAGGGTGTATGTTGATGATTTTATGAGGATAAGCCTCAGTGAGATAAGCAGGTACTTTCCACAAGAATCCTGCCAGCACGATAAGGTCGGGGTGCTGGGATTTAAGGACATTGAGGACGATATCCGACTCATAGAACGCTTGTCGGTTAAAGACTAAAGAGGGAATGGCTAAGCGTTTGGCACGCGTGAGTACGCCTGCCTGAGGGTTGTTGCAGAGTATAAGGCTTACCTGCGCAGTGCCTTTTTGGTGGAAATAGGTAGCGATACGTTCGGCATTGGAGCCTGAACCTGAGGCAAAAATGATAATCTTTTTCATAGGGGGTAATTTAAACATCTGCCTAACCCCTCTTCAAAGGGGGGAGGTGGAGCGCAAAAGCGATGGGTTACTGTTGGGTGAGTTGATGAGAAAAATCTTCTATGAGTTGGGTTACGGATTTGTAAATGGTGGCGTAATCGGTGAGTTCTTTCCCTATATAGAGAAAGGCAAGGGCATACTTTTTGGTTTTTACGGGCAATAAGTGTTTTTGGAGTCGGTAGCTTTCGCGCAGGCGTCGTTTTAGCAAATTGCGATGTACTGCGCGCTTGAAAGTGCGTTTGGGCACACTGATAAGCAGTTGGTAAGGAGCTTCTAAACTGCTAACAGGGGCGTACAACAACCTAAGCGGATAGCAGGTAAGTGCCTCGGCTTGGGCAAAGAGTTGCTGAATGGCTTCACGCTTGCAGAGTTTTTCGGTTTTGGGAAAGGTAGGCAAAATAAAACACATTAAATTCGACGGCAAAGGTAAGAAAGAATTAACAAATGGACAAATGAAAAGAGTGGTCTTAGCTTATAGAAAGCTTATAGGAAGCTTACACGAATCTTGGACGATTGGTATAGAAAAGGCGTTAATTTATTGAATATCACGTGTTAAATAAATGTTAACAAGAAAAAGGAATAATCAAGAAAAGAGCTAAGAAACGAAAGGGTGGCAGATAGCTGAAAAATCTTTTTATTGCTATTTGCTATTTAATTTGTACATTTGCACCTTAATTGTTAAACTGAGATATTTAAGCATATGAATTTAACACCAGCAATCAGAAAACAATACACTACTGAACAAAAAACGGCTTTGGAAGCTCAGCGCTTGGCTCAAGAGATTGCTTTTGCGCCTGTGGTGTTCCAAATATCACATCTAATGGTAAAACTCGGCGTGTTCGAGGCTTTGTGCAATGCCCCTGAAGGATTGACAATGCAGGAGGTGGCGACTAAAACACAGCTGAGTGACTATGCTGTGAAAATACTTTTGGAGTCGTCGCTTTCCATAGGTACGGTACTCTTGAAAGAGGGCGACCGCTTTGCGATATCGAAAGCAGGTTGGTTTTTGCTTCGCGACAAGAGCACCCGTGTGAATATGGAATTCATTCAAGAGGTGTGCTACGAAGGGTTATTTCACCTTGAAGAAGCGCTTAAAGAAGGGAAACCTGCGGGACTTAAAGTGTTTGGGTCTTGGCCTACGATTTATGAGGGGCTCTCCCAATTGCCTCCAAAGGCGCAAGAAAAGTGGTTTGCTTTTGACCATTACTATTCTGATTACTCTTTTGAAGATGCTTTAAATATCATTTTTAAACGTCCTGTAAAGACGCTCTTAGACGTGGGAGGTAATACGGGACGCTTTGCGTTAAAGACCGTGAGCTTTAACCCCGATGTGCAGGTAACCATTATGGACTTACCTCAGCAACTGGGTTTGATGAAAAACAATATCGCAGGCAAAGAAGGAGCTGACCGTATTGGAGGCTATCCGGCTAATCTGTTGGACGCCTCTGTGCCTTTCCCGAAAGGTTTTGACGTGATATGGATGAGTCAGTTTTTGGATTGCTTCTCAGAGGAGGAAGTAACGAGTATTCTCAGTAGGGCAGCTGCTGCGATGGACGCTCATACCGAGTTGTATATTCTGGAAGCCTATTGGGACAGACAACAACACGAAACGGGGGCGTATTGCCTTACCCAAATCAGTGTGTATTTTACGGCAATGGCAAACGGCAATAGCAAGATGTACTATTCGGGTGATATGATAAAATGCGTGGAACGCGCTGGTTTAAAGGTTGTGGATATCTATGACAACTTAGGCAGTGGCAATAGCCATACGCTGTTTAAGGTAGTGATTAATGGTTAGTGGTTAATGGTTAATAAGTGTTGTGCGACAGGCAGGTGTGAGACACACGGGTGATTAGATTTGGCAAAGTGTGTAACGCAAAAAAGATTGTAAGTCAGTGTTATATTATATTGAATTGATGTTAAAATAAGATTATGAAGCAAGAGATATCAAGTAGTGCTTTAAACAATGTTTTTCATAAAGCTGTTCAGAAGGCAATTCGTGAAAACAGAGCTTTAGGACTGAGTAACCTCACAGTGAAAGACGGAGAGTTGGTGGAAGAAAAACCCGACGGTACTATAGTACATTTGGGTAGGAAACCTCGTTTTGGAATGGTAAAAGTAAAGAAGAAAAGATTTACTTTGAAATAGATATGAGGCGCTTGAGAGGGTATATACTTATCTTTTGGAGAAAATAGATGTATAGGAATATTATAAAACCGGTATTAGACTTCCTTACAGCACTGATTGCCTTTATTGTGCTAAGCCCTATCTTTGTGGTGGTGACAGTGGGGTTGTGGTTTGCTAATGACGGAAAGCCGTTTTTCTATCAGTTACGACCTGGGAAAGGAGAACGCATTTTTAGGATTATCAAGTTCAAAACAATGAACGACCGTTGTGATGCTAACGGACAGCTTTTGCCTGATGCTGAGCGACTCACTAAGATAGGGGCTTTTGTACGGAAGACTTCGCTGGATGAGATTCCGCAGTTGCTGAATGTGCTGAAAGGGGATATGTCGGTTATAGGTCCGAGACCGTTATTACCTCAGTATTTACCTTTGTATAATGAGACTCAGAAGCGTAGGCACGAGGTAAAACCAGGTATCACTGGTTGGGCGCAAGTGAATGGGCGCAATGCTATCAGCTGGGAAAAGAAATTTGAGTTGGACGTGTGGTACGTAGACCACCAATCATTCGTATTAGACCTTAAAATACTGTTTCTCACGGTGAAGAAAGTGTTTATACGCGAAGGGATATCACAAGAAGGACAAGCTACAATGGAGGAGTTTAGAGGGGGACGTAGCACGACAAGCAGTTTGTAATACAACAAGTATTTTTTATAAATGAAAGGAGAAAATAACAAACCCAATATTATACTGATAGGAGGAGGAGGTCATTGTCTTTCCGTAATTGATGTTGTTGAACAAGAAGATAAATACAATATCAAAGGAATTTTAGATGACACAAAGGAAGGAGATGTTTTAGGTTATCCTATTTTAGGCAATAGAGATTTAGTGAAGGAATTATCTACTGAAGGAGTATTTTTCTTAATAACAGTAGGTCAAATAAAATCATCTTCTGTAAGAGAAGATATTGCCTTGTTATTAGAGTCTTGTAAAGCAAGATTAGCCACAGTGGTATCTCCTTTAGCCTATGTTTCAAAATATGCTACTATAGGCGAGGGAACAGTTATAATGCATAATGCCATCATCAATGCCAAGGCAAAAATAGGTAAACATTGTATTATCAACACAAAAGCAAATATCGAACACAATGTGCAAATTGGTGATTTTTGTCACATTTCTACTTGTGCTACAGTAAATGGAGATACTGTAGTAGGTAAAGGGACTTTTATAGGTAGTAATGCAACCATTTCAAATGGCATAACAATTGCTGAACAAAGTATTATAAATGCTGGGGATTTTATAAAAAGATAATAGTATGAAAGAAAAAATATGGCTTTCTTCTCCACATATGGGAGGAAACGAACTTAAATATATCCATCAAGCCTTTGAGGAGAATTGGGTAGCCCCTTTAGGTCCTAATGTAAATGGCTTTGAAGAGGATTTACAGCACTTTTTAGGCAATGGAGTGAAAGTATCGGCGCTTTCGGCGGGTACGGCAGCCTTGCACTTAGCTCTTATAGAGTGTGGGGTGCAAGCAGGCGATGAGGTGCTCTGTCAATCGATGACTTTTTCAGCTTCTGCTAACCCTATCGTATACCAAGGAGCTACGCCCGTGTTTGTAGACTCGGAAGAGAGCACCTGGAATCTCTCTCCCGTTTTCTTAGAAGAAGCTATTAAAGACCGCATCAAGAAAGGCAAGAAGCCTAAAGCAGTAATAGCTGTATCGCTCTACGGAATGCCTTTCAAAATAGAGGAGGTGCTCACTCTATGTAAAAAGTATGATATCCCATTGGTGGAAGATGCCGCCGAAGCCTTAGGAAGCACTTACAAAGGGAAACCTTGTGGTACTTTTGGTAGGTTTGGGGTACTGTCGTTCAACGGCAATAAGATTATCACTACCTCAGGAGGAGGGGCTTTGGTATGTCACACTCAAGAAGAGAAAGATAAAGCTGTATTTTTGAGCACCCAAGCGCGCGACAACGCTCCTCACTACCAGCATTCGCACATAGGGTATAACTACCGTATGAGCAATATTACGGCAGGCATAGGTCGCGGACAAATGGAGGTATTGCCACAGCGCATTGAAGCTCGCCGAAAGATGCACGCTTTTTATGCCGATTTGTTCAAAGGAATTGAAGGAATAAAATTACTTACAGAGCCCAATGAAGATTACTTTTGTAATTATTGGCTTTCGGCTATTACCATTGATAAAACTAAAACAGGATTTGATAGAGAAGACTTGCGATTAGCCTTTTTGGAAGAAAATATTGAAACGCGCCCCTTGTGGAAACCTATGCACTTGCAACCTGTGTTTGCCTCAGCTCCTTACTATGGTAAAAAGACCTGTGAACGACTGTTTGACAATGGGTTATGTTTGCCCTCAGGTTCTAATCTTACTGATGCAGACCGAGAGAGAATAAAAGGCGTTTTTAAGAAATTATAAAGTGTCTCTATAAAATTAAAAAGAATTTTGTACCTTTGTGCAAATTTATCCATTTATATTTAAAACAATGCCTCAAGCACATACATATAGTGATAGCACTTTGGTAAACTTAGCTACTGCCCGTTACACCCCACGTTGGATAGTGGTATGTATGGAAGTGTTTTTGCTATTTATAGCTCTATTCTTTTCCTTTTTTGTAGTAGAACGCTTGGGGGTATATATTCCCGACAGTATTCCTCTTTACAAACGCTATTTATTAGTTATCGGGGTGAACATCTTTTTTATGTTCATCTTCCGTACTTATTCAGGGATTATACGGTATTCTACTTTTAGAGATTTGTTTCGCATTCTGCTTTCAAGTGGGTGCACGGTAATAGCAATGTTTATTGCCAACAAGATAAGTCTGCACGTTATAGACGAAAAAGTGTTGTTGAACCCTATTCTACTGATATATTTTACAGTGTCGTTCATCATACTATTTGTATTTAGGTTATCGGTAAAAGAGTTTTTTTATTTAGTAAAAGAAATTAATAGGCGTACTTCTAAGAGGCGTATTCTCATCTTGGGGATAGATGATGAAGCAGTAGCTTTCGCCAATGGGATTATAGGCAATGCTGCGATTCCTTATTCGGTAGTAGGTTTTCTTACAGGGCGTACGAATCCTAAACAGGCTACACTATTGGGTAGGCCTATTATCTCAAAAGATAAATTTATAGATACTCCTTGTGAAGAATTAGAGGCTGATGGGGTGCTCATAAACAAGAACCATCTTTCGAAAGAAGAGATGACTTTTTGGGTGAATGTGTGTTTAGACAAAGGTTTGCAAATACTCAAAACCCCCGCATTACAGAAATTACGTCCAGAAAAAGAAGGATTTAATCTTCATAAAATACAAATAGAAGACCTCTTAGGACGTAGACAGATAGTATTAGATAACGAAGATGTACGGGAAAAACACTACCACAAAAATATATTAGTAACAGGAGGAGCAGGGTCTATTGGCAGTGAGTTAATACGACAGATAGCTACCTTCACCCCCGCCTTAGTAGTTGTGCTCGACCAAGCAGAAACGCCTCTATACGACATAGAGTTAGAACTTAAAGAGAGTTTTCCGGATATCGCTTTTGAATTTGTTTTAGCCGATATCACTAACTGTGAACGTTTAGAAAGTGTGTTTAAAGCACATAAGTTTTCAGTAGTGTATCACGCGGCTGCCTATAAGCACGTACCGATGATAGAAGAGAATCCGCACGAAGCTGTGTTAGTAAACATACAAGGGACTAAAAATGTAGCACTTTTGGCTAACAAATATGAAATACCTCACTTTGTGATGATATCCACTGATAAAGCTGTAAACCCCACTAATGTAATGGGAGCTTCAAAGAGGGTGGCAGAGCTTTTTGTACAAGCCTTACAAAACAAAGAAGGCAATAAAACAGCTTTTATCACTACTCGTTTTGGCAATGTGTTGGGATCTAATGGGTCGGTAATCCCCCATTTTAGGAAACAGATAGAAAAAGGAGGTCCTGTAACCATCACCCACCCTGATATAGTGCGTTACTTTATGACTATACCCGAAGCGTGTGAGTTGGTACTTCAAGCAGGAACTATGGGCAAAGGTGGCGAGATATTTGTTTTTGATATGGGTGAACCCGTGAAGATACTCAACCTTGCTACTCGTATGATTAAACTATCAGGCTATGAACCAAACGTAGATATCAAGCTCGTGTACACAGGCTTGCGTCCTGGTGAGAAACTCTATGAAGAACTATTAAGTGACAGTACTAAAACAATGCCTACGCACCACAAGAAAATAATGATTAGCAAAGACCCTTCAATGTCGTTTACTGAGATAGAGGCAGTCACTACCCAAATGTATGAAGTAGCTACGCAAGGCGATAAGAGAGAAGTAGTGCGTTTATTAAAACAAATAGTAAAGGAGTTTAAAAGCAATAACTCCGAATATGAAACCTTAGATAAGAAAATAGAATGAGAATAGCAGTCATAGGCACCGGATATGTGGGGTTAGTATCAGGGACTTGTTTCGCTGAGATGGGCAACAAGGTAACTTGCGTAGATGTAAACTCTGAGAAAATAGAGAAGCTCAAACAAGGTGTGATTCCTATTTACGAGCCAGGATTGGAAGAAATGGTACAGAGCAATTTAGCTAAAACACTATTTTTCACTACTGACCTCGCGGAGGCAATCAAAGATGCTGAGATAGCTTTTATAGCTGTAGGTACGCCTATGGGTGATGATGGGTCGGCAGACTTACAATATGTGCTTTCGGTAGCCCAACAGATAGGTGAGACAATGCAAGGAGAGTTAATAGTAGTAGACAAATCGACCGTGCCCGTAGGCACTGCCGACAAGGTACGCACTACTGTGCAAGCAGCCTTGGATAAACGCGGAGTGAATTACAAATTTCACGTGGTGTCCAACCCCGAGTTTTTAAAAGAAGGCAAAGCAATTCAGGATTTTATGAAACCTGACCGTGTAGTAATAGGGGCTGATAGCGAGGAGGCTTTTACTAAGATGAAAGCCCTTTACTCATCTTTTTTTTTACAAAACGAACGCTTTATCACGATGGACATTCGTTCGGCAGAGATGACTAAATACGCTGCGAATACTATGCTGGCTACTAAGATTTCATTTATGAACGAAATCGCGAATATCTGTGAGCGTGTAGGGGCTGATGTAAATAAAGTGCGTATAGGGATAGGTTCTGATAGCAGGATAGGCTATAGCTTTATTTACCCAGGATGTGGCTATGGAGGTTCTTGTTTCCCGAAAGACGTATTGGCACTTAAAAAATTAGCAGAAGAGGTAGATTACAAAGCAGAACTGATTGAATCAGTAGACAATGTAAATAATCGACAAAAGTACGTAATCGCTCAGAAAGTAGTTGCGAAATACGGCGAAGACCTCAGTGGTAGGACTTTTGCGATATGGGGGCTTTCATTCAAACCTGAAACCGATGATATGCGCGAAGCTCCTGCTATTTACATCATCAAAGAGCTTATAAAACATGGTGCCAAAGTACAAGCGTATGACCCCAAAGCGGTACACGAGGCAAAGATATGTTACCTAAAAGATATACCCGTAACCTACGTAGATAGTAAATACGAAGCCCTAAAAGGTGCGGACGCTTTGTTGTTGCTTACCGAATGGAAAGAGTTCCGCGTGCCCGATTTCGACGAGATAGCTAAAATGCTAAAAGAAAAAGTAATTTTCGATGGAAGGAATCAGTATAATGCCTTTAAGTTACCAAGCAAGGGTTGGGAGTATGTACAAATAGGAGTATAAATAAACTCACTTTAAAAAATAAACACAAAGAAATTATTTAATGCTAAATATAGAACATTTTATATCGAAATATGTTACCAAGCGCCCTGAGAGTATGTTTCAGGCAGATTTGTACACTCATCAATCAGCATTAACTAAGGCTATTGAAGACAAAAGTGTATTGGTAATAGGAGGAGCAGGTTCTATTGGGAGCTCGTATATCAAAGCGTTACTACCTTTTAAACCTAAAACTTTGGTAGTAGTAGATATTAGTGAAAACGGACTTACCGAACTCACTCGCGAATTGCGTAGTACTTCCGCCTTTACAGTGCCTACCGACTATGTAACCTACCCTATGAATTACGCCGATGATACTTTTGTAAAAATGTTCAAAGCACGTGGTGGGTTTGATATAGTAGCTAACTTTTCAGCTCACAAGCACGTACGAAGTGAAAAAGATAAATATTCGGTAGAAGCCTTATTGAAAAACAATGTCGTAAACGCTAAAAAATTCTTAGATTTATTATGTGACTATCCTCCTGAACATTTCTTCTGTGTATCGACCGACAAGGCTGCTAACCCTGTGAACATAATGGGAGGTAGCAAAAAGATAATGGAAGATATGATAATGGCTTATGCTCATAAGTTCCCCGTAACTACAGCACGCTTTGCCAATGTAGCCTTCTCCAATGGCTCCTTGCCAGCTGGTTTTTTAGAGCGTATCGCTAAAAACCAACCGCTATCAGCCCCTTCAGATGTAACCCGTTATTTTGTATCACCCGAAGAAAGCGGACAAATTTGCTTAATGGCTTGTATATTAGGAAGTACAGGACAAATATACTTCCCTAAACTGAAGAAAGAACAAGTACTTACTTTCTCAGAAATAGCCTCCCAGCTATTAAAAGACTTAGGCTATACCCCTTTGGAATGCAAGAGTGAAGCTGAAGCTATTGCTAAGGCTGAAAGCCGAAAAGAAACCGATAAAAGGTATCCCGTTTATTTCTCAAAAAGCGATACCACAGGCGAAAAACCCTACGAGGAATTTTATACTGAAGGAGAACAAGTAGCGTTAGACAAATACACCTCTTTAGGTGTGATTAGTTTGCAATCATTTAAAAAAATAACTGAAATAGAAAGTTTTATAGATAAGCTAACCCAACTATTTGACAATCCTACTACTGAGAAAAAAGACATCACCCTGCTGATGAAAACATTCTTAGTAAATTTCGACCACCAAGAGACAGGAAAGTATTTGGATAGCAAAATGTAATTAGAAAATTAAGGCAATGAACATACCCGAAACCATATCTTTTATACGCGACCTTTACGGCGAAAAAAAGGCTTTTATCCCTCTACACGCCCCTACTTTTGCAGGGAACGAAAAAAAATATTTAGAAGAGTGCATCGATACTACTTTCGTATCAAGCGTAGGAAAGTTTGTAGACCTCTTCGAACAAAAAATAGCTGCCTATACAGATGCAAAATACGCTGTAGTATGTGTGAATGGAACCAATGCCCTCCACATAGCACTAAAACTCAGTGGGGTAGAAGCAGGTGATGAGGTAATCACTCAACCGCTAACCTTTATAGCTACTACTAATGCTATCGTATATGCAGGAGCTGTACCCGTATTTGTAGATGTCGATAAAGATACAATGGGACTCTCTCCTACCTCTTTAGAACACTTTTTAAAAGAAAACACCGAACTACGAGGGAACGAATGCTACCATAAGCAAACAAACCGACGTATCAAAGCGTGTATGCCAATGCACACCTTTGGACACGCCTGCCGTATAGAAGAAATTATAGCTATCTGCGATCGTTATCATATAGACGTAGTAGAAGATGCTGCCGAAGCCATCGGTAGTTATTACAAAGGTAAACATTTAGGCACATTCGCCAAAATAGGAGGTATTTCTTTCAATGGTAATAAAACCATTACTACAGGAGGTGGCGGTATGATACTCACCAATGATGAGAGTATAGGCAAACACGCCAAACACCTCACTACCCAAGCCAAAGTACCTCACGCTTGGGAGTTCGTACACGATGAAATAGGTTATAATTATCGTATGCCCAATATCAATGCTGCCTTAGGGGTAGCCCAATTAGAACAGTTAGAGGGCTTTTTAACCAACAAACGCGCTACAGCCGAAGCCTATAAAGCTTATTTCGAAAAACAAGGCATTACCTTTTTTGCCGAACGTGAATACGAAAAATGCAACTATTGGCTCAATGCCATTATCTTAAACAACAAAGAAGAGCGCGACGCTTTCCTTACCGAAACAAATGCAAAGGGGGTAATGAGTCGCCCAATATGGCAACTAATGAACCGTCTACCAATGTTTAAAGATTGCCCTAAAACTGACCTCAGCAATGCCGAATGGTTGGAAGCAAGAGTAGTGAATATACCCAGTGGAGTGAGAAAAATAAATAATGATTAAAATATTAGACTTATCGAATAAAGAAGAATGGAATAAATATCTCTGTATGATACCTAATCATAATAAAGATATTTATTTCACCCCTGAATATTACAAAGCTTATCAAGAAAATGGTGATGGTAAAGCGATATGTTTTTTATTTGAAAAAAATAGTAATATTGCAATGTATCCTTTTCTAATTAACAACGTACCTTCCAACTATGGTTTTAAAGGATACAAAGATATACAAAGTGTTTATGGATATAATGGTATTATCCATAATGATATTAATGATATAGAGAATTTTAAAGAACATTTTTTCAACTCTTTCTATGAGTATTGTCAAAATGAAAAAATTATAGCTGAATTTTGTAGATTTCATCCTTTGATAAAAACAGAAGAGTTTAGTAATGGTTTCATTGATATTTTGGAAGATAGGAGTACCATAGTACTTGATCTATCTCAAGATATACAAGATATATGGGATAAATCATATTCATCAATTAATAGAAATATGATTAGAAAAGCCATAAAGAACAATATACATATTTCAGCTTCTGAGAAAATAGAAGATTTTCAATCTTTTTTTGACATATACAATGAAACTATGAAAAATGTAAATGCTGACAATTATTATTTCTTTAGTGATAAATATTTCTCTGTTTTCTTTGATGATCTCAAAGATAAAAGTAAATTACTTTTGGCTAAAATTGATGATGAAATAATTAGCGGAATGCTTCTGATGTATAGTGATAATTATGCGCATTATCATCTTTCTGGTCGTAAAAAAGAGTATTCAAATTTAGCGTCTAATAATTTATTGTTAGACACAGCAATAAAAATAGCTAAGGAAATGAAGTGTGAATATTTTCATTTTGGAGGAGGAACATCCTCAGATATAAAAGATTCTCTCTTTAAATTTAAGTCAGGATTCTCTAAAGAAAATAAGATGTTTTATATAGGGAAGAAAATACATAATCAAAAAGTATACGACCAAATTATATCAATATGGGAGAAAAATAATCCCAATAAAATAGACAAACGATTACTTAAATATAGATACTAATGAAAAAAGTAATAATTATAGCAGAAGCTGGAGTAAATCATAACGGAGACATCAATAATGCTAAAAAACTTATAGACAAAGCTGTAGAAGCTAACGTTGATTATATCAAGTTTCAAACATTTAAAACAGAGCTATGTATTTCTAAAAATGCAGTTAAGGCTGAATATCAGATAGAAAATACTCAGAATAGTTCTGAAAGTCAATTGGAAATGGTTAAAAAACTTGAACTGAATTTTGAACAGTTTGTAGAATTAGAAAAATATTGTCAGCAAAAAGGTATACAATTTCTCTCTACAGGTTTTGATTTCGAATCGTTAGAATTCTTAGCTGAGTTAGGAATTACCATCGCTAAAATTCCTTCAGGTGAAATTACCAACCTGCCCTATTTAAGAAAAGTAGCAACTCTTTTTACTGAAGTGATACTTTCTACAGGGATGGCTACTATAACCGAAATAAAAGACGCCGTAAAAGTGCTGACTGATAACGGGGTAAGCAAAGATAAAATCACTGTATTGCATTGTAATACCGAATACCCTACCCCTATGGAGGATGTAAACCTAAAAGCTATGCTCCATATCCAAAGAGAATTAGGAGTGCCCGTAGGTTATTCCGACCATTCCTTAGGAATAGAAGTCCCCATTGTAGCTGTAGCATTAGGAGCTACGGTTATTGAAAAACACTTTACCTTAGATAAAAACTTACCAGGTCCCGATCATAAAGCATCGCTCGAACCTGAGGAACTAAAAGCTATGGTAACGGCTATTCGTAATATAGAAAAAGCCATAGGAGGTTCTGGACTGAAAGAAGTTTCAAAATCTGAAGCTAAAAATAAAGCTATTGCTCGTAAAAGTATTGTAGCTGCAAAAAAAATAGTGAAAGGAGAGTCTTTTACCGTTGAAAACTTAACAGTAAAACGTCCTGGCACGGGTATTTCTCCTATGCAATGGGATGAGGTAATAGGTAAAATAGCTAAAAAAGATTTTGAAGAAGACGACCTAATTGAGCTATGAGAAAAATTTGTGTCATAACAGGTACAAGAGCCGAATTTGGCTTGCTACGCCCCTTGATAGAACTTATCAATAATGATGTTGAGCTACAATTACAACTCATCGCTACTGGCATGCATCTCTCTCCTGAGTTTGGTTATACCTTAGATGAGATAATAGCAGCAGGATTTACTGTAGATAAAAAAGTAGAATGCTTGCTATCGTCAGATACTTCAGTAGGCATTTCAAAGAGCATTGCCTTAGCCGTTTCAGGCTTCGCCGATGTCCTTGATGAGCTACAGCCCGATTTGGTAGTAGTATTAGGGGATAGAACAGAAATATTGGGGGCAGTGATCGCTACTGCTATGGCAAATATCCTCATAGCACACTTATACGGAGGAGAAACTACTGAAGGGGCGTATGATGAAGCTATTAGGCATAGTATTACTAAGTTTAGTCATCTACACTTCACTTCTACAGAAGTCTATCGAAAAAGAGTAATACAATTAGGAGAACACCCTGATACAGTATTTAATGTAGGAGCTATAGGCTTAGATAGTATAAAAAAAATAGAGTTATTGGATAGACAGGCTTTTGAAAAATCTATTGATTTCAAACTTAATAAAAGAAATGTACTCATTACCTATCATCCTGTAACACTTGAAAAAGAACCTCCTATACAAACATTTGAAAATATACTAACAGCCCTTGATGAACTTACAGACACTGCTCTTATCTTTACACACGCTAACTCAGATAAGAACGGACGTATCATCAATAAAATGATTATTGAGTATGTAGAGACCCATAAAGATAAAGCTGTCGCTTTTAAATCATTAGGGCAGTTGCGTTACCTATCAGCCTTACAATTTGTAGATTTTGTCATAGGAAATTCTTCTTCCGGAATGACAGAAGTACCTGCTTTTCACATTCCTACTATCAATATAGGCGATAGACAGAAGGGGCGTATCAATTGTGAGAGTGTTATTAATAGCACACATACTTTGGAGGATATCAGAAAAAGTATTACTTTTGCTCTCAATAAACAGTTTAGAGAAAAAATACAGCAACAAGAAATGCTATATGGTGATGGCTCTGCTGCTGAAAAGATTTTACAAATTATCAAAGAACATAATCATATTTCCATAAAAAAATCATTTTACAATATTGATTTCTAATTTTTTATGAGAAAAGATATTTTAATACATAAGGAAAAAAACTTAGTAGAAGGTCTCAAGCAACTAAACCAGCTGAAAGGAATTAGCAGACTCATTCTCTTTGTAATAGATGATAATAATAGAGTTGTAGGTTCAGTTACTGATGGCGATATACGTCGTTCTATTGTCAATGAACAAAACTTAGCGAAGAGGTTAGGTGATATTTGTAATCGAGAATTTAAACACTTATTACAAAAAGACACTTATCAAAGTTTTGATAAATATAGGAAGTCTGATATAAGAATACTACCTATCCTTAATCAGGAGGGAAAAATGGTAGAACTGATAGACTTAGAATATACCAAAGCCCAACTTCCTTTAGAAGCAGTAATAATGGCTGGAGGGCGGGGTAAACGCCTCAGTCCACTCACTGATATCATTCCTAAACCAATGTTGCTATTAGGCGATAAACCCATCATAGAACATAACATAGATAGGCTCATTAGTTTTGGAATTAAAAAGATTTATATCTCTGTAAAATATCTGGGACAGCAAATAGTAGATTATTTAGGCGACGGTAACCAAAAAGGAATTACTATAGAATATGTATGGGAAGACGAACCTTTAGGTACTGCAGGCGCTTTAGCACTAATAAACAACCTAAATACGGAACATTTTTTGTTGATGAATAGCGACTTGTTTACCAATGTAAACTTCGAGTCCCTTTACTTAAAGCTTATCAATGAAAGTGCAGATATGGCAGTAGCTTCTACTGAGTACAAAGTAGATATTCCTTATGCAGTTTTTGAAACTAAAGAAGGAAAGGTAACTAGCTTTAAAGAAAAACCGAGCTTTATATACCACTCTAATGCAGGTATTTATATCCTAAAACGCTCTTTAATTTCTACTATAGAAAAAGGGAAATATTGTGACATTACCGATATAATGGAACGATTAGTAGCTGAAGGAGGTAAATTAGTATATGATCCTATCATAGGCTATTGGATAGATATCGGGAAGGCTGTAGACTATGAGCGAGCAAAAGATTTTATCAAGCATTTAGAAAAATAAAATTATACTATGGAAATATTAATCACCATCTGTGCAAGAGGAGGATCTAAAGGAATCCCTGGCAAAAACATCAAAGTTATCAACGAGAAACCTCTGATATACTACACTCTAAAAACGGCTAATGCTTTTAAAGAAAAATACAAATACAAGGTAGATATTGTACTTTCTACAGATAGCCAACAAATAAAGGATGTAGTAGAAAAACAAGGCTTATATATAGAGACTGACTATACACGTTCTGAAGTATTAGCTACAGATACAGCTGGGAAATTAGGCGTAATCGTAGATGTAAAGAACTTTATGGAGCAAAAACACCATAAGAAATACGATTATGTGTTGGATATGGATGTTACAGCTCCTTTAAGAAGTGTAGAGGATTTAGAAAAAGCTTTAGCTCTATTGCAGCAAAACACTGAGGCTTACAATATTTTTTCAGTAAGTCCCTGCCATAGAAATCCTTACTTTAATATGGTAGAAGAAAATAAAGAGGGTTTTTATGAACTCTGCAAAAAAGGAAGCTTTTTAACACGACAAAGTGCTCCAAAGGTTTTTGATATGAATGCCTCTTTTTATTATTACAAAAGAGCTTTCTTTGACCACAATTGCGAGCGTGTGATTACAGATAAAAGTTTGGTGTATGTAGTACCACACTTGTGCTTTGATTTAGATGAACCTATTGATTTTGAGTTTATGTCGTTTTTATTAACTCAGAAAAGATTGGATTTTGATTTTAACTATTAGATAGATGAAAGTACTTATCATAGGTTTAGGATCCATAGCTCTGAAGCACATCAAAGCATTGCAAGAGCTTTATCCTTCTGTAGTAATTTATGCACTTCGGAGGAAAGGAGAACCCTCTAAAGGAATAAAGGGGGTTATTGAAATTTTTGATATGGATGAGATAGCCGTTGATACGCTTTCATTCATCTTGATATCAAATCCTACTGCTGTACATTATGATACTATCCAAAAAGTTATCAGATACAAAAAACCATTATTTATAGAGAAACCTCTTTTTGGAGCCCTCTCTAAAGAAGCTAATGATTTGGTAATGGAGGTTGGAAGGCAAGGAATACTAACTTATGTGGCTTGTAATCTGCGTTTTCTGGAAAGTATTGTTAAAATAAAAAATTTGCTCATAGGCAAAAGAGTGAATGAAGTAAATGTGTATTGTGGTTCTTATTTGCCTGATTGGCGACCTAATGTAGATTTTAGGAAAGTGTATAGTGCCAACAAAGAGATGGGAGGGGGCGTACATATTGACCTTATTCACGAATTAGATTATGTGTATTGGCTATTTGGAGTTCCTATTCATACCCAATCTTTCTTTAGTAATAAATCATCTCTAAATATTACCGCTTACGATTATGCTAACTATTTATGGGAATATGATGATTTTTCAGTGTCTGTAGTATTGAATTATTATAGAAGGGAAAGCAAACGTACTCTTGAGGTACTCACTGAAGAGGGTACTTATCTGGTAGATTTATTGAAGAATACTATTTCATATAATGATAAACTTGTTTTTCAATCAAGTCAATTGTCATTACAAACCTATACTGCTCAAATGCAGTTTTTTGTAGAAGAAATATTAAACAAACAAACAAAATTCAACACCATTGTTGAAGCTAATAAAATCTTAGAATTATGCTTACAGGAATAAAAGACAAAGTAGTAGTGATTACAGGGGGTGCAGGCTTATTAGGCAAAGAGTTTTGCCAAGCAATTGCCACTAATGGAGCTATTGCTATTATGGCAGAACGAGAACTCTCGGTAGCTAAAAAAGCTGTAGAAGCATTGGGTATGGAGCATATTATACCTGCCCAAATAGACATCACTGACATCAACTCTATACAGAAACTTATAACCTCTATTTCAGAAAAGTTTGGTAAAATAGATGCTCTCATAAATAGTGCTTATCCTCGTAATAAGAATTATGGTAATGATTTTTTTGAGGTAACCTATAACGATTTTTGTGAAAATGTAGGAATGAACTTAGGCGGTTATTTCCTTACTTCACAGCAATTCGCCAAGTATTTCTATGAACAAGGCTATGGTAACATTATCAACTTAGCTTCCATTTATGGGGTAGTAGCTCCCCGTTTTGAAATTTATAATAATACTCAAATGACAAATCCTGTAGAATACGCTGCTATTAAATCAGGCTTAATACATATTACTAAATATATGGCTAAATATTTCAAGGGGAAAAATATTAGAGTAAATACCATTACCTTAGGAGGCATAGAAGATAAACAACCTGAGACTTTCTTAAAAGCTTATAAAGAGTTTTGCTTAAACAAAGGAATGCTAGATGCCAAAGACATTTCAGGCACCGTACTATACTTACTTTCTGATTTATCAGAGTTCGTAAACGGACAGAATATAGTAGTAGATGATGGTTTTACATTGTAGAAAGCTAAAAAACAAATGAATATCAAAGGAAATATTGCTGCTCAATTTTTAGATTTTGAAAAAAGAAATAATCTTTTTGATCTACAAGACTCAAAAGGAACCTTTTATTGGGATATCATTAGATATTATGTGTATATCAAATTAATATGGCAGGAAGACCCCTTGATTAAAAAGAAAAAAAAGAGAAACTATTTGTTGATCTTAAAAAGAATACTTAATTCTATCTTTCTTTTTTTTGACTACTCAAAAAAACAATATTTATTTTATCTAGCTTCTAGAGATAAAGACGTTCATAGAAGAAGTGTAGACAGAATTCTAAAGCTCTCTTATGATTTATTAAAAGAAAAAAAACTTTTATTAATAGAGTCTTTTACCCCTAACTTAAAAGGCACCTATTTTTTACCTCAAAACATTTATTACAAATTATTTAGGAAGAAATATTTTGATTTTACGAATGTTTTGAATCTTTTAAATAATTCTTTTGGAGAAACAAAACTTAGCAATGAATATCTTAATGCTATATTGAACCATTACTATTCTGATTTATCTTTTTTTAAGAAAATATTAAAGAGACATAAAGTGGAAGAGATTTTTATGACTCAAAATGGAATACAAAAAGGACTTATAAAAGCAGCTAAAGAATTAAATATAAAATTTTTTGAATTTCAACACGGTGTGGTATATAAAAACCATTTGGCATATAATTATCCAACAGAATGTTTAAATGAAAAAGTATATCTACCTGATACTATTTTTTCTTTTTCTCCATTTTGGTTTCAAGATATCTTTCTACCTAATGTTAATATTGTGCCTATAGGTAATGATTTTTTATATAATTCTATAAAAATTAATAGCTTAACTAAACCTAAAAAAGCTATATTAATAATTTCTGCTAATATTTTTGGAAAAAAACTTTTAAATTTTATAAAAAATGATGCTTTTCAAAAAAAGACTCAAAATATCCCCATTTTTTTCAAATTACATCCTAATCAATTTGATGAAAAAGAGTATTATATAGAAAGCCTAAGAGAATTTGAGAATGTAGAAGTTATTAGCAATGAATTTTCTGTAAGCGATCTGATAGGAAAATGTGATACTATTTTTACAATCATATCTACTACTATCTATGAGGCATTACAATCTGAACGAAGAGTAATCCTTTTGAAAGAATTCCCTTATGAAGATCATAAACATATTTTTGATAGAAAAAATTTGTATTTGGTAGATACAGTTGAAGATTTTATTTCAGCTCTTAATACTGAAATAGTAACAGATAAAAATGTGACATTTTTTGCTCCTTTTGATAAAGAAGCCTTTCTAAATGCATTATGAGTAAACTATTGAAACAATCAATTTGGTATGCAATAGGAGAGATTATCCCTAAATTAGTAAGTTTCTTTTTATTACCTATATATACCCATTATCTTTCTAAGACAGATTATGGGATTATCAGCTATACCAACTCCTTTGTGATGTTCCTCTTTGTACTTTGTGTACTTTCACTCAATACTTATGTACTACGTTTCTATTTTGAAAAAGAAGATGAAAATTATAGGAAACGATTATTAGGTAATTTTTATATCATTATCGCAGGGATAAACCTTTTACTCTCTTTGTTAGCTTACTTATTATTGCCTATTGTTATTGAAAAATACCATATACAAGTGCCTTGGGACCCTTATTTTAAATTAGCTGTCATTTCAAATTTTTTAGAAGTGTTTTCTGTAATACCTTTGGTACTATATCGCGTAAAACAACAAGCTAAATGGTTTACTATTCTGAATCTGAGTAGAACGGTCTTACAAATGTTGCTAATATTTCTGTTAATTGTTGTTTTTAAGTGGGGAATATTAGGACATTTTTATGGCAGATTATTCAGTCTCATTCCTTTTTTCTTTGTCTATTGGGTGATTATTGTACGCAATGCAACCCTTAATTTCAATTTTACAGAACTGAAAAAAGGGCTTGTTTTTTCAACTCCCTTGCTACCAGGAGCTTTAGCTTATTTAGCATTGAGCCTCTCAGATAGAATTATTTTAGAACGGTTTGTCCCAATGTCACAAATAGGAATTTATAGTTTAGCATATACTTTAGCACTTACACTCAATATTGTAATACAAGGGTTTTATAAAGCAGTAGAGCCCGAAATATTTCAACATTATGGAAAGGATAGTTTTGATCCTTTTATTAAAAAAACACAAAACACTTTCTTTTTTGTGGTATATATGGGGGCTATGTTCATTACCTTATTTAGCCAAGAAGTCTTTAAAATAATGGCTTCTAAAGAATTTTATGAAGGTTATTTATTAGTGCCTATTTTGATGATAGGGGTTATTATGACAGGACAAAATGTAATTTCTGGAGGAATCATTATTGCTGAAAAGAAAACAAAAGTAATGGGAGGTGCTACTATTATAGGAGCTATAGTAAGTGTAACTTTCAACCTTTCGTTAATGAGATATGGAGGTATTTATATAGCAGCTATCTCTTCAGCAGTGTCCTTTGCCCTAATGAATTTTATTCTTTATAGCAAGATGGACTGTAAGGAAAAGAATTTAAAAGCACCTATATTTGCTTTATTGTTATTTATAACCATTACTTTTGGGTTATTTTATGGTTTGGATATGATTTTCTCTTGGTGGAATGTACTGTTTAAAATATTATTACTATCTTTATACTTCATTTTACTATTAAAAGTCTTTAATATACCCATAAGAAATTTAGTAACTATTATAAGGAGGATATGAAATAAAATAAATTTTGATATGTTTTGTAGATTAACAAATAAAATAGTAAAAAGAGGATTCTATTTTTTCAAACAAAGACTATGGTTCTTACTAAACAAACCTTTTTTTAAATATTTAGGAGAAGGAACTTTTATTGATTCTCCGCTAAAAATAACAAAAAAGTATATTGAGTGTGGAAAAAAAGTCTATATTTGGAAGTTTTGTCGAATAGAAGGAGTTAGTCAATATAATAAACAAACGTATACCCCTAAGATTATATTTGAAGATGGTGTAACTATCCAACAGCTTCTACACCTAACTTGTGCTAACCAAATAAAAATAGGTAAAAATACAGCTGTAGCTGCTTCCGTGACTATTACAGATATTCATCATCCTTATGAAGATACTACTATTCCTATTGAACAACAAGATATTGAAGTGGGAGAAGTAATAATTGGAGAAGATAGTAAAATATACAATAATGCAGTAATACTACCTAATACAAAATTAGGTAAACATACTACAATAGGAGCTAATAGTGTTGTATCGGGTATTTTCCCCGATTATTGCGTAATCGTAGGGGCTCCTGCCAAAATAATAAAGCGCTATTGCTTTGAACAACAAAAATGGAAAAAAACTGATAACAACGGTAATTTTATAGACTAATGGAAAAAATACTTATTACAGGAGGTGCTGGCTTTATAGGCTCTAACCTCGCTCTAACGCTCCTCAAAAGAGGACACCAAGTAACAGTACTCGATAACCTATCAGAACAAATTCACGGCAAAAACCCTGAAGAAACCTCTTCTTTATACCTAAGTATTAAGGATAAGGTACACCTTATTAAAGGAACAGTAGCTTGTCGCGAAACTTTGCAAAAAGCTATTGCCGAAAATACTGTGATTGTACATTTAGCTGCGGAGACTGGTACAGGGCAATCAATGTATGAAATACAACATTATACTGATGTCAATATAGGAGCTACAGCTTTGTTATTGGATATTCTTACCAATGAGAAACATTCGGTAAAAAAAGTAGTAGTTGCTTCATCTCGTGCTATTTATGGAGAAGGCAAGTACTACAATAAAACTAAAAACACCTTTGTTTATCCTCTACAACGTACCGATGAGGATATGCAAAAAGGTGATTTTGAAGTAAAAGACCCTCAAAATCATTCAGATGTGCTTGAATTAGTTGCTACTACCGAAGATGCGATCATTCGCCCTACCTCAGTATATGGCATCACCAAACAGGTACAAGAACAATTGGTAATGACTGTATGTCCTACTATAGGTATTGCAGGGGTGGCTTTCCGTTACCAAAATGTATACGGTCCAGGTCAATCTCTTAAAAACCCTTATACAGGCATTCTTTCCATTTTTTCTACCCAAATAAAAAATGGCAATGGCATCAATATTTTTGAAGATGGAAAAGAAACACGCGATTTTGTATTTATCAGCGATGTAGTAGATGCTACCGTTTTGGGTATAGAAAAAGAAACAGCTAACAACCAAGTATTCAATGTAGGAACAGGAGTAGCTACTGATGTGATCACTGTAGCGACAGAGCTTTCAAACAATTATGGTATACAAGTACCCATTACTATATCGGGCAACTATCGCTTAGGAGATATCCGCCATAATTATGCCGATATCACTAAAGCAAGACAATTGTTAGGCTTTGAACCTAAAATATCTTTTAAAGAAGGACTAAAACAATTCACTGATTGGGTAAACACTCAAGAAGTAGAAGAAGATAAGTACCAACAGTCTATAGACGAAATGAAAGCCAAAGGATTGTATAAATGAAAAAGAGAGTTTTATTCATAGGTATAGGCTTTTATGATTATGATCTAATTATTCAGCAAGCTATTGAAAAATTAGGATTTGAGGTTGATTATTTTTGTGAAACACCTAAAACAATCACTTATACAATATCAAATCATTTAAAAATAAGAAGTATATCTAATAGAATTAAAAGTAAACACTCTATACTTATTGCTACAAAATGTAAAGAAAATTATGACTTTATTTTTGTTATCAAAGGAGGCGTTATCACACCTAAATCTTTAGAAATTATTCGTCAAAAAAATAAGACCGCCAAAACTATTTTGTATCTTTGGGATTCTATAAAAAGAATGTCTAATTATAAGAAAATAGAATCTTATTTTGACACTATATATTCTTTTGATAGAGTAGATGCTTTGAATGATAACAAGCTAAAATTTAAACCTCTTTTTTATCGTTCAGAGTATAAAAGAGATGAAAGTAATCACTCTTTTTTATTTGATTTATTTTTCATAGGATGGGCACATTCCGATAGAGCTACTTTGTTACAAAAAATAGCTTCAATTTTAGAGGAACAAAAATTAAAGGTAAAGTTTTTTATATTTGTAGGAAAAATGAGTTATTACATCTCTAAATCAATTAGAACTGTGCGCAGTATGACAATACAGGAACCCATTTCCCCAAAAGAAGTTGTCAAATATAGTACACAGTCAAGAGCTATATTAGATTTAGCACATCCTTTACAAACAGGATTAACAATGCGTACTATAGAAGTTCTTTTTGGAATAAATAGAAAACTAATAACTACTAATAAGGACATCGCTAATTATAGTTTTTATAATGAGAATAATATTCTAATTATTAATAGAGAAAACTTAGAAATACCTAAATCTTTTTTTGAAAAAGATTTTATTCCTTATCCTAAGGAATTTATAGACTCTTTTTTTATAGAAAATTGGGTTAAAGATTTTTTTTATGAAGATAAGTAAATCCTTAGTAATTAACTTTCTATTTGCTGGAGTAGTTCTTTTTCTTACAAGGCAGTTCCCTCTAAATGCATACTCTACTTTGGGTAATATGTTTTTAATAGGGTTGCTATTCGTTTCTTTTTTTTGGAAGAATAAAACTATAGATATATCGTCAAGAAAAACAATAAAACTGATATTTATATGGTCAATATTCCTATTAGCTTATGCTGTTTTGATAAGGGAGAATTCTATTAATTTAGTTTTTAGGTTTTATATTATTATATTGTGCCTATTACTATCTCATTGGGTATATTTACCTCTTGTTACTACTAAAAGAATCTTTTTTTTCTTTATTTTACTACAATGCTTTGTTTTAATAGCTATAGAAGCTATTATGAATCTCTTTTTTTCTATAAATAACTATTTACCTTTGAGATTCTTTTTTCAAGGCCAAGGATGGGGAGATGTCTATACTTATGATGGGTTTTTTTATAGGGTGCAGATAAAAGGAAATGCTTTAATACCCTTTGCTTTTTTTCTCACATTTTTAAAAGATTATACATTTAAGCATAGGAGAACATTGCAAATTATACTTCTTATCAGTAGTATAATAGCAGGTAATTTTGCTTATTTAATAGCAATTTTTGTATTCTTTGTTTTTTGGTACTTATTTAATAATTTACACAAACGAAAACTAATAAATAGAATTATCATATTTTCTTTTATATTTGCATTGAGTATAGGTAGTGTTATAGAATACACTCAAGAGATTTTAGATAGAAAAAGTGATTATTCATTAGGAACTAGAAATGATCAAGTAGATGTACTTATTAGAGATGTACAAAAAGATGTTTCTACATTGTTATTAGGAAAAGGATTAGGTAATAATGTAATGATAAAAACTTCTTTTCGTGATTATACAGATAATTTGTATTTTGAGATACAAGCAATGTATTTTTTTAATCAATTAGGACTCATAAACTCTCTTATTTTTATATCTTTTTTATTATTCCTTGCTATAAAAAAAATCTTTTATAAAGATTTACTTTTTATGTATTTGTGCTATATTGTATACGCAACAACTAATCCTTATATTTTAGACACAACTCAGATAGTTGTTATTTTAATATTAATCAGTATTAGCAATGAACGAAAACAAAAAAATAGGTTGTATAATAGTGTTATACAACCCCAATTGGGAAGTAACTCATAAAGTTTTAGAAAGTATTTATAAACAAGTAGATACAGTTTTCATAGCTGATAACTCTTCTAATGCACAAGAGGTAGATTTTTCTGTGTATAAAATATTGTGTATCATTTCATAGGAGGGAATAAGGGAATCGCAACAGCCCAGAATATTGGTATAAACTATTTTAAACAAAATAAATATGCTTTTATCATTTTCTTTGATCAAGATAGCATTCCTCCTATAGATTTAGTAGAGCACCTTTATAGAAAATATAAATTCCTCTATGAAAAAAAATAAAAGTAGGAGGAATTGCTCCTCGTCCATACAATAGGAGAGAAAAGAAAATATATAAAGGGACTATCAAAAAGGTAAAGAAGTATTTCCAAATATTACTGAGGTTACAGAAATTATTAGTTCTGCTTCTTTTATTCCTATACAAAATTTTGAGATAGTTGGAAATATGGAAGAAGATTTATTTATTGATGCTGTTGATTTTGAATGGTGTTGGAGAGCTACACATAGAGCGAATTTTCGCTTTTTTATTTGTGAAGATATTTTTTTAAGCCATCAATTAGGGGAAAAAGATCTTTCTATTGGAGTAAAAAAAATAGCTATACATTCTCCTTTTCGTCAATATTATAGATATAGAAATTTTTTCAAACTCTTAAAAAGGAATTATGTACCATTGTATTGGAAAATCTCAAATCTTATCAAATATACTTTTAAGTATTTTTATTTACCTTTGTGTATTTCTCCAAGAAAAGAATATTTTTATAAAATAAATAAAGGCATTTATGATGGACTACTTAAATAGGAAATATGAAAATTAATATAATTGATGTTTGCTGGACGTTATATAAGTCAAATACGACTTTTGACTTTATCTCTTTTGTGATGGAGAAAAAGCAAAGAAAAAAGTATAGAATACTAAATATATATATTATAAAGTCTCTTTTAGTACTAATAGGGAAGTTGCTGAAATATGATATTTATAGATATCTATATATCTCTCTATTAAAAGGATTTTCTAAAATTCAATTAGAACAATTAGCTAATGATTTTTACAATCAAGTTTTAACTAATATAAAAATTGATTTTTCTTTCAGTTTAGTTTCTACATTACCAAAAGACGAAGAAAAAATATTATGTTCAGCAAGTTTAGATATTATCATAAAAGAAGTTGCTGTCCAATTAGGCATCAATCAATATGATTCTTCTATTTTAGAATTTGATAAGAATGATATCTGTACAGGAAAACTTAGCAAAGATATTTTGTACAAAAAACATATTCTGTTTGAAAATAAAAAAATTAATTATGTAATTACAGATAACAAATCTGATTATGATTTACTAAAGAAAGCAGAAAGACCTATTATATTATCTACCAAGAATAATATGGCTTACTGGAAGAAAAAAAATATGAAAGTTACCTATACATACTAAAATGAGAATATTCTTACCTTTTTATTATTTGTTCTATTCACGACTAAAAAGTAATATCTCTAGAATTGCTTGGATTTTTACTTATATTATTTCTATCTTTATTGTTTCCTATTTATCAAATATAGAATTTATATTTACATTTCTTCTTATATTTTCTATCTATTTTACTTATGAGATAGGATATATCTATAATGATTGCGAGGTGATTAAAAAGGAGATAAATCCAACATTACGATTAAAAAAAGAAGATTTTCAATACTATGAGAAATATAAATTAATTATTTATAGTATTAGAATATTATTTTTAAGTATCATTATAGGTATTATTTATCTATCATATCCCTATTATATAAATCCGGTTTTTTATACTCTCGGAGGAATTTCATTTCTTTATATTATACATAATAACATACGAAATCATTGGAATATCTTGTCCTATTCCCTTTTAATTTTTTTTAGATATTTTGCTTTTTTTTCTTTTATAGAACAAGATATTTTCTTTTGTTTCTTATTATGGATTGTATATCCTTTATGTGTTACTATTGAATTCTCCTCAAAAAGTAGATTCTATACAAGTAATTACATAAAAATTCCTAACTTTGACAGATTCAGAGTTTTTTATTATATATTATTAGTTTTTATAAGCTTTCTCTTATGTATAATAATTTTTAATAAATACACTATAATATTTCTCATATTGTCTCTTTATTTTGCTCTTTATCGTTTGTTGTCTTTTTTTCTAATAGCTAAAAAATATAGAAATACGTAATTTTATGAATTTCTCTGTCCTATTATCATTATACCATAAAGAAAAACCAGAATTTCTAAGAGAATGCTTGGAGAGTTTAAAAAATCAAACACTTCCAGCTACTGAGATTGTAATGGTTTTTGATGGAGCTATTACCCCTGAATTGGAGGAAGTGGTAACACAATTTATTACTATTTTACCTATTAAAATTATTCGTCTTCCACAAAATGTAGGATTAGGAAAGGCCCTGAATGAGGGGTTAAAACACTGCTCTTATAATTGGGTGTTTCGTATGGACTCAGATGATATTTGTTTGCCTAATCGTTTTGAAAAACAAGTAGCTTTTATAACTCAACACCCTAATGTAGTTCTACTTAGTGGATATATAGCAGAATTTAAAGAAGATAAAAATACTATTTCAAGTTATAGAAAAGTACCTATAGGTAATGAGAAAATTAAAAAATATGCGATTTCAAGAAGTCCGTTTAATCACGTGGCAGTAGCTTTCCGTAAAAATATTATTGAAGAAGTAGGAGGTTATCAACACCATCTTTTTTTAGAAGATTACAATTTATGGTTACGTGTAATTGCTAAAGGATATGAGGTAGGGAACTTAGGTGATGCCTTAGTATTAGTGCGAGCTGGTGATAGTATGCTCTCCAGAAGAAGAGGAAAAGAATATATCAAAGGAGAGTGGCAATTATTCAAACTTAAACGTAGTTTAAAACTACAACCTTTGCTCCCTAATTTTTTTATTTTTACCTTAAGAGCAAGTTTAAGAATACTCCCTACAAGACTTTTAAAAATTATTTATAAATTTCTTAGGCAGAAGAGATAAAATATATGTTTGACACTAAGTTCTAACATCAAAAAACAAAACTAATAGCTTGAAAAAAGTATGTACAACCCTATGGAGAAAAGAAAAATAATATTTATTGCTCCTGAGTTTTATGATTATCATAAAATAATCACAGAAAAGTTAAGGGAGTTGTTTGGAGAAACATTTTTTTTCCCCGAACGAAAAACCAATGGGTTATATACCCTCCTAAACAACATACACCCTAAACTAATCAATCTATATCAAAAAATATATTTCTTCTTTATATGGCAACAAGTAAAAAAAGAAGAAACTATTACAGATCTCTTTGTGATTAAAGGGAATAAAATGCCTGTTTCTTTTATTAAAAAATTAAAAAAGAAATTCCCCAATATACGAACCACAATGTACCAATGGGATTCTATGAAAAGGTATCCTTACGAATATTTAATTCCTTGTTTTGATAAATCGTATACTTTTGATTATAAAGATTTTGAACAGAGAAAAGATTTAAAATTTCTACAATTATTTTATACAGACGATATCAAGAAAATAAGAGATGATAAAGTCCCTACTCAGTATGATTTTTTCCTTTTTAATTCATTTACTATGGAACGATATGATGCCATAGCAAAGATTCTAGACTATTGTAAAAAAAATAACTTAACTGTAAAACAGTTCTGTTACATCCCCTATCGTACTTTTTTTAAGTATAAGTATTTATTGCGTATCCCTTTAGATAAGTCTCTTCTGTCTTTTTCACCTATGAATCGAGAGGAATATATAGATTGTCTATCCAAATGTGATATAGTAGTAGATATCAATCACTCTGCACAAACAGGACTATCTATGAGGGTTACAGAAACTTATGGCGCAGGGAAAAAAATATTGACAACTAACAAATCTATTGAAAAAGATCCTTTATACAACAAAAGTTGGGCTCAAACTTTTGACATAAATGACATAGAATTATCACCTTTTGAAAAACAAGAAAGAAATTCTGTTACAGACGAATTGTATATAGATAATTGGTTAAAAACTATTTTAGGATAAATTAAATAGAGAAAAATAGACAAGAGTAATATGAAAATAGCATTTATAATCCCCTCTCTCATCAACGAAGGCCCTGTGATTGTCACTAAAGATATTATTGAGGGACTTATAAATAAAGTGGCTTTAATAGATGTATATTATTTTGATGAAAGAGAAAATGCTCTTTCTTTTCCTTGTAATACTTATAGAATTTCTTTCTTTCAGAAAATAGATTTCAATAAGTATGATGTGGTACATACTCACGTTCTTAGACCCGATCTTTACACTTGGTATCACCGAAAAAAAACTGATAAATGTAAGTTCATATCTACCTTACACCAAATTATTTACGATAACTTAAAAGGCAATTACAACAAACTTATAGCCTATATATTCGAAAAAATATGGGTGAAAATATTAAATAAACAAGACTTTATTGTCTATCTTACCTATTTAATGGCTGATACTTATAAAAATAGAATTCACAAACCATATCAAGTGATCTATAATGGAAGAGCTTATCACAAAGAAAAAATAGATGCTAAAGTAGAGGAAGAATCTCAAATATTAAACATTAAAAAGCAATTTAAGGTCATCGGAACCCATTGCTTACTCACCAAAAGAAAAGGAATACACCAAACTATATTAGTCCTAAAACACCTCCCAGATTATTTCTTTATCATAGTAGGAGATGGCATAGAGTTAGAAAATTTAAAATCCTTAGCTAAGCGAGAAAACGTGTACGATCGCTGTTGGTTCTTGGGCTACAAAAAGAATGCTATTAGTTACTTAAAGTATTTTGATGTATATGCTGCGACCTCTTATTCCGAGGGGTTTAGCCTCTCACTTATTGAAGCAGGACAATGCAAATTACCTACTGTATGTTCTAATATAGCCATCTTTAAAGAACAATACAACCAAGAAGAAGTAGTTTTCTATGAGTTAGACAACATAGCCTCTCTATCCGAGGCTATTGCAAAAGCCTTTAACAATAAACAACAGTACGCTGAAAATATATACAAACGTGCCATAGATGATTATAGCATTGAAAATATGAGTAATCAGTATTTAGAACTATATTGCAAAAACTAATGAAACTCTCAGCCTCCATAGTGTTATACCAAACCGACCTCACACCTCTCAAAAAGGTCATTGATAGCTACTTTGCTTGCAAAAGTGAGGCGCTACAGTTGTTCCTTGTCGACAACTCGCCTACCGATGAGCTCAAAAGCGTTGTAACGATGTACCCCGATAAGGAAATACACTATATTTTCAACAACGAGAATATAGGGTATGGCAAAGCTCATAATATTGCTATCAAAAAATCTATAGAGCAAGGGCAGCCCTATCACATAGTCTTAAATCCTGATATTGTAATACAAGAAGGTGTCTTAGAAAAACTCACTCATTATATGAATGAGCACCCCGAGGTAGGCAATATAATGCCAAAAATCATCTATCCCGATGGTCAATTGCAATACCTTTGCAAACTCCTCCCCTCTCCTATCGACCTCATTTTTAGACGTTTTATCCCTTTTAAAAAATGGAGAGATAAAAGCAACAAACATTTTGAGTTACACGCTTTTAGTTATAACAAAACAATGAACATCCCCATCCTTTCGGGTTGTTTTATGTTCTTGCGCACCGAAGCCCTTGAGAAAGTAGGATTATTCGATGAGCACTTTTTTATGTATATGGAAGATTTCGACCTCAACCGTCGCATCCATCGTGCCTACAAAACCATCTTCTTCCCCGAAGCCGTTGTTGTACACGAATATCAAAAAGCATCCTATAAAAATATCAAACTATTGAAAGCCCATATCAAATCCGCTATTTATTACTTCAATAAGTACGGCTGGTTTTTTGATAAGGAAAGAAAGATTGTCAATGCTGAGGTATTAAAAGAAATCAAGCAATTATCTTAAAAAAACATTTTTCAAATGTGTGATAAAGCTTTCTTTTTCCAAATAGGCTTAGCTTATACGAACCTCAAAGATATCAATAAAAAGCTGTCCCATCTCAGGACAGCTTTTTATTGTTTTAATAAATATACTATACTATTTGATAGCTTCGTAAGCACGAATAGCTTTGTCGAAGCGGTCGTTTACACTTTCTAACGTGTAGAGACCATCGGCATTGGCTTTCACGCCTTTGAGCTTTAAAGGAAATACTACTGGTGGATTTTGCATATCCAATAGCTCTATGCCACGCAATTGTTCGGTGGTTTGGTATACGATGTTTACTGATACAAACTCTTTACCGCTGTTGTCTACCCATTTTTCAAACACGAGTTTGCTACCTATTGGGGTTTTCTTCTCAATAGATTTGGGCAAACTGTATTCTTCTACTTCCAAAGCTGCATTCACGCTGGCAATATTAGAATCGTGACCACAAAGGAATGTGAATTTCCGGTTTTTAGCGTTGAGCTCGTCTTTCATATACACCAAAAGAGGGTGCGCTACGTTCACGGCTACAATAGGAGCGGTGAAAAGCACATCGCCATAGACATCTTTTACCTTAGCGATTTTTTCCCAGTCGGAGGTGGTGAGGTTGTTGCCAAATGCTGCTTGCACAGGGTCTTTATCTTCATAATATTGCAAAATAAAAGCATCGGAAGCGGAGTTGGCTAACTTCAACGAACCTTTCATATTAGGTTCATCGCCTTTTTCGAGTTTCAACTGGGTGTTGTAATCGTTGAAAGCACACACTTCACCGGATTTACAAGCTGGTGAGTTCTTCAAATCGAGTACTTTTTCCAAGAGTTGGTAAGAGTCTTTCAAACCCTCGTTGATGCCCACAATGCCTTTTTTACCTCCCATAGCAGCAATTTCTTTCATTGCTTGTGCTTTGAAAGCAGGGCTACTTTTGGTAAGCGCAGGGAAGAACACAGGGTCCATTTTGCTGGGGGTAAAGCGGTGGTTGATATGCAAATTAGCTACGGGCATAAATCCTGAGGAGAAATATTGTGCCGTCGCAATGGTGCGTTGCATACTATTAGCATAGAAATTCACTTCATCAACAGAGGGAACAGCATTTTCGGCAAAGAGCCCTTCGGCTACTGTCCATTTGCGGAAAAACTGACCCATAATGGTTTCGAGTGCTCCCCCACGAAGAGTAAGTTCACTGGGGGCAGCGCTCCATTTTATCCACTCGTGAGGCGTCATTTTTTGTAAGGTACTCCCGTTCACTGATAGTGAGGAGCGAATGTTATGACGGCTGAGGATAACCACTTCTTTGAGCTTGTATTGGCTTTTGAAGCTTTCGGAGCGGTTGAGCTGTGCCATCGCTAAGAGCGGACACAAGAGGAGTAGTAATGCTTGTAGAGTTATGATTCTTATTTTCATACTGTGTTTTAATTAGATAATTATATTCTTTAACTTTGTAACTTTGGCAAAGTTTTAATTGCATCTCGTGCTACGAACTTTGGCAAAGTTTGTGACTGCTATATGGTGGGAGGTCTTTTATAACTATATGATAATAAACCTCCCCCGTTCCCCTCCAAAAGGGGACAATCCACAATTATACCTCTATAAAAACTTTTCAAACAGTCCTTTTACAATTGCCCGTGCAGCTCACACTTAGAATTTAATTTGCAAACGTGTTTCGATAAGACTTAGATTGGTGTCGGGAACTCCTGCGCGGTAAGTAACACCGGTGTAGGAAGCACGTACACGCCAAATCATATACTTATTGATATAATAGTTGAAGGTAAGCGAATAATCGTTGAGGTGACCTCCTAAGATTCCTGCTTTAGAATCGGATAAGTCGGTATAGTTATAACCGGCAACGAGTTCCATAGCTCCTGGTTTAGGGGTAGCGATACCTCCATCAATATCAGTATATTCGTAAGGGCTTCCTTTTACGATAGCACGGAACATACCATAAGCACCACTTGCCTTGAAATTCTCAAATCCACTCTTGCGATTTACATTCACATAGTAATACTGTGCTTCTAACGCCAAGCGGTTTCTTGCCACTAATAGTTCGGGAGAGAACTTGTAGAGGAAAGTAGCGTTATCAATAATCGCTTCTTGGGCAGTAACCTTGGCGATACGAGTAGGGAATGGTGTTTTGAGTACATAAGAGTTGTGGTTATGTGTCGCGTCGCTATTATAACGTGGTGTTTCAAAAGCGCTTGATATACCTACGTGAAATAGCTTACCTTCTTCACGCATAGGACGATATAGCAAACGGCTCATCATACCCATACCTTGGTCTCCTGTTTTATCAGAGCTTTGTTTCATTGTTTCGCCTTCGGCAAAGAGGCTTAAAGTACCCATAAAGTCATTTTTTTGATGCAAGAGCATCAAACCAATGAGACGAGAGTTGAAGAACGCCTCGTTACTTTGGGGTTCTTCCATCGATATTTTGAAAGAAGAGCTGGTGGCACTTTGCATACCGAATTGATGTACGAAATAACCTCCACGCAAAAGTGTGTGTTTGCTGAAACCGTATTCGATAAAGATATCCTTAGGAGAAACTTTGCCATAAGCAAAGCCAATATCTACTTTTCCTTTCCAGTTACCATAGCGTACGCCTAAGCCCATACGCACATCGGGGATAGCTACCCCACTTACAAACTTATCTTTTTGCTCATTGGCATTGAAATAACCAGCGTCCAATAAAATACGTCCTCCGGGTTTTACTTCTAACTTTTCTTCGGGTTTAGGAGCTTCCTGTACAGGTGTAGCGGGCATAGGTTCGGTGGTATCGGTAACGGTGGTTGGTTCTTCTTGGGCATAGGTATAGCCCACAGCCATTAGGCTGAACATCATAAAATATATCTTTTTCATAGTCTTATTTTATTTAGTCATACGTTCACTTTTCTTTACTTTGCCTTTTTTTACAAGTCCTTCAAATTCTTTTTTAGCTTTTTCGAGTTGTTTCATAAAGGCATCATTGGCGTGGAGACGCGCTACTACGGCACTTGCTACGAGACGAGCGGCATCTACATCACTTTGGAAATGGTAACCACAAATCACGCGACTTTGTCCCATTTCATATCCGCGTTTGAGGATTTCGTTTTGTCTATCCACATTGATTTCGGCAAGCACCAAAGCGGTAGCCCACCCAATAGCGGTGTGACCAGAGGGATAAGAACCATTAGTAGAGAGTTCTTTTTGTTGTTCGGGATTGCAAGTGGTCTTTTCGTAGAAAGCAAACGGACGCACGCGCATATAGTGTTCTTTGGCGGCACGAGTAGCGAGGTCGCCTGCATCTTCACGCATATTTACTACGAGTTTGAAGATTTCGGGAGTAGTTTCCTTAGAAATCTTGATGCCAAAAGCTTCGGAAAAAGCATTAGGCACACCAGGACCCTCTACACGAGCATCGGATACGGCTTGCTCACCACGAGGGGTACGGCGTTGCATTAAGCCCCATTGGTATTGGGCTTCGTCGTTAAGGAAGAGGATACTACCTGGTTGAGGAGGAGGAGGTAAGAGTTCAAGACTGTTTGCCACCTCACCGATTTGCAAGAAGTAGAGGTCGGGTTTGGTTCTTACGTCTTTGATTTTCTCTTGTGCGAATGTAGTTGCCATCACCGATAGCAAGACTACGAATAATAATGTTTTTCTCATCTTATTATACAGTTAAAATTTATTGTATTCTCTTTTGGAAGGTATTTAGGTTTTAAAAAACACTACAAATGTAGAAAGAAAAGAATAAATGTGCAAATTATTTCAAAAAAAATATTTACTAAAAAAGAAAGAAATAAAAACAAATATGGTGATTTTGTGGTTTTTAGGTACGAGGTGCGAGCCGCACAGACGGGGGAGAAATTAGAGAATGAGAAAATGAGGAAATGAGGAAATGAGAAAATGGAGTGTGAAGTTGTATTAGAGGAATGAGGCTGTGCCTCAGAAATCAAACAAAATTTAAACAAAATCAAGGCTACGCCTTGTAAACCAGCGGAGGGATTGTTAGTTTATTCAACTTTGCCCAAGGTGCGAGCCGCACAGGCAGTGTGAGCCACACGGGCAGTAATGGAGTTCTCGGACGATTCGGACTTGTCGGACAGAAATAAGACGAGATAGAAGGCTTTATTGAGAAGAGCTAAGGAAAAAGAAAGATATCGGAAATATTCGGAAGTGAGAGTTTAGATAAAAGGTAAAAGATGAGCCGTAAGGAAGGTGGGGTTAGCTTATAGAGAGCTTATAGGAAGCTTATACGAATCTTGGACGATTGGTATAGAAAGGGTATATAAACAATTGACTCATAATATAATACAACGATGCAAAAAATGGTAAAAACGGGATTTCGAGGCGAAAGAAAAGAGAAGAGGCACTAGGCCTTAGGGCATAGGCAATAGGGGGAGTATGATGGAAAAGGGAAGAAATGACGAATGACGAGAGACGAATGACGAAGGAAATGTGATGAAAATCTCTTGCTGGCTACCTTCAAAGGGGGAATTAGAGACGGGAAAAACGGAGGTAATGTGGGGAAAATATTCTTCTATACACACTCTCGGCTATTGATAGTCAGATACTCGGCTAATGTTATTTTAAGAGGTTTTTAGGGAGTTTTTGGAGATTGCCTCTTTGAGTATGGGGAGGGCACTTTTTTCAATCAGCTGAGAAGCGGTGAGGAGGGTGATTACTTTATGAGGTTTAAGCATCTCTAAGAAAGATGCAAAAGCAGGGTTTGCCAAGAGTTCTTGGGTATAATCTGCTTTAAAATCTTCGAATTTGCCGTCTTGATGATAGCGTTTGCGCAAAGCTGTAGAAGGAGCTACCTCTTTCGCCCAAAAATCTAAATGAAGTACTTCTTTTTTGATGCCACGAGGCCAAAGCCTATCGGCTAAGATACGAAAGCCGTCCTCAGGGCTTTCCGTTTCGTATACGCGTTTTAATTGTATTTTCATAGTAACAAGACCATTGCAAAAAATATACCAATTAGGATTTAATGATTAGTGATTAATGGTTAATGGTTAATGAGTAAGAAGCGGAGAAGGGGTGGTTGTAAGCGGTAGGAGTGTTGTAAGCGGTATGCTTTAAGGATTAAAACCTGCCCTTAATTCCTAAGGCTTTGGCTTTACTAAGCGCAACTTTGGCTTCTGCCTCGCGCCCAAGTTCGCTATAGAGCAAATACAAATCGTAATAGATTTGGGCGTTTTTGGGTTCGTACTTCAAGGCTTCGTTTAAGAAGCTTTCTGCCTTGTCGTTTTGGGCTTTGCCACTGTAAAGAACGGCGAGGTTTAGGCGAATGTAGTTCAGCTGTTTGTCTTTCAGCAGAGCGCGCTCGTAGAAACGAATGGCGTTATCGGTATCGTTTATCTTCACAAAATAGTCGCCTGCCGTAGCGCTCCCTAATGGAAAATCGGACTGTGAGAGCACAAACTCCTTGTACTCTTGGTGTGCTTGTTCAAATCGGTTATAGACCCTGCAAGCCTCTAATCCTTTTTGGGTGAGCAAGGCATTGGCTGCGAGCATACGTACCGCCCTCACCTTATCGGTAAGTAAGGGTAACAAATCATTTTCATAGAGATTCAGAGGATATTCGCTAATAGCCACCACGGCACGATAACGCGTTTGTGGGTCAGGATTATGAAGTTCTTTTTTAATAAGCGCAAAGCTTTTCTCAGAAGGGTGATTGCCCAGATAGTGAATGGCTCCTGCACGCACAATGGCGGGCGTTGTTTTGTCTTCTAACAGACTACTGAGTGCGGTGATATTTCCTTTACTTCCTTTAATAAGATTTTCGGCGAAATGCGGTTTGCGCTGTTTGCCGTACCACTTGGTAACAGCTTCGGCTGCCCACCCAGCGGTTTTATCGGTATGACAAGCATTGCAAGCGTTGGGTGTGCCATACTGAGCAGACAAATCAGGACGAGGGACGTAGAAATTGTGGTCGTGGCGCACATCGTTGCCCATATAAGTGCGGGTAGGCATATGGCACACACGGCAATCGGTTTCGGCTGGGTTGCCCTTATGGAACGTGTGTGCCTGAGAAGCGTACTTAGGTGCGTGACACTGCAAACACACTTTGCTACCTTCGGCTTTCAGCTTGCCTGTGTGAGGTGAATGGCAAGAGGTACAGCGCACGTTTTGGTGATACATTTTGCTTTGCAAGAAAGACGAATATTTATAGTTTTCACCTAACACTTGTCCGTCGGGAAAATAAAGGTCGGTTACGGGCACTTCGGGCAGATATTCGTCCATTACCTCTGTTACCATAGTGTGGTGTTGGGTTACCTCTCCCCTACGCGTATGGCAAGGCATACAGGCATTGAGTTCTTGGGTTTGCGAGGCAAGGACAAACGTGCGAGTTTTCCCCTTACTCTCGGCGTGCGTTTTAGCCCCTCCGTGGCAGGATTCACAACTTACGGTAAGTTCGCTATAAGTAGTGTGATAGGAGTCGGTATAAGGGTTGAGGTTCTTTTGCAGGTTGGTGCTATGGCAAGAGGCGCACATTAGGTTCCAATTCTGTCCCGCTTGCGTCCAATGCAGGTAATCATCGGGAGGAATCACCTCGCCTGCGTATTGGTGAAACCACTTGTTTTGGCGGCTATCCCACGACTGACGGAAGACTTGCTTTTTGCCGTTAGGAAAATCGGTTATATACTGTTGTAGGGGGTAATAACCAAAGGTATACAATACCTCATAGTCTTTGTAAGAGCCATCTTCGCTTTGTGTATGGATAAAAAATTTGCCATCGCGCTTGAAGAAACGAGAAGTGATGCCATCGGCGGTGTAGGTAGTGTTATTGAAATTGCCGAGTACGGTGCTATCGTTAGCGATTTGCATTGCCTTGTAATGGTCGGAGAGCGTCCATTCATTATACTCTTTTAGGTGACACTGCTTGCAGGAAGCCGAACCTATGTAGCCCTGAAGAGTTTCTTTATTAATATCATCTACGGAGGTATACGCCTCCTGATTAGTAGTTTTGAAGAATAGAAAGACAATGCCCGCAAGGCATAATAGAACAGCAAGAGCTATCAATAGTTTTTTCGACATAAAGAAACATTTAGGCGGTTTTCTTACAGCGGGGCAAAGGTACAAAAACAATATTTAATATACAACGGATAAGACGGTTAAAAATACCAATAAAAGAGTCCTAAAACATTAAAAATTAACAAATGTATTTACTTGTGTTAAAAACTCTTGCATTATTGAAACCTTTTTACTACTTTTGCGCAAAATTAAATATAGATGACAAAACTGAGATTGTTGTACTCTTGGGCTCTTTTCTTGCTGGTAATTTTTAGTGTTACAGCACAGAACATAGAGGTTTCAGGTACTGTAAAAGATGAAAAAGGTGAGCCTTTATTAGGTGTATTGGTATTAATCAAGGGTACCCAGCACGGTGCCGCTACCGATATAGACGGGAATTATACTATCCAAACCAAAGTGGGAGAAACGTTGAGTTTTTCGATTTTAGGAATGAAGACAGTAGAGAGAAAAATAACCGCCTCCACCAAACGATTAGACATAGTTCTTAAAGAAGATGTACAAGAGCTTGAAGAGATGGTGGTTACCGGCTATGGAGCTCCTAAGCTCGCCAGCCGCACCGTCGCACAAGTCGCACAAGTACAAGGTAAAGATGTGAGTGCCGCTCCGGTAGCCAGCGTATCCGATGCCTTACAAGGACGATTAGCAGGGGTAGTGGTAACCAGCGATTCAGGTCGCCCTGGTAGCAATAGCGATATTCTTATCCACGGGTATAACAACTTCCAAGGCGCACTACGAGGTGAGAGAACCCAAGAACCTCTTTATATAATGGACGGAATAGCCGTAAGCAGTAGTGTGATGAGCAGGTTCAACCCTAATGATATCGAGAGTATTACGGTACTTAAAGACGCGGCTTCTACCTCTATCTACGGAGCACGTGCCGCCAATGGGGTGATACTTATCACTACCAAAAAAGGGCGTAATAACGAGCGTACAAGCGTAACCATCAGTCACCAACTCGGCTTTACAGCGCTTACCAACGCTAGCCGTAAGTTTTTTGACGATATGATGACCCCACGCGAGTATATGGACTTTTGGATAGAAAAAATCCTGAAGCAGTAAACTTGGCTGTAGGTAAGTTCAGTTCAAGCAAGGATGTAGCGAGACAGTCAGCAGATAAAATTTTAGCCGATAATCCTTACAATACCCGTTGGGATAAGGTTTTCTTTAGAGATTTTGTACCATTGATACGTACTGATGTCTCTATTTCAGGAGGTACTAATAATAGTACTTATTATTTGTCGTTTGGGCACTTCAGCCAAGAGGGTTCTACAGCACCTCGCAGCGATTACCGTCGTTATACTGTCAATGGTAGTATCAATACCCAAATTACTAAATGGTTAAAAACAGGCTTCTCATTTGCAGCAGGACATACCGAGCGCGAAGGAGGTTCCACCCTCAATACACCTAAGGTGATAGCTTTGCCACTTTACAGTCCTACTTACGAAGATGGTCGTCGCAAAAACTATATCCCTGGAATCACCAGTCGTTCAGCTGGTTTCTACCACCCCGACTACTATGCCGAAACACACCCTAGCAACTCTTTCTCCGATGACTTCTTGCCTTCGGGATTCGTCTCTATAGAGCCTATTAAAAACCTCATATTCAAAACACAAGGAGGGATACAATACGGGTATGGCGAATCAGAACTAAAAGAGTTACCTTCGTTTATAGATTATAAGTTTTTCGATGACCCTAATCCTTACACTTCAGTGTCTAACAGTCGTACACTCAGAAAAACAATTACTAACACGTTAGAATATCGCTTCCTGTTAGGAGAAAACAAAAAACATAGCTTCAATGTGTTATTAGGACAAGAGTCGGTTGAAAATAGCAGTAAACAATTAGATGCTACTACTTTCGGACAACCTTCAGAAGGGCTAACAATGCTCCGACACGGTAGTAAAGATAAAAGAATAGAAGACCAAAAGACTGTAAGTACTTTCAATTCTTATTTCGGAAGAGTAGAATACTCTTATAACACTCGTTACTTCTTAGACCTATCAATGCGCCGTGATGGTTCGTCAGCCTTTGGTAAGAACAATCATTATGGTAATTTCTGGGCGATAGGCGCGATGTGGAAGCTAAAACAAGAAAACTTCTTAAAAGATGTAAAATGGCTTTCAGACCTCAATTTGCGCTTCAGTACAGGGCTTTCAGGAAATGCTTTAGGAGGCTACAAACATATCACTACTATAAAACCAGATAATTTCTATCAAGGTAAAACAGCTTATACAGTAGGTAGCTTGGGTAATCCTGATCTACGTTGGGAAGAGCAACGTAAAACTACTGTAGGGCTTAATATTGTGATTGATAGAGGAACTTCTTTCAATATCGAGTACTACGACCGCGAGACTTACGATATGATTTCAAGTCGAGAGCTCAATAGTACTTCAGGGCAAAATCAATTCTTTGACAATGCAGGGGGTATGCGCAACCGTGGGATAGACTTCACCTTCTCATCAGTAGTCTACAGAAGTGAAAATCAAGACTTGAGCATTCGTCCTTACTTCAACGTAAACTATAACAAGCAAGAAATAACTGCTCTTTTTGGCAATAAAACCTCTAATGTGGTTCCTTCTTCTGAAATAGGGTATAAATTAGGTCGTGCCCTTGAATGGGCAGCTGTTATCCCCAAAGGCGTAAACCCTACCACCGGACAAATGGAGTATTACATACCAGGTGATGACCGTATGGAGCAAGTAACTGATGATAATAGAGTAACAACTACTTACGACTCTAGTAAATTAGGACAAACCACAGGCAAGAAAATGCAAGCTCCTATCAATGGTGGATTCGGTTGGAATATCAGCTATAAAACTTTCTCGCTCGATATGGCATTCTCTTTTTCGTTGGAAAAATATAAGTGGAACTACGATATGAAGTACACCGAAAATCCTGACCAGTTTGGAGATCACAACCTAAGTAGAAAAATATTAGACTATTGGAAAAATCCAGGTGATAACACCCGCCACCCTAAGATAAACACTACCACTTTCGTAAATTCATCGGATGCGCGTATGATACAAGACGCCTCATTTATGCGTTTAAAAAATATTACCCTTAGCTATAGCCTCCCGAAAGAAGTGATCAAACAATTGAATTTCTTTGAAGGAGTACGCCTATATGCTACCGCCCGCAATATCTTTACGCTTACCAAATACGAAGGTGCAGACCCTGAGTACAATAATGCTATTTCATCAGGTGGCTATCCTCCTTCTCGTCAATTTACCTTAGGGGTAGATGTTAATTTTTAAAAATGTAAAACAATGAAAAAGATTTATAAAATAATAACTTTAGTAGTAGCTCCTCTCTTCTTTACCGGCTGTTTCAACCTCGACCAACAACCTTATGAAGATTTGAGCCAAGCTAACTCTTTTAAAACCGTACAAGATGCTCAATCTTGGGTGAATGGTATGTATGGTAAGTTGCGTACAAACATATATGGAAGTGCTATGTATGCTACCGACTTGCAAGCTGATTTCCTAAATATGGCTCTAAGAGACGGTACTAACGAAACAATTACAAACTTTCAAAACTGGACGTTGTTTACTGTCAATAATGCAGCTACAGCAACTATTTGGCAACGCTATTGGGGGGCAATACAAAATATAAATATAGGTTTAGAGGGATTCCTACTATTACTATTCCCCAAGAAAATTACCGCACCGATGCGGCACAGATAAAACACAATATGGGCGAATTGTATTTGGCACGTGCTTATTACTACACCTATCTGCTTACGCATTATTGCCCTACCGACGAGGCTTCAGCTTATGGATTGCCTTTGCTAAGCGGGCCTACTATCAACAACTTCCCTAACAGAAGCACAGTAGGCGAAACTTACGATTTTATTTTAGCTGATATAGCACAAGCTGAAACACGTCTTAGCGATGTAACAGGTGCTTTAGGGTCAGAGAAGTTTACCAAAGATGCAGTTGCAGCACTCAAAGCGCGAGTATTGCTTTATAGAGGCAAGTGGGCAGAGGCTTATGCTGCAGCTACTTCAATTATTGGCAGTCGTTATAGTTTAGTAAGTAGCAGTAGTGATTTAGAAAAAGTATGGAAAGATGATGATACTGCAGAAAGCATTGTACAGCTTTACGCTAAATACGATGTAGGGAATACCGCCGAATTGCCTTCAGCTAACGATGTCTATTTAGGATACCAAAGAGAATGGAACTACAGATTGCGTAGATTTGAGATAAAGTATTTACCAAAAGCAATACCTACTCAAGATTTCGTAAATTTGTATAACGACAACGACTACCGTAAGTCTATTTATATTAAAAAACTTTTCGCTAACTATGGTAGTGCTACTTTCAACGATTTGTATTTGGTGAATAAATACCCCGATAACCCTTTGCTAAAACAAACACCCAATGGTTCGTCTACTTATATGCACCGTCCTAAAGTGTTCCGTATTGCCGAAATATACCTCATAGCCGCTGAAGCTGCTTATAAAAACGGCGATCAAACTAATGCTAAAACCTACTTAGACAGATTGCGCACCGCTCGTGGTATTGGTAGTGTAACCTATACAGACCTTTGGACAGAGATTCAAAACGAACGCAACCGCGAACTTGCTTTCGAGGGCTTCCGTATGGCAGACATCAAGCGTTGGAATTTGGGCGTAGTACGTGGTACTCCTCAGAACCTCAGTGCTATTGTTTCAGACCCTGCTGACCAGTATTACCAGCTTAATATCCCTGCGGGGAATTATAAAATGGTTTGGCCACTTTCTCCAAGTGACATTCTCTATGAAAAAGGTAGAGCCAACTGGCAACAAAACCCAGGTTGGTAAAACAATGATTAATTGCTAATACAATAAATAGATTTCAAACATATTTGAAATAAAAAAGCGGTCAGTAGACCGCTTTTTTATTATCATTAATCATTAACTATTATCTCCAAAAGTAGTAGGCTACTACTGATATAAAGATAATACAAAGAATATTCAATACAAAACCTGCTTTTATCATATCACGTTGACTTACCTTGCCCGTGCCGTAAGCTATGGCATTAGGAGGCGTAGCTACAGGTAACATAAAGGCACAAGAGGCTCCTATACCTATGATAAGTGAAAGACCCAAAGGATTAACTCCTAAGTTTTCGGCTACCGATATGAAGATAGGTACTAAGAGAGCTGCGCTGGCGGTATTACTGGTAAATTCAGTTAGGAAAATGATAAAGGTAGCTACCATAAGTCCTATTACAAAATAGTTGCTATCAGCGATGAGAAACTGCACAGAGTCTACCAATGCCTTACTCGCTCCCGATTGTGTAAGGATAACACTTAGTGAGAGTCCGCCTCCGAAGAGCATTAGCACACCCCAATCGGTGTTTTCTTGTATTTGTTTCCATTCGGCCACACCAAAGAAACATACGAACACGGCAGCAATCATTGCAACCACTGCATCAAAGTCTTTGATTTTCTCGATGCCTATAAAAGAAGTGAGCGTTTCGTTAATCAGGTCGCTAAATATCCAGCAAAGGGCTGTGATAAGGAAGATGAGAATGGTGAGATACTGCTTGCCGTTGAGCTTATCTACTACACCTTCAGTAGAGGTGATTTTAATGTTTAGTTTCGGACGGAACACTACGTACAACGTACCAATCATCAAAGGCATTAAACCTAATACTGTAGGCATACCATAGCGCAACCATTCTGAGAATGTGATATTCAGTTGAGAGGCGACAATGGCATTGGGTGGACTACCTACCAAGGTACCCATACCTCCTATACTCGCACTATAAGCAACCCCGAGTATCACAAAAGCATACGTACCTTTATTACTTTCGTAGTCGATGTTTTTAAGTAAACCCATTGCCAAAGGGATAATCATTGCAGCAGTAGCTGTATTACTGATACCCATAGAGAGCAAAGCCGTAGCCAAAAAGAGGAAAAATACCGCCAACAGGAAATTACCTCTGGCTATAGCAATCACCTTATGAGCGATGTACTTGTCAAGCTTTTGTACGCTCAGGGCAGTAGCAATAGCGAAACCTCCAAAGAATAGGAAGATTGTAGGGTTTGCAAAAGCTTGTAGGGCACTTTTGGTACTCTCTAAGCCCAAGAGTATTGCCAATACAGGAACTAAGAGTGCTGTAACGGTAATGTGTATGGCTTCGGTAAGCCATAAGATAGCGACAAAGGCAAGGAGTGCCAAGCCTTTATTAGTAGGCTCTTCATAAGGAAGCAACCCATAGAGCAAAAAGCCTACCGCCAATGCGATGGCTATAATCACGGAACGTTTGATGTAATTGGTCAGCATATATTAGGGTTTTTGTTATTAGCAAAGCACGTAAGCAATTTACGGTTTTATCTTCACCGCATATTTCTTTTCCGAAACAATTACAATCCCTTTTTGGAGCAAAAGATTATTTGGCAAACTTATCTGTTCGCCTTCTGTTGTTTTCAAAAGAGTATAGAAAGATTTTATATCGATTATTTTAGCCTCGATAGGATAATCTTTATCTAAAATCTTAATAGTATCACCTATTCTAAACGGAGAAGAGAAAAACACGATAATTCCCGCTGTAATATTGCTCAAAATCGACCATTGGGCAAAAAACGCTACCCCTATTACAGTAAGTATCGAAGTAACAAAAAGGAAGAGTTGTTCGGTTTTTATTCCCCAAATAGAGACAATGGTAAGGATAGCTAACGCATAAATAAAATAGTCTATATACTTCTTTACCAAATGAGTACGACTCTCTACGAACTCCGCTTTTTTTCCGAACTTATTGATGATAGAGTTCACCAAGTAACGCAAAGCAATAAAGACCACCAATGCAATGGCAGTGGCGATAATTTGATATAGGTAGTCTTGTATATAATTCATATAACTTTACTTCGCGATATTCACAGCACGAGTTTCACGTATTACCGTTACTTTTACTTGACCTGGGTAGGTCATATCGGTTTGGATTTTTTGCGATAAGTTGAATGATAGTTCTGCGGCTTTATCGTCGGTTACTCTTTCGCTTTCTACGATTACACGTAACTCACGACCTGCTTGGATTGCATAGGCTTTCTTCACACCTTGGAAAGTGAAAGCAGCATCTTCGAGGTCTTTGAGACGTTGTATATACGAATCGAGTACTTGGCGACGTGCTCCGGGACGTGCTCCACTAATAGCATCGCATACTTGTACAATAGGCGAAAGCAAGGAGGTCATCTCAATCTCGTCGTGGTGTGCCCCGATAGCATTGCACACTTCGGGTTTTTCGCCGTATTTCTCTGCCCATTCCATACCGAGGAGTGCGTGAGGAGTCTCACTTTCTATCTGCGGTACTTTACCGATGTCGTGCAAGAGTCCGGCACGTTTGGCAAGTTTAGGGTTCAAGCCTAACTCGGCTGCCATTACTCCGCAAAGCTTAGCTACCTCGCGTGAGTGTTGCAAGAGGTTCTGCCCATATGACGAACGGTATTTCATACGTCCTACACATTTTACTAACTCGGGGTGCAATCCGTGGATACCGAGGTCAATTACGGTGCGTTTACCTATTTCTACAATTTCTTCTTCTATTTGTTTGGTAGTTTTTTCAACCACTTCTTCAATACGTGCAGGGTGAATACGCCCGTCGGTTACGAGCTTGTGCAAAGAAAGACGTGCGATTTCGCGACGTACCGAGTCGAAGCAAGAGAGGATAATCGCTTCGGGGGTATCGTCTACAATGATTTCGACCCCAGTAGCTGCTTCGAGGGCACGAATATTGCGACCTTCACGACCGATGATACGACCTTTCACCTCGTCAGACTCGAGATTGAATACCGATACGCAATTGTCTACTGCTTCCTCAGTGCCTATACGCTGAATGGTGTTGATAATGATTTTGCGCGCTTCTTGGTGAGCAGTGAGCTTGGCTTCCTCAATGGTATTTTGGATATAAGCCATCGCGTCGGCTTGGGCTTCACTGCGCAATGAATCGGTGAGTAGTTTCTTAGCTTCTTCGGCAGACAAGCCTGAAATAACCTCTAATTGTTGTACCTGACTTTTGTGTAGGCGGTCTATTTCTTCTTGTTTTTTGTCGAGAGTTTGCAAGCGAAAGTCGGCTTCTTCTGTTTTCTTTTCCAACTCATCTTTTAAGCGCTTATTTTGTGCCAATTCATTGGACACTTGCGACTCTTTATCGCGTATACGCTTCTCAGCCTCTGCCATTTTTTTATCTTTGGCGGAGATTGTTTTTTCGTGTTCAGCTTTTAGTTCAAGGAACTTCTCTTTAGCTTGGAATATCTTGTCTTTTTTGATATTTTCAGCTTCGGCTTTAGCATTTTTCAGAAGAACGTCGGCTTCATTCTTAGCGTTGAGAATGATTTTAGAGGCGTTCTTCTTTTCCAGCGATTTGGCGATAGCGAACCCTATGAAAAGGGCAATAATAAAAACTGCAATACTTATAATAACTGTACTATCCATCTTTGTTGTTTAAAAAATAAAATATTGATATAAAAAATGCCTATATTGATTAATATGTTTCACGTAAAACTCTGAAAAACAGGTTTAGGGATACTCAGTGGGGCAAGTATCCGGCAACTGAAGACCGGCGCGCTTTAGCCGCTGTAACTCTCCCTTTTGTGAAATGTTAATGTTGAGTTTACCGAAAGGACAATCAATATAGGCAGTAAGTTTTCTATGTAAAGGAACGTGTTTTTAACCTATTTGGTTTAAGGCGTTGTATACCTGTGCTAAGGTTTCTTTGAGGGATTCGTCTTCGTGCGTTTCGTTGAGTTTGGCTTGTTCTATTTCTCTTGCCAAAGCGATAGCGCACATTGCTAAGCCATCTTGTTTATCGCGTAGTTCATAAACGGTTTCAAAATCTTGAATCATATCGTTTATCTTTTTAGCGGCTTTTCTAAAACCCTCTTCCTGTTGTGGAGCAATGGTTAAAGGGTATAACCTATCGGCTACCGAAAGTTTAATTCTCAATCCGTCCTGTTCCATTGCTATTGTTTAGTAAGCTGAGTGATACACGCATCGATTTCGCGAATGAGCGTATTGAGCTTCAATTTAGTTTCTCTTTTATTATCTTTACTGCCTAATATACGGTTGGCTATGGCGAGTGTTTCGTTCTTCTCTTTCAGTGTAGTGATAGTGCTTTCCAGCGACTGTTTCTCACTGCGAAGTTCTTCAATGGTTTGTTTTAGCTTGCCATTTTCTTCCCTAAGACTATTGAATTTGCTCTGTAAGACAATGGCTTTCTCTTCTAATAACGCTACCAACTTTTTTAAATCACTCATCAAACAGCGAACTTTGTATATTTGGGGCAAAAATACGCTTTCTTTTTAAAAAAAGCAATTTTTTTAGAAAATAAATGAAACTGAGAAATGTAAGATTTTCATAATCAACATAAAAAAGGACTTTTAAGTTTTAAAGAAAGTCATACCTCAGCGTTGTTATAAATGAAAATCACTTGATTGTATTATAAGTTGATGATTTTCTTTGCTTAGTTTTAACAAAGGGTTGAATTAACTTATTGATTATAAACCTTCCCCCTTACACATACCCAGCTTTCGCTGGCTTCCTCCAAAGGGGGAGATGTGATGCAAAAGCGACTATGAAATTGTAAATCAGAGACAATCATTTCTCAAACATTGATTCACATTATAAATTAACATTTTCTTTATTTTGTTGTTTTGCTAATAGGTAATTTACCGCAGTAGCAGCAGCGTATAACCCAAAAGCGGCTGGCATAAAGCTAATGGTACCATAGAAAGACTTTTTATAGTCGAGACCTTCGGTGCGTTGCATAGAGTCCTTGGAAACTATTTCGGAAGAGAATACGGCTTTTATACCTGAGTGAATACGCTCGTTTTTGAGCCGTTTGCGAATAAACTTTGCCAACGGACAGTTATACGTTTTCATCAGGTCGGTTACTTTTATTTGGGAAACATCGGTAGCACCTCCCGCGCCCATACAACTCACGAGCTTTACGTGTTTGCGTTTAGCTGCAAGAATAAGGTTCAGCTTAGGGGTAATACTATCGATACAGTCGATGACATAATCGAAGTCGGGTGTTACGATTTCCCAAGCGCGCTCAGGGGTGAGAAATTCGTGAATGACGGTGAGTTTCAGCTCGGGGTTGATATCCAAAAGACGTGCTCTCATCACTTCGGTTTTGGCTTGCCCTATCGTAGAATGAAGAGCGGGCAACTGGCGGTTGATATTAGAGAGGGAAACAGTATCAGCATCGACAATAGTGAGAGCTCCTATGCCTGCACGAGTTACAAATTCGGCAGCATAAGAGCCTACGCCCCCTAAGCCTGCAATGAGGATATGGGCATTTTGCAAAGTGGTAATACCTTGTTGTTTAATTAAAAGCTCTGTACGTTCTAACCAATGATTATTCATATTTAAAAAAAGCCCCATCGCAAAGGAAGGGGCTTATAATTCGCTTTTATAGTGCCGATAACAGTGCTTGTCTGCAAGGACACTTTCTACTTAAATAATTAAGAATGACTTCCAAGCCTCATCAAATAGATTACTTTTTCTTCATTATCTTGTATCCATATAATAAGAAAATCTCCTTCTATATGGCATTCTAAACAGTCTTTATATTGCCCTTTTAAATAATGAGGTTTCATTTCATTAGGAATACCTTCTACTCCTTTTCTCTGTAAAATATCAATTACACTAAGAACTTTTTCAATCTTCTTAGAGCTTTTACTATATCTTTTTTTGTCTTTTTTGAAAGCTACAGTTGCTACAACATCAAAAATTATTTCTTCTTCTTCAAAGCTGTTCATCATCTATATCTTTAAAAAGCTGTCTAACGTCTTTATATTTTTTCATAAGGTGACCTTTTTCTTTCACTTCCTGAAAAGCTTTCTGTGTTTCCTCGTTAGGAATAGCTGTTTCAATAGGATATGTTTTTTTCCCTTCTTTTTTACTCAAAAGAACTGTTTTTACTTTGAACTTTTCGAACAAACTTAAGAAAGTAGGGAAATCAGCTTCATTGATAGTTGCTTGTAATGTGATTGTATTCATAATACTACTATTTTTTGGCAAAAGTATAAAATCTTTTTTATTTAACAAAGTATTATTTACTTCTTCAAAAAAAGCCTGTCTGAGAGGCTCTGTTTTGTGAAGGCGATTTGCCAATCGCCCCTACAATATAACTAAAAGCAATTGATTATAATTAACTTTGCCAAAGGTGCGAGTTGCACACTTTGGCAAAGTGTAGCGACGCAAATGCGATTTAAATCTTTTTTACTCTTCTTTCGTGGCGACCGCCTTCAAAAGGGGTGTTGAGAAAGGTTTTGGCTATATCTACGGCTTGCTCAATGGCGGTAAAGCGGGCGGGAATACTTAGCACATTGGCATTGTTATGGGCACGAGCAAGAGCAGAGAGCTCTTTTGTCCAGCAAACGGCACAGCGGATGTGAGGGTGCTTATTGGCGGTCATTGCAATGCCGTTACCACTACCGCAAATCACAATACCAAGGTCGGCTTTGTTTTCTTCTAAGGCTTTGGCTACGGCGTGACCAAAATCGGGGTAGTCTACACTTTCAGAAGTATCAGTACCGCAGTTGAGTACTTCTATTCCTTTACTTTCCAAAAAAGCTACAATGGCTTTTTTATAATCGACTCCTGCGTGGTCATTTCCTATGGCTATTTTCATTTTTATAGCTAATTTTATTGTTATTTGTTTTTTATATATTGTTTGTAAGCTTCACGTAGAGCATCAGCTTGGGTTTTATTGGGGCTTTGGGTGTACATATCGTCAAAATATGCAAAAGATACTACTTTGGTTACTTTGGGAATGGAGAAGGCGGTAGTGAGTTGTTGTTTGACTCTATCGAAAGTGGCGGGATGAAAAGGTACCTGACCATTAGGTGAGGCAAAAGTTTCGAGGTCTGACCAAAATACGCCTTTATAGTTTTTGTTTTCCTGAAATAGTCCGCGCTCAGCCGCTTGGTAGTACTCAGCAAGGCGGTTGAGGGTTACGTGTTGTGCCCCTACCCCATCTTGTAACATAATGATTTCTAAATTACTCTTAGCGAGTTCAGCCATAAAGTGTTGCAACTGTTCGGGAGACGAAAGTGCACTATTCCAAAAGGCAGCAATTGAAACGGGTTTGTTATTCAGCTGGTGCAAACGATTAGAGATGCGGTCTATAAATTTCTCTCTGAAAAGAGCTATCTTATCATCGGTATTATAAGCATAAGGCTCGGGTTCGTGTGGGATATACCACCCTTTGAAGGCTGGGTGAGTACCAAACTGGCGTTGGATATCTTCAGCAATAGCAATACAATAATTGGCTTGAGTTTGTAGCCACGACGCATCGGTTTGGTGTTGCCAATAACTTTCATCAAAGAGCAAGCCTATGTGCACTTCTATGCCTTTACGCTGAGCTGAGGCGAGGATTCGTTGTAGGGTAGGTTTAATTTTGGTGGTAGTAAAGTTATTGTTTGAATCGAACCAAGTGAGGTTATTAGAAGGATTTATATATCCTATGTGTTGCACGATGAGGGTATTCATACCCAAGTCTTTAATTTCGCCTAAAAAATTGTCCCATTGAGCCTCGCTCCAATCACCTTTTTCAAAAAGCTGTATAAAGGTACCTGTAAGTATCTTTTTATCGGAAGGGGAAGGGGTAGGCGGATTGGGTTGTGGATTGGGCTGCGGGTTAGGGTTGGGTTGTGGAGTGGGAACAATAGGGTTGTTGGGGTTGGGGGTAGGTTCATCGGAGTTGCTTTTGCTACAAGAGGCTGATAGCAAAGCGGACAAAATGGTGAGGAATAAAACTAATTTTTTCATCTTATTTAATATTTTTTGCAAAGGTAAGAAGTAATTAGAAAATGAGCAAATTGGAAAAATGAGGAAATTAGGAAATGAGAGAATTAGGAAATGAGGAAATTAGCAAATGGGGAAGTGTTTGGGGATTCGGAAGGTATCAGAAAGAAACGGAAGGGGGCGTTGAGGTGAAAAGTAAAAAATGAGCTATAAGAAGGGTGTGGTTAGCTTATAGAGAGCTTATAGGAAGCTTATACGAATCTTGGACGATTGGTATAGAAAGGGTATATAAAAAGTTGATTCATAATATAATACAACAACACAAAAAATAGGAAAAATGGGGTTTCGAGGCGAAAGAAAAAGAATAGGCAATAGGCCTTAGGCCATAGGCAGTAGGAGGGAGTGTGACGGAAAAGGGGAATGTAGTGAGTCGTTTATTCGGTAAGCCCCCGAACCCCCGAAGGGGGACAAGCTGGAAAAGATGACAAACCTCTTCCTTTACACATACTTCGTTCTCGCAGACTTCCGTTCAAAGAGGAATTAGGGACGGAAAGAGGAAAATTAGGAAATGAGAGAATTAGTAAATTAGAGAGAGACTTAGGGAGAGCTGTCGGACAGGGCAGAGGGTGCGGATTTATCTAACGAGTGATTTGCTTATTAACAAATTGGCTAATTGACAATTTTTTCATATCTTTGCCAAAACTTTTAACTCATACCTCTTAACTGATAACTAAATAAAGTGAACGAATTAAACTTAGAACTTACTGACGTGAGCGCCCAAGTGTTTTGTGGCGAAGACGAAAATAATATCAAATACATCAAAACGCTCTTCCCGAAGCTGAAAATCGTAGCACGGGGGTCTAAACTTATTGTCTTTGGCGAAGAACATTTGCTAAAAGATTTTCAGAAACAAATGGAAAAGCTCATCGCCTATTGCGCGAAATACAATCGCTTAGACGAGCGCACTATCGATAGTATTCTTTCGGCTACTAATACTGAGAAGAGCGAAAAAGTGCGCGAAGAGGACATTATTGTGCACGGCGTGAATGGCAAAATCATACGTCCGCAAACCCCCAATCAAGTAAAATTAGTAGAGCTGATGCACCAAAACGATATGGTATTTGCCGTAGGACCTGCGGGTACAGGTAAGACCTATGTGGGCGTTGCCTTAGCCGTAAAAGCTCTTAAAGAAAAACAAGTGCGTAGGATTATCCTCACTCGTCCGGCAGTGGAAGCAGGCGAGAATCTCGGCTTTCTTCCTGGAGACCTCAAAGAGAAACTCGACCCCTATATGCAACCCCTCTATGATGCCTTGCGCGATATGATTCCGCACGAAAAACTCAACGCCTTTATTGAGGCAGGAATCATAGAGATTGCGCCTCTTGCCTTTATGCGCGGGCGCACCTTAGACAACGCTTTTGTAATCCTTGACGAGGCACAGAACACCACTCACGCCCAAATGAAGATGTTCCTCACCCGTATGGGGCGCAATGCCAAGTTTATGATTACCGGCGACCCTGGACAAATAGACCTACCTCGTAAAGTTTCCTCCGGACTTAAAGAAGCTATGCTTATCCTTCAAAAAGTACGGGGTATCGCCTTCCTTCACTTAGACGACAGAGATGTTGTGCGTCACCCACTGGTACGCAGTATTATAGAGGCTTATAAGACGATTGAGAACAACGAATAGACGTAGCACGACAAGCATTTTTTGCAGTATAAACTTTGAAGTTCGAAGTAGCTTGTCGTGCTACGACCTTTGGCAAAGTTTTTTACTTCTTATTCCAACCTTTCTGAAAATTCTTCGTTTATAGAGCAGAAAGTGAAAGATATTAGCGCTCTTCTTTAAAAAATAATCAAGAAAAGATAATTGATAATCAGCGTAATGGAAAAATAATGATATCATAACGCTATTTTTATGGTACTTTGTATTGCATAATACTTTTATTTGTTATATCTTTGCGCCGTGAAATTAATTAGTTTACATTTAGTAACCAAAAACCATACAAACAATGAAAAAGATTATTCTATCACTGCTTTTAGCAGTAACTGCCAATGGCTTTGCACAATCTTCTTTTAAAGGAACCTTATTGAATACTGAAAAAAAGCCTGTGAGTGCTGCCAATGTGCTCCTAATGACTCTCCCCGACTCTACCCTTGTAAAAGGGGCAATAAGCAATCAGCGAGGTGTTTTTGAACTACCCAATGCCGCTGAGGGTAAAAAGGTGGTTATCAAAATTACGCATTTGGAATATCAAACGGTGGTATTTACGCCCTCAGGGAGCAACTTGGGCACCATTGTTTTGACTCCTGCTACCAATCAGTTAGGAGAAGTAGTGGTAACAGCTCATCGCCCGATATTAGAACAGAAGGGTACGCGCATCAGTACCAATGTGGCGCAATCGACCTTGCAGAACCTACCCAAAGCCGAAATGCTTATCAACTTCTTGCCTGGGGTGAGCACTTCCTACACCGGTGGAGGTTATGAGGTGTTTGGCAAAGGCAATCCTATCTTCTATATCGATAACCGCAGGGTGCGCAATTTAGATGAGGTGAATCAGTTATCGCCCAAAGATATTGAGAGCATAGAGCTGGAAACCCAACCTGGTGCGGAACACGACAATACGGTGGGTGCGGTAATTTATATCAAACTGAAAAAGAAACAAGGCGATGGACTCAGCGGGTCGGTTGAAAATGAAAACTATGTGTTAAAAAAAGGAGCTATGATAACTACTTGGCTTAGTCTCAACTATCGCAAAGGCAAAACCGACTGGTTTACTACTATAGGTAACTTCAACAACTTCAACAAGAAAAATGCCGACCTCTATCAGGATTTGCAAGTGCATACCCAGAGCAATGATTGGCGGGTAACAAGCGACGAAACTAACAGGAGTAATGCCAAAGGAATAAATGCTAAAATAGGGGTAGCACACGAGATTTCGGACAAACATTCCATAGGCGCAAGTGTGAGAGGGAGTGTAGAACCTTGGGTAGGACACAGGTTTAGCACCCAAGAGACCACTACCTTCAAAAATAACCTCCTTACTGCCAAAGGGCTCAATGAATACGACCGCTTTAGCCAAGATAAAAAGTTAGGCATTAATGCCTATTACGAAGGCAAAATTACTGACAAACTGAAACTGCAAACCGATGTAGATTATATCGGTCAGCGTTCCGATAACACTTCCGATGTCGTGGAGCACAACCTCCTCAGCACAACCTCTCGTAATGTGCACACCCATTCCGATGCTGCTTCCGATTGGTGGGGACTCAAAACTACTTTCTTGCAAACCCTTGGCAAGGGCGCTATAAACTATGGCGTAGAGGCAAGCGACCTGCATCGCACTGAGGACTATACCGATAATGTGCTTTCGGCTTCGGATATTAAGAATACCGAAACGCGTTCGGCTGGTTTTGTGAGCTTCTCTTACCCTATTAAAAAAGTGAGTTTGAAACTCGGTACGCGCTACGAGTACGCCGACTTTGGTTATTACGAAAACGGACAAAAGAGCCCCGTAAAAAGCAAGACCTACCGCGATTGGTTACCCAATATTTCTATCGCATTCCCTTGGGATAAAACTCAACTGACCTTTAGTTATGCACGCAAAATCAAACGTCCGGCTTTTTATGAGCTCAGCGACTACAACAGTTATAGTTCTCCTTTCTTGTACAATCGCGGAAACCCATATATTGTGCCTCAGCTTACTGATGAATGGAATGCCTTGGCTACTTATGGTCCTATTTCGGCTTCGGTAAGTTATTCGAATATTCACAAGGGTATTTATTCCGATTACCAACTCTCAAGCATCAATCCCGATGCCGTTGAAAAAACCCTTCGCAATTACGACGATTTTAGCGAACTGAAATGTGTGCTCAATGCGCAAACCCAAATAGGCAAATGGATGCCTAAACTTACGCTCACTTATAAAAAACCTTTTGCTAACAATGTGTTTTACACCAGTGAAGGTAGGTTTATGGTAGAAATGATGAACCAAATTACTCCTACTGAAAACTGGTTAATCTTGGCGATGTTTATTTATATGAACAAAGGTTCAAACCGAGAAGTCTACGCCTACAAGGATATGAGCGGAATAGTCGTAGGGGTTGCCCGTATGTTCTTCCACCAATCGCTTACAGTGTATGCCGTAATTTCGGACCCTTATAACGGTCTCAATGAGCACACACGCGTACAAAATCCGTACATTAGTAATAGTACTGCTCAGAATTACAGCAATTTTGGATTTAAAGTAGGACTGAGTTACAATTTCAATACCACCCAAAGCAAGTATAAAGGACAAGGAGCTGGAGAAGAAGAGAAGAACCGCTTGTAATTAGAAAATTAGAGAATGAGGAAATGAGAAAATGAGAAAATGGGGTGTGAGCTTGTATTAGAGGAATGAGGCTGTGCCTCAGAAATCAAACAAAATTTAAACAAAATCAAGGCTACGCCTTGTAAACCAGCGGAGGTATTGTTAGTTTGTTCAACTTTACCAAAGGTGCGAGCCGCACAGGCAGTCGTAGCACGACGGGCAGTAATGGAGTTCTCGGACGATTCGGACTTGTCGGACAGAAATAAGACGAGATAGAAGGCTTTATTGAGAAGAGCTAAGGAGAAAGAAAGATATCGGAAATATTCGGAAGGGAGAGTTTAGATAAAAGGTAAAAGATGAGCCGTAAGGAGGGTGGGGTTAGCTTATAGAGAGCTTATAGGAAGCTTATACGAATCTTGGACGATTGGTATAGAAAGGGTATATAAGTGATTGACTCATAATATAATACAACAAGGCTAAAAATGGTGAAAACGGGGTTTCGAGGCGAAAGAAAAGGGAATAGGCACTAGGCCTTAGGGCATAGGCAATAGGGGGAGTATGGCGCGAAAAGGAAGGATAATTAGAGAATTAGCAAATTAGTAAATGATGAAGAGTGAGGTCTTAGGACATAGGCATAGGTGATGACATTCCCCTTTACACATACCCAGCTGTCGCTGGCTACCTTCAAAGGGGGAATTGTAGCGAATCATTTATTCGGTAGACCCCCGAACCCCCGAAGGGGGACAAGCTGGAAAAGCTGACAAACCTCTCCCTTTACACATACTCCGCTCTCGCGGACTTCCGTTCAAAGGGGGAATTAGGGACGGGAAAGGTGTGAGGTCGTAGCACGACAAGCAATTGAAAGTAGTACGACGGGTGATTGAAAATAGTACGACGGGTGATTGAAAATAGTATTTTATTATATCGAATTGAGGTTAAATAAGGGTAGAAAAATTCTTTAAAAAGAGAAACAAACAATGGTTATTTAGTTATAAATATAACAAGAGGAGCTTTGTTATTCTTATTTTACTTTGTTTTGGCATAGTTTTGGTGAATAGGAGGATATGGTGTATTGGTACATTTAGAAATCTTTTGTACTTTTGCGCCCCAAAAAAGTATTATTTTAAATAGAACATTATTATGAAAAGAATCATAGCTATTGCCTTATTAGCTACTACTGTCGCTTTTGGGCAGAGTCAGAAAAAGAATGGTTGGGAGCGTGCTCAGCTGAAAGGGAAAGTAAAAACGGTTGTGCAATCGGGTATTCAAATTGGTGAAAACGGAGAAGAAATACCGATGAACTCTGAGCTTTTTTCGCAGTTTGACAAAAAGGGAACTGTTGTGAAAATGCAATCGAAGCAAAATGGAATGACGATTAAATTCGTGGATGTGTATGACAAAGACGGGAATATGATAGAGTCGGCTTCGAGAGATGATTCGAACACGTTGCTTTCTAAGAATGTGTATGAGTATGACGAAAAAGGGAACCTTACCAAGCACGATGTAGAGACGCCCGACGGGAATATTTTTATGAGCCGAATAAATGTTTATAACGAACAGAATCAGCTTGTAGAACGCACGGATTGTATAGCAGGAATGTGCCAAGATAAAACGACTTATAAGTATACTCCTGAGGGGAAACTATCGGAAGAGTCTAAATTTACAAAGGACGAGCTTACCAGCAAAACGGTATATACTTACGATGCCAAAGGGAATATGGTAGAAAAGCAAGTGTTTGACAAAGATAACGCTTTGAAACAGAGAGTTGTTTCAGCTTTTGACAAAAACAACAATGAGGTGGAGGTTAAATACTTTGACAAAGATGGTAACGTTACTAAAACAGAGACTTACGAGTTTGTGTATGACAAGAAGAACAACTGGACAAAGAAAACAATGTCGGTTAACGGTCAGCGTGTAACGATTTTCACACAGAAGTTGAAATATTTTTAGGAATAAGAAGTTTTTTTAATATCATAAGGGTTGGCTTACGAAGGTGAGTCAACCCTTATGTATTAAGAAGGGAATATTTTTATATAATTCAAAATATTTTTGTATCTTTGCACTGTGGAAGGCTGTGTTTAATGGCTATAGAACTGTGGCGCGGTAGGCATTACGTAGTCGTAGTGCGACGGGCTATTAGGACTTTGACAAAAGTCGTGGCAAAGCAACACTAACTATTAAGGATTAAAAACTAAGGATTAATAATATTCGACATATGAAAAAATACAAATGGTTGACCTACAAGGTCAGTACGAAAGAATTAAAAACGACGTACAAGCTTCTTTTGAAGAAGTACTCAACACCACCGCTTTTATTAATGGACCTCAGGTACAAGCCTTTCAAAAGGAATTGGAAAACTATATGGGGGTAAAACACGTAATCCCTTGCGCCAACGGTACTGATGCCCTACAAATAGCAATGATGGGTCTCGGACTCAAAGAAGGCGATGAAGTTATCACTGCCGATTTTACCTTCGCAGCAACTGTGGAAGTGATTGCCTTACTAAAACTCACCCCTGTACTCGTAGATGTATACGATGATACTTTCAATATCAACATCGAGGCAATTGAAAAAGCGATTACTCCCCGCACGAAAGCTATTGTACCCGTGCATTTGTTCGGTCAGCCAGCCAATATGGAAGCTATTATGGCTTTGGCTAAAAAACATAACCTCTTTGTGATTGAAGACAATGCGCAAGCCATTGGTGCCGATTACACTTTTGCCGATGGACACAAACAAAAAGTAGGAACTATCGGTCACGTAGGGGCAACCTCTTTCTTCCCTTCTAAGAACCTAGGTTGCTACGGCGACGGAGGGGCTATCTTCACTAACGACGACGACTTGGCTTACACTCTTCGCGGTATCGTAAATCACGGTATGTATGTGCGTTATCACCACGATGTAGTAGGGGTAAACTCTCGTCTCGACTCTTTACAAGCAGCAGTATTGCGCGCCAAACTCCCTCACCTAAACGATTATAACGCCCGCCGCCGTGAAGCAGCTCGCAAATATACCGAAGCACTGAAAGGCAATCCTCATATCATTACCCCTGTAATTGCCAAAGGTAACGACCACGTGTTCCACCAATATACTCTCCGTATTACCAATGGCAAACGCGATGAACTCGCCAAAGTATTGGGTGAAAAAGGAGTGCCTTTTGGTATTTACTACCCTATACCATTGCACGCCCAAAAAGCCTATACCCGCAACTCTTATAACGAAGCTGATTTTGGTGTTACTAATAAATTAGTACAAGAAGTCATCTCTCTGCCTATGCACACCGAGCTTGACGACGAGCAAATAGCGTTTATCACAGAATTAATTAAGAAAACAGTGTAATTGTAGGTCGTGGTACGACAAGCAAAAAGACAGAATAACTAATAACTAAAACAAAAATAATGAGTCAAAAAATTCCTTGGCAAGAACGCCCTGCGGGTTGTACCGATGTAATGTGGCGTTATTCTGAAAACCCTATTATCGGTAGGTATGATATCCCTACCTCTAACAGTATTTTTAACTCGGCTGTTGTACCTTTTGGCGACGGCTATGCAGGGGTTTTCCGCTGCGACAACAAAGCAGTGCAAATGAACATTTTTGCTGGCTTCAGTAAAGATGCTATCCACTGGGAAATCAACCACGAACCTATCGTGATGAAAGGTGGTAATACTGATTTCCTTCATTCTGAGTATAAGTACGACCCTCGCGTAACGTTTATCGAAGACCGCTATTGGGTAACTTGGTGTAATGGCTATTGTGGTCCTACTATCGGGATTGCCTATACTTTTGATTTCAAAGAGTTTTTCCAATGCGAGAATGCCTTTTTGCCTTTCAACCGCAACGGGGTGCTCTTCCCTGAGAAAATCAATGGTAAATATGCAATGCTTAGCCGCCCAAGTGATAACGGACATACGCCTTTCGGTGATATTTTCATCAGCTATAGCCCCGATATGAAATACTGGGGTGAACACCGCTGCGTGATGAAAGTAACACCTTTTATAGATAGCGCTTGGCAATGTACTAAAATAGGAGCAGGAGCTGTGCCTATCAAAACAAAAGATGGTTGGCTATTGTTCTATCACGGGGTAATCAACACTTGCAACGGTTTCCGCTATTCTATGGGGGCTGCTTTGTTAGACCTCAACAATCCAAGCAAGGTAATCGCTCGTACACAGCCTTACCTCTTGGCGCCTGCCACTCTCTACGAAACTACCGGCGATGTGCCTAATGTGGTATTCCCTTGTGCTGCCTTGCATTCTATCGAAGAGGACAAAGTAGCAGTGTACTACGGCGCTGCCGATACAGTAGTGGGCGTTGCTTTCGGACGTATTTCCGAAATCGTAAAATTCACTAAAGAAAACTCATTGTAAACAGATAAATATAACAAGTGAAAAAGCGCAAGCCGACGGCTTGCGCTTTTTTTATTGTCCCTTTTTTACTACCTTTGCGCCTTGTATCGTCATTTGTCATTCGTAATTCATCATTAAAATGTATACATTCTCTCTTTATATCATCAAGGCAATCCTCCCCATCGTTGCCCTATTCAACAAAAAAATACACCTCTTTGTAAGCGGACGTAAAACCGTATGGACTACCCTTACCGCAAAACTCGACCCTCATACCCGCTATGTGTGGATACATACCGCTTCTCTCGGCGAGTTCGAACAAGGTTTGCCCGTTGTTAAAGCCCTGAAAAAACAAGGCTATAATATACTCATTACCTTCTTTTCTCCCTCAGGCTACGAGGTGCGCAAAAACACCCCCGATGCCGATATAGTGGTCTATCTTCCTCTTGATACACCTGCTAATGCCCGCAAGTTCGTGCAAATGGTAAATCCTGCAATGGCTATTTTTGTGAAATACGAGTTTTGGGTCAATTACCTTTCTGAGCTCAAAAAAGCACAAGTACCCACTTATTTGCTCTCCGGTATTTTTCGCAAAAATCAAATCTTCTTCAAGCCTTACGGTGGAATGATGCGCCGAGCCCTGCATTGCTTTACTCATTTTTTTGTGCAGAACGAGCTTTCTCAGCAACTACTTAAAAACTTAGGCTTCAATAATGTAACTGTCAGTGGCGACACCCGCTTCGACCGTGTAGCCGAAATATTGGAACGAGACAACCATTTAGATTTTGTAGAGCAGTTCAAAGGAAACAATCTATGTGTGGTCTTCGGTAGTTCGTGGGCTACCGACGAAGACATTTACTTGCAGTATATCAACACTTGCACTGCCCCAGTGAAGTTCATCATTGCCCCTCATAATATTCACCCTACCGATATCGCAGAACTCAAATACAACCAGCAGAAGTTAAACCGTAAAGTTGCCCTATTCTCCGAGAAAGACTCTCTTAACCTTTCTGATTACGACGTACTCATCATCGATACCATAGGCATTCTCACCAAAGTGTACAGCTATGCCGATATAGCCTATGTAGGAGGCGGAATGGGCACTACGGGCTTACACAATGTCTTAGAGCCCGCCGTATTTGGGGTACCTGTAATCATCGGTAAGAATTATGAAAAGTTCAATGAAGCAAAGGAGTTAGTCACCTTAGGAGGCGTTCTCTCCGTAAGCAGTAAAGAAGAATTCGCCCAGGTGATGAATAACCTTGTTACTTCACCCGAAAAGCGCACCGCTATAGGCAATATCAATCGCCAATATATAAACGAAAAACAAGGCGCTACAAAGACTTTTTTACAAGCAATAACTTCGCTTTAGCCTCGCCTTACCGCTTCTTTACCTTCGTTTTTCCGTCACCACATTCCTCCTATTACCTCCGTCATTCGTCATTCGTTCCTCGTCATTCCTTCCCTTTTCCATCATCACATTCCCCCTTTGAAAGGGGTTAGGGGGATGTTCTCCCCTAGTGCCTATGGCCTAAGTCCTAGTACCTCTTCCTCTTTCTTTCGCCTCGAAACCCCGTTTTCACCATTTTTCGCATCGCTGTATTATACTATTAGTCAAACACTTATATACCCTTTCTATACCAATCGTCCAAGATTCGTATAAGCTTCCTATAAGCTCTCTATAAGCTACCCCCACCCTCCTTACACCCTTTTTTCACCAAAAACTCTCCCTTCCCTCTTCCGAACTCTTCCGATATTTTCCGAACCTCTCAACCCTTCCCCATTTGCTAATTTTTCCCCGCCTGCCGTGCTACGGCTGCCCGTGTGGCTCGCACTGCCTGTGCGGCTCGCACTGCCCGTGTGGCTCACACCTTTGGAAAAGTTGATTAGTGGCATTATTGGCATTTCTGGTATTATTGGCATTTACTCCATTCTCTCATTTCCAAATTTGCTAATTAAATTTTTTTATTTATCTTTGCAAAATAAAAACTCATCAGAAATCCAAATTTTATATCACACTTCATTTAATTTACTATTCTACTACCCCTCTGAAAACTCAAAGAGCTCAGAGATATTAATAACCATAAGTAAAAACCATTAAATCATATTACAAATGAAAAAAACATTTATTACTTTTGTTGTGGCAATCGCCACTATCATTACGGCTAACGCCCAAGAATTTAAAGTAGGTGCTAAAGCCGGCTTTTTGATGTCCAATGTTTCTGACCCTGAAACTTCAGTTTCAGTAGGAGGAGTTACAGGAACCGCCAAATTTAGTTCTTCTTACACCCCTGGGTTTCACTTCGGAGCTTTTATCGAATATGGCTTCAACGAACAATTATGGGTAGAAGCTGGTGTTGACTATGCTTTCCAAGGAGCTAATATCAATTCTTTAAGTGGTAGCATCAACAACATTTCGCTTGGAGAATTAGATATTAAGGACGGTAAATTGAAAATCGAGCAGTTCAACATTCCCCTTTGGATTAAATACGACTTCAATGGGTTCCGCCCTAAAATAGGGGTGAACTTAGGTTTTGTGTCAAAAGCTAAAGCCAGCGGTAAAGATAATTCGAATTTTGGTTTAGTAAATGTAGACAATGAACCTTTAACTCTCGACAAGAAATTCGATTTAGGATTAGGCTTTGGTGCTGAATACAACTTCGATTCTGGTTTCTTTTTCGATGCTTCCTTTAATTTAGGTCTTACCGATTTATCGACTAAATCGTATTCAGAAAACGGATATAAACTTCCTACTTTGAATTTCAAAAACCGCGTATTCCAAGTAGGGGTAGGTTACAAGTTCTAGTAAGCCTTCATAGAAAAATTTTTATAAAAAAGACTGTCTAAAAACCATAGACAGTCTTTTTTTACCTCTTATTTCTTACCTCCTTTGCATTTCTACCAAACTTCTTCTTAAAGGCAGTCGAAAAATGCGATATATAATCATACCCACAGGTGAGAGCGATTTCACCTATACTCTTATCGGTGTGAAGGAGCAGTTGTTGTGCCAACTCCATTTTATAGTCGTATAGATAACCAAAAACAGTAGTGCCAAATACCTCTTTAAAACCATAACACAACTTCTTTTCGTTCACACCTACGGCACGTGCCAATTCAGCTATCGAAGGCGTAACGTCCAACTGAGCCGTAAGGCGGTCGCGCACTTCGTACATCTTCCGCACATCGGTTTGGGTTTTGCAGTATTGGTATACTTGTAGCTGTTGCTGTTCGTATTGATGTAATTGTAACAAAAAAAGTTCCTGCACTTTTAGGTCGGCATAAGGTCGTGCTGCCTTGCCTAAAAGAGAAGCGTGTTGCAGTTGGTCAAGAACGGTTTGCATAGCAAAGTCAGTAGGAAGTGATTGTTCAGGCGAAAGAATAAAGTTACCACCCCGCTCATAGCGCTGGTACCACGCCATAAAAGTTTCGGGGTATTGAGTAGCTATTTGCGCAAATTGCTCAGCACTGATAGCAACCGTAATCACTTCTATAATATCATCTTTATGCAACAAGTCTTTGCCCAAGCATTCTTCTTTACCAAAAAAGATATTGTGAGTCCCCGCCTTACTGATACAATTTAGCCCGTCTATCTGCACTGCCATACCTTTGTGGGTTCGGGTTACAAAATAAAGACGCACTGAAGGAATATCCATACGTCCCACAAAAGTCACTTCTTCCTTCATTTGTACTTGCCATCGGTAGTAAGTATGATTGCCTAAGGCTTGTTGTTCCAATTGGAATACCCCCATTTGTTCATTCACTCTTTCGTAATAATTTTGTACCTCTTCTTCGTTGGTTGCCAAAGGTAATGTTATTTCGTTTATCATATTCATCAGTCGTTTATCACGTTCATCAGCTGTTTGCCGTCAGCACCACTAGCCAGCTACAAACAACCAATCACTTTATTTGCTATTCAGATGTAAAACTTTGCTAAGGAAATTAAACAATCGCACTTCCTTTTTGCTGTATTTTTGCGCTCTGAAATCTGTTGTTTAGAACAAAAGTAAATAACATATTTCAAACCACCAAATATTTTAGCCTTTAGTTTTTTAGTCGTTAGCAGTTAGCAAGCGATTAAATACTGATTATTAGTCTATTCAACTTTGCCAAAGTTTGAGAAGCAAAAACCGATATCTATGTTAAACAAAACTTTTCTTTTACTACTACTCTTCAGTCTTTCTATATCAGCTCAAAACACTGCCGAACTCATTGGTACGGTTACCGATAAAGTAACTCACCAACCTTTAATAGGTGCCGATGTTTACATCAAAGAACTAAACAAAGGCGTAAGCACCGATGCACGCGGTCAATATCGATTGGCACATTTGCCCGAAGGGAATTATACCGTGTGGTTTAGTTTCCTCGGTTATCAAACCTTTGGAAAGAAAATCAGTGTGAAAGGACAGATGCGCTCAGATGTATCGCTGAAAGAACAAGCCGAAGAAATAAGCGGAGTAACTGTTTCGGGCAAGAGTATCGCTCACCAAAAGAAAGAGCAGAGTATGCCCGTAACGGTAATTGATATGAGTAACCTACGAGGTACGGTAAGCAGTGTACAGGACATTCTTCTAAAAACCGTAGGTATCACTTTGCGTTCTTCAGGAGGGGTGGGCAGTAGTTCACGTATCTCAGTAAGAGGATTAGAAGGCAAACGCATAGGCTTTTTTATAGACGAATTGCCCTTAGGTGAGCAAACGGATTATATCGATATCAATGATATCCCCATAGATATGATTGACCGTATTGAGATTTACAAAGGAGTAGTACCAGCACGCTTCGGGGGCTCATCGCTTGGAGGAGCTATCAATATCGTTATTCGCGAATACCCCGATAAATATGCCGACCTCAGTTATGGATATGAAAGTTACAACACCCATAAGGCACAAGGGGTATTCAAACGCAACCTCAAACAGCGTGGATTGGTATTCGGTATTGGTGGGGGTTATACTTCATCGGATAATAACTACACTTTCGATTCTCCTTTTCAAGAAGGATTGCGCATCACCCGCAACCACGATAAGTACCGCAAGCTCATCATTGGCGGGAGCTTCAAAGCAAAGAAATGGTGGTTCGACGAAGTAGAATTAGAACCCGTGTTCGTCAAAACCTATAAGGAAATTCAAGGTATTGAATACGATATACGAGAAGCCCATAGTCAGTCGTTAATGACGGGGCTCTCTAATAAACTCGAAAAAGATAATTTCCTCACAGAAGGCTTAAACCTCGATATGTTCAACGGATTGGTACTTACCAAAATGAACTTCATCGACAAAGCCACCCGTCGCTATGAGTGGGACGGTAGCTCCTACCCTACCCCTTCGCGCTATGGCGGTGAGGCAGGTTATAACTATCCATCGGACTCTGACGATAAAAAGCTCACTTTTATTAATAAAACCAATTTAGAGTACATTCTTACTGAACGCCATTCGCTGAATATCAACAGTGTGTTTTCTATGGCAAACGGTACGCCCAAAGACGACTTAAAGACCCTGAGTCTGGGTAAGCAAGTGAATTTCGATTCGCAAATGCGCAGTTGGATAAGCGGACTTACATACGACTTCCGCACGCTTAACGACGTGTTTTTGAACTCGCTCACAGTACGCCATTATATGTACACTATGCACACCCAAATGGCGCCACTCTTCGTCCCCGGTAAGTACGATGTAGATGTAAGCAAAAGCGATTTTGGGGTGAATAATGCGATGCGTTACCGCTTCCTGCCTTCGCTAATGGGAAAACTCTCTGCTGGTTATGAGGTGCGTATTCCTTCGGAAACGGAGCTCTTAGGCGATGGTATAGCTGTAATCCCCATTCCTGATTTATTGCCAGAGCGTAACCTCAGCGCTAACCTCGGTTTGCTGTTCGACCTTACAGGCAAGCACCCTACCAATGCTCAGATAGAAATGAACTTCTTCTATATGTATTTGCAAGATATGATACGTTATACTGCCGGACTCATAGGGGCACAATACCAGAATTTTGGTGAGATGCGTACTCTTGGGGTAGAGTTTGAAGCCAAAGCCGATGTATTGCCTTCGCTTTATCTATACGGCAACACTACTTATCAAGACCTGCGCGATACACGTGCTTACGAGCCAGAAAGCACCGTGCCTAACCCTACTAAAAACAAACGTATGCCTAATATACCATACTTAATGGCGAATGCAGGCTTGGAGTTCCACCGCGAGAACCTTTTTGGTGGCACGGGGCAAAACACACGCCTTTTTGCCGATGTTGCTTTCGTAGAAGAATATTACTATGATTTTGAAATGACGCAATTGCAGAAACGCCGCATTCCGCGCAGTACGACCATTGATATAGGTTTTGAGCACAGTTTCTTGAATAATAAAGTATTCCTCTCGGGGAAAGTGCGGAATATAACGAATGAAAAGACCTTATCAGAATTTAACCGCCCATTAATGGGAATCAATGGAGGGGTGAAGCTAAGAGTAATATTCTAACTCCCTCTCGTCCGAACTAAAAATATACTTTAACTATACTTTCAGTGGCTCTACAGTGGCTCTACAGTAGGTCTACAGTAGGTCTACAGTGGGTCTACAGTGGGTCTACAGTGGGTCTACAATAAATTAAAAGCGAATTTAAAGCGAATCTAAAGCGTAGGACGAAAATTTTACAAACCAATTTTGATTGGCTGGCTATAAAAAGTGAAGCAAGAGATGAAAAACAATTATATATGAAAAAAAGATTTATTTTAGGCTTAATAGCATCACTTATTACTTTTTCCGGTGATATGCTATTGGGGTACATTCAGGTAGAAAACCCTGAAAAATCACTAATGAACTTCTCACTTACCTTACCCCTATCGCGCATTATGTGGGGAGGATTCTTAGGTGTGATAGGTATCCCTCTGCAGAGCATAGGGTATTGGCAAATTTACAAGTTGATGAAAGAAGGTAGTGAAACGCTCTCAAAGCTTTACAAAGTAGGTATCTGGGGGTGGCTGGTAATGGCAGCTTGTGGGGTGCACCTTAATTGTGCTGTGGTGATGCTTATCTACAAACAGCTTTACCCCACCGATGCAACCTTAGCTCACAATATAGCTACTACCTTTTCTAATAATGTATTAGTGCCTTGCTATTACATTTTTATCGTCTTTTTCCTACTGATGAACATCTCACAGTTCATAGCTTTTGTAAGGAAAAAGACCGTTTATCCTCGCGTAGCAGCCTTTTTCAATATGTTTATAGGTATTGGCATCATTCATCTTATAGCCTATTTGTTACCAGATTCGGCTATTAAAAACGGATTGAATGTATCGGCTATCAGCTTGGGTAATGCCTTGATGTTTATAGGGTTGCTACTTTTTAAAGGTCAGACGAGTCTAACAACTAATAATAATAACTAAAAACTAATTTTATGTATTCAAAAGTATTTTTAACTGTGTGCTCTTTAGCACTTCTCTCGGTGGGTTGCAAGAAAGACGACAACCCTACCCCTGCTCCCATACCACCAAGTAATGTGGTTTATACAGGTGATTTCTTATTAGAAACTTCTGTCAAAAACCCCGATGGTATGAGTGGTAGTTCTTACCTTCAAATCTTTCATAAAATGGCAGGAGGTATCGCTATTGATAACTCCAAAGCTGAGCAAGTAGAGTTTGGCTCTTCGGTACAAGTAGAAGGGAAAAGTGTCTACCTCTTCGACACTATGAAAGGTGTCGGCGGTATCACCCAATATACTTACGACCCTACTACCAAAAAGCTCACCAAAGGAGCAAATCTCGCAGGGCTTTCTAATTCGATGGTAGGTCATCTCGAAAAAGTAAGTGCTACCAAAGCCTATGTGCCTATGTACACACAAGGCGTGGTGTGGATTATCAACCCACAGACAATGCAAAAAACAGGAGAAATCGACCTCGCTAAGTATGCTCACGGCGACAGTAGTCCTGAGCCTGCTATGGGTATTATTCGCGATGGCAAGTATTACCTATGTCTCAACCAAATCAACCCTGGTGCAGGTTGGCAACCTTACGCCGACTACCAACAGTGTGATGTGGCTATCATCGACCCTCAAACTGATGTGGTAGAAAAAGTAGTATCGGAAACCACTACCAAACTCACTTTCCCCACTCGCCCTATGGCACAATGTAAAGGAATGCTCTTTACCAATGAAGCAGGTGACCTTTATATAGCTACCGCAGGTTATTTTGGATATTCCAAAGACAATACTAAATGCGGTTTCCTCTGTATTCCCAAAGGCAAGACTGAATTCGACAGTAGCAAATCGTGGGATATCTCTACTACTCCTATTGCAGGCACTAAATACAAGCCTTACAAGCCTGCTAGCGTGTATAACTGCCAGTATATAGGCAATGGTAAAGCTGTAGCTTATGTGGGTATCGTGGAACTCGGTGGCGCAAACCCCTATACTGCTAAAAACGCTATAGCAGTACTCATAAATTTCAACAACAAATCTATCAGCCAGATAAGGGGCGTTCCGCTTACTGACGGACATAGTATTCTCATCACCAAACTGAAAGATAGAGTACTCTTTGGTGCTTTCGGTACTGATAAAAGAGGCTTATTCGATTTCAACCCTGCTACTGAAACTGTAGAACAAGTGCTTAGCACTACTGGAAACCCCGCTTTCTTTCACGAGTTCTAATTTTTAGAATCAGACCTGTTCGACTCGTTCGACAGGTCTGATTCTAACCTCTAACACCTATGAACAAAATACCCGAAACAATGCTCATTACTTTATGGGCAAAAGCTACTGAAAATAAAGAACCTCAACCGCTGTTACGCGATGAGAAGGCTGCTGAGATTATAAACAAAATAGACTATGATTTTAGCCGGTTCAAGAAAGCTAAATTCTCCCAAGCAGGCGTGTGTGTGCGCGCTCACCTAATAGACAAAGAAACACGTGCTTTTATAGAGCAACACCCCGACGCAGTAATAATACAATTGGGTACGGGTCTCGATGCTCGTTATGAGCGTTTGGGCTGTCCGGAACTTACCCATTGGTATGACCTCGATTTGCCTGAGGTAATTGCTATCCGGCGTCAGTTTTTTGAGGAGAGTGAAAGACGTAGTTTTTTAGAAATGTCTCTCTTTGATACCGAATGGATAGAAAAAGTAAAAGCTCACCACAAGCCGATACTCATTATTGTTGAGGGGGTACTGATGTATTTCCCTCCGTTTGAGGTAAAAGATTTTATGATACATCTCTGTGAAGCATTTACTGAGGCTACTCTTCTCTTCGATATGCTCGCTTATGCCTTAGTAGGGCACGCTAAGAACCACGATACACTAAAAGCAATGGATAAAGACAGGCGTCCTGAATTTCAATGGAGTGAAAAGTATAGCGAGGCGATGGAGCAGTGGCACCCTAAGTTGCACGTGGCGAAAGAGTATTTTATGAGTAAGTACGACCAAGGACGCTACCCTTTTATCTTCCGTATGCTATATAAGATTTCGTATTTTTATAGGCGATTTAACCAGAGAGTGGTGAGATTAGAGATAAGGTAAATAACATAATAAATATTTGATATATAACATTTTAGATAATATATAGAAAATAAAAGTAGTAAAAAATTAGGAGATTAAATAATTATTATTACTTTTGTGCTTTCAAAACAGAAATTTTAGTTATATACCTTATTTAATAAATATAAATGAGAACAATACAATTTAGAGAAGCCGTTTGCGAAGCGATGAGTGAAGAAATGCGTCGCGACGAGTCTATTTATTTGATGGGTGAAGAGGTAGCCGAATACAATGGCGCTTATAAAGCCTCTAAAGGAATGCTCGATGAATTTGGGCCTAAACGTATTATTGATACCCCTATCGCCGAAGGTGGTTTTGCAGGTATCTCAGTAGGGGCTGCTATGAATGGTAACCGTCCTATTGTAGAGTTTATGACCTTCAACTTTTCATTAGTAGCGATTGACCAAATCATTAACAACGCGGCTAAAATGCGCCAGATGTCAGGAGGTCAGTTTAATATTCCTATCGTTTTTCGTGGTCCTACCGCTTCTGCTGGTCAGTTGGCGGCTACCCACTCTCAAGCCTTTGAGAACTGGTATGCTAACTGCCCTGGATTGAAAGTAGTAGTTCCTTCTACGCCTTACGATGCAAAAGGACTCTTGAAGTCGGCTATCCGTGATAACGACCCTGTTATCTTTATGGAATCTGAGCAAATGTACGGCGATAAAGGTGAAGTGCCAGAAGAAGAATACACTATTCCATTAGGCGTTGCCGATATTAAGCGTGCGGGTACTGATGTAACTATCGTTTCTTTCGGTAAAATTATTAAAGAAGCGCATAAAGCTGCTGATATTTTAGCCAAAGAAGGTATTGAGTGTGAAATCATCGACTTGCGTACTGTACGTCCGCTTGATTTTGACACGGTATTCGCATCGGTTAAGAAAACTAATCGCTTAGTGATTTTGGAAGAAGCGTGGCCTTTTGCCAGTGTATCTTCTGAAATTACTTATCAAGTACAAGAGCACATCTTCGATTATCTTGATGCGCCTGTACAACGCATTACTACCACTGATACGCCAGCACCATTCTCTTCAGAACTTTTGAAAGAGTTTTTGCCAAATGCTGACGACGTAGTAAAAGCAGTAAAAAAAGTTCTTTATAAATAAGAATTTGCTATCATTTTTATTTTTTTAAAAGTTATATTTTATTTTTTAGTCTTCACGATTTTTCCTCATCGTGAAGACTTTTTTTCGTTTAAGAGCGTTAATCTTTTGTTAAACTTTTGATAGGAAAGCAAAAGAATAAAAGTTATGCTTGTAACACAAATTAACGTCTTCATTGTTTATGAACTATTAAAATGATGCTAAATAAGCTCATTATAAGGGCGTTGTTTTAACATATTATTGATTTCTGAAAGAAAAGAAAAAGATACAGAGGTGGTTTATATAACTTGTAAGAATTAAGATTTTTTCAGTATCTTTGTGCGAAATTAGGAGGGGAATTATATATGCCATTAGAGAGCACCATAAAAGTAGATAAAAAAACCACCTTGTACATTTGGGAGGTAAGGGAGGAGCTTGCTGTGTTGGAAGAAGAAACTCCTCTTACTCCTGAACAAAAGGAGAGTTACAATGCCATTAGCAATGAGAGGGCTAAAAAGAACTTTTTAGCTACGCGTTTATTGCTAACTCAGTTAGGACACGCCCCCAATTCTTTGCATTACAATGCTTACGGGAAGCCTTTTTTAAAGGGAAAAGATTTTATTTCGATTAGTCATTCGTTTGATAAAGTTGTCGTGATGATAAGTAATAAACCTGTGGGGGTGGATATTGAGAAGAAACGAGAGAAAATATTGCGTATTGCACATAAATTCACTCAATGGAATTATCGTTCAGCGAATTATTCGATTCATAACATCATTCAGAAACTTACAATGACGTGGTGTGCCAAAGAAGTAGGTTTTAAAATTCACAACAAACCTACACTTACCCTAAACGATGTGAGGGTAAAAGACTTTTTTCCTAATGACAAGGAGACGGATATTAAGATAGGAAACACTATGTATAAGGTCTTTTTTGTTTTGATAGAAGATTTTGTTTTAGGATATTGCAAAGCTAATAAATAAACATTTTGGTTATACACAGGAACAAATGGTAGATTTTGTAGTTGTACAAAGTTTGCCATTTGTTTTTTTGTTAATGAATGTGGGTTGGGCGTAAATCTCAGAAATTAGAAAAATTAGAAAATGAGTAAATTAGGAAATGAGAAAATGGGGTGTGAGGTTGAGTTAGAGGAATGAGGCTGTGCCTCAGAAATCAAACAAAATTTAAACAAAATCAAGGCTACGCCTTGTAAACTAGCAGAGGGATTGTTAGTTTATTCAACTTTGCCAAAGGTGCGAGCCGCACAGGCAGTGTGAGCCACACGGGCGGGAGAAAATTAGCAGATTAGCAAATGGAAATTAGGAAATTAGAAAATGAATAGTGATAAAAATCATTTTTTGATAGATCAGACTTGTCGGACAAATTGGATAAATTAGAGAGAGCGGAAGGAAACGGAGAAGAACGGAAGAGGGGAAGTAGGATTTTTGATGAAAAAAGGGTGTAAGGAGGGTGGGGTTAGCTTATAGAGAGCTTATAGGAAGCTTATACGAATCTTGGACGATTGGTATAGAAAGGGTATATAAGTGATTGACTCATAATATAATACAACAGGGTTAAAAATGTTAAAAAAGAGGTTTCGAGGCGAAAGAAAGAGGAATAGGTGATAGGCCTTAGGCCATAGGCACTAGGGAATAACATCCCCCCTATTCACATACTCCGCTCTCGCGGACTTCCCTTCAAAGGGGGGAGTATCACGGAAAAGGGAAGAAATGACGAATGAAGAATGAAGAGTGACGAGTGACGATGTGGATTTCCTTCAAAGGGGGAATGTAGTGACGGAAAAGGAGAAAAGAGCAGAAAACAATTGTTAAAAGGTAGTATATTTTTGAAATCAAAAAAAATGTACTACCTTTGTGCTTTCTAAGTTACGTTAGTTATCATAATACTATTTTTGCTGATAAGGGAAATAAAGATGGCTATCGTACACGAACAAGAATATTTATAAAACATATATTAACCCTTAATTTGGGGTTCTAACTAATCAACAATCGTGAATAAAGAACATTTAAAACAATTAGAAGCTGAAAGTATTTACATAATGCGCGAAGTAGCGGCGCAGTTTGAGCGTCCTGCCTTGCTTTTTAGTGGTGGTAAGGACTCTATTACCTTGGTGCACTTGGCAATGAAAGCCTTTGCTCCTATGAAGATTCCTTTCCCTTTGGTACATATCGACACGGGTCATAACTTCCCCGAAGCTCTTGAATATCGCGATGCCCTTGCTAAACGCATAGGTGCGGAACTGATTGTGCGACAAGTAGAAGACACTATTAAAGCGAAAGGACTTACCGAGCCCAAAGGTAAGTTTGCTTCTCGTAACTGGTTGCAAACACACACTTTATTGGACACTATTGAGGAGTTTCACTTCGACGCCTGCATAGGAGGGGCGCGTAGAGATGAAGAGAAAGCACGTGCCAAAGAGCGCTTTTTTTCAGTAAGAGACGAATTTGGTCAATGGGACCCTAAGTTGCAACGTCCGGAGCTGTGGAACATCTACAACGGTCGGATACAGAAAGGCGAAAACGTGCGGGTATTTCCTATCTCGAACTGGACGGAGTTAGATGTGTGGAATTATATTCAGCAAGAAAAAATAGCACTTCCTTCTATCTATTTTGCGCACAATCGCGAGGTGATTGAGTACGAAGGTAGACTTATTGCAGTGTCGCCTTTTATCCAGATAGATGAAAACGATACTATCCTAAACAAGCGTGTGCGCTATCGCACGGTAGGTGATATGACCTGTACTGCTGCCGTAGAGAGCAATGCAGCGACTCTTGAAGAGGTGGTGAATGAGATTACTGCTTCGCGTATTTCGGAACGCGGTGAGACCCGCATAGACGACAAAGTAACGGAAGCGGCGATGGAAGACCGTAAAAAAGGAGGATATTTTTAATGATTAGTGGTTAGTAGTTAATTCTGATATGAAGAATTGCTTGTCGTACTACGACTTTGGTCAGGTTTTTGTATGAGCAAAGACAATAACTAAAAAACAAGATTACGAATGAGAAAAAGATTTTTATTTACAGCCTTAGCACTTTTCTTTTTGGCAACTGCGGAATCCTTTGCACAAGCGTTGCAACGCCATAACCTTGTACCTGAAATTAACTTACCACAGCCTAATGGTGAAAAGTTAGCGTTATCTTCGTTACGTGGTAAATATGTGCTGGTAGACTTTTGGGCTTCGTGGTGTATGCCTTGCAAGAAGGAAAACAAATACCTCAAACAAGCGTATAAAGAGTTCAAAGGGAAGAATTTTGTAATTCTATCAGTATCGATAGATAGACCTAAGGATAAAGACGCTTGGCAGGACGCTATCAAAATAGAAGGAATGGTGTGGCATAATGTGTGGGACAGCGATGGCAAAACCGCTGAGAAATATGGGGTAACGAGTATCCCTGCGCCTTTTCTCATAGACCCGGAAGGAAACTTATTGTCGCAAGGAGATAACCTAAGAGCTAATGATTTAATGAAAACGCTGAAGAAATACATCAAATAGTCGCAACGCGACGGGCGTTTTTGTTATATTGAACTGACGTTAAAAAAATATATAAAATATTTGCAATGAAGAAAATCAAGTTTATGACGCTACTGAGCGTAGCAATAGGATTGGGGAGTTGCTCTACCAGTACCCAAGCGGTATATTGGGTAAATAGCTCCCAAGTAGAAAGCAGTGCAGGAGCTGGCAAAATGCAATGCTTGCAAGTGTACAAAGGCGATAATTTGAGTAAAGCACAATGGGAGGCTTTTTGTGCTCCTATTGAAGGTTTTACCTTTGAAGAAGGCTACTTTAAAAAGATAGAAGTAAGCGAAAAACCGCTGAAGGACGCCTCCGCCGGTGCGCCAAATGTTGCTTATACTTTGGTGCGCGAAATAGAAAAGGTAAAAGACTCTCGGTTTGATTTGCAAGGCGAATGGAAACTAGTGAGTATGGGAGAAAAGGCTATCACTCCTGAGGCACAGCCTACATTAAAACTCAATATCAGTGAAATGAAGGTGAACGGCTCTGACAGCTGTAATACCTTTATGGGAAGTATTAAAACCCTCACCGATAAAGAACTTGTATTTGGTGATTTAGCTTCTACACTAATGCTTTGTGCAGAAAAAATGGAGGTTGCTGATGCTTTTGGTATGGCTATGCAAAAGGTAAGGCAATACCAACTAAAAGGAGACCAACTGTTGCTTACCGATGAACAAGGAGGCGTACTCCTTACTTTTGCAAAGAAATAATTGTTTCAATTATTAAAAAAGAAAGGCTGTGCAGAACGTTCTGCACAGCCTTTCTCAATTATATTGGTGTTTAACTAATCATCTTCTTCGTCATAGTTGTCGGCTTCATCGTATTCCTCTTCAGAATACTCAGGTTCTACTGCCTTTTTATCTTTAGCCTTAGTACTCTTTTTACCTTTTTTAGGATTAGAAGAGAGTTCATTATGTTTAAGCCATTCGCGTAGTTCTACTTCTATTTGTTCAGCTATTTCTGGATTGTCGTTAAGCATTGCAATAGAGGCATCACGTCCTTGACCTAATCGGGTGCCTTTATAGCTATAAAAAGCACCGCTTTTATCTACGATATCAGCCTCAACGCCTAACTCAAGAAGTTCAGCAGACTTAGAGATGCCTAAGCCAAACATAATATCGAAAGTAGCGGTTTTAAAAGGCGATGCTACTTTGTTTTTAACTATTTTCACCTTGGTTTTATTACCGATGATTTCGCCATTGCTGTCCTTAATAGCAGCGCTTCCTTGAGGTCCTCCGTCTTTACGGATATCTATACGCACAGAGGCGTAAAATTTAAGTGCATTACCTCCTGTAGTAGTTTCGGGATTCCCAAAAGTAATACCTATTTTATCACGCAACTGATTGATGAAAATAACGATACATTTTGCTTTGCTAATACTACCGGTGATTTTGCGTAAAGCCTGAGACATTAGTCGGGCGTGAAGCCCCATTTTAGAGTCTCCCATTTCGCCATCAATCTCACCTTTGGGAGTAAGTGCTGCTACCGAGTCGATTACTACGAGGTCTACTGCATTGGAACGAATAAGAGCATCGGCGATTTCAAGAGCTTGTTCACCACTGTCAGGCTGAGTAATTAGTAGATTTTTAACATCTACACCTAAGCGTTGTGCGTAAACAGGGTCGAAAGCGTGTTCAGCATCGATAAAAGCAGCTGTCCCTTTAGCTTTTTGTACTTCGGCGATGGCGTGCAGTGTAAGGGTGGTTTTACCAGAAGATTCAGGTCCATAAATTTCGATTACGCGCCCTTTAGGATATCCTCCAACGCCTAAAGCGGCATCGAGCCCGATAGAACCCGTAGAGTAAACTTCTACATCTTCGACAGGATTATCGCCTAAGGCACGTACAGTTCCTTTGCCATAGGTTTTGTCTAATTTTTCTAAGGTGAGTTTTAGAGCTTGTTTTTTAGCCTCTTCTACACTCATTTCCTTGTTATCTTTTGTTGTTTTAGCCATTTTATACTACTTGTTTTAATAGGGCAAAGATACAAAATCTAATGATAAATACAATAATGTAGCGTAATTATTTTAGTTTTTCATTATTGTGATGACGGTCGTGGTCACGTTGTGTTTTTTTTAGCATCTTCTTATCGAAAGCCTCTTGCAAGTCAATCCCTGTTTGGTTGGCTAAGCAAAGCACAACAAATACTACATCGGCAAGTTCTTCGCCTAAATCTTTGTTTTTATCACTTTCTTTCTCGGACTGTTCTCCATAACGGCGAGCTATAATACGGGCAACCTCTCCTACTTCCTCAGTGAGCTGTGCCATATTGGTAAGTTCATTAAAATAGCGAACCCCGTGTTCTTTTATCCAATTATCAACTGCTAATTGTGCATTTTTGATATCCATAGTTTACAAATTTATTTTCTATTAAAAAACTGCTTTAAAAGAGCATTGCTTTTGATAGCAACGCTCTTTCAAAGCAGTTTAAAGAATATTTCTGTGAATTTAAAATTAGTTTGTCCACATATCTTGCTCTCTGTCGCGAATTTTCTCTTTAATTTTGTCAGCTTCTAACAATTGGAAGAGTGCATTATCAGGAAGGAATTCCTTGATTTTTCTGTCGCCGTATACATTCGCCTCTTTAAATATCACGGAACTGAACATTCGTGCATTTAAAACGTGATCGAAAGAGACAGGGCGAGCATCATTCTTCCTATTAAAGGTTTTCGCTTCGTGCAAAATATCGCGTACTTGCGGATAGAATACCCAGAATAGAGGTACTAATGCCGACATAGTAGAGTCATCAGAATCTATAAAGTTTACGTCGGGAGCTACAGGAGCTAACGCGAGCAAACGATATTTTAATTCACCTTGGCGTTTGTCGAAATACCAAATACCTCTGATGTGGTACTGAGCGATATCTGCAGACTCTAAGTTTCTATGAGTTACATATTCAGGAGAAAGAGCCTCTCCTGCGTTAAGTTGCTCATAGCCTACATCTAAAGTATCTACTTTTGATAGTGATGCTTCTATTGACTCTGCTGTTTTTGTTTGAGTAAAATAAGAATCTACATAGATGTCTTGAATTTTGCCATTCTTGATGTTCTTCAAAAGTACATCATACAATGAGCGACGATAAGCATCTATTTCCAAGGTATCAGTAGGGAAAAGGAGGGGAAAATTAGCTCTTTCGTTGAGGTCGATTACTTCCCATACCTCTACTGACCAAAGGATATCGCGGTCGTCCACATAGCCATAAGGTAGTGGTTTGTCATTATCAGCTTCTATTCGCGCTTCAGATTTAACACCTATTTCGCTTGCTACTTTTGCGTTTAAGATGTTTACCTGAGCTTTGGAGAGCTGAAATGCAAATACTGAAAGCAATAATAATATTATATCTTTTACGTGCATAATAATGGTTTGTCTTAGTTTGTTATTTCAACTACAATTGGTGATACAGGAGGCAATCTGAGCTCAGAGTTACCGATGATACTTGCTTTCACGTCAAATATCTGAATTTTATCACCACGTTTAGCTCTTAGAACAGCTGCTCTTGCTTGTTCGTTCATTCTGCTACCTTTCACGTATACACTTGGTTGTCCTGGAATAAACACTTTAAATTCGTTTACTTGTAGTTTCAAGTCGAAGTCGAAGTCTTCCAAAACAGCCATCACTGGCATTACAGATACGTTTGCTTTTGGTAATTTAGCGTTTCCTATTTGTCCGCCCAAGCTGGTTACAGCACGTGGGATATTTTTAATACGGAACATTTTAGAAGAGCTGAATTTTTGTCCTGCAAGCTCACCTGTTACGTGAATAGTAACTTCTCTACCTTGTCCTGGACGCATTACCCAAGCACCACTACCACTCGCTTTAGATAAACCAGGTGCTGATGCTGAAATTTTGTTATCAGGAACACCAGGCATAGAGATAGTGATAGGGTTAGCAACACCACGATACACCACGTTCATCTTATCAGCTGAAATAACTGCTGAGTTTGGTTTAGGAATTACAGAGAAAGATTGTGCTACAGGTACAGCAATACGTTTTCCGTCTTGGTCGAAGTACAAGTTACCTGTAATTTTGTGGTCACCTGTATTACCTGCTGAAATGTTTAATTTCACACGACCATCTTCAATGGTGTATTCACTTGTTCCTAACTTTCTACCGTCGATAGCGATGTCTACTTCATTAGGACGTGTAGTAGCGTCTTTTCTACCCAATACGATAGAACCATCGAATTTCTCACCTTGGTAATACGCTCCTTTACCTTGTTCAAGTAAAGTTGTATAGTTAGTCATTGAAACTTGTGACTTCAAACTACCTGCCAAAGCAGTATCGAAAAATTCTTGTTGAGTAGTTAAGATGTCTGACTGCATCATTGAGAGTTTTGCTAAAGTTGCAACGTAAGGAAACCCTTCAAAGTTAAAATTTAACCATTTTACGGTTCTGCCTTCTCTATTCTTTACGTCGTCAGTATTAAAGTTCACGCTTACTTTATCGGCTAAAGCTTTATAAGCTGGATTATCTCCCAATACTTTTAATACTCCTTCGCGATAGGTTTTCATTTTTTCAATGAATTCACTTGCGTGAGCTTTAGCTTGTGCTCCCTCAGCAAAGAAATAATTGTCAGTAAAATCTGACTGATCCATTGCCTGATAGTTTCTTTGATTTACAGGAATGTCTTTTTGACCAATTACATCTTCTACTTTGGTTTTAATATCTTGGATATAGCTGTACAATCCATCTGATAGTTCTTTTATTTGTTTGGATTGTTCATATATCTCACCATATTGAGCTTGATTCTCATTTGCTTTATTTGCTAATTCGGCTAAAGCATTAGATGTGCCTTCATTAGCTCTTTTGTTTGATGATTCAAACTTTTGATTCACTAACCCGAATGCATCTAGTACTTGCTTGCCCATATTCAATGCGATCATCGCAAGGAATACTAAGTACATCAGGTTAATCATCTTCTGTCTTGGACTTAATTTTCCACCTGCCATAAGCTATTTTTTTAATAAGTTAATAAATAATTACTCTTATCGTGCGCCGCCCATTGCAGATAACATTCCTCCATAGATAGTGTTCAAAGATCTTAAGTTGTCTTTAAACGTAAGCATTTGCTGATTTAATGAATCTAAGTTATCAACAACACCTGCTTGTGCAGATACTTGTCTTTCTGTTCTTTCTAATTGTAATTTGTAAAGGCTGTTTAATGACTCTAAATTTGATGCTGCTGCTGAAAGCTCTTCACCATATTTGTGAGTAGCCACCATCGTATTAGCCACTGGAGCGATTTCTTTACTTGCTTCTGCGAAGTTTTCAATAGATCTTCCCAATGAACGCATCATATTCGCATCGATACGAGCCTCTGCTAAAATACCATCTAATTTTTGTGATAATGATTCTCTAAGAATCTTATCTTCTCCTGACTGTAAAGCCAAAGCTCCTTGGCGTCCTGATGGAGCACCTCCTTTTAGCTCAGGATAAACCAATGACCAATCGAACTCTTCATCTATTGGTTCAAAAGCTGAGAAGAAGAAGACGAATGCTTCTGTTCCCATCCCTACTGCTAACAATACGCCACCGCTGATACCTAAGATATCCACGTGCAAAATTTTGGCTAAGGCACCGATAATTACAACTGAGGCACCTATACCATAAACCATATTAAACAATTTCTTTGTTGATCTACTTCCTGCCATAAGACTTTTTTTTATTTGTTAAATTTATTAGTTAATTTTTTTGATTTTTCTTTTAATTCTATCTGTATCCTCTTGCTGATTTAGCCTGTTGTTTGTCGCTGATACCCATAAAATCTTGTACGGTACGGAACCCTATATAACTACGGGCTGAGTCTTGGTACTCATAATCACGAGTATTTACTTGCAACATAAAGGCAACGTCTTTCCAAGAACCTCCACGTATTACTTTACGGTGATTCTTGTCATCAAGTACGTTAGGATTCATTGTAGACATATATTCATATGAATTGGGGTCATATGAGGTGTTTGTCCATTCTGATACGTTACCTGCCATATTGTAGAGGTTGTAACCATTAGGTTCGTACGACTTAGCTTCTACGGTATAGAGTGCATTATCAACAGCATAGTCACCACGCATTGGTTTAAAGTTTGCAAGGAAACAAGCTCTATCATCATAGGTATAAGGACCTCCCCAAGGATAAGTACCTCCTGGCAGACCTCCACGTGCTGCGTATTCCCATTCCGATTCGATTGGTAAACGGAAAGAGTTTACAGTGTAATCACCTTTTGATTTTTGATAAGAGTTTTTGTTAAGAGTACGCCATTCACAGAAGGCTTTGGCTTGAATCCAGCTAACGCCTACCACAGGATAGTCGCCATAGGCTTCGTGCCAAAAATAGTCGTTGTGCATTGGCTCGTTATAAGAATAGTTGAAGTCGCGAATCCATACAGTAGTATCAGGATATACTTTCACGATTTCCTCTTTAATGAAGTCTTTACGGTTACCGCGAGTACGAGCGGCTTTATCCATATCAAGCCATTGATATTTAAACTCGAACTTCTGAACGTCCATAATGCGTTTGCCATTGTAAGCTTCTTCCTCGGGCAAATACATTTTGTCCATTACTTCCGAGTAGTATTCATCTGGGAATTTATTAGTGTCCCAAATAAGTGCTACTTTCTTGTTCAATTTTCGTGCTTTTTGGTCGCCATATGTGTTTTGAAGATACTGCTGATAAGCATTCATCTTCTCGGTGTTCGCATCTAAGTATGCATATTCACCGATACCTCCACTGCCTTGGGTCTGACCGGTTTGTTCCGCCATTTCAGCTAACTGAGTACGGATAATTGAATCGCGAACCCAATTCACGAACTGGCGATACTCACTATTTGTGATTTCGGTTTCGTCCATATAGAACGACCCCACGCTCACAGTTTTCACTGGTGCGTTAAAACTCGCAGTTTTATCATCATCGGAACTACCCATAATGAAAGAACCACTCGGAATAAGCGTCATACCGTAAGGAGCGGGCTGTTTCCAGCTCTTCCCCTTAACACCTACAAGCTCTCCTTTGCTGTCGCCACCGCCACGCTTACACGCAGCTAGTACTAATAGTACAAGTAGCATTACAAATATTCTTCTTGCCATAAACATTGTTTAAATTCACATTTAATTAGGGCGCAAACGTACGCATTTATTTTATACACACAAAATTTATTCAACAATATTTTTCAATAACCTACAAACTTTAACACTATTTTTACATTTTAACCCCTTTTACCCCTTGAAATGTAAAAAAAAAGTAAAAGAATGAGTTTACTTTTTACCCTATTTAATACTTCTTTTGTAAACACTTTTGGCTACTAAATAGTATAAAAAATTGTGTAATATTGTTACGAAGCTATTTTCCTTTTTCCTCTCCCCTACTCTTTATCGGAGTGTTTTAATCCCCATATTCCAAAGAGTGAATGCTTGCAAATCGGCGTTTTGTTCTATAGTTTTGCTCACTGGTGTCCCTGCTCCGTGCCCTGCATTAGTCTCTATTCGTATAAGAATAGGGTTGTTGCCCGTTTGTTTTGCTTGCAATTCCGCAGCAAATTTAAAACTGTGAGCAGGTACTACTCTATCGTCGTGGTCTCCTGTTGTTATAAGGGTAGCAGGATAAGCTACTCCTTGTTTTACATTGTGTAAGGGTGAATAGGCTTTTAAGTATTCAAACATTTCTTTGCTATCATCAGATGTACCATAATCATAAGCCCAGCCCGCTCCTGCAGTAAAAGTGTGATAACGCAACATATCGAGTACACCTACTGCGGGTAAAGCTACCTTAAACAGGTCGGGGCGTTGTAACATAGTGGCTCCTACCAAGAGTCCTCCGTTAGAGCCTCCTCTGATAGCAAGGTATTGGGGAGAGGTGTATTTCTCTTTTATAAGATATTCAGCAGCTGCTATAAAATCGTCGAACACGTTTTGCTTTTGCATCTTAGTGCCTGCATCGTGCCATTGTTTACCATATTCACCTCCTCCACGTAAGTTAGGAACAGCATATACCCCCCCGAGTTCCAACCACACCGCATTGGCAACACCGAATGTAGGCATCAAACTGATGTTGAACCCTCCATATCCATATAATAAGGTAGGATTTTTACCGTTGAGTTTGATTCCTTTTTTATAGGTAATCATCATTGGTATTTTTGTGCCGTCTTTAGAGGTATAAAACACTTGCTTAGATTCGTAGTGAGTGGCATCAAAAGCAATAGCGGGTTTCCAATAGAGTTCAGTAGCTCCTGTTGCCAAATCCATTTTGTATATTTGGGTAGGATATGCGTAATTGGTGAAACTAAAATAGGTGTGTGTTTCATCTTTTTTAGCATAAAAACCTCCCGCACTACCTATACTGGGGAGCTTCACTTCGCGAATGAGCTTCCCTTCGTAGTCGTATTGTTTTACCTGAGAAAGAGCATCTACCATATATTTAGCAAATAAGTATTTGCCTGCGGTAGTAATACTGAGCACATTCTTGGTTTCAGGGATAACATCTTGCCAATGCTCTGGCTGTGGATTTTTAAAGTCTACTTTCACTAAGCGACCGTTAGGCGCATTGATATTGGTTTCTAAAAAGAGCGTTGTGCCTTGGTTATTTACAAATCCTGTATCTCCATCGAAATTGTTGGTAATAGTTACCAAAGAAGATTTAGGATTAGATAAATCTTTTACAAATAGTTTATTACCTGAAGTCGCATTGGCAACCGAAATGAACAGATATTTCCCGTCATTGGATACTGTGCCCGACACATAACGATATTTCTCAGCTGGTGTGCCACCAAAAATGAGCTTATCACTCTTTTGAGACGTGCCGAGTTTGTGATAATAAAGTTTGTGTTGGTCAGTTTTTGCTGATAGTTCACTCCCTTTGGGTTTGTCGTAGCTGGAATAGAAGAAGCCTTCATTGCCTTTCCACGCGATACTACTAAATTTTATATCTACTAAGGTATCACCTATTGCCTTTTTAGTTTTCGTATCGAGCACTATCCCTTTACGCCAATCGCTACCGCCTTCTGAAATGAGATAAGCTACTAACGAACCATCTTCGGAGAAAGCGATGTCTCCTAATGAAGTTGTTCCGTCCTTAGAAAAAGTATTCGGATTTAAGAAAATTTCTTCTTTGCCTTCTTTATCTTTGCGATAGAGCACCGATTGGTTTTGTAAGCCATCGTTCTTGTAATAATAGGTATAATCACCTTCGGTAAAAGGAGCGCTCAGTTTCTCATAGTTCCAGAGTTTTTCGAGTTTCTCTTTTATTGCTTGTCGATAAGGTATTTTAGAGAGATAACCAAACGTAAAATCGTTTTGGGCTTTTACCCACTGAGCGGTTTCAGCAGAACGGTCGTCTTCGAGCCAACGGTAAGGGTCAGCCACCTGAATGCCAAAGTAAGTGTCGACGGTATTATCCATACGTGTTTGAGGATAGTTCATCTTTTCGTCGTTAGTGTTGTTAGGGTTTTGGTTGCAGGCTACTAAAAGAAGTAGTGCTGCAGGAAATAACTTGTGTTTCATATTCAATTACTTTTATTAAACTAATATAGTTTTATCTTCTTAGGGTTGTCGTCTTTATTAAAGAAATATAATATTCTTATATCCTCTTGATTTATCTTAAAGAATATGATGTACCGATTTAGCACAAATACTTTGCGGATATTCTCATAGTCTGTTGGAGTACAACTATATGGATTTTCTGCTATAAAAGATAGTGCCTTTTCAGTTTCATTTATAATTCTTTCGGCATAAGCATAATTTTCTTTTTCATCTATCCAATAAATTATCTCTTCGTTGAACTCAATTTTTGCAGTATGCGTCCAATTTATTTTCTTTTTCGTTGGCATAACAATTCTCTTGCTTCTCGCATTACTTCTTCATTAGAAACAACTAAGCCTAAGGCTTCTTCCTTGAGAGCCCATTCTATTCTTTGACGTTCTTCCTCTGTAAGTTTTTCTACCTTTCCTTCTATTTCAGGGGTAGGGGTATAAGATTTTTTTGTTAAAACTTCTGTTCCCATTTTTCAAAATAATTCTAAGTATTACTTCTATTTAGTGCGTTTTACAATACGATAGTGCTACGGGGTCTGAGGGGGAATGAGAGGTTAGGTCTTTAAATGCAAACGCCGTACTTTTCACTCTTAACTAAAAAAGGGTGCCTAAAAATATTGCTATTTTTAAAACACCCCATATTCTTATTTAGTTATAAAATCTCTCAGCTTAGAAGAACAAAGCTACCCCGATACCAACACCGAAGTTGCCTATTCTCGTTTCTGCTTTATTGTCTTGTTTGTTCTTCAAGTTCATATAGTCATAACCTACATAACCTGTAAGAGCAGCACCTTGGTTTACAAAGTAAGCCATACCTCCTTTTACTCCTAATGCCAATCCTCTTTCTTTATCACTATTATTATCTCCTGCTGAAGCCCAAGCATATCCTACTTTTGCTCCTACAAAAGGTGCTAAGTTGCCACCGATAGGAAAATAATAATGTGCATTAGGAGCTATAACAAACGCAGAAGTTGTTCCCTTTGTTTCTGAACCTGCTACAGGTTTTACTTTGGTAGTAGTACTTTGGTACTCTAAACCTAAACCTACTGCTAAATTATTAATTACAAAATAATTTAAATTAGGTACAAACTTAAATGTATTTTGCGTTTGTACATTACCTGATGTTCCGTCATAACGAGGTGTTTCTTTAACAGAGTTAAATGAAAGAGCCAAGTCAGAGCCTACCATCCAGTTTCCTTTTTCAGTTTGTGCATATGTAGCGCTCGCAAAAGCAACTGCTACGATTAATAAAAATTTTTTCATACTATTCTATATTTTTATTGTTATTAATAAGGCAAAGGTACAACTTATTTTCGAATGTGCAAATTTTTTTAAAGAAATTTTTCGTTTTGTTTTATCTTTTAGAATGGTTATACCATAACGTCTGTTCAATATGTAATTCTAATTATTAATCTCGTTTGCTGTATACACTTTGCCAAAGTTAATCGTCCGCCGTGCTACGGCTACCCGTGTGTCCACACCTGTCCAACAAATCTAACCAACAAAATGAGTCACATTAGTAGATAGCAACACTATAAACTCGATCAATGTTCAATTATAATTTAATTAACCTTCATTGTAGAGCCACTGTAGAGCCACTGTAGAACCACTGTAGAGCCACTGTAGAGCCACTGAAAACCCACTATGGTTCCGTTTAAAGTTTATTTAACACCTGTTCAAAACATACAACACTGATTTACAATTACGTTTGTATCACAATCCGTGTAAATCCAGCAACGAAGTTGCCCATCAGTGCCCATCACATTTGTCAATTATCAATTATCAATTGTCAATTGAAAGACTTTCTGTAGCGTAAACTACACTTTTATTAAATCAACTAAAAAAGGGTGTCTTAAAAAATATCGCTACTTTTTAAAACACCCCATATTTATAATTATGAAGGATTTTCTACTTAGAAGAACAAGGCAACACCTATACCTACACCCAAAACACCCTCTTTGGTTTTGCGTTTAGTGTTTTCTGTATGCTTTAAAGAAAAATGGTCATACTCTGCATAAGCTGTAATAGCAGCTCCTCGGTTTACAAAGTAAGCAAGACCTGCTTTACCACCTACTACCAATCCTCTCCATTCACCAGCACCAATCCCTGAGGGATTTTTTCTACTTGTAAAACCTACTCTTGCCCCTACAAAAGGCGCTAAATTTCCTCCCACAGGGAAGTAGTAGTGCATATTAGGTGCAATTATAAGGGTATTTGTTTCCGTATCCCAACTACTATTAGCTCTTTTGTCTCTTGAGTGTTCATATCCCACTCCTAACCCTACTGCTAAGTTATTAACCACAAAGTAGTTAAAGTTAGGTGTAATTTTAAAAGTAGTTATGGTTTGATCCATATATTGTACCTGATCATCTTTCTCTACTACATTTTTAGATTGAAATGAAAGACCCAAATCAGCGCCTACCATCCAGTTTCCTTTTCCGGTTTGTGCGTAGGTAACAGTTGCAAAAACAACAGCTACCACTAATAAAATTCTTTTCATACTGTTCATTTTTTGTTTTTAATTAAGGCAAAGATACAAAATAATTACGAATTACAAAATACAAATTACGAAAAATGTTTTTTCACTTTTCACTAATGGCAAAAAGCTACCATATCTAATCCGTTTTCAATACAAAAATCGATGTTCTATTTTAAGTCTGCAAATTCACTATTTAAAATAGTAGCGGTATAGCAAACCATTTTCGGCAAAAGCGTATAACACATTTTGAGTATAGTAAAGTTTTTTGATATTGCTTTCGGCTTCAAACTCTTTTTGCCAAGTATTGCCTCCATCAGTGGTTTTATAGATGACTTTGTCTAATGATACCCAGCCTATATTTTCATCTTGAAAAGCTAAGGATCGTATATCAATAGGAAATTCAAAAGGTAATTTTTGCCAAGAATACCCCCCATCAGTAGATTTGTATATTTTGTCAACTGATCCAGATATTAAACAATAGCCTATTTGATTAGTAGGAAAATCTACAGCAACAGCCATCCCATCTGGTTCATTTTGAAATACATATTCTGTCCATTGCTCGTTATTACCATTACAAAATAATATTTTGGGAGTAGCCATACCTTTATTGATAAGTCCTCCAATCCATATATGGTTTACATCTCTTTTAAAAGCAAGAAACTGATAATCCATTCTTCGATCAGATTTTTCAACTTCTCTTACAGAATAAAAATCCTTTCCGTTAGTTGATTTATATACATCACCATCTATTGAGACAATAATAATATTTTTCATTTCATCATCACAAACCACTCTATTGAACTTGATACCCTTTTTACTAAAAAAATATTTTCCAGCCCTAATGAGAGGAAATGGGTCTTCTGTACCACCATAAGGAACTTTGTATATCTTAAAATCATATACATTAAAACCTTCATTATTAGGAGTAACATAGAAATCTGATTCGTGATTAAAAGGACCTGTATCCTCCCATCTTTTCCAAGAAATACCATTATCTTTGCTAAAAATGACAAGATTTGCAGCTCCTCCCCATATTTGAGTGGAGTATAAATATTCACCCACAATTTGGGTTTTCATAAAATTACTATGATGTTCTGAGGATATTTTTTCCCATTGAGTTTTTATCCATTGTCCTACAGCCTTGTCAATAATACCTATTTTTTGCTCATAGTCATTGGTTACTTTGTTGTCTACCACAGTTTTTTCGCCAAAGTAGAATTTCAACTCTGGCAAATAGGTACTACTGCGGGGTAATACAAGGGTGAGTTTCTTGCCATCGACTGAAACTGAGATGATAGTAGCTTCAGTATCTCCAAAAGTTACTTTACATTGTTCTTTTTTAGGAAAATTTTCGCCTAAAATATCCACGCTATCACCTGCATAGCCGTAGTTTTTGCTATACGAAGTGATCACAATTGCTTTTTGTTCTACGGGTGGGGTAACATTGCCGTTACCGTTCCCATTGTTAGGGTTAGATTCCTCTTTACTACAAGAGGTGAGTAGTAAGAGCACTAAGCCTACTGCTTTTAAAACTTGTTTCATATACATTTTATTTTTAGCGTTTTACATTGCAAAAGTAATATTATTTTTCACAAAACAACAAAGGCTGTCACAAATTTTAGTTTGCGACAGCCTTTTATTTGCTAATTGACAAATTTTCTAATTTGCTAATTGAATATTGAGTTCTTTCAGTTGTGCCTCATCAATAAGCGAAGGGGCATCAATCATCACATCGCGACCGCTGTTGTTTTTAGGAAAAGCGATAAAGTCGCGTATGGTTTCTTGTCCGCCGAGCAGTGCTACTAATCGGTCGAAGCCAAAAGCCAAGCCACCGTGAGGAGGAGCGCCGTATCGGAAGGCGTTCATCAAGAAGCCAAATTGTGCTTGTGCCTGCTCAGGGGCAAAGCCTAATAGCTGGAACATCTTGGCTTGTAATTCTTGGTTGAAGATACGTATAGAACCTCCGCCTACTTCATTACCGTTGAGCACGAGGTCATAAGCATTGGCACGTACAGCACCTGGGTCGGTATCAAGTAGCGGAATATCTTCAGGTTTAGGCGAGGTGAAAGGGTGGTGCATTGCAAAGAAGCGTTCTTCCTCTTCGCTCCACTCCAAAAGAGGGAAATCTACTACCCATAGAGGAGCATATTCATCGGGGTTGCGCAAGCCGAGACGCTCGGCGAGTTCCATACGGAGGGCGCTGAGTTGCCCGCGTACTTTATTTGCCTTGCCTGAAAGAATACAGATAAGGTCGCCTGCTTGGGCGCCTGTGCGCTTTGCCCACGCCTTGAGGTCGTCCTCGTTATAAAATTTATCTACTGATGATTTGAAGCTACCATCTTCATTACATTTTACATATACCATTCCGGAAGCGCCTACTTGCGGACGTTTTACCCATTCTACTAAAGCATCAATCTCTTTGCGGGTGTAGTTGTTGGCACCAGGAACGGCAATACCTACTACTAATTCGGCTTCGTTGAATACCTTGAAATCGCGGTGTTGCGCGAGATCATTGAGTTCGCCGAATTTCATACCGAAACGGATATCGGGTTTGTCGTTGCCATAAGTTTTCATCGCCTCGGCATACGTCATACGAGGGAAAACCCCAAAATCTAAGCCTTTAAGTTCTTTGAGGAGGTGTTTTGCCAAACCTTCAAAGGTTTGGATAATGTCCTCTTGCTCTACAAACGACATTTCGCAGTCTATTTGGGTAAACTCTGGCTGACGGTCGGCACGGAGGTCTTCATCACGGAAGCACTTTACAATTTGGAAATACTTGTCTAATCCGCCTACCATTAGTAACTGCTTAAAGGTCTGTGGTGATTGTGGAAGTGCATAGAACTCACCAGCATTCATACGGCTAGGCACCACAAAGTCACGAGCGCCTTCGGGTGTTGATTTGATAAGTACAGGGGTTTCTACCTCTATAAAGCCTTGTTCGGATAGATAGTTGCGCACCATTATCCCCACTTTGTGGCGGAAAATAAGGTTATCGCGCACAGGGGTACGGCGTATATCGAGATAGCGGTACTTCATACGGAGGTCTTCACCGCCATCGGTATTATCTTCAATGGTAAAAGGAGGGAGTTCGGAATGGTTGAGCAAGGTGAGTGCTGTAACGAGGATTTCCACCTCTCCGGTAGGAATATTTGTGTTAGCAGCCTCGCGTTTGATAACAGTACCTTGAATTTGAATCACGTCCTCACGAGAGAGGGTTTTCGCCTGCTCGAAAACTGTTTTATCAGTGCGTTCTTCATCGAATATAAGCTGGGTGATGCCATAGCGGTCACGTAGGTCTACCCAAATCATAAATCCCTTGTTGCGGACGCGTTGTACCCATCCGCTGAGGGTTACTTGTTGTTTTTCGTGAGAGAGACGTAGCTCTCCACAAGTATGCGTTCTGTACATTTATTTGTCGTTAGTTATAAGTTTTTGAGTTATATTCTATTGAGATTTAACTTCTCGGGGTTATTTCTGTTATCCCAAAAAGATATAATTTCAATCACTTGTTTTTGTTCTATAATTTGGTAAAAAATTGAAAAATTACGAAGTACAATTACTCTTCTTACATCCTTTCTATTATCTACTATTGTTCCTATTCTTGGATTATACTCAAGCATTTCACAAATTTTAGCTTTTGGCAACCAAATAATCGTTAGATCTTCCATTTTTCCAATTCTCTATGAGTTCTCGTAATCCTTTCATTACTTCATTATGAGGAATAAAGACATCTTTTTGTCTCTTCTAAGCCTTCATCTATAAAAAGTAGTTCAGTTTCTAAAACCTTTACGTAAGATTCAGAATTGTCAGAGATATTGGAAATAAAAGTGTTCATTCATCTAATTGAGCAAAAACTCGTCCTCCTCATTGCTTTTAATGCCTAAGGCTTCGTATATGTACTTAAAGGTGGAGAGCAATTTAGGTTTACCATCGATGAGCGCTACATCGTGTTCAAAGTGGGCAGAAGGCTTGCCATCGGCGGTGAGGATTGTCCAACCATCTTTGAGTTGGCGTATGCTCTTGGTACCCATATTGATCATCGGCTCTATGGCTACTACCATTCCGTCTTTAAACTTTTTACCACTACCTCGTTTGCCGTAGTTAGGCATTTCGGGGTCTTCGTGCATTTTGCGTCCTACGCCGTGCCCGACGAGTTCGCGTACTACTCCATAACCGTGTGCCTCACAGTGTTGTTGTATAGCGTGCCCTACATCACCTACACGATTGCCCGCACGAAACTGACGGATACCTATGTACAGCGATTCTTTCGTTACGCGCAATAGTTCTTTTACTTCGGGGGCTACTTCGCCTACTTCAAAAGTATAAGCGTGGTCGCCATAGTAACCGTTTTTCAATGCTCCGCAATCTATTGAGATGATGTCGCCTTCTTGCAATGGGCGGTCGTTAGGAATGCCGTGTACCACTTGCGCATTAGGACTCATACATAGGGTATTAGGGAAGCCATACAAACCCAAAAATCCTGGGATAGCCCCTTGACTGCGGATGTACTCTTCGGCGATTTTATCGAGATATAGGGTGGTTACCCCTGGTTTTACTTCTTTTGCCATTATCCCCAAAGTACGTGATACTACTTGGGCTGCTTGGTGTAGTAGTTCTATTTCTTCGGCTGTTCTAATGTGAATCATTTGTAATAACGAATTACGAAAGACGAATTACGTGTGGTTTGTCATTCGTAATTCGCCTTTCGTCTTTGAAATTCTATTTTTTGAATTGTTTTAGTAAATTGGTTGTAGAGCTGTCGTGAGCAGAAAGTTCGGTAGCGGCAATGTCTTTAAGGATTTTGCTTGCCAACTGTTTGCCGAGCTCTACGCCCCATTGGTCGTAACTGTAAATGTTCCAAATCACGCCTTCTACAAATATCTTGTGCTCATACATAGCGATAAGGCTACCCAAACTTTCAGGGGTGAGTTTATCGATGAGGATAGAGGTTGTAGGGCGGTTTCCTGTAAACACTTTGAAGGGCACTAAGGCTTCGTTTACCTTGTCACCCATTTCTTTGCGCACTTCGGCTTCGGTTTTACCTTTTAAAAGAGCTTCGGTTTGTGCAAAGAAGTTAGCCATTAGCTTGTTGTGGTGGTCGGTATTGCCGTGCAATGAGTGTTTAAAGCCAATGAAATCAGTAGGTATCAATTTAGTACCTTGGTGAATAAGCTGGAAGAACGCGTGTTGAGAGTTCGTTCCTGGTTCACCCCAGATGATTACCCCAGTTTGGTAACTTACAGGGTTGCCATCACGGTCGGTTTGTTTACCGTTACTTTCCATTATACCTTGTTGTAGATACGCTGCCAAGCGGTGCAAATACTGAGTATAAGGAATGATAGCTTGACTTTCAGCTCCGTAGAAGTTGTTGTACCACACGCTGAGCAATGCCAATACTACTGGAATATTCTTCTCAAAAGGAGCTGTGCGGAAATGCTCGTCCATAGCGTGAGCTCCTTTGAGCAACTTATCAAAATTGTCATAGCCTACTGATAGGGCAATGCTGAGACCTACGGCACTCCACAATGAGAAGCGTCCGCCTACCCAGTCCCACATAGGAAATACATTATCAGGGTCGATGCCGAATTTATCGATTTCTTGCAAGTTAGTAGACACCGCTACAAAGTGTTTAGCAATATCTTTTTCGCTACCCGATTTTAGGAACCATTCTTTTACAGTAAGCGCGTTCGAAAGGGTTTCGAGTGTTGTGAAAGTTTTAGATACAATCACTATCAAGGTAGTTTCGGGGTTGAGGTGCTTGATAGTTTCGAGCACGTGGTCGCCATCTACATTGCTAATGAAATGTACGTTGAGGTGATTCTTGTAGAATTTAAGCGCCTCAGTTACCATTGCCGGACCGAGGTCAGAGCCACCAATACCAATATTTACCACATCGGTAAAAGCTTTGCCAGTATAACCTTTGCGTTTGCCACTGATGACTTCTTCGCTGAACTGTTTGATTTTGTGTTTTACAGCGGCTACTTCGGGCATTACGTTCTTGCCATCTACGTTTACTACGCTATTTTCGGGCGCGCGAAGGGCGGTGTGCAATACGGCGCGTTTTTCGGTGTTGTTGATAAGGTCGCCACCGAAGTATTTGCCAATAGCGTCCTTTAAACCACATTCCTCGGCGAGTTGCACAAGGAGTTTAAGGGTTTCTTCGTCTATGCGGTTTTTAGAATAATCTACATAGAAGTCGTGCCATTTGATGGCGAATTTCTCCCCGCGAGCGGGGTCTTTCTCAAATAGAGAAAGCATATGGCGGTCTTTTACTTCCGCAAAATGTTTTTGCAATGCTTTCCAAGCATTGGTTTGTGTTGGATTACTATTTTTTAACATTTTTCTTATAATGAATTGTATTATTATCTTACATTACAGCTGCCTTTTGTAAAGTTTCTCTTACAAAAGTGTTTAGCGTAGAAGTCTTTTTGTCTTGTAAAGGAATATTATATTCCTTGCAATGAGCAATATAGTCATCTACTGCTTCCATAAAGTCATTTTTTAAGTCCTCTAAGCAGTCTCCTTGATAGGTGATGAGCGTATCTTTATCTAAGCCTAATACTTTTCCATAGAAAGTATTATCTTCTTCTTTTTCGATGCTTCCTATAAAGCCTTTATAGTTGAGTGTTTTCATCTTTTATAAAATCCTTTGGTAGCTCTTGAATACGGTCAATTAATTTTTCTTTTTTACTCACTTCACTATTTGTTTTAGATTATGTTTCAGAGTGCAAAACTACAAAATAATGACGCCTCACCTTTAGCTAATTTGCTAATTGACAAATTACTTAATGAAACTTACTTTTTCAGTCTTTTAAACACAAAACGGGTGATAAAAATACCTGTAGAATCATTGCTTCCTGCATTGCTCTCTACTCCACTGGTAACAAAAGCAAGTTCCCATCCTTCTTCACTCATAGTGTTCAACTTAGAAGTGAAGAGCATCGTTGGCAGCGATGTTCTGAAAACGAATCCCCCCGAGATTAAAGAAGTTGAGGAGTTTGGTCTCATCAAAGCCCTTTACGCGAATCTCATCACGGTCGCTTTTGTTGCGTTCGTCTCCTTCTTCCGAGCGCGTAGTGGTAAATTCTTTATAATTGCGTGTTTCATTAGCCGAGATAAGTCGCGAACGTCCTGCTCCCGAAGGTACCACCGATTCAATAGCGGTTACTACCTTAAATTCATATACTTGTGCTGAGGCGGTAAAGCCCACAAGAGCCAATAGATAAAAAATAAACTTTTTCATTTGTATTTCTGTTTAATTAACCATTAATCACTAATCATTAACCATTGTTACGACACCGTTTGCTTTTGTACATTCGTTACCTCCTCTTCCATTTCAATAGGGGTCGCTTTTAGCGCATCAAGCTGTTCTTTTAGTGGCGCAATCTCCTTCAAATATTTAGCTTTAAGTCGCGCATCAATAGGCACCGATTCTGGTAACTTCTCTCTGAGTGGGTCTACTTGTCTTCCATTCTTCCAGAAACGATAGCACACGTGAGGACCTGTTGCCAAGCCGGTACTTCCCACAAGTCCAATCACCTGTCCTTGCGATACTTGTTGTCCTCTGCGTGCCAATATTCTCGACATATGCAAGTACTGTGTTGTATACATATTGTTGTGGCGCACCTTCACGTAGTTACCATTACCCGAACCATAGCCCGCCTCAATCACCGTTCCTGCTGCCGTCACCCGTATAGGCGTACCCGTAGGTGCTGCATAGTCGGTACCAAAATGTCCCTTCATACGGTGAAGCACAGGGTGAAAACGCATTCCAAATTTAGACGTAATGCGGAAGATATCCAAAGGCGATTTCAAAAACATTCGCTTCATCATATTCCCCTTTTCGTCGTAATAGCCATTTGTGCCTTTTGCCGAATCGGTAGTGAAGTTAAAAGCGTAATAAGGTTTCCCTTGCCACTCAAAATAAGCCGCTTTCACTTTCTCAACTCCCGCAAAAATAGTGTCGTCCACATAACGTTCCTCATAAATAATCTTAAAATTATCACCTTTTTGCAAGCGGAAAAAGTCGATGGTGTAATCAAAAATCTGTCCCATTTGGTAAGTAGCATTCGCACTGATACCCGCCGCAAGGGCATCAACCGTAAGATTGCTGTTGATATTTCCTGCCAATGCCTTTTCCACAATCGTTACTTTGCGTTGCGCTTTGTAAGCGTGAACCGAGTCTCCAAGACGCACCACTACGTAATCTGTAACGTTCGGCTGATAGATAAAGCTATGGGGTTTCGAGGGGTCTTTTTTATCGTACAAAAAAGCGTAAACCTTACCCGTACGTATATTCTTAGGGTTAAACTCTCCTTTGGTTTTTTGGGTGATATTATGAATATCCACCGCTCCTATATTGTTCTCTTCTAATAGTTTACCAAAGGTATCACCTTGCTTAATCGTATCTTTCACTATCGTGTAATCGTTCAGGTTGAAACCAAATTCATACACCGGAGGTTTAGGTGCCTCAACAGTAGCCGAAGCTGTTGCCTTCTCAGCATTAGGGGTATCATTACAAGACGTGAATACCGAAAGCTGAAGTGCAAAAAATGAAAAATAAAGGACTTTCTTCATCATAAGTTTTCTGTTTCTGTTTTTACATTTTTTAGTTCACAAACACCAAGCCATTTAAGGCGCAAGTGTATCAAAAAATCTTACAAAGGTGCAAATAAAAAATGAACTACGCAAATAAAAAAACTAAAAAAACTGCATATAACTCCTTTAATTTATTCATAATTAATGTATTAAGCTGTATACCTCAACTTTCCCAAACTGCTTCTATGTCCTCTTTTTCAACACTTTTACCGCTACCCTTCGCCTTATATTTTTTAAATTCCAGCCATACCCAAATGCCCTCTCCCCTACTCAGTACATTTTCCTACCCTACAAGCAACACAAGTAGTACATTTTTCCATCAAAACTCCATTTTACAAAATGCCTCCTCCCAAAAAAGCGCCATCTATCGTCCAACATTCGTTCAAGGTTCGTTTAAGGTTCGTCCAAGCTACCTATACAATAGTAAATTTTTCTTTTTGAAAATTCTTATCCCTATTTCTCTTAAAAACTATTTGTGTGGCTCACTTTCCCGAGTCTCCCCGAGAGCTCCTAACCAGACTCTTCTTCATTTTCTCATTTTCTCATTTCCAAATTTTCTAATTTTCCAAATTTGCTCATTTGCTAATTACCTCCTATCTTTGCCCCCATAAAACAAATTATTATGAAATATATTTATACTCTCATTGCCCTACTAACAGCCACTAATACCTTTGGGCAGAACATATTTTTGCTCAAAGAACTCTTTTTAAAAGGCAACGTAAAATCCGTGCGCGTTATCCCCTATCAAGTAAAAGAAAACAAAAAACACCGCATTCAAAAAACAGCTGTAAAGAAATTCTATTACGATGAAAATCTGTTTCTCTTAGCCAATGAACAAGGATATGTTGTCCAACAAATTATGTTTGCCGACCGAAATGTGTTCAACCTTAAAACAGAAGTAACTTACGACGATAATAACCGAGAAACAAACTTAAAAGTATACGATGAAACCGATACTCTATTGCGTGAGTACACCCTTACTTATGACGATAAAGAGAAAAAAATGCAGAAAACTGTCTACTTCCCTAAAACAGGTAAGGAATATTTAGTACTTTCAAGTGATACAAACAAACGCAGTTACCCTACCTATGCTACTTATTACAACACCGATGAAAGTATCAAAAACTACTCTTCATATAAGTACGACAAGAGGAATAACCAACTCGAAACCAAAGTCTACAATCCCGATAAATCAGTAAAATACACCAAGAAGACAAAGTATAATAAAAACGGATTCGTTACCCACCAAATAACCAAATCCAACGAAAAGAATAAAAGCCTCGAAACAGTATATACCTATAAAAAGGAGCCTTTTCCTACTGAAATGCTCTTAATCTTCGAAAAGAAGACCCATAATAAAGCAAAGAAAATAAACTATACCTTTTCTTATCAATACGATGAAAAAGGTAATTGGATAGAGAAGAAATGTTTTTTGGAAGACAAATTAGTATATATCGTAGAAAGAGAAATCACATATTATTAGTAAATTAGCTTCATATTTAATTATTAGTATTATTGGCATTTTTGGTATTATTGGCATTATTAAAATTTATATAGTATGAGCTTATTCTCTATTCTTATATTTCTTTTTTTCTTTTGGCTTTTTAGACAACTCACCCAACAGCTACCCACCGAGCAGTCCTTTCGCAACCCATTTCAGCAAAACATATCACCCGCTACATTCGAGCTGAATCTCCTCTCACTTTGTAGCTTAGTTATCAAAGCCAACGGACGTGTTACCCAAGCCGAATTAGATTTCGTGCGTTTGCAGTTTGTGCGTCTTTATGGTAAAGAACGCGCCAATGCCGTGTTTCGCAGTTTTAATGAACTAATAAAAGGACGCCAGATAGAAGCTCCCCGAGTAGCAATGTACGTACGAGCGCGTACTACCTACGAAACACGCTTGCAAATCCTCTATTTTCTCTTTGGTATTGCTCAAGCCGATGGAGTAGTAAGCCAAGACGAAGTACAACAAATAGAGCAAATAGCCTATTACTTCCAGATAGAAAAAAGTGATTTTATAAGCATCAAAGCAATGTTTGCTAACACTTATGGTAGTAATAGCTATACCCAAACTCCCAATGAAAATGCTTATGCTATTTTAGGTATAAGCCCCCAAGCTACTGATGCCGAAGTAAAACAAGCTTACAGAAATATGGCAAAAAAATATCACCCCGATAGAGTGATTACTGAAGATGAAGCCATAAAAAAAGGCGCCGAAGAAAAGTTCAAACAAGTACAACAAGCCTATGAACAAATCGCACGCCAAAGAGGAATGAACTAACCTAATAGCTTACCCCTATAAACAAAAAGTGGCAAGCTACCTACATCGCACCGCTACAACCGAATACCTTTGCTGTGTTCCCACCCTGGAGGATTTTTCAGGAGCTGGTCGTGTAGGACTTGCCGGCGACAAAAGTACAACTTTTTTATTACATAGCAAATTTTTTCTATTTTTTTTCTTGCTTAGTAGCTCTATTTTTATTACCTTTGCACCAAAAGTGTTGTATAACAACCTTTCAAAATCTGGTTAAAACAGTTAAAGAACAAAGAAAAATATTAAATATCAATGATGAAAAAACTATTCTTTTTATTCTTAGCGCTCCTATCACTACAATGTAGTAAATCACAAGATAGTGAGACCACAGGTTTGAACTCTGAAAAGATGCTCACTCTTATCAATCAGCAACGACAAAAAGGTTGCAATTGTGGTAGTAATTATTTTAAACCCGTACCTCCTGTAAAGTGGAATAAAACAATAGAAAAAGTAGCCAAAGCCCATAGTGACGATATGCTTAAACGCAACGTATTAACTCATCATAGTAAAAACGGACAAGATCCTGGAGGGAGACTTATTAACGCTGGTTATGAATGGGCTACGTGGACTGAAAATGTAGCTATGGGACAACAAAATGAAGAAGAAGCAATGAAAAGTTGGCTCGAAAGTCCAGGACATTGCGCTAATATTATGAATGCCCAAGTTACCGAAGTAGGTGTTGCTCGTAGCGGTAAATATTGGACGCAACTCTTTGCCGCACCCAAATAATACTTATTACTGATATACTCCGCAATAACGGATTTTACCTATTATTACCTGAGAAATGTACCTCGACGTTCATTCGCATACCCAGCACTCAACTTCCGATACTTTGGTGATTCGCAATCAGTATCCACTTACCGCCGATACCAGCGAACCTTTCTCAGTAGGTATTCACCCTTGGTTTTTAAACGATTTCGAGGCGCAGTGGAATGCACTTATACCCTTAGTCCAGCACTCCAACTGTTGGGCTATAGGTGAATGTGGTCTCGATAAGAACGTTACCTCTCCCCTATCCTTACAACAAGAAATCTTTTTAAGACACATAGAATTAGCCGAAAGTTTAGAGCTCCCACTTATCATTCACTGTGTGAAAGCTTATGCCGAAGTAATACAACTCCGCAAGCGCACCCGCTCACAACAGTTATGGATATTACACGGTTTCAGAAAAAACCTAAAAGTAGCACAAGAGCTCATCGCTCACGGCATTGCTATTTCTTTTGGTACTCCCCTACTCTATTCTCATCAATTGCAAGAAGTCTTTAAGAAAATTCTCCCTGAATACCGGTTTTTTGAAAGTGATGACAGTATTCAACCATTAGTTATCAAACAAGTCGAACAAGCCGGACTTATCTAAGGTCTGAAACTTAAATCTAAAATTTTCTACTTAAAAAATTTGCTCGTTTGCTAATTACTTCATATCTTTGCGCCCTGAAAATTGAAAGGGGGTGTATCTTTATGTTAATAATTCCTTTAAAAGACGGAGAAAGCATCGATAAAGCTTTAAAACGTTATAAACGCAAATTCGACCGTACAGGTGTAGTACGTGAACTACGTGAAAGACAACATTTCACTAAACCTTCTGTACGTAGAAGAGCCGAAATCCAAAAAGCACAATACATTCAGCACTTGAAAGATCAAGAAGAAGTATAGTTCATTGTGGAGATATTCAATTTTTTTTAAAGTAGGAACGGATAATATTCGTTCCTACTTTTTTTATTTAAGTGTTGTTCATTATCCTTATCGGTATTGTTCATTGTCCATTCTTAAATTGTGCATAACTTGAGGAAGAAAAAACACTAAAATATTTGCTCTTTTATGTTTTCTGTGTATACAAAAATGAAGATGAAAAAAGCAAATTTATTTCTTATAAAATATCCACTACTTTTTGTCAGTTATGAACAATCTGCCCAATGAAAAGTTCTCAACAAAAAGTTGTGCATAATATCAAAAAGAGTTATCAACAATTTTGCTTAAAATATTCATTTAAAAAACCGTAAATCACTTTTTATTGTTGATAACTAATCATAATATCCTTAAACTGAAAAAAGCAAGTTTTTCAGCCTAATTTTATCCCTCTTATGAACGTCATCATAATAATAACCCTTCTTTTTTTAGAAAGAAATCTTTTTCAATTTATAATTTGGTGATTGTTGATAACTCAAAAATATTTACTTTTGCAATATGAAAAAAACAAATAAAACTCAAAAGCAAGGCAAATCAGGAAAACCTAAAAAGAATAAGAGCTTAGCTAAACGCAACAAGCAAGAGCTTATCAAAGCGATTTTCTCGGTGTTACAAGAACACCCCGAAGAGAGCTTTAACTACAAGCAAATCGCTGCCAAACTCCACATTACCGATGCACCACGTCGTGATATGCTGGTGAAACAACTCGTACAACTGAAAGAGAAAAAACGCATTGTAGAAATCGACCGTGGAAAGTATCAAGCTATCCCTATGCAACACTATTATGTGGGTACGCTTGATGTGAGTACGCGCGGTAATGGTTATGTAATAGTTGATGGTTTAGACAACGACATTTTTGTAGCACAAAATTTTCTAAACAAAGCCCTCCACGGTGATTTGGTGGAAGTGTATGTATTCCCTCGTTTTAGAAATCGCAATAAGATGGAAGGAGAAATCAGCAAGGTGTTGGAACGCAACAAAGTGCGCTTTGTAGGTACTGTGCAAATGCACAAGAACTTCGCCTTTGTCGTCCCTACTGATGCTCGTATGTATACCGATTTCTTTGTGTTGAAAGACAAACTCAATGGTGCTCAGGACGGCGACCGTGTAATTGTACGCATTGAAGATTGGAAAGACAAAAGCGATTCTCCTATGGGGGTAGTGGAACAGATACTCGGCAAACCAGGAGAGCAAACTACTGAAATGCACTCTATCTTAGCCGAATACGGTCTGCCTTATACCTATCCAGAAGAGGTAGAAGCTTTTGCTAAAAAGTTAGACTTTTCTATTACTGATGAGGAGATTGCTCGTCGTCGTGATATGCGTGAAACCCTCACTTTTACTATCGACCCTCGTGATGCAAAAGACTTTGATGATGCACTGTCGTTCAAATTGTTAGAGAATGGTAATTACGAGATAGGGGTACACATCGCCGATGTATCACACTACGTGAAAGAAGGCACTATATTAGATGAAGAAGCCTATAACCGCGCTACTTCAGTATATTTGGTAGATAGGGTAGTGCCAATGTTACCCGAAATCCTCTGTAACTTCGCTTGTTCACTCCGCCCCGATGAAGATAAATACACCTTTTCAGCAGTGTTTGAGATGAATAAGAAAGCCGAAGTAGTAGATATTTGGATAGGACGCACTGTAACACACTCGTCATTTAGGTTTGCTTACGAAGAAGCACAATCAGTAATAGAACAAGCCAAAGTAGGGGAGGGGTACACCATTTCTGCCGAAACTTCCATTACCGATACCGATAGAGCTGTCCCTGCCAATGTGGTAGAGGCTATTCTCACACTCAATACTTTAGCCGAAAAACTTCGCGGCAAGCGTATGCGTTTAGGAGCTATTACTTTTGATAAAGTAGAAGTGAAATTCGACCTCGATGAGAATGGCAACCCTACAGGAGTATATTTCAAAGAAAGCAAGGAAGCCAACAAACTGATTGAAGAGTTTATGCTCTTGGCTAACAGAAAGGTAGCTGAGTATGTAGCCAAAATGAAAAAGACATTCGTATACCGCGTACACGATGAACCCGATGCCGAAAAACTACAACAGTTCAACACAGTCATCGGACGATTTGGCTATAGTTTGGATTTGAAAAATCGCCAAACCACTACTGATTCACTTAATAATCTCTTAGAAGAAGTAAAAGGTAAAAAAGAACAGAATTTAGTCGATACCTTGGCAATACGTTCAATGGCAAAGGCTACTTATACTACTAAAAACATAGGGCACTACGGTTTAGCGTTTGATTATTATACCCATTTCACCTCACCTATACGCCGTTATCCCGATGTGATGGTACACCGTCTTTTGCAACTCTATTTAGATAACGCCCCCTCACAACCTGAAGCCGAATATGAAACCAAATGCAAACACTCCTCACAAATGGAGAGTTTAGCAGCCTCAGCCGAGCGTGATTCTATCAAATATATGCAGGTGAAATATATGGAAGCGCATAAGAATCAGCAGTTTGTAGGAGTGATTTCGGGCGTAACCGAATGGGGTATTTATGTAGAAATTACCGTGAATAAATGCGAAGGATTGGTACGTGCTCGCGACATCAAAGATGATTATTACACTTTCGACGAACAACAATACGCCTTGGTAGGGCAAGCCACTGGCAAAATGTATCAGCTTGGTGATGAAGTAATGATACGTGTGAAAAACACCGACCTAATGAAAAAGCAATTAGACTTTGAACTGATTGATTAGTCGTAGCACGACAAGCAGTTAAAGTTGCTTTTGCATCACTACACTTTGCCAAAGTTTCTTGCCCGTACGGCTCGTCACTACACTTTGCCAAAGTTTCACACTTTGGCAAAGTTGAATACAAATTTGAAAACAATGAAAATCAAAAAGATGATATATTTATTTTTATCGTCAGTTATTATTTTCTTAGCAATTGGTCTTCTGTGGTTGTTTCGGAATCCGTCTTACGAAAAAATAGATAAAACATTCGTACAAGCATCAGATTCTGCGATTAAAAAAGAAATTCCTGCTTTTAATCTGAATTTTTTAGTAGACAAAGTAGCTTATTCCGAACCTGTTTATTTTCCTAACGGAGTAGAAACAGCCGATTTTACAGAACACTTGGAAGCTATAAATTTAGAAATTCCCGATTGGAACAAAGAAGGATTATACGAGGTAAAAGCTTCTACCAAAGCAGGTGTCTTAGATCCCGCATTTTTAGTATACAAATGGGATTCAGACACTTCCAATACACTCATTTTTCATCACGGAGCATCGGAATATCCTTTTTACGGGATTTTTTCTAAGATTTTCAAAAAAGCGATACTGAACGATTTAGGTATAAACCTAATCGTAGTCCGAACTCCTTTTCATAAGCAAAAAGGGGCTTTGAAACAGGGCACAGCGAACCTATCGACCTTTATGGCAACGATGGCAACAAGTGTGAAATTAACCGAAAAGCTGATTCACACTTTACGACAAAAAGGAGTACAGACTATCGAAATTGGCGGATTTAGCTTGGGGGCTGTGATAGCAAACAGGCATCGAGTGGCATATAATTCGGCAGATTTCTATGTGCCGATAGTAGGAACAGTGGCACACGAAAAGTTTTTTATTTTCCCAAAGAAAAAGGCTACTGAAAGCGAAATCGAGCGAAACAAAATCATTACACATCACCTAAATTTCTCAGCCCAATGGCAAGAAAATCAATCCCCAAATGTATTTCCAGTGATGGCACGATATGATTTGTTTTTGCCACTTCACCAGCACGCTCCCGCTTATGGAGATCTGAAAGTGGAAATCTGGAACACAGGGCATCTATCCACTGCTCTTTTCTACGACGCAATGCGGTATGTTCTGTTAAAACATCTGAAGAACTAAACCTTTTATGGTAGTTAGATTTTTAGAAATATAGAAAATTTTACTAATATATGATATAGAATAATATTCTATTATTTTTTATTTTTTAGATTATAATACTTTTTTTATATTTATTTTTAAAACAAATATCTATTTTATTTTGTTTTATAAAATATTTTTATACCTTTGTATCATTAATCTTTAATAATGGTATGTATGATGGAGAAATGAAATGATTTTATTGAAGGTATATTTATATAGAATGGGCTAACTATTAGTATTATTCCTTAACTGAGCTACGGGTTACTGTCTTCATAAAAAAGAACGTGCAAAGAAAATTAAATTAATAATTTTAAATTTAATTAGTATGAAAGAAATAATAAAATTTTCGTTGTTTGTACTGTTTTTTGCAGTAGTATTAGTGTCTTGCTCTAAGGATAAAAATCAAAATTCATTGCAAGATTTGCAAAATAAGTCAATGACTTATAAAGAGTTCTTTGAAACTGTATCAGAAAAATCAGTAGACTTTGTTCCAAATGAGAAAGTATTACTTATCTCATACAAATTAAACAAAGATGACAATACCATCACTTTCTTGTCAAGTATCATTGCTGAATCAAGCTGGGGTGTAGGTTTTGATGTTGCTGGTAGATATGAAGACCAGAAAGTTTCTCGCAAGAAAGATAAATATACAGTAGCTTGTTCAGGTGCTAAAGGTGGAGATTGGACAAAGGGTTGTAATGGAGATTATAGTTGTGGACAGTTGCTTTATGACTGTGCTGAAGCTGGTGGCTGTGGAACTGTTTGCAAGACTTATATGGTTTATGTACCTGATGTAAAAACTTTTTATCTTTCTGATGACCTTCATATGTTAGTTGATTTGAAAGATGAAGAAACTCTCAAACAAATAAATGAGGTTATTAAGCCATAGTTAATAATTATCACAAAACCAATAGAGTAGGGGAGAGGTGCTAAAAACTTCTCCCTTATTTTTTGTAATTCAGCAGTTTTTTAGTACTTTTGTGCAGTTAATCAAATTTTAGGTAGAAATAGATGTTTGCGGATGTATTGCTTGCATTACCTTTGGGCTTGTTGTTAGCTTTTACCATAGGTCCTGTGTTCTTTGTATTGCTGGAAACAGCCATTACCAAAGGATTTAGGGCAGCTATTGCTTTCAATTCAGGAGTAGTACTGGCAGATACTGTTTTCATTCTCATTGTCTATTTCACTACCAGCAGTTTGCTACGCGAAATCAAGGACGACCCTAAGCTCTTCTTCGCCGGTGGACTCATAATGATAGCTTACGGACTCATCTCGTTCATCAAACTGAAAAAAGACTTCAAGAAAACAATAGATAACAAAGAGAATGCCTATTTACAAGTAGCTGAAAAAGTGAACTATGTAGCCCTCTTTATCAAAGGTTTTCTACTGAATTTCATCAACATAGGCGTTTTGGGTTTTTGGTTAGGAATTATTATTGTTTTTGGTCCTAAGCTTGATATGAATGCCAGTAGGATATTGGTGTTTTTTACTTCTATTATCCTAGTATACTTTGCAATAGATATTTTTAAAATTCTCATTGCTAAAAAACTCAAAAACCGACTTACTGCTTTTCATATCTACAAAATCAAACGCGCGATTAGCATTATATTGTTAGTCTTTGGAGTTTTTTTAATACTACAAGCATTCTTTCCTAACGTATTACAATTAACTGATTAAGTGCGACTCGCACAAGCAGTGTATAAAAAACTTTGTCAAAAGTTGTAAGCCACACGGGTCTTTACCTCTTGACAAAGTCTATTTTCTATTGCCTATGGTCTAATGCCTGTGGCCTTATTACTTCTTACCTTTGTACTGATTATTTAAGTATTCAGTAACTTCTTTGGTAATATCTTTTTTCTCAGTACCGTAGAGCACGCTGCCGCCGTCATTAGCACCAAGAATAAAGGTGTAACCTTTTTGTTTTCCGTACTCTTTAATATTTTTCTTCACTTTGCTGAGTAAAGAATCCATTTGAGTTTGGCTTTCCATTTGTATTTTTTGTTCTTCTTGTTGCAAATGTTGTTGCAATATTTGGCTTTTTTGCATCAGTTCGTTGTATTTTTTCTGAGCTACGTTCTGAGGGAGAGTTTTGGCCTGAGCGTCGAAAGCACGCGCTTCAGTTTGGAACGCCATTGAAATACTGTCGCGTTTTCGTTCGTAGGCACTAATTTGTCCTTTTAGTTTTGCCTCGATGTCTTTTTTTTCTTGATAGTCGTTTAGAAGTTTAGAGTTATCTACAAACGCCACCTTGTCGGTACAAGCAGTAAGGGCGAGCAGTGCTACGCCTGTTAAGATGAGTTTTTTCATTTTTATAATGTTTAATTTGAATTACGTGGCAAAAGTAAGAAAGTTTTACGTGTAAAAGAAATATTTTTTAATTTTGTTACTAAAAAAGTGAAAATACTCTCTTTTGTCACTATTCATTACACCTTGTTTCACCTGAAACATTTTACTACCTTCTTTTACCTTGTATAAATTTATTTTATATTATAAACACTTTTCTATAAGTCTACTTTATCAAAACTGACTTTATTACAGCTTGTTTAAAGTATTATTTTTTAAAAAGTAATAAAGTATAGGTTAATAGTTGAGAAGTCTTATAAAAACGTCTTATTTTAAGTTTTTACTATTTTTAGTTTCAGAAATATAAAAAAATAGACAATTCTTAGCTCTTACTTCTTATTTCTTGCCTAAAACATAAATCTGCGATGAGTATTCTCCTTTTCTCCAACCATAATAATTTGAACGGACTCCGTTGATGAAACCTTTAAGAAAATGTTTCTTTCCTGTTTTATATTGCTCGGAAAGCATACTCACATAGAAGGCATCAAAAAGCATAGGGTGGGTGGCAAGCAACTCAAAACCTTCTTTGGCAAAAAGTTGTTCAATGCTATCCTTAGAAAAATGCCATAAGTGTCGGGGTACATCATAAGCTGCCCAGTAGGCTCCATAGTGCTGTGCGTCCCACGAACGATAATTAGGTACAGCTATAACAGCTAAACCATCTTCTTTCAGTAAATTACTGATGAGCTGTATTTCTTGTGTTACATCGGGTACGTGTTCCAATACGTGCCACATAGTAATCACATCAAAAGAGTGGGGGAGGAGGTTACTAAAATCAGCTTGTAACAAAACTCCTTTTTCTTTTGCTTTGGTACGTGCTTTCTCGCTGGGTTCTATGCCCATAGTCTCCCAATGTGCATACTCTTTACCACTACGCACAAAGTCGCCTGTACCTGCACCTATATCAAGCAGACGAACATTTCCTTTTTTGTATTGTTTGATGAGTTTTATTTTGTGCTTTAAGTTATAATTTTTCACCCATTGATAGAGTTTATCAAATAGTGTTCTGCGACTGTCTGTGTGCGAAATATAATCCTCACTCTCATAGTATTTTTTAAGGTTATTAGGTAGGGGAGTAGTGCGGTAAAGTTTTAATAATGAATCATATACGAGGGTAAAATCCTCTTGTGATACGCTGTAATCTTTAATTGTCATTAGTTGTTAGTGTTTAGTCGTTAGTTACTACTTGTCAATTATCAATTATGAATTATCAATTGAAAATGTTCCACGTGGAACATTTCTTATATACTTACTTTTTGTCTTTCACTTATTACCTTTTACCTCGTAAGAAAGCAAACGTTTTTCTCTTCTTCAAATATTCAAAGTTGTAATCATTCTCGTACGCTTCACGTTCAAAGATGATATTATGGTAAGCTCTCTTCTTATCTTTATACTTAATATATTTCAGTATAAAATCTACAGCATACCATATATAGAAAAATATTACCAAGAGTTCTCGTTGCTGAGCTAAATGTATGCGTTCGTGGTTGATGAATTGTGCATCTTTCAATAGTTTTGGGTCATTAGTAAATATAAAAGGGTAGAGGGTAATACCACTAAAACCCTTAGGAACTAAATATCTATTTACTATAAACCGATTCATATAAGTAAAAAGTATGCGGCAAAAGTAGTGAGAAAATAGCAGATAAACAAATGAGTTCTTAATTATCAATTCTCAATCGCCAATTCATAAATGTTCCACGTGGAACATTTATGAATTAAATATGTAGCTTTATTTAAAAATATTTATTACCTTTGTCGGCGTAAAATAATAATATATCAGTATGAAAAAGTTTTTAATCCTGTTGTTATTTCCTTTTATCGGAATGGCACAAATTATCAATACTCCAGCTACACGTTTGGAGAAAGAACTCAATGGTAAAGTAAAAGCTCTTGTCGAACGTACTTATGATGTCTTTCAAGGTAATCTTAAACAAAAACGTCTTGCAACCGAAAATTATTATGAATTTAATAAAGAAGGAAACACCTTGCAGTTAGAACAAAAATACAGTGGTATTACTTTGCGTTACGACTATGTTTACAATGCTAAGCAAAAACCTCTACAAGTGAAAATATTGAGAATGGCTCACGGAGGTATACAGAGTTCTACAGGACTCTATGAATATAATAACCAAGGGCATTTAGTAACTTATCGTACAATGATGGAGGGTAGCGCTTCGCCTACACAAACCTATACTTTTAATAAGTGGGACGCCAACGGTAACCCTACCGAAGGTCTCTTAGTAACACCCGATAGCAAAGCAAAGGTATTCCAGGAGTTTGATAAAAATAACCAACGCACTTTGCTCAAAATGGTAACCGAAGGAAATCCGCCTACCGAGATGCGCATCTCAGTGCGTTACGACCGTGAGGGTAGGGTAGTGGAACGCAGTATTGCTGAGGGAAACACCAAACCCGATGTAATGCATTATACATATGATAAAAAAGGTATTCCTACCGGCGTAAATAACCAGAAGTTTGAACATACTTTTGATAAGCAAGGTAATTGGGTTACTCGCATTGTATTCGTCAATGGATATATCGTAGGATTTACAGAAAGAGAAATAAAATACTAATATTAAAAATACATATACTTATGAAAAGACTATTTATTATTACTTTAGCTTTGTTCTGTACGGCTTGTAATACCGATTGGCGCAGAAAATACGATGAGGTATATCCGTCTCAAAACGGAATTTCAATGGTAAGAAAAGATAATAAATACGGACTCGTAAATGCCGAAGGTACCGTCGTAGCACCTTTGAAGTATGATTATATCAACATCTACCCTTCTGCCGAAATACCTTTTTATGATGTTACTATTAATAATTTATATGGGGTGATACGCCCTTCGGGTGAAGAACTCATTCCTGCTGAGTATAACTTTATTTCGTATTCCGAAGGTGTTTTTATTGTACAACTCAATGATAAGAAGAAACTTCTTAGTACTAATAACGAAACACTCACCCCTTGGTATGACGAAATAGACCTCTTTTTCGGTGGTCTGGCTCGCGCTAAACAAGGTAATAAGTATGGCTATTTAAATACTAAAGGTAAAGTAGTATTGCCTTTTGTATATGATGACGCTGATGATTTCAACGATAGTAAAAAGGCAATGGTGAAGTATAAAGGTAAGTGGGGAATGATTGATAATCTCGGTAATACAATCATTCCTTTTGAATATGAACAGGCTGAACCCTATACTAAAAGCAATGAGGAATGGGAAGATTATTACTATATCCTCATAAAGAAAGGTAGAGAGGTAAATATAGATAAAGAAGGTAATCTTTTGTCATTTAAATAATCACTTCTTTTACCTCTCCTCTAAATATCACTTTAAACGATAAACGCTTCCATTGTTTAGGCAAGCGAGGCATAAACGTTAGTGCACCGTTCTTTACACGCATACCAGCAAAGCCCTCTACAATGCTGAGCCACGTGCCTGCCATCGAGGTGATGTGTAACCCTTCGTGTACCTCCTTGTTGTAGTCGTCCAAATCAAGCCGAGCTGTACGCAGGTAGAACGCGTAGGCTTCCTCTGTCTTCCCTAAGGCTGATGCGAGGACACTATGCACACAAGGTGAAAGTGACGACTCGTGTACGGTGAAAGGCTCATAAAACTCATAGTGCTTTTGGAGTTGTTCTTTGGTAAATCGCTCTTCAAAGAAATAAAACCCCTGTAACGTATCTGCCTGTTTGATATAAGGCGAACGCAATATTCTATCCCACGACCAATGTTGGTTGAGCGGGCGCTCCCCAGTAGGAATCGCACTTACAGGCTTCAAGTCTTTATCTAAAAAACCGTCTTGTTGCAAGTATACATCATACTTTTCGCTATAAGGCAAGTACATATGTTCCACAATATCACTCCACTCCTTCAATTCTTTAATAGTCACCCATTGCTTTTCTCTCTTGTATTTCAGTGCCATAGTCGCTGCATAACTCAAACACCAAGAGGCAAGATAGTTCGTATAGAAATTATTGTTCACATTGTTTTCGTACTCATTAGGTCCTGTCACCCCTAAGATTACGTACTGTTTCTTTTCTTCTGAAAAATTAACTCTCTGTGCCCAAAAACGTGCAATAGCAATAAGCACTTCCATTCCATATTCTTTCAGGTACGACTCATCGCCCGTATAACGGGTATAGTTATAAATCGCAAAAGCAATCGCCCCGTTGCGGTGTATTTCTTCAAAGGTAATTTCCCATTCATTATGGCACTCTTCACCGTTCATCGTTACCATAGGGTAGAGTGCAGCCCCGTCAGTAAAACCAAGTTTTTGGGCGTTTTCAATAGCTTGTGGCAACTGTTTATAGCGATACAACAGCAGATTGCGAGCTACTTCCGCGCCTTTGGTAGCCATATAAAAAGGCAGGCAATAAGCCTCAGTATCCCAATAGGTACTACCACCGTACTTTTCCCCCGTAAAACCCTTAGGTCCTATGTTCAAATGGGCATACTTGCCCTGATACGTTTGGTTGAGCTGAAAGATATTAAACCGGATACCTTGTTGCGCTTTCTCATCACCTTCAATCACAATATCCGATGTCTCCCATATCGCCGCCCAATCTTCTTTCTGCATCTCCAATAACTCCTCAAATGTTAATGCCTGTGTGTCTCGCACCTTTGACAAAGTTTTAGACTTTGTCAAAGGTGTATAGCCACCATATTTTTCAATACGAAAGGTTTGGTTTTGCTTAACAGTTACTTCATACTGCAACCCTATATAGTTCTCCTTTCTATTTTCTTTTCCACTGATATTCAGTTCTTTTCCTTCTATAAAAAGATGATTTTCCATAAAGGTTTGCACTTTAAAGGCTGTCTTTTTAGTTTCAGCAAGTATAGTAGCGCAGTTGTTTTCCGAATAAATTTCCAAAGTATTCCAAAAATGCTCGTCCCAGTTAGCATCATTATTCTTAATACCACTGTCTAAGTAACTTTCTATTTCTATGGAAGTATCAGCATTAAGAGGACTAATCTCATAACGTAAAGCTCCTATTTCATCATAACGCAACGAGAGTAAACGCACCACTTTTACAGCAATTTCCACACCGTTACGAAGTGTAGCCGTAAAACTTCGCTCGTACCAACCCTCTTTCATATTCAGTTGTTGGTGGAAGTTTTTTACCTCCAAACAAGTGTTTAAGTCTAATAGTTCCCCGTCTATTTTGATGTGCAGTCCTATCCAGCTGGGCGCATTGAGTACTTTGGCAAAGTACTCAGGGTAGCCGTTTTTCCACCAACCCACTCGGGTTTTATCGGGGTAATACACCCCACCGATGTAGCTCCCTTGAAGTGTATCGCCCGTATAGTCCTCTTCAAAGTTAGCCCGCATTCCCATAGCCCCATTTCCAAGGCTGAAAATACTTTCGTGTTTGGTAACCTCAGCTTTATTAAAGCCCTCTACGATGATGTTCCACGTGTTCATAGCAATTAGTCTTCACAAGTTTAAAGTGCAAAGGTAGAAGATAATTAGCAAACGAGCAAATTTGTAAAATTAGCTCATAAATACCCTACCCAATAATGATTACCATTACACTTTTCCATCATTAATTCCCCTTTCCGTCGCCACATTCCCTCTTTTTCGTCATTCGTCATTCGTCATTCTCTCCCTTTTCCGTCATACTCCCCCCTAGTGCCTATGGCCTAAGGACTATCACCTCTTCCCTTTTCTTTCGCCTCGAAACCCTGTTTTTACCATTTTTTGAATCGCTGTATTATACTATGAGTCAACCATTTATATACCCTTTCTATACCAATCGTCCAAGATTCGTATAAGCTTCCTATAAGCTCTCTATAAGCTAACCCCACCCTCCTTACACCCTTTTTTCATAAAAAACCCTACTTCCCTTCTTTTGAATTTCTCCGTTTCCTTCCGCTCTCTCTAACCTATCCGATTTGTTCAACAAGTCTGACCTATCAAAAAACGATTTTTATCACTCTTATCCAAAAGTATAACTCCACTGCCGCTATAGAATAGACAAATGTAAAGTTAGCAGATTAGCAAATTATTATTATCTTTGCAAAAAAAAATAGAATATGAGAACTGTAAATTACAATAAAATGGTCAATTACAATGTGAGTATCCCTGAGGGAGACGTGCCTATGTTTGAATCTCTTTTCAAGAAATATAATGTGATAGTAGAACCTACTATAGTAGCGGAACCTGTAGAGGAATATATTCCTAATAAAGAAACTATAAAAGCTATTGAGGAAGGAAGAACAGAACTCGCTAAATATAAAAAGGGACTCGTAAAAGGTTATACAAATGCTCAAGAATTGATTAACGATATCTTATCTGAAGAAGATGAATGACACAAAAGAAAATAAAGATTTGTATCGTATTGTTTATGCTACGACCTTTAAAAAGGAGCTAAAAAAATATAAAAAACTAACCTATTAAGCTATCAAAAATTATAGAAATAATTAATATTTTGATAGAAAAAGGTTCTGAAGGTATCCCAATGGATAAAAAACCTCATCTTTTAACAGGAAATTATAAAGGTTGTATGGAATGTCATATAGAACCTGACTTACTACTTATTTGGGAACAAGATGATACTGAAAAAACAATTATGTTAGATAGAATAGGTAGTCATTCAGAGCTTTTTTATAAAAATAAGAAATAATAAATATTCCTCATAAACTTTTCACTTTTTCACTAAAAAATATGGCAAAAGAAACCCCCTTGATGAAGCAGTACAATCAGATAAAAAGCAAATATCCTGATGCTTTACTGCTGTTTAGGGTAGGCGATTTCTACGAAACCTTCGGTGAAGATGCCGTAAAAGCCGCTCATACCCTCGACATTGTGCTCACCAACCGCAACAACGGCACCGAGCGCAGTGAATTAGCGGGTTTTCCTTACCATTCTATCAATACCTATCTTCCCAAGCTCGTAAAAGCGGGCTACCGCGTGGCAATATGCGACCAGCTCGAAGACCCTAAACTTGTGAAAGGCATCGTAAAGCGAGGTGTTACCGAACTCGTTACCCCAGGAGTTGCCCTCAACGACGATATATTGCAAAGCAAGAGCAACAACTTCTTAGCCTCGGTATGGTTGGGCAAACAAGGCTGCGGTGCAGCTTTTCTCGATGTTTCTACCGGTGAGTTCTTGGTAGCACAAGGCGATAAAACCTATATCGATAAGCTCTTACAGAACTTCCGCCCCAGCGAACTGCTCGTTGCTAAACACCAAAAAAAGGAATTTGCTGAGCATTTTGGCGACGACTTCCACTGTTTCTACTTGGAAGATTGGGTCTTTAAAGACGATTATGCCCAGCAGGTACTCACCAAACACTTTCAAACCAACTCTCTCAAAGGCTTTGGTGTAGACGAACTCACCGAAGCGATTCTTACCGCAGGGGCTATTCTCTACTACTTATCCGAAACCCAACACCACCAACTCCAACACATTACTGCCATTCAGCGCATCGCCGAAGAGGCTTACGTATGGCTCGACAAGTTCACCATTCGCAATTTGGAACTCTATGCGGGCAATACCACCCCCTCGGTGAGTTTGCTCGATGTGATTGATAAAACGCTATCGCCTATGGGCAGTCGTACACTCAAACGCTGGTTGGCGTTACCACTGAAGAAGTTAGACAAAATCCGTCAGCGTCACGAGGTGGTCGATTACTTTTTGAAACACATCGATGTATTAGAGCAGGTGAAAACAGCCCTCAGCCGTATGGGCGACATCGAACGACTGATTTCTAAAGTCGCTACCCTGAAAATCAATCCGCGGGAGGTAGTGCAATTGCGCGCTTCCTTGGAACATATCCCCCTGATAAAACAGTTGTGTTTGGCTTCTGCCAATGAATCGCTTACCCTTTTGGGCGACAAACTCCACAGTTGCGAACAACTCTGTGCGCGCATCGCCGAAACACTCAATGAAGATGCCCCTGTGAACATAGCCAAAGGCAATGCTATCGCCAAAGGTTTTTCGGCAGAATTGGACGAACTACGCGGACTCTCGCATTCGGGTAAAAGTTATTTAGACGATTTGCTCTTGCGCGAAAGCCAACGCACAGGTATTCCTTCTCTGAAAATAGATAGCAACAACGTGTTTGGCTACTATATCGAAGTGCGTAACACACATAAAGATAAAGTCCCCGCGGATTGGATACGCAAGCAAACCCTTGTGAATGCCGAGCGTTATATCACCGGAGAACTCAAAGAATACGAAGCTAAAATATTAGGTGCTGAAGAAAAAATCGCTCAGTTAGAACAATCGCTATATGCCGAACTGATTGCTTTTATCAGTGAATATATCGGTCAGGTACAAACGAACGCCACGCTTATCGGTCAGCTGGATTGCCTCTGTGGTTTTGCTACTTTGGCGATGGAAAACAACTATCACCGTCCCGAGATGAACGAGGGGTATGCTATTGAGATTAAAGACGGTCGCCACCCTGTGATTGAGAAGCAACTACCCGTTGGTACACCCTACATTGCTAATGATGTGTATTTAGACCGCGAACGCCAGCAAATCATAATGATTACCGGACCTAATATGTCGGGTAAATCGGCTATCCTGCGACAAACTGCCCTGATAGTCCTCTTGGCACAGATAGGTAGTTTTGTACCTGCTGCCAGCGCTCAATTAGGTATCGTCGATAAGATATTCACCCGCGTAGGAGCAAGCGATAACATTTCTATGGGTGAATCTACTTTTATGGTCGAGATGAATGAGGCAGCCCTTATTTTGAACAATATCTCCGATAGAAGTTTGGTGCTCTTGGACGAAATCGGGCGTGGTACCAGCACCTACGATGGTATTTCCATAGCGTGGGCAATCGCCGAATATTTGCACGAGCACCCCAGCAAAGCCAAAACCCTTTTTGCTACCCACTATCACGAACTTAACGAGATGAGTGAGCAGTTCGAGCGCATCAAGAATTACAATGTATCGGTAAAAGAAACCAAAGACAGCGTACTTTTCTTGCGCAAACTCACCGAGGGTGGTTCAGCGCACAGTTTTGGCATACACGTAGCGAAGATGGCGGGAATGCCTCAATATGTCATTCAGAAGGCGAATAAAATGCTTAAAAAGCTCGAGGAGAGTCATAATGTAGTACCCACTGCCGAAGTGGTTAAAAACGCCCAAAAAGAAATGCAATTGAGCTTCTTTGATATGAACGATCCACTCTTAGAAGCCCTAAAAGAAGATTTACTCAGTCTCGACATCAACACCCTCACCCCCGTAGAGGCACTGATGAAACTCAACGAAATGAGAAAAAAAATTAGCTAATTAGCAAATTTAAAGATTAGCAAATGAGTAATGTTATAAACTTTACTAAAGTTTCAAATTGCCTGTGCGGCTCGCACCTTTGCCAAAGTTAACCTCGTCTGGTGCAAGTTACAAGCTTGCACCCCATTTTACAAGGCGTAGCCTTGATTTTGTTTAATATTTGTTTAATTTTTGAGGCACAGCCTCATTCCTCTAATTCAAGTTCGCACCTCATTCTCTCATTTCCCAATTATTTTCCTATCTTTGCAACTCATAACTCTCAATCCTATATGAAACCATACTTTTACCTTTTAGCATTTGCTCTTACGGCTTGCCACAACGCGTCAGAACAAAAAGAGTTGCCTAAAAAGCAACTCACCAAATACGTAAATCCGTTTATCGGTACCGATGGTACCGGTAACACCTACCCAAGAGCGATGACTCCCTTCGGAATGGTGCAACTAAGCCCCGATATAGGTATCCCTGGCTGGGACAGAATTTCGGGTTACTTCTATCCCGATAGCATCATTACTGGCTTTTCACACACCCACCTCTCAGGTACGGGTGCGGGCGACCTCTACGATGTGCTGATAATGCCTACCAATAGCAGGTTTAACGAGCGCATAGAGGCAAACAATCGTTTGCCCTTCTCTTATTTCTCTCACAAACACGAAACCGCTACGGCAGGCTATTATAGCGTCGATTTGTTGAGTTATGGTATCAAAGCTGAACTTACCGCCACTCCTCGTGTAGGAGTGCAACGCTATACTTTTCCTAAAGACGAACAGTCTAAAATTACAATAGATTTAGGTTATAGCATCAACTGGGATAAACCTACCGAAACCTATCTAAAAGTGGTGGATAATACAACTTTGGAAGGCTATCGCTTTTCTACCGGTTGGGCACGTAACCAAAAGGTGTATTTCGTCATCAAACTCTCCAAACCCTTTGCTGATAAAGAATTTACAGAAGAAAAAGAAAACGGCAAGAGCAACCGTTCTAAAATTGTACTCCGCTATGCTACCGCCGATAATGAAGCCATTGTAGTGAAAACAGCTCTCTCTATGCATAGCATTGCAGAAGCGTATAAAAATATGGAAGTTGAAGCACCTCATTTTGCTTTCGACGACTATCGCGAGACAGCTCGCAATCTATGGGAGAAGCAGTTGCAGAAGATTACGGTAGAAGGCGGTACTGAGGAGCAAAAAACGATCTTCTATACAATGCTCTACCAATCGATGTTGGCGCCTAATCTTTTCAGCGATGTCGATGCACCCAAAAAGCGTTATGATACTTTTTCTCTTTGGGATACTTTCCGTGCGGCTCATCCGCTTTATACCTTGTTACACCGCGAAGCCTCCGCCGATTTTATCAGTAGTTTTTTGGCACACTACCGCGAAAATAGTGCGCTACCGGTGTGGAGTATGCAAGGAGGAGAAACCAATATGATGATAGGCTATCACGCTGTGCCTATTATCGTAGATGCGTATTTTAAGAAAATCCCGATGGATATTCCTTTGGCTTATGAGGCTTGCAAGCAAAGTGCAATGGTAAACGAACGCGAAATCGACTTATATAAGCGATATGGTTATGTGCCTTACGATTTAGATAAATCTGATGAAAACTGGTCGGTGTCCAAAACCTTAGAGTACGCTTACGACGATTGGTGTATTGCACAATTCGCCAAAGCTTTGAATAAAAAAGAAGATGAAGCTTACTTTGCCAAACGCGCTGAGAACTGGCGTAATCTCTTCGACGAAAAAACAACTTTCTTCCGCCCTAAGGATAGCAAAGGGCAATTTATCAAGCCTTTTAACCCCAAAGATTATAGTAAATACTTCTGCGAAAGCAACGCTTGGCATTATCGTTGGTTTGTGCCACAAAATATCGAAGGATTGCGCAATGCAATGGGAGGCATTAAGGCTTTTGAACAAAAACTCGACTCGATGTTCACTTTGGCAGTTACCGCCGATGAAAAGCTGCCTATTTTTAGTACTGGTATGATAGGACAGTATGTGCACGGCAACGAACCGAGTCATCACGTGGCTTACCTCTATCACTTTACAGCTCACCCCGAAAAAACTACCCAGCGCGTTACCGAAATATTGAACACTCAATACAAAAATACACCCGACGGACATTGTGGTAATGAGGACTGCGGACAAATGAGCAGTTGGTATGTGCTTTCCGCGTTAGGTTTGTATCCTCTTAACCCTGCCAACAGCAGGTATTATCTAAGTGAACCGCTATTCGATAAAGCTACGTTGCATTTAGAGAACGGCAAGACTTTTACGATTGAAAAAAGAAAAAACAGCAAAGCAAAAACACTACTCAACGACAAACCGCTGAATAGAGGATATATTACTTATGAAGAAATTATTGCAGGAGGACGTTTAGAGTTTAAGAAATAAACGCTTTTACTACCAACGCTGAGTTAGTACCTCCGAAGCCAAAAGAGTTGCTCAAAAAGGCTTTAATAGGGCGTTCTACAGTTTCGGGAATAATATTTAGCTTAGCAGAAGCTTCATCGGGGGTTTCAAAATTGATATTAGGAGCTATAAAACTGTTTTGCATCATCAGCACTGAGTATATCACTTCGCTAGCTCCTGCCATCCAGCACTCGTGTCCGGTCATTGATTTGGTGGAACTCACAGGAATATTACTGCCAAAAATCTCATAAATAGCCTTTGCTTCGTTAGCATCGCCTATGGGGGTAGAAGTGGCGTGCGCATTGATATAGTCGATTTCACTGGCTTGTATCCCTGCATTTTTGAGGGCGCGTGCCATAGCACGGGCTGGTCCTTCTACATTGGGTGTAGAGATATGTCCGCCATTAGACGAAAAGCCGTAGCCTACCACCTCAGCAATTGGGGTTGCCCCACGCCTCATCGCCGACTCGTAACTCTCCAACACCAAAGTAGCTGCCCCTCCACTGGGTACTAAGCCGTCTCTACCGGCATCGAAGGGACGAGAAGCCAAAGTGGGTTCGTCCTCACGCATTGAGAAGACCCCAAGACCATCGAAACTGCCCATACTGTACTTGTTGATTTCCTGAGCTCCGCCACATATTACGCAGTCTTGCATACCACTTTGGATAAGTAAGTAGCCTAAGCCTACCGAATGCGACCCACTGGCACAAGCTGCGCTGATACTCATATTTACCCCTCGCAATTGGAAGAGAGTAGAGAGGTTCATCGTTACGGTAGAATTCATCGTACGGAATACCGCCCCAGAGCCTACGAGGGTAGTATCTTTCTTCTCTCTTATCTTATCGTTTGTAAGAATTACCGACTCGGCTACACTGTCGTTGCCGTAGAGGATTCCCACTTCGTTTTGTTGTAAGAAATCGCTATCGATACCGGCATTTTTAAGGGCTTCGAGGGTTGCCATATAGGCGAACTCGCTTTCTTGCCCCATAGAAATACGCTCGCGACGACCTAAGAGTCCTTTTAGGTCGGGGTTTTCTACAAATCCCGTCAGCGCAGACCGATAGCCGTATTCTTTGCGTTCGGGCAAGAAAACAATACCCGATTTTCCTTGGTATAACGAATCGCGCACCTCGCCCAGTGAAGTGCCTATACAGGAATAAATACCCATTCCGGTGATAACTACTCTCATAATAATTGACAGTTGACAATTGATAATTAACAAAGTGGGGCAAAGGTAAGAAATAATACTGATAATGCCAAATAATGCCAATAATGCCAGAAATGCTGATAATTAACTTTGCCAAAGGTGCGAGCCGCACAGGCAGTGTGAGCCACACAGGCTGTTGAATTAGGAAATGAGAGAATGAGAAAACTAGTAAATTAGCAAATGTAGAGGGTTGAGGGATTCGGAAGATATCGGAGAAGTTCGGAAGAGGGGAGGGAGGATTTTTGATGAAAAAAGAGTGTAAGGAGGGTGGGGTTAGCTTATAGAGAGCTTATAGGAAGCTTATACGAATCTTGGACGATTGGTATAGAAAGGGTATATAAATGATTGATTAATAATATAATACAACAAGGCTAAAAATGGTAAAAAGAGGGTTTCGAGACGAAAGAAAAAGGAATAGGTGATAGGCCTTAGGCCATAGGCACTAGGGGGAGTATGACGGAAAATTAAAAGGAACCTCCCCCTAGCCCCCTTCAAAGGGGGAATGTAGTGACGGAAAAGGGAAGAGATAATTAGAGAATTAGCAAATTAAAAAATTAGTAAATGGGGAAGTGTGAGGTCTTAGGCCATAGGCAATAAGGGAAAAGTGTAATAGAAACCTCCGCCTTTACACATACCCAGCGACAGCTGGGTACCTTCAAAGGGGAAATGTAGCGACAGGGAAGCGAAAGAAATGACGAGGGGTGAATGACGAATCACGAAGGTAATGGGAGGTCGTAACACGAGATACAGTATAACTTTGCCAAAGGAGCGAGCCACATAGGTAATTTAAAACTTTGGCAAAGTATTGTAACAAGGAAAGACAAAACGTATTTAACGCCACAATATTAGAAATACTAATAATACTCAATCAATAGCAAATTGCGAATGACGGGCTTTGAGTGAAGATAGAACGAAGGGAAAATTTGCTGTATGAGAGAAGCTTGAAGAAATTTTAGGAGAGAAAATAGGAAAGACTGCCCCACTAAAAGTGGGAGCAGTCTTTCTTCTAACTTAGGGAAATTTGATTATTAATCTACGTTGATATCGGTATTTACATTTTTACTACCTACGAGGGCATAATACAAGAGGAATAGCAATGCTAATACAATTACCCAGTAACTTTGGATATAACCAAAAGCATCGGCAGCCCAACCTTGGATAGCTGGCAAAATACCACCCCCGCATACCATCGCCATAAAGATACCTGAGGCAGCGGCTGTATATTTACCTAAACCTTCGGTAGCGAGGTTAAAAATACCTCCCCACATTACTGAGGTACACAAGCCACAAAGAATGAGAAACATTATGCTTATTGGCACTTCGGCTAACCCAAAAGAAATATCAGATTTGAACACAGGCATATTTACCATTTGTGTTTCGGGTATTAATATAGCTAAGATAACAAAAAGAATTCCTAAGGAAGATACAAAAGTAAGCATTCCTTTGCTTGAAAACTTCGCTCCTAATGAACCTCCGGTAAGACGACCGATGAACATCAGGAACCAATAAGTACCTACTACTGAACCTGCAATAGTGGTATCTATTGCTAAGCCGTTCATTTCTGGACTACTGGTCATAAAAAGGTTTGCGATGTTGGGAATTCCTACTTCAATCCCTACGTAAAGGAAGATAGCTATCGCTCCTAATATAAAGTGACGGAAAGATAGTGGACTGTGTTTATCGGTTACATCTTTTTGTTTTACCGCTGCGTGAGGTTCGGGTATTTGCATTAGGGCAAGTACAATAAATGCCAAAGCGAAGATACCCATTGCTAAGAAGAGGGCAGGATTGGCATCGGCAATAGAGGTACCGGCGCTTATAGTACCGATGAGGTACCCTACTAATACGGGCACGATAGTTGCCCCAATAGAGTTGATAGCCCCTCCGAATTGCAAGAGTTGGTTACCGCGTTTGCCACCACCACCGAGGGTGTTGAGCATTGGGTTTACTACCACGTTCAGCATACACATAGAGAAGCCTGAGATAAATGCCCCAGTGAGGTATACTCCAAAGCTACCCATATTACCTGAAAGGAAAGTAATACAAACGCCAACGAAGCCTACGGCAATAGCTGTTAAAGCAGTTTTCTTATAACCGATGCGTTGTAGCATTAGCCCTGCGGGAATCCCCATAAAAGCATAAGCGATAAAGTTGGCTAGGTTCCCCAATTGTGATTCGAGGTTGCTTGCCATAAATTGGTTTTTTACAATTACCCCGAAAGGATTTTGTAAGCCCGTTACGAATGATATCATAAAGAATAAGGCGAACATCATCGCAATGGGTAATGCGTAACTTTTGTTTTGTTGATTTTGGTGTTCCATTATTTTTAGTTATTTATTATTTTAGAAAATAGGGAATAGGAGAAGGGAATTAGTTGTTAGAAATTACTTATTTCTCCTATTAACTACTGTATTTAGTAAATAGTGGGGCAAAAGTAAATAAAGAAAATATAAAACACAACAAAAACGAAAACTTTTTTAAGGTTTATTTATGAAATATATTAGATGTTAGGTGTTAGAAGTTAAAAATCAGAAAATTAAGAAATTAATAATAAGGACACGAGTTAAAAGCTCGCGCCAGTGGAATAAGAAAAAGAGGAAGAAAAATTAGAAAATGGAGGGAGGTCGTAGCACGAAGGACAGTTGAAACTTTGCCAAAGTTTTGATACGAACGAGTCAGACTATTCGAATGTGTTCGATACCGATAGCTAAAGGCTTAAAGAATAATCATTAACAGCTAACGACTATTTTTCGTTCCAATAGTAGCTATCGGGGTAGATGCGCTTACCGAAGATAGCGGTACCAACGCGCACGATAGTGGCACCTTCTTCAATAGCGGTTTCGAGGTCGCCACTCATTCCCATTGAGAGTTCTCGGGGGTCTACATTAGGGAGGTTGAGAGCAATAATCTCTTGTTGGAGATGTTTAAGGAGTTTAAAGCAGGCGCGCACTTTTTCGGTTTCGGCACTAAACAGACCGATAGTCATCAGTCCTTTGATATGTAGGGTAGGCAGTGTAGCCACTTGCTTTACAAGATTGAGCACCTCAGAGGGGTCGGCACCAAACTTGCTTTCTTCGTTAGACGTATTCACCTGAATAAAGATATCGAGTTCTTTGCCTTCACTCTCCAAACGGTTGTGGAGTTTTTGGGCTAAATCGAGGCGGTCTACCGATTCTACACAACTCACCTCGTAACGCAAAATATCTTTTATCTTATTCGTTTGTAAATGACCGATAAAATGATTGGTATGTAGAGTGTCTTTCAGCGCTTCATACTTCTCCTTGAGCTCTTGCACTTTGTTTTCGGCGATGAGTGTATATCCTGCATTTAATGCTACTTTGATGCGCTCAGGAGTTACCGTTTTAGTAGCCAAGAGGAGCTTTACTTCCTCCGGCTTGCGACCTACGCGCTCACAAGTGTTGGCAATACGTTGTTGTACTAAGGCGATGTTTTGTAATATATTTTCCATTTTTAGTTGTCAATTATTAATTAACTATATCGGTTCATTCTCCACTTCTTCCTTTGGTAAATTGCCTTCAGCTTTCTTGCGCAAGAGGCGACGTTTGATGAGGTCGTTTAGGTCTTTACCTTTTACCGAATAGGTGTTAAATAACAGCATAGGAGCAATCACCCCAAAGGCTAAGCACATAGTAATAAAGCCTGTTTGTAAACCGAGTTTGAAGGTTTGGTAGAGTAAATCTAATGTTTCGTCTTGTGGGGTTTCAACGGTTACTATTTGTATGATTTTCATCATAAACTCATAGCCGTATTTACCAGGAATCATATTAATTACGGCGGGGATGGTAAACACAATAGGAGGTGTGTGTACACGGTGGGCGAAATACACGGCTAAGAGCCCTACCACACAAGCTCCCAGAAAAGAAGTAATCACGATTTGTTCGGGCATTAAGGTTGCTAATAGAATGAACTTAATACCCCACCCTATACCGCCTAATACACCTGTTATCCATAAAGCACGACGTGGTGTGTTAAACAATAAAGCAAAACCGATAGAAATCCACATCGACCAAAAGATGCGTTCTGCTAAACCTAAAAATATATCAAGGAAGTTCATAACCGAATAATAGTAAAGCTAAATAAAAACCTAATGAAATCATAAACACTAAAATAGCAGCGTGAGTGAGTTTAGCAATTCCTGCTACAATACAGCCTGAGAGCATATCGATAAAGCCATTGATAAGAGGTACCCCAGGCACTAACCACAATACACAAGCTGCCAAGGCATTGTGATAGTCTTGTACGCCAAGCAAGCGGAAGATGCTCATCACAGCCACCGATACGAAAGCAGCCCAACCCCAACAGATATACACATTGAACTTGCGCAACTGCAACACTCGTCTGCCTGCTAACCCTAATAAAGTAGCGAGAAACGACATAGCGAACTCGGCATAACTTGCGTTTTCTTTGCCAAATACGTAGGCTAATGAGCCTCCTGCTATTGATACGAAGAACCACATTACATACATATTGTAATGTGGGCGTGCCTTGATGGTAGCTACCTGCTCTTCGATTTCCTCAATAGGGAGTTTCTTTTCGATAGCCTCCCACGATAGGATACTGATATCGGAAATCGCACTGAAGTTTACTCCGTGATGCGGGATAGAGCGCACGATAGTTTCTTTTTCGCCTGTGCTTTTGTCCTGTATTGTTAGCACGATAGCCGAATGCGAATAGAAGTTCTCGCAATGGTAGTTCAGTGCATTAGAAATGCGTTCTACATTGCGTTCTACCCTACGGGTATTGGCACCGCTAGAAATTAGCAGTTCGTTGATATCGGCAAAAAGGCGTGCCGCTCGTTCAATGGGCTTCATATATATTTTAGACGTTAGTTCTTAAGAGGTTAGTTATAGGGCTTGTCAGACTCTTCGGACGAATAGCTTTTGGTATTCCTTGCTGTTTTCTTCTAAGAGAATGTCTTTCTGGCAAGCAAAAGTAAATTGCAAGTAACATAAAGCAAATAATTTCTAAATATTATAGTTTTCATTACAAAGTGCAAAAGTACAAAAATAATGAAGAATGGCAAAAAGGTGAAGATTTAATAATTTACTATCACATTTAAGCGCTTGCCTAATATTGTTTTTAGTTGGTTATATCCTATGACCTCTTCCATAATGCTTTTGCGTTCTTCATCTGTTATTTCAGTACGTACTTTCTCTGCTAAATTGTTGATGAGGTGCATTATTAATAGCAAACGAATATTTAGAATGATATCCGAGATAATTCTGTTGAGGTCTCTGTCTTTCTCCTTTGCGACAATATCTCGTTTTAACCAATTGTCTAAATGTCTAAACTCGTCTTCCATTTCCAAATCGGATACCTTAGCACTGAGTTCCACAGGAAGTTCGTTTGCAAGCCTACTCACATCATAGGAAGCATCTTCTTGGAACATTGTCATTAGTTGGTCATATATCTGCTTAAAATCGGGGTTAGCGAACTCTATTTCGTCTTCTTGAAGTTCGAGGAATACTTTTTCGTAAACTTTGAGAGTTTGCTGTACTTGTTTTTCTTTAAGGTCGCCGTTTTCTTCTTCTACCAGAATAGTATCGGTGAAAACACAATCTTCATTCCCTTTAGAAAGAAGAATCTTTATTAAATCGTGCTCTAACACCTCCAAACGGTTTATTGTGCGTTTTTGAGTCTCTTCTGGCGTTTGTACCACTTGCATAGTAGATTGCTTGCGCTCTACTTTTTGTCCTTCATAAAAGTCCTTTTTGAGAATTTGCGCCAAAGTAGAGAAGAGCACCTGTTCCGAGATGTCCATAATGGTAGCGCACTCGCGCACATATACTTCCCGCTTGATAAGGTCGGGGATTTTAGAGATACTCTCTACCATATCGCGTATGGTTTCGGCTTTTTTGATAGGGTCGTTCTGCGCCTCTTGCATTAGGAGGGAGGCTTTGAAGCGAATAAAATCGGTGGCGTTGTTTTCGAGGTATAGCACGAGGTCTTCGTAGGCAGTTTTGCGAGCAAAGCTATCGGGGTCGTCTCCCTCGGGGAAGGTGCAGACTTTTACATTCATACCCTGTTCCAAGATGAGGTCTACCCCACGAATGGAAGCACGTAAGCCAGCGGCATCGCCATCGTACAGCACCGTGATGTTGGGTGTGAGACGGTGAATGAGGCGGATTTGGTCTTGCGTAAGTGCTGTTCCGCTTGAGGCTACTACATTTTCGATGCCTTTTTGGTGCATTTGAATCACATCGGTATAGCCTTCAACCAAATAGCAGTTATCGGCTTTGGCGATGGCTTGTTTGGCAAAGAAGATTCCATAGAGCACTTTGCTCTTGTGGTAAATCTCGCTTTCGGGAGAGTTGAGGTATTTAGCTTGTTTCTTGTCGTTGGTGAGGATACGCCCTCCGAAGCCCAATACGCGTCCGCTCATAGAGTGAATGGGGAACATTACACGCCCTTTGAAGCGGTCGAACTTACGGTCGGCATTGACGATGGTGAGTCCCGTTTTTTCTAAGAACTCCAACTGATAGCCTTTGGCAAGGGCGTTATCGGTGAAGGCAGTCCACTCGTCGGGGGAGAAGCCTAAGCGGAATTTTTGGATTGTTTCCTCCGTAAAACCGCGCTCTTTGAAATAGGTCATACCGATAGCCTTACCGGCTTCGGTATTAAAGAGGGTATCCTGAAAATATTGTTGGGCGTATTCTGAGACAATATAGAGACTCTCGCGCTCATCGGCTTGTGCTTTTTCTTCGGTAGATTGCTGAGTTTCCTCAATGTCGATATGGTATTTTTTAGCCAAATAGCGAATAGCTTCGGGGTAGGTGAAGTGCTCGTGTTCCATTAGGAAGGCAATAGCATTCCCGCCTTTGCCACTACTGAAGTCTTTCCATATTTGCTTTACGGGCGAGACCATAAAGCTGGGTGTTCGCTCGTTGGAGAACGGACTCAATCCTTTGTAATTAGACCCTGCACGCTTGAGTTGAACGAAGTCGCCAATGACTTCCTCCACCCGCATTTGGTCGTATACTTTATCTATGGTATTTTTTGAAATCACTGTTTTTTAGATTAAGGAAGAAAAGGATTAATTTGTTAATTGTTTCAGGTCGTCCTCCAATTCTTTAAGGCTGTTTTCACGTTCTATTTGGCGTTGCTTAGTTTGGTATTTTTCATACTCTTGAGCAGATTTCTCTATAGCCATTTGGTGTGAAATCTTACCAGCGTGTTGTAAGAGCTCTCTGCCATTGAGTTGCAGGATAATATCCAAGCGGGCTATCCAGTCTTTCATATACATAGGCGTTTGCTGTTGTGCCATAGTTTCGGCGAAAGCTAAATATTGTTCTACAAGCAAGCCCAAAAGCTTTATTTCCTCTTCGTTGAGATAATTCTTGGCGATGCTTACTTCACTTTTTTTAATAGTGGCAGTAGCTGTTTTGTCGTAGGATTGCATTCCCAGAAGGGGCAAAGAGGCATCGGCACGATTATAGACTATCTCGGCGGCTGTTTGCTCACTAACCGCCCATAGGAGTTTGTTTTGCACTACTTTAAAGAACTTTATGGTTTGCTCATCTTGAGCGTTGTAGTCTATACTGGTTTTGTATATATCTTTAATTTTTTGATAGAAGAACCGTTCAGAGATTCGTATTTTGCGGAGGCGTTCTTGGAGCTGGTCGAAGTAGTTCATCGCAGTACCTTGCTTAAAACGCTCGTCATTTAACACAAAACCTTTGATTAAATACTCTTTGAGTTGCTGAGTTGCCCAAATACGAAAACGCGTTCCTTGTTGTGATTTTACTCGATAACCTACTGAGATGATCACATCGAGATTGTAATATTTTACCCAATATTCTTTTCCATCAGTAGCAGTTGTCCGGAAATTCCGGATAACTGAATTTTCATCTAATTCTCCTTCTTTAAAGATGTTGGAAATATGTTCGCTTATAGTTCGCTTATCTTTACTAAAAAGAACAGACATTTCGGCTTGTGAAAGCCATATTGTTTCATCTTGGAAGCGTACATCTATCTTAACATCTCCTTCTTGATTTTGGTATATGAGAAACTGTGAGTCCATAGGGTTTATTTGTTTGTCAATCATTTTACCCCTCGATAGTAGCCTCTTCGAGCTCGCCGTTGAGGTTCCCGTATACGGCAATGGCGTGCCCCCAGAACATATCGTCGTCATCAAAATAGATACAGAAACGTTCCTCCTCAAAAAGAATGATACTTGTGATACTCATACGCTGAGCAAAACGCTCGGGAGTAATCTCAGGGGCAGTAGCATCTGCTTCTTTTTGCCATTTGTTAGCTAAGGGAGTAAGCTTTTCAGTGGCAAAGGTTTTGAGGGTTGCTACCCATCTGTAGAATTTGCCCTTAGTAGCATTTTTGAAAGATTTTAAGATATCTTGTAGCTCACTTAGTTCGGTAGTTTCTACGGTGAATTGCACTTCTTCATCGGTGTAGAGGATTTCACCCTCAAACCAATCGTATTCTCGGTTGAGTTCTAAACTAAAGTCTTCATCTTCATAAGTAACTTCGGTGTTGTATTCCTCAATAATAGGGTCGAAACGAGGTACGGTTACGTTATCTTCTAAGACTGCTACCAACAAAAAGCAACGTTGCTCAGGGTGTGAGAATTCAGGTTTCTTAGGGCGTACTTTGATGCGGAAAACTTCTAACGGAGCGAAGTAATACTGCCAATTACTTTCATCAGCTACCAACCATTCCAAACGGATATTCTCTTCGCAAAGTTCACCTGTTTTTACATCAATATATGCCAAAGGCTCGTTAGAAGGTACCCAAGCTCCATTATAATAAGTTGCTCCATTGGTAGGACTTTCAATGAGCACGATAAGTTCCTTTTCTTCGGGAAGGAACTCATCAGAGAATTTCTGTATAGTTTGTGGGCTCATAAAAATACTTAGTTAAGAGACAAGAAAGTTATGTTATATTTATTATTTTAATAAGTGTATTTGATTATAGATTTGACAATGCAAAGATATAACATTCTTTTCAGAAAAGCAAAAAACAAATAACCGACTGCTTTATTTACAAGAGTCGGTTATTTACATTTAATTTTTAATTACAATGAAACAAAAAAAACTTTCTTTTAGTCTGCTAAAATCACTATTTTGTTTTGGTTGCACTCCAAGGTACCTCCTGTAATAGTGAAATGTTGCAGTTCTTTTTTGCCCTCAAAGAGCTTTACCTCGCCTTCCGTAAGCAATGAGATGATAGGGGCGTGGTGATTTAATATTACAAATGTTCCTTTAGCCCCAGGCACCTTCACCGAGGTTACTTCACCTTTAAACAAAAGGGCTTCAGGAGTAAAGATTTCTACTAACATAAGTGCGAGCCATACGGGCTTTTTTGTTGTTATTTAACATTAGCTAATTTTCTTATTAACTAGCTTGTGCTTCGGCAAGCATTTTTTCACCTGCTTCGATTACTTCTTCAATAGTGCCTTTAAGGTTGAAGGCAGCTTCTGGAAGATGGTCGAGTTCGCCGTCGAGAATCATATTAAAGCCTTTGATAGTGTCTTTGATATCTACATAAGCTCCTGGTAAGCCTGTAAACTGCTCGGCTACGTGGAAAGGCTGTGACAAGAAACGCTGTACGCGACGTGCACGAGCAACGGCTACTTTATCGTCTTCTGAAAGCTCTTCCATACCGAGGATAGCGATAATGTCTTGCAATTGTTTGTAACGTTGTAAGAGCTCTTTCACGCGTTGTGCGCACTCGTAGTGCTCTTTACCCAAAATTTCGGGGGTAAGGATACGCGAAGTAGAATCGAGAGGGTCTACCGCAGGGTAGATACCGAGCTCGGCGATTTTACGCGATAATACGGTGGTCGCATCGAGGTGGGCAAAGGTAGTTGCCGGAGCGGGGTCAGTAAGGTCGTCGGCAGGTACGTATACCGCTTGTACTGAGGTGATAGAACCGTGCTTGGTAGAGGTGATGCGCTCTTGCATCGCACCCATTTCGGTAGCCAACGTAGGTTGGTAACCCACCGCTGATGGCATACGTCCTAAAAGGGCGGATACCTCAGAACCTGCTTGGGTGAAACGGAAGATATTATCGACGAAGAAAAGCACGTCTTTACCGTGACCTTCGCCAGCACCATCGCGGAAGTACTCGGCAATAGTGAGCCCTGAGAGGGCTACACGAGCACGTGCTCCAGGAGGTTCGTTCATTTGCCCGAAAACGAAAGTAGCTTTTGATTCTTTAAGTGCCTTGCGGTCTACTTTACTCAAATCCCAACCGCCTTTTTCCATCGATTCCATAAAACCTTCGCCATATTTGATAATGCCCGATTCGAGCATCTCGCGTAGCAGGTCGTTTCCTTCACGGGTACGTTCGCCTACCCCAGCGAATACTGATAGACCGCCGTGTCCTTTGGCGATGTTATTAATCAATTCTTGAATGAGCACCGTTTTACCTACACCCGCACCGCCAAACAGACCGATTTTACCTCCTTTGGCATAAGGTTCGATAAGGTCGATGACTTTAATACCGGTGAAGAGTACTTCGGTAGTGGTGGAGAGTTCTTCGAACTTGGGAGCTTCGCGGTGGATAGGCAAGCCGTTGTCGCCGTCTTTGGGCAGGTTGCCGAGCCCGTCGACCCCGTCACCAATTACGTTGAAGAGGCGACCGTAGATATCGTGCCCTACGGGCATTTTGATAGGACTGCCTGTGGCAATCACTTCGGTGTCGCGGCTAAGTCCTTCGGTGGAGTCCATAGAAATGGCGCGCACTACGTCTTCGCCTATATGCGATTGTACTTCTAATATGAGTTTGGTACCGTCGGGTCTTGTGATTTCCAAGGAATCATAAATGCGTGGGAGTTCATTATCAGAAGCGAACTCTACATCGACCACAGGTCCAATTACTTGTGCTACTTTTCCTTTTTGTAACATTCTTTTTTATTTTTAGTTGTTTAGACCATAGGCATTAAGCCATAGGTTGTGGTGTTATGGTTTCAGAAGCTGAGGTCTGAAATATGAGACCTATGAGCAGAAACCTAAATATTGTGCAAATGTAGGGACTTTTTTAAAAAGGGACAAATCTTTGTAATTCTTTTTTAGAAAAATATTTTATTGTAGAATTTTATAATGTTGATTATCAACAGATATAAGATTTAAATTTTCTTTTTCTTATTGAATTTCAGAACTTGTTTTAGCAAAGGAAGGTGAAAATATTGTATATTTGCCACGTTATTCTTTTATAGATACTCAACTTTTATTATAATACCAATCAAGGGTTGAATTTACTAATTGATTATAAACCTCCCCCTTACACATACCCAGCTATCGCTGGCTACCTCCAAAGGGGGAGTTGGTGACGGTTATCATACACGAAAATATATAAAAAAATGAAAAATATTTTTAATAATCTTTTGTTTAAGGTGGTTTGTGGTATCCTGTTTGGGATAGCGTTGGGCTATTATGCACCTGAATGGTTGTACCGCATTCTTATTACTTTTCAGGTATTGTTTAGCAACTTTTTAAAGTTTGCAATACCGCTGATTTTGATAGGGCTTATTATGCCTTCGATTAGTGATTTGGGTAAAAATGCAGGTAGATTACTGCTTATTACCATAGGAATTGCGTATGCTTTTACGCTTTTCTCGGGTTTTTCTACTTACTTGGTGGGCGAATCTCTTTTTCCTTCGCTATTGCAGGGGGAACAATTGGGCGCCATTGTAGATAAAGGAAAGAGTTTGCCTCCTTATTTTACCATTGAGATGCCTCCTTTGGCTGATGTGATGAGTGCTTTGCTGTTTTCTTTTATCATCGGGATTGGGTTGTCGTTTAGAGAAGAATCAAAACTTACAGAGGTGATTAAAGAGTTTGGCGATATTGTGAAATGGCTTATCGTTAGGGCTATTATACTGATATTGCCTATTTATATTATGTGTATTTTTGCTGAAATTACCTTTAACGGACAGGTAATGGCAATAATGAAGGTGTTCTTTAAACTGATTTTGGTTCTTTTTGTGATGCACATTGCTTTGCTCATTATCCAATACCTGATTGCGGGAAGTATTGCAGGGAAGAATCCGTTTAAGGCACTGGCTACAATGCTACCGGCTTATGCGACGGCTTTGGGTACACAATCGTCGGCTGCTACCATTCCTGTAACGTTGAGGCAGACACTGAAATTAGGCATTTCGCAACGGATAGCGGGATTTGTGATTCCGCTTTGTGCTACGATTCACCTTTCGGGCAGTACGATGAAGATTACGGCTTGTGCGCTTGCCCTGATGATGCTTCAAGGAATGCCTTATGACTTTTCGCTGTTTGCTGGTTTTATAATGATGCTGGGGGTGGTGATGATTGCTGCCCCTGGGGTACCGGGAGGGGCTATTATGGCTGCTTTGGGGGTGCTGAATAGTATTCTTGGTTTTAATGAGGCGCAACAGGGACTAATGATTGCACTTTATATAGCGATGGATAGCTTTGGCACGGCTTGTAATGTAACGGGTGACGGTGCTGTAGCTTTGATAGTTGATAAATGCGGGAAAAATTAGCAAATGAGAAAATTAGAGAATTAGGAAATTAACAGATTGGTAGATGGAGACGAAAAGAAACGAAACGGTTCAGAATACTTGGAAGGGTACAGGAAAGGTGGTCTTAGCTTATAGAGAGCTTATAGGAAGCTTATACGAATCTTGGACGATGGGTATAGAAAAGGTATATAAATATTTAAATATCAGTTTTTTACGGGAACAAAAACAATAGTTAAAACGAAAGCAAATGACAAACTTACACAAATTTTTGTTAAAAACGCATTCTTGTGGCTCTTGGTACTAATGGTACTTATGGGCTACCTTATTCCTTATCGAGAAAGCTATAACGCATACTTTAATTTAGGAACCTTTATCGATTGGGGGATTGTGATTATCTTCCTGCTCTACGGACTCAAACTGAACTTGCGAGAAGTGCTGAACGACGTTAAGAACTGGAAGCTACACTTGCTGGTACAAATAGCTACCTTTGTGCTGTTTCCGCTCTTGGTAATGCCTTTTTACAAGATAGCACAGGGCACAGAATTCTACGTGTTGTGGCTTTCGATATACTTTTTGGCTTGCTTGCCGTCTACCGTATCGTCATCGGTAGTGATGGTGTCTATCGCAAAAGGGAACGTGCCCTCAGCGATTTTTAACGCTTCTATCTCGGGGCTCATAGGAATCTTTGCTACCCCTATGCTAATGCACCCTTTTATGGAAAGCAATAGTGGTGGGGCAGTAGACCAAGTAGCAATTATACAGCAATTATTATTAAAAGTACTGTTGCCGATAGTATTAGGGCTCTTGCTTAATCCGCTGTGCAAGAAGTTTATAGAGCGTTACGGCAAACTGATAGGCAAGTTTGATAGGCTTATTATCCTGCTGATTGTCTACGAGAGCTTTTCGACCGCTTTTGTAAACCGTATATTTGGCAGTGTCCCACCGATTACTTTTGCGATTATCGCAGTAGCAGTGGTGGGTATGTTTTTCATTGTATACTATCTCTTGCAATGGGCGTCGCACCGTTTGCACTTTAACCGCGAAGATACGATTACTACTACTTTTTGTGGCTCGAAGAAATCGTTAGTACACGGGAGTTTGTTTATGATGGTATTGGGTATTCCTGACGATAACAAAGTGATGTTCCTCTTGCCGATAATGCTTTATCACAGCTTTCAGCTGTTTTATGTGAGCTGGCTGGCGAATAAGTTATCAGGTAATAGGTAACAAGTAACAGGTTTCAGGTCTCAGGTAAAGCGAGGGAGTTGGTGCAGCTGGGTATGTGAGTAACAACAAGAAATATCAAGAAATGAACAATATACCCGAAGATTATCCAATACTCTCTAATAACTAAAAACTAACCCTTATGAGAAGAACAGTAATTATCTCAATGATTTTAATAGCCTTTGTAGGCTGTAAAACACACATTAAACCTTCTACAGATTTAGAAGAAAACCAATTGCACGGCAAAGTAAAACAAATGCTCGAACTAACCTATTACTACGGCAATGTTGATAGAGTTTATTTTGAAGAGAAAACCAAAGCCTCTGATTCAGTATTGTATACTTTTGATGAAAAAGGCTATTATACTGAAGCGATTCACTTAACCCCTCCTGATGATAACGAGGCTGAACAGACGCCCAGAAATATATATGTTACTCGCTCTGCTGACGAAGTGAAAACAACCGCTTACAACAGCGATGGAGATATCCTATACCAAAGCATAAGTAAGCTAAACCCAGAAGGCTTAGAGCTTACCCGAACAGATGTTTTTAAAAAAGATGACGAAAAGATTGTAATGAACTACACTTATGACCATACCAATCTAAAGACTGAAATAAATATTGAACACAAGGACGGAAATAAACAGAAAAATGTACTAACCTATAACAAAAAAGGACAAGTCATTAAAGGAGCCTTTTACTCAGGTAGTAAAGATGAGCTTTTTTTAACTTCTACATATACTTACAACAGCAAGGGCTATTTAGAAAAGCGTGAGCAGAAATATTTTACTGGTCTTATTGTTACTACCACTTACCAGTATGAATACGATACCCAAGGCAGTGCTATTGTAGTCAAAGAATACGAAGATGGCAAACTCACAACTACAAAAAAGAGAATCATAGAGTATTATTAAAACAACCTTAAACCCCTAACTAAATTATGACCATTAAAAACTGGGCGGATACCGATAAACCGCGTGAGAAGATGATTGCCCAAGGTAAAACAGCCCTTAGTAATGCCGAGCTTTTGGCGATACTATTAGGCTCGGGGTCGGCGGATGAGAGTGCTGTGGAGCTGAGTAGGCGCATTTTGGCTTCGGTGAATAATAGCTTGACGACTTTGGGCAAACAGAGCTTGCAACAACTACAAGCCTTCAAAGGTATTGGGCAGGCAAAAGCGATTACCATTCTCGCCGCTACCGAAATGGGTAGGCGACGCACTGCCGAAACTCCCGAACTACAGCCTAAAATAGAGGTAGCTCATAACGTTTTTACCCTAATGCAACCTCTCATAGGCGAGTTGCCCCACGAAGAATTTTGGGTACTCTACCTCAATAGCACCAATCGTGTGATACACAAAGCACGACTTTTTTCAGGAGGGATTACCCATACTACCGTAGACGTTCGACTGCTCTTCAAAACAGCGTTGGAGCAAGGAGCTATTGCGTTGATATTAGTGCACAACCACCCTTCGGGTAGCATCACCCCCAGCAAGGAAGATATCGAACTCACCCAGAGAGTAAAAACAGCAGGTGATATGTTAGACATCAAACTCTTAGACCACGTAATCGTTACCGAGAAAGAGTATTTGAGTCTTTTAGACGAAAGGCTTTTCTAATGGTGAATGATAAATTTGCTGATTTGGTAATTATGTAGTATTTTTGTCGCCATAAGAGTTAAACACTTCAATATAATGGAAAATATAGCTTCTCAAATAATTAATTGGATAAAGACCTACGCCGAGAACGCTCGTGTAAAAGGGTTAGTGATAGGCGTATCGGGCGGGGTAGACTCGGCAGTCGTCTCTACCCTTTGTGCGCGTACGGGCTTGCCTACTCTCTGCCTCGAAATGCCTATTCACCAAGCTGAAAGCCACGTGAGCCGCGCTGAGGAGCATATAGAGTTTCTCAAAGCACATTATCCTAATGTGAGCGACCTGCGGGTAGACCTCACTCCTGTATTCGACCAATTTGTGACACAAATACCCCCTACTGATAAATCTACTTACGAAATGGCACTTGCTAACACTCGTGCACGTCTGCGAATGACGACTCTTTACTATTTTGCAGGACTCGAAGGCTATATAGTAGTAGGCACGGGCAATAAGATTGAAGATTTTGGAGTAGGGTTCTTTACCAAATACGGCGATGGTGGGGTAGATATAAGCCCCATAGCCGACCTGATGAAGAGTGAAGTGTACAAACTCGGTGAGTATCTGCATATCCCAAAAAGTATTCTCAAAGCAAAACCTTCCGACGGGCTTTTTGGCGACGACCGTAGCGATGAAGACCAACTGAAAGCTACTTACGATGAGCTTGAATGGGCAATGCTCCAAACCGAGCAGGGCAAAAAAGCTGAGGAATTTAGTGGTAGAGAGCGTGAAGTATTCGAGATATATACCCGCCTCAACCGTGCTAACCAACATAAAATGCAACCCATACCGTTTTGTAAGATTAGCAAATGAGAAAATTAGCAAATAGTATAGATTATATGCCTGTGTGGCTCGCACCAAATTAAAAAATGAATATACTTATCTTAGGCTCTGGCGGTCGCGAACACGCCTTTGCCCTAAAACTACACGAAAGTCCGCTATGCGACACCTTGTATATTGCCCCTGGTAATGGGGGTACCCATACTGTAGCTACCAATGTGGCTATCAGCCCTACCGACTTCCCCGCGCTGAAAGCCTTTGTACTCGAAAAACAGATTGCAATGGTAGTGGTAGGTCCCGAAGACCCCTTAGTGCAAGGAGTGTACGATTTCTTTACTGCCGACCCTGCCCTTGCTCACGTGCAAGTGATAGGTCCCTCACAGCAAGGCGCTACTCTTGAAGGCAGTAAGGAGTTCGCCAAAGAGTTTATGGTACGTCACCATATTCCCACAGCTAAATATGCGAGCTTTACTAAGGATACAGTGGAAGAAGGTTGTGCTTTCCTCAGCACGATGAAAGCCCCTTATGTACTGAAAGCCGATGGTTTGGCTGCCGGTAAAGGAGTTGTTATCTTAGATAACTTAACAGAAGCCCAAGCCGAATTGCGCCGTATGCTCATCAACGAAAAATTTGGGAAAGCAAGCACTAAGGTGGTGATTGAAGAATTCCTCGAAGGCATTGAGCTCAGTTGCTTTGTCCTCACCGATGGGGTAGACTATAAGATATTGCCTACCGCCAAAGACTATAAGCGCATAGGTGAAGGAGATACAGGGCTCAACACAGGCGGTATGGGGGCTGTTTCGCCGGTGCCTTTCGCCGATACAGCCTTTATGCAGAAGATTGAAGAGCGCATCGTAAAACCTACTATTGTAGGATTGCACAAGGAAGGTATCGTATATAAAGGTTTTGTGTTTATCGGACTCATAAAAGTAGACGGCGAGCCTTACGTGATAGAATACAATGTGCGTATGGGAGACCCCGAAACCGAAGCTGTTCTCCCCCGTATAGAAAGCGACCTCATTCCGCTTTTCCAATCTCTTTACAACGGCACTTTGGCTTCACAAGAGCTGAAAGTATCCCACCAGAGTGCTACGACGGTGGTAATGGTATCGGGTGGATATCCTGAGAATTATGAGAAAGGGAAAGAGATTACAGGCACAGAAAAAGCTGTTGGGAGCACTGTATACCACGCAGGCACTGCTTTGAAGGACGGCAAACTCCTCACCGCTGGCGGTCGCGTATTCGCCATTACTTCGCTTGGCGATGATTTCAAAGAAGCCTTACAACACTCTTACGACAATATCAGTAAGATACAGTTTGAAGGTGCTTACTGGCGAAAAGACATTGGGAAAGACCTTTAAAAAGGTTAAGTATTAAGAAAAAATAGGGAAGAGTTGCAGAACACAACTCTTCCCTATTTTTTATCTTCTAAGTCGTTTAGCGAAACGCGCTATGTTCATCTCTTTAGGAATCTCTTTCTCTTCGTACACCGCTTCATAAAGTATCTTAGCACAGAAGGGTGCATTGAGCACTCCCCTTGTCCCTAAGCCGTTCAGCACCCAAAGATGAGGATACAACGGGTGGCTTCCTATTAAAGGTCTCCTATCAGCTACCGTGGGGCGTAAAGCCGCTTGGTGTGAGATAATTTCAAAAGAACAACGCACCATCTTGCGCAGTTTCTCTAATAGTTCTTTGCGAGCCCCCTCTGTAATAGTATCTGTAAGGTCTTCGGGGTCATAAGTTGCTCCCATAATATAAGTATCACCCCCTAACGGAATGATACTACCATCACTTTTTAGGATAGTGTGCAACTGTAAATCGGGAGCGTAAAAGGTAAGGGTCTCACCTTTACAAGGGCGCATTGGCAAAGAACTGAAATAAGAATTTTTACTAATGCCACAGCCCTCACAAAACACGATGTTGCGGGCTTCCACTCCCCTATATACCACGTGTGTATCGCAAATCTCAAGTGCTTCATAATCGAAAGTCTTAGCGTGATAAACTCCTTCTTCCTGCCAATGCCTGAGGCATTCCGATAAGTACTTCTTCACTTCCACTCTCCCTGTACGCATTACTTCTCCAAAAAGAAAAGGAGCTGGTACTGCGGGATTGGTTTCGGGCACTAATGTAGTGCTGAGGTAACCCGAAAGCAAAGGTTGGTCAGCAGCAGTGAACCAGTTGTTTTGTTCTTCTACCGAAGCAAACTTTCGGAGCACAGGCATTGATATATGAAAAGAAACACCCGTTTTAGCCTCTATTTCGGTATAAAACGGCTCAATCATACTCATTACCTCTTCGGCTCGCCATATGGGAGTAAATCGCTTTAAAACTACCGGATTATACACTCCTCCCGCAATCAAACTAGCTACTTGTGAGCGGTCGGCTATCAAACAAAAGCTCTTGCCGTGTTTTTCCAAAAAGTTAGCAAAAGTAACACCTGCTAAGCCTCCGCCTATAATAATAAAATCGTACATACCGATGCGCTCTTACTGTATTTGCGAAACTGCCGCAATCCCTTCTTTAGCCGAAAGCAAACTCACCACACTGCCTATACTCAAAACATCAGCGGTAGCAATCGTAAAGGTAAGCGTGTGATTTTCGACGTCCTTTTCTACTTTTGTTATACTCATTGACTTGCGTCGGAAAATAGCCGAGCAGATTTCTATAGTTTCAGCCACATTTAGTTCTTCTTCCTCATAAGTAACCTGAAAAACTCCTACAAAATTTCTCTTAATGAGCTGTGATTCCACTCTTTTGAGAAATATCATAATGATAAGCATAAAAGTAATAGCCACCACAGCGATATTGTAAAAACCCCAGCCAATACCCAAGCCTACGCAACCCGTAGCCCAGATACCCGCTGCGGTAGTCATTCCCGCAATACTTTCTCCGCGTTCTTTAATAATGCTACCAGCCCCCAAAAAGCCTATCCCGCTAATTACCTGCGCACCCAAACGCCCTAAATCGCTTTTGAAAAGAGCTGCCAGTTCAGGAAAATGTGCGTTAAAGTCAATAAGACTAATGCGTAATTGGTCTTGAATCATCGAAACTACCGCAGAGCCAAAGCACACGAGTATATACGTGCGAAAGCCAGCGGGCTTGTGCTTGCGTTCACGTTCGAAGCCTACCAATCCGCCAAAGACTATTGCTAAAAGCAAGCGGAAGCACACTACCCCAAGGGAGAGTTCTCCTATGAAGTGTGTATTAGAAAAATCGTTTAAAAGCTCGTTCATAATCTAATCATATAATGAGCGGTAAAGGGACTATCTGAGTTTCCTCAGTCAGTCCCTTCCCTTTCTTAATCCAAAAATTGTTATTAACTTTTTTATCTTTGCCCCTTCACCACATTCCCCTTTTAAAAGGTTGTCCGCGATAGCTAAGTAAGTGAATAAAGAGATGTTATCCCCTAGTGCCTATGCGTCATAACACTTTGCCAAAGTTTCAAACTTTGGCAAAGTTAATGGTAATAAATCGCCCGTCGTGCTACAACCTCATACCTGCCTATGTGGTTCGTACTACCTTCCCGTCACCACATTCCCCTTTAAAAGGTTGTTCACGATAGCCAAGTAAGTGAATAAAGAGATGTTATCCCCTAGTGCCTATGGCCTAAGGCCTAGTGCCTATTCCTCTTTCTTTCGCCTCGAAACCCCGTTTTTAACATTTTTACCCTTGTCGTATCACAGTATGAATCAACTACTTATATACCCTTCCTATACCAATCGTCCAAGATTCGTATAAGCTTCCTATAAGCTCTCTATAAGCTAACCCCACCCATCTTATAGCTCATTTTTTACTTTTTCCCTGAATCACCTCTTCCGAATCTCTCCGATATCTTTCTATCTCCTTAACTCTTCCCAATAAAGCCTTCTATCTCGTCTTACTTCTGTCCGACAAGACCAAATCGTCCGAGAACTCCATTACTACCTGTCGTGTTACGACTGCCCGTGTGGCTCACACCTAATTCCCTAATTTGCTAATTTTTCTCCTGCCTGTGCGGCTCGCACCGACCTACCTCGCACTTTCTGTTCCCATTGCCAAGCCGAGCGCATCGCATCGTCCAAAGTGCTTTGGGCTTTCCAACCGAGTACGTTGTTAGCCTTATCAGTGTTAGCATAAGCAGCGGTGATATCACCAGCACGACGTCCTACAATTTGGTAGTTCAATTTCTTGCCCGATACGCGTTCAAAGCTTTGGATTACTTCCAAAACAGTACTACCTTTACCAGTTCCTATATTGAAAACTTCATAGTTTTCAGTATTCTTGCTTTCTAACAAACGTTGAAGCGCAATCACGTGAGCTTTCGCCAAATCCACTACGTGAATATAATCGCGAATGCAAGTGCCATCGGGGGTAGGGTAGTCGCCACCGAAAACCGAGAGTTTCTCACGCAAACCTATAGCCGTTTGGGCGATATAAGGCACTAAGTTCTGAGGTACGCCTAAGGGTAGTTCGCCTATTTCAGCCGAAGGGTGTGCCCCAATGGGGTTAAAGTAGCGCAAGGCAATCGCATTGAGCGAAGGAGTAACCTTGCAAGTATCGCTGATAATCTCCTCACTGATTTGTTTGGTGTTACCATAAGGTGATTCGGCTTTTTTCACAGGAGCATTCTCAGTGATAGGCAACTCATCTGCCTGACCGTACACGGTGCAAGACGAACTGAAAATGAAGTGTGCTTTGGGTAACTTGCTCAGTTCTTGCAAGAGGTATACAAGGCTGGTAAGGTTATTTTCGTAATACAAAAGTGGTTTCTCCACGCTCTCACCTACCGCTTTAGAGGCAGCAAAGTGAATCACCCCTTGCACATCGCGATGACGCTTGAAGAAATCTTGTACATCAGCTTTATTACGCAGGTCGAATTTCTCGAATACGGGCATTTTACCTGTAATTTTCGCAATGTGGTCTTTTACATTTTCTTGGGCGTTGGAAAGGTTATCAATGATAACCACATCAAAGCCTGCGTTTTGTAATTCTACAACGGTATGAGAGCCAATAAAGCCCAACCCGCCAGTTACTACTATTTTTTTCATTCTTTATACTAATTGTATTTGGTTGTTTTTATTTTATCGCCACAAAGGTACAAAAAAAGAAATGATTAGCAATAAAGTAGCTTACTTTTTGTGTTATTTCTTGCCTATTTTCATTACTTTTTCTTCAAAAGTTTCTCTCGGTACGATAGCTTTATTGCGCACGCGGGTGCGGTAGTTGTAGATGGTATTGGTGGAATAATGTAAGAAAGTGGCTATTTTAGAGCTATCGGTGATGCCTAAGCGGATAAGGGCAAAGATGCGCAACTCGGGGGTCATTTCGTGAGGTTTGGGGGCAAAACGCTCGTCTTCGGCTAATAGAGCGTTGAACTCAGTGATAAAGTGGGGGAATAGATGCAAGAAAATATCGTCGAACAGCTTGTAGAACTCTTTCAGCTCTTGCTCTATCATCTCGGTAGAGCGGAGTACTTTGTTGAGTTCGTCCCAATTGCGGTCTTTTGCCTTTTTGGTAAGCATTTTTTGGTATTTCTCTAATTTGCTGATGTACACCGAGCACAAGTTGAAAAACTCGCCTATATAGGCTTCTTTTACTTCGTTGCTTTCGTTCAGTTGGGTTACTACCTCGCGCAGGTGTTCGTTGAGTTGCTCTAAATCTTGGTTTTTGTGGTAGAGTTCCTTGCGTATTTTGGCAATGCGCTTCATTTGGCGGGTAACCAATACTACGGCAATGATGAGGAAAATGGCAAACAACCCTACTAACAGCAAGGCGTTGCGCAGTTTGGTATTCTGACTGTGAATGCGTTCCTGATAGGCTTTTTCGATGATAGGGAAAATCTTCATCACCTCATCGGAACGCAGTTGAGCGTTACAAAAAGTAGCGTCTTCCATCGCCGATTTGATGCAAGTGTAAGCGTTTTCTACTTCGCCTAATTGAAAGAGCGCTGAGGCAAGTTCGAGCATCGAGGCGTTTTCTTTAATAGCATCTTTGATGTCGCAACTCGCCGAAATAGCAAAGTATTCTATTTGTTTAGGGACATTCTTTTTCTTTTTGTAGAGCGTGCCGAGCACATAGCCTAATACGGCTTTTTCGTGTTCATCGGTGTGCATTAGGGCAAAGCGGTCGAGAAGGAGTTTTTCGGCTTCGTCATACCTGCCGGCATCGGTAAGCACACCGGCATAGAGAAGGATATAGTGAGTGGAATTCTTATCGACTAAATTGAGGAGGAGGTCGCGATAGGCATTGCTTTTGGCGATATAGGTTTTGGCATCGGGGTTGTTGAAAGCGTAGTTGTTGTAGAGGTTGAGGTAGCAGTTGTAGTACTGAATGAGCTGAGGTTTTTGCAGTTGCTCTTTATCAATAGCCCTGAGCAGGTCGGCAGCATCTAAGTAGTTGCCCGAAATGATGTAGAGAGAGGCAAGGGAAAGGCGGGAATCGTTTTGGAGGTCGGGTTTTTGGAGTTCTTCAGCGATGCGGATATTCTCTTTCACGTAGTACACTGCCGAGTCGGATATATAAGTTTTAAACTCGTCGAAGAGGCGTTGATTGATAGCATAGCGTTGTTCAGCAGAGGCTTTGGGCACTCGTAACAAGTCGATAGCTTCCTTTATTTTGCGTTCTTTTTGCTGGGTGTAGTTATCTTTCTGTTTGATAAGTGCAGTGAGGTTGTGAATGAGCTTTTGATTTTGCCCCATTTGAGCCAAAGCACAGTAGGGGAGTAGTAGGAGGGTTATGATAAGGCTTTTGTACTTCATTTTCAAACATTAATTTTCAGAGGCAAAAGTAAGAAAAATTAGCAAATTAGCAAATTTGTTTTGGTGGTTACAAAAAATAAATAGATTGTCCGAAAAGTCTCAAAATCACATTTGCATCACTATACTTTGTCAAAGTTTTTGCCTGTGTGGCTCACACCTTTGGCAAAGTTGATTATGATAATCAATTGCTTTTAGTTACATTGTAGGGGCGATTTGCAAATCGCCCTCACAAAACAAAACTTTTCGGACAGATTTCTATTTCACTATTATTACTGTAATTGCTATCGTTTTTTTAATCCTTTGGCTTGTGCCTTATCGGTGAGGGGGTACAAACTAATGGCATAACCCCCTCCTGCTACTGAGTGCAGGGTGAGCTTGCTCTTGTTGGTCACCAATACTTTTTGAATGGTATAGGCTTGCGGATTGGTTTGATAGTTGGCATCTTTGGCATCGGCATAGATAGTGGCTACATAAGTAGTTTTGGGCTCTAAGAAACTGAAATGAATCTTGGAAGTAAAATCCTTGCCGGCAGTATTGCCTATAAACCAATTGCGAGTGCCTTTGGCTTTGCGTGCCACAGTGATATAAGCCCCTGGTTCGGCTTCTAAATAGTGGCTTTCGCTCCAATTGAGGGCAACCTCTTTGATAAACTGAAAAGCATCGGAAAAACGGCGGTAGTTCTCTGGAAGGTCGGAAGCCATTTGCAGCGGACTGCTCATCGTTACGTACAATGCCAATTGGTTTGCCAAAGTGGCATTGCAGTGTGAATGGTTGTTGGGGTTGTTCTTGCTGATGTCCATTTCAAACACGCCAGGGGTATAGTCCATAGGTCCGCCAATGAGTCGGGTGAAGGGCAACACACACACGTGATTGGGCTTGCTACCGCCAAAGGCTTGGTACTCGCCTCCGCGCGCCGACTCGTTGCCTATGAGGTTAGGATAGGTACGACACAAACCCGTAGGGCGCACTGCCTCGTGCGCATTCAGCATAATGCGGTAGTCGGCGGCTTTTTTAATAGCATAAAGGTAGTGATTGTTCACCCACTGACTGTAATGGTTTTCGCCTCGCGGAATGATATTCCCTACATAACCGCTTTTTACGGCGGGGTATTCGTATTTGTTCATCAGCTGATAGGCTTTATCCATAAAACGCTCGTAGTTGCGGATAGACGAGGAGGTTTCGTGGTGCATAATCATCTTAATTCCCTTGCTTTTGGCGTATTGGTGAATAGCTTCGATATCAAAATCAGGGTAAGGCGTTTGGAAGTCGAATACCAAATCTTTGGAATGTCCAAACCAATCTTCCCACCCGATGTTCCAACCTTCTACCAGTACACCATCAAAACCATTTTCAGCGGCAAAGTCGATATATTTCTTCACGTTCTCGGTAGTAGCCCCGTGCTTGCCGTGGGGTTTGAGGGTGGTGTAATCGGTTTTACCGATATGCACACTGGGTACATCGTAAGTATACGACCATTCTTTCATACCGGTAATCATTTCCCACCATACTCCTACGTACTTCATTGGGTGAATCCAAGAGGTATCAGCCAAAGCACAAGGTTCGTTGAGGTTGAGGGTGATATCGGAAGCTAAAATATCGCGGGCATCATCGCTTACAATTACTGTACGCCAAGGTGTTTGGGCAGGGGTTTGCATATAACCTTTGGCGCCGTTAGCATCGGGGGTAATCCACGATTGGAACACAAAGGTCTTGTCGTTGAGGTTGAGGTGCATCGCCCCGTAGTTCACCAAAGTAGCTTCGTGCAGGTTGATGTACAAACCATCGTCAGTTTTGAGCATCAAAGCGGTTTGTACGCCCGTATCTGAAAAGCCTGTTTGTGCTAAATTTGCCTGACGCCCTTTTTGGTTGATAGCGCGTATTTCGGAGAGGCGTGATTGCTGATAGTCGTACTCTTGGGTATCATAATCCCCTGGTATCCACCACGCTTGGTGATCACCCGTCATTGCAAACTCGGTGCGTTCTTCTTTAATCACAAAGTAAGGCATTTGTTTTTGTTCGGGGAACTCATAGCGGAACCCTAAGCCGTCATCAAACAATCTAAAACGCAGGTTCATCTCTCGGTTGGTGTCCTTCTGTTTGAGGCTCACCAATAGCTCGTTGTAGTGGTTGCGAATGTTTTGGCTTTCGCCCCATACGGGTTGCCAAGTTTCATCAACGGTTGTATTTTGGGTATTCACCACTTCAAAGTTATGGTAGAGAGAGGTGTTTGCCCCCTCTTTTTTGGTGATTTCGGCGCCAAATTTCACTTCATTGGAGCTAAATAGTTCAATACCTAATCTACTCGGTTTAACTACTTCTTTTCCCTTGTAAAAAAGCGAATAGACAGGAGTGCCTTCCGCGTTGAGCGAAAAAGAGAGTTTCAGCGCTTTGTTAGGCGAAAATAACTCCTGTGCTACTGCTGTAGCACAGGAGAGGATAGTTATTGTTATGAAAGTAAGAAATCTCATAAATTAGCAAATTTATTAATTAGCAAATTAGCAAATTTTCTCATTTGCTAATCTGCTAATTTTTTCATTAATACTCTATCACCACCATATCCCAATAGCTGAGGGAGGGGAGGGTGAAGGTGATTTGGTTGTTGTTATAGGTAAATTCTACGGCACGAGGAGCACCGCCAAAGAGGTCGGGGGTAGCGAACCACACTTTTTTGGGTTGTGCAGTTACAGCAACGGTAGTTTTAAGGTCGGTTACTGTGGTAGGTTTCTTTTGAGTACCATTGATATCACGCCAGTCCATAGAGGTTACCCCGTTGAAATTGATGAGGTGCACTATATCCTTGCCGTTCACGGTTTTGGTGAGAGCCGCCACTTTATCCTTCGCAGCAGGCCAAGCCGCTATGGTTGCATTTTCGGCAGTTACTTGTACTGAGGTATAGCTACCGCCGTCGCGCAAGAGGTTTTGGTAAGCTACCAAGAAATCGTAGTAGGTGATGAGCGCTTTTTTGAGGTCGGCTTTCATTTGAAGGTTTTTGTTAGGGAAATACTCATTGGCGAGGTAGTGTTCGCCTATCTCTAAATGAGCCCCTCCGAAGGCAAAAATCACAGCATTGGTGAGCAATACACCAGGTTCGTTTACAAAACCTGCATTCTTAGATTTTTCGTAATCCATATAGGCAGCCAATACCGTTTTAAGTTGTTTATTGCTACGATTGTAGTTGTCGAGGATAATTTTTGCCAATTGGTCGTAGGTTTTTTCGTCCCATACTTCGGTATAAAGAAAATCCACTTTATTGGTACCTGCAATTTCGGTTTGACCGTATTGCCCTACCGCGTTCATCACAAGGCGTTTATCGGGGTGTGCGCTTTTCATCGCATTGATAAACGAAGCGTATTGAGGCAAGAGGTCTACACTATTGCCATTGTAATCGTACACCGTGCCACGTCCCCCGAGTTGGTCGATATGATAGCCATCGAAACCAAAAACGGCATAGACATCGCTGTTACGCCCTGCTAAGTAGTTTTGCCAGTGCGCATTGCCAGGGTTAGTGAGATAGATACTACTGCGGGCAAAGTCGCCTAACACGTGCGCATCTTTCTCTTTGTGCTGGTTGTCTTTGTAGAGAAACCACTCTTTAGACACACCATCGGCTTCCGCATTTTTGAGCGCCCCAAAAGCCAAATTGTAGAACATCGCTTTCATACCCTTGCTATGAGCAGCGCTGATATAGCCACGTACAGTAGAAAGAAAAGTGGGACGTTTGAAGAGGTCTGGCCACTCATTAGCAGGGTTTTGAGGAGTGCCAGCCAGCGGTTTGTGGTGGTCGTACATCCAGTCGTAGAACTGAATACCATTGATGTGACAGCGATTCATAAAGTCGATATTCTTCTCGATAGGCTCGTTTTTGCCGTAAGAGGACAAGAAGCCATAGCGGGGGAATTTTGTCCAATCGGAAGAGACATCCACAGCGATACTGCCGTAAGTATTTTGTTTACCGCCAGCTTCTTGGTAGATTTCCACCAAATAACCTCGATAGTCATCGGCAGGGGTTACCCATTGCCAAGAGGCGCTGGTAAGAGGTTCTTCTTTAATAACTTCTCCTAAGTAAGAGTAGCGTACTTTGTAGGAGCCAGAGGGCATACTCGCCAAGGAGAAGCGCACTGTGCTACCAGGGGTATAGACCGCCTTATCGGTGCTGATATCTATTTTCAAATAAGTTTCGCCATAAGTAATAGGGTTATTGCTCGGTGTGTCGTTCTTCTCGCAAGAGAAGAGGCTGAGCGTAGTGGCGAAGAATAAAGTATATAAAACTTTCATTTTCAATTAATAATTATTCCTCTCTCCCGTTCCCTCTCTCCCAAGGAGAGAGGGGCAATCCGCAGATGCGAACGGAAAGGAGGGTTGTTTAACACGTATAAAGATGTTTTGTTCTTGAACTCTCTTAAACTCCCTCCCCTTGGGGGAAGCCAGCGAGTGCACACAGCTGGGTATGTGGAGACTTTTCAACTTACTGCTTTTTGATTATCACCTTTTGGGTAAGTTGGTTGAGGGTGATTTTGTAGCTGCCTGCTTCAGTGATTTTCCACTTGTTATCGGGGTTAGAGCCGTGGGCGCTGAAAATCATCGGTTCTTCCACACCAGCGGGTGCTTTATCAGCTTTAGCAGCCAAGAACCAGTCGCCACCCCAATCGCTTTTCTTGTCGCAAGAGAATTTGAGTTCGCCCGCTTTCAAGTCGCCTTCCCACGTAAAGACATTAGGATTGCCACTATCGACAGTCATTGCGATAGGATTGTTGATATCCCAACCAGCATCGGTAGCGCTACCAATCATATACATTCCTGCATAAGGGGTGAAAGGCACAATGTCAATCTTCATTGTACGAGTGTTGAGCGTAATCTTGTAAGTACCTGCTGAAATTTTCCATTTGTTATCGGGGTCGCCTGCCCATTTCTTCACGGGGAGGTCGCTACCCTCAGCAGTATTATTTTCTTTCGGACGGAAAAATACTGCTGACCAATCACCTTCTTTAGTGCCTATTTTGAACTCACCTCCGTTGCCTAAATCGGCGTTGTAGTGGAACACAAATGGGTCGGTAGGGTCTACAGTCATTTTCTTGAAGCTCCAACCGGTAGGTTCACCTACGAACCACAACTCGGTATATTCAGGCGCTTCGCCTTTGGTGATGCTTATGGTGAGGTTGATGAGGTTCACTTTTACGGTATAGACACCACTTTCGGCAATCGCAAATTTCTCATCGCTTGTATCAGCATCGGTTTTGCGGAAGTGCAATTCGCTATTATTACTGCCTTTGCCATACGATGGTATAAACTGACCTTTGGTAGTGATGAACTTGATTTCGCCAGCGGACAATCGTCCTGACCACGCAAAGGCTTTAGGAGTACCCTCAACAGGTTTCATCTCTTCGGCTTGATCGGCACTCCAACCGTGAGGAGCAGCACTACCGATGATATACAACGTATTGCTGATAGGGGTATGTGTTTTGAAAACGACAGTCTTTACATTGGTATGTTGTTTCATTCCCTCGCCAGAGGCTACTTGGGCAATGATGCGTACTTCCATCGTAACTTCGGTGTCTGCCGCAACCTTGAAAGTATTGAGCAAGAGGTTGTTGAGTTCCTCGTTTTTATACACTCTCTCATAGGCTTCACGACCTACATTCTCGCTGATACCTCCCGCAAAGTTGTTGCCTTGCACATCCATTTGGAAAGTATAGGTGATAGCGGCATTAGTGCCGCGATTGGAAGCCGCCGTCCAAGTGAACATGATCGCTTCTTGTTCGGGGTTGGCAGCATCTAAGGCTACGTTTTCTTTAGGAGCCTTCAATTCAAAGGGTTTTCCCTCTTTGAAGAGTTCCATATAGTCCTCTTTTTTACAGCCCGTAAGGAGCAGTAAGAGGGTTAATATTAGATAGTATGGTTTCATATTAGTTTGTGTCCTCACCCCCTCCGTTCTCCCCCTCTCCGAAGGCGAGGGGGAGGGAAACCGCAAAAGCGACAAGGGTGAAATTGTTTTTATTTGTTAATTAAGTAATTTGTTTTAATTGCCCGTGCGGCTCGCACTTACCAACCTGGGTTTTGGGTAAGGTTAGGGTTGGCGTCGCGGTCTTTTTGAGGGACGGGCAAAAGCAGGTGTTTCTCGCGGGCGTTGGTTTTGCCTATGGAGTGCAAGAAATTGAGTGCATACTGACCGTTGTCCCAGCGAATCATATCAAACCAGCGATGCCCTTCAAAAGCGAGTTCTATACGGCGTTCGTGGCGTATTTTCTCACGCATTTGCGCTTGGGTGAGGTTCTCTATATCGGCGCGATGGGTAAGCCCAGCACGGGTGCGCACTTTGTACAAAGGCACTTCAGCTTCGGTGGTGCGACCCAATTCGTTGAGAGCTTCCGCTTTCATTAGGAGCACATCGGCAAAACGGAGCGCTACAAAGTTGGCAGGGTTGGTATTGAAGTCGGGAGACTGACTTAGTGGCACTAAAAACTTGCGCACGTTATACCCTGTGTTAGACATTGAAGCGCGGTACGCATTCCCTTCAAAATTAGGGCAACCCTCGTAGAGAATCGTCTTATCTTTGCGGAGGTCGCCAGCCTCGTATTGGTCTACAAACTCCTGTGTAGGCTGATTCCACCCATAAGCACCCCCTACCCAACCGCTGTTGCGGGGACCCATAAAAGTACTGAGCCAAGAGGCTTGGTTTTCTTCGCCCCAGAAATCATCTTTGGTAAGTCCGTAATACTGAATTTCAAAGATAGACTCGGCAGTGTTTTTGTTGTGTTCGGCAGCGCCAAAACAATCGGAATAATCAGGATTGAGGGTATAGCCGAGGTTTTCGACAGCATTGCACATTTCAAGAGCTTCGCTATATCTACTTAAAGTGAGGTATACTTTGGCGAGCATACCCGCAGCAGCCCCTTTGGTAGCGCGACCTTTATCGGCATTGCTATATTGCTCGCGTGTAGGCAATAGGTTGAAAGCTTCTCTGAGGTCGGGGATAATCACCTCGTTGTATATCTTCATTTTGCTTTGGCGGAAAGGCGTTTTGTTAGTCAAACTCTCTTTAGGGTCGAGCTGAAGAGGCACATCGCCAAAGAGTTGCACCAAAAGGAAATAGTAGTGCGCGCGGAGGAATTTGGCTTCACCGATACAGCGGTTTTTGATATCCTCAGGGATATTAGCAGAAAGCAAAGCTTTTAGAGCCGTATTGCAATAGAGAATACCAGGGTTACAACCGCGCCATATTTCGAGCGCCAAAGGGTTATCGGCAGTTGCGTTGAAGTTGGAAAGAGTGATGGTTTCGAGTCCGTCGTTACCACCTCCAGCGCCTACGATGCTATTACCTGCTACGATGTCGAGCGTCCAGAGGCGCATATTGTAGAGGTTAGAGCGTTGCAAGGGTTTATAAGCCGAATTGGTAAGGGCAATTGCCGATGCCGCATCGCTTATGTTTTCAGCACTTGAATCTTCATAAGGGGTCTTGTCCAAAAACTTAGAGCAAGCCGTGAAGAGCGGAAATGCCAATAGGGTGATGTATAATATCTTTTTCATAATATTAATTCCTCTCCCCCGTTCCCCTCTCCTTGGGAGAGGGGGCAAGCCACAAAGGCTGCATAGGGGTAATTTTTTTGTTTATAATTGTGTTATATTTTATTACCTGACACCTGACACCTAAAACTGCACGTTTAATCCAAAGCTAACTGTGCGGGTTACAGGGTAAGTACCGCCATCAACGCCACCAGTGCCTACTTCGGGATCCATACCGCTGTATTTGGTGAAAGTATAGAGATTTTGGCAAGACAGATATATGCGCAACATATCGGTATGGAATTTTTGAGTAACCTCTTTAGGAAGTGTATACCCCAAAGTTACGTTCTTGATACGCAAATACGAACCATCTTCTACAAAGCGGGTAGAGTGACGCGCATTTTGGTTGGGGTCGCCATAGATAGCACGCGGAATGCTATTGCTAGTGCCTTCGCCAGTCCAACGGTCTTTTACTTTGGCAATTTGGTTTTGTGGTACCGACATTCCCTCTTGCCATATACGGTTGGCATTGTAGATATCGTTGCCTGCTACGCCTTGTAAAAATATTTGTAAATCAATGTTTTTGTAGTTGAAATTGTTGTTCATAGAGAACGTCCATTCAGGGAACGGATTGCCGATATAAGTACGGTCTTCGGCATTGATGACCCCGTCGTTGTTGAGGTCGCGGAACTTCACATCACCAGGGGCGGTACCATTTTCGACTTGGGTAGCATAGTTGTCTACCTCGCTTTGGTTTTGGAAAAGTCCGTTCATTACATAGCCATAGAAAGCGTTTACAGGATGACCCTCGGAGAGGATTTGCAATTTGGTGAGGAACGCCTCGAAACCAGTGAACAAAGGCACACCATCGTTCATCTTCACGATTTTGTTGCGGTTGAACGATACGTTTACATCAGTATTCCATTGGAAATCTTTTTTATTCACATTCACTGATGATACTGTGAGTTCTACCCCTTTGTTTTCCACTTTACCGGCGTTGATGCTCGGTACTGCAATATCCGAATAGCCAGAGCTTACTGATACCGCCATTGGCACCAACATATCGCTGGTGTTTTTGATATAGGCATCGAAAGTGAGGTTCAAGCGGTTTTTGAGTAGCGCGAGGTCAATACCCCCGTTGAATTGCTCTACGGTTTCCCATTTCACATTAGGGTTAGGCATCACGTGAGGATAGAGGGTAGAAACTAAATTGTTGTTGAACACATATTGCCCTGTGCGCAATTTGGTGAAATAAGCATAGTTATCGATACCGCCTTGGTTACCAGTCATACCGTAACCCACGCGCAATTTCACATCGTTTACATAGTCGTTTTTAGGAAAGAAAGACTCGTTTGAAGCGCGCCACGCCAAAGAGAATGAAGGGAAAGTACCCCAGCGGTTTTCTTTGGAGAAACGCGAAGAACCATCGCGACGCACGGTAGCAGTGAGCAAGTACTTATCGGCATAGGTATAGTTGAGTCGCCCGATGAAGGAGAGGATAGCCCAATCGTTCATTGTGCCACCTACTGTAGGGTTTTCCAAGCCTTTGCTGAGTTGGTTTTGCTGGTCGCTCAAGAAGTTGCTCACACTCGCATTGATTTTGCTATACACGTTGTTTTGTGTACTGGTGCCCACCATCACATTGAGGAAGTGCTTTTGGGCAAAAGTATTGGTATAAGTGAGTGTGTTATCCCATAGGAGGGTAGTACTCTTATTAGCATCTTGGTAGAGATTAGAGAGCGGATTAGGTATTGGTTTCCAGTTGTACTTAGGAGAGAAACTGCGGTTGTCCCAATATTTAAAATCAAGACCTCCAGTAGTTTTGAATACCAAATGTTTCACAGGGGTAATTTCGGCAAAGATATTCCCCAAAATGTTATAGCCTTTGGTAGTGTTTTGTCCGTTGATAAGGGCAGTACCTATCACGTTGCGGATATCGCTGTACTGATGGGCAGGCGAATCAGGACCTGAGTAACTACCGTCTTCATTGTAAATAGGTTGTGTAGGCAAAGAAGCCATCGCCATACGGATGTTGTAGTCGCCCGATTTCTTTTCGTCGTGGCTGAGGGTGAGGTTGTTGCCAAACTTAATCCACGGTTTTACGCGCGACTCGCCGTTGAACTGCACTGTATAACGGCGGTAAGAAGTGTTGAGGATAATCCCATCTTGGTCGAACACACCTCCTGATACGTAGTAATTGCTCTTGTCGTTACCGCCTGAGTATGAAAGCGAATAGTTGCGCATAAAAGCAGGACGGAAGAGCGCTTTGAGCCAATTGGTGCCTTCACCCCAGTCCTCAGGATTGGCGAAATCAGGGCGTTGTGTAAGCGGACTTACCCCAGGGGTGCGGTTGTAGTTGGCAATCATTTCGTTGTGAAAAGAAGCAAACTCGCGGGCGTTGAGCATCACGGGTAAGTTGGTAGCTTGTTGAAGGGCTACATTGGTGCTGAACGACAGTTTTCCGTCGCCATTTTTTCCTTTTTTGGTAGTGATAAGCACCACCCCATTAGCACCACGAGAACCGTAAATGGCAGTTGCCGAAGCATCTTTTAGTACGTCGATATTTTCTATATCATCTACGTTGAGCGCGTTGATACCGAGGTCGGTAGGTACCCCATCGATAACCAGTAGCGGTTCGCTATTGTTAATTGTACTGATACCGCGAATGCGAAAAGACACATTGTCACCAGGTTTTCCCGCTGAGGTTACTTGCACCCCAGCAGCACGCCCTTGGAGCGCTTCCCCTGCGTTGGCAATAGGTTTCTCTTTGAGGGCTTTGTTAGACACCGAAGTAACCGCTCCCGTAAGGTCTTTCTTGCGGACAGTACCATAACCTACCACCACTACCTCGTCTAACTGCTCTTGTTCTTCTTTGAGCACGATAGTGAGTTGGTTTTGGTTGCCTACCGCTACATTTTGGGTGTGATACCCTATAAACGAAACCGATAGCGTGGCTTTAGCAGGTACATCTATCGTGAAATTCCCATCGAAATCGGTAGTAGTACCCTTGGTAGTGCCTTTCACCACTACTGATGCCCCCAGCACAGGCTGGTGTTTTTCATCGATTACCTTTCCGCTAATCTTTTTATTTTGAGCAGAAAGGGCGGTAGAAAGCAAGCTAAAAAGTAGTAGCAAGGCGAGCTTGCCAATACTGTTTAATAAAGTTCTTTGTTTTCCTTTCATTTTAGTTAAAAGTTAAGAGGTAAGAGTTTGTGCCTGACACCTGACACCTATCCCCTAATACCTGATTCTGGCGCAAAGATAAAACGTTAAAGATATACTAAAAACATTGGATAGTGAAAATATAGATAAGTAAAAATGTAGCTGTTTGATAAACAACAAAATAAAAAGAAAGTGGTAACGAAAAATATAGAAAGAATGTAAAAGTAATTAACAAAGAACATTTGACAAAGGATAATTTGTTATGTGTGTGTGGCGCATTAAAATAACAATTCTATGAGAAAACTTATTTTTTCGGCGCTCCTTGCCACAACTTTATTCATTTTACTAGGCAAAAGAGGGTGTCAAATATTATAACGTTACCAATTCTCAAAACTAAGTAGACTTGCCGTTTGTCTTTTCAGATAATAACACCAAGTTCTCCTACAGCACACAAAGCCAAAATAACTTAGTAATGCTATACTTTACAAAAATAAAATAACGATAATTAACCATTAAAATATTCTTTTCCTAATCCTGCTCAGCGCTTGGGGGGTAATGCCAATATAAGAAGCAATATATTTCAGCGGGATATTCTGGATAAGTTTAGGGTCTTTCTCTAATAGATTGCAGTAAATCTCTTCGGGTGATTGCAATAAAAACTGCGCTTCTCGTTGCATCTTTTCAATGAGCAGATGTTCCAAAATATCAGCTTTTATTTGTAGGTACTCTTGCTGCTCTATGAGGTGTTCAAGGTGTTCACGCCCTATTTTATAGGCAGTAACCTCTTTGAGTGCTTGAATAGAGAAGAGGGAAGGTTCACGCTTTACAAACGAGGCATACGACATAAAAAACTGCTCAGCAAAGAGAATATCCACCGTCGTTTCCTTGTCGGTTGTGGGGTTGTAATAAAAGAAGCGCACGATGCCCTCGCTGAGGTAATAGAGCGAGTGCTCCACATCGCCTGCACGGGTGATGAGGGCATCTTTATCGAAATGTACTTCGGTAAAATACTGACTGAGGAAATCGAGGTTTAGGGTCATTGTATATCTTCTGTTTTTTCTTCTTTTATAAACCACATTTGGCAGGTATTGCCCGTAGCAAAAGTAGTGGGTCGTGCAAAATGTAAGTTGTGTAGTTCTGTTTTAATGCCTTTTATCCAACCGCAGTCTACTTGGCATATAATTCTCTGCAAAAAAGTATGTTCAAGAGCTTTTAGTACTTCGTGAAACAAACACTTTTTAATTTGCAATACATAACCGTAATCATCGTCTATAAGGCGTTCAAAGCCAAAACTCTTGCCAAAATAATACGCTTCTCGTGCTTTTGATATCTCCACGATCGCCTTAAAAGGGTACTCCGAAGCTGTTAAGAAAGCCTCAGTATTCTGCTCCATAAAAGGAGCTATCGGCTCATTGATAGCAAGACACACACATTTGAAAGCCTCTTTTCCGTCCTTGCCTATCTTCACAAAAGCTTCATACAAAGCTACTACTAAAACCGCAAATTGCACATTCCCTTCGTCCAACTCATTCTTGATAAGATGAGATACTTTTTGTAATGAGTGCTTAAAATAATCTTCAAAAGTGTTTAAAAAGTCTTCAAACAACGCTTCATCTATCCATTGTTGGGCTTTTATATAAGCAAAAGCCTCTTTCTTTATCCACTGATAGCTGTCCAGCGGACTAAAACTGTATTGTTCTTCTTGGTTCATTTTACATTTGTTTTATAAATGCAAAATTACGCATAGCAATACACAAAAAAGTTGCTATTTGGCAACTTCCTCTCTTTACTTGTAAGATTTTAGCCTACTGATAGAATATTTAGTCATTCCGAGCATTGTGGCAAGGTCTTTTTGTTTCACTTTTTGTATAAAGGCAGGAAAGCTGAACAAGGCTTCATATCGCTCTTTAGCGGATTGTCTTTGGAAGAGTTCAATAGTTTCCATCAGCCGTAATATTGTTTGTTGCTCATTCTGTATGAAGAACTGTTGCCACTCATAGCTATTTTGTAGAAGTGAATGCATTTGTTGCTTATGTATTTTCAGTACTTCAGTCTCTTCAATAGCTGTAATAGCATAACGAGAAGGTAAACAATTTATATAACTATTTTGCTCTGTAAAAAAGTAATCTTCAAAAGCTATCCAGCTCGTGTATTCCTCTCCTTCATCGTAAAAGTATATTCTAAGAGCTCCCTTGTTTACAAAGTAATAATGCTCACACACTTGTCCGAAGTCTAACAGCAAGGCATTTTTAGCAACGCTCTCTTTTTGGAAAGCCTCTCTAAGCGTCTGTTCCTGTATTTTTAGCTCAGGAACTGTTTTTTGTATGTATGCAATTAGTTTTTCCAATTCTTCTCTAATTCAGCAATAATGTGTGAGGCAAAGGTACTACTATTTTTCTAAATACCAATCTTAGCTCTTACAAATGCTTCTTCCGAATAATCCGCAACCTCTCTATAACAAAACAAAAAAGGACTACCATTAAGGTAGTCCCTTCTCTATTTTTTACTAATTGCTAACGTGCTACAATTGTGTGTGCGACTCGTACCTCACACTAAAATTTGTAGTTTACTCCTAAGCCCAATACTTCACGAATTTGGAAAGCTTTAGCAGCGTCGTCGTCGTAGATAGCTTGGAAAGTAAAGTTAGCTGATAAGTACTTGTTGATAGTCATCACAATGTTTGCAGTATAATCCAAGTCTACGTTTTGTGGTTTGTCGAGATAGTTGCTATACAAGCTGAGGATATTCTCGAAAGATACATTGTCCATTACAGTAAACTTAGCATAACCGTTCAAGTAGAAACCGAGTTCATAACGAATGTTCTTTCCTTGTTCAACACCGTAGAAAGGACCTGTTTCTGTCCAACGGCTTTTAGCAGTCGTGATTTTAGAAGTTGCAGGAGCCAAGTTTACTTTTAGGTTATCGCTCTTCTTCCACAACATACCAGGACCAAATTGTAAGTATCCAGGTGAAAGCATTTGGTTTATGAGCGTACGACCTGTGCTCTCATATTTGTAACCATCGGTCATTTGTGTTTTGAAGTTCAAGAAGAATGAATAGTACCACTGTGGGTTGTTCAATTGGTAACCGAGTACTGAGTTCACCTCAAAACGGTCAGTGGTTTTTCTTGAATAGTCATCACCTTCAAGTTTAGTAATCCCGTAATCAACAAATACGTTGTTATCCCACGCCCATTTGTCTTTCTTGTAGTTAAAAGCATAGCTCACCGCAAGGCTTGCTGCTACGTTGTTAGTTCCCCCTCCTGTCCAATCGTGGTTGAAGGCGGCTTGCGAGAACATCAGTGAAGCGTTACCTCCCTTTGTCCATCGAGGAGCAGGAGCTTCCTCTGTTGGAGCTGCCGTAGGGTCTTGTGCTACACCGTCATTCGTTTGGTCTTCCTGAGCAAATACAGCTACTGAAGACAATAGTAAAGTTGAAAATAAAAGTCTTTTCATAAGTGATTTATTTATAATTTTTACAAAAATCCTAATTCAAGTTTCGCCACCTCACTCATCATATCCTGATTCCACGGCGGGTCAAAAGTGAGTTCTACAATCGTTTCGTGCACTTCGTCAATACTTTGTACCTTTTCCTTCACCTCCATTGGGAGAGACTCTGCCACGGGGCAGTTAGGCGAAGTGAGAGTCATTAATATTTTTACATCGAAGTCTTCGTTCACAAACACGTCATAAACAAGCCCCAATTCGTAAATATCTACGGGTATTTCAGGGTCGTATATTGTCTTGAGCACCTCAACGATTTTCTCGCCCAATTGCTCTATTTTTCTTTCTTCAGTCATTTAATTTTTCTTTTTAAAGAGATAAGTCTAACGCCTCAGAAATCTAATAAAAATATATCTGTTTGATTTGAATAGACTTGTTTAATTTCTACACCGCCAGGTGTATTCCTTCTTATCTATTCCCTAACACCTTAGCAGCATATCCCCTCATTTGCCCTATCATACTCACCAACCCATTCGCACGAGTAGGTGATAGATGGTCTTTCAGTCCTATTTTATCAATAAAACTCATATCCGCTTTTAGGATATCCTCAGCCGTTTGTTCAGAGAACACTTTCACTAATAAAGCAACAATCCCTTTGGTGATAATCGCATCGCTATCGGCGGTAAAGATAAGCTTGCCATCTTGCTCTTCGGCGTGTAACCACACCTGACTCTGACAGCCTTTAATGAGGTACTCCTCCGTCTTGTACTTTTCGTCAATAAGTGGTAACGACTTGCCTAATTCTATCAGATATTCGTAACGTTGCGTCCAATCATCAAACAGCGAAAAGTCTTCAATAAGCTCATTCTGAATCTGTTGAATAGTCATTTATGTTACTTTTAGGGCGCAAAGATATAAAACAAATAATAACTGACAACTAATAGCAAATATTTTAACGCTCTTTTAACGCTCCATACAGCCTCTTGTCACGTCACTACATTCCCCCTCATTGAGGAAGTCCGCGAGAGCGGAGTATGTGGATAGGGAGAGGTTATCCCCTATTGCCTATTGCCTAAGCCCTCACACTTCCCCATTTACTAATTTTCTAATTTGCTAATTCCCTAATTATCCCTTCTCCTTTCCGTCGTACTCCCCCTAGTGCCTATGGCCTAAGGCCTAGTGCCTCTTCCTCTTTCTTTCGCCTCGAAACCCCGTTTTTGGCATTTTTGGCATTGTTGTATTATATTATGAATCAATTATTTATATACCCTTTCTATACCAATCGTCCAAGATTCGTATAAGCTTCCTATAAGCTCTCTATAAGCTACCCCCACCCTCCTTACACCCTTTTTTCACCAAAAAACCTCCCTCCTCTCTTCCGAACTCCTCCGATATCTTCCGAATCCTCCTAACAGTCCCAACTATCGCTTTTTCATCTCAAACTTTGCCCAAGTTTCAAACTTGGGCAAAGTTGAATAAACTAACAATCCCTCTGCTGGTTTACAAGGCGTAGCCTTGATTTTGTTTAAAATTTGTTTAATTTCTGAGGCACAGCCTCATTCCTCTAGCTCGCATCCCATTTTCTCATTCCCTAATTTGCTAATTTCCCCGCTTGTCGTGCTACAACCTCGCACCGTCACTACACTCCCCCTTTGAAGGTAGCCAGCGACAGCTGGGTATGTGCCCCACGATAGCGGAGTTTGTGACAAGAGAATGTTTCTTTTCAACCAAGTAACCCTATTTGTGGCTTGTCCCCCTTCGGGGGCTCATAAGTGAGTCGGAAATCTATAACTGAGTAAAGAATTATATTTATAATTAATTTGTTTAACTCTTGATAGGTACTTTAACAAAAAAAGACTGCTTTTTACAGCAGTCTTTTCTTTTAAGTATAATGTTCTTTTAAAACTTATATCCTACACCTATTTGGATTACACGGTTTTTAAATTCTACAGAAGGACGGAAGGAAGAAACTCTTCCTTGATTGTCTAATTCTGTTTTACTTTCGTTAGATAAGTTAGTAAGTCCTAAATTGAAAGTAGCGTCGAAGAATAAGCCAAAAGGCAAGTTGTATTCAGCACCCAAACCTAAACCAAAGTCAAACCTTTTCTTAGGCGGAAGTGATTGAGTCTCTTCTTTTTGGTTATCTCCTTCTCCTTTTATCTCTATTTTAGTTAAGTAACCTAAGTTTACCCCTACTTTAGGGCGAAAACCAGCAATATCATACTTCACCCAAAGAGGAATATTAAGCTGTTGCGTATTCCATTTCCCCTTTTGAATATCTTCCTTTTGAATGTCAATCTTACCATTGTTATCTATGGTAGTAGCTTCAAGTGATTTCAATTTAGCTCCTTGAAAAGAATAGTCTATACCTCCTTCTACAAATAAATGGTCGTTAAAGCCGTATTCTACAAAACCTCCAAAATGAAAGCCTGTCTTAAAGCCTGTTTTATATTCAATGGCTGCTATCCCTTCAGAATCGGTAAAAGTAGTTTTAATATTAGAAACTGTAGGAAAAAGTAATCCTGCTTTAGCTCCTACTTTAAACTCTTGGGCGTTAACCGCTGTAATAGTAGCAAACGCCACTGCAATAGTGGTAATAATTCTGTACATTTTTTTTCTTTTATAAATTAATTTAGAGCAAAAGTACGAATTTACCCCCCCCATATGTTAAAATAATGTTAAAGTTTTTGTTAAATATAATACAACCCCTGATTTTCAATCTCTTTACCACAACCGTTATCAAAGCTTCTGCCTGAAATTAAACCCTCAAACTCGTCCCACAAGTTCCACTTGTTCAATACTCTTGTCCTACCTGTCTCACTAATCCTACAGCTCAAAGAACTATTTTCTCCACTTACCCATTTTCTAATTCTCTCATTTTCTCATTCTCTCATTTCCTAATTTACTAATTTCCCCGCTTGTCGCTTTTCCGTCACTACATTCCCCCTTTGAAGGTAGCCAACGAGGACTCACAGCTGGATATGTAACAAGAGAATGTTTCTTTTCAAAGTGTAGGACGAAAATTCGCAAACCAATTTTCATAAGCTATAATAAAAAAACACTTTGCCAAAAAGTATCGTAGCAGTACGTGCGGTTAGAGACTTTGACAAAGTGTAGTATGACGCTAACTATGAGTGTTACAACTCCATAATTACTCTGTTGAGAGCTCCGATGGTCTTATCTAAATCTTCGTAAGTAAGGGCGTCGTTGAGGAAATAACTTTCAAAAGCACTTGGAGGTAAGTAAATACCTTCGCGTAGCATTCCGTGAAAATACTTGCGGAAACGTGCTGTATTGCTCTTAGCTGAGCTGGCGAAATCGGTTACGGGTTCTTCGGCAAAGAAGAGGGTAAACATCGACCCAAAGCTATTGATTTGGTAAGGGAACCCTGCGCGTTTCAGTACGTTCTCAAAGCCTTCGTGCAAGTAAGCTGTTTTTTTCGCTAAACTGTCGAACACCTCAGGTTGTTCATTCAGCGCTGTGAGCATTGCCAATCCAGCACTCATCGCCAAAGGATTTCCGCTAAGAGTCCCTGCTTGATACACGGGACCTTCGGGAGCTAAATAGCTCATAATTTCTTTATTAGCAGCAAAAGCCCCTACTGGGAGTCCGCCACCAATCACTTTTCCGAAGGTAACGATATCGGCTTTGATACCAAAGACCTCTTGCGCTCCGCCTTTTGCCAAACGGAAGCCGGTCATCACTTCATCGAATATCAAAAGCGCTCCGTTTTCGGTACAGAGTTGTCTCAATCCTTCCAAGAAACCTTCGGCAGGAGGCACACAGCCCATATTTCCTGCTACGGGTTCGATAATTACGCAAGCGATTTGCTGTGGATTGGCTTCAAAGAGGGTTTTTACGGAGGCTAAATCGTTGTAGTTTGCTAAAAGCGTATCTTTAGCCGTGCCTTGAGTCACGCCAGGACTATTGGGACTACCAAAAGTTGCGCCACCACTACCAGCCTCAATGAGAAAAGCATCGGAATGTCCGTGGTAACAACCGGCAAACTTGATAATCTTCTCACGACCGGTATAGCCACGAGCCAAGCGTATAGCGCTCATACAAGCTTCAGTTCCGCTATTCACAAAGCGGATTTTATCGATATGAGGCACCATTGAGACCGCTAATTCGGCGATTTGGACTTCGACTTCGGTAGGAATACCGAAAGAAGTACCTTTCTTGGCGCGCTCGGTTACTGCCTCAATTACCGGAGGGTAGGCGTGTCCTAAAATGAGAGGTCCCCAAGAGGCGATATAATCGATGTACTTACGGTTGTCCTCATCGGTGAGGTAAGCGCCTTGGGCTTCTTTGATGAAAATAGGGTGTCCCCCTACGGCATTGAAAGCGCGTACGGGAGAATTGACTCCGCCAGGGAGTACTTGTTGTGCGGCTGCGAATAGTTCGCTACTTCTTTTGTAAAGCATATCTTTTTAGGTAAGGGGTAAGAGATAAGAGGCAACAGATAACACTTTTACTTCTTATCTCTTACTTAAGTTGAATGTCAAATTGAGTAAGGTCACGGAATTGTTGTAAACGGGTGAGACGCTCGTCTTGGGTAAGGGTAAGCAGGCGCTCAACTCCAAATTTCTCGATGCAAAACGAGGCGATGTTCGAGCCGTGAACAATAGCATTTTTTAGATTGCTGAACGAATAGTCGCGGGTTTTGGTGAGATAGCCTACGAGTCCGCCAGCAAAAGCATCTCCGGCACCTGTGGGGTCGAATACTTCGGCTAAGGGGAGTGCTGGCGCAAAGAACACTTTGTCGTCGTGGAATAATAGCGCCCCGTGTTCGCCTTTTTTAATCACCACGAACTTCACTCCCATTGCCATAATGCGCTGGGCGGCTTTCACGAGTGAATACTCTTTGGTAAGTTGGCGAGCTTCTTCATCGTTGATTGTAATCATATCTACGCGGGCGACTACCTCCATTAGCAAGTCCCAAGTGTGGTTCATCCAGTAGTTCATTGTGTCCATCACCACTAATTTGGGGCGTGATAGCATCTGGTCGAGTACGTCCATTTGCAGAGTAGGGTGGAGGTTGCCGAGTAAGAGCACTTCGGCATTGCGGAAGGCTTCGGGTACTACGGGCTTAAAATTGGCAAGCACGTTCAGTTGGGTGTCGAGGGTGTCGCGTTGGTTCATATCGTTACGATACTTGCCACTCCAAAAGAGCGTTTTTCCTCCGTGCACTATCTCAATGCCCGATATGTCGATATGACGCTGAGTGAGGAGGTTTAAGTAGTCTTGTGGATAGTCGTCGCCTACGATAGAGACGACAGCCGAGGGGACTTCGAACTGAGCGGCAGCAAGGGCTATATAGTTAGCCGAGCCCCCCATAATAGCGTTGCTTTTTCCGAAAGGAGTTTCTATTTGGTCGAAAGCGATACTTCCGAGAATGAGTAGTTTATTCATTTAAAATAGGTAAAACCAGTAAACACTGGATCTGTGAGTAATAGATTTCGGGGGCAAAGGTAGTGAAAAAAGTGGATAGAGAGAAGGGAAAGGCGAAAAAAGTTGAGAAAGAGTGTAGGTGGGCAGTGTTTTAAACAAAAGATGAGGGGAGGAAGAGGAACTATTTTTGGTTATCTCATCAAGATGTTATACTTTTGCAGAAGAAGAATTTTTATTTTTATTTTCTATGCAGAAGAATTATTTGATACTCGCTCATAAGAATCCACAGCAACTCGCTCGAATGATAAAGACTTTAGATGATGGTAATTCTAAGTTTTTTATTCACTTAGATGCTAAAACTCCTATAGAGCCTTTTACAGCACAGTTACAAGATGAACATATTATATTTATACCTGAAAGAGTGCGTTGTATATGGGGGGATTTTTCGATTGTGCTTGCTACTATTCACTTGATGGAAGCTGCTGCCAAAGCGCAGAGCAAAGGTTTTTTTATACTACTTAGCGGACAAGATTACCCCATTAAACCTATTGCTCAGTTAGATGCTTTTTTAGAGGAAAACGCTCATTGTGATTTTATAGATTATCTTCCCTTAGAGCAGAAGTGGAAGCCCAAAATGGTAAAGGATAAGTTAGCTCATTATCACATTCTACACTCCGAGACAAGAGGCGATAGCAATTGTTATGCTCCTTTCTCACATAGTTCTTTATTTCAAAAAGGCAGGACACTATGGCATTTGCTCAAAGGTAGGCTTTCCTTACAAAACTTTAAAAAATTATGCCAGCTCCCTCAGCGAGAAGCCCCTTTTGCTCAACAGTATGCCGGTAGTCAGTTTTGGGTATTTTCTGAAAATACTTTCTACGATGTACTCTCTTATATACAGAAACATCGCAAAGAATTGGAATTGTATTACCAATACACCTCTTCTCCAGACGAAGTGTATTTTCATTCAATATTGTTGAATTTGAAGGAAGAGGGTAGAAAGATTATTCTTAAAAATCAGCTTACTTATGTAAATTACTTTAGGAAAAACAATGTTTTCCTAACAGAGGATTTCGAGAAGCTCACCTCTGCTAAAGAGCAGTTTTTTGCACGGAAGTTTGATATGGAGATAGATGCTATTATTTTAGATAGATTAGATAAACTAGAAATCAACAAATAACTTTTACCTTTGTTTATGCAGAAAAATTACTTGATACTTGCCCATAGAAATCCTGAACAACTTTGCCGAATGATAAAGGCTTTAGACGATGGTAATTCTAAGTTTTTTATTCACTTAGACGCTAAAACTTCTATAGAATCTTTTGCAGCACAATTACAAGGCGAACATATCGTATTTATACCTCGAAGAGAGCGTTGTGTATGGGGAGGTTTTTCTATAGTTATTGCTACTATTTATTTGATGGAAGCAGCAGCACAAGCAAATAGTAAAGGTTTTTTTATATTGATGAGCGGGCAGGATTACCCCATTAAACCTATCACGGAATTAGATGCTTTTTTGCAAGAAAATAAGGAATATGATTTTGTGAGTTTTTTGCCTTTGGAAGCTTGGGGAAATTGGAGTATGAAAAGGGTAAGAGATAAATTAAAACATTACCAAATATTGCACTCAGAAAAGAGAGGCAATAGTGATTGTTACCCTCCATTTTTCCGCAGTTCAATTGGACAAAAGATTACTATTCTATGGCATTTACTCAAAAGGAGAATTTCAAAGAAAAATTTTAAGATTATTTATAGAGCTCAAGAAAGAAAAGCTCCTTTTATCCAACAATATGCAGGTAGCCAATGGTGGGCTTTTTGTGAAAAAACTTTTTATACTTTACTAACTTATATTCAAGAAAACCGACAGATATTAGATGACTATTTTCAATATACCTCTTGCCCCGATGAGATTTATTTTCAGTCTATTCTTGTAAACTTACAAACAACCCATAAAGATATAAAAATAAAACCCTCACTTACTTATGTAAATTGGGAAAGAGAAGGTGTTGAATTACCTGTGCTTTTTAAGGAAGATGATTTTGAGGAACTTACCTCTCAAAAAGAAAAGTTTTTTGCACGGAAGTTTGATACCAGGGTGGATACAACTATTTTAGACAAGTTAGATAATTTACAAATCAAATAACTTTTACCTTATTTATGCAGAAAAATTACTTGATACTTGCCCATAGAAATCCTGAACAACTTTGCCGAATGATAAAGGCTTTAGACGATGGTAACTCTAAGTTTTTTATTCACTTAGATGCTAAAACTCCTATAGAACCTTTTACATCACAATTACAAGGCGAACATATTGTATTTATACCTCAAAGAGAGCCTTGTGTATGGGGAGGTTTTTCTATAGTTATTGCTACTATTTATTTAATGGAGGCTGCTGCAAAAGCACATAGTAAAGGTTTTTTTATCTTGATGAGTGGGCAAGATTATCCTATAAAACCTATCACAGAATTAGATGCTTTTTTGCAAAAAAATAAGGAATATGACTTTATGAGTTTTTTACCTTTGGAAGTAAATTGGAATAGCAAAATGGTAAAAGATAAGTTGAAACATTATCAAATATTACACTCTGAAAGGAGAGGTAATAGTGATTGCTATCCTCCTTTTTTTCGTAGTTCTATTGGACAAAAAATTACTATTCTATGGCATTTGCTCAAAAGGAGAATTTCAAAGAAAAACTTTAAGATTATTTATAGAGCTCAAGAAAGAAAAGCTCCTTTTATCCAACAATATGCAGGTAGCCAATGGTGGGCTTTCTGTGAAAAAACTTTTTATACTTTACTAACTTATATTCAAGAAAACCGACAGATATTAGATGATTATTTTCAATATACCTCTTGCCCCGATGAGATTTATTTTCAATCTGTTCTTGTAAACTTACAAACAACCTATAAAGATATAAAAATAAAACCTTCAATTACTTATATAAATTGGGAAAGAGAAGGTGTTGAATTACCTGTGCTTTTTAAGGAAGATGATTTTGAGGAACTTACCTCTCAAAAAGAAAAGTTTTTTGCACGGAAGTTTGATACCAAGGTAGATGTTGAAATACTAAATAAATTAGATAATGAAAACCATATTAATATTCACAAGAGAATATGCACACCCTAAGCTTTCGGCAGCAGGAGGAACAGGTTCTTTTTACAAAAAATATGTAACTGCTCTTTTAGAAAAGGGTTATAAGGTAATAGTTTTTGGTGATAACAATGTAGATTTAAATGAGCGCCAAGATAATTTACACCTTCATTTTACAAAGAAAAACTACTTTAAAAAGCATTTTGTACAAGAGCTTTTTAGGTCGTTAGGAAAACGACTCAAGATAGCTTCGTTAGAAGCCTATTTTTTTAAAAAAGAAATAAAAAATCTTACACAACAACTTCAAAAGTTTTTACAAAAAGAGGATATTTATCCCGATGTGATAGAAACTCACGATTGGGAGGGAGCTTCTCTATTCTTAGATGAGCTAAAAACTCCCTATGTAGTAAGAACTCACGGCTGTTATAGAATATTGAAGAAATATTTTGGTTATAAGGCTTCTTTAGGAGTAGAAGTGATAGAAACTGAGGCTTTAAAGAAAGCTTCTCATCTAATTTGTGTTTCTAAAAATTCTCAAAGAATGTACGAAGAAACTTTTGGTAATAAAGGAACAATCATCACCAATGGGGTAACCACCACTGCACAAAACCTTTCTGAAACACTCCCTTTTTCTCTGTTTTTCTTTGGTTCGGTAACTACAAAAAAAGGTTTTGACATAGCTTTAAATGTCTTTAAAAGAATACTTCAAAAATTTCCTACTGCTACCTTGCATATTGTAGGAAAAAATTATGAAAACTACTTGAAGGAAAATAATTTAGGCGAACAGAAAAATGTAATCAACCACGGACATCTACAGGGCGAAGAACTCAAAATAATCTTACAAGAAGCAGATACATTTATTTTTCCTTCGCAAGGAGAAACTTTTGGACTTGCTCTTTGTGAAGCAATGGAACTCGGTAAAGCTGTAGTAGCTGCTGATATTCCTTCATTTAGAGATATTATAACGCATACTAAAGATGGTTTTATAGCGAAGAAAGAGGATGAATATTATGAATATATAGTAAAACTTTTTCAAGATGATGTGCTAAACAAAACTATAGCTAAAAATGCTCGACAAACTATTCACACACAATACAATTTTGAAAAAACAGTTGAAAATAGCTTGTTATACTATCAAAAAACTATAAATAACTAATGAAAAACTTATTAAAAAATAACTATTTTTTATTACTTTCTGGACTTCCTCTAGTAATGACTTTTTTGTTTTTACAAATTAACATTCCTATATGGAATGAAACTACTCAAAAAGCATTATTTTATAGTGTTTTTCTATACAGCATAGCACTAATACTATGCTGGATATACTTACATCACGCTTCTTTATTTGAGAGAGGAGAATGGCTCAGAAATATCATCACCATTGTAGGGAGTGGTATTGTATTGTTATGGACATATAAGCACAAAATCACCTTTCGGTTAGATATTTTATTACTTTTCTTATGTGCTTTATATGGAATTGTTCATCGTAATTTTATAAAACCCTCCCTTTCTATCTTATTATTTTTGCTTTTTATACTCATAAAAATCATAGGACTTTTTTGGGCAAAAGACTTTGATTATGGCGTAAAAACATTATTTGAAGGTGAGAACATTATCTTTTCTTTGCTTATTCCTATTGTTCTATTAGGCTTCTCGGTTAGTAAAAAGCAGCAAGAGAGTTTTATAACTATTTGTTTTAAAGGATTTTTACTTTTGTTAGTAGCTAATCTAATCTTTTATTCTTTTGCTGTTAGTGCTGATAAGAATCAACACTTTTTTAACTTTATAACTTTAAACAAAGCTTATTTTCCTTATTATGAAATACTATTTTGGTCTAAGTTCAAGCATTTTAGTTTTATTTCGTGGATTATTTTAGCAATAGGAGGATTAGGAGGATTATTATGGAGAAAAGATAAGAAGTTGATTAGCACTCCAGAACTCATAACTTATGGCATATTAGTTTTTTGTTTTGCATTGATGGTACAAGCACGAATAGTTATTATTAGTTGGTTTATAGTAGTAGCTTTCTTTGTGTATCTTTTTATAGAGAAATATCTCAGTAAAGTTGTGAAATACAGTCTGTTTATTTTTGTAGGACTTACAACAATTATAGGGGTATGGTATTTAGTTGCTCACACATCCTACTTTTTTGATTCTGGTCGCAATGAAATGTATGGTAGAGTTTTTAAAGCAATTCAAGAAGCTAATTTATGGATAGGTAATGGCTCTGGTTACCAACGATATATAATGGATGGTTTTTTGGGTTATGTGCACAATGATTTTGCAGCAATTATAATAGACACTGGACTTGTAGGGCTGGGGGTTTTCATAGGATGGTTGATAACTATTATTTTCTCTAAAGATATTCTTAAACAATATTTGTTACTCATTTCTTTACCCATTATGAACACAGATGTGCTTTTTCACGCTTTTGAATGTGGTTACCTACTAGTTCCTTTAATGATTTTTATACTATTAGCTCCTCGCTTTAAGTATTGGCAGAACTAACTCAATACACACTTTACCCAATTTTCAAAGCTGTACTTTTCTTTAATATTTTTAACTAAAGGTACATATTCATTTTCTAGAAACTCGGTAAGCCCCTCAAAATTATCGTTTTCAAACACATAAAAGTTATTAGGGTGATAGAAATCATATTGTTTCACACTGGGGTTATCGGTAATGAGTTTTTTCTCGTATTTAATAGCTTCGAATATTCTAAATGAGAGTCCGCTGTGTTCTATAGTTTTTATATCTAATAATATAGCAGCTTTTTTAGTGATGTTTAAGTATTGGGTATAACTTATTCCTTTAGAGAAAAATGTGATAAAAGGGTGATGAAGAGGGTCTTTACCTCTGTTGAACAGATTTATATTAAGACTTAGTTGTGTATATTCACTCAATTTATTTACTATTTTCAACAAAGAATCTATGCGGTTTTGTATATATACCCCTACATACATTACTTCATTTTTATTTACAAGAGTTTTTTCTTCGGAGGTATCAAAATAGAAATTTGTACAAAGCAATAAGTTAGGGTACTGATACTTATAACGGTTGTAATCTTCGGGGTCAAATACAAAGAAACGTTTGAAAAGAGGAATTACTTTAAAAACCTTAGGGAAGCGAGCAAGACCATCCCATTGATAAGCTATTACTTTGTTAGCCACAGAGTGCAAGCGGGATATAGTTGCAGCATTTAGTTTGTCGGGGCGTATTACAATAGCATAATCCACACTACCTTCAGCAAAAGAGCTAAGAGTATTAGATACTTCGATGTTGTAGTAGATATCAATGAGTTGTTTTTTATAGGCTCGATTTTTAAAAAGGCTCTTTTGCATAAAGTTTAAGAGTCGGTCTTTAAATTTGTATCGGAAAGTAGGAGCAAGCACAGAAACTTGACTAAAGCTCATTTTTTTCAAATGGTCTTCGAGCATTTTGTAAACCCCAAAGTCAGGAGGCATTACCAAGATAATTTTTTTGTTGCTGAAATTCATAGATTTTTGCTAAACAAGAGAATTTATATTGTGCTTTGAGTACCGCAAAAATAAAGCCGCGTTTACCGTCTAAACAGCCTTTTTTAATAAAATAGTATTTTATAAACCAAAATAGAGGTGAAAACAATAGTTTTATCCATCCTATTTTTTTGCCTTTATGCCGCTCGGCTACTTGGGTACTGTAGATGTTGTTCTTACTTAAAATGGTTGCTACCGAATCGTTTGCTAAATGTTCTGAAGCTAAATCCTTACGGCTTCTTGGTAATTTTATTACCTTTCCTTTTACTTTTACTGTTGAATGTATTTCTTCTGACCAATAGGCTCCTTCTTTTCTAAAAAATCGCAGTTTGAAATCGGGGAAGGCGGAGCGCATATATTCATCGATGAAATAGTTTTTAAAAGCAATATAAACACCTCCTAAATCAGGGTCTTCAGTGAGTTTGTAGAGCTCTTCTCTCAGTTTTTCAGGTACTGTTTCATCGGCATCAATGACTAATATCCATTCGTTTTGAGCTTGTGCAATAGCAAAGTTACGTGCAGGCTCTACATACGGATAGCGTCTGCAATATACTATCTTACAGCCGTATTGTTCGGCTATTGCAATAGTATTATCGGTGCTGTGCATATCACACACTACTACCTCATCGAAGTGTTTTGTGGTTTCCAGCACAGTAGCCAAATGCCTTTCGGCATTATAGGTATTGATAACTACTGATATTTTCATTCTTCTCCACTATCTTTCTCTGCTCCTGCCTGAACAAGCGTATCCTCCTCCTCATCGATTAGCATCTTCATATACTCATCAAGCTCTTGCGATTTCATAAACGGACTCGCCTTCGCTCTGAGCACCTCTACTTGTCTTTCGTAAAAATCCTTATCCAAAGGCGCTATGAGCAATAATAATTCTCCATAGCGGTCTATGGTATACTGTATTCTGGCAGTATTAGCATATCGCTCATCTGGCGATAAGTGTGCGTAATAATTCAGTTCTTCTTGATATTTCCCAAATATCTGCAAGGCTAATTTACGAGCGGTTTCTTTCTCACCTACCTTAAAATAACCTTGTACAAAAGGATCGAGAGTGAAGTAATAGCCATAAGCCTCCAAAGGCATATGCTTCATTCCGATATCCAAGATATCTTTGGCTTTATTTAATTTGCCTTCTTCTATCAGTTTTTCGGTAAGACGTGCCAAATTACCGCGGAAGATAATACTGTTCTTACGTGTTTCGGGGTCTAAGTAAATACCTGCTTTACCCATATTGCCCCAATCCCATTTCTTTATGATGTCGTACATCAAGTTACTGTCTATACGACCCATATCAAAGGGGTGCTTCTTATCGATTTCTGTTTTAATAGGCACAAGTTTGTACACCAGTCCATCTAATTGTAAGTACTCCTTCATCCAGATATACTCAGCAGAGTCCATACTACCTCCGGAGAAGTATATCGGGCGTTTCCAATCGTTATAAGCCAAAATATCCAGCATCACAATACGTGCTTTATCGATGGCACTAGGAAGCGTGATATCTATATAGTCTACTATTTTATCAGCATCTTCGGGTCTTACAATGCCGCTCTTTAGTACGTTTTCTTTATTTACAGGAATCCGTATTTTGTTTGTAGGGTAGTAGTTAAAAGTTCTACTTTCACTACTACTGCTACTAAGCTGTGTATTGGGGTCATCGCTGGTTACCCATTTCACAAAGTCTTTAATGTTCCAGCGGTTCTCGGTACGTTTTTGGAAATACACCCCTTCACGTACCCCGTGAGCATATTGTTTGTGCACCATTTCACCTGGAATAGGACTACTTTGGTATGCTTGGCGCTTCATTTGGTCGATATACCAATCCGTTTGCAACAAGCTGGTATTAATTATCCGCACATCGGTGCGATAGCCTTCTATTTCTTGAGCATACCACAGTAAGAACGTATCGTTATCGCCAATGGTGAATATCATAGCGTCTTTATCTTTAGCTACCGAACTCAAATAAGCGTCCGCAATAAACTCTGCCGAATACTTTTGCGAGCGGTTGTGGTCGTCCCAATTCTCACTTGCCATCAGCACAGGTACAGCAAGCAAACTCGCTACCACTGCCAAAGGCGCTCCTATTCGTGGCGAAAGCACCTTCCTAAGTGCGTGGAATAACGCGTATACACCCACTCCTATCCATATAGCAAAAGCGTAGAACGAACCTACTAACGGGTAATCTCGCTCTCGCGGTTCAAACGGTCGTTCGTTCAGGTATATTTTCATTGCCAAGCCCGTAAAGAGGAAAAGCATCATCACTACCCACGTTTGGCGTTCGCTCTTCGTCGCCATAAAAAATAACCCTAAGAGTCCTAAGAGCAGAGGTAGGAAATAGTAAGTATTACGAGCTTTATTGTTCAGCACGTCGGCAGGAAGGTTGTCTTGCGACCCAAGGCGCAAACTATCAATAGGCTTAATGCCCGATAGCCAGTTGCCGTGGTCATTCTCCATCTTGCCTTGCACATCATCTTGCCTGCCTATAAAGTTCCAAGCAAAATAGCGGAAGTACATATACCCAAACTGATACTCGAACAAGTAGTGCATATTCTTCCAAAAACTTGGCTTCTCTACTTCTATATAGTCCCGATATTCGGTAAGAAATTGGTCGTAACGCTCAGGCGGAAGCGGTTGTATTTGCATTTGCCTTTGCACTTCTTGTAAGAACTGATAGAGCTTCGGCTCGTTATACGCTTCTTCTTTTATTCTAAACGTAAGTAGCCCTGTGAGCTTCATATAATTCGCCGCGTGTTGCGCACTCCACATTCTCGGCAAAACACCCTCTTGTTTGCTATTCGATGCCATCTGAGCGTTTTTGTACTGATTTACGATGATGTATTTGCCTAAGGCATAATCGCGCTCGTATTTTGGCTTCGCATCTTCATATGGGTTCTCTTCGTCTAATCCAGCGTATTTATCCGAATACATAGGACCGTAGAACAAATGCGTTTCGGGGTATTGTTCAAGGTTGTAATAAGCTAATAGCAAACGCGCATCAGTCGGACTGTTCTCATTGATAACCGTATCAGCATTCGCGCGAATAGGTATCATTAGCCAAGACGAAAACCCTATAAACACAAACAACAAGCATAAAATGCCCGTTTGCAAGCGCACTTTGTTTTGCTTATAAGCGTAGTTCAGCGTAAAATAGAAAAACGCAATAACCGAGAGTCCCGCAATAATAGTCCCTGAGTTGAACGGCATACCGAAGCTATTCACAAAAAATACTTCCAAATAACCAAAGTACGCCAACGTGTAAGGTAATATCAGTTTAAATATCAACAGCAAAATAGCGATAGAAACTACATTAGCAATGATGAAGTTCACTACCGTTTTCTTGTAATTACTCTTGAAGAAATAAAGCATACCAATGGCAGGAATGGTCAGTAACGCCATAAAGTGCACCCCAAACGAAAGCCCCACTACTAACGAAATCAGTAATAACCAGCGGTCGCCACGTGGTTCGTGCAAACTGTCCGTCCACTTAATGCCCAGCCAAAACATAGCCGACATAAATAGCATTGCCATTGCATACACTTCTGCTTCCACCGCGTTAAACCAAAAACTATCCGAGAAAGTATAGGCAAGAGCCCCTACAACCCCACTCCCCAAAACAGCGATAAACTGCCCTTGGGTAAGCGTAGCAGGCGTTTTTTCTTCAACAGAATCGGTTCTTTTTAAAGCGATTTTCTTGGTCAAATTTACAATGATGAAGTACAAGAAAAGAACCGTAAAAGCACTCGATAAAACCGACATATAATTCACAAACAGCGCAATCTTATCCGAGTTGGGAGCAAAAGCAGCTATAAAAGCGCCCATCATTTGGAATAAAGGCGCTCCGGGAGGGTGACCCACTTCCAATTTCGCTGAGGTAGCAATATACTCGCCACAATCCCAAAAGCTAACAGTAGGTTCTACCGTAAGCCCATAAGTGATAAGAGCTACGGCAAAAACAGTCCACCCCACAATGAGGTTATATTTCTTAAATTGATTATCTGTCATCAGTACTTTATATTTCAAAGTGCAAAGGTAAGAAACAATTACCAAATGAGCAAATTTGTCAATCAGATATACCCCTCACTCCCTCACTACATTCCCCTTTGGAGCCAGTTCACTTCATCTTATCTTCTCCTTTTCCGTCGCCACATTCCCCCTTTTTCGTCATTCGTCCCTTGCTGGTGCGAGCTTGTAGCTCGTACCCTTCGCTGGGCTCGTACACACTTTGCCAAAGATAATTTCCCGTTATGCTACGAACCTACATTCCCTTCACTTTTTCCGTCCCTAATTCCCCCTCTTCGAGGGAAGTCCGCGAGAGCGGAGTATGTGAGAGGGGGAGGTTTCCTCCGCTTTTCCGTCACCACATTCCCCCTTTGGAGGGGGCTAAGGGGGAGGTTTCTTTTGATTTTTCGTCACACTCCCTCCTATTGCCTCTTCCTCTTTCTTTCGCCTCGAAACCCTCTTTTTGCCATTTTTAGCCTTGTTGTATTATATTATTAATCAACTTTTTACATACCCTTTCTATACCAATCGTCCAAGATTCGTATAAGCTTCCTATAAGCTCTCTATAAGCTAACCCCACCCATCTTACACCCTTTTTTCACCAAAATTTCTCTCAGCTCTCTTCCGAACTTCTCCGATATCTTTCCATTTCCTTAGCTCTTCCCAATAAAGCCTTTAATCTCTTCTTACTTATGTCCGACAAGTCTGAATCGTCCGAGAACTCCATTACTGCCCGTCGTGCTACGACTGCCTGTCGCTTCTCCTGCATTTCACAAGGCGTAGCCTTGATTTTGTTTAAATTTTGTTTGATTTCTGAGGCACAGCCTCATTCCTCTAGCTCGCATCCCATTTTCTCATTTCCTAATTTGCTAATTTTTTTCCTGCCCGTGTGGCTCACACTGCCCGTGCGGCTCGCACCTCATTCTCTCATTTTCCCATTTCCTCATTTCTCTCACCCGTGCGACTTGCACCCCTTTATTTCCATCGCTATTTTCGTTATAGATATATTTGTCTTATATTTTAATCATAAAACGTTAAAGATTGTTAAATAAGATAGATTTATCGCTATTTTATTTGTAAATGTGAAATAATTTTTCTTACTTTGCCCAAAAATAAAAAACAAATTGTACTATGGAAAACACAGCAAAACTGATTTTTGAAGGGAAAGAATACGAATTTCCTATCGTAGTAGGCACCGAAAACGAAAAAGCGATTAATATCGAAAAATTGCGTGCCCTCACTGGTTTGGTAACCTTGGATTCGGGTTACAAAAACACGGGTTCTTGCAAGAGTGCCATTACCTTTCTCGACGGCGAACGGGGCATCTTGCGCTATCGTGGCTATAATATCGAAGATTTAGCTGCTAAAGCCGAGTTCCTCGAAGTAGCCTATCTTCTTATTTTTGGAGAACTCCCCACTGCCGAACAGTATGACGATTTCAAAAAAACAATTCACAAGTATACCCTTGTTCACGAGGATATGCGCCATATTATGGACGGTTTCCCGCGCTCGGCTCACCCTATGGGGGTATTGGCATCAGCTACTAGTGCGCTCACCGCTTTTAATCCTGTGCCGGTAAACGTGCATTGTCCTAAAAACGTGTATCAAGCGGTCTGTAAAGCCATTGCCAAAGTAACTATCATCGCTTCTTGGGTGTACCGCAAACGCGAGGGCTTACCGCTGAATTATTACGACAATAGCAAGGGCTATATCGAGAACATTTTGCGCCTCTTCTTCGAAATCCCTACTGAGGAATATAAAATCAACCCTACGGTAGTGAGTGCCCTCAACAAACTGCTCATCCTTCACGGCGACCACGAACAGAACTGCTCTACTTCTACCGTGCGTTTGGTGGGGTCTTCCGAGGCAGGTCTGTTTGCGAGTATTTCCTCTGGGGTTTCAGCCCTTTGGGGTCGTCTTCACGGCGGGGCAAACCAAGCGGTGATTGAAATGCTTGAAGAAATTCATAAAGACGGAGGCGATGTCGATAAGTTTATTAATAAAGCAAAAGACAAAAATGACCCTTTCCGCCTGATGGGCTTTGGGCACCGTGTATACAAAAACTTCGATCCACGGGCTAAAATCATCAAAGTGGCTACCGATGAGGTGCTCAACGCTTTGGGAATCGACGATCCTATTTTTGGCATTGCCAAACATCTCGAAAAGGTAGCTTTGGAAGACGAGTACTTCAAATCGCGTAATCTCTATCCTAATGTAGATTTCTATTCGGGTATCATCTACAAAGCCTTGGGTATGCACTTAGAGATGTTCACTGTGCTTTTTGCTATTGGTCGTCTCCCTGGTTGGATTGCCCAATGGAAGGAAATGCGCCAAGGAGGAGAGCCTATCGGTCGTCCACGACAAATATACGTAGGGGCTACCGAAAGACCTTTTGTTGAATTGAATAAAAGATAAAAATGAAAAACATTATCTATACCATTACCGATGAGTCGCCCTATTTAGCTACGCATTCGCTACTGCCTATCATCAAACGCTTTTGCGCCTCTTCAGGTATCAACTTTGAAGCCAAAGATATCTCATTGGCAGGGCGTATCTTAGCCTCTTTCCCTGATTTTCTCACAGCAGAACAACGGATGCCCGATGCCCTAAGCGAACTGGGGGCGTTAGCAACACGTCCGGAAGCCAATATCATCAAGTTGCCTAACATCAGTGCTTCGGTACCCCAACTGAAAGCGGCTATTGCCGAACTGCAATCACAAGGCTATGCGCTCCCCGATTACCCTGAAAATCCTGCGAATGAAGCCGAAATAGCTATCAAACAGCGGTATGACAAGGTAAAAGGCAGTGCGGTGAACCCTGTGTTGCGCGAGGGTAATTCCGATAGGCGTGCACCTAAATCGGTAAAACAGTACGCTCAAACACACCCGCATTCAATGGGAGCGTGGAGTGCTGAGAGTCTCACGGAAGTTGCTACGATGCAAGCGGGCGATTTCTACCACAACGAACAATCGGTCACCCTTCAAAAAGCCGATGTGGTGCGTATAGAGTTGGTAAACCCTAAACACGAGGTACAGGTGCTCAAAGCCGATATTCCTTTGCAAGCGGGCGAAGTGATAGATGCTACTTTTATGAGCAAAGAGGCGCTTTGCAAATTCTATAAAAAAACCTTTGCCGAAGCGAAAGACAAGGGTGTACTCCTCTCTTTGCACCTGAAAGCTACAATGATGAAGGTTTCCGACCCCATTCTCTTTGGCTATGCGGTTGAAACGTACTTTGCTAATTTGTTCCAAAAACACCCACGTGAACTGAAAGCCTTAGGGGTGAATGCACGTAACGGTCTTTCGGATATCCTCGCCAAAATAGAACAATTGCCAGCTGAAGAACAAGAGCCTTTAAAACACGATATCGAGGGGGCACTTGCGCGAGCAGCTGCTTTGGCGATGGTAAATTCTGATAAGGGGATTACCAACTTGCATTTCCCTAACGATGTGATTGTAGATGCTTCTATGCCGGCAATGATTCGCAATGGGGGCAAGATGTGGAATGCTCAAGGCGAGGCTCAAGATACTTTGGCGGTACTGCCCGATAGTACTTATGCGCGTATCTACCAAGTGGTGATTGACTTCTGTAAGAAACACGGGGCGTTCAATCCTGCTACGATGGGAAGCGTTGCCAATGTGGGCTTAATGGCGCAAAAAGCTGAGGAATACGGCTCGCACGACAAGACTTTCGAAATCCCTCATAGCGGACGTGTACAGGTGATAGGCACCGACGGTAAAGTGTACTTGTCGCACAAAGTAGAAAAAGGCGATATCTGGCGTATGTGTACTGCGAAAGATGCTGCCATACAAGATTGGGTGAAATTAGCAGTAACACGCACACGCCTCAGCAAAACACCTGCGGTCTTTTGGTTGGACGAGCACCGCGCTCACGATGCGCAACTCATCAAAAAGGTAAAACACTATTTGGCAACACTCGACACCGAGGGGGTAGATATCCGCATAATGTCGCCCGAAACGGCTATGCTCTTCTCCTTAGAGCGCACTCGCAAGGGCAAAGATACTATTTCGGTAACGGGCAATGTGTTGCGCGATTACCTCACCGACTTGTTTCCTATCTTAGAATTGGGCACCAGTGCCAAAGTGCTCTCTATCGTCCCTTTGATGAACGGTGGCGGACTCTTTGAAACGGGTGCAGGGGGCTCGGCGCCTAAATTAACCGAACAGTTTCTTGCCGAAAATCATCTTCAATGGGATTCCTTAGGAGAATTTCTCGCCTTAGGAGCTTCGTTAGAGCATTTTGCGCAAAAACACGAGAACCCCAAAGCCTTAATCTTAGCCCAAACCCTCGATGAGGCAACGAGTAAGCTGTTGAACAACGATAAATCGCCACAAGCCAAAGTAGGCACGATCGACAATCGCGGAAGTCACTTCTATTTGGCACTTTACTGGGCAGAAGCCTTAGCGGCACAAACTCAGGATACTGCACTTGCTGAAGAGTTTGCTCCTATTGCCAAAGCCCTAAAAGACAACGAAGCGACTATCGTGGAAGAACTCACCCGTATACAAGGTACGCCGGTAGAGTTAGGAGGTTATTACCACCCCGATTTCACCAAAGTAACAGCAGTAATGCAAGGAAGTAAAACACTAAAAAAGATATTATGATTTTTGATATTGAAATGATAAAGAAAGTCTACGCCCAATTTCCTGAGCGCGTAGACAAAGCCCGCCAAGTGGTAGGACGCCCCCTTACCCTTGCTGAAAAATATTGTATACCCACTTGTGGGACGGCACTCCTTCACGTGCTTTTGAGCGTGGGAAAGACTATGTAGATTTCGCTCCCGACCGCATCGCTTGTCAAGATGCGACCGCCCAAATGGCGCTCTTGCAGTTTATGCAAGCGGGTAAAAGCAAAGTGGCTGTGCCTACCACGGTGCACTGCGACCACCTGATACAAGCCAAAGAAGGCGCTACAACCGATCTGAAAGTAGCTACTGAACAGTCTAAAGAAGTATTCGATTTTCTCTCTTCAGTATCCAACAAATATGGTATTGGTTTCTGGAAACCTGGCGCAGGGATTATTCACCAAATAGTCTTAGAAAACTACGCTTTCCCTGGCGGAATGATGATAGGCACTGATTCGCATACAGTGAACGCTGGCGGATTAGGAATGCTCGCCATTGGCGTAGGCGGTGCCGATGCCGTAGATGTGATGGCAGGAATGCCGTGGGAACTGAAATTTCCTAAGCTCATAGGCGTAAAACTCACGGGTAAACTCAGCGGGTGGACTGCCCCCAAAGATGTGATTCTTAAAGTCGCCGATATCCTCACCGTAAAAGGGGGTACGGGCGCTATTGTGGAATACTTCGGCGAGGGTGCTAAATCACTTTCGTGTACAGGGAAAGGTACCATTTGTAATATGGGTGCCGAAATAGGAGCTACTACCTCTACTTTTGGCTATGATGAGGCAATGCGTCGCTATCTGCTTGCCACTGGGCGCGAAGAAGTAGCCCTCGCTGCCGATGCCATTGCGCCTTACCTCACCGCCGACCCCGAACTCTATGCCGACCCCGAGAAGTATTTCGACCAACTCATCGAGATAGACCTCTCTACCTTAGAGCCTTATATCAACGGGCCTTTTACCCCTGATAGAGGCACTCCTGTATCCAAAATGAAGGAAGTAGCCCGCGCCAACGATTGGCCTCTCGAGGTGCAATGGGGGCTCATCGGTTCGTGTACTAACTCGTCTTACGAAGACCTCACCCGCGCGGTTTCGGTCGTAAAACAAGCCTTGGAAAAGAGAATTACCCCTAAAGCTTCCTTTGGTATCAACCCAGGGTCTGAACAAATACGCTATACTACCGAACGCGACGGCATTATAGACATCTTCGAGCAGTTGGGCACCCGTGTATTCACCAATGCCTGTGGTCCCTGCATTGGTCAGTGGGACAGAGAAGGCGCCGAAAAACAAGAGAAAAATACAATTGTGCATTCCTTCAACCGTAACTTCTCCAAACGTGCTGATGGTAACCCCAATACCCACGCTTTTGTTGCTTCACCCGAAATGGTAGCGGCTTTGGCGATTGCCGGTAGGTTAGACTTCAACCCTATCACCGATACCTTGCTCAACGACCAAGGTGAAGCGGTAAAACTCACTCCTCCTTATGGCGAAGAGTTGCCCTCTAAAGGTTTTGAGGTTGATGACCCTGGCTATCAGGCTCCCGCCGAAGATGGTAGCAACATCGAGGTAGTGGTATCGCCTACCTCTAACCGCCTCCAACTGCTCACACCTTTCGCTCCTTGGGACGGCAAAAACATCACAGGGGCTAAACTCCTTATCAAAGCGCAAGGAAAATGCACCACCGACCATATTTCGATGGCAGGGGCTTGGTTGCGTTTCCGCGGACATTTGGACAATATTTCCAACAATATGCTCATAGGGGCGGTAAATGCTTTCAACGGTAAAACTAACTCCGTGAAAAACCAACTTACCGGCGAATACGACGAAGTGCCTAAAGTACAGCGCGCCTATAAAGCTGCGGGTATCCCTTCCATAGTAGTAGGCGACCACAACTATGGCGAGGGCTCTTCACGTGAGCACGCTGCTATGGAACCTCGTCATTTGGGCGTACGAGCGGTATTGGTAAAATCGTTTGCGCGCATTCACGAAACCAACCTTAAAAAACAAGGAATGCTCGCCCTTACCTTTGCTAATGAAGCCGATTACGATAAGATTCAAGAAGACGACGTGATCAACTTCCTCGACCTCACCGCCTTTGCACCTGGCACTCCTTTGCACTTAGAATTTGTACATAAAGATGGCAGTAAGGACGTGATTACCTGCAACCATACCTACAACGCTCAGCAAATAGGTTGGTTTAAGGCAGGAAGCGCACTGAACCAGTTAAAAGAGAAAAGTGAAAGATAAAATGAATAGTGAAAAAGAAGCTGTCCGAAAAAGTCTCAAAATAGTATTTGCGTCGCTATACTTTGCCAAAGTTAATCGCCCGTCGTGCTACGACTGCCTGTGCGGCTCGCACCTTTGGCAAAGTTAATATAGCCCTCTTTGTCTTTGGTTCTCCCCTTTTGAGCCTCTCCGACCCTACCCCGATAGCTTCTTCTTTCCGTCGCTACATTCCCCCTTTGAACGGAAGTCCGCGAGAGCGGAGTATGTGAGAGGGGGAATGTTATCCCCTAGTGCCCTTCGCTGGTGCGAGCTTGTAGCTCGTACACACTTTACCAAAGTTAATTTCCTGTTATACTACGACCCTACATTACCTTCACTTTTTTTGTCTCTAGATTCCCTTTTTCCGTCATACTCCCCCTAGTGCCTATGGCCTAAGGCCTAGTTCCTTTTTCCTTTCTTTCGTCTCGAAACCCCGTTTTCACCATTTTTTGCATTGTTGTATTATACTATTAATCAATTTTTTACACACCCTTTCTATACCAATCGTCCAAGATTCGTATAAGCTTCCTATAAGCTCTCTATAAGCTAACCCCACCCTTCTTACACCCTTTTTTCATCAAAAATCCTCCCTCCCCTCTTCCGAACTTCTCCGTTTCCTTCCGAATCTTCCTAACAGTCCCAACTGTCGCTTTTTCATCTCAAACTTTGCCCAAGTTTCAAACTTGGGCAAAGTTGAATAAACTAACAATCCCTCCGCTGGTTTACAAGGCGTAGCCTTGATTTTGTTTAATTTTTTTTGATTTCTGAGGCACAGCCTCATTCCTCTAATACAACCTCACACCCCATTTCCTCATTTTCTCATTTCCTCATTTTCCTCGCCCGTCGTGCTACCGACCTACTTCTTCAAAAACCCTTTTAAAAAAGCTATTTGTTCGTCCTTCTCTTTCAGCCGTGCCTCATACGAAGCGATAAGCCTCTCTATCGTCTCTTTATTCTCTTGATAAAAGTGCTCTATTCTTTGAGCAGAAATACTAGAATCTTTATTATAGCTATTATGTTGCACCCAACTCTCTCCTATATCCAAGAGCTCATTTACAGGAATGCCCAAAACAGTAGAGATTTGGAACATTCTCTCCACCGAAAGTTTAGTCTCGCCTGTTTCTATTTTTCTATAAGCAGGAGGAGTAATTTCTAAATCATCAGCCATATTTTCATACGTATAGCCTTTTTTGCTTCTTTCTTTAGCAATTCTTTCTAATATTTTGTTTATTTCCATACCAAATATATACTATTAGTTTTCTTGGCAAAGGTAGGAAAAATACACTAATACGCAATTTTTTTTAACTAAAAGTATATTTTTCATAAACCAATGGTTTATTTTTTCTTCTTAAAAGTATTGCGAAATTCAAAAAAGATACTATACCTTTGTAATGTGATTTAAAACCAATGCGTTATTATGAAATGGAATAACAGTTCTATTTTTATTGCTTTATCAGCTACTTATATAGTGCTTTCTTATATCTCATCGGTAGTGCTAAACCTAAACGGCGTAATGGCACATTCCTTATCCGAACAACTCACTGCCGAACAGATTAAAGAAGTACTCTCATTTAAAGATAAATGGCAATGGGTAGGCTATGTGTTCGTTCCTATACTACTACTGATAAAAATAAGCGTTACCGCCCTGCTGATAGACATAGGTTGTCTGTTTTACAATGAGAAACTACCTTATAAACAGCTCTTTCGTATGGCGCTATTAGGCGAATGTATCTTTTTAGTCGTCCCTATTGTTAAGTTGTGTTGGTTTGCGTTCTTTCAGCCCAATTTTACTTTGGAGGACGTGCAGTATTTCTATCCGCTTTCAGCACTGAATATCACAGGGTATAAAGGCATTGCTGTTTGGTTTATCTATCCTTTGCAAGTGCTGAATTTATTCGAAATAGCCTATTGGTTTTTTATGGCGGTACAACTGAATAAAGCCATCGGTAGCACCACCGGCAAAGGGATTAACATTATGGCAAGTGGTTATGGGGTAGGCTTACTCTTATGGGTTGTATGTGTGATGTTCTTTACCTTAAATATTTCGTAATATGAAGAAATCAGTCATAAAGAAACTCATTATAGCAGTCGTACTACTATTTCTAAGTTTTATGGGCTTTCAAATCGTACAAAAGCTACAATACAAAGAGCAAGTACAGCAAAAACTCAGCACTTTGCCCGAGTTTAGCTTTCAAACCTTAGAAGGGAGTGCTTTTACGAAAGCGAACCTTCCTAAAAATAACAAAGCAGTTTTTATCTATTTCAATACCGAATGTGGCTATTGTTTCTATGAAACCAAAGACATTAGCGAGCAGTTAGAACATTTTAAAGCAACCACATTACTACTCATCTCAAACGAGAGCAAAGAAGCCATTAAAGCCTTTGCCATAAAGCAAAACTTACTGGATAAAGATAAGGTAATATGCTTGCAAGATAGCACTTATACTTTTGCTAAACAATTCGAAGCCAATAGTATACCCTATATATTGGCTTACGATGCGCAAGGCAAATTACTACTCAGGCATAAAGGACAACTAAGAGCCGAAAAACTATTACAGCTCTTAGGCGAAAAATAAAATCATCTGTTAAGGAGAGGAGCAAAAAAGCTAGCGTTTGTGGATACTTCTTTTTAGATGATAGTAATTATTTATTAATATAAATTTTTTAAACGATGAAAAAACTTGAATTAAAACAAATGGAAGAAATCCAAGGAGGCGGAGGAGGGCTTGAATGTGCCTTTGCTTCTGTTGGATTAGCTGCTGCTTTTGCAGGTCTTGCCGTAGCAACAGGAGGAATCGGCTTATACGCTGCAGCTGTTGGTTTTGCCGTTGCTCCTGCTTCTTGGGGATACTCTTGTTTCACCTAGAAAAAATATTTGTTCTTATGGAAACTTTTTTAAAAAGAGATGTAAGAAGTGTTATATTTGTGGTTGCTTTAGGAACTATGGGAGCAAGCATTGCTTACCTTCTAATAGCAGATACGGATAATAAAACCTTTTGGGGTTTGTCAATTAACGCGTTTGCTTGTTTATGTACAACTATATCAGTAGGAATTGGCATATCAAAGCAACGAAAAGAAGAGCGAAAGCGTTAGCTTGCTTCAATGTAAAAATTTTTAACCTTAACAACCCTCATTTAGGGTTTCTTAAATGAGGGTTGTTAAAACCTTTTGCTTTTGAGGCATAAGCCAAAAAACCATTACAGCTTATTATGCGCATTTTTGGCAATTTATTTAGGCTTTTTGTAGTAGCTATTACTATTGTATTATTCTATCTTGTAGATAAGACAGAAGGGAATATTGTTTTGTACAACATTGTATTAAATATATTTTCTTTATCTATTTTTATTCCTTTAGATAACTTTAAAGAAAATAAATACATTACTTTCAAAGAGCAAAGTTTATATATCCCCAATTGGGTAGTATTGTTGTTGCCTTTACTAATGGGGCTCTTTTATAAAATAGAAAATACTTTTTCTATCCTTGAAACAGTAGTATTAGTTGTAGCTTTGCTTATCTTGGCAACAGTTATTGTCAAACTAAGTTTATATCTTTTAAAATTCAAGAGGTATTACTATATTTATATATGTATTATGGGGATACTTCTCCAAAACTATATAGCTTTTTTTAGCGATACTTTTTTTAAAAATATATCCTTTATCTTAGCTTTAAGTGTAGCAGGAGCAGGCTTCTTGTATGAAGAAAAGAGAAAAGAACAATCTGTATGAAAAAGGAAGATTTATCTAAAATATTTATAGCTTTATACGCTGTATTATTAGCCCTCTACGTAATAGTCATTGTATTTGCTTTTGAGAAAGAACATTTCACCGAAGCCTTTTTAATGGACTCAGTAGTGTTCATCTCCTTACATTTGGTTATCCCTTTCATATATTCCGAAAAGTATAAAGAAGGGAAGGTGCTAGCCAATGTAGGTCAGTTGCTTAAAAATCCTTTCTTTATAGGGTATTTTATATTAAGCAGTGTATACCTTTGCAAAAATATCATAGGCTATCAGTGGTACGAAGTGCTTTTAGCACATATAGTAACCGTTCTTGTAGTGCTTCTTGTTTTAGAGGCTTTGAGGCAGTACATAGCTAAACACTATAAAAAGGAATATTATATTACTATTTGCTATTTTATACTATTTCTTATCATTCTCGCCAAACTTATTTGGTTTTAAAGTAAAGAAACTTTTTTCTATGGTTCTCAAAAGAAGTATATTCCCGTTATGCAATATCACAGTGGCTATAAATGGTGAAAAGGTAAAACTTTCTCCAGCAAAAAAGGTAGTAATACCCCTCAAAGAAGCTGAAAGCTACTGTATAGAAGTAATAAAGCCTCTCCTTTTCAAAAAGAATCACAAAACAGTTTCTCATTTGTCAGAAAATACCGTTATAAACATCAAAAGTCGTCTTTCTGATAAATATTATTTATTAGCAGGAGGTTTTACTTTAATAGTGTGTTTCTTGCTTTTCTTTGGAAAGATACCTATGTTATTTTTTAGCTTAGTTTTACTTTTGTACATTATTCCTATATCGTATTATAGTTTTGTTAAAACAGATAGGTATTTTGTAATAGAAATTAATTGATACTATATGAAACCTTATTTAAGAAAGGATTTAAGAAGTGTTATATTTATAGTTGCCTTTCTTACTGCAGGGGCTAGCATTGCTTACGTTGTAGTGATGAATCCTGAACCCAAAATATTTTGGGCTATGATGATCAATGTTTTTGTATGTGTATCCACTGGTATATCTGTCGGTATAGACATTTACAAAATACGAAAAGAAGAAGAAAAAGAACAACAAGAGCGTTAGCTTGCTTTATAAAATTTAACCTTAACAACCCCATTTAGGGTTTCTTAAATGAGGGAGTTAAAAATACTTAGTTATGAATCCTAGAAACCCTATTGTTATTATAGCAATGATACTCCTCGCTTTGGGTAATACTATCTATGCTGTAGTGGAATATTTCCATAATGAAGGGGGAATTGCTCAAATAGTATCGGGCATTCTATTCGTTATTACTTTTTTAGTAGTATATTTTGAGACCAAAAGGAAAAAAACTAAAAACTAACTAACTTTAACAGCCTTTCTGTTATATGCCTCTCTCCCTAAAACTTATTCATAAAACTTTTGTACTCCAGCACGACCAAAGCGATTGCGGAGTGGCTTGCTTGTTGTCTCTTGTCCAATATTACAGTGGCGCGCACACCTTAGAAGAACTCCGCTCCCTTAGTGGTACTACCGTGCAAGGCACTACCCTATTAGGGCTCTACCAAGCTGCCAATTCCATAGGCTTTCAGGCAGAAGGCAACGAGACTGATATAGAAGTTCTCAAAGCCTATAACGCTCCGCTTATACTGCATTTAACTATGGGCAACTTAGAGCATTATGTAGTGTGCTATGGCTTTGAAAAGGGTGTATTTATCATTGGAGACCCCGCCAAAGGTATTATAAAACTATCTCCAAAAGAATTAAACAGCCTTTGGCGTTCTAAAACTTGTCTAACACTCACCCCTACTCCGCAGTTTAAAAAGAAAACAACACAGCAAAAAGCACAGTTTAAATGGTTTTTAAACCTCATTCAAAAAGACGTACGCCTGCTACTCATCAGCGGACTGTTAGGCACGGTTATAGCTGTTTTAGGTTTAGCTATGGCTATCTTCTCTCAAAAACTCATCGATAATATCCTCCCCTCAAAAGACGTTAGTAAACTCATTCAAGGCGTGCTATTGCTCACTTTCTTGTTATTGGCACGCATTGGTATTTCAGTAGTGAGAGAATATTTCTTACTCTTGCAAGCCAAAGACTTCAATACGCGTATCAATGAGCAGTTTTTTAGCAAACTTCTCCACTTGCCCAAATTCTTTTTCGATACACGCAAAATAGGCGAATTAGTAGCCCGCCTAAACGACACTCAGCGCATTCAACGGGTGATAAAAATGCTCGTGAGTGCTACGTTCATTGATATTTTGGTAGTGTTTATCACCTCTACATTCTTGTTTTACTACTCTTGGCAAGTGGGCGTATTCACTTTGCTTTCCATTCCCATTTACTTTTTCGTCATTCATAAAAACAATGCTAAAATCGTTGCCTTACAACGCGAAGTAATGCAGAGTTACGCTTTGGTCGAAAGTCATTATATCAATACCTTTCAAGGCATTACCGATATAAAGATAGGTAATAAACAAGGGGTCTTTTCAAAAGTAAACAAGACTATTTTTCTATCTTCGCAAGAGAAAGCTTTTCAGTTAGGTAAAGTAAATATCAAACTCTCTTGGCTTTCAGGAGCGATAAGCGTCATTTTCTTAGTGAGCATACTCGTTTACAATGCCATACAAGTGCTAAACGGAACATTACTATTAGGCCAACTGATGGCTATCCTCTCAATGGTAGGTTCTTTATTGCCCTCTGTTCTCAATTTAGCCCTAATAAGCATTCCTATCAACGAAGCTAAAGTGGCTTTTGCTCGTATGTACAATTTCACAGCCATACCTCCTGAGCAAGAAGAAGGTGAAAATATCCACACTATCAATAGGATAACCTTAGAAAACGTATCGTTTCGCTTTATAGGTAGAAAACCTATCTTGCACCATCTTTCTTTACAAATAAACAAAGGCGAAATAGTGGCTGTTGTAGGTGAAAATGGTTGTGGTAAGAGTACGCTTGCCAATCTGTTATTACAGTTTTACCCTCCCGATGAAGGTGTTATTTACATCAATCAGCAATACCCTTTAAACACTATTGCTACAAAGAGCTATCGCAGTAAAGTAGCCTATATTCCTCAAGAAGTAGCTATTTTCAACGGAAATGTATTGGATAATATTTTATTAGGAACTCCTTGTAAAGCAGAAGACCTCTTGGCTTTTCTTAGTGAATATGGTTTTGACACTTACTTCAATCAGTTTCCACAAGGCTTAACTACTCAGCTAGGAGAGAAAGGTGTAAATATCTCAGGCGGACAAAAACAACTTATTGCCTTTGCGCGGGCGCTGTTTAAGAAACCTCAATTGCTCATTTTAGACGAAGCTACCTCAGCAATGGATAGGCATACCGAAGCTTTTGTGCATAGGATACTCAATCAAATTAAATGCGATAGTCTTACACTCTTTATTTCTCATCGTTTGCATTCCTTACAACACTTCGCCGACCGTATTTGTATTTTAGAAAACGGCACCGTAAGACATTCAGGCACTCACAACCTGCTTATGCAAACCCAAAACTTCTACAGCGATTTCTTTCTAAGGAGTAAGCCTACCCATTAATATCAGTTCAATATAATATATAACACTATTTTTCACCCGCCTGTCGCACTACAACCTTTGGCAAAGTTAACTTCCTCTGGTGCAAGCTCGTAACTCGCACCTCATTTTCCCATTTCCTCATTTTCTAATTCTCTCATTTCCTCATTCTCTCATTTCTCTCGTCCGTGCGACTCAAAATAGTATTAATTGGTATTATTTTTGCATACAAAAAACCATTAATAATAAAACATATGAGTAAAAATGTATCCGACCAATTGGTCGAAATGTTAGTACAAGCAGGCGTAAAAAGAGTCTATGCCATTACCGGCGATAGCCTCAACCCTGTAAACGACGCCATCCGTCGCGATGGTCGCCTTGAGTGGATACACGTCCGCCACGAGGAATCAGCAGCTTATGCAGCCTCTATGGACGCCGAACTAAACGGCATAGGCTGTTGTATGGGAAGTTCAGGTCCTGGACACGTGCACCTTATCAACGGACTCTACGATGCCAACCGCTCAGGCAACCCTGTGATTGCCATTGCCAGCACCTGCGCCACCCATAAATTTGGTACCCACTGGTTCCAAGAAACCAACCCCTTCTTGCTGTTTCAAGATTGCAGTAAATACGTATATGTAGCCAATACCCCAAAACAGTTCACCACAATGATGCAACGCGCCATACAAACGGCTATCAACGAGAAAGGCGTGGCGGTGTTGGGACTCCCTGGCGATGTGGCAGGTGCCGACCTCGAAGAAGTGCCTTCCGCTACACAAACCTTCTTAGCAAAACCCGTAGTGCGCCCTTCCGATAGTGAACTCGACAAATTATCAGCCGTACTAAACGATGCTAAAAACAGGAAAATAGCCCTTTACTGCGGTCACGGTTGTCAGTATGCGGTGAAAGAAGTAGAACAGCTTGCCGAAACCCTTAAAGCACCTATCGTGGCTTCTTTCCGTGGCAAAATATTCTTCGACCGCACCGATAGCCCTTATATAGCGGGAATGAACGGCTTGCTCGGGCATCGTTCAGGTTATGATGCTTGCGCCAAAGCCGATGTGCTCGTAATGCTCGGCACCGATTTCCCTTATGCGGAGTTCTTACCTAAGAAAAGCACTATTATCCAAATAGATGAACGCCCCGATATCATTGGGCGTCGTGCCAAAGTAGATTACGGTTTTGCAGGCGATGTGAAAGATACCATTACCGCCTTATTGCCTAAACTCACCCCTCGCACCGACGATAGTTTCCTCAAAGACATTCACAAAGAGTATTTGGATCTCGAAAAATCATTGGACGATTACACTAAAAAGAAAACCGAAGAGAACCAAATAGACCCCGAATATGCGGCTAAACTTTTGGATAAATACGCCGCCAACGATGCTATTTTCACCGTCGATACAGGTATGAATGTAGTATGGGCAGCGCGCTTTATCAAAGGTACGGGCAAACGTTACCTCACTGGTTCGTTCAACCACGGTTCTATGGCAAACGCCCTCCCAATGGCAATTGGGGCAGCAGCTTCGTCCAAAGGCAGACAAGTGGTAGCAATGTGTGGCGATGGCGGGCTATCAATGCTCTTGGGCGACTTGGCTACCCTGATGCAATATCAATACCCTGTGAAAATATTTGTGTTCAACAACCGTTCGCTCGCAATGGTAAAACTCGAAATGGAAGTATCGGGCTACCTCGATTGGCAAACCAATATGGTAAACCCACCTTTCGACAAACTCGCCGACCTGATGAACATCAAAGGCTATGAAGTGCGCAAAACCGAAGACCTCGAAGCCACCGTAAAAGCAGCTTTCGAGCACGACGGACCTACTTTGGTGAATATCTACACCAATCGCGATACCTTAGCGATGCCTCCTCATATCACTTTTGAACAGATGAAAGGTTTTGCGACCAACATCATCAAGAAAATAGGTCAAGGCGACTTTGCAGAAGCCAAAGGCAGTATTGCCAACAGTATGAAACACATCAAGGACGTTTTTTAGATTTTAATTTTGATAATAAAAAAGTCGCTAAGCATCTCGCTTAGCGACTTTTTTTCTTGTATTTACTGTGTTACTCTCATTTCTTCAATTCTCAGCCTTGTATCTCAAACGCACAATCCTTGTCCTAAAATCCTACAACCCTTGAATAAGAATTTGCCCATAAAAAATTATCGCCAGAATTTTGCACCGTAAAAACTTGATAAGGGGAGCAGCCGAAAGACAAAAGGTAAATATAAAGTCGACGCCTTCCTTCTTTTAGTTCTTTGACCTCTTATCTAAAAAATCAATCATTATGGCAAAAAGCAAAAATAATGTAGTAACCGAAGGATTGAGCGGTATGTTAGCTCGCCAAATCGTATTCCGCCAACGCGCAGGACAAACCATCGTAGGGAAAGCCCCCGTTCGCTCTCAGAAAGCAAGCCAAGCACAACAGCTGCATCAGCAAAGGTTTGCTCGAGCAGCTTTCTATGCTAAAAGCGCTTTGCAAAATAGTGCACTTAAGCAAAGCTATGCCGAGGAAGCTAAAAAGCGTCCAGGTACCACCCCCTATAATATGGCAATTGCCGATTATCTTAAAGCTCCTGTGATTGACGCGGTAGATACCTCAAACTATACAGGTTCCGTTACCGGAGAAAAGATTGTCGTACAAGTATCCGACACTTTTAAAGTAACAGGCGTGAAAGTGAAAATCACCGACCACGATGCTACACTTGTAGAAGAGGGGAATGCTACCTTCCAAGAAGGTAAGTGGGTGTATACCACCACTGTGGTAAACGCTTCTCTTACCGGCGATAAGGTAATAGTAACAGCCACCGACCGTCCTGCCAATGTTACCACAAAGGAATTTATCCTTTAAAGTGAGTAACAACAAGAAAGGTAAAGCCAGTTCTGCTGGCTTTACCTTTTATCTTTTACCTTAAAATCACCCTTATTACAAAATAATTCGTACCTTTGCATCGCGTGTTACCTTTTACTCACACACCACCCAGCTGTGAGTCATTACTGATTTTACCTTTTACCTTTTATTTTTAATAGAAAAATATTATTATGGAACATTCACACCACCAACACGACCATCATCACCACGGTCACGACCACCATCATCACACCGTAACTGACCTCAGTACTCTCAATCGTGCCTTCTACATAGGCATTGGGTTGAATTTGCTCTACACAATTATTGAGTTTGTAGTAGGCTTTCGCGTCGATTCCTTAGCACTTATCTCCGATGCAAGTCATAATTTAAGCGATGTTGCCAGTTTAGTGATTTCACTTATCGGTATGAAACTCACCCATCGCACCGCTACTCAGCTCTATACCTATGGCTACAAAAAAGCATCTATTCTCGCATCGCTCATCAATGCGGTATTACTGATGTACATTGTGATAAAAATCTTTATCGAAGCCTTCGAGCGTCTTGCTAATCCGCCCGAAATGGTAGGTTCAGCAATTATGCTTACAGCTTTTATAGGAGTGATAATCAATGCAGTTTCAGCATTCCTATTCTACAAAGGACAGAAGACAGATATCAACGTCAAAGGGGCTTTTCTGCACCTAATGCTCGATGCTTTAGTATCGGTAGGGGTAATTATCTCAGGGGCAATTGTATATTTTACCGGTTGGAACTTAGCCGACCCTATCAGTAGTTTTATGGTAGGTATTGTGATTCTGTTCTCCACTTGGGGATTGCTCAAAGAAAGTGTAAAACTCATCTTAGATGGAGTGCCTCACGACATCGATAAGGAGCATATACAGCACCTTATAGAAGAGCACCCAATGATAGAGAGTGTACATCACTTGCATATTTGGGCGCTCAGTAGCTCACAGAACGCTCTCACGGCTCATATTGTACTAAAAGAGTGCATTACGCTTAAAGAATTTATGAATATTAAAGCGGAGTTAAAGCACAAACTCTCACACGAAGGGATTACCCACAGCACTTTTGAAATAGACACCGATAATTGCCACTGCGAAGAAGAAAAATGTATTTAATACCACAATGTTAATAGCCTAAACAAACAATAAACTACTATATAAAATCACTATTTATTACCAATATTATTGGCATTACTGGTATTATTGGCATTACTAGTATTAGAAAGGATTCCGCCACTAAGGGCAAACTCCATCGCTTTTTGGGAAGAGAAACCTTCAGCAGGCTTTATGTTATCTTTGGAAGTAACAATCACCCAACCAGAAATAGCATACGAATGCGGAAGATAAACACTTACCATTTCGCTGAGTTCAGCAAAATCCATAGAAGGTTGGGTAAGGAACCCAATGCGCCATATTTCGGGCGTTTCATTCACTTTTACCCATACCGGATTAGTAAGCTTGCGTTTGTCACCTACAAAAGAAGCTAAAATATCTTTAATAGAAGAATAAATAACCTTTACACCGGGAATATGAGCTACTAAATAATCTAATAGTCCCACGAACAGTTTTCCTAAAATCAGTCGACTACCAATAAAACCAATAATAGCAGTACCAAGTAAAACCAAAGCAAAAACTAACCCTGGGTAAGCCTTTGAGATATCAGGCACAAGGTTATCTACACTCTTGAATATCGACCAGATAATCCAGATAGTAGCACTCAGCGGACCTATGATAAGTATCCCCTGAAAAAAGTATTTGATAAAGGTACTGAAATAATTCTTTGACATATATTTTATTACTAAAAAATAGAAGTATGTGTTTGTGCGGTAAACTCTTCTAAGAACTTCATTCCTCTATACGAATTCCCTTTGTTATTAAGTTTTGGACTCCATACCGCAATGCTATATTGATTAGGCAAAAGAGCTACAATGCCACCTCCTACACCGCTTTTACCTGGTAGTCCCACCTTAAAAGCAAACTCCCCCGACTCATCATAGAAACCACACGTTTGCATCAAAGCGTTTACCCGTTTAGTACAAGTTTCAGTAAGGATTTGAACTCTATCGTGCATACGGATACCATCGTTGGCAAGAAACGAGAAGATATATGCCATCGATTTGCAAGTAAGCTCTAATGAACAAAGTTTAAAGTAGAAATTGAGTACCTCAATAGGGTCATTCTCTATGTTCCCTAATGATTTGATATAATAACATAAGGCAAAATTGCGATATCCCACTGATTTCTCCGACTCGGCTACTAATATAGAGTAATTTATACTATCATCATTAGCTAATTCTCTTACAAAAGTTAAGAAATCGGCTTCAGCATCTTCCAAGATAGAGAGGAGAATATCACAAACTACAATAGCCCCTGAATTGATAAGAGGGTTACGTGGAATACCGTTATCGGCTTCTAACTGTATTAATGAGTTGAATGAAGTGCCCGAAGGTTCTACATCTACACGTCGCCATAGTTGGTCGCCTATAATACTATACGCCAATGAAAGGGCTAATACCTTAGAAATACTCTGTGCTGAAAACTTTTCATCGCAATCACCAATCCCATACGATTGTTTATTGAGGCTATAAAAATATACCCCAAACTTATCGGGGTTCACTTGTGCCAATTCTGGGATATAAGTAGGAACTTTACCTAAATTATCAGCAGATAAAACAGATTGGTATATAGTGTCAATTATTTTAGAATATTTCATATGTATTTATTGTGGATTGTTCGTTCTAATGATTTTGATTTGCTTGATGCGTTTCTTGTCAAAAGCCTCTACAATGAATTTATAGTTACCAAAGAGGATAGGTGTTCCTTTCTGAGGGAAGTTGCCCGAAATCTCTAAGAGAAAGCCTGCAAGCGTTTCGGCATCACCGCGATTTTCGTCAAATAGAGCCTCTTCTTCATCAGTAAATTCAAGAATGCGATAGAAGTCCTTCAATACCGTTTTTCCTTCAAAAACAAAGACATTATCATTGATCTTGAAGTGTGTTACATCTTCATCGTCAAACTCATCGTTGATATTTCCCACAATTTCTTCTATGATATCCTCTAAGGTAATCACTCCACAAGTACCACCGTACTCATCTACTACAACAGCGAGGTGTATCTTCTTCTCTTGAAACTCGCTCAACAAATCGTCTAATTTCTTGTTTTCGGGAACGAAGAAAGCATTGCGTTTCACACTATTCCAGTCGAAATCAGTTTTGTCTAAATGTGGCAAGAGGTCTTTGATGTAAATTACCCCTGTGATATGGTCTAAATTCTCGTGGTATACGGGAATGCGTGAATAGCCTATCGCCACGATTTCGTTTAGCAACTCCTGATATGAGAGCTCTTCGCTGAGAGCAAAGATATCTACACGGGGTACCATTACTTCGCGGGTTTCGGTATTGCCAAAAGAGACAATACCCTCTAATATCTTCTTTTCCTCGTTGGTGGTATCTTCTTCGGAGGCAAGTTCTAAAGCTTGCGAGAGTTGTCCTACTGAAATATTGCTTTTCTGCTTGCCCAATTTTTTTTGTATCCATACGGTAAAGTTTTTCATCGGCATACTGATGGGCGTAAAGAAGGTGTCGAGAGAATAGATGAAGTAAGCTATGCGCCGTGAAAACAAAATATTGTTGCGATTGGCGTAGATTTTAGGCAGAATTTCACCGCAGAGCAGAAGCACGAAGGTAACCAGACCTACATCGAGTACTGCCCGTACCCAAGGAGTTTTAATTCCTCCGAAGAGAAAGTCGCCTAAATCGGCAAAGAGGAGTACGATAGTGATGTTTGCCAAGTTATTGGCAATAAGTACCGTTGCCAATAGCTTTTTAGGATTCTCTGCGAGCTTGGCTATAATATTGCCCGTAGGCGTTTTTTCTTCTTTGAGTGTTTCAATCTCAGCAGGAGTAAGCGAAAAGAGAGCTACCTCAGCTCCTGAGATAAGAGCAGAGCAGAATAATAATAGTATAAACACTGCAAATTGAATAACGATACCCACGTCAATGCTTAAGAAAGGCATTAATGAGAGTACCGACAAAGGTTCTGTTTCCAAAATATTATTATTTCGTTACACATTTAGAAAGGAGGCTCCGTGCTTACGGGCGGTTCAGGAGCCTTAGATTCAGCTGTTTTAGGAGCTGGTTTAGGTTGCCCATCACGTTTAGGATTTGGTAGAAAAGTTACATCGGAAGCGTGGATTTCAGTTGTTTGGCGCATCACGCCGTCTTCCGTTTGCCATTTACGTGTTTTGATGCGCCCTTCGACATAGATAAGGTCGCCTTTGTGAGTGTATTTCTCTACGAGTTCTGCCAGCTTGTTGCGTACGATAACAGTATGCCATTCGGTACTGCTAATGCGCTCGTTGGTAGCGCGATTGGTATACTCATCATCAGTGGCTAAGGGGAACTGACCAATGCAGTTACCTTCGCTGAAATAGGTAAGCTTTACAACATCTCCCATACGACCTATGAGAATAACTTTATTTAAAGTTCCGTTCATTGATATATATAAATATAAAGTTGATAATCTAAATATTCTCCAAAAGTACGACAAAATTTTAAAACTACCAAAATTTGGTAATGAAATTTGCAGTGAGAGCTGATACGGGATAGCTGTGTATATCGGCAATAAGTATGCTATTATCAAGGAGTTCGGTGGTGGTAACTATCCAAAAAGAAGTATAAATATGCTGGTGGGTGAGTTTGTGGATTACAGGCATTTCGTTATACAAGCTCACGGTAGCAGAGGGTAAGATAGAGGCTATTTCTTCGGTAGTAGCAGGAGCGTGAGTTTCGAGTAGTGGAAACTCATAGAGCCCGTGCCAGATATCTTTGCCTTTGCGCTTTTGCAAAAGGGTTTGTCCGTAAGGATTGAGCCATACGAGATAGTTGAAATAGCGTTTTTTAATAGTGATTTTCTTGATTTTTACGGGTAGGACGTCTACTTGCTGATGATGAAAAGCCCAACAGTGGTCACGTAATACACAATTTGCACAATCGGGACTCTGGGGAGTGCACTGCAAGGCACCGAACTCCATCAGGGCTTGGTTATAAGTGCCGGGGTTGTGCTTATCTAAACATTCGTAAGCTAATGCTTTGAACTCTTTGGCACCTTGTGGACTGTTAATAGGTGTTGCAATACCAAAAAGACGAGAGAGCACACGGTATACATTACCATCGACTACGGCACAAGGTTCGTTATAACAAAAGGAAGCTATGGCACTTGCGGTATAATCGCCTATACCTTTGAGTTTTACAAGTTCTTTATAGGTTTTGGGGAAGACACCTCCTAATTCAGTAGCGATATATTGCGCTGTGTGGTGTAGATTCTTAGCGCGCGAGTAATAGCCTAAGCCCTGCCATAGTTTGAGCACTTCTTCTTCGGGGGCATTGGCTAAATCGGTGATGGTAGGGTACTGACTGATAAAACGCTGGTAGTAAGGCAGACCTTGCACTACGCGCGTTTGCTGTAAAATTACTTCGGAGAGCCACACCTTATAGGGATTAGCGGTGCCACGCCAAGGCAAAGATCTTTGCGCAACTTTATACCAAGAAGTTAGTTTGTTGATGAGCCAATTTGTCAATTTGTCAATTTGCTAATTAGATAACTACGGCAGTGCCGCTAACAGTAACCATTAGCATACCGCCGTTAGCGCCTACGGTTTCATAATCGAGGTCGATGCCAACGATCGCATTAGCACCTTTTTGGGCAGCACGTTGTTGGAGTTCAGCAAGGGCAGAATCTTTAGCTTCGCGGACTTTTTGCATAAAATAGTGTTCCTGCAGTAGGACTTTCTGTATCAAATCCATAAAAATCTTTTCTGACTTAATATTTTTTATGACTACATTTGCTACAGCAATATTCTTCTTTCCATTTTAAAAAAGCTACTTAGGCTTGTTCATACTTATCATTCCAAAACCTAACATAGGAATATCTTTTAAAATAAAGAAATCAGTAACGGGAACTCCTTCTATATAGTAATAGGTTTTAGCAGAAGTAAAAAGAAAACTCAAAGTAATAAGAAAAGTAATTGTACAACCTACAAAGGCTAATTTACGCACTATGGGAGAGAATATCCCTATTATCAGTGCTACTGCTATAGCTATCTCTATTACGCCTATGAGATTGGAAACTTCCTGCAAACTTAGAATTTTATAAAGCCATGATAGCAGGAAACTTTGTTCTACCAAGGATTTAATTCCCTCTGCCTCAGCATATGTAAACTTGAATGCGCCTATCCAAAGTAGAATAGTTGCCACTCCAAAAAGACTGATGTAATACCCTATTTTGTAACATAGGGAGATACTACTATTTTTCATTTCTTGCGATTTATTATATTGCAAAGTTGCGATTTTTTAAGTAAAAAAATACTGAGGTGCCTATTAGTTACATACTAAGGAATTTGAGTTATATTAAAGTCTTTTATAGGTTTATAACCTTTCCTTTGGTCAGTAGTAACTTGTGCTGTTTTCCTTCCTCTTTTTCCTCCTATGGTAAATTCATCAACCTAAACGCTATCATTCAATTTGTGCAATTCACTGGATTTCATAGCTTCACAAACTTTTTGCATAAAATAGTGTTCCTGCAGTAGGACTTTCTGTGTCAAATCCATAAAAATCTTTTCTGACCATATTTGCGACAGCAATATCCATCTTCCCATTTTGAAGAAACTAAATATTCTTCGCAATCTAAGTCAGTTTTAAAGCGTTTAGTAAACTATAAGAGGTTTTGTTCATTAAATAATCTCATAATGCATTAATTTTCAGAGTGTAAATATATGAAATTATTTTGACATCTCAATTTCTGATTTCTCGGTATTTTCTTTTTTCTTGTCGGTATCGTTATTCTCTTTGGTAGCATCTTTGAACTCGCGAATACCTGTGCCCAGACCGCGCATTAATTCGGGAATTTTCTTGCCTCCAAAGAGCAATAATATAAGGGCTACAATGATGACTACTTGCCAGGGACCTACTACCCCTAAAAATATACTTAGCATAGTTATTAGATTTTAGTTGTTAGTTATTAGTGAATTAGGTATGTCGGAATTGTCAAACTTAACGGACGATTCTGAACAAAGAAATAATATATAGTGCAAAATTACAAAACTTTTTTGAATTGGCAATCTTTTTCTAACGACTAAATTCTATTGACTTGATAATAGCTTCGAGTTCGAAGAGCATATCGCGTTTGGCAACGCCTGGGGCATATAAAAAACCTTCGGCTACTACCAGGCGGTTATGGGCTTTGTCTTCAATAATATAATTGATATAAGGGCCTCCAAGGGCGAAATCTTTTACTTCCCACAAGCCTTTGCTTTCAATGGTTTTACGTCCTTTAATTTTCATTTCGCTAATGCTGGGAGCTAAATAGGTTTCGGTAACCATATACATACCTTCTTTGGGGCCTGGAATATATTTTTTGCCTATGGAGTCGCGCATCTTTACGATGGTTTTAGCGCGCCCTTCTTCATCGGCAGGGATACTTCCCAAAGGCATTTCGTAAAGGATAATACTTGCTCTCCCGCCTTTGATAGGGCGTTCTATCCAGAAGAAATTGTCGCCGTATTTTCTCACCTGGTACACGGCGGGCATCACGAATTTGAAGCCTAAGGTTTGTTCTACTTGTTTGTCTTTGCTAAGGGCATTGTTAAAACGATGACGTGTTTCTTTCAGGTCGTTGTTCTTGAACGCAAGGATAAACTGGTCGTGAAATTCTTCGACTTTACAGGCTATATCGCGCACTTGTTTGCCTTGTACTTCGCATACTACTTGTGGTTTGGCGTATACATCGTCGCTAATCGTTGCTTCATTTTTATTACCGCGATGCACAATGAGCACATTGCGACTGTTACGGGTGTTGCCTTCAAATACTTGTGGGGGCACTTGATGTAACGAAAAGATAGGTTCTTCGGTAGGTAGCCCATCGATAGGGGCGGCGAAGTAACGGCGAATGGTATCGCCTACGGCGCCTTCCCAGAGGTCGTTATCGATGACCACGGCGAGGGTGTTGATTTGCCCTACTGAAGAGGGGAGGTAAGTTTCTCCGTTTTTATTGTTGCTATTGTTACAACCCAATAGGAGCAAGGAGCAGGCGATACTTGCAAATAGAAAGCGTTTCATAAAAATAACTGATTATTTCTTTATAAGAAAAGATACAGCTAAAATCGTTCCAAAATCACTTTTTTGGTAAAAAATATTGTTAGATTAGGAAGAAGGTGCGAGCCGCACGGGCAGATTAATTAGCAGATGAAAGAATTAGAAAATTAGCAAATTAGAAAATGAGAGAATGAGAGAATGGGAAAAATGAGGTAAATGCCAAAAATACCAAACAACCAACTTTTGCCAAAGGTCGTAGCACGACGGGCGGGTGGAAAATACCAAAAATACTAAACAATCAACTTTGCCAAAGATTTGAAACCAAAACTGTAAGGAAGATTTATAAAGTACTGATTTTTAACTATGTTTTTTTGTAGGAATACTGTGTAAGTATTATCTTTGCAAAAAAAAAGTTATGACCACTATAATAAAGAATAGAAAAAGAATTTCAAATATCTTTTCTAAGATAGAAGATAAAGAGTTAGAATTTCTTGTAAAAGAAACAGGAGTCGATAAATATAGCAAAAAACTTAAAGGAATAGAAATATTTAAGTTACTAATTTTCGGTACTTTGACAGATGATAGAGCTAGTCTAAGAACCTTTGAAAACTTTTATATCACGAATTTCTTTAAAATGATTGCTAAGATATCACTTACTAAAGTCATATCACACAGTAGCATTGCAGAAAGGATTGCTAAAATAAATGTAGTTTTCTTTGAAAGACTTTTTGCTTATTGCGTAAAGAAGTATGCACCTTTTTTAGAAGAAGGAATTACTTCTAAAATAAGTAGTTATGATTCTACAATAGTGAGTATCTCATCCAAACTACTCCATTTAGGAATGCAAAATGGACAGAAGAATAAAAAAGATGAGCAAGGAAAGCTAAGCTTAAAATTCACCATAGGATTTTCAAACTTACCATTCAAGTGTAAAATTCATCACCAGCAAGAAATGATAAGTGAAGATTTAGCACTTGGTGATATTCTCAAGGAACATACTGCTAATAAGGAAGATATAGCAGTGTTCGACAGAGGAATGAAAGACAGATTTGATAGAGGGTAGACTGCTAAAGAAGGATGAGAAGAGAGGAGAAATTAAAGAAGAGAAGATACTGTTTTTAAGTAACTTAACCGATGATTTTAGTGATGAGCAAATAGCCGGAATTTATAGAAATCGTTGGAAGATAGAGCAGTATTTTCGTTTTATAAAGCAAAAGCTTAACTTTAAACATTTCTTTTCAAGAAATCTCAATGGCATACAAGTAATGATGTATGTGATATTAATAGCATCAATATTACTATTGACATACATAAAAGAAGAAGGATTGAAAGGCTATAAAATCCCTAAAAGGCGATTTTGTTATGGTTTACAAGATGAAATAATTAAAGAAATTGTAATCCATTGCGGAGGAGATCCTTCAAAAATGTATTCTTATTCAGATAGTTAAAAATGTTCCTTACAACCTTAGTTTGAAACTTTGGCAAAGTTAATTATCAGTATTTTTGGCATTTCTGGCATTTCTGGCATTATCAGTATTTCTGGCATTATTGGTATTTTTAGTATTATTGGTATCATTATTTTTGTTTTATAAATAATAATTCACTACCTTTGTACCGAATTTAATCACATACGTTATGAAAACACGTACAAAAATCTTAATTGTAATAGTTATAGCTCTTTTGGTTGCTCTCTTAGCACAAGACATCGACAGTCTATTAAACTCTTTTTATGAGGGGTATGAAAAAGGTAAACAACGCTGATGACTTTTATAATGCCTGTATGTGATGACCCTGCCAACATTTTCCTTAATTCGTATTTTTAATAATAAGCATATGAAAAAATCAAAACCAAACCGAATTATAGGCGCTTTCCTAATACTAATGGCAATCGCCTATCTGTACAACAACTGGACTTCCGCCAAACAAGGGTTTCTTGAAGGATTGTTCGGACAATAGTTATTAACATTAATACTCGTTTGTAATATGAAAACAAAAGAATCAGAAACAGTATCCATACCCAAAATGATATTCTTAGCCATTCTACTATGGTGGTTCTTATATGGCGTTTTTTATGCCTTAGGAGAGTTTGTAGGGAATATCCAGAAAGACTTATGAATTTTCTTACCTCAGTCCGTCGCCTTATTCTTAGTAACAAAAGACTAACCCTTGTAGCTGTTATCTTGTCTATGTTTTTTATTTATAGATTAGGGAAAGCTACAGGCGAATTTTTGTATTATATCTCTCATTAAACCTTTATATTATGTGGTTAGTTATTGTATTTTTATGTATCTTTTTAGCCAGTGCTTATCGCGAGAAAAATAAAGAAAGACGCTTGTTACTTTCTATTATTTGGGCGATAGCAATACTCCTTACCATAGGCTTTCAAATAGGAAGAGACCGCGCAAAAGCCGATATAACTACAGAAGAATCTGTGATTTCAAAAACTAAATAATAAGAATACTCATATAGCTCACACCCCCGAGTCCCTTTATTAGCGTGAGCTACAAGCTCACGCCCCATTCTCTCATTTCCTCATTTCCTCATTTTCTAATTTTCTAATTTGCCACATACTCAGCTGTCATAAATTTTACCTTTTATCTTCCAAAAACTTTTTTTGCTTTTTATTTGCTTTTATCTTTTTTGTTTATATCTTTGTCCTCTAAAACAATCGTAAGTTTTAGAATGTTAAACGAAACTATTATATTATGAATGAATTAACAGAAAAAGACCGCCAATTGCTCATTAAAAAAGGGATCTCCGAAGAAATACTCGAAGCCCAAATAGCGCAATTCAAACAAGGAATTCCTCCTATACAACTGTATAAAGCCGCTGTGATAGACGATGGTATTATTCCGCTCAGCAAAGAAGAAGCCGCCAAGTACGCTGCTATTTATCAAAAACGAAAGCGCGGTAACACTATCCTCAAATTCGTACCTGCCTCTGGTGCGGCTACCCGTATGTTTAAAGCTCTTTTCGCTTTCCGAGACGATTTCGAACCCGATCGTGAGTCATTTATAGCTTATGTCAATCGAACAGGTAACAAGGAAGTTAAAACCTTCTTCGAAGGTCTCGAACGCTTTGCCTTTTATCCTATCTTAAAAGCTGCTATTGATAAAAATCACCCCGACTTTTCCTCACTAAACGAAGATATCCAAAAACACATCATCGTCAATACGCTTCTCAATGAAGAAGGGTTGGGCTATGGCAATATGCCTAAGGGATTATTACCTTTCCATAAGCATTCCGAGAAAATCGCCACTCCTTTTGAAGAGCACTTCCGCGAAGCAGTACTTTATGCCTCCGATGAGGAAGTAGCACACCTACACTTCACCATCACCGAGCAGCATACCGAAGCTTTTTATAAGGAACTTAACCATATCAAACCTATACTCGAAGAACGCTATAACATTACTTTCGATGTAACTTTCTCTTACCAAAAACCAAGTACTGATACAATTTCGGTAACCGAAGATAATGAGTTTTTCCGCGACGAAGAAGGTAATTTAGTCTTCCGCCCTGCGGGTCACGGAGCGCTACTCAGCAACCTCAACGATATCGATGCCGACATCATCTTCATCAAGAATATTGATAATGTGGTAGTGAAAAAGTATACCGATGAGACCGTGTTTTACAAAGAAGCGCTCGCCGGAAAACTATGTGAAGTACAAGACGAAGTGTTTAAAATCCTACATCGTATAGATAATGATAAGATTAAAAAGAAAGAGATTAAGCATATCCTCGATTTCCTCAAAGAAATTAATATCTCTGTTCCCGATTATCTCTATAAATTCCGCCGTCAATATGCTATGGAGTTTATCAAAGAGCAACTGAATCGCCCTATACGCGTATGCGGAATGGTGAAGAACGAAGGAGAACCCGGTGGAGGTCCTTTCTGGGTGAAAGATGGAGAAAACTATAGTTTACAAATCATCGAATCTGCACAGGTGAATATGGCAGATGCCAAGCAAAAGGAAATTTTCCAGCAATCTACTCACTTTAACCCCGTAGATTTGGTTTGTGGCACGAAGAACTATAAAGGCGAGAAATTCGATTTACAACAGTACGTAGATCCTAACCAAGCCTTTATAACTTCCAAAACCTTTATGGGCAGACCGCTAAAAGCTCTCGAACTCCCTGGTTTGTGGAACGGCTCAATGGCTCACTGGATTACCCTATTCGTAGAAGTACCTATCATCACCTTCAACCCCGTAAAAGTAGTAAACGATTTATTGAAGAAAACTCACCAAGGATAATTCTTTATTAACAATTGATATTATAAGAAAGCGTTGGCAAAGGTCGTGCTACGACCTTTGCCAACGCTTTTTGTGCAATCCCTTTTATCTTTTATTCACATACCCAGCTGTGAGCCTCGCTGGCTTTACCTTTTACCTTTTACCTTTTATCTTTTACCTTTTACCTAACTATACACCCCCCCGTTGATATTAATCACTTCTCCGGTGATATACGAAGCTTTTTTAGATACCAAAAACGATACGAGGTCGGCTACTTCTTCGGCTTCCCCAAAACGACCTACCGGTATAAGTTTCACGAGGTCTTCTTCGTTGAGCGAAGAGGTCATATCAGTGCGGATAAAACCAGGAGCAATGGCATTCACGGTGATGTGTCTTTTGGCTACTTCTTGTGCTAAGGCTTTGGTAGCCGCAATAATGGCACCTTTGGCAGCCGAATAGTTAGTTTGCCCTGCGGTTCCCTTCACTCCCGATACCGATGAGATATTGATAATACGTCCATAACGATGGCGTAACATCTTTTGGATAAAGAAATTAGTTACATTGTAGAAGCCATCGAGGGTAGTGGAAATCACCTTGCTCCAATCCTCTTGGGGCATCCACATAAAAAGTCCATCGCGGTTAATACCCGCATTGTTCACAATCACCTCTACTACGGCATCTTTATTGTCGTGTTGCCATTTGGTGAGGGCTTCGGTAGTGCTTTGGTGGTCAGAAACGTCAAAGCGTATAATCTCTCCCTCACGTCCTAATTTCCTGATGTGATTAAGGGTTTCAAGTGCAGCTACCTCATTGCTTTGGTAAGCAATGAGTAAATGATAATCGGTGTCTTGTGCGAGCTTTTCGCATATAGCGCGCCCTATACCTCGCGAACCACCTGTAATAATAGCATACTTTCTCATTTGTTTTTTTATTTAGTTTTACTTCTTTTTTTGTTTTCTATCATTAGTCCGACAAGTCAGATTGTTCTATTTTTTCAATCACGCTGTCGTTACACTTTGGCAAAGTTTCAAACTTTGCCAAAGTTGAAAAACATTCTATTTCTTCAACCACGATGTGGCTTCCTTCAAGTAAGTATAAAACACCAAATCTTCCTTAAAGAACGGAATAATGGCTCTTATTTCCCTATACCATTCTTTTGTAGTGCTCGAAAGCTCGTCATAACATCCCAAAATATCGATAGCCTGCGCAATGGTGATAGCCTCAATAGCAAGCACCTGAAAAGCGTTGTCTATCACTTTATGAGTAAGGGTCGCCGCATTGGTACCCATACTCACAATGTCCTGATTGTCGTTATTGTTCGGGATACTATGCACATACATCGAGGTAGAGAGGGTTTGGTTTTCGGCAGTAGTAGAGGTAGCGGTGAATTGCACCCCTTGCATACCGAAGTTAAAGCCCAATTTCCCTGCGTTTACAAACGGTGGCAATAGCTCGTTGATTTTAGGATTCAAAAGGTAGTTGAGTTGTCGCTCAGCAAGCATTGTCATACGGGTAACTACCAGTTTAAGCTTGTCCATTTCAAGGGATATATAATCGCCGTGGAAGTTACCCCCGTGATATACCTGTTGGGTAGGCACATCTACTATTGGGTTATCGTTAGCCGAGTTCAGTTCCTCTTCTACGATGCGCTCAGTATGGGCAATGGTGTCGTATACAGCCCCGAGTATCTGTGGTACACAGCGCAAGGAGTAGTATTCTTGCACCTTTTCTTTAAATACAGTTTCGTTGTGTTCCCCTTTGTAAAGGTGTTCTGCACGCTTGCGGGTGCGCTTGCTGTCGTGCAAGAAGTCGCGCATCATTCGGGCGATTTCTTTTTGCCCAGTATGTTGTTTGGCATTGTTTAACTCTTCTGAAAAATGGTCGTCATAAGTCTGTACTAGCTCGTTGATAGCCGTTGTGAACTTCACTGTCCAATCCAATAGCTTTTGTGCGTAATACACATTCACCCCTGCCAAGCCCGTCATTACCGAGGTGCCGTTCATCAACGAAAGCCCTTCGCGCAAATGTATTTGTAGCGGTTTGAGTCCTACTTCGGCAAATACTTCCGCCGTAGGTCTGCGCACGCCTTTGTAGAACACTTCTCCTTCGCCTATGAGCACTAAGGCGAGATGGGCTAACTGCACAAGGTCGCCACTAGCTCCCACGCCTCCGTGTTGGAAAATAAGCGGGGTAATGCGGTAGTTCAATAGGTCGCGCATCAGTTCAATTGCCTCTATATGCACTCCCGATTTGCCTAACGACAAGCTCGTAAGCCTACACAATATAGCTGCACGCACGGTTTCTTCATCAAACACCTCCCCTAAGCCCGAACTATGACTGCGGATAAGGTTGTATTGCAACTGCAATTGGTCTTCTTTTTCAATGCGGTATTGCGCCATCGGTCCAAAGCCCGTATTCACGCCATAGATGATTTTGTTCTCTGCAAAGTCTTTTAAGAAAGCGTAACTCTCTTCTATGAGGGCTTTAGCTTCTTTGCTAATAGCCACTTCTTTCTTATCAAAAACGATATCTTTAAAATCGCTGTAAGTACGCAATGTTTTCATTGTTTTTAGTTATTAATATAAATCAAGTTTTGTGTTATGTCGTAGGGGCAAAGTCAACGAGCTGGCGCAGCTGAGTATGTGAGACAATTCACCCTATTAATATCAAGGCAATTCTCTCCATTAGTAATCTGGCGACAAAGATAATAACTAATTTGTAAATTAGCAAAATTTAGTACTTAGTTTTTAGTCATCAGTGATGTCCTGAGCCTCTCCGAGATTTTCTGAGAACTCCGATTAACTACACACCCTCATTTTTTAATTCTCTAATTTTCCACCTGCTCGTGTAGCTCTCACCTCGTCGTGCTACAACCCTTAGTAAAATTGATACACTGATAATCAGTCGCTTTTTCAGTATATTGTAGGGGGCGATTTGCAAATCGCCCTCTAAAAACAAGCCTATTGAGTCGTAATCTATTTTTGTTTGACTATAATATCTATTCAATATATACAATACTGATTTACAATTGTATTTGTATTATAATCCGTGAAATCCAGCAACGAAGTTGCCAATCCGTGCACATCACATTTGTCAATTGTCAATTGAAAAACTATCCGTGCAATCCGTGTAATCTGTGTGTAGTTTGCAAGCTGGCATAGCAGAATATGTATTTGTTGCCTATTTGTTTGATTTGTAAAGAATTGTAAGATTTCTGTAGCGTAAGCTACACTTTTGTTGCATCGAACTTACGTTAGTTATTTTATGTCCGACAAATCTAACCAGTTGCCAATGATATTAGCAGATAATAGCACTATAAACTCAACTAATCTTCGATTATAATTTGATTAATCATCATTGTAGAGCCACTGTAGAGCCACTGTAGAGCCACTGTAGACCCACTGTAGACCCACTGTAGAGCCACTCATCGTTCACCCTACCTTTATCTTACCCCCACTCTACCTCCTGACAAACCTTGTCTTTCACCCTAATAGCCATCACTACTTTTTACTCACACCTAAATTATTTATTTTTTTAATCGATTTTTCTTTTATTCTCTCATTTCCTCATTTCCTCATTTTCTAATTTTCTAATTTTCTAATTTCCCTCATATCTTTTACCTATCCAATGCACATTATTTAATTTTTTTTCGTACCTTTGTCGCTCACTATTGTGCGATAGATATGAAGCACTTCATCATCTTACTTATCATTCTTTTGGGGCATTTCCCCACCACAACAGCTCAAAATCAGGACTTGCCCTTTGTCCCACCTATCTATAACTACTCTCAAACTCAATACAAGGCAGGCTTGCAAAATTGGCAAATAAGCCAATGCAAAACGGGCGTCCTCTACGTGGCTAATAACCAAGGGCTACTTACTTTCGACGGACAGGTATGGCAACTCCACTATCTGCCCCAGAAAAAAATAGCCCGTTCTGTTTTTGCCGATAATAACGATTCCAAACTGCGCGTCTATGTAGGCTCTTTCGAAGAGTTTGGCTACTTCCAGCGCAATGCTCAAAACCAATTGATCTACACTTCTCTAAAAGACCAACTCAAAGATTACCGCTTTCACAACGATGAAGTCTGGCGCATATTCAAGCATCAAGATAAGATTTACTTCCAAACTTTCTCCTCCTATTTTGTGTTCGACGGCAACCAAGTACGCGCTTTCAGCCCTAAACCCGCCCCTTTTGCAATGTTCTCCGACGGCAATACCCTCTATATGCAAGGCGTAAATGCCGACTTTTATACCATCGACCCTCAACATCGCCTCCATCAAAAACTCTCTACTAACAGCTTAGGAGGATTGGTAATCGCTACTATCCCCTATCAAAAAGAACTCCTTCTGGTAACCGACAAGAATGGCTTGTTCTTTTTCAACCCTCAAACCGACCAGTTGCGCAAGTTCACTACCGATATCGACGCTCTATTACCCTCCATTAGGCTGAACCGTGCGCTCATTACCGATGAAGGTAACCTCATCTTAGGAAGCCTTTCCGAAGGTTTGTATGCTATCAATGTCAGCACAGGTAAACTCCTGTGGCATATTCACAAGAAAAACGGACTGAACAATAACACCGTACTCGGGCTTTATGAAGATATCCAGCGCAACCTCTGGGTAGCCTTAGACAACGGTATTGCTATGATTGAAATCCCTAGCAAACTCCGCTTCTTAAATTTAAATGGCGATGTAGAGCTCATCAGCGATATGGCTGAGCAAGGTAACTCTTATTACTTAGCCTCTAATAAAGGAGTCTTTTCCCTTACTAACGGAAAACTCAACAAACTGCCCAACTTCTCAAGCCAAGTGTGGTTCGTAAAGCAGTTCGACCACCAGTTATTTGTAGGACATAACAAAGGAGTCTCCGAACTCGTAGGTGACCAATTACGTCCCCTCAGCAATGTAGGCGTCGGAGGTATGGATTTAAAGAAGGGAACGATTCACGGTCAGGAGGTGCTCGTCGGCTCTTCGTATTCTGTACTTACTATTTACAAGAGAAACAAAGCTGGCAGGTGGGAGCCTTCACATATCGTCGATGGCTTCTTCGACCTTACTTATCGCATCGAAATAGACCCTATGGGCAACATCTGGACAAATCACATCTATAAAGGCGTCTGCAAACTTTCACTTACCGAAGACCTAAGAAAGGTGAAACACAAAACAGTGTTCAGTAAACCTAAAACCAAAGAAGCCCTTCGCCTCCTCAAAATACGCGGAAAAGTAGTCTTTGCCGACGGCTCTCAATTCTACTACTACAACGAAGATAAAGAAGAAATTGTACCTTATACTATCCTCAATGAACAACTCCCTCAGCTCACCAAAACCCGCAATATAGTACCCGTAAACGATAATTGGTTCTGGTTTATCACTGCCACCGATTACTTTTTAGTTTCCTTTGCCGATGGTCAATACAAAATAACCGAAAAGATTGCTTTCGATGAGCTCCAACACCCCACCACCGAAGACCGCGCCTCAGTATTCGTGTCTTCCGATGGTGCTTCTTTCTTTTGTTTAGACGGTAGTATCGCCCGTTATACCGATAATGCCCCTCAAACCACCTACCCCTATAATCTCAGCCTAAAAAGCCTCCGCTCCTACGACCGCGATACCGACCAATATCTTTTGGAAGAAATTACCGCCAATCCTTCTTTCCCTTACGCCAAAAACAATTTGGTGTTCCAATTTCAGTATCCCAATTTTAGTAAAGAACATTACCAACTGTGGTACGTCTTAGAAGGATATGACAAGCGGTGGACGCAAGCCGACCCCGATTTTAGCATCAGTTATCAAAATCTCCCCCCTGGTAAATACAGGCTCAAAGTAAAAGTGCTCAACGAACTAAACAAAGAGCTCTCCCTCTATTCTCTCCCGTTTCAAATCACCACCCCTTGGTATAAAAGCCTTTGGGCTTATATATTCTATTTCGTCAGCTTCATCGGGGTAAGTATCGTAGCAACAGCTATCTACTTCCGTTATAAAATGAAGAAAAAAGAGCGTTCCTTCTTGCGTGAAAGAATACGTCGCCAACGCCTGCTCGAGTCACGCGAACAAGAAGTAACCAAACTCCAAAACCAAATGCTCGCCAACCAGTTAGAGTACAAGAGTAAGGCTCTTGCCGAAGCCACTATGCTAAACATCAGGCGCGACGAGTTCCTTACCAATCTCATAGTAGAGCTCGAACAACTAATGGACAACCAGAAAGTAAGTAAAGCCAAAAGTCATCTTATTTTGCAACATATCCGCGAGAATATCTCAGAAGAAGACCAATGGGCAGTATTCCAAGAAAACTTCGATATGATTCACAAGAACTTCTTCAAGAATCTCAAAGAGCGTTTCCCTTCACTCACCACCACCGATTTGCGCATTTGCGTACTGATAAGGCTTAATTACACAACCAAAGAAATCGCCACTATGCAAGGTGTATCCATTCGTGGGGTTGAAACTGCCCGTTACCGTATCCGCAAAAAACTCAACCTTTCCGAAAACGATAACCTATACGACTTTTTTGTAAAATTCCAGTAAAAAACTAAGAGAGATGTGAGACGGTTGTAAGATAGAATTTAGAAAAGGAAAAAATATTATTTTTTGCGTATCATTTTTTAGTTATGATTTTATTTTGTACCTTTGCACACTTAAAAGAGTTTGAATTGTTATGCCAAGAATCTATTACAGAGAGAGGAAACTACACGGTCACCCATTAAGAAACGAGGTGATTACCGTTGATTTATTCAATAAAATCATACAACTCAGTGCTTTCATTCCCGAAGATGCCTTGCAGATTTTTGAGCTTCCTCAGAAAACATCGTCGTGGGCTTTCTGGAACAACACCAAAGGTTTTAAGTATGCTGTAGTGTGGAATACTGAAAAACCTCACACTACCTATGAATATGGAGATTTTTATCTACCGAAATCTATTGTGTTCTTTGATGAAAAAGACGCTTATTTTCCTTCTGATTATTATTTTATTGTAAATATAGACAACCAATTGGAACTGAGTCATAGTAGGGCAGGAGCTGATACCGCTTGGTATGAACAACCTCAGTTACGCAGTAAAGTAACTAATCCTAAACTCATCAAACGCTTCGAAAAGAGTATCAAAGAACTGTATAAACTTCTAAAGAAAAATTAGCAAATTAGCAGATTAGCACATTTGCAAATTAGACAAATGTTTACAACTGAATACGATGTGATAGTAGTGGGCGGAGGACACGCAGGTGCTGAAGCTGCCGCTGCGGCTGCCAATATGGGAGCCAGCACACTACTGATTACTATGAACTTACAACATATCGCCCAAATGAGCTGTAACCCTGCTGTGGGAGGTATTGCCAAGGGGCAGATAGTACGCGAAATAGATGCCTTGGGGGGCTATATGGGGATTATCACTGATAAAACCGCTATTCAATTTAAAATGCTCAACCAATCGAAGGGGCCTGCTATGTGGAGTCCGCGTGCACAATCTGACCGTATGGGTTTTTCGGAAGCGTGGCGATTGCAGTTGGAAAGTCTGCCTACACTTGATTTCTTTCAAGGAATGGTAAACGACCTTCTGATAGAGAAAGACAAAGTAGTAGGAGTACGCACTTCGTTGGGGATTACTATCAAAGCGAAGAGTGTAGTGCTCACTAATGGTACTTTTTTGAACGGAGTGATGCACATAGGAATGAAACAGTTTGGCGGAGGGCGTGCAGGTGAACCCGCAGCATACGGCATCACCGAGTGCCTCGTACAACACGGTTTTGAGGCGGGACGTATGAAGACAGGTACGCCTCCACGTGTAGATGCACGCTCGCTTGATTTCAGTAAGATGATTCCTCAACCGGGCGATGAGCAACCACAAAAGTTTTCTTTCTCTGCTGAAACACAGCCGCTCGCAGTGCAAAAAGACTGCTATATGACGTACACCAGCGAGCGCGTACATAATATATTGCGCACAGGCTTCGACCGTTCGCCTATGTTTCAGGGCATTATCCACGGGGTAGGACCGCGCTATTGCCCTTCGATAGAAGATAAAATCAATCGTTTCGCCGACAAAGACCATCATCAGCTGTTTGTAGAGCCCGAAGGCTGGCATACTGTAGAGATGTACGTGAACGGTTTTTCGACTTCTTTGCCCGAAGAAGTGCAATATGCTGCCCTGAGTCAGGTAGCTGGTTTTGAGAAGGTGAAATTTTTCCGCCCAGGATATGCGATAGAGTACGACTATTTTCCGCCTACCCAACTGAAACATACCCTTGAAACAAAACTTATAGAAAACTTGTACTTTGCAGGGCAAATCAACGGAACTACAGGCTATGAAGAAGCCGCTGCACAAGGACTAATGGCAGGCGTGAATGCGGTACTGAAAATACGCGAGCGAGCTCCTTTTGTACTGAAACGCGACGAGGCCTATATAGGAGTTTTGATTGATGACCTCATCACCAAAGGCACCGAAGAACCTTATCGTATGTTTACCTCACGCGCTGAATACCGCACCCTCTTGCGACAGGATAATGCTGACAGACGATTGACTCCGTTAGGGTATGAAATAGGTACTGTAAGTGAAGCGCGCTATCGTGCGTGGGAAGCCAAAGAACGCAAGGTGAGTGGATTTATCACTTATATAAAGGAATTGAGTGTTACCCCCGAAGAGGTAAACCCTATACTCGAAAAATACGAGTCATCACCAATGAAACAAGGCGACAAGTTCCAAAAGGTACTTTCTCGCCCCGATGTAACTCTTGCTGACTTTGAGGCTATAGACCGTATTGCCGAATATATAAAGAAGAACGAACTTACCGAGGAAGAAAAAACCTGCGCAGAAGTGGAGGTGAAATACGCTGGCTATATAGAAAAAGAGCGCAATAATGCTGATAAACTCAACCGCTTGGAGAGTGTGCGCATTCCCGATAACTTCGATTACGACAAGATAGTATCGCTCTCGTTTGAAGGGCGCGAGAAGCTGAAAAAGATACGCCCTGTTACTCTTTCGCAAGCCTCGCGCATCAGTGGGGTATCGCCAGCGGATATCAGTATATTGCTGATATATATGGGAAGGTAATTGGTGTGAGGTCGTAGCACGACAGGCAGTTGTAGCACGACAGGCGGCAGTGAGCCATACAGACGATTGCAAAATAAAGGAATCGAGAAGGGAAGATTAACTTAGAGCCTAAACATTTAGCGTAATGCGGTGTTTAGGTTTTTGTTTTATAGATATTATTGTAAGTTCCGTTAGTATGTAAGTTAAATTTATCAATGGTTAATTGCTAATTGTGAATTGTTTTGTATCTTTGCACCCGAAATGAGTGGTTATGGCAAAACTGAAGCTATCGACAGAGTTTTTTTGCGATTATAAACTTATCGCTCTTCACACCCATTTGGAAGACTATCAGTTGGCGTATTTCTTAAATAAAACGCTACATTTGCAGTTGGCTAAGACAAAAGGAAAGGCTTGTTTGACGATGCCTTCGGGAGGACAGTTTTCCTATTATACTTGGGAGGACACCTCTACGGATATTACTTGGCATTGTATAGCTAACAAACTGCAAGACACACAAGCTCCTACCGCTGTGGTTACCCTTTTTGAAGAACTGCCACAGGTGCAATATTTGGTTGAGAACGAAAAGAAGGTGGATTACTTTTTGAAGATAGATACTGAAGGGCGGCTGGATATACCGAAAATTTTAAATCGGCTTCGTGAAGTACCTGCCACTACCGCACGAGAAATAGCAATTGATACCTTAGATAAAAAATATAAATTGATTTTTCAAGAATGTTAAATACAAAGAAAACAAAGATTGTAGCGACCTTAGGTCCAGCGACCGAGAGTCCTGAGGTGATAAGAGATATGATGGTTGCAGGGGTAAATGTATTCCGCATCAACTTCTCGCACGCCGATTACGACGATGTGCGCAACCGCGTGCAAATGATTCGCCAAATCAACGAAGAAAACGGCTTTCATACCGCTATCCTCGCTGACCTACAAGGTCCTAAATTACGTGTGGGGGTAATGGAAGACGACGCTACGGTATACCCTGGAGACCGAGTTACTTTCGTTACCGGAGAGCCCTTCGTAGGTACTAAAGAGCGCGTGTATATGAACTACAAAGCTTTCCCGATGGACGTGAACCCAGGAGAGCGTATCTTGTTAGACGATGGGAAGCTCATCTTTGAAGTAGAATTCACCAACCGCGAAGACGAGGTAGTAGCGGTAGTAGTGCAAGGCGGTCCGCTGAAATCTAAAAAGGGCGTGAACTTGCCTAACACCAAAATATCACTCCCTGCGCTTACCGAAAAAGACGTGCGTGATGCCCTTTTTGCTATCACACAAGACGTAGACTGGTTTGCGTTATCGTTTGTGCGTCACCCTGAAGACATTCAGGATTTAAAAGACCTCATCAAAGAGAATGCAGGTCACGAAATTCCTATCATTGCCAAGATAGAAAAGCCAGAAGCCTTGGTGAATATTGATAAGATTATGGCAGCTTGTAATGGGATTATGGTTGCCCGTGGTGACCTTGGAGTAGAAATCCCTGCTGAAGAAGTGCCTCTTATCCAAAAAGAATTGGTGCGCAAAGCTAAATCACACCACATTCCGGTAATCATCGCTACCCAAATGATGGAAAGTATGATTTCCAGTTTGACACCCACCCGTGCTGAGGTAAACGACGTAGGAAACTCGGTAATGGACGGTGCTGATGCGGTAATGCTTTCAGGCGAAACTTCGGTAGGAAAATACCCTGTACAGGTAATTCAACAAATGACTCGCATCATCAAGAGTGTAGAGGATTCGAATTTGATACAAGTACCACTTGTTACACCTTTTATCCGTTCGTTGCGCTATGTAACTAACACTATCTGTTTTCACGCAGCCAAGATGGCGAACGACACCAATGCCAAAGTGATTACTTCGCTTACAAACAGTGGGTATGCTGCTTTCCGCATTTCGTCGTACCGACCTAATTCGCACATTCTCATCTTTACTGCCAACAAGCGTATCCTCACCCAGTTGAACCTCTTGTGGGGGGTAACTACTTTCTACTACGACCGCTTTGTTTCTACTGATGAGCTTATTGAAGACATTAACCACATTGCCAACGAAAAAGGCTACGTGGATATGGGTGATATAATGATAAGTCTCGTATCGATGCCAATGCAAGGCAAGGGAATGGTAAACACTTTACGCGTATCGGAAATCGACTCGTGTGCGGTGAATTTTGAGAAGAAAAAGAAGAAATAATTTTAGAGGGTTAATATTTGAGAAAGGTCGTTTGGCAAGGTGCTGAACGACTTTTCTTATTATTGGTTGCAGTACGACAGGCGATTACTTGGGCGAGCCGGACTGGTTATACAAAGCTGAAGGCTGACAACTAATTGTTAAATTGATAAATTTGCTTTATCTTTGCACCCAAAGAGGAACAGATACGCAGTTTTTTGGAGTGTGATAATTAGCCGATTTGGACAATAATCTAAGAGCTAAAACTAACGACTAATAACAAATACCATGATAAGGAAAATATTTATTTTTACGAGTCTGCTATTAGCAATCGCTTGTAGCGACAAAAAAGAGAAAGAAATAGCAGCGATTCCGATGAACTTTGATTGGATACGTCTTGATTCGCTCTTTATGAAGACTCCCGACGCAAAAATGGGTGAGTTAAGTGCACAGTATCCTTATTTTTTCACTCAGAGCGTTACTCCCGAAGAGTGGTGTGAGATACGAAAGGGTTCTATCTTCCCTGATATTCCTGCTTTTGCGAATCTGCATTATGCCGATTTGTACGGAGAAATTGAAAAGAGTGTAGGTACACTTTCTGCTGAGAAGAAAGAGATTAAGAATTTGTTTCAGCATATTAAGTATTATTTTCCCAAGTTTGAGCCACCTAAGGTAGTGATGCTTATCAGTAGGGTAGCTTATGAAACCCGAGTGATTTATGCCGATAGTCTCTTACTTATCGGTACAGATAATTACTTAGGAACTCAACACAAATACTACCAAGATATGGATAAGTACATCAGAGCTGATTTAGACAAGAAAAACCTTGTGATAGATGTAGCTGATGCTTTTGCCGATAAACTCGTACCTCGTGGCATACACCTCACTTTCTTGGACAATATGATTTACGAGGGCAAGAAGCTCTATTTAGAAAGTGAGTTATTACCCAAAAAAACACCTGCTGACCTTTTGCGGTATGACGCAAAGAAGTACGCTTGGGCTGAGGCAAACGAAGCTGAGATATGGCGTTATTTTATAGAAAAAGAATTGTTATATCAAACAGATAAGAAACTGCTCACCCGCTTTTTGTATCCAGCCCCTTTCTCTAAATTTTACTTAGAATTAGACAACGAATCACCAGGACAAATAGGTAGATTTATAGGGTTGCGCATAGTACAAGCCTATGCCAAAAATCACAAAGAGGAATCTATGTTGAAAATTTTAGCAATGAAACCCGATGAGCTCTTTAAGCAATCACTCTATAAACCTGATAAGAATTAAAAGCGAGTTACACACGCAATTTAATTTAGAAATTAGCAGATTAGTAGGTTAGCAAATGTTTTGATTAGCTAACATCTTTTTACTTTAGAGAAATGAAAATTCTAAACACACAACAAATGCGCGAAGCTGATGCGCATACTATCTCTGCTGAAGGTATCACCTCGTGGCAACTGATGGAGCGCGCCGCAACTAAACTCTTTGAGTGGATAAAAGAACACCTCCCCAAAGAGCGAACTGTTACCGTATTGGCAGGTACGGGGAACAACGGAGGAGATGGTCTCGCTTTGGCGCGTATGCTCATAGCTGACGGTTGGCAAGTGAATACTTATCTGCTTTGCTTTAGCGAACACCTATCGCCCGATTGCCAGCAGAATAAAGAACTCTTAGAAGCACAAGGAATTGCAATTGCCGAAATACGAGCCGAACAAGTAAATAATATTACGTTTGGTAAGATAGTGATAGATGCTGCTTTTGGCATTGGACTCAACCGTCCAGCTCCTAAATGGATACAACAAATATTTGGGAATTTAAATAACTCTAACAGCTATATATTAAGTGTAGATATGCCCTCGGGTCTGCCTACCGAACGTATTCCGTCTCCCGAGGAGATTTGGGTACACCCTCACCAAGTGCTCACTTTTCAAACCCCAAAATTGCCTTTCTTCCTTCCCTCCACAGGTTGCTATATCCGTAAGTGGGAAGTGCTCAACATAGGTTTAGACGAGCATTTTTTAAAGACTCTTCACCCGGATTTCTACTATCTCGAATCCGATATACAGCAATTACAACGACGACGTGCTAAATTTTCGCACAAGGGTACTTATGGGCACGCGTTACTTGTAGGTGGGAGCTATGGTAAAATAGGGGCAGTAGTGCTTAGCGGAACAGCCGTATTGCGCGCAGGGGCAGGTCTACTTACCGTTGCAATTCCCCAATGTGGTTATAACATACTGCAAACTGCCCTACCTGAGGCGATGGTACTCACCTGTGAGGAAGAAAAACATTATAAGACAGTAGAGATTTCTTTTACACCCTCTGCCATAGGCGTGGGTATCGGTTGGGGTACGCATCCCGAAACTGCCTCAGCTCTCTTTGGTCTTTTTCAACAATACCCTGATACACCTTTTGTAATAGACGCCGATGCGCTGAATATCCTCGCTCAACACCCTGAACAATTAAAAACCCTTCCAAAAAATGCAATTCTCACGCCACACCCTAAGGAATTAGAGCGTCTTATAGGTAAGTGGGACGACGACCTGCACAAGCTCACTAAAGCCAAAGCCTTTGCCAAAGAGCACAAAGTAATACTTCTCATCAAAGGAGCCTATACGATGATGACCGATGGAGAAAAATATTGGATAAATTCCTCTGGAAATGCAGGAATGGCAACGGCAGGTAGTGGCGATGTGCTTACCGGAATGCTTACGGGCTTACGGGCTCAGGGTTATAGTGCGGTAGAAGCTGCTTGCTTAGGTGTCTTTTTACACGGTTTACAAGGTGACCGTGCAGCAAAAAAAATGGGTATGGAACGCCTTATTGCACGTGACCTTTTATAGCCTTGGCACGGTTTTTGCCCATATGTTAGCGGTTTATCATTAAAAACTCACAAATAATGAAAAGACTTATCCTAAGTATGGCAGTAATAGCAACGTTTCTCACCAGTTGTGGCAACAGTAAAAATGCTGTGAGTTACACTCCCGCTGAGAACTATTTTGTCAATAATACTTTCCAAAATACAAAAGTAGAAACTTTAAAAATCGACTCACAAGCTGATTTTGACCGTATCTTTGGAGGCGCTACTACTATCACAGCGCGTCCCACCGCTATTGATTTCAGCAAACAGAGCGTTTTAGCTATCGTGGCTCCTGCCAGCAATAAGGAAGTAAAAATAGTGGTAAAAGCCTTAGAAACCACACTTACAGGTGGTATTTTGGTAAAATATACCATAGATGAAGGTAAAGATTTAGGTCATACTGCCCAATCTTCTGAAATACTCATCGTAAACAAAACCGATAAAGAAGTAGAGTTTAGAGAAGTATTTTAAACAGTAGTAAAATCCCATCGCTATTATTTTATATAACAATAGGGGAGACAGTTTACATAAACTGTCTCCCCTCTCTTTTTGATTAACATCAGTCGGGTATAACCAAATGCTATTTTCTCTTTTATATCGCCATACTCCCCTCTTTACGACTTTATAGCTCGCACCTCCGAGTTTCTCAGAGTCTTTCCGAGACCTTCAGTAAGTCGTCTGTCCTTTCTCTTATTTTCGCCTCGAAACCCTGTTTTTAACATTTTTAGCCTTGTTGTATTACAGTATGAATCAACTACTTATACACCCTTTCTATACCAATCGTCCAAGATTCGTATAAGCTTCCTATAAGCTCTCTATAAGCTAAGCACACCCATCTTACTCCTTATTTTGCACCTTTTACCTCAATACGCCCTTCCGAACCTTTCCGTTTCCTTCCGAAAGCTCTGACCAGTCCTATTTGTCCGACAAGTCAGACCTGTCAAAAAACCTTTTTTATCACTACCCATTTGCTAATTTTCTCCTGCCCGTGTGGCTCGCACCTGTGAGAACTGACGTTTTTTAGAATATATAAGTGTAACCAACATTAATAGTAGCTTGATGGCGAGTTACATAGTTTCCTTTTTGCCAAAAAGAGCCTCCGTATTCTCCATAAATAGAGAGTATAGTTTTATCGGTAGCGTAGATTTCTATCCCAGCGAGGAGGTGAAGAGAGAGGTTGAGAGTACCTCCTGTGGAGCTTTGGTAGTTTACGTCTTGGGTTTTAAACTGATGCCATATAGGAGCGTTGAACTGTAATCCCCCACCTGTAAGGAGATAAACATTGTTATTTACAGGAGTAAGCACTTCTAATCTCACAGGTACTTCAAGGGTGGCTACCCTTAGCAGGGAGTATTCTTTTTCACTCTCTTTAAAGTTTCCTTGTGAAAAATGAGATACTCCTAATCCTGTTTCCAAACGGAAGTTTCTTTCGGGATAATAGTGTATTTGTAAATGACCGTGTTCAAAAATCCCGAAGGTTTGAAAATCGTTGCTTACCATTTCGGCAAAACCTATACCGGCAGAGGGTATGAATGACCATTTCACATATGGAATACTATCTTTGGCGGTTCCTTTTTCTTGGCTAAAAGCACTAACAGTAGCGCATAATAATAACAGGGATAATAATAACTTTTTCATTTGTATTTTGTTTAGGTGTTAGTACTGTTTTTTATTTTCCAAATAGATAGCACAATAAGCAGTAATAGGGCAGTAATGCCTATTACTGAGGGCTCATAGAAAATATGGGTAATGAGCAGGAGTACAGCTACTATAAGGATAAATTTGTACATTTAGGTTAGAGTTTTAGAGGTTAAATAACTTTGCCAAAGTGTGAAACTTTGGCAAAGTGTGGTGATGCAAAAATAATCTTGAAACTTTTTATACAGTTTATTTATTTTTATCTCATTTGTGCATAATAAGGAATATTATTCTCTGGGGTATTAGCACTTTGTAAGGTATAAGCAGGATTGGTATAACGTCCGATTCTTTTAGAAAGTTTGGTTACATAAAAACCATCAGAGGCTATATTTGCGAAATAATCCATAGCAGACCGTGCTCTTTGTAAAACTGTACTATTAGCAGGAGCCTGCCATTGAGCAGATAAAGTATTTTCTGCTTTATTCTTGAGATAAAGACGTTTGTTTCTTAACTCATAATCAAAAGTTGCTGTGTAATACGCTTCTGTTCCACTAAAGTTATAACCTAAAGCTACAAGACATTTTGTGCCTTGAAAAACTAATTGTGTTCTTGTGAAATCGGTAGTGCTATTTACTTTTAAGACATTTTCATAGAAAGGAGTACTTGTAATATTTGTATATTTTTTCATTTCATCTGTAAGTAAGATGAATGCTACTATTTTTGTATTAACATCTTTATAATCATCTGTAACAAATACATCAGGAGGTGTTAATGAAAAATATACTTCTGCCGTTACCCCGTCTACGGTGGCTTTATAGGTAGGAGGGGTGGTACTATCATCACGGGTTAGTTCAGTAAACTTCTTGCCTTGTATAGTAAGGGCAGGTTTAAAGGCTACTCCTGTTTTAGTAGCCATTGTCGAAGCTAATGAGGGTGTATTAGAGTTGAGAGGTGCTACCCCTATAAGCCCGTTTTGCATACCAATTTCATAATCAGTACTAGTGCCATTAGCAGTTACTTTCATATAATAATTAGACATATTCTCAACCAAGGTACTGAGATTACTTGAAAGCGTAGTAATGTCTGTCCAATCTTGTGCTGTAGCGGGTTCGAAATATACAAACTGCTCAGTAGATTTGCGCTGGGTTTTGAATTTAAGTTTGTTCCCCTCTTTACCATAATAAATAAATTCGAATTCCCCTGCATACCCTTTACCTCGTATTCCTTGCATTGCATCTGCTAATTCGTGAATATAATTTTTAGTGGTGAAAGCAAGCATAGTACCTTGTCCCTCTTGTATTTCATATTTACTGGTGGTAGGAGAGATTGTACTACTATTGAAATCGGATACCATTGTTACAAGACCTTCGGGGGTAAACTTCATCAAAAAATGGTAGCCACCAAATACGCCTTCTTTAGTAAAATAGGTAAGTTTCCAGCCTTGCTGAGCAGTAGTAAGTTCTTTACGCAATTCGGCTTGACTTTCTTCAAAACGTTCCGAAGGGTTCTTGTCGAACAAGCTATCGGGTTCGTTCTTTTGGCAAGCAACCAGTGTTGCCAATACTATTAGTGTGAATATTATCTTTTTCATCGTTCATCAGGTTTTTATTGTAATACAGAAAGCATTTGTTCTTCTACTTTGGCTTGTAGTGCGTAAAAGTCTATATTCCATTCGCTTTTAAAATAGGCTACTACAAATTCTTCTTTCTTGCGAATAGCTTCTTTAGCCTTGGTATCTGTAATAGCCTCTACTTTAGCATCCCAAGCAGTTTTGCTCATCCCAAGCATTGTAGAGGTCATTTCGGCAAAGTCTTCTACATCATTGGCTCTAGCATAATTGGTAATAAAGCCCAACTCGTTAGCTTCATCATTTCTATAGTTTGCCCAAACGGAGGTATAGTTGGGGGTTATTTTGCCAAACTCAGTAGAATAGGGTTTTTTCTGGTTGATAATATGGCAATACTCGTGCTGAATGGTATGAAAATACCGGCGAGTGCCAACGTGATTGGTAAGGTCGAGCTGGTCGACATTAAAAAGAGTAATTTTCATACCACTATCGGCAAAACCAAGAGTAATTGTACCGTTTTCATTAACGTTATAACCTCCTACCAATGAAATTTGTCTTGGAGCCACTTCTTTTATAAAGTTAGCTCCTGCTATTTCGGAATAGCTATCTATCCAAACCTTTTTAACTACTTCAAGCATAGGTTTTATCTTGCTTTCGGTAGGGGGATATAGAAACTTGTTAAACTCGAAATCGGAATCTTTCCAGTTGTAAGTAACTATAATGTTATAAGGTTTTTGGAAATTGTTGTATATATAAGTATCCAATTCAGTTTGAGCTGTTACTTTGGTTTTAAGCACACTTTTATCACTAAGTGTCTCTTTTCTGTTGCAAGCCACTAACAAGAGAGTGAACATTGCTATAAAGTATATCTTTTTCATACAATTGTCAATTGTTAAATTATTAATTGATACTTGTTTTTTTTATCTTGGATTAGGAGTAATACCTGCAGCCAAGGCGTCTTCGGGTATTTGCAACTCACGACGCAAATCGCCTTTGTTGAGTTCTAAGGTTTGGTTCCCCTTTTGGTGAATTACTTTTAAACCAAAACGTTTAATATCGAACCAGCGCAATCCTTCGAAAACAAATTCTATACGGCGCAAATCGAGCAGACATTGCAACATTTGGCGCTGAGGAGTGGTAAGTGTATAAGCAGGAGAGAGCTCAGTACCTTTTCCGTTGTATTTGGTATTAAGAGCTGTTTCGGTAATGTTACTTACATCGAGTGTTTCCCCTGTTTTAAAAGGTAAATACACTTTTAGGTCTTCGATAAACTTAGCTGTTTGCCCTGTCATTACATAGGCTTCCATACGGTTAAGCAGGGCTTCGTCATAAAGCAAGAGAGTAGCCATTCCGTAGGGGTAACCTGTACCTGCTGAAACGTTGTCTACTTTAAAATATTCTTGATATTTAGGAATATTCTGTACATTCTCATTACCTCCTTGGAAATCATATGCCCAAGGCATATTAAGTGGGTGTAAGCTTCTTTGCGACAAATAGACAGATAAAGTAGCCGTCATCCCGTATTTATTACGACTAAGGTTTCTTTGATATTTGGAAGAGGCTCCTGTAATCAAAGCGTTGGAAGGCTCACTGGTACTACTGTATTGCGCCTGACGTTGCAAAGTGGTAAGGGTATTTATCTTGTTTATATCGCGTACTTTGGCAGCAGGATTACTACCAAGAGCTTCATTGGCGTGTGCAATAACTTTAGCCCATTCTCCTTTTACTAAGTAGAAACGAGTAGCAAAAATATGAGCAGCTTCTTTGGTAAAGTGGAATTTGGGCTTGCTATACGAGGTATTATCGATAAGAGGTAAGCCCTCTTCGAGGTCTTTTTCGATAGCCTTATAGTATTCTTCTACCGACAAGCGTGTGTACTTAGCAAATACTACTTTCTCGGCAGCGGTTACATAAGGTAATCCTAAATCGGAAGAGGCGGTAGCAGGGTTGTAGGGCTTACACCACAACAGCCCCAACATAAAATGGGCGTAAGCGCGTGCTACGAGTGCTTCTCCTTTGAGGTAATTAAGAGAGGAACCTCCACCTAGTTTTTCTACGGCTTCTAAGGCGTGGTTAGCAGAGGCTATGGCACCCCAAGCTGCCTTCCAATAGAAAGTAGGAGCATCCCATCGGGTTTCTTTGCTATCTTTCCACTGGTAGAGTTCTGTGTTTAAGATAGAAGTTTCGGTAAGGCTTATTTTATCACCTGCATTATCACTCATTGTTTCGGCAATATCCATATACAAAGCATCAGGATAGGCACTTACCAAGAGTTCTTGTACTTTTTCGGGAGTATCGATTTCGGTACGAGTATCAGGGACTTCGTCTAAGAATTTATCACAAGAAGCGAATAGTAATCCTATGGCTACTATTCTTGTGGTGGTATATAGTATATTTTTCATCGGTGTATTCATTTTTAGATTCCTAAATTGATAGTAAATGTATATTGAGCACTTACAGGATAGGCAACCCCACCAGTGCGGAAGAACTCGGGGTCTTGCCCGTTGAGGTCTTTATGGGCATAAATCAAGAACGGATTGGTGGCTTGTAAGCGCAAGGTAAGATTGTTTACGTGCAAGGCATCTAATACGTCTTTGGCAAAAGTATAAGAAAGACTCATACTTTTCATACGAATGAAAGAGCCATCTACTACACGGGCAGTAGAATGGTTGTAGGCATTGTACACGCGACGCAAAGTATCTTCTCCCACCTCATTCAGAGTGAATTTAGAAGGAATAGAAGGGATATTAGTTATCTTTTCGTCACCTGTTCTTACCCATCGGTTTTTCATTTCCTTAGGGAATACACTGAGGTCGTTGTAATCTACAGTATATTGGTCTGCTTTGCGTATTTTGTTACCAGCTGAAGCCGTAATCAAAAAGCTAAATTCCCAATTTTTATATTTGAAAGTATTGGAGAGCCCAGCGGTGAGGTTAGGTTCTACCGCTCCTTCTTTTTTGAGATAAGAAAGGATATCTTGACGGTTTTGGAAATCAATATCTGCATAATCGGTACTGCCATTGCGCAAGTTAAACACGGGGAGACCTTTATCATTTAACCCTCTGAAATCATAAGAATACAAAGTGTTGCGGGCGCCTCCTACTACATTTCCTCCTACTTCGCGCACTAAGTTAAATACATTAGGCTTATATAGAAGGCTTGTAATTTCTTGGTTGAAATAAGCGAAATTGATACCTGTATTCCAGCTAAAATCATCAGTTTTGATATTTTTAGTATCCAAAGCGAGTTCAATCCCTTTTGTTACCATTGTGGCATTGTTGGCTAATTTGGTAATTTCACCACCAATACCTGAGGTACGAACAAGGTCAATTAGGTCTTTAGAGTTCTTTTGATAAAGGTCTAATGACAAGTTGATACGGTTTTTAAACAAGCCGAGTTCTATACCTACGTTAGTTTCGTATACTTTTTCCCAAGTGAGTTCACTATTTTGTAGGGACTTAATAGTAATCATACTTTCTCTATCGGCAGAGTTATAACGATTGGCAATACTATTTTCGAAGATAGCCAAAGCGTTGCTAGCAGCTCCTAAACCAGCGATAAGTCCGTAGCTAAGACGGAAAGCAAGGTTTGAGATGGTGCTATTATCTTCGAGGAATTTCTCGTTGGAAGCGTTCCAACGAGCACTCGCATTCCAAGTAGGTAACCAGCGAGCAGAGCGACTACGCCCTAATTGGTTAGAACCTTCATAGTTCAGTGTACCAGCAAAAACATAGCGGTTATCATAGGTATAAGTGCCTTGCAAGAAGAAAGCTATACCACGTTCTTTGGTGTATGATTTGCCAAAATAAGGAGTATTTTCTTGTATCGCTTTTTGAATAATGCGATAATCGGTAAAGGCAGTCCCTCCACGTGCAAACTGATAGCCATATCCGTTAAAGAAAGAGTTATCGCGGTCGGTATGGCGATACTCTTGCCCTAAGAATACTTTTAGGTCGTGTACGTCTTTAAACAAGCGTTTATACTCTAAGGCATTGCGGAAGTAATAACTTTGCAAGTTGTTTTCAGTGCGTTTGTATATACCCCCATTAGGCAATGCTACTTGAGGAAGGGCATCAGGGTCGGCAGGATCAGTAAATAAGAAAGGATTAGCTTTGGTTACAACAGTAGTCTGATTGGCGCGGTAAGCCTCTGCTACGTTAGAATCTTCTCTCATAGAGTGCTCGTTTGAACTCTTTACGTGGCGTACAGAACCAAGGAAATTATACTTCAATCCTTTGGCGAGTTTCACTTCTAAGTCGCCCTGAATTTTATACTCAAGCACATTCAAATCCATATAGTTATTGGCGAGCTCGTGCAAGATATTCATAGGAGCATAGTTATAACGGTAAAACTCGTACTTACCATCATCGCCATAAGGGCGCAAAGCACGAGTGGTGTTAAGCGCATAGCTAAAAGGGTTGATATCAAAATCACGTTCATAACTTCCTGTTACGGCATTAGTAGCACGGCTATAGGTACCAGGAGCTTTTTGGGTACGGATAGAGCCTTGTGTAAGCACCCCTATCTTTACGCTGGGTGAAAGCGTATAGGTGGTTTTGAGGTTACCAGTTACACGGTGCACACGGTCAGCAATTGTCCAACCGGGGTCTACAAAGAAACCTACTGAACCATACACCGTTGCATTTTCACCCCCACCTGAAAGGCTCACCGTATGGTTTTGAGTGAGCGATGGGCGAAAGAGAGTTTTAAACCAATCGGTATTAGCGTATTCATATTTGCGCAAGAAAGCAACGCGTGCTGCATCGGTATTTTCGAGTAAGAAAGTGCCTGTAGCGGGATTAAAGGTATCGATAGCACGATACATTATATTGTAAGCCCCACCGTAACGCGCTTGGGTATGAGAAGAAAGCGAGAAGTAGCCTTTGCGTTCCAACTCTTGATATACGTCCATTGTTTCTTGAGAGTTCATAATGTCGTACTGATTATAGTTAGGAATCATACGCACGGACTCTTCTAATTGGTAGTTTATCTGTGTTTTTACGTTTTTCTTACCACTTTTGGTAGTGATAATCACGGCACCGTTCAGGGCGCGTGCTCCGTAAAGAGAAAGGGCTGAAGCATCTTTAAGGATTTCGATGCTCTCGATATCGTTGGCATTGATACCAGAGATAGCGGAGCTTACCAGGGTAGAAGCATCACCCGAAGCGAGTTGCTCGAAGCTAAGGTTTACTACTTCTTCTTGTACGGCACCATCGACCACCCATAGCGGTTTGGTATCGCCGAAGATAGATGAGCCCCCGCGAATGGTAATTTTAGGTGAAGTACCAAAAGTACCAGAGATGTTCTGTACGTTTACCCCTGCGGCACGACCTTCGATCATACGACCTACATCGACTACGCCGTCCATTTTGATATTGTCGGCTTTGAGGGTTTGGGCATTACCCGTAAACTTAGAACGGTCGAACTCTTGGTAACCAGTAACGACTACCCCTTTAAGTTCAGTTACGTTCTCTTTAAGGACAACGTTAATCACTTTGGCAGTACCTACTACTTTCTCTACTGAGGCACTCCCCAGCTGAGAAAAGACTAATACGGCGCTGTCATTGGGTACTTTAATGGAGTATTTACCATCGAAATCGGTGGCGACCCCGTGAGAAGTACCTTTTACCAGTACTGAGGCACCGGGTAGTGGAGTGCCTCCTTCATCTTTTACTACCCCTGTTACGGTGCGTTCTTGGGCAAAGGCAACACCAAAGAACAGCACAGTGCATAACAGTGCATACATCAATTTTTCTTTCATCGCTATTATATTATTTCGTTCAATTAATTTTGCAAAGGTTCAGAAAAAAAATTATAAAAGCAAATTTTATGGGTAATTTTTTTCTATGTTAAATAACCAAATGTGTATAATTTCCTAATGCTATTTTTTGAATAAAACAAGTGCATTTTCTGAAAATACCCTATTTTTTTTCATCATTTTGCTGAATTCTTTGCAATATTTTCAGAGAATCGCCAAAAACATTGCGTTTTTTTTAGTTTTTCACATATTACTTTGCAAAACACTTATTTTCAAGTATATAGGGACTCATAATTCGCTTTTAAGCGCTGTTTATTAAACTGTAACTTTCTGTGAAATTTAACTTTATTTAACACTTTAAAATATTATTCTTTAATTGAAATTGAAGTGTTTTTAGGCTAATGAGAGTTTGAGTGATTAGTAAATTAGCTGTGAACCGCACGGGCAGTCGTAGCACGATGGGCATAGAAAATTAGAAAATTAGAGAATTAGGAAATTTGGAAATGGATAGTGATAAAAAAGGTTTTTTAATGGATCTGACTTGTCGGACAAATAGGACTCGTTTGAGTTATCGGAGGAAAACGAAAAACATAAAAAGTGAGTTGGGAGGGATTTTGATGAAAAAAGGGTGTAAGGAGGGTGTGGTTAGCTTATAGAGAGCTTATAGGAAGCTTATACGAATCTTGGACGATTGGTATAGAAAGGGTATATAAGTGATTGACTCATAGTATAATACAACAAGGCTAAAAATGTTAAAAACGGGGTTTTGAGACGAAAGAAAGAGGAAGAGGTGATAGGCCTTAGGCCATAGGCAATAGGGGGAAGTACGACGGAAAAGGGAAGAAATGACTGTCACTACATTCCCCCTTTGAAGGTAGCCAACGAGGACTCACAGCTGGATATGTGACAAGAGAATGTTTCTTTTCAACCAAGTAACCCTATTTGTGGCTTGTCCCCCTTCGGGGGGTCGGGGGCTTTATTCTAGCTCTTGCCTACTAATAATCTTTTTTATCCACATTTCCGGCATCATTGTACTAATTTGGCATTATTTTCGTATACTTTCTCTTAAAAACACAAAAACTATATTCCAAAATGAAAAACATATCTTATTTTTTATTGTTATGCCTCGCCCTACTCATAGGAGCTTGTGGCAACCGAAACGCTTATAAACCCGTTGATCGTGGAAGCAGTACCTCCGATTACCCATATGAAAGCTCTGCCACCGATTACCGAGAAGAAAGTAGTGGCGAATTAGCCGAGATAGCCGTAGTTGGCTACGGCGAAAAGAGCGCTAAGAGAAAATCCTCTAAAATAACAGGCGATGTTAGCAGAAGTGACGAAAGTACGATGTCAGCTAAAATGTCAGTAGCAAAAGATGTAGCAACCAGCAAACCAGCAAAACACACTGAACCTAAGCACCGCAAACATCGTCCCGAAAGCGACCCCCAACCTCAGTCCGGCTTGGTAACTGCCGGCGAGTGGAACGACCTCAATAGTTGGGATTTCTATCAAAAAACGCTAAATAAAAATGAATTTGCTCCTTTCCCCGAACATTGGCAAATGTACACCAATCACCGTATAGCGGTACTTGTAACCGCTAATGGTAAGCCTGCTGTGAATGTTACCGTTGCGCTCTATCGCAACAATACCCTGCTATGGACAGCTAAAACCGATAACACGGGTAAAGCTGAACTATGGGTGAGTGCCTTCCAAAAAGAAAAAGAGCTTAACACCGAGCATTTGCGCCTAAAAGTAAACGACCAATGGGTGAGCACAGAAAAAGCAATTAGCGAAAACACACTCAACCGTATTGCGCTTAAAAATGAAGTAAAAAAAGCATCAAACGAAGTGCAAATTGCCTTTATGGTAGATGCTACCGGCTCAATGAGTGATGAGTTAGAGTTTCTAAAAATGGACTTGAAGAACGTAATCAGTAAGGTAGAAGAAGGAAATAAAAACCTCAAAATAAGCACCGCTACGGTCTTTTATCGCGACGAAGGCGATGAGTATGTAGTCAAACATTCCGATTTTACTAAGGATATCAATAAAACCATTCAGTTTATTAATAACCAAAAAGCTGATGGTGGTGGCGACTTCCCCGAAGCAGTACACTCAGCCCTCAATCAGCTCAATAAACTCCAATGGGACGCCGAGGCACGCACACGTATTGCCTTTTTAGTACTCGATGCTCCTCCACATCACGAAGATAAGGTACTCAAAAGCGTACAAGCATCAGTTAAAACCGCTGCCGAGAAAGGCATCAAACTCATTCCTATCGTAGCCAGTGGTATCGATAAGCCCACCGAGTTCTTAATGCGTTTTATGGCAATATATACCAATGGTACCTATGTCTTTATCACCGACGACAGCGGTATAGGTAACGCCCATCTAGAACCCAGTGTAGGGGAGTATCAAGTCGAAAAACTCAGCGACTTAATGATTCGCCTTATCAAAAAGTATACAGAATGATCTGGCTCACTTTTTGCTACACAAGTCTCAGCTTTTTAACTCTTAATTTTTTACTCAAATGAAAGCACTTCCCCTATTAGCACTATTTCCGCTATCACTTATAGCCCAAAACCCTATTCCTGCTGGCTCTTACAAAGCCAGCTCTCTTGGCAATGCTTTGGAGCTTAGGATTGGTAATAACAACACTTACGAATTGGTAGGCGCTTCGGGCAACTATACCTTAAAGGACAAAAAAATAGAGTTCTCTTCCGATGCATCGTCTTTTTTGGTTGAGAAGAAACAGAGCAATAGCTCTCAGTTGCAAATTACCTTTAAAATAGGAACAGGGCTCTTTGGCGACCCACATTTTTTATATGTAGGCTACGAAAACAACAAAGGTGAAGTGGAATATGTGTGTGTACATAACAAAATCACTTCATTGGAAAATGTAGAAAAAACAAAAGACAGCAATGGAGTTGGTTACTATGTATTAGAAAGTTTTGAAGTGCCACGTACTGAAAACCTTTACTTAGTGAATGCCCATTCAGTAGCTTTTAACAATAAATCCAAAGAAGTAATTATTGAGAAATATCCTATCGGAAAGACAACCAACGGCGTGGAAGTAGAATTTTTAGGAACCAATAATATGCTTAATTTAAAAGGCACTTACAACCCCGATAAAGGAACGATTTCTCTTACCGAAGGTGATTCCGATAACGCAATTCTGTTCAGTAACAAGGCAAGCACTCCTAATCCAGCAAAAGTAGCCCGTAGCAATAAGGAAAATGTAAAGAATTGGAAATATCTCATCGCTTTTGAGGAAGAACAGGATATCCCCGAATATAATCCTGAAAAAAGAGCTAAGCAGAAAAACCAAGCAGATATTTCACTGCCCAAGAACTTGAAAGCTGCCCTTGCTTCAGCCGATAAATATAGCCGTTTGGTAATAGTTTTCCAACAACCCGATAACAAAGAGGCTCAACAACAATTCGCTGCCCTTTTTGCCAAATATAAAGAAGAAGGCGGTAGCAATGGCTATCCGTATGAACTCTATTTGGCTACTACCAAAGATATGAAAACCCTCAAAGCCAAAGGCGTACCTACAGGTAACCAAATGGCTGTGCTTGACGTAGCCGGTAATCTGCTTTACAATCAGCCCTCTACTATCGAAGAGGTTGCCAATGACGAAATTGTAACGAGTGATTCTTACGGACAGCAGTTCGGTACAATAGCAATGGCTCGTGCGCTCGACAAAGCTTTGGGTAACCCTAAGCTCTCTGTAAAAGACCTACAAGCTATTTTTACCACTTTCCTCAAAAAGGACAGCCAGCGTGTGTATTTGTTAGCTAAAAATCGTCCCGTGCAAAAAACAGGCGATGCTAATGAGGAAGAAGCCTTCGACTATATAGCGCAAGAGCAAGAAGATTACTTCTCCGATTTCAAAAACCCCAAAGGCATCTACCAAATGCAACTTACCCCTGAGCAACTAACTACCCAATGGCAGCGTATCGTAAACGCTCATAAAAACGATAGCAAACTCGATTCCGCATATGCTTTCTTGCTCGCTCTTAATAGCAATGATAGCGATTATTATTACCGAATTTTCAATGCCGAAAAGCCTGCTTCTCTTGCTGATGTAGACGCAATCGCTTATTTGGTGAAGTTCAGCGAGGAAATTAAAGCACATAACGAAAAACTCATTCCTAAAAACGATGACAATACAGACTATCAACAACGCTTAGAGAAAGGCGTAATAGAAACAAACTATGGACACTTCAGTACTCTTCTCGACCGTCTTGTATTTAACGACAAAACTCTTTTTGAACCTGTAAAAACCGTTTATATCGAAGGTGTCAAAAAGAACGTACTTACCGCTGATGATTACATCGATTTTCTCTATGAAAACAACGTAGAAGAAGCCAGTGCTTATTTCGGCGAATACTATAAAAGCCTATTGAAAAGAGATAGTAATCTCATTGCAGCACTCGATAAGGCTTTCTCCGAAGGCGATGAAGAAAACAGTTGGAAGTATTACAAAATGCGCTTTGCTAACCGCGCTAATAACATCGCTTGGAAAGTGTACGAAGAACATAAAAACGACCCCGCTAAATTAGCAGAACCCTATCAGTGGGCAAGCTCGGCAGTACAGTTAGAACCTGAAAATCCTTATTACTTAGATACCCTCGCACACCTCTTGTACACACGCGGTGAAAAACAAGAAGCTATTAAGCTCGAAGAAAAAGCCGTAAAACTCCTTTCAAAAACTAATGATGAATTTGAATCCCAACGCCAGGAGGTAAAAGCTAATCTCGAAAAGATGAAACGAGGAGAGATGTAGTACCTCATTTTCTCATTCCCTTATTTGCTCATTTGCTAATTACGTCTTATCTTTGCACTTTCTAATAGCAAGCAATTCAAAAAAAATTATCTACAATGAAAAAATTGTACGTTTTATGCATCTTGCTCATCGCTTTTGCGTGCAAGAAAGACAATGATGAAACGCTCCCACTGAGCGCTGAAAAAGACATTCTTTCGTTTGTCTTTACCGTAGAGGGTAACACTTATAGTGGTACTATCAGCAATACCACTATCACCGCCCAATTACCTGAAGACACCGATGTCACCACCCTTACTCCTACCATCACGGTTTCTAAGGGCGCTACCGTAAGCCCCAATACAGGGGTAGCTCAAAACTTCTCTAAGGAAGTAACCTACACTGTAACCGCCGAAAACAAAAGTACTAAAACCTACAAAGTACTGGTTACCACCGAAAAGACTGAACAACCGCAGGTTCCAATAGAAATTGGGTTCGTTCCTAATGAATATACGGTAAACAAAGCAGGAGGCGAGGTGATTTTCTTCGAGGTAAATACATTACCCGTCAAAAAAGAGCAAATAAAAGTAAAGCTCCTTAAATACAGAAGCGCGCTCTCTTACGACCTCAAAGTACAAAAGATAGACAAAAAAGAAAGACGTGTATATGTGGTCTTGCCTGCGACTTATAAAAACGGTCAATATCGCTTTAAAGCAACCTTCGACAAAGAAGAAGTGGAAAGTGGTGTTTTTACCTTAGATAGTAGTGAGATTGTTTTAGATGTTTTAGATATTAATCTTTTTGAAGGTCCTGTACAAACATTAGCAACTACCAACTTGCAAGTTTTTAAAGTGCTAGTATACGCTAATGCTGAAGCCTTAAAGAAATACACCTATTACCTACGCAAAAACGGACAAGATTACCAGCTTACAGTTGCAGAAATGTCTGGTTACAACCTCGAATTTAAGATGTTCAATACACCTGCTGGAGCTTTCAGCGGAGGTAATGACTTTAAGTTTGTAGTAAAAGGGGGTGCTAAAGAGCAAGTACTTCCTTTTGTAAACAGCGACGGACAAGCGATAAACATAGTGCCTACCTATGCTCCAGTAATCAAATCTCTCTCTACAACTACCCTAAAAACAGGTGATGAATTAACCATAATAGGAGAAAACTTTACCTATATGAGCGTAGGTTTTAATACTAATTACAGATATTGCGAGTTACTTTTAATTAAAAACGGAGAAACAAAAGTAACTTTAAGTACTTATAATCACCGAGGTACCACCGCAACCTTTGAAATAGATAAAAGTGTAGAGTCAGGTACTTATAAGGTAGTATTATCCTCTCAAGTACACCTGAAATCAGAGGTTTTTGGTCAAGAAATTACCGTTCAAAAAGTTGTTCCTGAAACTCCTCCACGCTTGAAAGTTAAAGGTACTGCTGAGCTTATAGACAAAGACGCCTCTTTTTTCGCTAAACAAATTAATATTTTCTTTAATGAAGAAATAGGTAATGCTTCTATAAAAGCTATTGTATTTCCTAATCTGAAAATAGAAAATATGACTAGATATCCAGCAGCAGTAAGTACACGTAGACTATCTGATAGTGAATACGACTATTTATTAAAAGACCTGCCCAAAGGCTATGTACTCATCGAAGAAAACGGCAAAGAATATAAAGCAGAATTCTCTTTGAGAAAAGTCTGAAGTCAATAAGTCGTATAGCTTAACAGAAAATAAAAAGACTTTGCCAAGGGGTTAATAGCCTATCGTGCTACGACCCTTTGGCAAAGTCTTTTTTAGTAATCTAAAAGTGCTTGTCCTGATAACAACTACTTAGCGGTAATTTCGTACCCTTTATCTTTAAAAGCTCTTACCAACTGCTGGATATGGTCGGTACCGTTGGTCTCTACCGTAATAAGCACTTCTTTATCGCGGAAACGTGAGAGGTTCTTAAACTGGTTGTGAGCGAGTTTAACTACATTAGCTCCCACTTCTGCAATAATTTGAGTGATCTTAGCGAGTTCACCAGGGCGGTCAGGAATGCTTACCGAGAAGTTGAAAATACGGTCTCTGCTCACCAATCCTTTGCCTATCATCGAAGATATCATTAGCACATCTATATTGCCCCCACTTACTACAGGCACAACGTTTTTACCGCGGTCGGTGAGTTTTTTGAGTGCTGCCAAAGGTAATACGCCTGAGTTCTCAGCGATAAGCTTGTGCTTTTCTGCTAATAGCAAAAAAGCTTCAGTAAGCTCGTAATCGTCTACCGTTACCACTTCATCTACATATTGTTTAATAAAGTCAAAATTAAGCTCTCCTATGCGCTTTACAGCAGTTCCATCAGCAATGGTATTGGCTTCGGGTAGGGTAACAAGCTTATTCTTTTTCAGTGCTTCAGTTGCCGAAGCAGCTCCTGAGGGTTCTACACCTACAATCTTAATATCGGGTTTAAGCTGTTTAGCAGCGCAAGCAATCCCCGAGATAAGTCCGCCACCGCCTATGGGTACAACTATCACATCGGTGTTAGGCAGTTCTTCCAATATCTCTAAGGCGATAGTACCTTGTCCTTCCAATACGTCAGGGTCGTTGAAAGGGTGTACAAACACGTAGCCTTCTTTCTCTTCCAGCTCTTTCGCTTTTTGGTAAGCATCGTCGTATACATCGCCGTAGAGCACTACTTCTGCACCGTACTTTTTGGTAGATTGCACTTTGATAAGAGGCGTAGTTTTAGGCATTACAATCACAGCTTTGATACCCAATTCACGTGCTGCGTAGGCAACGCCTTGTGCGTGGTTTCCTGCTGAAGAAGCAATAACTCCTCGTTTTTTCTCTTCCTCGGTGAGTTTAAGGATTTTGTTATAAGCGCCACGAATCTTAAAAGCTCCTGTCTTTTGAAGGTTTTCGGGCTTGATATAGATTTTGTTGCCAGATTCTTCTGAGAAGAGCGGACTATAAATGAGATGTGTAGGGAGGAGCACACTCTTGAGGTGCTCACGTGCTATGGTAAAGTTCATAATTAATTTATCAATTAGTCAATTGTATTATTAGGGACAAATATATGAAATAGTTTTCAATTCACAATTACAAATGAAAAAATAACCAGTGGAAAGTGATGTACAAATTTAAAACTTATACGCTATACCTGAGGAAGTACTAAAAAAGTAAAACTTCGCTTTGCTGAGGTCTAAAAACTCCTTATTGTTATGCTCCGACACGTTAAACACGCTCATAGAAAACCGATGATCAAGAGTGAAAATCCAATGCTTACGCTCAAAGAGAATGCCTGCCCCTATATGCCACATCAGTAAGCTCTTCTTAAAACGACGGGTGTCAGCAAACGAAATATCATAAGAGCTATCCAAACTAACCTCGCGCATCAAATAAAATTTAGGTGAAAAACCTGTTTGTACAAAACCTCTAATAGGTCGCTTGCCTTCATATTGTAACAAAAAAGGCATATCAAAATGCACAAAACGGTAGCCCGAATGAAAAGAACTACCTTGATATTTACCGTCAAAATCTACTTCGGCAATACTGAACATTCCTTCAATTTGGAATGTTAATCTTTCTTGTACAGGAATCCTAATAAAACCTCCCGCATTTAAGTAATTTCTAAATTTACCAAAGCTTACAGATGAAGATGGTACATTTGGGGTAACAGGACGCATACTTTGTACCATAGTAAAAGGATAGGAAAAGCGTACTCCTATAGCCACTTGCGAAAAACCTATCGAAGTGATACTTAAAAAAGCAATAACAGTCAAAAAGCGTTTCATATAGTTTTGGATAAAAATTACAGAATTTAAAAATACCTAATAAATATCTAAGTCAAATACATCAATATAATCTTAATCTTTGGATATGACATACCGCCCTCAATTATTATTTATTGTGCTTTCGGATATATCTTATCAGAAAAAGCACTCCAGAAAGTAGCTCTTTTGTATTGCTCTACCGAGCTTTTAGGTACGTATATCTTTTCTATACGAGTAGCCCTAAACGGGTTATTTACTAAGGCAGGAGGGTTTACAGCGTTAATCGTTATTGTTTTAAGTTGTTGGCAATACCAAAAAGCATCATACCCTATAGTCTTCAGTGTTGCAGGCAAGACAACACTCTTCATCTCCGTACACCCCGAAATTCCCACAGTTTCTATATCAGTGAGTCCTGTATTTTCTAAGTTAATTTCTTTTAGATAATTCCACCCAATAGCGCCAAATCCTAATATTTCTAATTTATTGAAGTGTAATTCTTCGAGATTATAAGACATTGACAATACGCTATAGGGCAGTCTTTTTACATTAGGAAGGGAGAGTTTTCTAATTTTTGTTTTGAAGAAAGCTTTTTCACCAAAAACTACTGTAGCGTTGGTATTGAAGGTAACGGTACCACTAAGGCTTGCTTCTTCAAAAGCACTCTCTTCTATCTCCTTCAAGTTATTCGGAAATGTAATCGACTGTAAGTTCTGATGTTCTTTAAAAGCCTCTTTCCCGATAGTGTTCACATTTCTGAGCTTCTCATCAGCTTGCATATCAAGCACTGTAGTATTCGCATTCTTCCATTTTATAAGCGTACGCCCATCAGCGCTGAGCTCATAATCAGCGGTAGAGTTACCGTTGTTGTCATCATCACTCTTCCGACAGCCCACCAAAGCAATCCCTATAAGAGCTAATAATAAAACCTTTCTCATTTTCAAATTTCCTAATTTTCTCATTCTTTAATTTAATTAATTGCTTGTATTTTCTCCGCAAAATCTTTCCAGCCTGCCACTTTTTTGTATTGTTCTACCGAACCCTTAGGCACATAAATAGTAGGTATCACACTTTTATCGTTAGTGCCAAAAATACTGTTAATATGTAAGGCAGGTGGATTTACCGCTTTAATAGTAAGCTTTTTCAGCACTATGCATTGCCAAAAAGCATCTGATTCTATTCTAGTGAGCGTCTCAGGTAAAGTAATCTCTTTTAGCTTCCACATCCCCACAAAAGCCCCGTGTCCTATTTCAGTAAGCCCCGTCCCCTCAAAGGTAAGCGAGGCAGCATTGCAATCTCTCAGCGCAAAATCACCTAATTTCTTTACTTTGTTAAAAGTAACCTCTTTTAACTCTCTACAAACTGAAAAAGCATTGATACCTAACACACTCATATTGGGGAATGTTATCTTTTTCAGATGAGTGTGGTAGAAGCACTTTTCGCCAAAATCAACGGTAGCTTTCGTGTTGAAGACAACCTCACCGCTGAGGTTTGCATCCTCAAAAGCACTCTCTTCTATCTCTTTCAAGTTATTCGGAAATGTAATCGATTGGAGGTTCTGATGTTCTTTAAAAGCCTCTTTCCCGATAGTGTTCACATTTCTGAGCTTCTCATCAGCTTGCATATCAAGCACCGTAGTATTCGCGTTTTTCCATTTGATAAGCGTACGCCCATCAGCACTGAGCTCATAATCAGCGGTAGAATTACCGTTGTTGTCATCATCACTCTTCCGACAGCCCATTAAAGCAATCATTGCCAAAGCTAATAATAAAACTTTTCTCATTGTATAATTATTTTTTATCGTATTTATCAATTTTTGCAAGCTACTAATTTTCTCATTTTCAAATTTACTAATCCACTAATTTCCCATCAGCTCGTCGCGCTATAACCTCACATTACCTTCACTTTTTCCGTCTCCACCTTCCCTCTTTTTTGTCGCGAGCTTTTAGCTCGTGCTCTCCCTTGCTAATTTTCTAATTTGTTAATTCTCTAATTACCCCTTCTCCTTTCCGTCGCTACATTCCCCCTCTCCTTGGGAGAGGGACGGGGTGAGGATTCCTCTTTCTTTCGCCTCGAAACCCTGTTTTTGCCATTTTTAACCCTGTTGTATTATATTATGAGTCAATCACTTATATACCTTTTCTATACCAATCGTCCAAGATTCGTATAAGCTTCCTATAAGCTCTCTATAAGCTAAGACCACCCTCCTTACACCCTTTTTTCAGCAAAATTTCTCTCAGCTCACTTCCGTTCTTTTCCGACATCTTTCGAAAGCTCCTAACAGTCCCAGTATATCACTTTTTCATCTCAAACTTTGCCAAAGTTGATTGTCGGTAGGTATTATTAACATTTACTCCATTTACTAATCTGTTAATTTCCTCATTCTCTAATTCTCTCATTTTCTAATTTTCTCATTTTCTCATTCTCTCATTTCTCCCCCGCCTGTGTGGCTCACACCGCCCGTCGCGCTACGACTGCCTGTGCGGCTCGCACCTAATTATTTTGGTATTAACTGAATCTTATCAACTAAATTTTTCCAATTGTTATCCCCTTTGTATATATCCAATAAATCCTTAGGTTTTCTCGGGATATAAAAAGTAGGAAACTTAGTTTTAGCTATCCCAGAAAAAGGATCTCCCTCTAAATACGGCGGGTAAAGCGCAAGAATAGTAACATTCTCTAACGAAGTACAGTTCGCAAACGATTTATCTCCTATCGTCTTTAAGTTCATAGTTACCGAAAGGATTGCCTTTTTCAAAACTTTACAGTTAGCAAAAGCCTCTTTCCCTATATGAGTAACTCCCGCATCTGTTAAATCTACTAATTCAAGAGTTCCACAAGACGAAAAAGCCCCATCGCCTATAATACCCGTTCTTTTAAAAGTAACTTCTTTTAAGTTTCTACATTCAGCAAAAATCCGGTTAGATAACGCTTTAGTATTAGGGAGCACCACTTTTCTAATATTCGAACGATAAAAAACCCTCTCGCCAAAAACAACGTCTGAATAAGAGTTGAAGTTTACGCCATCACTGAGGTTTGTTCCTGAAAAGGCATCAGAACCTATTTCTTTTAAATTGTCCGAAAAAGTAATCGCTCTTAAACTTTTAAGGTCTTTAAAAGCATTTTCGGCAATAGTATTTACTTTCCGCAAATTGCTATCCCCTTGCATATCAATAGAAATAGTACTACTATTAGTCCATTTTATTAAGGTAAGACCATCGGCACTGAGAGTGTAGTCATTAGGCGATACGTTTACCTCGTTACCGTTGTCATCTTTCTTACGACAACTCACCAAAGCAATAGCCACGAAGGCCAAAAAGAAGATTTTTCTCATTGTAAAATCATTTTTATGATGTTAAAGACGCCACAAAGGTACTAAATAAAGAACAATTAACAACGAAATATTCACAAAAAAATACCGACTATCTTTATAGCCGGTATCTGTATGTTTTTTCTTTTTAAAAATCAAATAAATCTAAGCTATTAGGATTTCTTCGATTGTCCCAAAAAGAAAGAATACGAATAATATTGTTTTCTACTCTGTAAAAAATAGAGTAATTATAAAACACTAAAACAGAACGGACATCTTCATATCCTTCTTCTATAGGCCAGATGTATGGATTATCAATAAGAGATTTAACTACTTTTTGTGCCTCTGTATTCAGTTTTACTGAATAAGTATTACTTTTGTTCCGTTTTTTCCAATAAATAAGAATTTCTTTCAGCTCCTCCTTTGCTTTAGGAGTCCAAACTACGACCATAATATCGCATTCATTTCTTGTTCTACATCTTCTTGAGGAATATGTAACCCTGCCTTATCTTCCTCCAAACCTTTTTGTATACTATACTTTTTCGCTTCTTTTTGTTGTTTAAGAAGGAGGTCGTCTTCAGTTAAGATATTATCTATAAGCTCTGCGTCCATAGTTTTTTATGTTTTTACGTTGCAAAAGTACTAAATAAAGACCAATTAACAATGAATAAAGAACAATTTTAATCACTAATCATTAACCATTAATCACTGCCTCTCTACTGATGCACTTGCACTTGTGGGAATGGTATCTCTATACCAGCTTCGTCGAAGCGATTTTTGATAGTCTCTAAAGTACGGAATATACACCCTGCGTGCTCGGAAGTCAAGCACCAATAGCGCAGTGAAAGGTTCACCGAACTATCAGCCAATTCCTCTACATATACCACAGGCTCAGGGTCAGGCAAGGCTTTGGGCTCTTCTTTAGCAATTTGCAAGAGCACTTCGCGAGCTTTTTGGATATCCGAACTGTAACCTATGCCTACTAATACGTACACCCTGCGCTTCTCTTCCCTACTGTAATTGATAATGCTATTGCTAAAAAGTTGGGTATTGGGGATTATCGCCTGCTCGTTGTTGGCTTTGTTAAGAGTTGTAGCAAAGAGTCCAATGTTTTTTACCGTCCCTTTTTCGCCATTACCTTCAATGGTATCGCCTACGCGGAAAGGTTTAAAGATAAGAATCATTATCCCGCTTGCAAAGTTGGATAGCGACCCCTGTAAGGCTAACCCCACTGCTACAAAACCACTGGTAATAATCGCGATAAACTGAGTCGCAGGCAAACCTATCACTTGCACGATAGTAAGGAACAGAGCAATATAGAGTATCCACCGTACAACTTGCAAGAGGAATCCCTGCAAAGCCACGTCTACTCCACGGCGTACCATCAAGCCTTTAAGGAGTTTTGCAATAAACCGAATAATGTATCGCCCTATAAAATAAAGCGCAATTGCCCACAATAGTGTAGGCGCAAATTTAATAAGTCCGGTAATCCACTCTTTAATGAGTCCTTCAAAATCCGCAGTCGAAAAATCATTCATTTTTGTTTGTTTTATTTTTTAGTTTCTAAATCTCACCAGCCCCTCTCGTCTCTCTGTCCTCTCTCGATTGATGCGCAAAAATACAAACTAATTCGCAATCTCCCAAAATTTATTTCTCGTCCCCCTTCATTTGCAATTGTAGAGACGTAGCTAAAAACACCTTTCTTCCAATTTCTGATTGAGCTCTCGAAATCAATAGCTGAAAATCCTGTCATTTCAATTTAAATATTAAGATTCTGACGACAAAAGTAAGAATAATTTACGAAGCTACTAATAAAAACTTTAAAAAGAAATTAAAGAAAAGATTTGTTTTATAAAAAGAAAATTATACCTTTGTAGCATTCTAACCTATATAAACCTAATTTATTATGGACAAAAAGAAATTCATTACAATTCTAACAGCAGGTTTTGCTCTATTTGCGATGTTTTTTGGGGCGGGCAATTTGGTTATTCCCCCTTATATAGGATTGAAAATAGGAGCTTTAAGTGGTGTGGCTTTTGCAGGTTTTTTTGTGTCGGACATACTACTGTCGTTCTTAGCGGTGGTAATGGTAGCCTCTGTAGGACTTACTTTCACCGATTTAGGCAAGCGCTTCCCTCCGTTATTCGTAAATGCGCTTGTGTTTTTAATCATTGTTACCTTAGGTCCCCTTATCTGCGTACCGCGTACGGGGTCTACAACCTACGAGGTGGCAGTACAACCTTTCTTCCCTCAAATAGGCAAAATTACTTTTGGGGTGCTGTACTTTGGCATCACGCTTTTGCTCTCTATCTCGAAAGCCAAAATAGTAGACATCATCGGTAAAATACTCACACCTTTTCTTATCCTTTCACTTACTATCCTGATAGTCGTGGGCACCATCAATGCGCCTAAGGAATTGGTAGACAACAGCTATAGCTTTGGAGAGGCGTTTGCGTTTGGCTTTTCAAAAGGCTACTTGACCTTAGATGTGCTTGCAGGGGTTATTTTTTCGGGGCTCATTATCTCGTCAATCGTGCGAGAGGGCTACCGCAGTGAGGCTGAGAAAAAGCAAGTAACCATACTCTCTGGGGTCATAGCCGCTGGCTGTTTGGTCTTTATCTACGGAGGATTGCTATATCTAGGAGCTACCTCTAATCTTTCTTCTTCCGAAGGGATTAGCTATATAGATATTCTCAAGCATATAGCTTATAGCGTATTAGGCGACAATGGTGGTATTGTAATATCAATAGCGGTAGCATTTGCTTGCCTTACTTCGGCTATTGCTATTGTATCGGCTATGGGTGAGATTTTCGAGAACATCAGCAAAGGGCGTATTCCTTATAAATGGGGAGTGTGGATTTGTTCCTTAGTGTCGTTTGCGCTTTCTATCAGAAGTGTAGATGAAATTATTCATTACGCTGGCTATCTGTTAGATTTCTCATATCCTATCACCATCGCACTTACCTTATTTGTGCTTTTCTTTGGCAAACGGGTGCAGAGCAATGCTCCTTATATAGTGGGGGTAACGCTCACGGCTATATTATCAGGACTTTTCATCATAGGTGATTTGCTACATATAGCCTGGATTAATAACTTCAAAACGTTATTACCCTTGGCTGACTACCGAATAGAGTGGTTTATTCCTGCTTTTCTATCATTTATCATAACGGCAATAATAGTGAAGAGAGTATAATATTTTTTATAAATAATGTCAGTTCGATGTATAATACTGATTTACAGTTGTACGTATATTGTAATCAGTGAAATCAATCTTTCACATACCCAGCAGAGATCACTCGCTAGCTTTGTGTGAGATTTTAAAGTAGTGAAGCAATTTATTTGTTTTACATATATAACTTTAATAACATTTTCCTCATATCCGATTCATATTAAATTAATTACCCATCGCGCTACACCTACCCACGTGGCTCACACCTGCTTGTTGTGCTAAAATTTAGCATCGACTTCCCGTCGCTACATTTCCCCTTCGAAGGCAACCAGCGACTACTAGATATGTTAGAAGAGAGATATTTTTACCACATTACCTTCGTCATTCGTCCCTCGTTCCTTGTCATTTCTTCTCCTTTCCGTCATACTCCCCCCTAGTGCCTATGGACTAAGGCCTAGTGCCTCTTCCTCTTTCTTTCGCCTCGAAACCCTCTTTTTACCGTTTTTTGTGTCGCTGTATTATATTATGAGTCAATTACTTATATACCCTTCCTATAACAATCGTCCAAGATTCGTATAAGCTTCCTATTAAGCTCTCTATAAGCTACCCCCACCCTCCTTACACCCTTTTTTCATCAAAAACTCCCCCTCTCCTCTTCCGAATTTTTCCGTTTTCTTCCGAACCCCTCAACGCTTCCTCATTTGCTAATTTTTCCTCGCCTGTCGTGCTACGGCTACCTGTGTAGCTCGCACCTTTGCCAAAGTTAATTGTACACTGTCTGTCGTACTACGACCTCGCATTTCTGAGTCTCTCCGAAATTCTCTAATTCCTATTAAAAAGCCGGTTCAATCCTAATATAATTTAACATTAGTTCGATATATACAATATTGATTTACAATTGCTTTTTCATTATTGTTCCGTAAAATTCCTCAGCTAAAGCTGAGCCAATCCGTGGAACAATAATGTTTTACAAGAGAATCATCTGTGCTAAATCCGTGTAATCCGAGAAATCTGTGAGAGACTTTCAGGTAGCTTGCTACAACTTGTTTGATTTGTTGCAATTTGTTTAATTTCTCTCCCGAAGGGAGATTCAACTATTATTTTCTCTCTGCCACTACGGCGTAGTATCTATTCGTAAAATACCGCAATAACGGACGTAAACCTAACTTCTTCACAGGGTGCGTCCATTTCTCTCTATAAATAATACGAAAACCCGCTTTCCCTACCAGCATATCCAATTGCCAATCTTCAAACTCGTGATAATGACAGTCGCGAGGGTCAGACGTATTGCGGTAAGCTTTGGCAAAGCAAAGGCGCAAGGGCACAGTAATGAGTACTCTTTTAGTAGGAAGATTCTGCAAAACTGCCAAAGGGTTTACCAAGTGCTCTAAAATTTCCAAAGCTACTGTAAAATCAGCCTTAAAGGCTTGTAGGGTGTGTGATTCAAAATCCAAATCCTGTCCCGTAGTGTTGAGCACAGTATAGCCTTCTTGTTGCATTACTGCCGAAAAAGGATTCTCCACCCCCACATCGAGGATAGTGCTACCCTGAGGGACATATTGTTTGAGAATACTCAAAGTTTTTTGATAGCGTTTTTTAGGAAATATCTTGTACATAATTTACATTGACAATTAACAAGGAAATGACACCTTTGAGCCACAAATTTCGCCAAAGTTTGCGTCGCCTCACCTTTTACCTTTTATTCACATACCCAGCTGTGAGCCCTCGCTGGCTTTACCTTTTACCTCTTACCTCTTACCTAATTCTAGTGTGCATCGAGCCAGTTATCCCCTACCCCTAAATCTGCCACAAGCGGAACAGCAAGGTTAAAAGCGCTTTCCATTGCTTCTTTAATGAGAGGCTTAACGATATTGAGCTCTGTTTTAGGTACATCAAACACTAACTCATCGTGCACCTGCAAGAGCATACGGGTTTGAAGTTGTTGGCGAATCAACTCGTGTTGTATGCGTATCATCGCAATTTTGATGATATCCGCAGCCGAACCCTGTATCGGGGCATTCACAGCGTTGCGCTCAGCTGCTCCGCGCACTACTTGGTTACGAGAGTGAATATCGGGTAGATAGCGACGCCTTCCCAATACGGTCTCTACATAGCCGTGTTCTTGAGCAAATTGTATTTGCTTACTGATATAGTTTCGCAGATTGGGATACGTAGCGTAATAAGTGTCTATCAATTCCTTACTCTCTGAACGACTCAAATTGGTTTGAGCCGAGAGCCCAAAAGCCGATACACCATAGATAATCCCAAAGTTCACTGTCTTGGCGTGACTACGCTGTTCGCGAGTTACCTCTTCCAAAGGCACGTGGAACACTTTGGCAGCTGTGGAACGGTGAATATCCTCATTGCGGAGGAATGAGTCAATCATATTGTGTTCTTCGCTCAGGGCAGCGATGATGCGAAGCTCTATTTGCGAATAGTCGGCAGAGAGAAGCACATAATCAGGATTGCGTGCGATGAACGCCTTGCGCACCTGCTGACCGCGAGGAGTGCGGATAGGAATATTCTGCAAGTTAGGATTATTACTGCTCAATCTACCCGTCGCAGCTACCGTTTGCATATAGGTAGTGTGTACACGACCGGTGAGTTTGTTCACCTCCAAAGGCAAGGCATCTACATAAGTAGATTTCAGCTTCTGCACTTGTCGCCATTCAAGTATATCGGCTACTATCTTATGCTTAGAAGCAAAGGGGGCTAATACTTCTTCGGAAGTGGCATACTGACCTGTTTTTGTCTTCTTAGGTTTACTGTCAATTTTCAGTTTTTCAAAAAGAATATCTCCTAGCTGTTTCGGCGATGCCAAATTGAAGCTCTCTCCTGCCTGCTCGGCTATAGTGGCTTCGAGTTGTGCAATATCAGCATCTAAGATCTTAGCGTATTCTTTTAAGAAGGGTACATCGAGGTTCACTCCTTCGCGTTCCATAGCGGCTAACACTTTTATCAAAGGCGCTTCCAAATCAGTATAGATTTTCTCGGCATTCACTTTGGGCATTTCCTCCTTAAATACGTTTTTGAGTTGCCACGTAACATCAGCATCTTCCACGGCGTATTCCTTCACTTGGTCGAGTGGAACAGTACGCATAGAGCGTTGTGCCTTACCTTTACCTATCAAACTCTCAATAGTAATAGGGGTATAGTTTAAATAGGTTTCACTGAGGATATCCATATTGTGGCGCATATCTGGATTCAGCAGATAGTGGGCTATCATCGTATCGAAGAGTGCGCCTCGCACCTCAATGTTGTAGTTTTGCAATACTTTAAGGTCGTATTTCAAATTCTGACCAACCTTACCAATACGCTCATTTTCAAAGAACGGACGAAAAGTTTCAAGCAGTTTTGTTGCTTCTGCTTTATCAGTAGGGAAAGGTACGTAATAACCTTTATGAGCCGACCAACAGAAGGAAATCCCTACCAATTCGGCTTCCAGGGCGTTCACACTGGTCGTTTCGGTATCAAAACACACTTCGGTTTGTTGCAATAAATTCTGCAAAAGCAGTTGTTGCGCCATTGGGGTATCGGCTAATTGGTAGAAGTGAGGTGTATTAGTGCTGTTCTTCTTCTCGCTCATTACCTGCGGTTGGGCAAATAGGTCGCCTTGCGTAAAGAGACTTAACTGTCCCTCTGTGGGCTTATTCCCTGTAAGTGGCGGGGGTGTTGTTGTCATCTGGGGCTGATACGTTCTGAGAAAATTCTGTAATAACTGACGAAATTCTAACTCTTCAAATATCCTCCCTACCGCTTCAAAATCGGGTTCGGACATCGCAAAGTCTTCTTCATCAAATGTTACAGGCACGTCCAGCATAATGGTAGCCAACTGTTTAGAGAGGATTCCTTTTTCCTTGTTGCTCTCTATATTCTCACGCAGTTTGCCTTTCAGCTGGTCAGTATGGGCGAGAAGGTTTTCCATAGAGCCAAAGTCAGCAAGTAGCTTTTTAGCGGTCTTCTCGCCTACTCCTGGGAGTCCAGGTATATTGTCTACCGCATCACCCATCATTCCGAGGAAGTCTATTACCTGTAAAGGATTTTGTACCTCAAATTTCTCTTGTACTTCTTTTACGCCCCAAATCTCCACATCGTTACCTCCGCGCGAAGGTCGGTATATAAAGATATTATCACTCACAAGTTGTGCATAGTCCTTATCGGGCGTTACCATATACACTTGGTAATTCTGCTTTTCAGCTTGTTTAGAGAGTGTCCCGATGATATCGTCAGCCTCATAACCCTCTTTTTCGATGATAGGAATATGCAAGGCTTTCAAGATTTCGTGAATATACGGGATTGCCAACCGAATAGCTTCGGGCGTTTCCTCCCGATTGGCTTTATAGTCGGCAAAGAGTTCCGTGCGCTCCACACTTCCTCCCTTGTCGAAAGCCACAGCAAGGTGGTCGGGCTTTTCTTTTTTAATTACTTCTAAAAGAGAGTTCATAAAGCCCAAAATAGCCGACGTGTTCAACCCTTTGGAGTTGATACGCGGATTCTTGATAAAAGCGTAATAACCCCTAAAAATAAGGGCATAAGCATCGAGTAGAAAAAGCCGTTTTTTCATTCATTAAATAATTTATCCTCCATCAAGCCAAAAACTTCAAGCATACTCCCTCTTAAATTCGCTAATTCCCTCTTCGAAGGGTGTTTTTAGTTCATTTTATCTTCACTCAATATAGGTAAAAAGGGGGTTACTCTTTTGGCTGAAAGAGATACATATTTTTGCGCAAAGGTAGTAAAATAATTGTAATTTCCCATTTTATTTGTACTTTTGTCCCGAATATAAATTAACCTTTAATAATTAATCATTCATCATTATGAAAGTATCTGTTGAACTTACTTTTAGCCCGTTGCAAGACGATTACGAGCGTCCTATCATTCACTTTATCAAGAAACTGCGCGCCTCTGGGCTCATCGTACAAGAAAACCCTCTCAGTACCCAAGTCTATGGCGAGTATACCCAAGTGATGAATGTTCTCACCACCGAGATAGAAGAAGCTCTCGACTTAGTAGAACGCGGACTGATGTACGTGAAAATCGTAAAGTCCGACCGCCACGAGTATAAACCTTTCTTCTAAGTAAAGCCAGCGAGCAAGCCTAACTGAGTATCTTATATGGAAGCGTTTTTCAATTGGTTTTTTAGTCAGTATCAAGGAGTCCCTACCCATTTAGTGGTATTAGAAATCATAGGTGTGTTCTTTGGGTTCCTGAGTGTTTGGCTGGCTAAAAAAGGAAATATATGGGTATACCCTACGGGTATTATCAGCACGGTGTTATTTGTATACCTGCTATGGCACTACGTGCTGTGGGGCGATATGCTTATCAATGCCTATTATACAGCGATGAGTATCTACGGGTGGATACTATGGGCAAAGAACGCCCAAGACAATGTGATTACTATTTCCGTTACCACCCGTCGCGATTGGCAAATCTGCACTCTTTTAGGTGTTTTTAGCTTGGTTTTTGTCACTGCGGTATACTACCTGAAACCTTACATCAAAAACAACTTTTCTATGCAGGGAATCTCCTTAGGATTCCACAACTTCCTCCCTACCGAATATGTCGATGTCTTTACCACCTCCATTTTCTTGATAGGAATGTGGCTAATGGCAAAACGCAAAGTAGAAAACTGGGTCTTTTGGATTCTCGGCGACCTCATTTCAGTACCCCTCTACCTCAAAAAAGGAATGCTATTCACCTCCTTTCAGTACTTTTTATTCACCATTATTGCCATTATGGGTTATAGAGAATGGAAACAACACTTGCGCAACGAGACAGCCCGATAAAGCGTATCGCCTTTGTAGGTCCTGAGTGCACCGGCAAAACCACTCTCAGTCGTACCCTTGCCCAGCAGTTCCAAACCGTATGGGCTGAGGAATATATGCGCACTTACCTGCAACACAAGTGGGACACTCAGCATCTCACCTGCACGTGGGACGACCTCCTACCCATCGCTCACGGACAAGTTTCTCTCGAAAACAAACGTATCCAACAAGCCAATGAATATTTGTTCTGCGACACCTGTCTGCTCGAACTAATGGTCTATTCTTACCTTTACTATGGCAAATGCAACCCACAAATAGAGCGCGCAGCCCTCACACATCATTACCACACCCTTTTTCTCACTTATGTAGATGTCCCTTGGCAACCCGACGACCTCCGCGATAAACCCCACGAGCGCGAGAGCGTATTTGCTTTTTTTGAACAACATCTGAACGCTCACGGCATACAATACTATATTCTAAAAGGCTCCTTAGAGGAACGCATCGCCCAATGCACCAAAATGCTAACCGCATAACATCTTCTCACAAGCCCCCTCTATCCGACCTCCTTCCTACGAGTCCTCCCCACCAAACAACTATTTTCGTCCCTACATTCCCTTTTTTCCCCATCACTACATTCCCTTTTTTCCCCATCACTACATTCCCCATTTAAAGCGAGTTAGAGAGATGTTTGTTATCACTATACTTTGGCAAAGTTTCAAACTTTGCCAAAGTTAATATAGCCCTCTTTGTCTTTGGTTCTCCCCTTTTGAGCCTCTCCGAACCCTTCAATAGTTTCCCTTTGGTTGCCACATTCCCCCTTTGAAGATGTTTTTCCCTTATTGCCTATGCCCTAAGCCCTCACACTTTCCCATTTACTAATTTTCTAATTTGCCAATTCTCTAATTATCCCTTCTTCTTTCCGTCGCTATATCCCCCCTCTCCTTGGGAGAGGGACGGGGTGAGGATTCTTCTTTCTTTCGCCTCGAAACCCTGTTTTTACCATTTTTTGTGTCACTGTATCATACTATGAGTAAACTATTTATATACCCTTTCTATACCAATCGTCCAAGATTCGTATAAGCTTCCTATAAGCTCTCTATAAGCTAACCCCACCCTTCTCAAAGCCTTTTTTCATCAAAAACTCTCCCTCCCCTCTTCCGCTCTTTTCCGTTTCCTTCCGAATCCTCCTAACAGACCCCAACACATCGCTTTTGCGGTACGCACTTTGCCAAAGTTTGAAATTTTGGCAAAGTTGATGCCATTTCCAGTATTATTAATTTTTGTCAATTAAAAAATATTTCGTACCTTTGTACTATCTTTTAAACAGTAACACACTATGAAAAAAGAACAACTCAAACAAATGAAAGATGGCAAGGGCTTTATCGCAGCCCTCGACCAAAGTGGCGGTAGTACCCCAAAAGCCCTTAAACTTTACGGTGTGAATGAAGACCAATATAGCAATGAAGACCAAATGTTTGACCTCATTCACCAAATGCGTACCCGCATCATCAAAAGCCCCGCTTTTAACAGCCATAAAATTATCGGTGCTATCCTTTTCGAACAGACAATGGATAGAAAAATCGACGGTAAATACACCGCCGATTATCTCTGGGAAGAAAAACACATAGTTCCCTTCTTAAAAGTCGATAAAGGCTTAGAAAGCTTAGACGCCGATGGCGTTCAACTGATGAAACCTATAAGCGGTCTTACAGAACTCTTAGAGCGTGCCAATGAGCGTCATATCTTCGGCACCAAAATGCGTTCAGTCATTAAAAAAGCCTCTCCTGACGGTATTGCACGAGTGGTAAAACAACAGTTTGAGATAGCCAAACAAATCGTAAAAGCAGGACTCGTGCCCATTATAGAGCCCGAAGTAGATATCAATATCCCCGATAAATCTCCTGCCGAAGCTATCTTGCGCGACGAGATAAGAAAACACCTCGATGCCCTCCCCGAGACTTTTAACGTGATGCTCAAACTCTCTTTGCCAACTATTAACAATCTCTACAAAGAGTTCACCAAGCACCCTCGTGTAGTGCGTGTAGTCGCCCTTTCAGGAGGTTACCCAAGAGAGAAAGCCAATGATATCCTCGCCGAAAACAAAGGCGTAATCGCCAGTTTCTCAAGAGCACTTACCGAAGGACTCTCAGCTCAGCAAACCGATGCTCAGTTCAACGATACTTTAACTCACACTATCGAAGGTATTTACGAAGCTTCAATTAAGTAATCTAAAAAAACAGACTGCTCCAAAAAGATTTTCTGAGGCAGTCTGTTTTTTTGTTATTTCTTTATTATTCAAAAATATTTTATATCTTTGCCACATCTTAACTAAAGAATAGCAATCTATGAAAGAAGAATTAGAACAAAGTTTAGTAGCTCTCGCTACCGAAATTATTGCTAAACAAGGGAAACTTAACCTCATAGAACTCAATAGACAGGCTCATAAATTAGCTGAAAAAATCACTATATTGAGTTTCGTTGATAAATATTATCAAGACTTAGGTGCTAATGAAAACCGAAAAAACTCAATGATGAAAAAAGTATCTAATTTCATTGATGAAAATCAAGAAAAAGATATTTTCGACATCAAAGTAGAAGCTACCGAAGTGCAACCTATTGCTCCTAAAGGACAAACAAAAGAAAAAGCTTCGTTTGTAGCAATGGAACCAAAACCCGTTCAAAAACAAACTGCAAAAATAGCGCAACCCCAAGTAGAAGTACACCAGCCCGAACCCGAATGGGCAGTACCTGTGGAACAACCTAAAAGAGTAGAAACATCTCAAATAGATTTTGCTATCGAGCAACCTCAGCAAGTAACACAGCCCGAACAGTTTATTGAGCAACCTCAGTACACCGATGAACAACGCATCTTAAAGCAATCCCCTTCCTTAGAAGAATATATTTCTCAGTCTAAGCACACAGTATTCGATAGAAAAGAAACTGATGAGAATATAAAACCCGTACAATCTCTTAACGATAAGTTAGGTAAAAATGCTCAAATAGGTTTGAATGATAAATTGGCTTTTGTACAAAAACTCTTCCTTGGTAGTGAAAGCGAATATAACAAAGTTGTAAAACATATCGGAGAACTCAATACAATGCAAGATGCTGTTTTATACTTAGAACAAGAAATAAAACCTACTTACAACTATTGGAAAGACAAAGAGGAATACGAAGAACGCTTCCTTTCTCTCCTTCTCAAACGCTTTGAAGTGTAATGAGCAAACTCTATCTCATTCCTACCCCCATAGGCAATCTCGAAGATATAACCTTGCGAGCACTCCGTTTGCTCAAAGAGGTTGATATTATCTTAGCCGAAGATACGCGCACCAGTAGTAAGCTTCTCAAACACTACGATATCCATACTCCTATGCAAAGTTACCACCTGTTCAACGAGCACAAAGTGGTAGACGGTTGGGTACAGCGCATCAAAGGGGGTACTACCGTAGCACTCATCACCGATGCAGGAACACCCGCCATTTCCGATCCCGGCTTCTTGCTTACACGTGCCTGCCTTACTGAGGGAGTAGATGTAGAATGCTTACCAGGAGCTACAGCCTTTGTGCCTGCCTTGGTAAACAGTGGCTTGCCTAACGACCGTTTTACCTTCGAAGGCTTCCTCCCCGATAAAAAAGGACGACAAACTCGCCTCTCTCAGCTCACAACTGAAACCAAAACGATGATTTTCTACATCTCCCCGCATAAATTGCTCAAAACCCTCACTGACTTTATTACCACTTTCGGTACCGACCGTCCTGCGAGTCTCTCACGTGAGCTCACTAAGCTACACGAAGAAACCCAACGTGGCACCCTCCAACAACTTTTAGACTATTATAAAGATAAGAATATTAAAGGAGAAATAGTTCTAATTGTTTCTGGGAAAAGTGAAAAATAAAAAGTCGCTTTTGCATCACACATTCCCCCTAAGTTGAAAATACAACAAAAATGATTATCCTTCACATAGAAACTTCAGGGCTCAATTGCTCGGTAGCCCTATCAAAAGACAATCACATTATAGCTGAAAAATCTGAGAATGCAGGCAAGTTTACTCATTCTGAAAACTTACATCTCTTCATTGAAGACGTAATGCAACAAGCCTCCTTACCCCTTTCTGCGGTTGATGCTATAGCCGTAAGTGCTGGCGCAGGCTCTTATACAGGTTTGCGCATTGGTATTGCTACTGCCAAGGGTCTTTGTTTTGCTTTGGAGAAACCTTTAATTGCTATTCCCACCTTGCAAATCCTCGCTCACCAAGCTCAGGGCAATTGTATTATCCCTATGCTCGATGCACGCCGTATGGAGGTGTATAGCGCCGTGTTTAATAGTGCTTATCAGTTTGTGAGTCCTACTGAAGCTAAAATCCTCGATGAGCATAGTTATCAAGAAGAACTAAATAGGGGTAAAGTAACTTTTTTAGGTGATGGTAGTACGAAGTTTGCTACTATCTGTAAGCATCATAATGCTGTATTTATACCCAATGCCTTCCCTGAGGCAAAAGATATGCTTCCGTTTGCTATAGAAAAATATACAAAACAAGACTTCGAAGATATTGCTTATTTTGAACCTCAGTATTTAAAATAGAAGTAAAAGTTAATGTCCTACAATTAGGATTTCATCATCGGTTAGAAGCTCTTCGTTGCGGAAACGTAGCAGTATTTGGGCTACTGTAATAGTATCTTTTTCACAATAAGTAGCAATGCGGTCTACATTGCCTTCATTGTAGAACACATCACGCACTTCGCTACCATTAATATCGTCTTTAGGCGAAGGAATACCGAGAATATGAGCCAAGAGCTTCAGCGAAGTGAAGTGTTTATAATCACCAAATTTCCATAGTTCAAGGGTATCAAGATGCGGAATTTCCCAAGGTTTCTTGCCAAAGAACTGTAGTTTTTGAGGAATAGGAATCCCATTGATAATCATACGTCGCGAAAGGTAAGGAAAGTCAAACTCTTTGCCATTATGAGCACAAAACAATTTATTAGCACGTGAAAAGTGTTCTTCTACCAAACGCACAAAATCTTTTAACAACACTTCTTCCTCTCCCACAAACGAGGTAACCCTAAAAGTGCGTTGCTGATACCGAAAAGAAAAGTAACCTACTGATATACATACAATCTTACCAAACTCCGCCCAAATACCCGCACGGTCGTAAAATTCTTCAGCAGTAAACTCATCTTTCCGCTGATAACGTGTCTTTTCCTCCCACAGTTCTTGTTCTAAAGCCGAAAGCTCAGCGTGTTGTTCATAGAGTGGTACCGTTTCTATGTCTAAGAAGAGAATATCTTCAAGATTAATCTTGTTAAGCATTTTTACTGAAATTCAACTATTAATTTAAAGTCTCATTGCTCTACTACCCTCTAACGCCTAAAACCTTATATGCCTCATCTATATAATCATAAATGTCTTGTGTAAACTTACTGTCTTCAGGAGAGGTATCAGCAGTGCGATGTCCTAAACGCACAATGATGACTTTATCAGTAGGATTTACAATTACGTATTGTCCCAAATGTCCACGCATCATAAAGAAATGGGTATCTTTATAGTCTAATAACCACCAACCATAGCCGTATTCTGGACTCTCGGCAAAGCGCGGTTGTACGGAAGTTGCCACAAAGGTAGAGTCTAATAGCTGTTTGCCGTTCCACTTACCATTATCTCGATAGAGTTTTCCGAGGCGGGCAAAGTCACGTGCATTCGAAGCAATACAACAATACGCTTTTTCGAGTCCGCTTTCTTTACTGTCCAATTGCCAAAGAGCATCGCTCTCACAACCCATCGGTTGCCATAAGCTCTCGGTGAGATACTGAGTAAGGGTCTTCTTTGTAGCTTTCTCCAATACCATTCCCAAAAGGAAAGTATTTCCACTGAGGTATTTATAGGCTTTCCCAGGAGGAGAAACAATCCTCAGTTGGAGCATCTTTTCTCTAAAATGTTTATCAAAATAAGCACGAGTCGTAATAGAAAACGGATTGTAATACGCCTCGTCCCAGTCAAGCCCTGATGCCATAGACGACAGGTCGCCTACCGTAAGCTGGGCTCCGAAGCCTTTTTTGTACTCAGGAAAGAAATCACTTACTTTTTGGTCGAGACTCTTGATATAACCATCGGCAATAGCCTTACCCAAGAGCGCCGAGACATAGCTTTTTGCCATAGAAAACGAATTACTCTTGCTCTCAGTATTATAGCCTTCAAAATACTGTTCGTGCCATATACTATCTCCTTTGATGATAAGAAAAGCTACCGTTCCGTATTTCTTGTGAGCATTTTGTAACTCGGGGGTTTCGGGTATTTTGTTGTAATCTGCTGAAAGTGGCCAAGGCTGAGGAGTAGGACTTTTAGCAATTGTACGATTGTCAAAATAGGTATAATCATCAAGGAAAGTAGTAGTATGCCCCGTGCTGTAGACCACCACTACTGCTTTGAGAATATAACCATAGCCCGCCACGTAAAGGGTTCCTATGAGTAGTAGCAGTACAACAACGAAATTAATGAGAAACTTTTTCATATTTAATAGGGTTTATTTATGCTTATTCTTCATCAGGCAACAATATAGTTTCGCCATTCTCGGTTTCGTACATTACCCCGAGGCGTTTACCTTTTTTCTGAGTGGTAGAAGCATCGGGGGTTGCACCTTCTACAGTTTTATATTTAGTGATTTTCTGTCCTTCACGACGAAGGATTTCCATATCATCACCTTTCTTCTTTACAATGGTAAAATCTTCACCCGAAAAGAAATCTGCCATATTCAGGTTCATCACCATCGATACCATTAAGGCAACGGCAAAGACCATTGCCACATCAAAGAGGTTTACCACTACACTTAGCGGGTCGGCATCATCGTCTTTGAGTCGGGATATGCGTCGGTTTGTTTTCATTGTCTTGCGGGTTGAGTTAATACTCTACTTACATATTCAAGGTTATTGATTTCTTTGCTATACCAGCGTTGTTTGAACTGCAAAGTTACCAACCCTACTAAACTAATCACTAAGCCTACAACAGTAGTGGCAAATACCACTTGCATATTACTCGCCATCTTAGAAATGTCTCCAGTGGAGAGCCCCGTAAGCGCCGGACTCATAGCGATAAGTGTACCGATGAGCCCCAAAACGGGACCTACTTTCGCCAATAGCTTGGAGGTGGCTATGTCTTTTTCGCCTTCATTCTCGAAGTTGGAAATCATATAGTCGTAATATGCCTCGTCGGGTATATGACTAAGAATATCACGCAAGTATTGGGTGTAAAGGGCGTTATCGTGTGCGGGCAATAGGGCTTTAAGCTGTTCTGCGCTTTCGGGTGTGAGCGTCCTGATAGCTTCATTCAGCTGTTTGTCGTTTTTGTATTTAGTGATGAAGCGATTGTAGAAACTACCTACTAATAATAAAGCGCGCACAAAAAGTACCAAGAGTACGATAATGTCGGGTATCAGCAAACTATCCGATACCAAGAATAGAATTTTAGAAATCTCACTCATAAAGTTAATGTCTTAATTTAGTAATTTGTCAATGTTTGCCTCTACTCATTAGCTAACTGACAAATCAGCTAATTTGGTAATTGTTTGTTCGTATCCATATTCGAAGGCGTGATCGAGCTTTTTAGTATCGAGTACGCCTACATTGCTGAGGTTATGTAGTAGTAAGTAGTCACATTTTTTGAACTTGCGGTTATAATTGCCATCCATAGTGATGTTGTAAATGCGTTGCATAAACTGGAACGAGTTGCTGAGCTCCTTTTCGGTAATCGTTTCTAGCGGATTCACAAAGCTCCCTATAATTCTATCACATCGGTCTTTGAGGGGTTCTATAGGGAAGTTGTTCAGCAGTCCACCATCGCAATATAAACTGTCTCCTATTCTCACCGGTGAGAAGTAAGGTGGTAGTGCCGACGATGCAATGAGGGGCTGAATGAGCTCTCCTTTGCTAAAATACTGTACTTTACCGTTCAACAGATTAGTAGCTGTTACCACTAAGGGCAATCGTAAGTCTTCAAAAGTCGGACATTGGAATTGTTTCTTAAAGAACTTAGTATATTTAGCACTATCTACTAATCCCACTTTTTTAAAAGTGAGCATCGACCATTTGAACACAGGTGTTTCTTTAAAAAAATGCACCATATCCTCGGGCTTTACCCCACAAGCGTAGAGTGCCCCAATAAGCGCTCCACCACTGGTACCCGAAATAATTGAGGGTTGCAAGCCTTTTTCTTCCAAAGCCTTCAACAATCCAGCGTGTGCCAAAGCGCGCACCCCGCCACCTGAAAATACTAAACCTAACTTCATTATTTGTCGATTATCATCTTTACGGATTGTCTCCCTCGGGGGAACGGGGGTAATCTGCTAATTAGCTAATTATCTAATTAAAATAAATGCCATCATTGCACTCACGTAGGCAATTCCCGTCATAAATATCCATTGGATAGCTGTCCATTTCCAGCTGTTGGTCTCTTTTCGTACTACGGCAACAGTGCTAAGACACTGCATTGCAAAAGCGTAATAGAGCAAGAGCGAAATACCGGTGCCGAGTGTGTATACAGGCGTGCCATCAGGACGTACTTCAGCGCGCATTTTTGCCAAGATAGTACGTTCCCCCTCTTCACCTTCGGTATCCAAATCTTTTCCTAAACTATAAACCGTTGATAGGGTACTAATGAACACCTCTCGCGCTGCAAACGAGGCTACTACCCCTATACTGATTTTCCAATCGTAGCCCAGCGGTCGAAATACGGGTTCTATTCCTTTGCCTATGTAACCCAAAAACGAGTATTCAAGACTTTGGGCTTCTATGTAATGTGCTTTCTGCTCGGCAGTCCACTGGTGAGTTTGTGCCAACTGCTCGGCGGTAGTCTCTATGCTGTTGTACTTTTCTCCTACCCCGTGAGACCCTAAGAACCACAAAAGTATCGAAATTGCTAAAATGAACTTCCCGGCTCCTATTACAAAGCCTTTGGTCTTCTCGTATACAGTGAGACATACATTACGCAAAAGTGGAATTTTATAATCGGGAATTTCTGCGATAAAGAAACTGTTGTTTTTGTGCATCTTCAGTACTTTGTCTAAGATGAAAGCCGAGAGCAAAGCTACTGCAAAGCCCAAAAAGTACATCGCAAAAAACGTCCACGCTTTATAGCTAATCCACCAAAAATCACCGTCTGGGATTACCAAGTTAATGATGATGAGATATACAGGCAAACGTGCCGAACAGGTCATAAACGGAGTAACAAGTATGGTGATCAGGCGTTCTTTCCAATTCTCAATATTGCGGGCAATCATCACAGCAGGTACGGCACAAGCTGCTCCCGAAATCAGAGGAACAACACTCTTACCACTAAGCCCAAAACGACGCATTACATTGTCCATCAAGAACACCACCCTACTCATATAGCCACTTTCTTCCAATAGAGCAATCAAGGTGAAGAGTACAGCTATTTGGGGGATAAACACTGTGATACCTGCGATTCCTGGTAGGATACCCTCTATTAATAATTCGCTAAGTGCACCAGCGGGTAGTTTAGTAGCAAGCCATTCCCCAAAAACATTGAAACCGTTTTCTATCCAATCCATCGGATAGCTCGACCAAGTAAATACTGCTTGGAAGATAAGCAAGAGTATCGCAGCAAACACCACATAGCCAAAGAAGGGGTGTATGAGGAAGCGGTCGAGACGTGCTCGAAGCGTCTGTGCTTTGCGCTGGTCTACCGTATACGTCTCTTTCAGTATTCTGTTGATAAACTGATAGCGAAGTATCGTTTCTTTTTGCTGTTTGCGTCGTTGCTCACTTTCCGACGTGCCAAAAGTCATTGCCTCTAAGCGAGAGATATCTACGCAAGGAGTGAGCGACAGTTGTTGATAATTTACAATCGCTTCTTTCAGCTCCGTAAGCCCTTCGCCTTTGCGAGTGCTGGTGAGGATAACTTTCGTCTGCAAAGCTTGCGCTAATTTTTCCACCTCAATACTGATACCCTTTTTGCGCATCTGGTCTACCATATTGATAACAAGTATCGTAGGCAACCCAAGGTCTTTTACTTGGGTAAAGAGCAAGAGATTTTGCTTGAGGTTACTCACCTCACACACCACTACCACCACATCAGGGTAATGAGGCTCAGAGTTATGTGTAAGCACATTTACAGCCACATGCTCGTCTTCCGAGCTTGGGTTGAGACTATAGGCACCCGGCAAGTCTATGATTTCGGCTTGCTGGGTATCGGAAAGCTTGCAGTATCCTATTTTTTTTTCGACAGTAATACCAGGGTAGTTGCCCACCTTTTGGTTCAAGCCCGTCAATGCATTGAAGAGCGAAGTTTTACCGGTATTAGGGTTGCCCACAAGGGCGATTTTTAAATTTGCCAATTTGTTAATTTGCTAATTAAATTGCTTGTGCGGCTTGCACCTAATTTGCTAATTGAATATTCTCTGCCATATCCTTTCTAATCGAAAGATATGCCTCATTCATACGGATATAGATAGGGTCGCCAAAAGTAGCTTTTTGGAGTACCTCTATTTCACTGCCCGCATAACAACCTAAATCAATGAGTTTTTGAGGTATTTTAGTAATATCAAAGTCTTGTATAATCCCTTTTTCGCCCTTCTTTAGCTCGGCAACAGTACAAGCACGGTTGCGCACTTCTTCCATAACGATTATTATTTAGAATGATTTTGAGTGCAAAGGTAGTAAATAATTTTAATTCTACAATACCATAAGAGCCTTTAATAAGCGTCCGCCAATTCCTCTACCAAGTAATAATCTTATCTACAATAGCCTGCTGTTCTGAGGCTGTTCGCCTGAGGTAAATACGGGTAGTCTCAATACTTTCGTGCCCCATAAGATCGGCAAGGAGAGAGATGTCGTTAAAGGCTTCCAAGAAGTTTTTAGCGTATCTATGTCTGAATGAATGTGGGTACACGACTTTAGAATTGAGACCATATCTTTCAGCAAAGAGTTTGAGTTTTTGGGCAATACCTCGTGTAGTAATACGTTCTCCCAAGCGGTTGAGAAATAGGTAGCCCGAAGTTTTTTGCTCTTTTGTGAGCCATTTTATAGTCTCTTCACGTAACTGAAGTGGGATGAATAGGCGACGCACTTTACCTCCTTTAGTGTATAGATCGAAATAGCCAATTTTTACGTGTTCTACTTTTATTTGGATAAGCTCGCTTACCCTTGCCCCTGTAGCTGCCAAAAATCGCACTACAAAATACCACATTGGGTTTTCTTCTTTTCGGAGTTGTTCTTTTAAAAAGAGGTAATCTGCTTGACTGATCACATTTTCTAAATAGGTACGTTGTTGCACTTTTACTGATTTTAATCGAAGTTTAGGCTTACCTATATGTTCCAAAAACTTATTCAGAGCTTGAATACGCAAGTTTACCGTTTTAGGTTTAAAATGCTCGATAAGGTATGTTTTGTAGAGCAAAAGGTTTTCCTTGCTGAGGGATTTGTACTTTCCGTAGAAATCGTTTACAGCATATAGATAGGCAGTGATGGTATTTTCTGCCATTTGGCTCTCTTTGAGAGCAGTTTCAAAGGTTGTAACCATATTGTTTGAATTTTATATATAGTGGTTACAATATAAGAAAAACTTGTTATAGACGCTATTATAGGAAATCCACCCTATCAGGTAATGGACGGAGGAGCTGGAGCAGAAGATGCAGCAGCTCCTATATATCATAAATTTGTGACATTAGCAAAACAACTCAGTAGTCAATTTATAAGTTTGATTATGCCTTCTAAATGGATGATTGGAGGGCGAAGTGAACTGATTCCTTTCTTAGAAGAAATGAAAAATGACCCTCATCTTGCTTATATAAAAGATTACCGAGATGACCGTTCCATATTCCCCACTGCTCACAATGATGGAGGAATTTGTTACTTTCTTTGGAATAGAAAAAAGACTAACAAAAACGTTGTTTACACCTATATTACAATGGAGGGGGAAGAAATTAAAGGAGGTAACCAATTACATAATAAATTCTTTGATTATGTAGTGCGAGACATAAGAGTTCTCCCTATTCTTGAGAAAATACATCAACATAATCCGTTAAAGTTCTCAACAATTGTGTCAAAAACACGCCCTTTCGGTCTTAGGAAAGATATTTTTAATAATCCTGATAAGTATCCTAAATCTTTATTAGCATTTGAATCTTTTAAAGATTCTGTAAAAGTCTTTGGCGTAAAAGGAAAAAAGGGAGGTGCTAAACGTATTTTCGGTTATATAACTAAAGAAGATATAACAGATAAATACAATGTTTTAAATAAATACAAGTTGTTTTTTACCACAACTTATTCATCGGATGCCGTAACTCCTCCTGAATACATAAAAGGCTATCCTAATGATATTTGCACGGAAACATTTCTCCTTGTAGGAATATTTCAAAAAGAAGATGAAATGAATAATTGTGCAAAGTATATGGAAACTTCTTTTTTTCGTTTTCTTTTATTCTTAGGACACGGAACAATGCAAGTTAATCAAAAGGTATTTTCACTTATCCCTCTGCAAGACTTCACCTCTTCAAGCGATATTGATTGGTCGCAAACTATTGAAGCTATAGATAAACAACTTTATGCTAAATATAATCTTTCAGAAGATGAAGTAGCTTTTATTGAGCGAATGATTAAACCAATAGTTTAAAAAAAGTGTACAGCTCACCTGCTGTACGCTTTTTTGCTATTCCATAGGTCTTACCATTTTTTCAATATAGGCTATTTCCTCAGGAGTAAGCCCATATTTTTTATATAGTTTTTCATCTGTCCACTCCTCATCAAAGTTTTGTTGCGGAACAAATTGGTAAAACTCTTTGGTTGAGTGTTGAGTATTCTTTTTTAGTGTTAGACAAAAGTGTAGAAACTTCGTTTCTATATATTGCATTACATTCTCACATTGTTTTTTCGTAGCGAAAGGGCCTATTACTAAGTAGGTTTCTGTACAACAAGAGTTAGGCTCTGCATAAATAGGGTTTACTTTATCGGTCTTGCTATTGCCACTTCCTACAGCATAAGGAACAATTACTTTATGCTCTTTTATCCATTGCTGATTTTTTAATACTTCTTCTTTCTTAACGTACCCTATACCTCCATTCACATAGATTTTTACAGCTCCTTTAAAAGATTCTTTTTTACCTTTAAAATAGGTTCTTAATCCAAAAGGTTTTGCAGAACTTATGAGTTCACTAAAACTTTTTTCTTCCAGAGATTGTATTTTTCTAAAAATAGGAATAGCTTCGTTGTATCGAATAAATACATCGGCATTCTTTTCTTTAAGCGGACGTTTTAGTGCTGAGATACATTCACCGTTTTCATAAGTTCTAATAAGGCAATCTCCTTTATATTCCCTGTCCCAAAAAAAATAGTTTACTCCTCCTTTGATTTCGATATTAGAGAATATCTCAGCAGCATTAGGGTAATCGTGTATAGCTTTAAAGTGTTTATTTTCAAGCATTGCTTCACGAAAGTCATCCAATCCCTTACCTCCTGCAAACCACCTGCTGGGAGTAATCAAACTAATATATTTTGGGATGAGTTTTATAGCTTGCTGAATGAACAGTTGATAAACAGGTTTTGCGCTCGCTTGAGCTCCTCCGTCCATTACCTGATAGGGTGGATTTCCTATAATAGCGTCTATCTTCATATTTTTTTGTTGTTAAAATGCCAAAATTTGCCACTGAGCAGGGTGTTTATTACGCTTTCGGGCTTCTGGGTGAGGTTTTCAATAAGATCTCCGTAGTATTCGGCGTGGACAGCAGTGTCTCTAAAGCCTACCAATGTACGTTTGGTTATACTGCGTGCCATTGGGGTTTTACATACTACCAAGATGTTCTCTTCAAGGGTCGCATCCCATAGTTGCAGGGCTAATTGTCTACCTACTTCTTCTTTATATTTTTTCTTTGCTTCTTCTATACGAGAACGGTAGATATTATAGGCAGCATACAAAGGGTATAACCCACTCTTCGAGTTGATTTCTAAAATCACACTCTTAGGGGTAAATACCTCCTCTGTTACCCCTTGTTGAGTCACATAGCGCGGCACATCTAAGGGCTGTTCAAAATTCTCATCCATAAAACAATAGCCTCCTAAGCAATCAGAGAGATGACGATTTACTACACGCCAAGGAGTGAGTACGGTCTCTTTGTCGGGATTACGAAAGGTAGCAAAGATAGCCGCTATCCTACTAATGCGTTCCTCTATAGTAAACTTATCAGCCATACGTGTCATTTCGCGAATTCGTTTACCCGATTCGCGGAAAATATCGGGATCGTAATAGCGTTTAAATCTAGTAAAAAACTCTTTGGTCACGCCACGAGGCATAAACTCTTCCCACGAGAGGTCGTCTACTAATTTTTCAAAGTTGTCAAGAGTGAGTTCTTCGTCTTCATTAGTGATTTCAGCCCCGTAGAGTAAGAGCGGCATACGGATAGAAATACCGCGTAGTATGGCTATTGCTTCGCGTCGTTGGTCGCCAAGAGCTTTGAGTTGTTCTAAACGTTCGGCTTCTTCAGTAGTAAGGTCTTTTTTCTTTTTTTTCTCCAAACGTTCTTTTTCAGCGTGGAGTTCGTTGTTGAGCCCCTGTTTGTTAATATCAATATCTCCAGGGCGGGGCATTGCTTTGGTTTTTCCGATAGTAGCTCGCAAATCACTAAAATCTTTGAGTTCAACTTCAGTGAGTTTAAGCAGTTCGTCATTGTAGAGAGCTCCATCTTCAAAACCGCATTGCACTACTTTTTCTATCTGAGCTCGTTTCAGTTGCCCCAGCATTGTTTTTACATCATAAGGCTTCATTTGGCTACCTTCAATAGCTATTATAGGGCAGAAGTTCAAAAAATCGCCTAATATTTTACGGTCTTCTTCAGTTTGTTTACCTGCTTTAGCCGATACTTTAGCACTTTCGGCTAGCACGCGCAATGTCCGGTCAGGAGCAAAATCAAAAGCATAACAATCGGTTTTCATACGCCCGTTATGGGTGTAGGGAGTTTGCACGCGGAAGATTGTTTGCATATAGCTTGCAGCTGAGGTACTATAAGCCCCTGCCATCATAAATACCCCCGTCCAAGGCTTGATACTCACCCCTGTAGTGAGACGCCCACACGAAAGAGTAATAGTATAAGTTTGGTCAGAGTCTTCGCCTATAGCATCTTCCACTAATTTCAAAGCATCTCTGCTTTCTTCTTCTTCATCGCCATCGCCTGCTACATTCACTACTTTGAAAGCCCCAAATATAGGGTGATTTTGCAACTTAGTACTGAGGGCTTTAGCGGCTTTTACACCTGGCAATATCCAGAGCGTATGACGGAAAATCTTGCGAAAATTATCATTGGCATAAGGGTAAAAACTCTCACTGTCGTCACAAAGCAAGTTGAGAAATTTGTCTATATCTTTATCGTGAACAAAATCTACATTGTCGTGAGTGCGGAAAAATTCACGGAAGTTAAAGGCTTTTTCATCGTCGCTATAGTCGCTCATTAACCGCCCTAAATCGTAGGTGTAAATATGAATAGCAGGTAGTGCAGCATAAGGATTAGCATCTCCCAAGTGTGTAATTTCCCAATCTATCTTAGCTTTTTGCTCCATCACATAATCCCACGTAAAGATTTCCTCTTCCTTGTGGTCATCAAGCAGATTAAAAGGAGTACCCGAAAGGCGCAATACTTTAGTGTCTGTACCTTTTAGGTGCATAATCACGGATTGTCCTAATTCAGTTTGAGTTCCTTCATGTGCCTCATCTACTATCAAAAAGTCCCAAGTAGTAGAGAAAAGCTCATTGTTTTTGTCAAATTTACCACCTACTTCTTTAGATCCCCGCATATCTTGCATTGAGGCAAAATACACATAATTACCCCCTTTGTTTGCAAGTTTTTCCAATGAAGCAAAATCATTTTCTCCTTTAGCTCTAGAACCATAGTAATAATTAGGACTATTATAGAAGATTTTTCTAAAATCCTCATACCAACCAGCATCTACTACTGGGCGGTGGGTTACGATAAGAGTACGCTTCATTTGTAAGTCTTTAGCTACTTGTAGTGCACAGAGTGTTTTCCCAAAACGCATTTTAGCATTCCATAGCATTTGGTTTCCTTTTTAAACTGCTTTTCAGTACGTTCTATAGCATCGGCTTGCTCGGGTCGAAAAATGATAGGGTTTTCAGTAGTGCTAATATCCTCCGTTTTCAGACTTTTTCTACCTTGTTTTACGGCAGCAATAGCTTTTATAGCCGTAGCAAGGTCGCAACAGTACCATTCAGTAGCCCCTTTGAAAGCTTTTTTCTTTACTCCAGAGCGTTCTAATACAGAATGAACCTCCTTATCATTAAAGAGACCTATCTTTCCATCACGAGAGAATAGAGTGAGTTCAGTGTGTAACAATTGGTAACTGATACCAGCGGTCTGGGTGTATTGTTTAATGCGGTTATGAGCGGCATTGTTTAGTTCTTTGCTATTAGTCTCGGGCAATCCATCACCGTTAAAAGTAGTTTCTCCTATCTTTACGCAGTCGCTATGAGCTTCATCGGCAATGGTAAAGATATAAATCAAACGAGGTTTTAGAGAGAGTTCAAATGTAGCCATATTAGGTATAATTTATATTATAGGAACTACTAATGGCAAACGAAATTGATATAAGTGAAAACGAACTCTTTAAACAATCTGAAGATGTTTTTACGCTTTTACTAAAAGATCACACTACCCAAAAGAATATCTTTTGGGCTACAGATAGTTATGCCGCTAAAGGAGAAGGGTATACCTATTTTGATACCATTAATGCAGAACATATTACGGGTGAAAATGGCAATGTGATCCGCCCCAGAGCTATCAAATCAAAAGAAGAACAAATAGAACGCACTAAAGGAATGGCAGAAGTGTTTACCCCATCGTGGGTGTGCAACGCTCAAAATAATTTAGTAGATGAAGCGTGGTTTGGTCGTAAAGAGGTTTTTAATATTGAAGATACAGAAAAGCACACTTGGGAAGCAGTAAAAGCTCCTATCACTTTCCCTGAAGGAAAAACGTGGAAGGATTATGTACGTGCTACCCGAATAGAGCTAAGTTGTGGAGAAGCCCCCTACTTGGTAAGCCGTTATGACACGACTACAGGTGTATATGTTCCTCTTGAACAACGTATAGGAATGCTCGATCGCAAACTCAGGGTAATTTCAGAAAATACAACCTCTTCAGGCGAATGGCTTGAAATGGCACAAGAAGCTTATAAAAACATTTACGGATTTGAATGGCAAGGCGATAACTTACTATTAGCTCGGGAAGCATTATTAGTTTCATTCATAGAGTATTACGAAGCTAAGTTTGGTAAGCGCCCTTTAGAAAAATCTATTAAATACATTGCTTACATTATCTCTTGGAATTTATGGCAAATGGACGGACTTAAAGGAGTTATACCTTGTAGCTGTAAGCATAACATTACAGAAATAGGATTTGATATATATGGACAACAAGAAAAAAGAAGAATTACTTGTAATGGTTGTCAAAAAGAAATATTCAAAGAACACAATGGTATTTATTGCCTCATAAAAGATTGGAGTAGCAAAGACCCTGACACAGGTAAAAGCAACCGAAAAATAAGATTTATTGATTTGATTAAATAATATAAATTATCGGTGCAAAAATACAGATTATTTAGTAATTTGCTAATTTACCTATTGTCAATTCCACTAAAGTCTCTTTTATGAATTGCTCTCTTCGAGGAATCAAGAGACTATTTTAAAGCTCTTGTATATACCTTAAAACCGCACTCCAAAGCTAAACCCTATCCCTCTATACTCCATCATCTCAGGAGTTTCACTCCAAAAAAGAGGTTCTGCTACATCAAAACTCGTGTAAGAAGTATAAGCCGATAAAAACATACTATACTTATTTCTCACTAAAAACGGAATGGATAGCCCCACCTTCACTTCCCTATTGATGGCTTTACTAAGGTACTCAAAGGCAGAAAGCCAGCTACTTGTACAAAAATATTTCCCTGATAATTCTTTACAGGGTTCAAACGGAGTACACTACCCAATTTTAATCCTGAGGCTACAGGGTTTTGAAAATGTGTAAAACCGCCTACCACTCCTATACTCAATATCCTAAACAAGCGGTAATTTACTGTAAAATCACTTGAGATAATAGGCTTCTCATTTAGTAATGCCTCGTCGCCTTCATACAAATTCGTACGAGAGTTTAACCAGCTATAAGAGTATTTTGCACCACCATTTCGAGGAAAAGTAAAACTTAATTCCCCTTGGTAAAACCATCTGCTTTGTTTCTCAGGCACTACTTGCACTGTAGTTTCAGTGCTTACATTTCCTATAACCGATGTGCTTTCCGTATTTTCCTGTGCCGTAGCCAATTCCACAGCAAAAAAAAGTATTATATAAAGTATTTTTTTCATTCTATAATTATTAAGTCACTAAACATAAGCTCGTAGCTTCTTCTTTTATTTCGGTGCAAAAATACAAAAATAACACACAATACCAAAAAACAATTTTCACGACACACCTCACTAATCTTTGTTTTATTTTCGTTTTTCTTCTCGTTTATCACCCCCTAATTCTTCTCCTTTAATCATTCATTACCAACTACTTATATACCCTTTCTATACCAATCGTCCAAGATTCGTATAAGCTTCCTATAAGCTCTCTATAAGCTAACCCCACCCTTCTTACACCCTTTTTTCATCAAAAACCCTCCCTGCCTTCTTCCGTTCTTTTCCGATACCTTTCTATTCCCTGAGTCCTCCCCAATAAAGCTACCAATCTCGTCTTACCTCCGTCCGACAAGTCCTAATCGTCCGATAAATACAACAAAAAAGGCTGTCCTAAAATAGGACAGCCTTTATTATATAACTTATACGGTTCGTACGCGCCTGTGTGGCTCACACGCTCGCACTATTTTACTCCGTGCATCATCGCTTGAAGTTTCTTGTTAAGGAGTATCATTCCTAAACCGCAAAGGATTACAAATCCTGAAACCGCAGCAAATACTACGCTTGCCCCAAGTTTCTCTACGTAAGAAGCAATCACTCCTCCTGCTGCATTGGCGAAGAAAGCAGCCATCATCCAAACACCCATCATAAGTCCTGCTAAACGCGGAGGTGAAAGTTTTGTAACCGTAGAAAGTCCTACCGGTGATAAACACAACTCACCAATGGTATGTGTAAGGTAAGTAAGCACCAACCAAGCCAAGCTCGCTTTCACTGCTATATCTTTAGGGTCTACCCCTATGGAGCCACCGCGCTCGTAAACAGCGCCAAGCATAAAGAAGAACCCTACCCCTAAGAGTATCATTCCCATTCCCATTTTAAACGGAGTAGTAAGACGTTGTCCCATTTTAGTACCCCAAAACGATGCAAATACCGGTGCTAATAATACAATAAACAATGGGTTTACTGATTGGAACCAAGCAGTAGGAATTTCAAAGCCCATCACCGTCCTGTTGATATAGTTATCGGTATAAAGGGTAAGCGAAGAGCCCGCTTGCTCAAATCCTGCAAAAAAGAAGATTGCAAAGAAGAAATAGATAAAGATAACAGCAATACGCTCTTTTTCTTCTTTGGTAAGTGGTTTTTGCACTTCGGCTTCCGAAAGTTCTTGTATTTTTTTCTTACCACCTTTTGGTTGCAATCCAAGGTCGCCTAAGTATTTCTGTGCAAAGAAAATAAATATCAATTCTCCTATAAGCATACCGATAGCAGCTGCCAAGAATCCATATCTATAACCGTAAGAAAGGATTATTTCTTTTCCTTGTGCATCTACACCGTGAGTAGCAAAGATGTTATCAGTAAGGAATCCTGTAATGAGTGGTGCTAAGAAAGCCCCTAAGTTAATACCCATATAGAAAATCGAGAAAGCCGAGTCTAAACGTTTATCACCTGATTCATAGAGTCCTCCTACTAAGGCTGAAATATTCGGTTTGAAGAACCCGTTACCTATAATCAACAAAAATAGCCCTAAATATAAGCCAAAGTGAGTGTTTATAGAGAACAACGCAAACTCTCCGAAGAACATTATGAGTCCCCCTAACAATACTGCCCTGCGTTGTCCTAAAAAGTTATCGGCTATCCAACCGCCAATCAGTGGAGTGAAATAGGTAAGTCCTGTGGCAAAGCCATAGATAAGACTCGCTGTAGCTTTATCGAAAGCCAATCCGCCTTCAAGCCACGTCTTGGTGAGGTATAACATCAAAATACCACGCATTCCATAGTAACTGAAACGCTCCCACATACCTGTTAGGAACACCAAATAAAGCCCCTTAGGGTGCTTCTTTTTCGCATTTTCTACGTTTGTATCCATTTATTTAATAAATTAAAAAGTTTGTTTATAAATTAAAATTCTACATTAAATATTTTTAATCCAGTAAAGTTTTTCTTTTACAGATTGTCCCCCTTCGGGGGGACGGGGGCTTTGTTTATAAATTTTCTATGATAAAATTCGTCATTTTTGTATATAACTGATAGCGTGTGCTACCTGTGTTGTCGTAAATACCGTGATTCTTATCGGGGTAAATTAACCAATCAAAATCTTTTTGCAAACTCACCAAGGTATTGATGAGCACCATTGCATTTTGCACGTGTACATTGTCGTCGGCACTACCGTGAATGAGCAAGTATTTACCTTTGAGTTTGGCAGCGTGAAACAACGGTGAATTTTCGTCGTAACCTTTTGCGTTCTCTTGGGGGGTACGCATAAAACGCTCGGTGTAAATAGTATCGTAAAAACGCCAATTGGTAACAGGGGCTACTGCTATCGCCATCTTGAATATATCGCCTTTTTGAAACAGACAGTTAGACGACATAAATCCGCCAAAACTCCAACCCCATATCCCTATTCTGCTCTTATCTATATAAGGATAAGCCCCTACGAGCTGAGCGACTTCTGCTTGGTCTTCAACTTCGTATTTACCCAGTTGCTGATAGGTACATTTCTTAAAATCTGCTCCTTTGTAACCTGTGCCTCTGCCGTCTACACATAGCACTATATAGCCTTTTTGGGTGAGCATTGCGTGCCAAAAGTCATTCATATCCCACCATTGGTCGGCGACTTCTTGTGAACCTGGTCCTGAGTATTGGTACATCAAGAGCGGATATTGCTTTTTAGGGTCGAAATCCTTAGGTTTGAGCATATAAGCATTGAAAGTACCCTTAGCAGTTTTCAGTTCCATAAACTCTTTTTCGGGCAAATTATAGGTTTTCAATCGCTGGGCGTATTCGGCATTGGTAACGATTTCTTTGAGTTGCTTTCCACTTTTGGTATCGTTTAGCGTATAGCGTGGAGGCGTAGTGGCATTGGCAAAAGCGTGGATATACATTGTATAATCCCCACTGAATGTGCCTTTGTTTGTTCCTGCCTCAGTAGAAAGTGCGCGAGGAGTTTTGCCTTTGAAGCTTACCGCATAGAGCCCTCGGCGGGTAGAGCCCGTCTGGGTAGATTGGTAGAACAACTGCTGGGTTTTAGGATCATAGCCATAACAATCGGTTACTTCCCAGTTACCACGCGTGAGCTGGCGTACTAATTTCCCTTTGGCATTGCAGTAGTAAAAATGGTTATTTCCATCTTTCTCCGATTGGTAAATAAAACTATTATCGGGTAAAAATAGTATCTCCTTGTTGATGCTTACATAAGTCGCGCTGGTTTCCTTCACTAAGGAAGTCGTTGCCTTCGTCTGGCTATTCACTTGCAAGAGTTGCCAATCGTTTTGGTGGCGATTGAGAGTTTGTACCGTCAGCTTATGAGGGTCGTTTGTCCATTGCAAACGTGGGATATAATAGGCTTTCAAGGGTATTTCAGCCACCGATTTATCAGCCACAGTATAGATATGCAAACTCACCGCCGAATTAGCTTCCCCTGCTTTGGGATATTTGAAAGTATAAGGTGTAGGATAGAGGTCGTAACCGTAGATATCCATTGAAAACTCAGGTACTTTGCGCTCATCTGAACGTATAAATGCTAATTGTGTACCATCAGCATTCCAAGCGAACAATTGCACAATCCCGAACTCTTCTTCGTACACCCAATCAGCAGTACCGTTAATGATAGCGTTCTTCTGTCCGTCGGTAGTGATTTGGGTTTCCGCACCCGTCGTAAGGTCGTATAAATACAAGTTGTTTTCGTATACAAAAGCCAATTGCTTACCATTAGGTGAAAAAGTGGGGACTTGTATGCGCTTATCGCTCACTTTTTTAAGGTCGCCAGTGGCGAGGTCGTACAGAAAATAATTAGCTACGAACGAATGTCGGTAGATATCCTCTTTTCGGGTAGCGATAAGGAGCTTTTTCTCATCAGGAGAAAACTCATAGCTCTCAATCCTATTCACTCTTTCATTAGTTTCAAAGAGTGTTTGTACTTTGCTGAGCGTCGCAAAGTCGTAAAGGTTAATTTCCTGAATGTGTTTGTCACGGTTATATTCGAGCACTGTATATTGTGGGGTTTTCTTCAGTGCCTTCAAGTTGTACATACGTTCGGGGTAAAAAGCGTGTTGCGTCCATATATTCTCTAAAGAAATAGACTGTGCAGATAACAAGTAAAAGCTAAGAAATAAAGCCAACAAAAGCTGGGTATGTAAGTATTGGTGCACTCTATTGCGTCTAAATACAGCCACCTTTTGTAATTCATAATTCGCCATTTCTAATTAGTCTTTTGTCATTTATCATTAACCTCTAACCATTGATTATTAATTTCGCGGTCAATATTAGTCAATATTTTTGATATAGAAGCTATCTTTTAATCTGTTTTTTTATATTTATTTTCTATATGATTGATTTTGAATAGCTCTCACTGTTCAACCGATTTTCATATTCCCCTAATACTTTTAGCTCTTCTGTCATAATATCCAAAAGTTGCATCGCTTGCTGGTATCGGGCATAACTATCAAACACCACATCTACAAAGAATGCGTATTTCCAAGGAGTCTCTATTACAGGCAACGACTGTATTTTAGTCATATTCATATTGTAATCGCGTAACACGTTCAGCACCGTTGCCAAACTACCGCTCTTGTCATATACTTGGAATTTAAGCGTCGCCTTATTGATATCTCTTTTGGGTAGGTGTGCATCAGTAGTTCTGAGTACCACAAAGCGGGTAGCATTACGCTTAATGGTTTGTATGCTTTCCGCAATAATAGGCAAGCCGTAGAGCTCAGAAGCCGATGCCGAAGCAATAGCCGCCACCCCTTTGAGTTGTTGCAAGTGTATCTGTCGTGCTGCCTCAGCTGTATCAGGAGATTCCACCAGTCGTATATCAGGATAATCGTGAAAGAAATCCTTACACTGCAACAGTGCCATATAGTGCGAATGCACCTCAGTAATATCCTCTAAGCGTTGCCCTTCTAGCGCCATCAAGTGGTGCTGTATGTTCATATAGTGCTCCCCTGTAATGTGCAGGTTATGACGGTCTATAAGGGCATAATTAGGTAATATTGCTCCTGCAATGCTATTCTCAATAGCCATCACGCCCCAGTTAGCATCGCCTTTCAGCAGTGCTTTCACTACCGCATCAAAAGTACGACATTCTAGCACCTCTATGTCTTTGCCAAAGTAACTCTCAGCCGTCTGATAGTGAAACGAACCTTTGATACCCTGTATTGCTATTTTTTCACTCATTTACATATTAAAAATCACCCCTTGCGCTTCTTTCTATGGCAATATCGCTCCTACCGCTATATCACAGCGGTGTCCCGGTTGCCCGTGAGGCGGATTAGGCTTCCCCGAAAAGCCTGGTTCAGTAGTCCCCGTGTGCTGTTGTGCCATTTTGGGGTCGATAACTATTTGTTGCTCTACCGTTTTAGGCGTAGCTGGTGCTTGTTGTTTCACAGGCTTACTGTTCAGCGGAGCGCCCACCGGTATATCACAACGGTGCCCTGGTTGCCCGTGAGGCGGATTCAGTTTCTGTCCCTTCGTCGCCACCCCTTGCTGTGTCTGAGGTTGTGCCACCTGCACCTGTTGCACTTGTGGCATACCTCCCGAAACTACGGGCTTAGCATCGGCACTGCTCACAGGCTGTGCTTGTGTTTGCGTTTGGGCTATCACATTGCCGTCGTTGGGTAGCGGAGCCCCCACGGCTATATCACAACGGTGTCCTGGCTCTCCGTGAGGCGGATTGAGCTTCGCTCCTTGCTGTGTAGCTGGTAGCGATACGTTGTTAGAAAAATTCGCCCCACCCGCACCAAACGGATTTCTTTCGTTGCTCTTATCGCGTGCTTCCTCAGCTTTTTGAGTGTTAGCAAGAGCATCTTCGGCAACAGCTATTTCCTGTTGCCCGTTATTACAAGCCATTAGGGCAAACATTGTGGTAGTGAGTATAGTAAATCTTACATTCATAAATGGGTAAATTTTTGGCAAAGATAGAAAATAATTATCAATTAGCAATTCACCCATAAATATTTTCTCACCCCCAGCACTGTAAGTTCTTACATTCGTTATATATCCTACACAATCCCTATTTACATAGTTCTTTTTTCTACGAAAACGCTTCCTCACAGATATCCTCTCGTCATTTGTCCCTCGTCATTTCTTCCCTTTTCCGTCACTAATTCCCCTTCTTTGAAGGTATCCAGCAATAGCTAGGTATGTGCCTCGCGAGAGCGAAGTATGTGAGAGGAAGGAGGTTTTTTTGATTTTCCGTCATACCCCCCTAGTGCCTATGGCCTAAGGCCTAGTGCCTTTTCTCTTTCTTTCGCCTCGAAACCCTGTTTTTAACATTTTTAGCGCTGTTGTATCACATTATGAATCAACTACTTATATACCCTTTCTATACCAATCGTCCAAGATTCGTATAAGCTTCCTATAAGCTCTCTATAAGCTAACCCCACCCTCCTAACACCCTTTTTTCACCAAATTTTCTCTCAGCTCTCTTCCGATTCCTTCTGTTTCCTTCCGATACACTCAGAGTCTCTCTGAGAAGTTGTTTATCAATACTCAAAAAATAAAAATACGTCCTTTTTGTTGTTTTTTTTCGGCAGAGTTGCTACTTTTGCAATTTAACTACTTAATGTAGAGAATCATTTTTTTAATGTTACAAAGCAATTCTTTTAGGCATTTATTTTGGAGTTCAGTGGATAATTTCCTACAACAAATATTGAATTTTGTAGTAGGGATTATTTTGGCTCGTATCCTCGTGCCTGAAGATTTTGGTCTTATTGGTATTGCTACCTTCTTCATTACTGTAACAAATGTTTTGGTAGAAGGAGGTTTTGGCGCGGCACTTATCAATAAAAAGAACACTACACAAACCGATTATAGCACTATCTTCTTTATAAACATAGGTTTTTCAGTCTTTTTATATCTACTCCTCTATGTCTCATCAGCAGGGATAGCCTCTTTTTTTGGTAACCCTCCTATTCAGCCTCTATTAAAGTTATTAGGACTTAACATTGTACTAGTTTCTTTTGAGCTCATACATCGCACTATACTTATAAAAGAATTAGCTTTCAGAAAGATTGCTGTTGTTTCGTTCATTTCTGTAACTATCAGTGCCGTTTGCGCTATCGTAATGGCAAAAAGAGGCTGGGGTGTGTACAGTTTGGTGTATAGAGTGCTTATTGGAGAAGCTATTACAGTAGCACTTTTTTGGATTTTAAATAAATGGCGCCCCAGTTGGTTGTTCTCTTGGCAATCGTTTAAACAGTTGTTTTTGTATGGAGGGAATTTGCTGTTTTCAAACCTGCTAAATATCCTCCAAACTAATATTTACTACGTGTTTATTGGTAAGTTTTTTAGTGCAAGTGCTTTGGGTTATTACACTCGTGCAGTAACCTTTCGCGATTTGTTTTCTTCCAATATTTCTACGATTGTAAAAAAGGTAAGTTTCTCAACTCTTTCTAAGGAAGAAAATCTCAAAGCTAAAAGTGATAAGTTCTTTTTTTTTGAAAAGGTTACTTTCTTATTGGTGAGTTTTGTGAGTTGTGTGCTATTTTTTGCTTCAAAGGAGATAATAATTATTATATTATCAGAAAAATGGACAGAAAGTATCCCGATATTACAAATCCTTTCCCTTTCAGGAGTCTTTATAGTGCTTTATAACTTAAATATCGATTATTTTGCGGTATTAGGTGACACTAACCAATATTTGCGGATAGAACTCATCGGGAAACTGCTCATTATTCCCGTTCTTTTGATTGCCTACTGCGGAAGTTTTCAGTGGGTGCTCTACGGAATTGTAATCCACAGTGTGATAATGTTCCTTTGGGTGAGTTTCTCTCTTGATAAAGTGCTCAAAGGAATTTTAAAGCATCAGTTATGGAATCTGCTGAAAGTAGCCATTATATTTGTAGGGCTATTATTGATAGCCTATTTTACCCGAGCTATTGAATTTCATAATTTATACCTCTCTTTTGTGTTAAAATGTTTAGTGATAGGGTCGCTTTTTGCTGTGTTTTATGCAAAGGAAGTGAAACAAATTATGTATAAAAATAAAGAACAATGATTGCACCATTAGGAATTTCAGAAGCGTATTTTAAGCTATTGTATAACGTTGGTTATGCACTAATGGCTATTATAGCCCTCGTTTGGGCATACCAAAAGGATAGAGGTAATGAAGATAAATTACCCTCTTTTATTTCAAAACACGCTTTACCTTTCTTTGTGCTTTATTTTATTGCGATTGTAGGGTTTAGAGACGTGAGTGTAGGTACAGATACGGTAAATTATCACTACTGGATGGCAGGCGATGTACCTCCGATTGTAAAAATAGAGGTAATGTTCAGCTGGTTGATGGCAGGATTGAGTAGTATAGGCGCTCCTTTTTCGGTATTTTTACTAATAATTGCAGGACTTTTCTACGGAATCACAGCCTATGCTTTGAAAAACTTAAGTAACAAATACCAAGCAAATGCTTTTTTTGTTTTTTTCTCCTTTGTGTCATTGTTTTTTGCAGAGAGTTTAGCCATTAATATTATCAGACAAGGACTTTCTTTAGCTTTTTTAATATTTGCTTATAGTTTATGGGAAAGAAAGCAATACACAGCTTATTTATTTCTATTATTAGCCTTTATTACCCACACCACTGTAATAATTCCTATTGTTGTATTTCTGCTATTGCAATTAATAGCTAAAAGAATTCCATTGTACTATTTTTTAGCCTTATATGTATTGGGGATTGTTTTAGCCTATCTAAATATAGGGCTGTTAAATATTGCTTCGGTTATGGAAGTTATTTTGCGGAAAGACCCAGGGCGATTTAGTACTTATTTTCTAAATGATGATGGCTTATATCAAGTGGGATTCAAGCCACAATTTGTAGCTTTTACCACGCTATTTCTGGGGATAGGGCTCTATATGCGTAAGCAATCGTTTATGGTAGCGAGTGCTTGGAGCACCTCTTACGACCAGCTTTTAAAATACTTTATAAGCGTAAGTTTTCTGTTTTTTATGGCATTCCAGATTCCGTATTCCGACCGTTGGGGACTTTTTGCTTGGATAGCTATTCCGTTTATTGTACAGCCTTGTTTTTCGAAAGACTTTAAACCTAAGACCGCCGTGATTGCTTTTTTCATTTTCCTATACGCCTTTTTCACTTTGTACAACACTTTAAAACACGCATAGATGGTAACCATTGGACTCCCTTTTTACAATGCCGAAAAGTATTTAGCTTTAGCCATTGAATCGGTATTACAACAGACCTATACCAATTGGGAATTGTTGCTATTGGACGATGGAAGCACTGACAATTCTTTATCTATTGCTCAAAGCTATGCTCAGAAAGACAGTCGTATAAAAGTAATAAGCGATGGAAAGAATAAGAACTTGGCAACGCGACTCAACGAGCTTCCTTCTCTTGCGCAAGGACTTTATCTTGCCCGAATGGACGCTGATGATATAATGCACTCTGCTCGCATTGAAAGACAATTATCAGTATTGAAAGCTCACCCCGAGATAGATGTACTCGGCACTAATGCCTATATCATAAACGATGAGAATGCCGTAACAAGCACGCGATACCCTATCACTCCCAAAAATACTTTAACACGTGTAAAAAGCTTTATACACCCTACCATCATAGCTAAAAAACAGTGGTTTTTAGAAAATCCTTATGATACCAAAGCGCTTCGAATGGAAGATGCTGAACTGTGGTACCGCACCCACTCAAAATACCATTTTGTGCGTTTGAATGAGCCTTTGATGTTTTATAGAGAAGTAGGCAATAACTATTACAAGAAGTATTTTTTAGCTCAGCAAAGTAAAGCCTATATTTTTAGTAAATATCCTAATGAAAGCTATTGGAAACACTATTTTAGAGCGAATTTTCTCAAAGGTATTGTATATAGAATAGCTCATATTTTTGGTATGGAGCAATGGCTTGTGAATAGGCGCAATGTAAAAATCAACCCTGTAAAACCTTATACAGCTTATCAAGATGAAAACAAAACTATTTAGAACTGCCACTGTACCCTCGTCTTTAAACTCACTGCTAAAAGGGCAACTAAAGTTCTTGAACGAGACTTTTGAGGTAACTGCTATTTCGGGTGAAGGAGAAGACTTGGAAGAGGTAAAGAGGCGAGAAGGGGTAAATACCTTTGCTATCGCAATGTCGCGCCCTATTGCTCCCTTGAAAGATTTGAGTTCTCTACTGAAACTTTATCGCTTGTTCAAGAGGGAAAAACCTACTATAGTACATTCTATTACTCCAAAGGCAGGCTTATTGAGTATGCTGGCTGCAAAAATGGCAGGAGTACCTATCAGGATACATACTTTCACCGGACTCATTTTTCCCACTCGCAAAGGTGTAATGCAACGGCTACTCATAGCGATGGATAAGTTACTATGCTGGTCGGCTACCGATATATATCCCGAAGGTGAAGGAGTAAAAAGAGATTTACAGCGATTTCATATTACAGCAAAACCCTTAAAAGTATTGGCTAATGGCAATATCAACGGGATAGATACCGATTATTTTTCTAAAACACATTTTTCGGCTACTGATAAAGCTACTTTACGAGCATCCTTAGGCATAGGAGCAGATGATTTTGTATATGTTTTTGTAGGAAGATTAGTAGGTGATAAGGGAATTAATGAATTGGTTACCGCTTTTCAAGCACTGAAACAGCAAACAACATCTCCTATAAAACTGCTATTAGTAGGCAGACAAGAAGCTCATTTAGACCCCTTGCAAACAAAAACATTAAGCGCCATAGATACAGACCCTGATATTATATCCGTAGGAGAGCAAAAAGACGTACGCCCTTATTTAGCAATAGCCAACTGTTTTGTATTCCCAAGTTATCGCGAAGGCCTCCCCAATGTAGTATTAGAGGCAGGTGCTATGGAATTACCTTGTATCGTAACCGATATCAACGGTAGTAACGAAATTATTATAGAAAACAAAAACGGACTTATCGTTCCTCCTAAAAATGCAGAAGCTTTTAAAAAAGCAATGACGTTATTATTAGATGATAAGCCGTTGTATCATAAGTTAAAGAGTAATAGCAGATCTTTGATAGAACAACGATATCACAGGGAAATGGTATGGCAAGCCTTGATAGAAATGTATAATAAGTTATTAAGTGTTGCTTCTTCTAAAAAATAGTTGTACATTTGCACGATTCATAAAAAACTTATCTACAAATGAATATAGATGTTAAAATAAATGACAATTTTGAGACGGTTGACTTTTCTATTGTAAAGAAAGAAGAAACGACCAACCGTTATCATTTTATCAACAAAGAGAATAATCAGGTTTTATTGGAAGTAGAGACTGATTTAGAAAATAAAACACTTAGAATAGTTTCAAAAACAGTAGATATTAACGAGGAAGAATTCAATGAAATTAAAGGAGATGCTTTTGTTAAGATTATAGAATTGGAGCAATCGGGGATTAATAATTCTGAAGGAAGTATTAGTACTGAATACAAACCTTATGACCCTGAAAAAATAAAAGTACGTACTGATAAAATCTCGCTTGCACAAATAAGTGTAATGATAGATAATGGCGATATAGACCTTACCCCTGCTTTTCAGCGCAATTTGGTATGGGATCCTTTTAGAAAGTCGAGACTTATAGAATCTATCTTACTACGTATTCCCTTACCAATGTTCTATTTTGCAGAAGAATTAGAAGGAAATCTTACAGTAATAGATGGTCTACAACGTATTTCAACCATTAAAGAATTTATAGATAATAAATTCCCCTTAAGGAATTTGCAATACTTAGAAAACTGTGAAGGGAGATATTTTAAAGACGAAGGTAATAAGAAAGGATTAGAAGCTAAATATGTACGTTGGTTTAATCTTACTAATATTTCAGCAAACATTATTGACCCTATTTCTCCTTCTCAAGTAAAATATGATATTTTTAGGCGTATCAATACTGGAGGACGCCCACTAAATAATCAAGAAATTAGAAACTGCTTGGCAGGACAAGGATTGCGCGATACGCTTAAAGTAATGGTAAGTACTACTGAGTTTAAAACTGCGACAGATAATAGTGTAAGAAGCACTCGTATGGACGACCAAGAACTTGCTCTGCGTTTTTTAGCTTTTGAGGAGCTTTTTAGTCGTAATGGCAATATTAATGATTACAGTGGCTATATGGAGAGTTTTTTAGATGATTATACCCAACTCCATCAAAAAGATGTACCACAAGATTTTGAACAGAAAGTACAGTTGTTTGTAAATGCAATGAAAAATGCAAGTTATCTGATAGGTGGTAGATATGCTTTTAGAAAAATACTACCAGATACTACTACTAGGAAACAAATACTAAACAAAGCTCTTTTTGTAGTAACTTCTCTATTGCTTTCACAATATCCTTATGAAAAAGTAGCTATTTATAATAAGGAAGGACAACTGATAGAAGTTATTGCAGATAAAATATTTGAAGATAGTAAACTATATAATTATCTCTCATACAGTACTAACTCAAAAGCTAATATGTTATATATTTTTGATACGTTTAACGATTTATTTACTAAAAATATAGAAATATGATAACCTTACACATCCAAAATTTTAAATGTTTTAAGAAGACTGAAATACCTATCAACCAACTGACAGTATTGGCAGGAGGGAATGGAAATGGTAAGAGTTCTGTTATCCAAGCACTTTTATTACTGAGGAGGACCCTTGAGAAAGAAGAAGAAAATATTGAACTAAACGGAGCGTATTGTCTGAACTTAGGGAATAGTTATAATCTAAACTCTGGAACAGAAACAATGATGATTGTACTAAAAGAAAACGATAAGGAGTTAAAAGTGTCATATGAAAAAGGGGAAGTGATTTTCAATATAATTTCTAATAGATTAAGAAATACTTATCAAGATAATCCATTGTCTTTTAGAGAGTTTTATTATCTTAATGCAGAAAGAATAGGGCCTAGAATTTCACAGCCACTTAATGCTTTTCTTTTTCCTAATACAGGATTTCAAGGAGAGTATACAGCACAAGTTATTAAAGAGCTTGATAATAAAGGTACTACATTTAAAGTAGATGATGCTCGAATTTTAAATGATGAAAATTATAATTTTGGAGCTCTTTTTGTTAGAAGAGTAAATGCTTGGTTAGCATATATATTAGACGGAATTACTGTTGAGGCTTATATTGATAAAGATACACATACATCAAGGCTTGAAGTGGAAAATGCTTTTTCAAAAGGTAATCCTACCTCACCAACCAACACAGGGTTTGGGATTAGTTATGTTTTACCTATTATTGTTACTTGTTTATTGGCTGAAAAAGATAGATTGCTAATCATAGAGAACCCAGAGGCGCATTTGCACCCTGCAGCACAATCTAAAATAGGGTATTTCTTAGCTAAAATGGCAAATGCTGGGTTGCGTATAGTAGTAGAAACCCATAGCGACCATATAATCAATGGTATACAGCTAGCGGTAGCTAAAAAAGAAATAGAAAGTAGCCATATTACTATTAATTATTTTGATAAAGGAGAACAACAGCCAGAAGTACACCCTATCTCAATGAATGAGAAAGGAGAACTTGATAAATGGCCTAAGGGCTTTTTTGACCAAACACAAATTGACTTTGCCGAACTTATAAAATTACGCCGAAATGTTTAACTTTTATTTAGCCAACATAGGGTATGAAAATGCAAGTGTTGCAGAGTTGGAAGAAAATTTTAAAACTCTTAATATAATAGTAAAGGAAGCTAAACCAGAAGACACTTTTTTAAGAAGCGATACTTTTTGGTATATTGAAACGTCTGAAGGAATATTTTGTGAAATAATAGCTACTTTTACAGATGGACAACTTATAGGCACAGTGTGTAAATTATTGGAAAGTATCTCTTCAGAAAAAGATTTTCGTACACTTGATGAAATAGATACTTATTATCCTCAAAAAAAGAATGCTTTTTGGGGAGCGTGCTTTGAAGAAGAAAATGAGCGACATATTGACACAGAAGAGAAATATCATTTGTTTAAAAAGCAAAAGATACAAGATATTACCAAGGGAATTGAGATTTGGGAAAGACAGTCGTTGCTTTTTAAAAGAATAGAGTTATGTCCAGGAGTAAAAACTCAATTGAAAAGTGTTGGTAGTATTAAACAAATATTAAAAACACTTTTACTATTAGATGACTATTGTGTAACATCTTGGAATAATGGAAGATTTAACGAAAATGAAGCAATGAAGTTTAATTCAGTATTAGACATTTCTACTGAATCAACTTCGACAAATAATAATAGCAAAAAGAAACAAGAGAGACTATTCAAATTACCTAATGGTAAAACAGAATATTTTGATTTGCACATAAAACCAAAGGAAAATTTACGTATCTATATTTTCCCTGATAATCTCAAAATATACATAGGTTATATAGGAGCTCATTTGCCAATATAAACCATAAAAAATACATTATTAAAATGATAAAAAAATATATAACTCTTTTAGGGCTCTGCTTTACTGCCTCACTACACGCTCAACAACAGCCCGTGGATTATATCAATCCGCTGATTGGCACTTCTAACTTTGGTGCTACCCACCCTGGGGCTATTGCTCCGCGCGGTATGCTTAGCATTTCACCTTTCAACGTGGCTTTCGATACTACTGGCGTAAAAGCTCCGCTTGAAAAAGACAGCCGCTGGCTTTCAAATCCTTATGTAAATGAAAATAAATTCTTCACGGGGCTTACTCACGTGAACCTCAGCGGGGTGGGCTGTCCTGAACTGGGGGTGATTATTGCAATGCCTACCACTGGTAAATTGGAAATCAATCACCTAAAATACGGCTCAACCTACCAAAAAGAAGTCGCCAAAGCGGGTTATTACAGCAATTTCCTCACTAAATACCATATCAAAACCGAAGCTACTGCCACCACCCGCGCAGGTATCACTCGTTATCACTTCCCTAAAGGAGAAGCTAACTTGCTCATCAATCTCGGACTCGGACTCACCAACGAAAAGGGCGCGATGCTGAAATTCGTATCGCCTACCGAGGTGGAAGGAATGCGTATGGTAGGGACTTTCTGCTATAACAGTCCGGAGCTGGCATATCCAGTGTATTTTGTAGCCAAAGTAAGCAAAGTAGCACCTTCTTATGGCGTTTGGCATCAGCCAGAAAAACACCAAGGGGTTGAAGCCCAATGGATGTGGTACAATGGCGAAACTCGTCTCAAAGAACAATTCGCTCGCGAGGTAGTAGGCGATAGTATTGGGGCATATTTCCGCTATAAATTCGACAAAGAAGAGGTGGTGGAACTAAAAGTGGGCATCTCGTACGTGAGCATAGCTAACGCTCGTGAAAACCTTGAGAAAGAGATAGGCAACCGCACTTTCAACGAGGTGTACACCGCTGCCCGCCAAACGTGGAACGATGCCCTCCGCGCTACCGTAGAAGGCGGTACCGACGACCAAAAAACGATATTCTACACAGCACTTTATCACGCGCTTATTCACCCGAATCTCCTTAACGATGTGAATGGCGATTACCCTGAGAGCAAGACTAACAAAATAGGCAAAAATCACCAGCGTTATACGGTGTTCTCGCTTTGGGATACCTATCGCAATTACCACCAATTGCTCACCCTGCTCTATCCCGAACAGCAATTGCAAATGGTGCACACGATGCTCGATATCTACAAAGAAAGCGGCTGGCTACCTAAATGGGAACTCAATTCTACCGAAACCTTTACGATGGTAGGTGACCCTGCCAGCATAGTATTAGCAGATACTTACCTGCGCGGACTTACCGATTTTGATATACAAACTGCCTACGAGGCGATGCTAAAAGGAGCGAATACGCTTGAAAATAACCCTATACGCCCAGGAGTGAAAGAGTATTGGAAGTTGGGTTACCTGAGTGTAGATGGGGGTGTAAAAGGACCTGTATCTACTACCCAAGAGTACAATGCTGCCGACTTTGCCATTGCACAAATTGCCAAGAAACTCGGCAAAAAAGCCGATTACGAGAAGTTTAATAAACAAGCCTTTTCATATAGAAAGCTATTCGATAAAGAAACCCATTTATTGCGTCCGCGTCACGCCAATGGCAAGTGGTATGCGCCTTTTAACCCCGAAAGTGGAGCTAACTTTGAAGAAAATGTGGGCTATATAGAGGGCAATGCGTGGCAATACGTATATATGGTAACCCACGATGTAAAAGGAATGATCAAGCTAATGGGCGGTGAAAAACCTTTTCAAAAGCAACTCGACCATATTTTCGACAGTAAGCAGTACGATATGGCAAACGAACCCGATATTGCCTATCCGTATCTCTACAACTTCCTAAAAGGCAAAGAGTGGAAAACCCAACAGAAAGTAGACCAACTCATCAATGAGTATTTTCAAAATAAACCTGCGGGGCTCCCAGGCAATGAAGACACAGGAGTAATGTCGGCTTGGCTCATTTATGGAATGGCAGGTTTCTATCCTATTACTCCCGCTGAGCCTAACTATACTTTCACCTCGCCTAAGTTTACTAAAATCACCCTCAAACGCAATCCGCAGTACTATCCTGCTGGTGATTTGGTAATAGAAAGTAATGCTTCGCCTGAAAACATTTACATTAAGAACATTTACATCGACGACAAGCCTTACAAAACCTATTTTATCAGTCACGAGGCGCTGAAGAATGCAAAGAAAATACGATTTGAGTTAGGTACTATGTAGGGGCGAATGGCAATTCCCCACCACTGGTGCGAGCTTGTAGCTCGTGCCAAACAAATTAACACATCGACAAATCTCCTTTGCGTAATTCGTCACTCGTAATTCGTCACTCGTAATTCGTCATTCGTAATTATTATGCGTAAACTTCATTTAATTCTTTCCCTGATAGCAGGGGTATTCATACTGCTGGGAGCTCTTACGGGGGTTATCTTGGCAGGTGAATCGGTGTATAATCAAACGTTGCCTTACAAAAGTGTAGCGTTTGAAAGCACTACTCTTGCCCAAACAATTGCCGTTTTAAAGGAAAAGAATATAGACGTCCTTAAACTCACTATCGACCGCAATCATTTTGTGCAGGTGGAGACTGCTGAGGGCGAAAAACTCTTTATCCATCCACAATCGGGGGAAGTCATCAAAGGAAATTACAAACCCTCGAAGTTTATACAGTTCGTCAAAACGCTACACCGCTCGCTCTATATGGGCAAAACGGGACGGGTGATAATGGGGCTTACAGCCTTGTGTTTGTGTGTAGTAGCCTTGTCGGGTATATGGCTCATCGCCCGCAAACAGCAACGCTGGGGCAGGTTCTTCCACAAGCTCCCGCAAGAGAAATTCTACAATCATTACCACAGTACTCTGGGGCGCTGGGCGCTCGTGCCTATCTTTATCATCGCCCTCACAGGGGTGTATATGATGCTCGAAACAGTGGGAGTGTTTCCTAAGTTCAAAACCGAACACAATTACGATGTTAGCACACTACAAGAAACGCCCGCAAAACCCGCTAAAGACTTCTCCGTTTTCCAAGTGCCTCTCGCCGAAGTGCGCCAAGTAGAATTTCCTGCTTTTGAAGATGTAGAAGAGGTCTATAAAGTAGATTTCATCGATAAAAATATAGTAGTCAATCAGTTTACGGGCGAGGTGATTAGCACCTCCACCTCTCCTTATAAAGGCTTGGCGTATTTGGTGCGCACCCTGCACGTCGGCAAAGGGCATTGCCTCTGGGCGACCGTGTTGTTGCTCTCGTGTGTGGCGCTGTTGTTCTTCCTCTACTCTGGCTTTGCGATGACCCTCAGAAAACGAAAGAAGGGCATCAACAATCCGTTTGATAAAAGCGAATGTGAATATATTGTGTTAGTAGGCACCGAAGGAGGCACCACCCGCAAATTTGCTATCCTTTTTCATAACGAACTCCTCCGTTTGGGCAAACGTTCCTACCTCACCGATATGAATGCCTATACTCGTTTTGCTAAAGCAGAGCAACTCATCGTATTTACTTGCACTTATGGCGATGGTGAGGCGCCTATCAATGCGACTCACTTTGCGCAACTATGGGCGAAATATCCCCCCGCACAACCTTTGGCGTATAGCGTACTCGGTTTTGGCTCTGATGCTTACCCCGATTTCTGCAAATATGCCAAAAAAGTAGACCAACTTTTGTCGGCTACTGCACAAGCAGAATGTGCGCTGCCTTTGCATACCGTAAATGACCAAGATTTCGGTCAGTTTAAAGCGTGGGCAACGGCTTGGGCTATGGCACAAAAGCTCTTTTTGGCTTTGCCTGATGATTTCAAAGTACAGCCTCAGCGCAAACCGCTCTCTTTTACGGTAACAGAGAAAACGCCCGTAATGGACGACGATATTTTCCTAATAGCGCTACGCCCGTCTCCAAAAAGTAGTTTTGCCTCGGGCGACCTCTTTGGCATTACTCCTGAAGACGGACGTGAACGACTCTATTCGGTTGCTAAATATCAAGGAGATGTGTGGTTGAGTGTGAAGCTACACTCACAAGGGGTAGTGTCTAACCTGCTGAACAATTTGCAAATAGGCGATACATTGCAAGCTGCTTTGGTAGCCAAAAAACATTTCCATTTTCCTAAAAAAGCACCTCAAGTGGTCTGTATTGCCAATGGTTCGGGGATGGCGCCCTTTATAGGAATGATAGCCGAAAACACTAAAAAGAAACCCATCACCCTGATATGGGGTTGCCGCCGTGAAGCCTCTTTGGAAATCTACCGACCTTATATAGAACAGTTTACTCGCGAAGGAAAGATAGCCAACTATTGGCAAGCCCTCTCGCGTGAAGGGGATAAATTCTATGTGCAAGACATCTTGCAAAGAGAAGCTCCTTTCTTTGCTGAACTCCTCAAAAACAAAGGAATTATAATGATATGCGGGTCGGTTGCAATGGAGAAAGCGGTGACCGAAGTCTTAGAGGCGATTTGTAGAGAACATTTAGAAAAACCGCTGAGCTACTACCAAAACAAAGGACAAATAAAATCTGACTGTTATTAATTCAAGTAATAATATGACAACCCATTCTTTATATACTACGCTTACAACTTCAATAGAGGAAGTGAAGTTACTTTTTGAGGCGCATTCACCTTCGGCTTTGCCCGTGTGTGAAGGGAATTCTTTTATAGGGGTACTCCGCAAAGAAGCAGTGGAAGGGGTAGCTAAAGAGGCGTTAGTAAGTGATTATCAGTATGCGTTAGAACGCTTTTTTGTATCGCTAACTGCTACGTGGGATACCGTAATAGAGGCTTTCGCTTCCTATCACACCGATATGCTCCCCGTAATAAATGAGACTCAGCAATTTATAGGTTATTACTACTTGGGAGACTTTATACAACAACTCACCAAAACGCCTTTTATACAAGAAGCGGGTCGGATACTCATCTTAGAAAGAAGTGTTCACGATTATTCTTTTACTGAAATCAGTAGGATAGTGGAAGAAAATGGAGGGAAGGTATTAGGGATTTACCTCTCCAATCGCACGGAAGACAATGTGCATATTACGCTCAAACTCATCACCAACCGACTCTCGGATATACTACAGGACTTCCGTCGTTATGGCTATGGTATCCTTACCGAGAAAGACGACGATCACTACCGCCAAGAACTCAAAGACATTGCTGATTACTTTGAAAAATACTTAGACTTAGGCAATAAGTAATAGATAAGAGGTAATAATAATCTTTAACTAAAATATTATGAAACGTTTTTTAATCACTGCTATGCTTTTAAGTATTTCGGCATTTAGCTATAGCCAAATAGCCGTAGGGGTGAAAGTTGCTAATCCGTTTGTAGCAGTTAATGTAATGAAACATCAAATTGCAAATACACCAAAGGGAATTAGAAACGGAGGAGGTATTTTTGGTGAGTTTTATATAGGGGCTTTTAATATAGGAGCTTTTATGCGAATACCTCTAAAAACACATTGGGCACTACAAACCGAAGCGTTGTTCAAGCGTGAGGGGGTTTGGTTTTTTCATCAAGAGGAAACAATAGAAGAACTTCTCTCTGATCGCGGAGTATATAAATTTTGGTATGCTGAGGTTCCTATCCTGTTACAATGGGAGGGAAAGCGCACCGTAAGAGGGTTTGCTCAATTAGGAGTGGCTCCTAAATTCTTAACTTCAGCAAAGTATTCTGCTGTTTTAGAAAAAGACGACCATAATGTTACGAGCTCTTTTAATAGGGTTGTTCTCAATTTAAATGTTGGGGGAGGTGTTTTATGGAACAGAAGAGATTGGGTTTTTACTGCTGATGGAAGACTCGCTACCAACCTTACACCACTTACTTCTGAAAAGAACACCCCTGATATTGATTTCACTAAGGCACAAAGCTATTATTTTGCGTTTTCTTTAGGGGCAGGTTACAAGCCTTTTAAAAAGAAAGTGTTGCCTTTAGAAAGGGCTACTCCTCAAGAAGAGCTCCCAATTATTATCAAAGATAGTATTCCTGCTGAGGTGAATACACCACAAGAACAAGAATTTTAGTTTTTTAACTCATATATTATGAAACGTTTTTTAATCATCATCATTTTTTTGAGTGTTACTACATTTAGCTTTGCGCAAACGGCTATAGGGATAAAAGTAACGGATCCTCTATCGGCTGTTAGCTTAATAACTCCTTTATATACAACAGCCAATGTTGATCTGAAAACCTACAATGCCTTTGTTAGCCTTGGAGGCTTCGTTCGTATTCCTTTAAAAGAGCGTTGGGTATTACAAAGTGAATTGCTTTTTAAGCACGAAGCTGTGCGTTTTAGAATAGAGAATAGCAGCAAAGATTCTTATTATAGGTTTGAATACCTGGACGTGCCTTTCTTAGTACAATACGAAGGTAAGAAAGCGTTTAGAGGTTTTGGTTTTGTAGGTTTCTCACCTAAAATCCTCTTCTCTTCTTCTTTTTATGATGCCTCTAAAAATGTTACTTACGGAGGGAGTTCCCAATTTAATACAGTGATGTTGATAGGACATATTGGAGGAGGTGTGCTATTTGAGCGCCCTAAATGGATTTATACAGTTGATGCCCGTTTTTCTACCAATATAACGAACTTAGCATCGGGAAGCCGTACAGAATATATAAATTTTGATAAAGCGAGAACATTTGTGTTTAGCATTTCGTTGGGGGCAGGCTACAAACTCTCTAAAAAGATGAGAACTATTCCTCAAGAAGAGCTCCCAACAATTACTAATGATAGTATTCCTGCTGAGGTGAATACATCACAAGAACAAGATTTTTAATTTTTAACAACATATATTATGAAACGTTTTTTAATCACCATCGTTTTTTTGAGTGTTGCTACACTCGGTTTTTCTCAGACAGCCATAGGGGTAAAACTTAATAATCCTTTGGCAACGGTAAGCGTTATAACTCCTAAAACAGCCAATGAAAGCTATAATATAGAGTATTTTGGGCATTCAGGAGTTTTTAATACAGGCGTATTCTTCCGCCTTCCGCTCAAGACCCATTGGGTATTCTTACCCGAAGTGATGTACAAACGCGAAGCTATTCCTTTTCGTCCCGAAGGTTCTGATTTAAAACTATCCGACCGTCATTTTATTCGTTTTGATTGCTTAGAAGTACCTATTTTACTACAAATAGAAGGTAAAAAGAAATTTAGGGGATTTGGACAAATAGGAGTAGCTCCTAAATTCTTACTTTTAGCCTCTTATTCCGAGAAACAATACAGTGAAAAGTATGATATCACCTCACATTTCAATAGTGTTATGATGAATTTGCATTTAGGAGGAGGTGTGATGTGGGAATTTCCTAAAATCATCCTTACTGTAGACGGTCGTTTTTCTACCAATCTATCGCCTCTCACCAATCAAGAACCTACTCCTTATCTAAACTTTAAAGACGCTCAAAGTTATTACTTTGCCATTTCGGTAGGTGTAGGTTTTAAACTTTCTAAAAACAGACCTTTACAGGAGCAAGAGCCTCCTGTAATTGCACCTCAGCCTGAGAGTACAGCACCTGTAGAAGCACCTACTCAGGAGACAACAGAGGTGAGAGAAGAATAGAAAAGTTTGAGAGGCTACCCAAAAATATTTTAAACTCTTCGGGTAGCCTCTCAATTGCTAACATAAATATTCTTATTTCCTTATTTCAGTTCTCTGATAAGATACATATACACCGGGAAGTGGTCAGAATATCCCCAAGTGTAATTACCATTGCTCATACTGCGGAAAGGATATCCCTTATAGCGCCCTTTGGGGTTAGCCAAATACGAGCGATTGAATATCCCCGTTTTCCAATAGCGGTAACTGCTCTTATCTTCTTTTAGCAAATCATAAGTAAAGTAAAACTGGTCAAAAAGATTCCATCCGTCCTGATAGGCTAACGTTCCCATTCCTTTTTTCAGCATAGCCTCCATAGGGTTAAATAACTCTCCTTGTTTTACATCTTCTTTTTTGTCTTTGGTCTTTAACACATTCTTAAAGCCTGAGTTAATAGGGTCGTCGTTAAAGTCACCCATTGCTATCACTTTAGCATTAGGGTCTTTGCTGAGGAGTGAATCTATAATTTTCTTGTTCAAAGCCGCCGCTTTTTCACGACTGGGTCTACTTTTAGCTTCTCCTCCAAAACGCGAAGGCCAGTGGTTTACTATAAAATGAATCATTTCACCGTCCAATTCACCACTTACTAACAGTTGGTCGCGAGTGTAAAGAGGCTTTCCGTCATCTTTGGTGAGGTATAGAGAGTGTGGAAATGAAGCAGTAGGTTTAAACACGCTTTTCTTGTAGATGAGGGCTACATCCACCCCACGAGCGTCGGGTGATTCGTAATGTACAATCCCATAATTATATTTCCTCAAATATTCGGTATTGATAAGGTCTCTCACTACCGCTTCGTTTTCTATTTCGGCAAGACCTACTATATCGGGGGCGTGTTTGGTAACATCACTTCCTATCTCCGAAATTACTTTGGCTATCTTGTGTACGTGGTCGTTATACACCTTACTCGTCCAGCGGTCAGCTCCCTCAGGAGTGCGGTCATCATCAAACTTATGAGGGTCATTAATCGTGTCGAAAAGGTTCTCAACGTTGTAAAAAGCAACGGTTCTCACAGCAAACTTCTTTTTTTCTTGTGCGTTTATGTAAGGTGTCATCAAGATGAACGACACCATTAAAAATACTATTCTTTTCATCTATATTAGTTTTAATTTGTTAGTCTTTAGTTATCTCAATGTTTTATTGCCTCTCTTAAAATCTTATCCTTCCTCATTTCCTCATTTGCTAACTTTCTCATTCCCTAATTTTCTCATTCAATTGCCTGTCGTGCTAGGACTAATCGTCTGTCGTGCTACGACTAAAAATCCTATCCAAAAGCCCTTTTTTCTTTTCTTTCCCTTCCTGTGTAGCTGTTTGAGTGCTTGGTGCTGGCGCAGGTGTATTGGCAGGATTTACCACATCGTCTACCGATATATCTTCCTCATCTTCCACATTGTGTAGCTTACCTTTGCGCTCATAAATCCGATAATGCACATCTCCTGCTCTTATGGTATCTTTGGCAGTACTGCTCAAAAGGCGGTCAAAGAAACCTTCGCGTACAGTAGGCTCACATTCAGTTACCTCCGTACGTATCTCTTCGCTTACCTTAAAAGTAGCTCGCGTTAGGTCTTTATACTTGCTGTTGCGGTTCAGTTGCGATACAAACAAGGCAGCAATAGGCAATGCCGAGTTAGCTCCTTGTCCCAAACGCGTACTTTTAAAACCTATCTGCTGGTCATTACCCACCCACGTAATCATTACAAGGTTGGGAAGCATTCCCGCAAACCAACCGTCTTTATTGTCTTGGGTCGTACCAGTTTTACCCGCAAGGTCATTGGTAAGTCCGTATTGCCCACGCATACGTGATGCGGTACCTTCGTTCACGGTCGAGCGCATCATCTGTATCATTATTTGGGCAGTGCGTTCACTCAGTGCAGGAGCTAAAACCTTAGGTTTGCGTTCCCATATTACTTCCCCTTTTTTGTTCTCTATTCGGGTGATAAAATAAGGCTCTACAGGCACCCCTTTGTTCGCAAAAGCCGTATAAGCCTTAGCTACTTCTATCACCGATAGTTCAGCCGAACCCAATGCTATCGAAGGTACATTCGGTAGGGGAGAAGTGATGCCTAACTGTCGTGTTTTCTTTATCACATTCTTTAGCCCCGCATAAAAGAGCGTTTGTACTGCTATGGTGTTCAATGATTCTCGCAATCCCTTGCATACTGAGTAATATATGTTAGGGTCATCGTCAGTCTTAGAAGCGTTGCGTGGCGACCAATATTCGTAATCAGCATAGGTCAAAGGCAAGGGCGAAAAGTGCGTGCACACAGGCATTCCCATCTCTAAGGCAGTAGCGTATACTATCGGTTTAAAAACTGAGCCCACTTGGCGACGGCTTTGTAGGATATGGTCGTACTTAAAGTAGCGGAAGTCTGCCCCACCCACATAAGTTTTAATTGCGCCCGTTTGAGGCTCTACACTCACAAATCCCGTGTTTAATATGCGTATAAAACGCGACAAACTGTCCAATGTACTATGCCTTTTAATACTGTCTTCGGTATAGAAAGATAAATCCATCGGCTTCTTCTCACTCAGCTTCGCCCATATCTGCGCTTCCGAGAGTTTTTGCTCTTCAAGTTCTTTATAAGCAGGCAACTTCTTCACTTCTTCCTTAAACCAGTCACTGTCCAAGTTCCAAGGAGCACGTTTGCCATAGGTCTGTTCAAAATCTTGTTGTAACGATGTCAAATGCTTTTCCACTGCTTTCTCAGCATACTCCTGCATTGTCTTGTCAATGGTCGTATAGATGCGCAATCCATCTTTATAGATATTATAAGCCGAACCGTCTGGCTTCTTCACGTCTTTCAGCAGTTCAGGTAATAGTAAGCGTATTTGTTCTACAAGATAAGGCGCTACACCATCTTTTTCAGCGGTAGTTGCCGTAGTTTTAAGAGTGTCTTTTGTATGAACTTTAAAGTCGTCTTCGGTCAGCAAGTTGTTTTTCTTCATCTGTGCCAACACCACATTCCGACGCTCTTCACTGCGCTTGGGTGAGGTACGCGGATTATAGCTATTCGTCGCTTTAAGCGTACCGATAAGCGTAGCCGCTTCATTAAGCGTAAGGTCTCTCGCCGATTTGTCAAAGAATCGTTGCGCCGCACTTTCTATCCCGTAAGTATTATCGCTGAAAGGCACAGTATTGAGGTAAAGCGTCAAGATTTCCTCCTTGCTGTATACCTTTTCTATGCGTCTGGCTATAATCATCTCTTTGATTTTGTGTATAGGCATCGAAAGTTTCCCGTAGCGCTGTCCACGTCCATAAATATTTTTAGCCAACTGCATTGTAACAGTACTTCCCCCTCCTGACGAGTCGTCTTGCAAAAGTAGTGATTTAAAGAACACCCTAAACAAACTCTTCGTGTCTACCCCTTTGTGCAAGTAAAAACGCTCGTCTTCGGTAGCGATAAGTGCGTTGATAAGATAAGGAGGAAAGTCCTTGTATTCTATTTTGGTACGGTCGAAGATATAAAATTTCCCTATCAATTGGTTCTCGTAATCGTAAACAAGACTCGCTTCCGATTGGCGCAACTCTTTCAAATCCTCCTCTGAGGGTAACCTGCCAAAAGCCCCAAAGTAAATTAACAAGATGAGCAACAGTATACCTCCTACGCCTATCCCAATTGGTATACCTATCCATTTGAGGTAAAACTGATAAGGTTTAGCCCGCAACCATTGCCAACTGCGGTGGAATATGTTGCCCGTATATACTATCTGTTCCTGTTCCTTTTTCGGAGCGTTTTTTCTATTCTTATATCCTTGGTAAAGTCTAAAGATACCATAAGGAATTATAAGCAAAGCGAAGATAAATACCGCCCAGAGCACTTTTAAGGCATAACGTAGTAATTTATATACCATCGAAGCCAAAGCGATACAGCCTTCTAACAGCCGTGATAGCAGGGTAGCAAGCGCAAGACCGCCTTGTGTAAGTAGCTTCTTAAACGATATATTTTTCAGATTCATACTTAGTTTTAATGATGTTTAAAGTACAAAAGTACGATATAATTTTCAATTAACAAAGAATCCCACCGTTTTTCTTATTCCACTTTATAGCAATTTAAGGTCTAATCCCTTAATAAGTTTCTCTCACCGCTTACACCTTTCCTAAGCCCCTCCGAATTTCTTAACCTCTTTTCCATTTGCTAATTTCCAAATTTGCTAATTCTCTAATTTTCCAACCCGCCTATACTCTTTCCGTCACCTCCCTATTACCTATGCCCTAAGACCTCACACTTCCCCATTTACTAATTTTCTAATTTGCTAATTCCCTAATTATCCCTTCTCCTTCCCGTCGCTACATTCCCCCTATTACCTCCGTCATTCGTCATTCGTTCCCTTTTCCGTCATATTCCCCCTAGTGCCTAAGGCCTAGTGCCTTTTCCTCTTTCTTTCGTCTCGAAACCCCTTTTTTACCATTTTTTACATCGTTGTATTATATTATTAATCAATCATTTATATATCTTTTCTATACCAATCGTCCAAGATTCGTATAAGCTTCCTATAAGCTCTCTATAAGCTAACCCCACTCTCCTTACACCCTTTTTTCACCAAAAGACCTCTTAATCTTCTTATGAAAATCTTCGTTTCCTTTTGAAAGCTCCTAATAGTTCCTACACATCGCTTTTGCGGTATGCACTTTGCCAAAGTTTTTGCCCGTGTGGCTCACACTGCCTGTGCGGCTCGCACCTTTGGCAAAGTTGAATAAACTGACATTTCCTTTGCTGGTGCTTTTCTTGTAGCTCCTGCCAGTTTGATATATTGGATTGGTTATACTAAAAAATATCTTTATAATTAATTGTTTATTGATAATTATTTTGTAGCTTTGCACTCTAAACATCAAAAAAAACACCATGAAAAAATTTTTATTTTTAACCTTAGCTGCTACTGTTTTTGCAAGCTGTAGCAAAGATAAAACAGAGGAACCTGTAAACAACGACATTCCTGCTAGCTACTATGAACTTAGTGCTGACGGTTTGACCCTTGTGAAGTGGACTAACACTAGTACTACTTCACTAGATATGCAAGCCGATAGCAAACTACAAAAAGTAAATACTATTAAAGCAAATGCTTTTAGAAACACCAAACTACAAAGCATAAACCTGCCTGTTAACTTGAAAGAAATAGGTGATTATGCTTTTATAAACTCTTCTATTAGTACAGTTACTTTTAATAGCACATCCAATATTACTTTTGGGGAAGCTGCCTTTGAAAATACCGATATAACTTCGATAAAACTACCCAACACTAAAGAAATAGCAAACTCTCTATTTAAGGGTTGTTACAAACTAAAAGAAGTACAGTTTGGCAAGGTAGAAAAAATAGGTGACAATGCATTTAACACCTGCACAGCTCTTACCCAAATTAATTTAGATAACACTGGGCTTATTGAAATAGGGGAAGCAGCTTTTGCTTCATGTGAAAAAGCTGAAAAAGCTATCTTACCTGAAACCATACGTATAATAGGTTCAAGAGCTTTTTCAGGTTGTTTTGTGTTAAGTAATATTACAGTTAAAGCTTTTTTAGAAGTTCCTACTTTGAAAAGAGATAGTGCTTTTTTTAGTGGATCATCAATAAGAAGAAATATTTATGTGCCTTCAAGAAGAGTAAACGATTACAAGAATGCTCCTAATTGGAGTACTTGGAAAGATGAAATTACTGCTATTATCGAATAAATTAGCAAATTAGTATTTAGAAAATGAGCCAATGTGCATACCTGCACATTGGCTCATTTTGTATTGATTTACTTTATCAAAGTCTAAGATTTCAATTACGAATTACAAAAAAATCGGTTTTGCCTGACGAGCCCGACTCGGCTGATAAAGCCGATTGATTTATTGCCCGTGCGGCTCACACCTTTGGCAAAGTTGAATAAACTGACAATCTTCACTTTCTCATTTTCTCATTCTCTAATCTTCTAATTTGCTAATTAAAAAACAGCTCCCGGTATTTCGTCAGTGTCCAAAGCTCATCATCTACCATAAGTTCTAACTTATCGCAATGGTAGCGTATTACCTCAAAGAAAGGTTTTACTTGCGTGCAATAAGCATCGGCTTTGGCTTCAAAATCGGGTAAGTGATTAGCGTGCTTGCGAGCCTCTACCATTGCCTCCACTTGGCTGTGAATAACCTTGATATGCTCCGAAATATGGCGTATAAGCTCCATTTGCTCAGCAGCTACTTCTTGGTAGCTATCGCCAAATATTTCTTTTAAGCCCTTTACGTTCTCAATAAGCGTATTTTGGTAGCGCACGGCTGTTGGCACCACGTGATTACGAGCAATATCGCCTAATACACGCGATTCTATCTGCACGGTTTTCACGTATTCTTCTAAGCCAATTTCATAACGCGCTAAAAGTTCTACTTTGCTGAGTACTCCTGTACTTTCAAACAAAGCCACAGCCTTCTCACTGATGTTTTCTTTCAATGCCTCAGGTGTCGTTTTATGGTTTGATAGTCCACGGCGGGCAGCCTCTTCCTCCCATTCTTTGCTATAGCCGTCGCCTTCAAAGCGTATTTTCTTACTTTCCTTAATATAGCGGCGCAATACTTTAAAAATAGCATCTTCTTTCTTCTTGCCCCCTTCGATGAGCGCATCAACGGCTTTCTTAAACTCGGTGAGTTGCTGAGCTACTATGGTGCTCAGTACCATTGTAGGTTTGCCACAGTTGGCTTTAGAGCCCACCGCGCGAAACTCGAACTTGTTGCCCGTAAAGGCGAAAGGCGAGGTACGGTTGCGGTCGGTAGTGTCGAGGAAAAGGTCGGGTATTTTGCCTACTACATTCAGTTTAAGTTCGGTTTTTTCTTCGGGAGATAGGTTATCAGACGATACTTCTAAGGCGTCCAACACTTGGGTAAGCTGTTCGCCTATAAACACCGATACAATGGCAGGCGGTGCTTCATTGGCACCTAATCGGTAATCGTTAGTCGCCGATGCTACCGAAGCCCTTAACAAAGGCTCGTATTCACATACTGCCTTGATAGTGCAGATGAAGAAAGTGAGGAATTGGAGGTTCTTGATAGGTGTTTTGCTGGGTGCTAAAAGGTTTACGCCTGTATCGGTAACCAGCGACCAGTTGTTATGTTTGCCCGACCCATTCACCCCTGCAAAGGGTTTTTCGTGGAATAGGATTACAAAGCTATGACGTTCGGCTACTTTGCGCATCACGTCCATCAGCAAAGAGTTTTGATCGACAGCAAGGTTGGCTTCTTCAAAAATAGGAGCCAACTCAAACTGGTTAGGAGCGACCTCATTATGGCGCGTTTTCACGGGGATACCAAGCAATAGGCACTCTTGTTCCAAATCGCGCATAAAAGCCAACACACGGCTGGGAATTGCCCCTAAATAGTGGTCGTCCAGCTGTTGTCCTTTCGCCGCTTGATGTCCTAAAAGCGTTCTGCCGGTAATCATCAAATCGGGGCGGGTATTGGCAAGAGCTTTATCAATGAGGAAGTACTCCTGCTCACAGCCTAAGGTAGTGGTTACTTTGCTCACATTCTTGTCGAAATAGCGCGCAACCTCGGTAGCTGCTTGGTCGATAGCACTAAGGGCTTTGAGCAGTGGCGTTTTGTTGTCTAATGCCTCACCGGTATAGGCGATGAATATTGTAGGGATACAAAGCACGGTGCCGTAGACAAAAGGTGGTGAAGAAGGATCCCAAGCGGTGTAGCCACGTGCCTCGAAAGTATTGCGGATACCGCCATTGGGAAAGCTGGAAGCATCAGATTCTTGTTGTACGAGCTGTCCGCCCCCGAAGCGTTCGATAGCACGGTCGCGGGTAACGGGCTCAAAGAAAGCATCGTGTTTTTCGGCAGTGCCCCCTGTAAGAGGTTGGAACCAGTGGGTGTAATGGGTAGCGCCTTTGGATATTGCCCAATCGCGCATAGCGGTCGCCACTTGGTCGGCTACACGGCGGTCTATTTTAGTGCCATTGTGTATGGCGTTCATTACAGCGGCAAAGGCATCGCGGGTCATCAGTTGGCGCATAGCCTCTTCGTTGAATACATTTTGGGCAAACAGTTCGGAGCGTTTGCCATTTTCGGGTACCGCCACCGGTTTGCGGTTTTGTGCGGTAGTAAGAGCGGTGAATCTTAGCATAGGTAATAGGTAAGTTATTATTATTTTAGTTTTTAGGCAATTTTTGAGAGCGTTCAACTATCATTTTCTCATCACGTGCTACTTTGCGTTCTAATTTCTTAATATCTTCAGCGGGAGGCAATTCTTCTGGCTTGATACCACGTTGTCCTAACATTTGTCGTACAGTTTGGTTATTTTGTACGTGCTCGTGTGTGATGGCAGATTCGCCGTGCAAATCATTACTTTCTACATTGTAATTGGTCATTTCGGTAGCGAGGTTCTTAGCTGCAATCGTAAGCGTTGGTAAGAAATCTGCCAAAGGTCTGTTGGCTTTTATTCCTAACCGTAGCTTCATATCCTCAGTAGTATGTCCGCCAAAAAGAGCGGTATCGCCTTTGGAGCGGATACGCGCAAAGCCTTTATCATCAACGTCACGCTCATAAATATTCTGTGAAAGTTGCTTTTCGGCACTTCTGAGTTTATCGCGTGTTTCTAAACGAGAGAGTAAATTGAGCCGTTCTTCTATGAGTTCCGCCTTACGGGTTTGTACAGCAAAATAACTCTGAGCAAAAGCTACTTCCTCTTTTTTAGGATCGCCATTCTGAGCAATGAGATAACAGGCGTAACGAGTAAGCATAAAATCCATAATTTCACGCTTGGAACCACTACCTAACTCGACCATTTTCGTGACCTCACGAAAATGGTCATCTACATTGATTTGTTGCGACTTACACGAAGCAACTGCTCGGTGTATCGCTACCGAAAAGTTCTCCCATCGGGCATAGCCCAATATGGTTTGTAACTCACGGGCAAACCACACTTCTATTTTCTCTTTGGCATCTTCACTTTCTATATAATGAGTAATGCCGTCAAACAGATTTTTGTACTGTAAAACACTGTTCCTATCCATAATGTTTTAGCGTTTTTAAGTTTCAAGGGGGAAATCTGTCCGATAACTACTACAACGCAATTGTAATCGTTGATTTTTCTTTCGCTTTAAGGGTAACCGTTTTCACTGTCTTCAAACTATTCTTAGTAATTTCAGTGCCCGAAAGATTCTTCTTCCCTGCGTTGTCCTCAGTGTAATACACCACAAACTGATACACTTCTTGCTCATCAATCACATCTACACTCAGTACAAACGAGGCTATCCCCTCATCATCAGTCGCCGACCGCTTCGCGTGAAAAGTAGGGTGCGAGTCACTTTTGTGTTCCCACGCCCATTCATCGTAAGCATATACCTCCCAATTCTTTAAGGGCGTACCGTTGTTGTCTTTTACGTAGACGGTAACATCTACCTTACCTTCTAATTTCTTAATATCCTCTTTACTACAAGAGAGTGCTCCAAAGGCAATAAGGAGCATTAAAATCGTTCTTTTCATTGTTCTTTTATTTAGTTCTAAATTTTTGCTCGTGAGTTTTTTGTTCTCAAATCGTTTTTCTTTTGCCTTCCGTGCTACAGATGCCTGTGTGGCTCAAACTATATATATGGTTCACATTTCCTCATTTGCTTATTTACAAATTTGCTAATTTTTCACCTGTGCGACTCATACTGCTTGTCGTGCTACGACTTCTCTTGCGACAAAAGTAATCATTTTCTTTCATATTGTCACCTTTTTTACAATTTATTTTGTATTTTTGCGCTATCAAGACCATAAACATTACCCAAATGAAAAGATTTTTTTACATCACTTTAAGTGCTTTATGCCTTTTCACAAGTTGCCAAAAAGATAATAACAGCGAAGATAATGGCTCTCTTATCTCCAGCAACACCCCCTTTCCAATGATGGCGTGGATAGGACTCTCCCCTCAATCCTCTACTGAAGCCTATCAAGAAATGAAACAAGCGGGCTTAAATTACAATATGTACACTTATCATTCGCCCCTCGCCCAAGTGAAAGAGGCTTTGAATAAGATGCAAAACCTACAAATGAAGAGTATTGTAAGTTGCTCAGAACTCTCTACCGATACCGAAGCAACCATTAAAGCCCTAAAAGACCACCCTGCTGTGGCGGGCTGGTTTATGGCAGACGAACCCTCAATGAAAGATTTAGATAAGATAGCAGCGAAGATGAAACGCTTTCAGCAAATCGACAAAAAAGGCATCTGCTATGTGAATTTCCTCTCAATAGACACTTCCGAAAAGCAATTAGGTGCCTCCTTTAATGCTTATCTTGAAAAAGCTACCCGCACCCTCCCTCTGCAAATGCTCTCTTCTACCTTCTACCCTATCGTACTGAACAAAGGAGCAAAAGAGAGAACCGTAAACGGATTGTGGTATAAAAACTTAGAAGTCTTCTCGGCAAAAGCCAAAGAATTACGCATTCCTCTATGGACGCTCGTGCTATCATCGTCCCACCCTCTCGGTGAAGGTGGATACCCAGAACCTACTCTTGCCGACCTGCGCTTGCAACTGTACACCAACTTAGCCTATGGTTCGCAACTGATGCAGTTCTTTACCTATACCACCCCTCCTGATAACCTAACTTACAAAGCGCCTATTGCGCCCGACGGCTCTAAAAATGCTACCTATTACCGATTAGCCCAAGCCAATGCCGAAGTACAGAAACTTTCCGGCGTGTTCGTGGGAGCAAAGATGCTCAACGTATGGCATACCGGCAAAAGCATTCCCGCAGGCACAAAAAGATTGGTATTGCCCAAAAACTTTGACGTCCTCAAAACAGGCGATATAGGAGCAACTGTTTCGCTTTTGCAGAACGGGTCTCGCTACTATTTGATGATTGTAAACCACAGTCCTCTCAAAACGTTGCCCTTAGAGATAAAAGCCACTGCCGAAGTACAAGAAGTAAGCAAAGAAGCCCGCTTGCTCCCCGTCAATTGGACAACCTCTAAAACATACACCTTAGAAGCAGGAGATATGCGCCTTTTCTCGTGGACAAAATAAAAGACTTTCTATCTTATAAACTTCCCCCATCTTACCTCCACCTTTCCGTCGCCACATTCCCCCTTTTGAAGGTAGCCAGCGACAGCTGGGTATGTGAATAGGGGGAGGTTTCCTTCGCTGGTGCGAGCTTGTAGCTCGTACACACTTTGCCAAAGATAATTTCCCATTATGCTACGACCCTACATTCCCTTCACTTTTTCCGTCACCACATTCCCCCTTTTCCGTCATACTCCCCCCTAGTGCCTATGGCCTAAGGCCTAGTGCCTATTCCTCTTTCTTTCGTCTCGAAACCTTCTTTTTATCATTTTTTGCATCGCTGTATTATACTATCATTCAACCACTTATATACCCTTTCTATACCAATCGTCCAAGATTCGTATAAGCTTCCTATAAGCTCTCTATAAGCTAACCACACCCTCCTTACACCCTTTTTTCACCAAAAATCCTCTCTCCCCTCTTCCGAATTGCTCCGTTTCCTTCCGAACCCTCCGATGTGTCACTTTTTGTAGCACACACTTTGCCCAAGTTTCAAACTTGGGCAAAGTTGAATAAACTAACAATCTTCATTTCCTAATTTTCTCATTCTCTCATTCTCTCATTTCTCTCGCCCCCACATACCCAGCTGTGAGCTCTCGCTGGCTTTGGCTCGCTCCTCATTCTCTCATTTCCTAATTCTCTAATTTCTCCCCCGCCCGTCGTGCTACGACCCTTGTAATTACTAATGTTTAGAAGGTAGCTATCAAGAACTCTTATAGCACTATCGATAAAATTATAACCCAAAATAGTTGCATTTGGCATTTTTTTTGTAATTTTGCCCCCGAAATAATTTTAAGCAGGTGTACTTCTTATGAAGAACAGATGTAAGTCTTAAAGAAAACAATTTTTATGAAAAATATAAAAAAGAGGTATTATTGTGCCGTGATGATGGCCGTATTTTTTATGTTGGGTTTTACTGTAAAAAGTGATGAAGAGAGAACTACCGTAGTACCGCCCAGCTTCGTAGTAGATATACCTCGTTTGGTTACCGCTATGCCAAAAGAAATAACAAGCGAACCCAATCTGTTTTCCTTAAATCCACCACAAGTAGGAAAAAGTTTTATAGGCTTTAAAGAAGCCTTAGCCTACCGCGAGTCACGAGGCAATTATTTTATAGTAAATAGGTTTGGCTATATGGGGAAATATCAATTCGGAAAATCAGCTTTGCAGTTCTACGGAGTAAAAGACGCTCAGCAATTCCTCAATTCCCCCGAACAACAAGAACGACTTTTTACCCTTAGTCTTCAGCGCAACAAATGGTATTTGCGCAATGAAATCAAGCAATACGTAGGCACTAAAATTAACGGTATAGAAATTACCGAGTCAGGCATATTAGCCGCAGCTCACTTAGTCGGAGCGCAATCAGTAAAAAAATATTTGAAGAAAAAAGGACGCTATGCCTTTGCCGATGGCAATGGTACTACGTTGCAAAACTACCTGAAACACTTTGCAGGGTACGACACAGCACACATTATCCCTGAAAAACTCCCACGTTTTTAGAAACATAAGTTAATCGAAAAACATAAACTTTCTTCATCTTTGCCAAGGTTTTATAATCTTGGCAAAGAATTCTATTTTCTTACTTCTCAGCATTTGCCAATCCCCAAATTTGCTCATTTGCTAATTACTTCATACCTTTGCACCATAATTGGCAAAGTTGCTAATTAGCAAATCCACAAATTAACGACGAATGGTTTACAATCACAAAGAAATAGAAGCCTTTTGGCAAGAATATTGGGCTAAACACCAAACTTTCAAAGCCCAAAATAACAGCACTAAACCTAAGTACTACGTGCTCGATATGTTCCCTTATCCCTCAGGAGCGGGCTTACACGTAGGGCATCCGCTGGGCTATATTGCCAGCGATATTGTAGCGCGCTACAAGCGTCACAAAGGCTTTAATGTGTTGCACCCTCAGGGTTATGATAGTTTTGGTCTGCCAGCCGAGCAATACGCTATCCAAACAGGGCAACATCCAGCCCTCACTACGGCACAGAATATCGCCCGTTACCGCGAACAATTAGATAAAATGGGCTTTTCTTTCGATTGGAGTCGCGAAGTAAAGACCTCCGACCCCGATTACTATCGTCATACCCAGTGGATATTCATACAGTTGTTCAACTCGTGGTATAACAACGCAACCGACAAGGCAGAGCCTATCGAAACGCTTATCGCTCTCTTTGAAACAGAAGGCAATAGCAAGGTAAATGCTGCCTGTGACGACGATACCCCAACCTTCACTGCTGCCCAATGGCACGCAATGACAGCTGAAAGCAAACAACGTCATTTACTAAAATACCGACTTACCTACTTGGCAGAAACCGAAGTAAACTGGTGTCCTGCCTTAGGAACTGTACTCGCCAACGATGAAATCGTGAATGGTGTATCCGAACGTGGGGGTCACCCTGTGATTCGCAAGAAGATGACCCAATGGAGTATGCGCATCACCGCTTATGCCGAACGCCTCTTACAAGGTTTAGACACTATCGATTGGAGTGAAAGCATCAAAGAAAGTCAACGCAACTGGATAGGAAAATCAGTAGGAGCAAGTATTGATTTTTCAGTGGCTAATAACGACGGTAAAATCACTGTATTTACTACAAGACCCGACACTCTCTTCGGTGTTACTTACCTTACCCTTGCTCCCGAGCACCCCTTAGTATTGCAAATTACTACTGAGGAACAACGCGCTGAGGTAGAAGCCTACATCGTAGCTACTGCCAAACGTTCAGAGCGCGACCGTATGGCAGATACCAAAACCGTATCAGGAGCTTTCACAGGGGCGTATGCCATGCACCCTCTTACCGGAAAGCAAATCCCTATCTGGATAGGCGATTATGTATTAGCAAGCTATGGTACGGGGGCTGTAATGGCAGTGCCTGCTGGTGACGACCGCGATTATGCCTTTGCCAAACACTTCAAAGGTGCCAAAGGAATGCCCGAAGTGATTAACATCTTCGATAAAGATATTTCGGAAAACGCCTTTACCGATAAAGAGGGAATGACTTACCAAAATTCGGATTTTCTCAATGGTTGCAATAACTTTGACGAAGCGGTTGACAAAGTGTTAGCTGCCTTAGAAGCCAAAGGAGTAGGCAAAGCCAAAGTGAATTACCGTCTCCGCGATGCTGTCTTCTCACGTCAGCGTTATTGGGGCGAACCTTTTCCTGTATACTATGAAAATGGCTTGCCACAGATGATAGGCGAGGAGTACCTCCCTATTCTTCTACCCGAAGTAGAGAAATACCTCCCTACCGAAGAGGGCAACCCACCGTTGGGCAATGCGACCACTTGGGCGTGGGATACTGTAAACCATAAGGTAGTGAGCAATGAGCTGATTGATAACCAAACTGTATTCCCATTAGAATTGAATACAATGCCAGGTTGGGCAGGCTCTTCGTGGTATTGGTTAGAGTATATGATGGAAAAAGACGCACGTGGAACCTTCCCTACCAAAGCCGTAGTAGACTATTGGCAAAACGTAGATCTCTACGTAGGAGGTAGCGAACACGCCACAGGGCACTTGTTATACTCTCGTTTCTGGAACAAATTCCTCAAAGACCGCGGTTTTGCCCCCACTGAAGAACCTTTCAAAAAACTGATTAATCAGGGTATGATATTGGGTATGAGTGCCTTTGCATATCGCTTAGAGGGCACCAATACCTTTGTTTCTAAAAATCAAGTAAAAGGACAATCAATACAACCTATTCACGTTGATGTTTCTCTCTTAAAAGATACTTCCGATGAGTTAGATATTGATAAATTCAAAGCGTGGCGTAAAGAATTTGCTAACGCAGAATTTATTTTAGAAGAAGACGGCAAGTATATCACAGGTCGTGAAGTAGAAAAGATGTCTAAATCCAAATACAATGTGGTAAACCCCGATGATATTTGCGAGCAATATGGCGCTGATACTTTGCGCCTCTACGAAATGTTTTTAGGACCTTTGGAACAAGCAAAACCTTGGAACACAGCAGGTATTTCGGGGGTGTATAACTTCTTGCGCAAGTTATGGCGTTTGTATTTCAATGACAATGGCTGGCAAGTAACCGATGAAGCCCCTACACCCGAAATGCTCAAAGCACTGCATAAAACGATTAAAAAGGTAAATGAAGATATCGAGAATTTCTCATTCAATACCTCGGTGAGTCAGTTTATGATATGTGTGAATGAGCTATCATCGCTAAAATGCCACCATAGAGGCGTTTTAACACCTCTTGCGGTGCTGGTAGCTCCCTTCGCTCCGCATATCGCCGAAGAGCTCTGGAAAAGGCTCGGAAATGCCGAAAGTGTAACTTATGCACCTTATCCCGTACACGAGGATAAGTATTTACAAGAGGACAGCAAGGAATATCCCGTATCGTTCAACGGCAAAGTACGCTTTAAACGCGCTTATGCTACAAGTATGAGTGTGGCAGAGATAGAGCAAGCCATTCTCACCGATCCTCAAACCGCAGAACAGCTACAAGGCAACACCCCTAAAAAGGTAATTGTAGTGCCTAATAGGATTATCAATATCGTAATGTAGAAAAAAGTCGTTAGTCAATTAGTGATTAACGACTTTTTTTTGAGTTTTCAGCCAAAATTATGGATACACTTTTTTTCTTTCCATTTTTTCTTTTTCTCTTGATTCTCCTCATTCTCGGTGTTAGTATGTACTTTATAATAGTACGCAAAAACGAATTCGAAGAACGCTTAGCACTTTATCGCCCTCAGCACCAACTGTCACAAAAGCGGGAGGCTTATTTGAAAAAGGTACGTAAGTTCCGCTTGTGGGTTACCGGTATTATTATCGTGATTTTTTTAGCGCCTTTGTTTCTTTATCTTGTGCTGATGATACAAGAAGGTGTAGAGGTGCTACACTTGTTGTTTCCTGATGAAATAATAGGGGAAACCCTCCTTTCTTTACTTATTCCCTTTTTGGTGTATTACCTCCTTTCTTATGTGTTCAAGCGCAACGAAAAAGCTCTGCGTATGCTGGTAGAACAAATGAGTGATAGTGATTTCGACTTGCTGTTAAAAGTAAAAGATAGTCTATTTGTTCTCACTCGCTACAATCCGCCATTTGTGTTGTGTAACAAGCAACTGTACTTCTTTATTTTCTATGCGATTCGTGAAATTGACCCTGCTAAAATCACGGATATAGATTGGGGTTATAGCAAAAATGGTTTATATGTAAAAATCAAATCACCAAAAATTACAAGGATTACAATGTCGCGCGAGACATTGTCTTATCTCTTGCAAATTGTTGAACAATATAACCCGAAAATACGAACTTTCTAATTAGCAAACTTGGAAATTAGAAAATTAGAAAATGAGAGAATGAGGAAATTAACAGATTAGTAAATGGAGTAAATGTCAATAATACCACTAATCAACTTTGCCAAAGGTACGAGCCACACGGGCCAGTCGTAGCACGACGGGCTATTAAATTTGGCAAAGTGTGTACCGCAAAAGCGATGTGTTAGTACTGTTAAGAATGTTCGGAAGGAAACGGAGAGTTTCGGAAGAGAGCTGAGAGAAGATTTGGCGAGAAAAGGCTGTTAGGAGGGTGGGGTTAGCTTATGGAGAGCTTATAGGAAGCTTATACGAATCTTGGACGATTGGTATAGAAAGGGTGTGTAAAAAATTGATTCATAATATAATACAGCAACGCTAAAAATGTTAAAAACAGGGTTTCGGGGCGAAAGAAAGAGGAAGAGGCACTAGGCCTTAGGCCATAGGCACTAGGGGGAGTACGACGGGAAGGAGAATGGATAATTAGGGAATTAGCAAATTAGAAAATTAGTAAATGGGGAAGTGTGAGGTGGGAATCCTTGAATAATATGTAAATTATTAAGGGGGCAAATGGTGCTACTTAGGTAATTGTTAGCCAATAAATAATAGGAATAATTTGTTCAAAGGCTTAAAAGGCTAATTTGCTACATTGCGAAAATTAGATTTCTGAACAATAACAGTAGCGAGAGCTGTGGTAAAACCCCAATGAGCCAACTTAAAAACATTAGCCATAAGGACTTCTGGTTGAGGTAAGCTTGTGCTGAAATACAGGCTCCGCTGAGGAATAAGAAAAAGGCTATTATGTAGGTCATATCTTTTTCTACGGCAATACTGAGCAATACTGAGAAGGTAGTAAGCGCCCCCATTCCCATAGCAAACATATTGACTTGCAATCGCAGAAAATGTAAAAACAAAATTATAAAACAACTGATGGCTAAGTTCATCACGTAGAAGTAGAGAATAGGATAGGGGTCGATGGGGGTGATGCCGAAAGCTACCCCTAAGAGCATTGCTATATAGCCGTACAAAAGCCATTTTTGTTTTTCTAAAGGAATGATAAAAGGGTTCTGCAACCAGCCTACTACAAACAAGATGAGGTAGATGAGTGTAGGGATAGCAATGGTAACTATTAGTAATAATAGCCACGTAAACTTCATTTGCTCTACCGGGAGAGGGAAAGGTATATTAAAAAGCACCACCATAGCTCCGTAGATAGGGAACCAGATGGGGTGAGTGAAAAAGGCTATGATATAACTCAAAAAACGCATTGTATTCTTCTTTTTTTGCAAAGGTAGTACAAAATAGCAAAATAGCAAATTTGAAAAAAAGCAAAAAAGCCCCTCGCGTGAGCGAGGGGCTTTTTATTTAAGGAGTGTAAATAATGTTTTCTACTAAGTCGTTGTCGGTATTCTTGGCGAGCTGTGAGTTTTTCTCGTTAAAAGGTGTGGTATAGAGAAACTCTTCGCTACTTAGATGTCCTGCGGGCATCTCGTCGAGGTTCGTCTCGGCAACTTTGTTGGTTCCAGACAGTTCTTTCAGTTCTTCAGCGACAATCTCTTCAAAGAAATTGTCTTTCCTTGTTTTTACATTTTTCATCTTGTCTGCTTTTAAATTATTATTAAACTTTCTTTTAGTCATTAGGTTACACGCCATAGGGCATAGGTTTCGAGGGGTAGCGTTTCTCAAAAGAGGATAACCTCTCCCCCCTTTCACATACTCAGCTACGCTAGCTCGCTGACTTCTCTTAAATAGGGGGAGAAGGGAACTCAAAAGTGACTTTTCACTTTTTCCTTGTCTGGCTCTTTTTCTTTGTTACTCGTGTGGTTTGCACCTCTTCTTGCTCGTGTGGTTTGCATCTTTCGATGAAATCGCTGAGCACGTTCATATAGTTGATGAAGGCTTCGTAAGGCGAATCGTAGGGTAAGCGGTACTTGTGATAGTCGGCACCTGAAAAGAGCTTAGTGCGCATAAAATAGAAGTGCTCACTGGCTTGCAGACGAGTATAATCGTCTATCAGGTCGGCGTTCTTTTTCTTTCTTACCTCTGCTTGTATCTTAAAGAGCTCTCGGAAAGCTTCTTTTTGCAACTCGTTACCCAGCCAAGAGGTGGTATCGCGCTCTTCGTCTGTCCAAGAAATAGGGTAGGGCACAGGCAAGACATATTTAGCAGGGTGCTTTTTGGCTACTTCCTTAGGTAATAAGAACTCATAGTTATCGTCTTCCATCATATAGACGATGAAATAGCGCAAGAAGTCGAAAATACCGCTTTGAGCATTGTTGTAATAGCCTATTACCTCGTAGTTCATAAAGAGATTGAGCACCTCGCTATCTTGCAAGCTGTTTTTCACCCAACTGATATACTTTTCGGAAGTGAGAGGGTATTCACTCCAATTTCTATCGGAAAAGCGTATGGCGATATCATCACTGAGTTTGCTGTTTTTGAGCAAAAGGTTGAGGTTTTCGTCGATAGCGTTTTTGTAGACAAAGTTTGGACTCTTCCAACCCAATACGTGCTTAGCTCCATCGGTGAGCATTGTCTTGAAACCGAGTTTTGCGACGCGTTCGCCTATGGCATCGGAATAGATGAGAGAGGTGTTGCGAAAAGTTACAGGCTTCTTGCCAAAGAGCTCTTTGATAGCCGTAGTATGGCGTTTTACTTGTTGTTCGAACTCATCGGTATCATCGGAAAGCGAAGCCAAAGAGTGGGAATAAGTCTCTGCCAAAAACTCTACACTACCGGTTTGGGCGAGTTCTTGGAAAGAGCGTATCACCTCAGGAGTGTGCATTTCGAGCTGGTCGATAGCACTTCCCGTAATAGAAAAAGCTACTTTGAACTTGCCTTTGTATTTATTGATAAGCTCCAAGAGCAAGGCGTTAGCAGGTAGATAGCAATGCTCAGCCAAATCTTCAAGCTCAGAGCGATTGGCGTAATTATCGAAGTAATTATGTTTCTTACCGATGTCGAAGAATTGATACTTTCTAAGACGTTCGGGATGATGGATTTGGAAATAGATACAAATTGACTTTTTCATCGTTGGTTATTTTATATTAAAGATTCGTAAATGTTTTTGAGTTTCAAGGAAGCTTTTTCCCATTTCAGTTGGTTTACCTCGTCATACCCTTCACGTTGCATATAGTGAGCGAGGGTAGGGTAAGCCAAAATGCCATAAATAGCATCGGCAAGGGCGTTGATATCCCAATAGTCTACTTTGATAGCGTGGTGGAGTACCTCAGCTACTCCCGATTGTTTGGAGATAATAGTAGGTACTCCTGAGCGCATTGCTTCCAAAGGAGAAATCCCAAAAGGCTCGGATACTGAGGGCATCACATACACATCGCTGTATTGGAACATACGCTGTACGTCGTTACCCCTGAGGAAACCCGTGAAGTGGAAGCGGGTTCCCAATCCCAATTGTGCAACACGGCGCACTAAGGGGTTCATCTTCTCACCACTGCCTGCCATTACAAAGCGTACGTTAGGCATACGTTTCATCACTTTTGCAGCTGCCTCAACGAAGTATTCAGGACCCTTTTGTAAGGTGATACGCCCTAAGAAAGTAACGATTTTATCTTTAATACCGCGTTCTTCTTTGGCGTCGGTTTCCGCTTTAAAGTCTACTGCATTGTGCACAGTAATCACTTTCTCGGCAGGGATACCGTATTTTTCGATAACGATATTGCGCGTCCAGTTGCTCACGGTTACTACTCTATCGGCAGCTTCCATACCGCGTTTTTCGATGTCGTATACCAGTGTATTGCGGTTGTACTCGCCCCCGCGGTCGTATTCGGTAGCGTGTACGTGTACGATAAGGGGTTTACCCGAAATCTTCTTGGCGATGATACCCGCGCTATAGGTAAGCCAGTCGTGGGCGTGAATCACGTCGAACTCATAGCGTTGGGCAACAGTGCCTGCTACTAAGGCATAACGGTACACTTCTTCCATTAGGTTGGCGCCGTATTTGCCCGAAAACTGAAATTTGTTATGATACGAAATGCGCTCGCGGTGTTCGCCTTCTTTGAGGTATTGGTCGCGTTCGCGGGCGAAGGTTTCGGGGTCCAGGTAAGGCACGAGGTTCGAACCTATCTCCATAAAATTGATGTGTTTCCAGAAATCTTCAATCTTTTCAGCGTTTTGCAACATCTCTACATCGCTAGCGTTGATAATCTTAGCCACATTGCCGTCCTCATCACCGGAGGCTTTTGGCATCACAAACAGCACTTTTACGCCGTTTTTAGCCAATCCTTGGGCAATACCTAAGCAGGCTGTTCCTAATCCCCCACTGATATGAGGGGGAAATTCCCATCCAAACATTAATACTCTTGCTTTCTTCATATGCTTTTATTTATTCCTTCCCCAATCCCCTCCTACGCAGGGAGCAAGAAGAGCGTTATTCTAATTTTTGTTTTGAGATGATGCTGATTAACTCATAATCATCGGGCAGGTTACCATCTTGAATAGGGTAGTCATAGATGATTCTCTTGACTTTCAACTGATATTTATAACCTTTTTCAAGGGTAATACCTTTTATTTGGTTGTTGCTAAAACAAAGTTCTTTATTACCTATTAGTGCTTTAAAACATTCGAATTTCACTTCAGGCCAACTAAAGGCTTCTCCTATCTCTCCTGTAATTGTAAGTGTCACTTTTTGTACTTCTTTAACTCCATTATTGGTGTAATCACTTTCTTTACTAAGGCAAGAACAGCACAAGACACATATCAATAATATTAAGATATTTCTTATCATATTAAAATAACTTTCTCAAAGTGTTGCAGGCATTTGGCTCAGTAGCCATTGAGCACGTAATATCTCGGCTACATTCTTAGCTTTGGCAATACAACCGCGTGAGTGGAATGGTGGATTGCCGTCATAGATAGCCGATATAGTACATACGCCGTGTTCGTTGAGCTCTTCTTCAAAATTTTCTAGAATAGCTTGCGCTTCTGGTAGGTACTGTGCTCCAAAGATTTTCAGATAGGCTTCTATATAGAACCCAATAAACCAAGGGTGTGCCGACCCGTTGAAGGTGGCTTTGTCGCGCACATATACATTGCCTACACTCACGCCTTCATAACGAGGGTTTTGAGGAGATAAACTGCGCAACCCTCGAGGGGTGAGCAACTCTTGGGTGACGATGTCTAATACTCTCTTCTTAGTCTTCTCGTTTATGGGAGCATAGTCGAGAGCGCAAACGATGAGCTGATTAGGGCGTACATCGGTGTTTTTATTCGTGCGGTTGGCATAGTCGGCAAGGTACTTCTTGTCCTCTATCCAAAAAGTCTCTACAAAGCTCTTTTCGATGGTTTCAGGTAGCGAGAACCATTCGCCGAGAAAGGTTTTATCTTTTGCCTCTTCTGCTAAGGCAAGGGCGTAACACACGGCATTATACCAGAGGGCATTCACTTCTACTACATAACCATTGCGTGGCACGATGGCGCCGTAATCGCTTTGCGCATCAAACCACGTAAGCGGACGTGTAAGGTCATCACTCCAGATGAGCCCGTTAGCTTCCATACGAATATTCTTATGAGTGCCTTGCTTGTAGGCGTTTAAGATACTTTTGATTGTATCGCCATACTCCTTCCAAAGTTGTTTCTTACTCTTAATAGTTTCCTTTTCATACTGTTGAAGCGTCCAAAAGAACCACAACGAGGTGTCGGCATCATACTCAGGGTGTATGTTGTGCGTACTGATTTCCTTAGCAAAAAGCCCTTCGTAGAAGTATTTTTGAGTAGAGGTGAGCACGTCTTCAAATATCTTGGCTGTACTGCCCGATAGAGCAATACCTGGCAAGGCAATAAAAGTGTCGCGCATATTGCTGTCGAACCAGTGATAACCTGCCTTGATACGGGTTTCGCCTGCCTTGTGAATAATAAACTGAGAGGCGGCGTACTGCAAGCATTCTTCAAACGAATTGCGATCGGCGCGCTCTTTGAGGTACTTAGCAAAGTCCTTTGCAAGGTTCTTAGGGTTGGCTTCCTCTAAGCTGGCTGAAAAGACGATGCTTTCGCCTTTCTTGAGGCTCACTTCGAAAGCTCCTACGCTGAGGAGGTCTTCTTGGTAGTCATACCCGCGTTCTTTTTCCTTGGTGTAATAGATGTTGTTGTTCCAATAAGCCCCACCACCAAAATTAGCGGATTTGCTGAGTTGCATATAGAGATAAGGAAACTCTGGGTATAGTTTTACACGCACGCCACCGCCTACTGCTTCGGCTTGGGTGTTGGCTACGGGGTTTTGCTTGCTAAGAGAATGTATATCGCGGAAAGCTAAGAGAGGGTTTAGGCGCAAAAGGGTAGCCGAATGGGCTTCTAGTAGCGTATAGCGTATCAATACTTGGGGAGCATTGTGCATCATCAAGATTTCTTTTTTCAGCAATACGCCACCTACTTGGTAAGTAACGGTAAATGCTTTTTCGTAGGAAATATCTACGATATACTTATGCCCGCGCGGTTCATAGGTACCTTCGTATTTATGAACGCCGAAATTGAAATCGCGTCCGTGCTGAATGATACTTTCATCTAAGGAGGAGAGCATCACGTAGTTTTTGCCTCTGAATTTTTCAATAGGCACTACCAATAGCCCGTGGTATTTACGGGTATTGCAAAAAACGAGAGTAGAGGAGCAGTAGCCTCCCCCTCGGTTCGTACCGAGAAACTCTCTATCCAGAGAGTATTCAAGATTAATTAGTTGGTCTTTTTTGAATGATAAATAACTCATATTTCAATTAACAATTAATAATTGACAATTGACATTGTCAATTGTCAAAAGGGTGTGATTATTAGTTTTTATTAGAACTTTCTTTTTTGGTGTTTTCTTTCTTAGTTTTAATTATTGAAATGAGTAGTTTTAATATTTCTTTGCAGTTAGCTATTATTGATTCATATTCTTTCTCATTAAGATATTGAGTTGCATATAATAGATCTAACCAATATTCAGTTTCGTTAGCTTCTTTGAGTCCTATTTGTAATTTATGTATGAAATCACTATCACTTTCAGCGTGTTCTGATTCTCTTATGCAAGCACCTACCGAAGTAGCACAACGCAACAATTGTTTACTGATTACAAATTCTCTTTTATCTTCTTGTAATATTCTTGTAAGTTTTACAATTCGAATAGCAAAATCAAAAGACTTTTCTTTAACAATATTGTTTTTCATAATTTTTCAATAGATGATTAATAGTAATCACAATTAATAATTAACATAATCTGCCTCACAACCAATTGTCAATTGTCAATTATCAATTGTCAATTTTTAATACTATTCCAATTCTCGCGGGTATATACAACGACAGCAAATTCTCTTTGCCAGTGTACTGCGTAAAATGCTCTACGCTCTCATCAATGCGGTTGTCGCCTCCAAAGGCGAGGTTATCGGTATTAAGAACGGTAATGTATTTGCCTGCTGGCACATCAAATTGATAATCGGTGTAGGAGGTAGTGGGGTTAAAACTGAAAACAAATAAGTAACCACTTCGCTCGAATATGAGTAGCTGTCGCTTGATGTCGCGCACCAATATATGGGGTTCTCGGTCTAGGAACTTACTATCGGTGGCAAAGTGTATCATCGCGCTATCAAAAGCGTTGAGGTATTTAAACTTCAAGTTAGAGTCGTCTACCAAACTCCATAGCCTGCGTGCGTGGGCATAGCTCCAACCATTACCTTGGCGCGGAAAATCAATCCACTCAGGGTGTCCCCATTCGTTGCCCATAAAGTTGAGGTATCCCCCACCTGCGGTACCAAGAGTTACCAAACGTATCATCTTGTGGAGTGCCATCGCACGGTCGATAATGAGACTGTGGTCGAATACGCTCATACCCGTATACACTTCCTTATCGGTGAGCCAGAAAAATATCGTTTTATCACCCACCAAGGCTTGATCGTGGCTTTCGGCATAACTAATAGTGCGTTCTTCGGCGCGTTTGTTAGTCAATTCGTAATAGATATTACCTACGTGCCATTGCTCATCAGGTACTTCTTTGAGGAGCTTAATCCAATAATCGGGGATACCCATACTCAGCTTGTAATCGAAGCCTACACCTTTTTCAGCAATAGGCGAAGCAAGACCGGGCAATCCACTCATCTCTTCGGCAATGGTCAGCGCTTCGGGGTAGAGCTCGTGAATAAGTTGGTTAGCCATAGTGAGATACACCAAAGCGTCGTCGTCCTCATTGCCATCATAATAGAAACTATAATCGGTAAAGGCTTTGCCTAAACCGTGATCGTAATAAATCATACTAGTAACGCCGTCGAAGCGGAAACCGTCGAAGCGATATTCTTCTAACCAATACTTACAGTTAGAAAGTAAAAAATTCAGTACTTGTGGCTTGCCATAGTCAAAACAGCGGGAGTCCCAAGCAGGGTGTTTACCGCGTTCACCGCGGTGGAAGTAAAGATAGTCGGTACCGTCGAAGTGGCTGAGCCCTTCTGCCTCGTTGCTTACCGAATGCGAGTGTACAATATCAAGCAGTACACGTATGCCTAAGCCGTGGGCAGTATCGATGAGTTCTTTGAGTTCTTCGGGCGTACCAAAGCGTGAACTCACCGCAAAGAAGTTAGCCACCTGATAGCCAAAAGAACCGTAGTAAGGGTGTTCTTGTATTGCCATCAGCTGGAGGGTGTTGTAGCCCAAAGCAGCGATACGAGGTAGCACATAAAGGCGAAACTCTATAAAAGTACTCACGCGCTGGTGCTCGGTACTCATTCCTATATGTGCTTCGTAGATAAGTGGATGTGGAGTAGCTTTGGGACGCGGGTGTTGCCAGTGGTAGGGGTGCTCGGGACACCACACTTGGGCGGAAAACACCTTGGTATAATCGTCCTGCACAGCGCGGATAGTATGTGAGGGGAGGCGTTCGCCACTGCCTCCTTCCCATTCCACAAGTAGTTTGTAGAGCATTTCGTGGCGGAGGATATTAGCAGGGAGGCGCAATTCCCAGTCTTGGTCGTTTAGTTTAGTGAAAGAATAGTGTTTGTTTTTTTGCCAGTCGTTGCTATCACAAAGAAGAAAGATAGCCGTTGCATTTGGAGCCCACTCGCGTAGCACCCATTCTGTATGAGTACGGTGCAGACCGTAGTAGAGGTGCGAATTACAAGCATCAGCCAGGCACTTAGCGTCCCCTTGCACTCTATGAAGGACATCGATAAAGTGCTGATGCCTTCCCTGAATAACAGGGAGGTATGGTAGCAATAGTGGGTCGTTCATAAGGTTTGGTATTCTGGCTACGGAAAAGTCAAAAGATTGGCTTTTAGGTAAGTCAATTAAATTCGCCGTAAAATTAAAACAATATTTTGATAATTGCAAATTTTTTTGCAATTATTTTACAATAATTTTATAGTCTGTTATGATAAACTTATGTAGTTTAATAGAATACAAACACTTATAAAGTAGAAGACATTACTGTTAATGCTCTGTAAAAACAACTTTTTTATTACTTTTTACCCACATAAATATACCCCAAAGTGCCTATCAGCAGTAAATGTAAGTAAATAGCATACATCACCAGCTGGGGGTAATCTATCGTGTCGGCAAATTTGTATAGGGCAATTACCTGCGCTCCATACGGGATAAGCCCCTGCGCATAACAAGAGAAGATATCCAATACCGATGCCACACTGCGCAATGGTATTTTAAACTGTTCAGCAATCGTTTTGCTCGTCTTCGAAGCGATGAGAATAGCCACCGTGTTATTCGCCACGCACACATCGGCTACTGTCACCAAAAAGCCCATACCTAAAAGAGCCGACGAGCCACTTTTGATGCGCTGAGTAATGAGGTTCATCAAAAACCGAATCCCGCCAAAATGCTCTACCAAAAACGCCAACCCTCCTATGATAAAATATAAGAAGAAGGTGTCAGCCATTCCCATAAAACCTTTGTGAATATCGGTAGCAAACTGCAAGAAATGAAACTTGCCGTACGTAAACCCTATCACTCCCGAGATAAGAATACCTAAGAAAAGCGACACAAATACGTTTACCCCAAAAAGCGCAATTACCACCACTGCTACATAAGGCAAAATAAGCACAGCGTTAAAATCGCTATACAACTGATTGTGAAGGTGATTTTCAGCGTCAGGATTCCCTATCAACAGCAGTATGATAACCGTTAAAATCGCCATTGGTATCGCAATTTTAGCATTCGCCTTCATCTTTTCGTTCATCTGACATCCAACCGACTGTGTGGCGGCAATCGTCGTGTCCGAAATAAGAGATAGGTTATCGCCAAACATCGCACCCGATAGCAGTGATGCGCCTATGAGTGCCGTATTCGACTGGCTTTGGGTGGCAAGGTCAAACACTATCGGCGAAAGCGTCATAATAGTACCCACCGAAGTGCCCGTAGCAAATGAAAGAAACGATGCAATGATAAAAATCCCTACCGGAAAATACTCTGGCGAGATGTAATACATACCCATATTCACAATACTATGCGTACTTCCCAAAGCATTAGCCACCGAAGCAAATGCCCCAGCCAAAAGTGCAATCATACACATTTGTAGTACATTGCTATCACCCGCCCCTTTAAAGAACAATCCTATTTTCTCTTTCATAGGAGCTCGGTAGATAAGCAAAGCCACTACCACCGAAAAAAGTGCAATAATAGGAGCAGGTAGCGAGTAGAAGTTGTCGAAATACAACCCACTACCTAAAAATAATGCTACGAATACGAGTAGAGGAATAATACTGATGATAGTTGTTTTCTGCATAGTTATTGTCTGTTTTATAGCAAATCAAAATCACTTTTGTGTCCCTTCCCCCCTTCGCTTTTGCAGATTGTCCCCCTTCGGGGGCTCGGGGGCTTTATACTAATACTTGCCAATCTCCTTTATCTTTACCCTACCATAAAAATAAAAAAGCCTTAATTCACTACTGATGAATTAAGGCTCTTGTGCGGGTGAAGGGACTCGAACCCCCACGCCGTGAAGCACTAGATCCTAAGTCTAGCGTGTCTACCAATTTCACCACACCCGCAAATGATGAACGTTTCAATGATTGACGGCGCAAAAGTACAACAGTTTTTTTTAACTGCAAATTTTTTCCGTGTTTTTTTATCCTCAATCTCACCTTAGCCCCACCAATACATTAATTATCAGTTAAATTTATCAACCAAAAATCATTCCTTCATCTTGCCTTCCCCTTTCCGTCACTACATTCCCCTTTAAAGGTAGCCAGCAAGAGATCTTCATCACATTTCCTTCGTCATTCGTCATTCGTCATTAATTACCCCTTTGAAGGTAGCCAGCGACAGCTGGGTATGTGTATCGCGAGAGCGGAGTATGTGTAAAAGGGGAGGTTTGTTTCCTTTTCCAGCTTGTCCCCCTTCGGGGGTTCGGGGGCTTACCAAATAAATGACTCGCCATTGAAGGGGGCTAGGGGGAGGTTTCTATTACACTTTCCCCTTATTATCTATGACCTAAGACCTCACACTTCCCCATTTACTAATTTTCTAATTTGCTAATTATCTAATTATCTCTCCCTTTTTCCGTCACACTCCCCCTATTGCCTATGCCCTAAGGCCTATCACCTCTTCCTCTTTCTTTCGTCTCGAAACCCCGTTTTTAACATTTTTAGTGCTGTTGTATTACAGTATGAATCAACTACTTATACACCCTTCCTATACCAATCGTCCAAGATTCGTATAAGCTTCCTATAAGCTCTCTATAAGCTAACCCCACCCATCTTACACCCTTTTTTCACCAAAACTTCTCTCAGCTCTCTTCCGAACTTTTCCGTTTCCTTCCGAACCTCTCAACCCTCCACATTTGCTAATTTTCTCATTTTCTCATTTCCTAATTTTTCCTGCCCGTGTGGCTCACACTGCCTGTGCGGCTCGCACCTTTGGCAAAGTTGATTACTGGTATTTCCGGTATTATTGGCATTATTGGCATTATTGGCATTATTGGCATTATTGGCATTATTGGCATTAACCTCATTTTCTAAATATTTTTCTTCATTATTTATTGTCAATTACTAATTATTTTGTACTTTTGCACTTTCTAACACAACAACACCAATTTTCAACAACAAAAAAATGATTAAAATCACACTACCCGACGGCTCTGTAAAAGAGTACCAAAGTGGGATTACTCCCGCCGAAATCGCAGCCTCTATCAGCGAGGGACTGGCGCGTAACGTCCTTTCTGCCAGCTTCAATGGCAAAACCATAGAAACCGTTACCCCCCTGACGACCGACGGTAGTTTAACATTATACACTTGGGATAGTCCCGAAGGTAAAAAAGCTTTCTGGCACTCCTCAGCGCACATCTTGGCACAAGCGCTCGAAGAGCTCTACCCCGGCATCAAGCTCACCATAGGTCCTGCCATCGCTAATGGTTTCTATTACGATGTCGATTTCAACGGCAAACCGATTTCCGAAAAAGATTTTCCTGCTATTGAAGCTAAATTCTTGGAAATCGCTCGTGGCAAACACCCTTTCAAAATGCGCCCTGTGAGCAAAGCCGAAGCCTTGTCGTACTATGCAGGCAAAAATGAGTACAAAACCGAACTCATCGAAGCCCTCGAAGATGGTACGATCACCTTCTGCGACCATAGTACCTTCACCGACCTTTGTCGTGGGGGGCATATCCCAAACACAGGTTTTGTAAAAGCTGTAAAAGTACTCAGCGCTGCTGGGGCTTATTGGCGTGGTGATGAGCACAACCCACAACTTACTCGTGTGTATGGTATCTCATTCCCTAAACAAAAAGAACTCACCGAATACCTCGAACTGCTTGAAGAAGCTAAAAAACGCGACCACCGCAAGCTCGGTAAAGAACTCGAACTCTTTACCTTCTCTAACAAGGTAGGACAAGGCTTACCGCTCTGGTTACCCAAAGGAGCTGCCTTGCGCGAACGCCTCGAAGCCTTCTTGCGCAAAGCCCAAAAACAAGCCGGTTACGAGCAGGTAGTTACCCCACATATCGGTCATAAGAATTTATATGTAACCTCAGGACACTGGGATAAATACGGGAAAGATAGTTTCCAACCCATTGCCACCCCTAACGAAGGCGAGGAATATTTACTAAAACCGATGAACTGTCCGCATCACTGCGAGATATACAATTCACACCCTTGGAGTTATAAAGATTTGCCAAAGCGTTTTGCCGAGTTCGGTACAGTATATCGCTATGAACAAAGTGGCGAGTTACACGGCTTAACCCGCGTGCGTTGCTTTACCCAAGACGATGCGCACATCTTCTGTACTCCTGAACAGTTAGACGACGAGTTCAAACACGTAATCGATTTGGTGCTCTATGTTTTTGGCTCTCTTGGATTCGACAATTTTACCGCACAAGTATCGTTGCGCGACCCCGAAAACCCTACCAAGTACATCGGTAGTGATGAGAATTGGGCAAAAGCCGAAAATGCCATCATCAACGCTGCGAAAGAAAAAGGCTTGAGCTATGTAATCGAAACAGGTGAAGCCGCTTTCTACGGACCTAAACTCGATTTTATGGTGAAAGATGCCTTAGGCAGAAGCTGGCAACTCGGTACCATTCAGGTAGATTACAACCTCCCAGAGCGTTTCGACCTTTGGTATAAAGGCGCTGATAATGAAATGCACCGCCCTGTAATGATTCACCGTGCGCCTTTCGGAAGTATGGAACGTTTTGTAGCCATTTTATTGGAACACACCGCCGGAAACTTCCCATTATGGCTCAACCCGAGTCAAGCTATCGTACTATCATTGAGTGAAAAATATGAAAATTATGCTCAAAAAGTTTTGAGATTGTTAGAAAATTCCGATATTCGCACCCTGATAGACAATCGTGCTGAAACTATGGGCAAAAAAATACGCGAAGCCGAGACTCAAAAAATCCCGTATATGCTCATTGTTGGCGAAAATGAAGAGAAAGAAGGCACCGTATCAGTGCGCAAACGCGGTGGTGAAGATTTAGGCAGTATGAGCGTAGAAGCCTTTGCCAAACTCATCAACGACGAAGTCGCTAAGTCAATTAAACAATTTGCTAATTAGCAAATTAGAATAGTGAAAGTAATTTTAAATTTAAATAGCCATCATAAAAAAAAGTAACACACCGGGCAGAGATGACAAACAACCTCATCGTATCAATCGCGATATCCGCGTTCCTGAGGTGCGTTTGGTAGGGGAAAACGTCGAAGGAGGCGTATACCCCACTCGCAAAGCATTAGAAATTGCTAATGAATTAGAACTCGATTTGGTGGAAATTTCACCAAACGCCACGCCTCCTGTTTGTAAGGTAATCGATTATAAGAAATTCCTTTACGAACAAAAAAAGCGTGAGAAAGAGATGAAAGCCAAAGCTACCAAAGTAGTAATTAAGGAAATTCGCTTTGGTCCTCAAACCGACGACCACGACTATGAGTTTAAGAAGAAACACGGCGAGAAGTTCCTCAAAGAAGGCTCCAAAGTAAAAGCCTACGTATTCTTTAAAGGACGTTCTATCATCTACAAAGACCAAGGGGAAATCCTCCTCTTGCGCCTCGCCACTGACCTCGAAGACTATGGCAAAGTAGAACAAATGCCTAAACTCGAAGGAAAACGTATGACGATGTTCCTCGCACCCTTACCCAAGAAAAAATAATTAAAGATAAAAGGTAAGAAGTAAGAGATAAGAGGTATGCAACCTTACCTCTTACCTCTTATCTCTTACCTAAAAAACGGAATTATATCAATAAAAATCTAAGCAAATGCCAAAAATTAAAACTAAATCTGGAGCTAAAAAGCGTTTCAAGCTCACCGGCTCTGGTAAAATCAAGAGAAAACACGCGTTTAAAAGCCACATCTTAACTAAGAAAGCTAAAAAACGCAAGTTAGCACTCACCCACGCTACGCTCGTTCACTCTAACGACGAAGCAAGCGTGAAGAAACAATTAGGCTTAAAATAATTGTTTAAATAGTAGGAAATTAATAACCGTGGAGTAGGTACCCCTAAGCGTTTGTTTTAAGCACAAACCACCTGCTACAAAAATTAAAAAAAGGAATTTATGCCAAGATCAGTAAATGCTGTAGCTCGTAGAGCTCGTAGAAAAAAATAATGAAGCAAGCCAAAGGTTTCTTTGGCCGCAGAAAAAACGTTTGGACGGTAGCCAAAAACGCTGTTGAGAAAGCAATGCAGTACGCTTACCGCGACCGCCGTAACAAGAAGAGAACCTTCCGCGCTTTGTGGATTGTGCGTATCAACGCAGGGGCTCGCTTGCACGGATTGTCTTACTCTCAATTTATGGGTAAACTTAAAGCAGCTGATATCCAGCTCAACCGTAAAGTTCTTGCCGATTTAGCAATGAACCACCCCGAAGCGTTCAAAGCTATTGTAGAAAAAGTAAAATAAACGTTTAACTAAAGATATAATTCCGTATAGAAAAAGCGACTCCTTAGGAGTCGCTTTTTTATTTTTCTTGTTACGGTCTTTCTGATATTCCACCTGCCTGTGCACTTATTTCGCCCATTTTCTTTTGTAGTCAAAGCCGGCGTTGAGCAATATTTTTTCCTTGTGCAGGTCTTCTAAATAGGCTAAATCGTTGTTGTAAAGGGGTTTGCTGAGGCATTCTACAGCTACGGGCTTGCCTTCTTTGGGTTCTAACAAAATATCGATAGTATAACCCCCAAACTCGTAGTCCATTGTAATACGCTGGTCGGGGTATTTTTCTTTGAGCTGACGGTAGGTTTGTTCTTTAAAAGCACTTTTACTTTGCTGGTCGATATCGGTGTGTTTGTGTCCGTAGAGGTCGAGTTCCGATAGTATTTCACGGCGAAGGGCATCATTGCCGTCGCTTACGGCACGGGCGTAGGCGAGGTAGGCGTAGAGCACAGCGCGGCGGTTGTTAGCGCCTTCTTGTGCTAAAGCCTCTTTATAGGTAGCTAACAATTCTTCGGGGATAGAGTTGCACACGTATATCTGTTCCTTGGCGCGGGTGATAATCACATTCAGCAGTTTGTAGCCTTTGGAGAAGTTCAGCGGACCAAAACTCTGTACGAACTTGCCACCTTTCTTCTTGCCATAAGTTACCGATAAGATGATGATATCGCGCTCGTCACCTTGTATGTTTTCTAAGTTCTTGATAAAGAGTCCTGCTTGCTCTAAGGCGTTGATTTTCTCTCGGAAAGCCGTTTGGGTAGGGTCATTTTGCTTTTGGAGTATTTGTTTGCGTATGTAGTTGCGCTGGGTGATATTGAAGGTCGCAATTCCCACCGATGGGTAACTACCGTCAGGGCGAGGCTCTATTTGTGAGAGGATACGCAACACTTCAGCGGCTTCCTCACGGTTGATATGCTCATCGAATGTGCCATTTACCTGAGTGAAATGGATAGGGGTACGATTTTCGGTGCTGGGTAGCGGACGCAATCGGGCGTTGTAGAAAGCGTGGTTAGAAAAATCAATCAGATAAGGGTGTTTAGAACGATAGTGAAAATCTAAATGGTTCTTACTGAATTGGTATTCCAAAGCGTAATCCAAGAGCGACTCTATGTTCAGCATCGCATTTTTGTAGGTGAGTACTTCATCTTCTTCCTCGTTGTCGTCCTCATCTTCAGCACTACCGTCGAATACTTTGCTAAAGTAATTAGACGGAGGCATTTGGTGTTCATCACCTGCAATGATAATCGTCTTGCCTTTGAGCATAGCAGGCAGGTTGTCTTCGAGTTTCAGCTGACTTGCCTCGTCAAACACCACATTGTCGAAATAGAAATTCTTGCCCTCAAACAGATTGCAACAAGCATCGGGGGTGGTGAGGATAATAGGGAAGAAACTCGTAAAGAGGTCGGTGTCCTTCATTGCTATTTGCCTTAAGGTAAGGCGGTTGTGCTTTTCACTTTTGCGTTTGTTGTAGAGGTTCGCCACAGTGAGCTCTTTGTTAGTCTCTTCAAACGTTTTTACAGCTTTGCGTTGCTGGGTATTCCAGTAGCCCTCGATAAAATCTTTTTGGGCAGAGGCGAAGTAGTGTACTTTCTTTTTAAAATCGGCGTAATCGCGCTCGTTGAAGTTTAGCGTGTCATCGGCATTTTGTTGCAAGAGCAAGGTGTAATAAGCGTAGAGGAAGGAGGCTTCCCAATGCGTTACTTTGGTAAGTGATAAAACGATGCGCTCTTGGAAATCGTTGAGTGATTGGAAGAATGCAAACCATTCGTATTGAACTACCAAAGGTTGTGCAGGGTCGGCTTGATAGTTGTTGTAGGTCGCTAAACTGCGGGTGATAAAGGCTTCAAACTCGGCAAAGGTATTGCCAAAATTGAGGGTGTCGAGCCAACTATCAGCTTCTATACGGTTTTTAAGCGATTTTACTTCGCTTATGAGCTTGTCTAAATCGGCATTCACAAACGAGCGTTCGTAATAATTCAGCAGGTCTAAGGCAGCGAAATCAGCATTGGCTTTGCTGTCGAAATCGGTTTGTGCTTGCGCAATGGCAGGAGAGTACTCAGCAATAACAGTTTTGTTGAGCAATAGGTTATCGGAAATAGCAATCGACGAAAAATTGCGGTGCAAACTGAGTGCTTTAATGGCAGTACAGAGCTCTTGTAAGCGTTTTTGGGTTTTCAGCACCTGCTTTTTCTCAGAAGAAAAGAGTGCTGAGAGCTTGTAGAAAAATCCTTTGGTGACCTCAGGTTGATACACAGGTGAAGTAGGAGGGAGGGTAGCAGTAATGAGCTCATACTCATTGCGGTATTGCGCTAAGGTGTCCAGCTGTTGTACAAATTCCTCTTTGCGCTTGTGCAGGTAATAGGCTTTATAAACGGCTATTTGTTGCTGGATAACCTCCCACTGTTGAGCGTATTGCTTGAAGGCTTCAGCGAGTTGTTGTTGGGTGTTAAACAGATTGGTTGCGGTGAGTTTTTTGGGGTTGAACAGATGATTTTGAGCGTAGGGTGCATATCGCTGATAGAGTGCCTCACCTTGTTGCCAAAGGGGTGCGAGAGAGGCAAATTCTTCATTGGTAAACTGAAAAGAAAAAGCCGAGAGGTTGAGTTCTTCTCTATCTGTTTCGTAGCGCATTAGCTCCGCCATTACATCTGTCCACGACAGTTGGTTGAGGAGTGGTTGGTTGAGTTTGTGGTGAATAGCATTGATATCTGTTGTGATTTTGCGCATTGCTTGCACTTGTTCGGCAAGGAGATTTTCGAGGAAGGCTGGTGTTTCTTTTTTAAACTCGGCATTATCGATATGGTTACGCACGGCATCTACAATAAACCTACGGTCGGCAATAGCATCTTTTATCATTGTACAATACCTGCCCAAACCTTTGTTTTGCAGGGCGTTGTAGAGCACTTCTAGGGCAGTTTGTTTCTCGCAGACTACTAATGTTTTCTGTTTGTTTTCCAAAGCATTGATGAGAATCGCCGTGAGCGTTTGGCTCTTGCCCGTACCTGGGGGACCTTGAATGAGTATTTTCTGCTGACTTTTCAGCGATTCCAAAATCGACTGTTGAGAGGGGTCGGTTTCAATAGCGCTCAGCGATTGGAATTGTTCGTTGGCTGTTGTCTGCAAAGGTACAAATTCCTTTTTCAGCGATTCGTAATCGTTGATGATATTCTGCTTTTGGACTTCAAAGAGGGAGAGGATACCACATTTTTCTATAAAAGCATCTCCTTTGTTAGGCAAAAGTTCCTCGTACTCCGCTTTTGTTTTCAGGGGGAAAATCTCGGTATAGTTGTTCAGCAGGAAATCCAAGTTTTGGGTAACTTTCAGTTGGTTGAGGATATCCGAGCAAAGAGAGTGCAGTTCAGGTTTATCGATTTTTCCGTCTTCTAGCATCTCGTCGGGGATAGGTTTAAGACTTACGCCCGAATCGTTTTGTAGGTGGTTGATGAGCACCTCATTTAGGTAGATAGGGTCTTCCTCGCTACGACTTATTACCCACGTATTCATTTGGGTAGCTGGCTTTATCTTCACCGACCAAATTAGGATAGGGGCCGCTGTTAGTTGTCCGTCGCCCATATCCCGACGCAACAGTATGGGGAAGCCAAAGCCGAGTGTGTTTACCCCTTTTTCCGAAGTGATAACCTCGCTTTGGAACATTAGGTTTTCGATACTATCTACGAGTTTTTCTAAGGTAGCCTCACGTTCTTTAGGTATCTTTTTAGAGGCTTGTCCCCCTTGGGGGGAACGGGGGATATCTATATCAGTACTTTCGGTATCGTGAATAGAAAACGAAAAGTTGAGGTTGCGTAAGGTGAGTAAGTCGAGGATAAAGCGTTCGGGCAAGCTCTTGAATATAGCCGAGAGACGTGCGATATCAAACTTATAGCGCGAAGCACCAGGAAGAGCATTGAGGTGCACGCCACGACGGTTACCCACTTTCAGTTTGTTTTGCAGAGCAGTAAATACTTCTTGGTTCATTTTTCAGTGCTAAAAGAGGAAGTGTTTTATTTCTTGTTTTTATAGAAAAGTTCAGAATGGCTACCTATTCTTTGAAGTATAATAGCCATATTTTCATCGTTTTGTTCCCAAATCAGTAACAAATCAGACTCTATATGGCATTCCCAACAACCTTTGTAATTTCCTGTTAAGAGATGTGGAAGATTTTTCTTGGGAATACCTTCAGTTCCTTTGTACATCAGGATTTTTATAATTTCTTTTATAGCCTTTTTCTTAGCTTCCTGATTAGAGAATTTTTTGTATTCTTTTTTATAGGTAGTTGTTATAAAAATAGAATATTTAGGAATTTCTTCTTGCTCCGTATTATTCATTGTCTAAATCACTAAATAATTCATCAAGATTTTTATAACCTTTTAGTAGTCCTTCTCTATACTCTCTTCTTCCCTCCTCAATAGCTCTTATAGTTTCCTCGTTAGGAATATACTCCTCTACGGGTTCTGCTACTACAGTAGGTTCGGCAATTACGTTGTATTTCTTGAAAAGTGATTCAAACATAGGAGCATTTTCCTTAGGAATACTTACATTATAATTAACCATTTCGTTATATTTTACAGTTCTCATATTTCTTTTTTTGGCAAAGATAATGCATAATTACCAAATCACCAAATTACTCCCCTTAGTCCTTAGTCCACTTCATTTCCTAAATTCAAATAAAAATCCTTTGTGAGCGACTTGTATGCCTCAGTATAAACCCCACGTTCCTTCTCAATAATAAGCACATCGATAGGGTAGGAGGAGAGCTCTTTTCTACTCAGTAGTAGCATACTCCGTTTTAGTTCAGCCGTAGCATTGCCTCGCGTATGAGTGATTTTCTGAGGAAAAAGACCATAACCCGATGCAAGAGCGATAAATCCTTCGGTTTCGCTATATGGCAAAATAATACTAAAAACACCCTCGTCCGACAGTAATTTGCTCACCCCTTCTAAGAGCTCCGAAAACGAAAGCGTATCAGTAAACCGAGCCGTGTTGCGCGCTTTTTCAGCTGTTTTATAATCAGCGGTATAGAAAGGCGGATTAGAGATGATAAGGTCGTACACTTCATCTATCTCCAAAGCAAATTCCTGAAACGAAGCGTGATAGCAAAACAAGCGGTCGCCCCATTGGCTCTCTTCGAAGTTCTCCGTACATTCTATATAGGCTTTTTCGTCTATTTCCACGGCATCAATCACAGGAGCGTCAGAGCGTTGAGCTAACATTAGCGACAATAAGCCCGTTCCCGCCCCAATATCCAGTATACTTTTAGGATTCTCAATAGGCGTCCACGCCCCCAATAGCACCCCATCAGTGCCTATCTTCATCGCACTTTGTGCTTGCTTTACGCTAAATTGCTTAAACTTAAATATCATATTCTCTTTGCTCCTTCCTCCGAGGTTATCAGTTTTTAATACAAAAAAGTCGTTCTACCCCTTTTTCAACCTCTTTTTTTTAATTCAAGCAAAGATATAAAATAATTACCAATCAGCAACCCCCCTCCGAATATTTTTTTGACTTTCAGAGTTGCTACTAGTCACACAGGAAATATATTCTACTCTTCTACCAATAAAGCAGAATATATTACCATAGAATCCCCTTTTTATAGATTCCCGCCTTTCAAAAAAGCACCTTTTATCCTATACCAATCGTCCAAGATTCGTTCAAGGTTCGTATAAGGTACCTATATCATAGTATATTTTTCTTTTTGAAAATCCCTATTTTATTCTTCTTAAAAACTACCCGTACGACTCACACCATCATTTCCTAATTTCCCAATTTTCAAATTTGCTAATTTTCAAATTTGTATATTAAAAATTGTTTTTGTAGTTTTGCACCCTCAGTGAAGAATTATATAATAAAATAAGCATACAATGATATATTATTCTATTCTCACAATAAGCGTAGCTTACCTCATTTATATACTTGTAATGCAGGGAACTACCAACTTAAAAAGAGAAAAATCCATTGAAGAAAAACGCCAAAAATGGCAAAATGCTTTGGTAGACGAAGAAGATACCAAAGACAGAATTATGGAGCTCATCAAAAGTGAATACGGTGAGCCCACCACAAGTTCCGTCGAAAAAGGCGTATATACCGAAGGTATGCCCGACTTTTTGGTGAAAATGGCGCTCGGTAAACCCTTAGAAGTCCAAAGTGCAGGATTCAAAGGTTCTACTACCGAACGTTGGCACTACAAAACCCTTACCCTCACATTCCAAAATAACAAACTCATCGGCTGGGAAAGCCACGATAACACCTCTCAAAAACCAAGATTATAATGTTAAAGGATTACTACGAAATATTAGGAGTTAGCCAAAAGGCTTCTGACGACCAAATACGCGATGCCTACAAAAAGCTCGCAAAAGCCTATCACCCCGATAAACATCAGGGCGACGATTTCTTTGCCGAAAAATTCAAAAGCCTACAAGAAGCTTACGCAGTCCTTTCCGACCCCGAAAGTCGTAAAGACTACGACGCCGACCTCGCCGCCGAGTTAAAAGGACAAAAGAAAACCGAAGAACCCAAAAAACAAGCTAAAAAGAAAACCTCACAAAAAAATAGCGCCTCCTCAAAAGCTCGTACCGTAAAGGATTTGCCCTCTTTGATAGATATTTATTTCGAACAGAAAATCGCTACCGTAAAAACCCGAAAAGAGTACGACACTTTCTTAGCGTCTCCCAAAAAACAGTACTCCTCTTGGGTGAAAATTGTGCTTGTAGTCCTTGTCATCATTCTAAGCACCATCTTGCTAAACCCTTCTTTCGGTCTTCTAAAAGGACTTTTGCCTTAATTAAGCTCAGTTGATAAATATAAATTGGATAATCAATAAAATTTGCGATATACACTTTGTCGAAGTGCTAAGCCTTTGATAAAGTCTATCAATGAGGCAAAAACTTAATTTTTTTGATTAATTTCTATAGCCCAAGCGATACTTCACTTTAACGAACGACAAAATTCAACTATCAGCAAACATAGATTTTACAGCTGTTGCCTTGGATACTTTTCGTTATCAATACGAAAACAACGAGGTATACCATCGCTTTTGTACCCTATTGAACTGCCTTCCTAATGAGGTAAACACACTCGAAAAAATACCTTTTCTTCCTATCGAATGTTTTAAAACTGAAAAAGTGTACTGCGGTCACACCACACCTCAGCAGATATTCACCAGCAGTGGTACAACAGGCGCACAAACCTCCCGACACTATGTGAAAGACCTTAGCTTGTATGAACAAAGCTTTCGTAAAGGCTTTGAACATTTCTACGGCAACGTTGAAGATTATGTAGTTTTAGCCCTTCTTCCCTCGTATTTAGAACGCACCGGCTCATCGCTTATCACTATGGTAGCCGACCTTATTGAGCGCTCAGGTAGTGAGTATAGCGGTTTTTATCTCAACGAATACGACCTCTTAGCTGAGCGTTTGCAAACCCTCGATGCTTCGGGCAAGAAAGTACTGCTCATAGGGGTATCCTTTGCGTTACTCGACCTTATAACCGAGCATACTTTCTCCTTAAAAAATACGATTGTAATGGAAACTGGCGGAATGAAAGGTAGGCGTAAAGAACTCGTGCGCGAAGAGTTGCACGCACTCCTCTGCAAAGGCTTTGGTGTCGAAATGATTCACTCCGAATACGGAATGACCGAACTGCTCTCGCAAGCCTATTCTGTGGGTAAGGGAATTTATAAGTGTGTACCTTGGCTCAAAGTCCTTATACGCGATACGAATGATGCACTTAGCTATCTGCCTACTGGCAAAACCGGCGGACTCAATATCATCGATTTGGCTAATAGAGAGTCGTGTAGTTTTATTGCTACTCAAGATTTAGGCAAACTATACCCCGATGGTACTTTTGAAGTATTAGGACGCTTCGACAACGCCGATATCAGAGGTTGCAATTTGCTCATTAGCTAATTTGCCAATTTGCTAATTTTCCAATTTCCCTATCGAATCTTTCATTTTTTCAATTTCTTTTTGAGTCTCTTCTACGATTTTAGTATCTACGCCTGCCTTTTCAGCACCCCGTTGTATTTCGGTTTTAATCTCATCGGTAGCATCGCGCAGTTGGCGCATTGCCTTTCCTAAACCACGCGCAATACTTGGGAGCTTATCAGCCCCAAAAAGCATTAAAACCATATCAAATTTAACTTCAACAGAATTTTAACATTGCTTTAACTTGCTAAGAGAAATCTAATTTATATCTTTGCTTCATTATTAAAATTATAATTTAATTACAGAATGAAAAAAGTGTATTTTATAACAGGAGCAAGCAGTGGTTTAGGTAAAGCAATTGCTTTGCAAACTTTGAAAGAAGGCAATGTAGCAGTACTTGCTGTTCGCAATCCAGAAAAAGTAACTGATTTAGTAAATACTTTTAGAGAAAACACATTGGTTGTCTCATTAGAAATTACTAATGAAAAAGAAAGACAAGAGGCAATACAAACAGCTATAGCTAAATTTAGTAGAATAGATGTGTTAGTAAATTGTGCAGGAAGAGGCGATTTAGGAGCTTTGGAAGAATTTTCAAGTCAGCAAATACGTGCTCAAATGGAAATCAATTTCTTTGCAACTATTGAGCTTACTCGTTTGGTATTACCTATAATGCGCCGACAAAAAAGTGGTAATATTGTAAATGTATCAAGTATTGGAGGACGCGTAAATATTGGTGGATTTTCACTTTATGGAGCTGCAAAATATGCTTTAGAGGGCTTTTCTGAAGCACTTTACCACGAAGTAAAACCTTTAGGTATCAGAGTAACAATAGTAGAACCAGGAGCTCTTAGGACTCATTTTGCTGGAGCAGGTAATTTACGCCCTGAAAATCATATTGTTGATTATGACGATACTATTGTACCTCTGCGCAATTATCTTTACGGAAGTGATGGAAAACAACAAGGAGATCCAGAGAAAGCAGCAAAGGTTATTATCAAAGCTATCAATGATAAGGAACCTCCTTTGAGACTCGTATTAGGAAAAGATGCTTATGACCTTTTGGAAGCTAAAAGAACAGAAGAAAAGGAAGAACTTAATAAATGGCGTCCTTTAGGTGAAGCTATAGCTTTTGATGATGCTGAGTTTGTTGCTATTGGTAAAAATTAAAGTTATTTATTGATTATTATAAAAGCCCTTTCTTAATTTCTAATAAAAAGGGCTTTTATAGTATCTTATCCTTATATTGTGAGAAATTCCACAAATATTGAGTTTGTAGGAGTCTATTGTTTATATTATAAAAGTTTCATCTCACGCCTTATATCTCTTAGAGATTTTCTAAAAAACTCAAAAAAAACTTCTAACCCTTAAAATCTTCTTTCATTTTTTCAATTTCTTTTTGAGTCTCTTCTACAATTTTAGTATCTACACCTGCCTTTTCGGCACCGCGTTGTATTTCAGTTTTAATCTCATCGGTAGCATCGCGCAGTTGGCGCATTGCCTTTCCTAAACCCCGCGCAATACTTGGGAGCTTATCAGCCCCAAAAAGGATTAAAACCATAAAAAGTATAAATATAATTTCTGAAATACCCATAAATTCAATTAATAATTAACAATTACCTGATGCCTAACACCTGATGCCTGACACCTAACTCACTGCAAAATTACATTTTTTTTGTCATAAAACAGCAAATATCATATTTTTTTTATACTTTTGCCCGTATGAAAAAGGTAAAATATTATTACGACCCCGATACGCTCTCGTATAAACGCATCCTCTCCCGAAAGCGTACAAAGGTGCGCAATGCTTTGATTTTTCTTACAGCTGCTGCACTCTTCGGGATTTTATTCTCTTTTATAATGATTAACTCACGCTTGTTTTTCACCCCCCGCGAGGTGGTATTAGCACGCGAGATTAAAACCTATGAAACCAACTACCAAATCCTGAACAAAAAGATGGAATTGGCGGAAGATGTGCTTGCCGACCTTGAAGAACGCGATAATAATATGTACCGCCTTTACTTCAACGCTCCTATTATCCCCGATAGTGTTCGCAAAAGCCTCAAAGACCCTAACCGCTATAAAAACCTCGAGAAATACGGAAACTCCAAACTTGTTGCCAATACAAACAAACGCTTAGATATATTGCGAAAACAGTTGGTCGTACAGTCAAAATCGTTAGATGAGATTGCTAAACTTTCTAAAGCAAAGGAAAAATTCCTGTCTTCCATTCCTGCCATTCAGCCTATTAATAATAAAGATTTAAAGCATATGGCATCGGGTTATGGTTGGCGTATCGACCCTTTTACCAAAGCGCGTAAGTTCCATTATGGTATGGACTTCACTGCGCCCCAAGGCACTCCTGTATATGCTGCGGGCGATGGTGTAGTAGCACGTGCCGATAGCAATGCCTCAGGTTATGGTAACCACATTCGCATCGACCACGGTTATGGCTATGTAACTCTCTACGGACACCTTTCGGCTTACAATGTGCGTGCAGGACAACACGTCAAGCGTGGCGACCTCATAGGAAGGGTAGGAAGTACCGGTCGCTCGGAAGCTCCACACCTGCACTACGAAGTGATAAAGAACGGCGAACACATCAACCCGATACACTTCTATTATGGCAACCTTACCCCGAGCGAATACACCGAGATGCTACACGTTTCTACCCAAGAAAATCAATCGCTTGACTAAGATGATTGGAAATAGTATTTTGTTAATTAAACCCATATGACTCACCATAATCTTCCCCAGAATTGGGACTTCTTTATGTGCCATATCGAAGGCGTCCCAGCTTCTATACGCACCAATTTAGCCTTGTTTGAGCTTGCTCCTCTCGAGGGCTTATCGCAACGTTTACAGTTTTATATAAAAATGAAAAATCCTACCTCTGATGGATTTCCTTCAAAGGAGGAGTATCCTATCCTCTGTGATATAGAAGATGCCATAAGCGAGAAAGCCGAAGCCACAGGAGCAGTATTGGCAGGTGTGGTAAAATCCGAAGGCTTTTTAGAGCTTTGGTTTTACTGTAATAATGCGGAAGTTTTAGCACAGACTTGCGAAGAAGCGTTACAAGCTTTTGAGGGTTATAAATCGGGATATAATACCGCTGAAGATGCCCAATGGGAAGATTATTTCGACTTTCTTTATCCTGATGAGTTTTCTTATCAAACGATGCAGAACAGAAAAGTGCTAATGCAACTTGAGAAGAAAGGAGATAAGATGGAAGTGCCTCGTGAAATCGACCATTTTATCTACTTCAAAAGTGAGGCACAACAACAAGGTTTTGCCGAGAAAGTAGCCGAAAAAGGCTATAAAGTGCGTTTGAGTGATGAGAAAACAGTAGAGGAACGAAAATCCGAAGGACATACTTTTCCTTACACCGTCGAAGCCACACGTGAGGATAGTCCGTTAGATATCAATAATATCGTATGGGAACTGATAGAGCTTGCTTCTTCTTTTGAAGGAGAATACGACGGCTGGGGCTGTGTGAATGTAACTGATAACTGATAATTTCTTAGAGAAATGGATATTGTATTACCCGATAAACTATATTACACCATAGGAGAAATAGCCAAGGCTTTCAATGTGAATGCTTCTCTTATTCGCTTTTGGGAAAAGGAATTTTCTATTATCAGCCCGAGAAAGACGAGTTCGGGAAGCAGGAAATTCTCTCCCGATGATGTTAAGAAACTCCAGCTCATCTATCATTTGGTGAAAGAACAAGGCTACACCCTTGAAGGGGCGCGTCAACGTCTTAAAGAAGACAAGCAGAAACCTCTTACAAACCTTGATGTGGTTACAAAGTTAGAGCGTGTAAAGCAAATGCTTATCGATATCAAAGAAAATCTTAAATAATGTCAGTTCGATATATACAATATTGATTTACAATTGTTTTTCCGTAAAGTCCTAAAATTGCATTTGCGTCGCTACACTTTGCCAAAGTTTTGCCTATGCTACTCGCACCTTTGGCAAAGTTAATTGCCTTGAAAATCAATTTCTTTTAGTAACATTATTGTAGGGGCGATTGGCAAATCGCCTTCTTTTGAAAAGGCTCATCTGTGAAACAATGATGTTTTACAAACGAATCATCTGTGCAATCCGTGTTTCACATACCCAGCTGTGGGCTCTCGCTGGCTTCGTGCGAGACATTTAAAACAGCAAAGCTATCCATTTGTTTGATTTTTTTAAGATTTGTAAGATTTCTGTAGCATAAGCTACACTTTTCTAAGATCGAATTCACATCGAATAACAAAAAAGCTGTACGATGTGACTATACTCGTACAGCTTTTTTAGGAAAAAACATCAATATTAATTTGTATCTATTTCCAAAGAATCACCAACGTTTCTTCAGAGGATAGGCGTGCGGTATTAGCTGTTGCACTTCCTCCCTTATCAGCAAAAACGACCGAAGGATTTACTCCTTTGGGGCAACACAATGCTACTGTGGTAGTTTGTGGACGTTTGTTGATGAGGATAGTAAGGTATTGATTGCCTTTTTGCATTGTATACATTTGCACTCCTTTTTGGTAAGTTTCAAACTGAAAAGGGACTGTAGCTTGCGCTTCGGCGAGTAGCAAACGCGAAAGCGCTTCCCCTTTGCCACTGCGCAAAGCACCCATACCCAATAGCGATGGAAACCAAAAGGTCTCTCCCCTTACAAAGCGATGTCGCGTTGCCAACACACTATTCCCCTCTTGGGTTACTATTTGCCCTTGAGTATTGTAGATACTCCCTTTCCAAAGGTGGGCGGGCAGGGGTGCGTTTTGGTAATTTACACTAAAATCGGTAGGGAGGCATTTTACTTCTTTCAGTGCTCCTCCCAATACATCTTGTAGCGGAAATCCTGTGTGATGTAGGGCTAACATATTTTCGTCGTAGAACGCACTGAGTCCTTCCATTATCAGTTTGCCACCATTGCGTACAAAGTTGCGCAGGGGTTCCCAATAACGCGATGGGAGGCTTATTTGTCCTGATAAAATAATGGTTTCGCCTTTGTAAGAGGGTTTGTTCCAGTTGAACTCATCAAAGCACTGAAACTGACTATTGATACCGTTTTCAAGTAGGGTTTCATACATTGCAAACGCCGATTTCATAGCTCCTCCCGTGTTTCTGCCCTCGTAATTATTGTTGGTATTATCATTTAGTTGTGCTTTCTTTTCTACCCAAAGAGTTTCGCGGGTATAGAGGATATGAATATTGGCTACTACGGGTTTAAATTTGCTGATATTGATTTTTCGGAGTGTTTTGGCAACTTCGGAGGCAGCAGTGAGTCGGTCGGTAGGTTGGTTTTGGAAATCTACGAGCGCCCATTCGCCTGCTTCATCGCCCACAGCACGCGGGTTTAAGCACCAAAACAAGATGTGTTCAGCACCATTGCCAATACTCGTCCACAGCCATTGGGTAATTTCTTCTTTGGTAGGGCAGAAGGCTTTATAACCGCTATAAGTGTTGTTGCCCCCTTGCAATTCGGTTACCCAAAAGGGCAATTCGCCTGCTCCCGAACGTATGATAGCGCAATTTGCCCCCAAAGCCGTAGCGTACTGATTTCTGTGAAACATAGTGTAATGCCAACTGGGGTGAGCTGAAGCGCCTAACGAACTGAGGAAGTTGCGCCAAGCGGGGAAGTTGTATTCGGCAATATTGCTGAATATTTGGTGAGAATTGACGTGCAAATAGGCATTAGGGTCGTACTTTTTCACCTCGTTGGCAATCCATTGCAGGTACCAAGTGTTGTAATGTAGCAAGAACTGTTGAGGGGCGAAATCTACTATTTGTGGGTAGCCTTTGCTGTTGTAGGTAGTAGGTTGTAGTGTTTTGAGCCATTCACTTTTTTGGGTATTAGCAAAAGCATCATTAGGTACCCAACCTCCTGTACCAGGTTCGTTCATCAGCACCCAACCATAGAGGGCAGGAGAGGTTTTGAAATGGGTTACTACTTGCTTGATATAGGTAGCAATTTCTTGTAGATGCGACTGCGAATAAGGGTGTTTAAAGCCACCTAACGAATTGTCGGGCGCAGCGGGAAAGAGCGTGCCTACAATCTTCACATTGTACCGCTCTGCTGCTTTAAAAGCCTTGTCGAACAGCGAGAAATCCCAAGTACCGTCGGGGCGCTTCATATAGTTCTCAAACATACGAATGCGGCAACAGTTCATTTGGTGCTCGCTGAGGACTTTAAACCAAGTATTTATCTCCTCATCACTTTGACCAGGCTCTATGAACACTTGTGCACCAATGGGAGATACATAGGGTTGCGCTTTCACAGTGGTAGTGATGGAGGCAACCCCAAGTAATAAAAGCCATATATAACTTCTTAAAAACATACAAATACTTTTTTGGTGGTACATTTTGTGGTGCAAAGGTAAGGCAATAAAGTCTTTATCCACTTATCTTTTCTTTTAGAAAACTTATCAAATTAGCTTATACGCTTCACTTTTCACTTTCCCCTTTCAAATACTCTCTCGGTGAGGCATTGTAGAACTTCTTAAACGAGCGACTGAAATTCGATAGCTCTTGGTAACCCACCTTATAGGCTACTTCCGAAATATTCAAATTGCCTTGCTTCATCAGTTGGGCAGCGGCGGTCATACGTATTTGTACAATCACGTTGTAAGGGGTGGTGTTCATAATGGCTTTTACCTTTTTGAAGAGTTGGTTAGTGCTCATATTTAGGGCATCGGCGAGGGCATCGATACCAAACTCGGGGTCGCTGAGGTGTTCCATTACAATGTTGTTCACTTTATCTACAAACTCTTTTTTCCAAGGTTGCCCGATGAGTTTTTCGCGGTACACATTCAGGTCAGATGAGGAGCTGTACTGTTCCCACAGCTTCTTGCGCGAAAGCAGTATATTTTCGATGCGCTTGCTGAGGATTTTAGCCGAAAAAGGTTTGGTGATATAGTCTTCTACACCCAAACTATACCCCTCTACTACTTGCGATTCCTTGTCTAAGGCAGTGAGCAGAATGATAGGAATATGGTTTGTTTTTTCGTTGGCGCGGAGTTCTTTTACCATTGAAATACCATCGCGTTTGGGCATCATAATATCCGATACGATAAGGTCGGGGATATGGGTAATTGCCAATTCTAAGCCCTCTTCGCCGTCGCGAGCCAATAGTACGTGGAAATGCTCGTTGAGAATGTGCTGTATATAATCGCGCATATCGTCGTTGTCTTCCACTACCAAAATAGTCTCTTCCTTGTCGGTTGTATTTTCTTGTGGAGCTATTTCTTTTACCGCTTGGGTAGTGTCTATCTGTTGCAAGGTGATAGAAGCCTCGTCGTGGAGTTGTGGCACATCTAAAATAGGCAACAATACCGTGAAGGTAGCCCCTTGTTTTTCTTCACTTTCCACCTCTATATGTCCTTGGTGTAGGTCGACGAGGTCTTTGGTAAAAGCGAGCCCTAAGCCAGCCCCCTCGTTGTGGATTTCTTTTTGGCGTTTGCCTTGCAAGAAAGCGGTAAAGAGCTGTTTTTGTTCTTCTTTGGAGATGCCAATGCCTGTATCGGCTATCTTGATTTGCAAAAACTTCTGCTGATTTTGCACCACAGTAGCAATGAGCACCGTGATTGCACCTTTTTCGGGGGTGTATTGGAAGGCATTTCCGATGAGATTGTAGAGAATTTTGTCTAATTTATCGGCATCAAAAGGCATCCATAAGCTGGGCATTGTACTCTTGATAGTGTATTGTATTTGTTTTTCTAAAGCCAGATAAGCAAAGGTTTCACTCACTCCTTTTACAAATTTCACCACATCGTCGTATTGCAAATTCAGCTCTAATTTGTTCTTTTCTAACTTTCTAAAATCGAGTAATTGGTTGATGAGGCGCATCAGTTTTTGGGCGTTGCGCAACATCATTGTATATTTCTCTTTGTGCTGTTTAGGAGAATTCTCATCATCTACCATTTGGTTTAGCGGACCTACAATCAGCGAAAGCGGTGTTTTGAACTCGTGAGAGATATTAGAGAAAAAGTTGGTTTTCATCTCGTTGATTTCGTACATACGCTGGGCTTCCAATTGCGAGATACGCAGGTTCTGCTTGTCTCTTTCCTTGATGGTGTAATACTTCACAATAAGCACGAGCAAGCCCACCCCCAGCAAGGTATAGAGGATATAAGCCCAAGTTGTTCGCCAAAGCGGAGGGGCTACTATTATCTTAATCGTAGTAGGTTTTTCGCTCCACACCCCGTCGTTGTTAGTGGCTTTTACTTTGAAAATGTAAGTACCTGGGTTAAGGTTTGTATAGGTAGCGATGCGCTCGGAAGCATCGTAAATCCAATCGCTGTCGAAACCTTCGAGCATATAGGCGTATTGGTTTTTGAAAGAAGCGCGGTAGTTCAATGCCGAAAAACGGAACGATATTACTGATTGCCAATGTTTGAGGTGAATGCTTTGGGTCTCGTCTATTACCTCGGTGAGCACCCCGCCTTCTTCTGGTCGTACCGATTTGTTGAATATTTGAAAATCGGAAATTACTACTTTGGGTTGGGTTTGGTTAAGGGTAAGCTGTTGAGGATAGAAAGTATTAAAACCGTCTTTTCCTCCAATGAGCAACTCGCCGTCTTTGGCTTGTGCAAAAGCTCCTAATTGAAAGCCCGAATTTTGCAATCCGTCGTACTCGTTGAACACTTGAAATTGTTGGCTTTTTGGGGTGTATTTCAGTACTGCCGAAGGGGTACTCATCCACAGATTGCCCTTATCGTCTTCTGCCAAACCGAAAATAGGGTCGCCATAGTCGGTGCCTTTACGGCGAATGAGTTCAAAGCGTTGGGTTTTCTTGTCGAACTTGTGTAGCCCTCCTTTGGTGCCTATCCACAAGGTGCCGTCCTTGCTCTCGTGGATAGCCGTAATAAAGTCGTTGCTCAGGGCGTGTGTGTTGTTTTTCAGGGCTGTATAAGTGTGTTTGAGTTTTAGGTCGCGGGTGTAACAACGCAAGCCTTTTTCGGTACCTACCCACAAAAGGAGGTCTTGGTCGCGGTGAATTACGTGGGTTTTATCTTCGGGGTAGATGATGTTTTTACTTTCAAATAGCGGGGTAAAAACACCCGTAGCGGGCTGGTAGTTAATTGCCCCCAACTCGGTAGCAAGCCAAAAGGAATTATCCCAATCTTTGGTAATTTGATAGACGTTGCGGTAGGTGTAGTTCGTACCGGTAGGCACTGGAATGGGTACTTGACTAAAACTGTTGGACGAAGGGTTGTACTTAATGAGGTAATTGGCGTAGTTGCCTATCCAAATATTGCCTTCGGCATCTTCACAAAAAGCCTGATAGAGCTGGGTATTAGGGTTGTAGGACTGGTTGCTAAAAGCAGTGAGCGTCTTTCTGTCGGGGTTGAGTTTATCAATATGGTTTAAGCCGCCTATCCAGAGGTTGCCTTTGCTGTCCTTAAAGATAGCGCGCACTTGCTTTTCCGAAAGAAAATTCTTGTACCTCACCCATTTGAATTGGGCAGGGGTAGGACTAAAATAGTAAATTCCTGAGGCGGTACTCACCCACATCAGTTGGCTTTTATCTCGGTAGATGTGATTCACACTTTCATTAGCGAGTTGCGGGTTTTGCAAGTCGGTAATGGTGTGAGTGTTTTTGTTGAGGAGTTTGATGCCCTCGTTGGTCTCTATCCAAATGTTGTGCTGACCGTCATCGGCTACCGAAAGCGCGTTCACATTATGCGTGCAATGGGTCGCGCCACACACGGCATAACGTTGGTAGTTTTTCGTTTTTTCATTTAAGCTATACAAACCACCGTGAGCCGATGATACCCAAACAGTGCCTTCTTGGTCTTTGTAGAGGTTGAAAATGTGCTTGCATACCTTCTCATCAGTGTCGTTTGTATGCCAATAAGGGTGTAGTTCAAACTGTTTTTCTTTGCGGTTAAAGCTATACACCCCGCCACCCCACGAACTGAGTATGAGCGTGCCATTGGTAGCCACCATACCCGTAAGGGCGTTATTCAGAGGTTTGGAAGTGCCTTTTTCTAGAACGTCGTAATGAGTGAAAACTCCTGTTTTGGGGTTGAGCATATCCAGTCCACCACGGTCTACGGCTATCCAAATCATACCCGCCTCGTCCTCTACTATGCCCGCTACATCGTTATAGCTAAGGCTATTACTCCCTTTTTGATGTTTGTAGGTGGTGAAGATACCCGTGCGCAGGTTCAGTTTACTGAGTCCTTCGCCTTTTAAGCCAATCCAAAGGTTGTGCTGACTGTCTTCAAACAAACACCTGATAGAGTTCCCTGCCAGGCTGTTCTTCTGGGTGCTATTGTGCTTATAAACAGTGATATCATAGCCGTCAAACTTGTGCAAACCGTCATCAGTGCCTATCCATATAAAGCCTTTTGAGTCCTGCAACATACTGGTAACCTCATTGCTTACCAATCCGTTGTGGGTGGTGATTTTGGATAGATACGCCCAGTCCTGCGCTGAGAGCAACGCAGGAAATAACGCCCATATTATGTAGAGTAGTTTTCTCATTTCCAAATTTGCTAATTCTCTCATTTTCTAATTTACTAATTCCCTTTTCCGTCACTACATTCCCCCTTTGAGCGGAAGTCCGCGAGAGCGGAGTATGTGAGAAGGAAGATTTTTTCACCTCATTACCTTCGTCATTCGTCCCCCCCGTCATTCCTTCCCTTTTCTTTCGCCTCGAAACCCTCTTTTTGGCATTTTTGGTACTGTTGTATTGTGCTATTAATCAACTTTTTACATACCCTTTCTATACCAATCGTCCAAGATTCGTATAAGCTTCCTATAAGCTCTCTATAAGCTAACCCCACCCTCCTTAAAGCCTTTTTCCACCAAAAACAGTCTTAACCCTCTTTTGATTTCCTCCGTTTCCTTCCGAATTTCTCAACTCTCCTATTTGCTATTCAAATCACTTTTGCGGTATAAACTTTGCCAAAGTTTCAAACTTTGGCAAAGTTAATGTTCCAAAAAGTTACTCCACGAGGATTTGAATAATTAACCGTCGCTTCCCTAGTGCCTATGGCCTAAGGCCTTAGACCTCCTTATTTCCTCCCTACCTGAATACTAAATTCGTAATGATAATACGGTTGGTTGAGCAAAAATTCTTTATGTACACGTGGCGACCAGCTGTCGTCTCCTCCTACACCCATTTGAGCCTCATCGATGTGCAAATAAGTGTGGTCTCCACGGCGCAGTTCTTGGGTTTCTTTGGATTGGTTCAGAGCGTCGTCCGAATAGTCTTGTACGTTGAAATTAAATAGCTTAGGAGCACTGATGTATAGTTCGGTAGTACCCGAAAGGAGTTTGAGCCAACGGGTATCGATATGGTTGCCGTTTTCAGAAGGCATCACATAAGGGAAGTGCATATCCTTTACTGCACCGCTGTGAATACCCACAAAAGCCGATTCTTTTCTATCGGCATAAGTTTCATAAGGACCTTTGCCGTACCATTCCACTTTGTTAAAACTCTTGTCGAGTGTTAGGAGCATTCCCACTCTTGCCAAAGGAGGCACAGAGGCAGGCACTTCCACATTTGTGCTGATATCTATACGTCCCTCGCCATTGATGAGGTAAGTTACTTGTTGGCTGATATTGCCCGCTTTGGTTTCAATTCGGTTGTGTGCTACTATCTTCACTTGGGTTTCCCCTATTTGCGTAGCTTTCATTTCAGTAGCTCTTACCGTAGCTTCTTTTAATCCCGCTTTACGCCAAGCTGAGGCATATGATTGTTCAAAACCACCTTCATCGTTATCGGTAGGTACACGCCAAAAAGAGGACACCATCGCTTCTGAAAGCAGGTTTTTCCCTTTATGTGTAAATTGACTTAAACCGCCCGTTTTTTTGCTGAATACGGCTGTAAAATTGTCGCCTTTTACGGTGAAGTTTGTCGCTTCGTCAGTAAAGGTTAGTTTTTTATCGGAAGGCTTGGTGAGTTCTCTCTCAACACGGTTAGGAAAGGCGAGTTGTTCTTTGGCTACTTCAAAATCTTTTGAAGCCCAAGCAGTTGCCTTTTTATTCTTAAAACGGAAGTTCATAAAGTATTCCTTGCCGTTTTGTACTAATTTTGTATCGAAAGGTATTTGTAGGGCTCTTTGGCTTTGTGGGGCAATGTTCAAGTCGTTGATTACCCCATTAGCGATAGGCTTGCCATTCTCGATAAGTTCCCATTGCAAATACACCTCGTCGCTATTTACAAAGTAGTTGCTATTGCTGATGAGCACCAGACCTGTGTTGATATCAATATCCTTTACATTGAAATACTGATATACCTTTTTCAGTTCGTGCATTTCGGGTTGAGGAACGCCTGTGGCATTTACCAATCCGTCGTTCACATTCGCCTTGTCGATATGATTGATGATGTTCCAATACTCTTTGCCGTTCTTATCTTTGCAACGCAACGCTTGATCTTTCCAGTCCCACGTAAAACCACCTTGGTAGCGCTCATTGGTAGCAAAAAGCTCCCAATACTTGCGGAAGTTGCCTAAGCTGTTACCCATAGAATGGGCATATTCGCAAATAATCACAGGGCGTTTAGGGTCTTCGGTAAAGAGATTGTTCAGGTGGTTGAGCTCGGTGTACATATTAGAGATGATATCGTAATGCGAGAGCACGCCTGCATAAGCAGGGTTTTTAGACTCGTAGTGCACGGGGCGCTTTTGAGGGTCGAGGGCTTTTATCGCCTCGTAAGCCGCATCGAAGTTCTTGCCCCAACCCGATTCATTCCCCATCGACCAATAGATGATACAAGGGTGGTTCTTGTCGCGAGCAACCATATTCACATTGCGCTCCACGATGTCCTTTTGCCATTCGGGGCGTTCGCCTATGTAGTAGCCACTCTCCCACAATCCGTGGCTCTCGATATTAGCTTCGTCTACCACATATAAACCATATTCGTCGCAGAGTGTATACCACTCAGGCTGATTGGGGTAGTGAGAGGTGCGCACCGCATTGATGTTGTGCGTTTTCATCAGGATAATATCGTCAATCATCGATTGGCGGGTAATGGTGCGACCGTTATAAGGGTCGAACTCGTGTCGGTTCACTCCTTTAAACTTCACAGGCTTGCCATTCACAAGAAGCAATCCGTTGTTTAGTTCAACTTTCCTAAATCCTACATTTTGAGTAAACGATTGTAACACTTTGCCTTTGGCGGTGAGCAAACTGAGTTCCACTTTGTAGAGGTTAGGGGTTTCGGCAGTCCATTTCAACGGATTTTTTACAGCTATTTGGGCACTAACGGTAGCTTCTTTTCCCGCAGCAATATCCGCAATAGAGGCTTTTTCAGTGCCTATCACATTGCCTTTACTGTCTTTAAGGGTGGTTTGTACCACAAGGGCATCACTTACTTTTTCGCCTAAATTCTGTACCTCTACTTGCACCTGCAAGGTAGCATCGCGGTATTGCGCATCGAGCTGAGGATAAACCGAAAAGTCACGCATACGCAACTCGGGGGTAGCAAAGAGGTATACATCGCGATAAATACCGCTGAGTCGCCAAAAGTCTTGGTCTTCTATATAACTGCCGTCCGACCAGTTCAAGACTTCTACATACAGCTCGTTTTTGCCTTTTTTTAGGTAAGGAGTGATGTTGAACTCGGCAGGTAGCATTGCATCTTCGTGATAGCCCACTTGCTTACCATTGATGAACAACTCCATTGCCGATTGCACTCCCGCAAAGTGAATGAACACCTGCTCGCCTTTCCATTTGTTAGGCACCGTGAATTGCGTTCTATACACTCCCGTAGGGTTGTAGTCCTTAGGGGTGTAAGGAGGGTTCATCTCAAACGGATATTTGATATTGGTAAAAACAGGAGGGTCATATCGGTTGCTTTGCAGTTGCCAATTTGAAGGCACTTTTATAGCGTCCCATTGGGTAATACCTTTGCCCAAAAAGAAATCGGCAGGCACTTGTGAAGAGTGCTTGAAGTAGGCAAACTGCCAATTGCCGTTGAGGAGTACTTTTCCAGCCGGCTCATAGTGGCTATGGCTTTTTTCGGTGTTGATACTGCTTACCGCTAAGTTTTCCCAATCGTGGGTTTGCGCTATGCTGAGGCTACTCGCCAAAGCAAGTACTGATAAGAATAAGGTACGTTGTATTCTCATAATCGTTTACTATTTTATGGTTTGTTATTCTTCTATTGTAAAATGTTGTTCGTTATTATTATCGGCAGAATGTAAGCCCACCCACAGCAAGCACTCGCTGGGCTCAGTGTCCTTTTTTCCATTGATACCGTAAAACGCAAGAGCTTCGGAAGGCAGTTCAAAACGGACTTGTTTGCTTTCACCTGCCTTGAGAGAGATTTTCTGAAACCCTTTCAATTCCTTTACGGGGCGACTAACACTTGCTACTAACTGTCGGGTATAGAGTTGTAACACTATTTCGCCCTCGGTTGTTCCTGTATTCTGCACAGAGGCATTTACTATAATGCTATCGTTATAACGTTTCATACTTTTTTTATTCAGATGCACATTACTAATAGCAAAGGTAGTATAGCTGAGTCCGTAACCAAAAGGATAAAGAGGCGTAATGGAACTATCCAAATAGCCTGCGTTATAATGAGGGCGGTGGTCTACTTCTTCATTATTTGTATATACAGGTCGCCCTGTGTTTTTGTAGTTGTAGTAAATAGGGATTTGTCCTACACTGCGCGGAAAAGACATCGTTAAGTGCCCCGAAGGATTTACATCGCCTGCTATCACATCAGCAATGCCATTGCCCCCTTGCGTACCAGGAAACCACGCTTGCAAAATAGCTTGTACATTCTCGTTTTCCCAAGAAAGGTCGAGCGGTCGTCCGCTAAAAGTAATGATAGCTATGGGCTTGTTTATGGCTTTTAGTGCTTCGAGCAATTGGCGTTGTGCTTGAGGCAAACGAATGTCGGTGCGCACCGCCGATTCTCCTGACCAGCTGCTCTGTTCACCTACGGCTACTAATACCCTATCGGCTTTGCGAGCCATAGCAACCGCTTCTTTGAGTTGTTCTGTTGAAATAGTTGTAAAACCACAGCCTTCGGCATAGAGAAGTTTTACATTTGTACCCTTGTATTTCTCGGTAAGCCCTGTGAGTAAACTCACGCTTTGTTTGCCGTCGCCTAAGCACGTCCAACTGCCGTTGATATCACTTGTGTTGTTCATCATAGGGCCTATTACAGCAATCGTTTTACCACTATCTTTTTTGATGGGTAATACTTCAGCTTCATTTTTCAAGAGTACTACTGAGGAAGCAACAGCTTGTCGCGCTACTTTCAGATATTCCTCAGTAAAAGTATTTTCTTTGGCACGGGTTTCATCTAAGTATCGGTAGGGGTCATCAAAAAGACCTAAAAGGAACTTCATTTCCAATATATGCCTTACTGCTTTATCAATTTGAGCTTCGGTTACTTTACCTTCTTTCACTAAGGCACTAAGGTATTTAATAAAGGTTGCCCCGTTCATATCCATTTCTATTCCTGCATTGGCTGAGAGGTTTGCCGCTTGTTTATCATCTTTGGCTACCCCGTGTCGCACCAACTCGTTAATGCCTGTGTAATCGCTCACTAACAAGCCGTTAAAGCCCCATTCTTTGCGAAGCACCTCAGTAAGCAACCACTTGTCGGCAGTGGCAGGTACACCGTTTATCTCGTTCAAAGAAGCCATTATACTGCCCACCCCTGCGTTTAAGGTCGCCTCATAAGGAGGTAAATATACATTGCGCAAGGTGTGCATAGAGAGTTCAGCTGTATTATAGTCCTTGCCTGATTCGGCAGCTCCATAGCCGGCAAAGTGTTTACCACAAGCTAAAAGCGTGTGAGGGCTACTCAACGTTTGCCAATTGTCTCCCCCTTGAAATCCTTTTACGCGCGCTTCGGCAATGAGGCTTCCTAAATAAGGGTCTTCGCCTGCGCCTTCCATTGCGCGTCCCCAACGAGCATCGCGGGTAATATCTACCATAGGGGCAAACGTCCAGTTGATACCATCGGCACTAGCTTCACGGGCAGCGAGTTCAGCTGTTTTGCGCATCAATGCCAAATCCCACGAGCAAGACTCAGCTAACGGAATGGGAAAGATAGTTTTATAGCCGTGTATCACATCTTGACCAAAGAGGATAGGAATACCCAAACGTGTTTGTTCTACCGCTATTTTTTGCAATTTTCGTATACCTGCAACCGAAGTAGCGTTAAAAATACTTCCTACCAAGCCTTTTTCGAGGTAAGGTTGGTACTTATCAGCCATTACAGGACCTGTAACCGACCAATCGGCTGAGAATTGTGTCATTTGTCCGATTTTTTCTTCAAGAGTCATCAAATGTAGAACCGAATCTACACGCTGTTCTATGTGTTTATCGCCACTGAAACTCTTTTGGGTGAATTTTTCATTATCAGATTTTAGAATAGCGGGTGCTGCGCAACCTATCATAAGTAACGAAATAAGCGTTTTAAAGATGTGTTTGCTATATCTCATAGATACATTAATGTTTTTATAAAAAACACCTTCCTGCCTGTACCCTTCCCTTAAAATGAGAATTACATATTGCTTTGTTCTTATAATTTTGCCCTTTGCTCATCTATCAGGGCAATAAGAAAACTAAGGAAAGAAGACAGGAAGATGCTATGGGTTTTCTAATACCACTACTATCGAACGCTTGAAGGCTGGAATCAATGCCTTTCCGTCATACATAGGCATATGTCGTTCCCATTTATCCGTCCAAGGGTCGTAAACACTGTAATGAGTATATTTTATATTTATAAGGTTGAGTGGTATTTCGAAATCTCGTTTCATTTGGGCAGGACGCCCCTCACGTAGCTCTGTTTTCCAATTGTTAGTTAGGTCTCTGCACCACAATATCGTTTTTGTTTTGCCTTTTAGTCCGTAACAGGCTACAGCATTTCTTTTGAAAAAGAAGGGTTGCATCGCTTCTTTCACAGGGTCAATTCCTTCAATAGCATTTTTGAAACGCCCAAAGTGATACCACAGTTGGTTGGGCTCGATATAATGATCCCAATGCCAAGTATTGCCCGAACCTGCACTACCTCCAAAGAAAGGTGCAAAGATAAAATCGTGTAACAAAATGCCCTCTGTGTCTTTGGGATAAAGCGACGAAGGTCCTGCGTGGTTGGGGTTTACAGCTCCTATCTCATTGATGATAACAGGCTTGGGGTCGTTTTTGGTAAATGCCAATCCCATAGCTACGGCATCGGTTGCTAAAGCACTCACAGCTCCTTTCACTATCGGGTATTGATGCCACTTGTCGCCCTCGTCCAGATAACGGTGAATGCTCAAAAACTCGTTGTCAGGTATTACTGCTAACTTCTTGTAGTAGTCGTCCATATAAGAGGCGTGCATACTGCCTAAGGTTTGGGTAACCAATTGCTCAGGGCATAACTTTTTCACCTTACCGAGCATCTCTTCGGTAAAAGGTAGCCACTCTGCTTCGGGTACTGCTGAATCCATTTCGTTCCACAACTCCCAGCCATATACATACGGGTGGTTTTGGCATTTTTTAGCAATCGCTCTGAGGCGTTTTAAGTAGGACTTTTTGCCTTTTTTAGTACTTACATACTCGCTTACATTCTTGAACTTGGTAGCTAGTGAATAGCTGTTACACCAAGAAGCCTCAGGTGAGATGTTATTAGAGATAGTACGCAAGTGATGCAGGGTGAATTTAAGGTAAATATGGTACTTTTCGGCAAGTTGTAGCAACTGTTCTATACGCGCTAACTTCTCGGGATTGTATTTTCCTTCCCTTTGGTCTTCTATTTCTAAGAACTCAGTGCTTATCCAGATGCGCATTGCATTTCCACCGTTCTCGGCAAAATGTTTAAAGTACTTTTCTACCTCTTCAAAATTATGCGATGGTAGATAATTAGTGCTAATAGGAATCCACGTTGCACCGTTTTTTTCAAAATAGCGCGGGTGAGTTTTGCTTACCGTTATATTTGCTTGTGCCAAACATAGCGGACTACTTAGGCAAAGCATTAAAAACAAAGCGTTTCTTAGTGTTTTATGTAGGGTTATGTTCATTTTAAATTAAGTAATAGGAAATGGGTAACAAGTTTTGAAAACGTTTTTGTTTTTATATATGAAACTATTTTTAAGATTATTCATTATTTTTATAAGTGATGCTTTTATTTGTCTTACGAATTTCAATCGTACAGAAAGCAGGCAGGTTCTTCTGATGAGCCTCTCAGAGTCCCTCCGACAAACCTGCTAATAATCCCGTGTGACTCACACCCTCATTTGCTCATTTCCAAATTTCCAAATTCTCTAATTTTCCCACCTGTCTTGCTACGACCTCGTACTTAAATGTCTTTATTCACTTCAAGAGGCAACACATCTACGGATACAGTAGTGTTTTCAGGTAGTTTTTGTACTACCGCACCGTAGTATAACACTACTGGTCCAAATAGTCCAAGTAAGTCGAGGTCTACCGTAAGCACGTAGCTATTATTGTTTTTCTTGCTAAACCTACATTTCGCCTGTGCCATTTCAGAAAGTCCTTTTCTTCCTATGATAAGAGTCTGTGTACCGAAATCAATATCCTTAAATTCCTTTATAGTACTGAGGTCAGTATTAGGAAAGAGCGCTTGTAGGGCTTCTTTATTTTGGACAACTCGGTAACCATCTTGGGTAAGGGCAAAATTCACAAAACTATGCTCAGGAGTATTTGCTACAGTCGCAAAACTCTTAACCATTACAGCCTCAGGAAATGTTGTTTCCTCTTCTGTTTTAGAACAACCACAAGCTGTTATTACCAATAACAACATTGCTAAAAATGCTTTTGTCTTCATATATAATTGTTTTTAAGATTACTTACTATTCTTTTCAATTCCTGCACCAAAGCATTTTCTATTATAAAAATACTCTTTGGCAGAAAGTCTTCTTTCGGGATTGTCGGCAACAACCGAGTGTGTATATAAGGAGATGTTTTCACCACATTACCCTCGTCATTCGTCATTCGTCTCTCGTTATTACTTCCCTTTTCCATCATACTCCCCCTAGTGCCTATGGCCTAAGGCCTAGTGCCTCTTCCTCTTTCTTTCGTCTCGAAACCTCGTTTTTACCATTTTTTGCATCGCTGTATCATACTATTAATCAATAATTTATACACCCTTCCTATACCAATCGTCCAAGATTCGTATAAGCTTCCTATAAGCTCTCTATAAGCTAACCCCACCCTTCTCATAGCCCTTTTTCATCAAAAAGCCTCTTAGCCTCCTTCTGAAAAGCTTCGTTTCCTTCCGAAAATCCTAACCAGCCTGATTTGCCCTACAAGTTATACCTGTCAAAAACCCTTTTTTTATCATTACCTATTTTCTAATTCTCTCATTTTCTAATCTGCTAATTCACACCACAAAGTTATAAAATATTTGTCAATACAGCAATATGCTCTCTCACTTTTCTCTCTAAGTTAGTTTTTCCCTTTATTTATTCTTCGTTCAAGCCTTAACTTACTTTTTACTGACGTACCTAGCTGTGAACCCTCTCTGGCTTTACCTTTTACCTTAATTCATTCTCACCACCGCTTCTTTCAGTCCGTTACTTGTAGCGCGTAGTTGTACCTTTCCGTCTTTTTCACCTGAGCGGATAATCACTTGACATTTGCCATTGAAGAGTTTGCGCTCTACACGCTCTCCTTCCGCAAAAGTATCTTTCTCGTGCGAACTGGGGTCGCCGTTTCCTACTCCTATAATGCGAGCATCTCCTGTAAGCTGAAACTGTATAAGGGCATCGGCATTGGGTACTTCACGTCCTTTTTTATCTACTACACTCACGTTCACTATTACGGCATCTTGCTTACCGGCTTTCAGTTTTGTTTTATGAGGAGAAAGCACAATCGCAAAAGGTTTTTCGGTAGTAGTTATTTCGGAGGTAATCCGCTTCCCATTCTTAGTGCCTACGGCTTTCAGCGTACCTTTTTCGTAGGGTACTTCCCAATATAAGTGTCCAAAAGCAGGTGTTTTTTGTTTGCCGAGCGTCTTTCCGTTCAAGAAAAGTTCCACTTCTTCGGTATTGCTATATACCCACACTTTTACCACAGTGTTTTGGGGCAGGTTCAGATTCCAATGAGGGGCTATGTGCAATACAGGCGATTCGCTCCAATGGGCTTTGTAGTAGTAATACACGTTCTTAGGGAAACCACACACGTCCATTACCCCAAAATGCGAACTAATATTAGGCCACGCAAAGGGGGTAGGCTCTCCGCGATAGTCGAAGCCCGTCCATACGAAACCTCCCATAAAACGAGGGTCGTTAGCAGTCGTGCTGTACCATTGCTGTGCTTGTGATGCCCAACTGGGGTAACTCTTGTCTTGGTCGAGCAGATAGGCGCGTAGGGTATCGGCTACAAAATGACCACTGTACCCCCCGGCTTTGTCGAGCACGATTTCTGGCAGATACACCCCTCGAGTACCCACGGTGCTGGCTACTTCGGTACCGATGATAGGTTGATTGGGGTGCGCTTTCTCATAATCGGTAAGCCCATAGAGGTTGTAATTGAAGCCTCGTACGGGTATGGCAGCACTCACGCCTTCATTTTCATTACCTACGTTGGCGCCATAAGTGCTCACGCGTGAGGGGTCTAAATGCTGTTGTAAACTCACCAACGTACGAGCGATGCGCTCACCAGTTTCGGTACTTTGTATTTTTTCTTCTTCATTCCCGATACACCACATAAAGACGCTAGCGTGATTGCGGTCGCGCTTGATAAGGTCTTCAAATTGTTGACGGTATTCTCGTCCGCTGTTTAAGAGTCGAGTCTCGTCCATCACTAATAAACCCAAACTGTCGCAGGCTTGTAGCACGGCAGGGCTATGAGGGTGATGGGCAGTGCGGTAGGCATTGGCACCCATCGCTTTGAGTAACCCAATACGATAATACTGCAACTCATCTAATAGTGCAGTACCTATGCCGGCGTGGTCTTGATGTACGCACACGCCTTTTATTTTCATTTTTTTGCCGTTGAGGTAAAAGCCGTCGGATTGATAACTAAAAGTGCGCACCCCAAAGCGGGTGTGAATAAGGTCGGTGGTCTTTCCGTTGGAAATGATTTTCGTTGTTAAGGTGTACAGATAGGGGTGTTCAGTGTCCCAAAGCTGGGCATTAGGAATGTTAAGGTTACTCTTTACAGTTACTTTTTCGTTAGGGGCAAAAGTAGTATTGGCAGATTGGTGAGTAGCTATTACTTTCTTTTCACGGTTAAGAATAGTCCATTCCACCTGAAATGTTTGTGAGCTTGTCTCTCGGTTATGCACAGTAGCTTCAGTGTGCATTTCGGCTTGTTTGCCAATGCTTTTGGTATAGATAAAAACCTCTTCGGGGGAAGAGTGAACAGAGTTGTAAGAGTTCAGCCACACGTGCCGATAGATACCTGCGCCTTCGTAAAACCAACCTTCGTTTTGGGTAGCGTCTACCCTTACGGTAATCACGTTAGGTTTGCCAAAATGCACCAAATCGGTAATATCGTACTTTATTCCTATATACCCGCTGAGGTGATGCCCTACATAAATGCCATTTACCCAACACCGACTGTCTCTAAAAATACCGTCGAATTGCAGTTCGATGCGTTTGCCTGCTTCAGCTTTGCTCAGTTCAAAGGTTTTTCTATACCAACCGATACTGTGCTCTGGGAAGGTACTGCCTAAAGCTTTATATCCGTGTGACCAATCACCTTTTTCACTGAAAGGGAGAATTACTGCCCAATCGTGAGGGAGGTCTACGGTTTGCCACGCGCTATCGTCGTAGTCTATGCTCGAAAAGTTAATGCCTTTGGAAAGTGTTTTAGAGAAGTCGTTATATACACGGTAGTACAAATCTTTAGTAGGGTCGGTAGCGTGCCCTAAGCTGAATTTCCAACCGTTATCTAACAATATATGCTCCCTAATGGCTTGCCCATAGATGGGGTGAGCAAGCCATAGGAGCATACCGATGAGAAAGGGAAGAAACTTGTATGGATATCTCATTTACTTTTTAGGTACATATTTGTATACCTTTACCCAATCTACTTGTAGTTTGAGTTGTTTGGTAAAAGGTTTGTTAATGTCTTTTTCAGTTTGGAAACATAAATGGTGAGGTGCTTTAGCCATTGCTATAGGGTCTTTAAGAGTCCATTCGAGTTTACCGTCGATGTAAATCTTTATGTACTCAGGAGCCCATTCCATTGCTACAATATGCCAATCGGTTTTGCTGTAGTTGCGGAAGCTCTGTTGATACTGTTGGTCTTTACCAGATACTGCGTAATGGATATAGGTATTCCAAGCGTTGTCCTCGTGATTTGTTTCATAGATGTCGTTTTCGCCATCGTCAGGCCATTTTTCACTCTCAGGCCAAGTAAGTCCTAAACCGCTGGAAGACTTATGAGGGTCTTCGTCCATACGTATTCTGAACTCAAACTTGCCGTATTTGTAGTTCTTCTTATGAGCTATTCCACCTGTTATAAACATTCCTTCGCGCTTATAATCTTTGTCGATAAGGCAATTCAAGAAGCCGTCTTTCACTTCTATGGCATAGGTACGGCGCGTATTCTCAGGTTTGAGTTTACCTTCTTTTTCGAGGTATTCATTGTCGTACACAGCCCAATTATCTGTGTTTAAGGTATTGCCATCGAAGTTGTCTTGGAAGTCTAACACCCACTCAGTAGGGGTTTCAGGCATAGGGTTGTCTTCAATAGGAGTGTCTCCTCCCGATTTGTTACAGGCAGTAAGCCCGCACAATAACATTGTAATAAAACTAAAGGTTGTTGCGTTTTTCATATGTTTTTTAATTATCTATTTAATAAATTCATTTAAGGTGCTTTTTTAATAAAGATATCCGAAAAAGTCAAGTCTTCGTAATTGTTATCCCAGCTACCTATCTTTATCACAAAGTATAGCTTACCACTTTTTGTAGCTGTATAAGTCTTTTCACCTGAGGCTAATTCCGACATCAGTCCACTTTTAGGTGTTTTGATTTCTCCTGATAGGTCAAACACCTTACCGTCGTTAAAGTCTTTGCCTTCTTCAGGTTCCCACTGACTTATATACACTTGTATCCAGCCCCACGCTTTGCCTTTGGCGGTGAGTGTCATATCGTAAGTATAAGTTTCACCTCCGCTTACTTCAATAGGCTGATAAATTACGTGGTTGAACTTCTTTCCTTCGGTGCCCGAAGTGTAATGAATATTACCATCGGTAATGGTGATATCAGCTTTTTCTGAAAGACCTCCATTGATGCCTTGCAACAGTATTTTCCAAGCGTCTTTCTTGATGCTAGTCTCTACGGGAGGTTTAGGAGGCTTAGGACTATTATCTTTCTTGAATACGATATCAGAGAGGGCTAAGTCCTCAAAGTTGTTATCCCAGCTACCTATCTTTATTACAAAGTATAGCGTACCGGTTTTACCAGTGGTATAGGTTTTTTGGTCTTGGATAGATGAAAGTTCGGCAAATGAACCACTCATAGGAGAGGTGATGTTGTTTTGGAGCTCTAATACCTTGCCATCGCCGAAGTCTTTGCCTTCTTCGGGTTCGTGTTCACTCACATACGCTTGTATCCAACCCCACGCTTTTCCTTTGATTTCTACGTGCATATCGTAAGTGTAAGTCTGTCCTTTTTCTACGTTTACTGGTTGATAAATCACGTGGTTGAACTTACCACCTACTTTACCAGATGAGTATTGGATATTACCATCTACGATATTAATCTTAGCATCGGCTGTAATTTTTCCATCTATACCTTGTTTTAGAATCTTCCAAGCGTCTTTTTTGAGCATATTTTCCACAGGAGGCTTAGGAGGTTCAGGTGGAGTAGGCAAGAACTTCGCCCCGTCAATCACTACAATAGTAGTCGCTTTGTTTTGGAGGATTCTCTCATTGCCATAAATGCTTACTGCCAAAGCGATACGATTTTTGTAGTAATCGGGGTGGTCGGTAAGGAGCTTTTGCACATCTACGTCCAAGTAAAACGATTCTTCACTTTTACCAGAGGCAACGCTTACGCTTTCAGGCAAAGTGTAAGAGCCTTCGGGTAGTACTACAGCCGGTTTTTTCTCGTCGTTTTTGTACTTTTCTATATAAGCATTAGTAGCTTGTGCATCAACTTTTACTTTTACAGCAAAGCCATCGGTAGAGAGACCAGAGTTCTTCACGCCGAGCACTATTTTCAATTTCTTGGTAGTCTCGTCGAAAGTGTAGTTTTCGGAGTTTCCGCCGAAAGGCACATTGTATTCATTACCTCCGTTGTTCAACGAGGCTTGTGGCATATAGATATTGTTTATACCAGGGTCTTCAAATACATCGTCTTTTTTACAAGCGATGAAGGCTACGAATAGGAGTAGCAATAATGTAATGTTTTTTGTTTTCATATATAAGAGATTGTCCTCACCCCCTCCTTCTCCCCCTCCCCGAAGGGAAGGGGGAGAGAATCCGCAAAAGCGATGAGGTTTTATACTAATTATTTATATTCTTTTTTTTCAGCTTGTCCCCTTCGGTGGTTCGAGGGGTAATTGCCCGTGTGGCTCACACTACCAACCTGGGTTTTGTTTTACAATTCCGTTAGATTTATTGATTTCGCTGTGAGGAATAGGGTAGAAGTACATCTTTTCGGTAAAAGTGCGCTTTTCTACTTCTTTTACTTGATAGCTAAAATGATTGCCATTTTTGGTAGCTTGCACTCCAGTAAGCGGCTCATTGAGCACGGTAGTAGCGTCTTTCCAACGGCGCAAATCCCAATAGCGGTGTTCTTCAAAAGCGAGTTCTATACGGCGTTCGTGTTTTACTTTCTCTCTGAACTCCTCTTTTGATGCCGTAGTAATCGCAGGCATTTCCACGCCCGTTCTGCCTCTCACCAAATTGATAGCCTCTTTGGCAGTAAGTGCATAACCGTTGTTAGCATCGGGTCCGTAGGCTTCGTTCATCGCCTCGGCATAGTTGAGGTAAATTTCAGCCAAGCGGAACACTATCCAAGAGCGGAGTCTTTTTTCATCTTGCACTAAATCAAGATTGTCGTTCAAAAACTTTTTGAGGTAGTAGCCCGTGCGTGAAGCGTTTTTGGCGTTGTAGTTGTCAGCACCACCTGCGTATATTTCCATTGTACGTCCGTTCCACTGACTGTTGTTGGTTACTATCGTATAGCTGAGTCGAGGGTCGCGATTGGCGTATATATCATTAGGGTCAGGAGCACCTTTGTACTCATAAGCACTCACCAAATTATGTGAAGGCGTGATACCGCTGTTGCCCCCTGCCGTGCCAATGGGGTAGTTTTTCCTTTCCAAATCATTGGTGGCGCTTTGGCGAATAGCAAAAATGGTTTCTGAGCTTTTGGCACTTTTGTCGCCGAGGAACAAATCGCGGTAACTATTGTCGAGGCTGTAGAGATTTAAACTGAGAAGCTCATTGGCAGCACTGGCAGCTGCTTTCCACTTGTTTACATCGTTAGTGGGGTTGTACAGCGGACTTGCCGCATAGAGTAACACTCTGGATTTAAGGGCTAAGGCAGCGCCTTTGGTAATACGCCCGTCTAAGCCAATATCAAAATCTCTTCCCCAATTGGTAATCAAGCTATCTTTGGAAGCATCGATTTCACTCACGATATAATTCACTACCTCGTCCACTGTGTTGCGAGGCAAATGTGTATTGTCATCGGCGGAAAGCGTTGTTTTTACAAGAGGCACCCCTCCGTAGCGTTTCAGTAGTTCGAAATAGAAATAAGCACGCAACACGCGGTTTTCAAAGCGCAAAGCCCTTATGCTCTTCACATCGCGATTGTAGTTGTTGATGTCGTTTTGAGTGATAAGGTTGCGGTTCTGCTTTAAGAAAGAAGCATAGTTAGGGAATTTTTCCAAGAAATAAGTAGCCGCTTGTATGCCTTCGTAGTTGTAAGCATACGAATTATCGGGGTTGTTGGTGCTATTCCAGCTTCCTTCGTTAAAAATTTGAGTGTTTGAAGGCGAAAGTGTATATTCAGCCTCGTCGCTCACTGCCGCAAACAGATTGCCATCGATGGCATCAAAGCGGTTTTGTAAACGTGTATAGGCAGCATAACCAAAATCGTACAACACTTGGTAATTGGTTTTTATCTGCTCGTCGGTATCGTAAATATCTTCTTTGGTGTCTAACACATTACACCCGATGAGTGTACTCATCAGCGCAATGCAGCTCACTGCAAAGATTGTTCTGCTCGGTTTATTACTCTTTAACATAGCGATATATTTTCGGTAGTTCATTTGTTTAAAACTTTAAAGACACACCCATAGTAACCGATTTGAGGGCAGGGTAACCCGAAAGTACTTCGGGGTCTAAGTCGTAATCGGTAAGCAGTGATGAGAAAGTAAACGGATTGGCAGCATTCACATAAATGCGCAATTTGCTAACGCCTATCTCGTCGAGCATTCGTTTAGGAACGCTGTAACCTAACTCTATGTAGCGTACTCTTAGGTAATTAGCTTTCTTTATCCACAAAGTGGAAGGCTGGGTGTTATTGTTGTTGCTCAATAACGACAAACGTGGATACTGGGCGTTGCTACGGGTATCGATGCCTTGTGCAGGATAGTAAGCCCAGCGGTTTTTGGCGATAGCATACACATTGCCGTTGTTCTCAAAAGCAACTGTTTTTTGGCGTGCATCGTCTAATAAATTCACCTCTCTGCCTTGTACTCCTTGCACGAGTACGCCAAGGTCAAATCCTTCATAACCAAGGTTGAGTGTACCGGCATACGTGAGTGTAGGGAGGTAGCTTTTGCCTATTTCAGTTTTATCGGCAGGGTCTATACGGTTGTCGCCATTTAAGTCGCGGTATTTCACATCACCAGGGGCAACGTTTCCAAAGGAAGGTTTAGGGAGTGAAGGTAGCAGATTGCCATTGCTGTCAAAATCGTTTATATCGTAAAAACCAGCAGCTTCATAGCCAAAGCGCGTGCCGATAGGTCTGCCTGTTTGAGCTGAACTCTCGCTAGTAGCATCGTACTCAGCCATATAGTCAATTTTGTTTTTAGCAAACGAAGCATTAGCGCCTATACTATAAGTGAGTTTTCCTGCTGCGTTGCTGTAGAGAGTACTCACTTCAAAACCTCGGTTAGTTACCTTTCCTATATTTTTATAGGGAGGGGTAGCCCCAAAGACACTTGAAATACTGTAATCAGGGGAGATAATACCTTCGTGTTTGTTGAGGAAAGCCTCTATCATCACGTCCCATTTGTTGAAGAATTTAGCTTCTACGCCTATGTTGTACTTATAGGCTTTTTCAGCAAATATACGCTCATTAGGCACGTATTTTAGTCCGATGGCACTATGCCAAGACGGGTCGTCGTTTCCTGTGGCAAAACCACCTCCTCCGTAAGAGCCGTAATAGCGTTCGTATAAGTAGCGACCTTCGTTGTACACATCGTTACCCGTAGTACCTACCGAAGCGCGCAATTTCAACCGATTGATATTGGCATTCGCCGAAGGGTGTTGCTCATTGAAAACCTGATAGGCTGCTGAAAGGGCGTGATAAAAACCAAACCGATTGCCTTTCTTGTAGTTATCTGATCCACCGAAGGCAAAACCAAATTCTGCTGATACGCGTTTGTTCCAATCGTAGAACACACGTCCGCCGATGTTCTGATAGGCGTAGTTGTTGTTCAAACCCGCTTTTCCGTTGAGATTGTCGTCTATATTATAAACGTATTGAAGGTAATTTACCGCTGTTTGGAAAGTGTTTTGTCCAAACTCACGGGCATAACCTGCACCTAACAGAAACTGCAAACGGTTCCATTGGTTGGTACCCCAGTCATCGTCTACTTTGTAGTTACTATCGCGATGGGTGGTTTGTGCTACCCCATTGAACATACGAGTGTAATCTCTGCTTACAATGCGTGTGCCTCGTGTCCACGAACTGAGCGATACACCTTGTTGTATGTACAACCCAGGGGTGATGAAGTCTAATTTCTCTTTTAGGTTGAAATTAGCCCCTAAAGTGCGGTCGTGTAGGGTTTTGATGCCTAAGGCTCGGATAGAAGCGTAAGGGTTATCGGGGTGGATAGCTGTACCAGGGAATGAGCCATTGGGGTTTTGCGCCGGATAAATGATATTAGGGTAGCTCGCCAAGTTTTGCCAGAGCTTATACTCGTTGTAATTAGCCGATTTACGGTCTTCTATACGCCCGTTGATATTTACATTTCCTTCAAATATTTTGAGCATACTGAAGTCTAAATTTGCCTTTACGAGATATTGGTCGAACCTTCCGCTAGAATGCGAATCATCGTTCTTAGAGGAGTACAAACCACTGTTGCCCGCGTGCCCTAATAGCACAAAATACTTGGTAGTAGCCGAGCCTCCGCGTATGCTCACATCTTGCCTATCAAACAAAGCCGACTTTTTGAGCACTTTGTCGTACCAATCGGTGTTGTATTTCACATCGTTAGGAATATTGTAAAAGCTCGTCCAAGCACCTGCATCGTTACTGTAAGCCTCGTTGTATAGCTGGGCATACTCGGTAGCCGATAGCGGTTTGCTCAGTACCGTAGGCATTTGCACGCCCGTTTGGAAATCTACCCCTACCACAGGCTTGCCTTCTGCACCGCGTTTGGTGGTAATCCACACGATGCCGTGTGCGCCTTTCATACCAAACGGCGCTAAGGCAGCCGCATCTTTCAAAACCGTAATCGACTCGATTTCAGAAGGTGATAGCAGTATAAAATCACTTTGGTAACCATCGATAAAATAGGTGACAGAAGGGTAGTTGTAAGAACCCAACCCACGGATATTTAGGCTGGCATTGTCCATTCCTCCGCCTTGCAATACAGTGAGTCCAGGTAGCAACCCAAACAAACTGTTGGTAAAGTTAGTTGTGGGCATTTTTAAGAGTTGTTCTCCTTTTACTGATGAGGTAGAAAGCGTAGACAATTCTTCGGGTACGTTCAGAGGGCTTTGTGCCTGCATAGCACCTGCCCAAAGCATACAGCCCACAAGGCTACAAAATAATATGTTATGTTTATATTTCATTTCAGTTGTTTTATTAATTGGTTATTAGTACCCTGGGTTTTGTATCAAGTAGCCTTTGTTCACTTCCGATTGAGGGAAAGGCTCTAAATACTGACTGTTGTCCCAATACCCTGTATAGACAGGTTTCACAGCATAAGAAGCGTAATCCCACGCATTCCACCCTTCCGATTTTCCTGGGGCGTACTCAAAAACTACTCCTTTCTTTTCTCCTCCAATGATACCATTGGCAATATCGGTGAGTTTCCAGTGTTTTACATCAAAATAACGGTGATTCTCTTCGTAGAACTCTACTGCCCACTCTCTTTGTACGAGTTTGCGCAAAGCGTCTTGTCCTGTTTCAGTAATATTGGGCAGCCCTGCACGCGAGCGGATAACGTTTAGGTTTTGCAAAGCCTGAGCAGGATTGCCTACTTCGTTATAGGCTTCGGCGAGATTCAAGTAGAACTCAGCCAAACGGTACAAAGGGAATTCAAACCAATCGCGTGTATCAGCCATATAGAAGAACTTCACACGGCGTCCTGCGCCTTCACTGCCCGCTCTTTTTTCCCAAGTAGAGGCATTTGCCAAAGTCTCACTTGACCAATAATGCGAACCAGGGTTGTTCCACGCTTGTTGTCCTGCAATCGCTGCTGAGGCTTTAAAGCGGGCTTCTAACTCATTGCACTTGTTCACATAAGTTGCGTAGCTTTCCCAGTTTTCACCCGTCCACATTTGGTCAGTTCCATCAGTTTTGTAGTATTGGGTAAGTTGCAAGTAACTCATAGAATTTGCTCCTCCTGGTTGGCTGTGAGGGTTATAAGCCTCTATAAAGCTTTGTGATTTGAAGGCGAGGAGTACTTCTCGGTTGTTAGGGGTTGCTACTGCTGTACCGTAATCGGCTAAGGGGTTCCCAGTATTGATGATTTGATAACCATTGGCAGTTGCCCAGCGTATCACTTGCTCATTAGCCTCTATGGCTTGTTGCCACAATGAAGCATCATGTGTACCAAAACAAATCAGGTTGTTATTGCCTCCCAAACTCATATAAGGCGTATTGCTATTGAACAGCGGACGCGCGGCGTACATCAATGCTTCGGCTTTGATACACATTGGGATACCTTTGGTTACACGTCCTTTTTCCGAAGCGTTGTAGCTATCGGGTAGGTCGGGAATAGCTTTGTTGCAAAGGGCAATAATGTGGTTTAAGGTAGCGCGCAAGGTAGCGCGAGGAATATTCAGGTCGGAATCTACTGAAAGTGTACCCTCTATAATAGGCACCCCGCCGTAACGTTTGAACATCTCCTCATATCGGTAGGCGATGAGGGTATACATTTCGGCTTTGATACTTTTCTTTTGTACCTCAGTAAGATCGGGGACTTTATCGATATTCTCAATCACCAAATAGCACTGACGGATAGATTGGTAGTTGAACACGAAACCATCGGAACTCAATGCTTTGCCATCGGAGTCGCTGGCTACCATTCCAGAACGTTGAATTTTATAGGTGTCTTCCCAACTGAATTTCACATCGTTCACTTCTCCCGATAGGTGAGAGAGCGTTCCCGCTTTCAGCCCGCTAATGCGCCCGTTGTCGTAACGCAAGGTAATACCCGATTGCAGGCTCATCGCGTAGGCTTGGGCAATAGCCGAGAGAGATTTCTGTTTGCTCGAAAAGATAGAATCGACATTCACATCGCTCCCCAGACTCTTTTCGAGAAAGTGGTCTTCTAACTTACAAGAAAATACTTGTGAGAAAAAGACGAGAATTAAGGTGGTATAAATGAGCTTTTTCATTGGTTGTATTTTTTAAAATTGAACGTTGAGCCCTACGCTATAAGTGCGGGTCATAGGGTAGAGATATCCAGAGGCAGCGCCGTTAGAATCTTGTTGTTCGGGGTCGTAACCATCGTGCATTTTAGACCACGTATAGAGGTTGTTACCACTCACCGATAGTTTCACCGATGAGATGCCCGTTTTTTCTAACCACATTTTCTTTTGCAAGAGATAGCTTACTTCTATGTTTTTCAGCTTGATATGGTCGGTAGAGAGCAACCAGAAGTCGCTAAACAATCCGTTGATATTATCACCGGTGCGCATAGAAGCACGTGGGAAAGTAGGGGTAATGCCATTTTGAGCTTTCTCAGGAGTCCAACGTCCGTCGTACTGATGTTGGAAAGCAGCTCCTGTACCCATATAGAAAGGGTTGCGCGTATAGAAATCCAAAGGCATAGAACCTTGAGCCGTACCGGTGAACAACACTGATATTTCAAATCCTTTGTAACCTACATTGAGGTTTGCCCCAAAAGTATAGCGAGGGAAGTTTGCATAACCAATAGGCACGCGGTCTTTCTCGTCGATAACGCCATCGCCATTCACATCTACATAACGGAGATCACCAGGTTGCACTTTATTGCCATCAAAACGCGAATAAGGGCGTTGCATTACCTCTTGCCAAGTGTTGTAGAAACCATTGGTGAGATAACCTCTATACTGCCCGATAGAATAGCCCGTTTCATTCATCCAAGGGTGAGGGTTGTTAGGCTCATCGCGGTAGTCTATTTTGTTTTTAGCATAGGATACATTCCCCCCGATACCATAAGTGAAATCGCCTATCTTGTCGCCCCAGTGCACTTGTACTTCATAACCTTTATTGGTTACTTTACCTATATTGCTCGCAGGGAGGTCGGAACCTACAATACCAGGCACTGTACCTCTGTTCCACAAGATGTTGTCGCGTTTTTCTTGGAATACATCGGCATTGATAGTAAGCCTATCTTTAAACATATTCAGGTCGATACCCGCATTGCTTTTTTTGGCGCGTTCCCAAGTAACATTGGGGTTCCCTACACGCGTTTCCCAAGCACCGGTATAGAAAGGGTCTTTGGTAGTACCATCACTACTGCCGAAATAGTAACCTCCTGCACCATAGCCATCGTTGCGGTAGCCTTCATAACCATAGCCCCAAGTACTAGGCAAGTATAGAAAACGGCGACCACCTACTTGGTCATTTCCTACTTCGCCATAAGAACCTCTGAGCTTTAAGTAAGTAACAATATTGTTTTTAGGGAAGAACTTTTCATTAGTAACTACCCAACCCAATGAGAAGGCAGGGAAGAACCCGAAGCGTTTGCCAGGGGCGAAGTTTTCGGTACCATTATACCCCATATTACCTTCAATAAGGTAACGGCGGTCGTAATCGTAAGTAACCCTACCTGCGAGCCCCATAATACCAGCAGGCACGTTGAACTCAAAACCAGGGTCATACGTTTTTTGTCCGTTAGCCAAAAGTAAGGCAGTGATATTGTGTTTTCCGAAAGAGCGGTCGTAGTTAGTCGCTACTTCAAAATAGAGGCGACGCCACTTGCTTGATTTAAAGCGGTCGGTGAGGGTAGTGTGTTTGAGTCTGCCACCAAAGAAGAGTAGTTCAGCAGGGTTTTTAGGGTTGCGAGTTACGCTATATGAAGGGATAGAACGTTCTCTTTTTACACCTTTTCTATATAAATCGTTGTAAGAAAAAGTACCCGAAATAGAAAGACCCTGAGTGATATAATCGAGTTTGTGTTTCAGTTTTAAGTTTAGGTTTAAGTCGGTTTGATAGGTAGTAAGATAAGGTCGCCAGAGCAAGCTAGACAACACCGAATAACCTGTACCTCCTTTACCTACTAAAGGATTTACACCATCTACATATCCATCGATTAAACGTCCGTCTACAATACCAGGACCTGCAAAAGGTGTATTCGCCAAAATGTGTACTAACATCGACTTTTTGCGGGCTGTTTCGCTGTTTACATCGCCGTCTTGCTCACTACCTAAAATACCACCTACTTTTGAAGATACAGCAGCAAGGTCGAGCGTGAGGTTGGTGCGGTCGGTAAGTTCAAAATCGAAGTTAGAGCGGAAGTTGTAACGCTCGTATTTAGAGTTTACATCGGCGTTGTGGTAGTTAGTTTCTTTGAAAGTACCTCCTTGATAGAAATATCCCAAAGAAGTAAAGTAACGCGTTTTCTCACTTCCCCCTGATACATTTAAGTTGAATTGCGTTTGAGGAGAAACTCCGCCAAAAGCTTCTTTGAAATAGTTATGACTTGTGTAATAAAGTGCGGGGCTATTTAGCAGGGCTTGTTTTTGTTCAGGGGTGAGGTTCATCGCTTCCACCTCTTGAGGTGTATAGTCGCGATTGTTCTTGAACTTCCACAACTCGTTGTGAAAACCGCTTTCACTGAACAGCTTATCGAAGTTACTTGGGTCGTTGTCATTGCGAATAGCCTCGTTGCGGAAGCGCGCATAATCATAAGAATTGAGCAGGTCTAACTGAGTAGCCAACTCACTCATACCAAAGTTATAAGTAAGACTCACCTTAGGAGCGCCAGAGCGACCTCTTTTGGTAGTTACTACCACCACCCCATTAGCTCCTTTCACACCATAGACAGCTGTTGCCGAAGCGTCTTTCAGTAAGTTAATACTTTCAATTTCGTAAGGGTCCATCGCATTTACGGCATTCATAGAGCTTTGGATACCATCTACTACTACCAAAGGTTCTTGGCTACTTGCATTGAAGGTACTCACCCCCCGAATACGAATGGTAGTAGCGTTCCTGCCAGGCTCACCACTGGACTGAGTGGAAGTAATCCCTGGCATACGCCCTACCAGCGCATTGGAGACGTTGGCAACTGCATTTTCTACGAGTTTATTTCCTTTGACAGAAGAAATAGCACCTGTTACAGTTTCCTTCTTTTGGGTACCATACCCTACCACCACCACTTCTTTTAGTTCGGTGGTTTCGGGCAAGAGCTTTACAGTGATGTTGTTGCGGTTTTGCACCTGCACTTTGGTACTCTTATATCCCATAAAGGATATTTCTAAGGTAGCATTTCCGTTCTTCAAGCTGAGTTGGAAGTTACCGTCGAAATCGGAGGTTACGCCGTTTTTAGTACCTGCTTCCAATACGGTAGCACCCATCAGAGGCATATTGTCTTCATCAACTACTTTCCCTTTTACTGTTTGGGCAAACAGGGATTGTGCTCCTACGCATAGCCCGAACAGCCAAGCGAGCATCAGTAGTTTGGTTTTGTATGAATGTAATCTATCCATAATTTTGGAATTTTAGTTATATGGAAAATGTCTTATTTCGTTGGGGCAAAGGTAGGGTGTTATAGTTAAAGGGTTGTTATCATTTCTTTTCGTTTATTTATCAAATTCTATCTACTGTAAGAAATATTAAAGTAAAGGAAATGTTTAGGTATTTGTTATATTGTGTTTATCAAAGGTTTATAACAAAATACTTTTTTCTTTGACAAGTGCAATATTACATATTTTAAAATAAATAAACAAATAGAGGTTTTATAGTGGGTCTTCAGTGGGTCTACAGTGGCTCTACAGTGGGTCTACAGTGGGTCTACAGTGGGTCTACAGTGGGTCTACAGTGGCTCTACAATGGAGACTAACCGAAGATTAATTGAATACTAAATGAACACTGATTGAATTTAGAATGTTACTAAAACCAATCGAGGGTGGGAAATAAGCAAATTAGAAAATGAGAGAATTAGAAAATTAACAGATTAGTAAACGGAGACGGAGAAAATTGAAGAGGTTCGGAAGAGGTAATTCAGACAAAAGATAAGAATAAAGAGGGTGGGCTTAGCTGATAGGAAGCTGTATAAAGAAGAGAGATTTTTTTTGTTATGATACAAATGCAACTTAAAGAGCAGGTGTAACCCATAACAACTGACTTCAACAATTGGTTTATAATCAGAATCAGATAAAAACCTTAGGTGTGAGTGAAAATGGAAAGTTAAGAGAAGTAAAAGCAGAATTTAACCAGTCGGGAAGTTTGAAGAGAAACAATCTGCGTTTAAATCTTAAAGGAAAGAGGGCTAATGGAAGTTTATTAGTTAGCCCTCTAATATTATTGTATTCCTCCTATTCTTACTAAACTACCCAGTACTACCATTACTACCCCTATGAGGGTTACACAGATAATATGCACTGCCATTTCAGGCAACTTGTTGAGCTGACCTTTGCGCAGTTTGGGCAAAACGCGCGTTTGTGCCGAAATAGCAAAACAAATAGAGGTGAGCAAGCAAGTGAGTTTCAGCGATACCACGCGCTCAATAGGAGTAGCGAATGAAAACCAAGAACTCAAACCTGCATTGTAGTCGTAAGCCATCAAAATACCTGTGATAACTAATACGGCAAGAGAGGGCATTCCGATAGGCTCGTAAGTCTTCTCGAAATTGCCTATATAGCTAAAATCTTTGCGTTTAAGAGCTTTTGGCAAATAGCCGATAGCCAATACTAAGTGTCCGCCTACCCAAATAGTGGCAGCAATGAGGTGCAGAATGAGAATGAGGTGATGTGTGTACATAGGTATTAGGGGTTAGGGGTTACTTGTTATTAAACGTATTCATTGTAATATTAAGCCCTGCTAAGCCAAAAGAAAGGACGGCTTCGGCAGATTTTTGTAGGCGTTCGGGGAGGAGGGTTTGCTCTTCGGGAGTCCATTCGCCGAGTACATAGTCTATTTGCTTGCCCGATTCAAAATTACTGCTAATACCAAAACGCAAACGTGCGTATTGTTGGGTGTTCAGTTGAGCCTGAATATCTTTAAGTCCGTTGTGCCCCCCGTCGCTACCTTTGCCTTTGATTCGGATAGTGCCAAACGGGATATTCAAATCGTCGCAAATGACTAAAAGGTTTTCCAAAGGAATGTTCTCTTTTTCCATCCAGTAGCGTACCGCTTTGCCACTGAGGTTCATATACGTGGAAGGTTTCAACAATATAAAGGTACGTCCTTTCACTTTAATTTCGGCGAGGTCACCAAGTTTCTGAGTAGTAAAAGAAACATTATGGTCTTTCACCAATGTATCGGCTACAAGGAATCCTATATTATGACGTGTGTTGGCGTATTCAGCCCCTATATTGCCGAGACAGGCTATTAAGTATTTTTTCATAGTGCAAAGGTAGTAATAATTTGTAAATTAGCTGATTTGTGAATTATAAAATTACAATTCACCTCCTACGCCTTTGTACTTTTCTACAAAAGCAGCTATTTTGCGAAAAACAGTTTGTTTTTTGGTTTGATATTGTGGGTTTAACGGACTCATTTTAGGCAAAATGCTATTGAGGTCAGTGCCGTTTTCGCTGGCGTATTCGCGTTTTAGAGATAGCTGTATATATCGTTTGGCAGCTTCTTCATTTAAGTTTTCTTCCGTGATTAGCTCGGCAGCTTCAGCTTTTTGTCGCTCTTGGGCATAAGTGAAGAACGCTGCTATGATAGTCGGTTTGTCGTCAATAGTATCTAAATTAGTTTCGTTGATAAAATCTACTATAAGGCTTTCCTTGGCACGGTTACCTATGCTGGCACGGATAATGCGACGCACTTCCTCTACTAAAGCCTCTTTGTTTTTGTTCTTTTTGTGGTGTTCTAAGATGAGTTCGAGTATGTAATCGAGATCTATTTCTTGCGATTTGAGCAAATCTACTTCAAAAACCACCTCTTCCCAATCAATTAACTGTTTTTCTTGCGTTGCGTTCTCGCGTTCCTTGCTTACCCAATCACGTATATCGTTATAAGTGGACTTATAGTCTTGCACTAATCGGTCTTTTAGTACCTCTAATTGTACCATAGAAGCGACTTGTTCTTCGGTTAGGAAATGCTCCTCGGCAAAGGATTTTAACGCTTCAGGGTCGTTTTTATCAATGGTTTGCAGCGCTTTGAGATGAGCAAATTCATCGTAGTTTTGCAAGATGTTTTCCACCTGCAAATATTCGCCAAAGAGCTTTACAAAGGCTTTCTTATCCGCTGTAGTGTGAATTTCATCAGGGTCGGGGAATTGTTCTTTTAGTTCTTTTACAATTTCGTTATAGCCTCGGCAAGCTTTACCGGTAATAATATCAGTAAAGCCCTCGAGATACTCTTGGTAACTTTTTTCGAGGATTACATTCTTGGTGCTCTTATCGCCGAAAAGGGTAATAGCATCGATGGTAGCTTTTTCTAAATCGCGGAAAGTGACGATATTACCAAAGCTCTTAGTGCTGTTGTAGATGCGATTAGTGCGAGAATAAGCCTGCAAAAGTCCGTGATAGCGCAGGTTTTTGTCTACAAATAGCGTATTGAGCATAGGGGCATCAAAACCAGTGAGGAACATACCTACTACTATCATCAGGTCGACTTCTTGATTTTTCACACGGTTACTCAAATCGCGATAGTAGTTTTCAAACGATTTGCTTTCTAATGAAAAGCTTGTTTTAAACATCACATTATAGTCGACAATGACTTTTTCTAAAAACTCTTTGGCACTGACGTCCATAGCAGAAGGTTCGAAAGTTTCGTCGGTAATGTCGCCTATAGCATTTTGTTCTTCATTGGCAGCATAAGAAAAGATAGTCGCTATCTTGAGCGGTCGGTCGCTATCTTTTTGCAAAGCGTTGAGCTCTTGGTAGTAGCATTTGGCAGCCTCTACACTACTAACGGCAAACATTGCATTGAACCCCTTATTACTACCCTCATTCCTGTGGGTTTTGAGGCGGAAATTGCGCAAGATGTACGTAGCTATTTCCCTAATACGTTCGGGGTGTAGCAAGAGGCGTTTGTTTTCGGCAGCACTGAGTTTGGCTTCATCTTGCTCGGTTTCTATACCCTTAAACTTAGGACGTACATCGTTGTAATCTACTTTGAATTTCAGCACTTTTTCATCGCGAATGGCATCGGTAATTACGTAAGCGTGCAGTTCGCGACCAAACACGCTGGCAGTAGTTTCGCTGCCCAAGGCATTGTCGGGGAAAATAGGGGTGCCTGTAAAACCAAATTGGTAGTACTTTTTGAACTTCTTTTTAAGGTTCTTTTGCGCTTCACCAAATTGTGAACGGTGTGCCTCATCGAAGATGAAAACAACTTGCTGGTCGTATACCGGCAAGTGCTCTTCGCTCCTCATCAGGTTATTGAGTTTTTGGATAGTAGTAACGATAATTTTATGGTCGTTCTTGTTTAAATTCTGTTTGAGTCCGGCAGTACTACCTGAGCCATTTACACTATCGGGCGAAAAGCGTTGATACTCCTTCATCGTTTGATAATCCAAATCTTTGCGGTCTACTACAAAGAACACTTTATCGATAAAATCGAGCTGGGTAGCCAATTGGGCAGCTTTAAAGCTGGTGAGCGTTTTGCCCGAGCCTGTAGTGTGCCATATATAACCACCCCCCTCAAGAGAGCTCCAGTGCTTAGCCAGATAGGCACTTTTTATCTTCCACAGTAGTCGTTCGGTAGCGGCTATTTGGTAGGGGCGCATCACTAATAGTGTGTCGCTTACATCTAATACCGAATAGGTGAGTAGCACTTGTAATAAAGTGTTTTTCTGGAAGAAAGTAGCGGTAAAATCCTTCAGGTCACGTATAAGAGAATTATCAGCTTTTGCCCAATTCATTGTAAAGTCGAAACTGTTTTTATTGCGCTTTACGGTATTAGCAAAATATCTGGTATCGGTACCGTTGGAAATGACAAAGAGTTGCAGGTATTTGTATAGAGAACTCTCGCTGTTGAAACTCTCTTTGCTATAGCGATGCACTTGGTTGAACGCCTCACGGATAGCCACCCCTCGTTTTTTGAGTTCTATTTGCACTAAGGGCAACCCATTCACTAAAATCGTTACATCATAACGATTGGCGTGAGAGCCTTTCTGTTCGAACTGATTGATTACTTGTACCTTATTGCGAATGATATTTTTCTTATCAACCAAATAGATGTTTTGTATATGCCCATCGTCGAATACAAAGTCGTAGATATAATCGCGGTGCAGTTTGCGCGATTTTTCTACCAAGTTATCGCTGGGGGCGTCTAAATATTCCTCTACAAAGCGCTGCCACTCGGCATCGGAGAAGGTTACGCTGTTGAGGTTTTGCAGCTGCGTACGCACATTATTCAAGAGTGCGGCGGGGGTCGTAAGCTGCGGCAGGTATTCATAGCCTTGTTCTACCAAATCCTCTATAAATTCGCGTTCTAAAGCATTTTCGCTTTGGTAAGTAGCGGGTGCTTCGCTCACTTTAGAGAGCTTAGTATAATTGTCTAAAACGATGTAGTTTTGTGTTTCGGCGATAGTGTTGTAGGTCATAATATGATTATAATTTATTTTATCTTATCTGTAAGGGCAAAGTCAGCGAGCTGGCGCAGCTGAGTATGTGAGGCAATTCGCCCATATTGTTTGAGGGGGCAATGGCAATTGACCTCTACGGTGTGATGTTTATCATCATAGAAAAACGATTGTAAATTATTCATTAAACATATCTTCTTCCCAGCGTGAGGGATTGGTATTTATATACTTGGCAATACGTTCGTGGTCGTTGTAATCTCTTATAATATGTTCATAATAATTCCGTTGCCATATATGTGGTAAATGATTGATAATCCATTCTTGTAGGGGATAATTACCATTAGGTGAATTGCCATTCGCCCCTACAGGGGTTATGAAATCTTTTATTCTTTTGGTGGTGGCGATTTTAAAACCTCTTACAATAGCTCCTATTGATTTTGTTGGTGAAACAAATTCACCTATCAGGCATTCATTGTTTTTATTATATGTTATTTCTACAATACCGTGTATATGATTAGGCATCACGATAAAATCGTGGATTATCACATTATCACGAATATTCATAGTATTTACCCATTCATCAGTTACGATTTGTCCTATTTCATTAAGGAACATCCTATTTTCAAATATAGTACCAAAAATACATTCTCTTTCCTGTACGCATAAGGTTATAAAATACATTCCTTTTTGTGCATAATCATATCCTTGTAGGCGTATAGATCTACGGTGATGTATATCAGGGTTATAATAATAATTATTCATTTTTATTGGTTTATTGAATATTTGGGAATAATTCACCCCTGAAATGCGATTCGTTCTCAAATGTTGGGTCAATTGTTTGAGGGTCAATTGCCATTGCCCTCTACGGTGTGATGTGTATCATAACGGAAAAACAATCCATAATTCATTACATTATTTACCCTCATTTGCAATATATTGACAATGTTTGTATCCTGTTGTAGGGGCGAATTGCAATTCGCCCTTAAAAGGCAATTCGCCTTCAAACAACAATCCTTCCTCAATATTTAGGGTCAATTGCCATTGACCCCTACGAGGGGAACGACAATAATTTCTCCCTATAATACTCGTATTGTTTTCTGCGTAGGGCTATTTCTTTCGGCAGCCCCTCGCTGATAGAATTGACTAAAGTATCGAACTTATCAAGAATGTTGGCAATACGCTGTTGCTCGGAGAGGGGAGGGAGAGGAATGTAGATTTTTTTTAATCGTTCTTTTGAAATATTAAAGCGTGTTACACCACTAGCTGTCTTTGAAATTGCAATACGTACAGAATGACTACGAAATAAATGTTTAGAGAATGTAGGGAGTAGTTTTATATCTTTATTAAATCGTATTCCAAAAGAAAAACTATTTAAGTAAATATCCTCTTCTATAGTTGTTGTAATAACAGAAGACATTCCTGCTTCTTCTGCTGTTTCTGACGAACCAGTGAATAATATATCTCCATGTTTTACTTTATTCTGTTTTTCAGTAGGAGAAATCTTAACTTTCTCAAGTCTATCAAAGTTTATCTCTATATTATCAAATATGTTTTTATATGTTATGTATGAAGCATTTCCATTTTCAAAATCTGATTTATTTTTTCCTGTAAGACCTCCATAAAAAACACCTACTTCTCCTAGCGTTTTCCAAACTATCTCAGTACCCCCTATCTCATTGAAAGTCAATAATTTATTTCGGTAGTATTCATACTGCCGCTTGCGGCAGTCCAGCTCCGCCTCCAGCTCCGCCTCCAGCTCCGCCTCCAGCTGGGTGAACTTGTCCAAAATACGAACAATCTCTTGCTGAACAGAAAGAGGAGGAAGGGGGATTTGGAACTTGTTCATAATTGAAGAGTTCAAATTGTTAATAGTACTTGAGTTTAGCTCTTTATTTAGATAAGTAGAAAAAGAAGATGAGCCTAGATAATGAAATAAAAATCTTGATAAAAGATATTCTTTGTTGGTTCTAATGACTCCCATAAAACCTCCAAAAATATATTCAAGATTTTCAAAGATATAGGCTGTTTTACCAATATGTTCTCTACTGCCACTACCTGCACAAATGAGAATATCTCCCTTATATAAATGCTGGTTATCTCGAACTTTAATACTTTTATCAATAACTTTAATATCATTGAAATCTAATTGTCTAGATTTTAATGTTATATTGTTTGCTCTTAGAACTTTCCAACCATCTTTGTGTTGTATCTCTGCCTGTTTATTATACGTTATACCTCTTATGTACTCTGCTACCTCTCCTAGCGGTTTCCATACCACTTCAGTGCCTTGTAGGAGGTGGGCTATATAAGGGAATATTTTTTGTTCTTGTGTCATTTGTTGTTATTATTGGAATAGGTTTTAGATTAAGCAAATTATGCCTATATTTCATCGTTTTTCATATTAACCAACTAAAGGGGTGAACTGTTTCCATTTTGGAAATAGTTACATCATTCTGAGTTTGCCTTATCAGTTGCAGTTGCCGAGATTTTCTCGGTAACTGAATTTTGTCAAGTTTTCCTTCTGCAACTGAAACCGCTTCTTGCGGTGTATTATAAATCAGATATTTTATTTCACTATTCATATACTACCCCTCTATTTCTCTAATAATCTCCTCAATATCAGCCCTCAGTTCATTAATCCGCACTACGGTTTGCGCTACTTCGGCATTGAGTTGCTGAATATCTATCACCTCGCGGGTGTCCTTTGCTTCTACATACGAACTAACGGATAGGTTGTAGTCATTTTCGGCTATCTGCTGGTTGTCTACCTGTACAGCGGTGTGAGGTACCGCCTCTTTGTCAGCAAAAATGCTAACAATACGCGCTATATGGGCATCGGTCAGTACGTTATTATTGGTTTCTTTCTTAAAAAAGTCCTCACCACTGGCATCAATAAATTGGGTAAGGGTGTCGGGTTTGTGTTTGGAAAGTACCAATATATTCACGGCAATGCTCGTACCGTAGAAGAGGTTGGGCGGTAGGGCGATGACGGTTTCTACATAGTTGTTATCGATGAGGTATTTGCGGATTTTCTGCTCGGCACCTCCGCGGTAAAAAATACCGGGAAAGCAGACAATAGCGGCACGCCCTTTAGCTGAAAGGTAACTGAGGGAATGCAATACAAAGGCAAAGTCGGCTTTAGATTTTGGCGCTAATACACCTGCTGGCGCAAAACGGTCGTCGTTGATAAGGGTAGGGTCGTCGCTACCTATCCAGTTCACCGAATAAGGAGGATTGGAAACGATGGCATCAAAAGGCTTTTCGTCGCCAAAGCAAGGGTTGATAAGCGTATCACCTAAGGCAATATTGAATTTATCGTAGTTGATATTGTGCAGGAACATATTCATACGCGCCAAGTTGTAGGTAGTATGATTGATTTCCTGCCCAAAAAAGCCTTCTTCTATCTGGTAGTCATCGAAGTGTTTTTTAGCTTGTAGCAAGAGAGAGCCCGACCCACAAGCAGGGTCGTAAATTTTGTTTACTGATGATTGCCCCAACAAAGCCAACTGCGCAATGAGTTTTGATACATTCTGAGGGGTAAAGAACTCCCCACCCGATTTGCCTGCATTGGCAGCATAGTTAGAAATAAGAAATTCATAAGCATCACCAAAGAGGTCGATTTGATGGTTTTCAAAATCGCCAAAACTAAGCCCTGCCACTCCATTAATTACCGCGGCGAGGCGTTTGTTTTTTTCCTCAACGGTATTGCCAAGGCGGTTGGAGGTAGTGTCGAAGTCGGCAAACAGTCCTTTGATATCTGCTTCAGAGGGGTAGCCATTGGCAGAGCTTTCGATAGCCGAGAAGATAGCTGCTAAATCGGTATTGAGATTGGAATTGGTATTCGCATTTTTAGCTACATTCACAAACAGCTGAGAGGGATAGATAAAATAACCCTTAGTTTTTGTAGCATCGTCTTTTATTTCAGGGGTAATAGCCCCATCGGGCAGCTGAGCGTACTGCACACTCTCATCACCACCTTCGATGAAATTAGTAAAATTCTCGCTGATAAAACGATAGAAAAGGGTGCCTAAAACAAATTGTTTAAAATCCCACCCATCTACTGCTCCGCGTACTTCGTTGGCTATTTTCCAAATTGTGGCTTGTATTTCTTCTCTTTGCTTGATACTTGTCATTATATTACCTATTTTCACAGGTGCAAAGGTAATAATAATTTGCGAATTAGCCAATTTGTTGATTAGCACGGCTCTCCATACAAATCGTAATCGGTAGCATCGATAATCTTTACATCTGTAAAATCACCTATCTTTACATAGTGTTTTTTAGCATCGATAAGCACCTCGTTGTCTACATCGGGCGAGTCGTATTCGGTGCGACCTACAAAGTAGTTGCCCTCTTTGCGGTCGATAAGGCAACGGAAAGTCTTGCCTACCTTTTCTTGGTTGAGTTCCCACGATATTTGCGACTGTATCTCCATAATCTCGTTAGCACGTGCAAGCTTTACTTCTTCCGGCACATCGTCTTCGAGCGCATAGGCGGTAGTGTTTTCCTCGTGACTGTAAGTAAAACAACCCAAACGGTCGAAACGCATCTCTTTTACAAAGTCTTTCAGCTTCTGGAAGTCTTCTTCCGTTTCTCCTGGGTACCCCACAATAAGGGTAGTGCGTATAGCCATTTCGAGTATCGCTTCGCGGAACTTTTTCAGCAGTTTAGTAGTCTTCGCTTGGGTAGTACCGCGCTTCATACTTGCTAGGATAGAGTCAGAAATATGTTGAAGCGGAATGTCTAAATAGTTACAGATTTTAGGTTCAGTCTTCATCACCTCCAATACGTCCATCGGGAAGCCGGTAGGGAATGCATAGTGTATGCGTATCCACTCGATGCCTTCTACTTTCACAAGAGCACGCAGTAGGTCAGCTAAGGCGCGTTTTTTGTAGAGGTCGAGACCGTAGTAAGTAATGTCTTGGGCGATGAGTATAAGTTCTTTCACTCCTTTGGCAGCCAACTTCTCCGCTTCGGTTACGAGAGCTTCAATAGGAGTCGATAGGTGCGCCCCGCGCATTAGCGGAATCGCACAAAAGCTACAAGGGCGATCGCAACCTTCCGATATTTTGAGATAGGCGTAGTTCTTAGGGGTAGTAGTGAGACGCTCGCCTATGAGCTCGTGCTTATAGTCGGCACCGAGTACTTTCAAAAGAGCAGGGAGCTCACTGGTGCCGAAGTATTGGTCTACATCAGGGATTTCTTTCTCCAAATCGGGTTTATAGCGTTCAGAGAGACACCCCATCACAAACACCTTATCTACCAATCCGGCTTCTTTCTGTTGTACATAGTCCAAAATAGTGTTGATACTCTCCTCTTTGGCATTGTTGATAAACCCACAAGTGTTAATCACCACAATATTGCCTTTTTGTTCGTGCACCACCTCTTTGCCACCCGCTTTGAGTTGCCCCATCAGCACTTCGCTGTCATATACATTTTTAGAACACCCAAGGGTTATGACGTTTATAGTGTTTTTCTTTATACTTCTTGTTCGCATTTGTTGTTAGTTTCAGGGGGCAAAAGTACGACTAATTTAGTAATTAGCAAATTGTCCGCCCTCACTGTGTGAGGGCGGACAATTTGATTTCTGCTTTCAAAGTCTATTAGTAATTGAGTTCGTAATGGGTTACTAAATGAGGTTTGAATGTTATATTCATTTCTATTTGTGATAACTTTTTCTGATTATTTTCAGTGATATATCTGAAAGTATATTCACAGATTTTATCTACTATCAGGTTGAGTGGTTTACCATTGCTATCTTTCTCTACTTTTATAGGAATGGTAAATTGAATTACACGCTCATTTTGTTTGTTATTGATGACTTTATAACTCTTACCGGTAACTGTTCCGTTATCAATCTTAGTCATAAGATCTTGCAAAGTGTTTGACATAGTTGTAGCATCAATATCTCCATAAGAGGGATTTTGATAATAAGCTCCTACTGAAGTTCCAGTTCTTAAATACTCGTTTTCGCTAATGTTTTTCACAAAACCATCATTATCAAAAGTGTAAGCAAGTTCTATGATTTTGTTTTCTATTTCTCCATTGTAGCGAGAAGACGGAATTACTACTTTCTTAGGCAAATTTTTAGGAGATGCACCAATTATCAAAGCGATAGGCATTTCGAAATAATTCATAAAACTTCTGCTTTCTCTACTGAAATCAAAAGAAAAAACGTTAAATTTGTTCTTATTCTCATTGTTGTAATAAGTTAAGACAGTTTCGAGAATTTTATTTCCTTCTCTATCATCTTTGCTAATAATTTTCGTAATATTGTCATTCTCCCAAGTAATAATCTCGTCACTTACACTTTTAAGTTGTTGTTTTTCGTTGTACATACCAAACCCGAGTGTATTACCTGCTGCATTTAGTCCATACTCTACCGCTTGAATATCGTATTGACCATTCACTTCGGTATCATAAGGAGCGGTAATTATTACCGAATAGTCCTTATAGGTAAAAGTTCTTACATCTTCAGGTTTTCTTTCTTGTTTTATGGTAACCTTGTTGATTCTACCCATATTGTCGTATTCGTATAGGTATTCGGCAGTACGTAAAGTATACGTTTGGTTGTATAATTCAGCTTCTAAATAACTGTTAGGACTATTAGTGTTGCTTGTAGTACCTTCATCAATATAAGTACAGCTTATACGTTTTACTTTTTTAGTAGGCAAATAAGCTTGCTGTTGCTCCGATAGAGGCTTTGCAGGCGTAGGAGTGTTGTCGTCCTTACTGTTACACCCTACAAGGGTAGCCAATGCCAAAAGGCTTAATAAAAATCTCTTCATAGTGGTATTAGTAATTTAATTCGTAATTCGTAATTATATCAGCATAGTAGGTAGCTTCCATACGGATATCAGTAGCAGAAGTATTGTTATAAGATACGGTAAACTTACAAACTTTATTCACGTTCAGATTGATAGTTTTACCATTGCTATCTTTTTCTACTTTTACAGGTACAGTAATCTCAAAAATACGAGTACTACCATCATCACTGATAAATTTGTAGCTCTTATCAGTAACCGTTTTATTCTCAATGTTTGCAATCAGTGTTTGTAACTCACTCCAATAAGTACCAATTTCGTTGTTGCCATTGTTAGGAACGTATGAATATAACGAACCAGGGACAAATTTATTTTCTTTTTCAGCAATAGTTTTTACAAACTCATCGCTGTCAAAAGTATAACTGAAGCTCACTGGGCGCTCAAAACGACTACTATAAGAATCGTTTTCCTCTAAAGGGGTCGCTTCTATAGGTAAGTTTTTAGGAGCTGCTCCTTTTATGATAGCAATCGAAAGTGCAAAGTATTCCTGATAGCTACGGATATCATCTCCTGTATGATCAAGTAAGTAAAATTTATTTTTATTAGTAGCACTATTGTAAGAAAATTTCACTCCTCTTTCTTTAACCACCCCATTTCTCGTTACTTTTCTACTGATTTTAGTGAGGTTGTCGTTTTCCCAAGTAAAAGTTCCTGCACTCATAGAGTTTTTGAGTTGTTGTTTCTCGTTGTATACCCCTAAGCTTAATATGTTACCAGAAGAATTGAGTCCATATTCTATAGAGCGAGGCTCTCTAATCCCATCATAAGGAGGAGGAGACGTAATGGTTACCGAAATATTTGAATAAGTGAGGGTACTTACAATATCAGAGTCTCCCTCTCTTTTAAAAGTAACCTTAGTGATTCTACCTGCATTGTCATACTCATAGAAGTACTCCATAGTTTTCACTGTAAACTTTTGTCCCTGATTCAACTCAGGGTTTAAGAAGTCTTTGTATTGTACGGAAGGGTAAGAACCATTTTCATAATCAGCCTCTACATAAGTAGCTGTTACGTGTTTTACTTTTTTAGTAGGCAGATAGTTTTGCTGTTCTTTTGTGAAGTCAGGTCTCTGAGGAGGGGTAGGATTATTATCGTCCTTACTACCACACCCTACAAGCGTAGCCATTGCCAAAAGGCTCAATAAAATTCTCTTCATAATGAATGTTAGTATTTAAATTTTGAGGCAAAAGTAATACTTTTTTCTATTCTCTACTATTAAAGGAATGTTAAACTTTTATACAATGACAAAAATCCAACCTCTTTCAAAGTCCCTTCGATTAATCACACTTCTCATTTACTAATTTCCAAATTTGCTAATTCTCTAATTATCCCTTCTTTTTTCCGTCGCTATATCCCCCTCTCCTTTGGAGAGGGATGGGGTGAGGATTCCTCTTTCTTTCGCCTCGAAACCCCGTTTTTACCATTTTTTGCATCGCTGTATTATACTATGATTCAACTAATTATACACCCTTTCTATACCAATCGTCCAAGATTCGTATAAGCTTCCTATAAGCTCTCTATAAGCTAACCCCACCCTCCTTACACCCTTTTTTCATCAAAAACCCTCCCTTCTCTCTTCCGAATATTTTCGATATCTTCTGAATCCCTTAACGCTTCCCCATTTGCTAATTTTTTCCCCGCCTGCCGTGCTACGATTGCCTGCCGTGCTACGGTTGCCGTGTTACGACCTCGCACCTCCGAACTTCTCAGAAATCTTTCAAATAAAAAACTGCCCACATTACTGCAGGCAGTTTTTATATCACATCTTATTTGTTAATTTCCTCATTTTCTCATTTTCTCATTCCCTCATTTTCTAATTATCTCATTTCCTAATTACCTCCACCCATCTACCATTGGTACGGGTATTGTAGCGGTTGCTGTACATTGCCTCAGCATAAGTGCCCGGCAGATAGTAGTGTCCCGCATACGAAGCATTCAGCTTGAGCTTGATATACTTTGTTTGTTTGGCTTTCAGCGATAAGTAGAAATTCGCGCGGTCATCACGGAAATCAGTGTAGTCTATATAACCGTTGCCATCACCTTCATCATAGTCAGTAAATCGGGTGTTTACAATCTCCCAGCCCGAAGGGATAATTTGAGTGAGTGCTACATTGTCTACTCTCTCCCCTGTGAGGTTTGTTATCTCAATAGTAGCTACAAACTGAGTGCTTTGGCGCAAATTGGTCACATCAAGTGTATGTCCGTTGTTATCGCGGTAAGTCGTGTTAAGAGCCAATCCGTTTTGCATAGCGAGTTCTTTGCCTACAGGTAATATACCGCTGGTGATGAGGCGTACATAAAGGGTTTGGTTGCCGTTGTTCTTCACTTGTAAAGTCTCATTACCTTTGGCTGTAAGCATCTTCTGTAGTATTGGCTCGGTAGATTTTAAGTTTTCGGTTTTACCACTAAGGGTATAGCTTGCATTGATATTTCTACCGCTCTTGTTCTTCTGTACATATTTTGCCATTGCATAAAGCGAATAGGCTGTAGTTTGAGTGCTGAGCCAATCGTTAGTCGAGAGCTTTTCTGCAATCTCCAATGCCCAACGTCCTGCATCTTCTTTCCTACCGATAAGCAAAGCGGTTTCCATTGCCATTGCTTTATTGCGCAACACCGAGCCGTAATAGCTATCGGCATCGTCGTCTATGGAAGTGGTTTGGAAGAGCTTTTCAGCGGTTTGCTTTTGTCCGGCAAGAGCGTAGGCAGCTGCCAAAGTGCGTTTAGCGTTAGGAGTGAGCTCACTGAGTTCACGCAAGCGGTTCATAGCGCCTATGTTAGGATTTCCGGCAAGAGCCAAAGTATAGAGGCGATAGGCTTGGGCAAAATCGTTTTGGTATTTACCCTCGTAACGCCATTGGCGCGCTTCATTGTTCTGATAGTCGAGCCAACGCTGTTTGCTACCTGAGGGCAATACATAACCTTTCTTCTCGGCTTCTACAAAAAACTGACCTATATACGAGGTTACCCAATCATCGGCATACTTGCCACCTTTCCAGTAGGTAAAACCTCCATTAGAGAGTTGGTTTTCATACAATTTGCTAATGGTAGCACTTACATTGCGGTTCACCTCATTGGCTTTTTCTTTAGAAAGGGTTACAAAGTCAGCTAAGAAAAGTTGAGGAAACGCCCCTGAGGTGAGTTGCTCGCTACAACCGTGCGGATAAGCGATAAGATAACCCAAACGCTGGGTAAGGTTCACCCCTGGGAAGCTCGATACTTCTAATACAGTCTTGGCTTTTTCACCAAAGAGATTGATATTGAGAGAATGTGACTGTCCGCCTTGTAGTACGGCGTTTTGTACTACATAAGTAACGGGATTAGGGTTGTACACATCCATTTCCACCTCATAAGTCGCTTTTTCTTTACCCGAAGTAGCAATGATTTTCACCTTACCAATACCCGTTTGCGAGGTGGTTTCAAGTTCAAAGTAAGCCATTTGCTCCCCTGTTTTCTCAAAGTGCAACTGTTGGTTGCGTGTGCTTACTACTTTAAACAAACCGTTAGTCTCTACTTGTAGCGATACGTTCTTCACTTGTTTTTCCATAGCAAAAACGGTTACCGGCAACACGATTTTCTCGTTAGGCACTGCTTTGCGTGGTAAGGAACCTAAAATCGATAACGGACTCACCACAGGTATATCCTTTTTCTCAGCACTACCATAGGCGTTGCCTTTCACATCGCTGGCTACTACCATCACACGAGCAGAGCCCATATAGTTAGGAATTTTCACGGTGTGAGTATTCCCTGCCCCTTTTTTCAGTTCAAAAGGACCTCTAAATATTACAAACGGTTTGAAACGGTTTGCTTTCTGTGCATCGGCACCGCCTAAATCTTCGTCTCCTCCTATACTGAACGCTTGATTGATAGTACCTCCATAAGCACCTATTACATCGTCATATACGTCCCAAGTCTTTACTCCAAGAGCAGTTTTGCTAAAGAAAGTATTCCAAGGGTTAGGAGTTTTGAAGCGAGTGAGGTTTAGGAGTCCGTCTTCTACGATAGCCAAAGTGTACGTCATCGGTTTACCCGATTTCTCACTTACTTTAATCTGTACCTTTTGGTTAGGAGTCAATCGGTCGGGCATTTGAATGACAGGATTGAGGACGGTATTCTTGTCTACCACCTTCACCGGTATCACCCCATAGAGGCGTATAGGCGCATCATTGAGCGTTTTGTTGTGCGGTTGCAAGAGGGTAACATAGAAATACACATTAGGCGTCATCTTATTGGTGATAGGTACCTCAAAAGTAGTTTCTTTATTAGCGGTCTCTACCCAGTGAGTTTCGAGTACATCGTTCCCGTTTTCTACCGAGATGAGCGCGCGACCGCCTTTGTCTGACGGAAAACTAATCTTAGCTTTTTCACCTACGCTGTATTCTTTTTTGTTAGTACCCAAAGCGAGCATTACCGCTTCACTACCTTCACTGCCACGCGATTTGCCAGTCCAGTCACCCCAATCAAAATAAGCAGTCGTGCCACACTTATGACCGCTTTGGTCATCAGTGAGCATAATAAAATAGCGACCCCAGTCGGCATCCGGAATATTGAGTGTAAAACGTGCTTTACCACTGCTGTCGGTAGTGATGTTTTTAGTGGTGTAAATAGCATTGCTACTACTGCTATTGTAGGTAGAGATATTCTGGTTCGAAGCGTCCCACCACCAGTTCCAGCCTACTTTATACACGGTTACCGACACGTCTTTATGGCTGAGTGGTTTGCCGTCTTCGCTGAGTACTACTGCATCGAAAGTGTGGTTTTGTTGGGTGTTGTAATAATCGTATTTGTTGGTTTCGGGCAAGCGTAAACCTACGTACTCACTATAAGGTGAGAAAGAGGCTGTACTCACATCGGTACTGAAATCGCCCCCACTTTCGTTGGCTTGGGTGAGGAAGTTCACTTTTAGCATACCAGGAGCATCTAAGTCGTTCGTTCTGAAGTAGAAATTCGCATTCCCGTTGCTATCGGTACGCCCTTCAAATACGTTCATCTCTTCGCTCTCAAACTGATAAGCGCGATTGTTGAACACGTATTTTTCATAACCTTTGAAGGCAGTTTCTAAGGGGTAGAACTTTGCTTTCACGCTCACACCTGTATTACCTGCTGGAGAGCCGTGTAACCACAACACTTGCAAGCGCACATTGTCGCCCTTTTGACTGATAAGTTTACCGTTGAGGTTGTTCTCTATCTTCAAGCGGTTAGGCTTAATGGTTTCAATCTTGATGCGTTTGCTGAATTTCGTAGCCCCTGCCGAGATACTCACACTCCAATTGCCCGTAGGCGCATCGGAGTTGGTTTTTAGTCCAAATACATACTGGTTGGTAGGGTTGCTACTCTGCATACGCTCGGCTATCACCTTTCCGTAAGGGTCAGTAAAGCGCAGTTTGATAGGCAGTTTTTCAGGAGTCTTTTGGGCAAAGTCGTTCAAGATAAAGCCCACATAAATGCTATCACCGGGTCGCCATACCCCACGTTCGGTATAGATAAAGCCGTTGAGTCCTTTCTGTAAGCGCATACCATCTACATCGTATTTGCTTACCGACTGTGGTGCGCCGTCGTCTAACTTCACATAGGTAGTGAACTTGTCTTTCTTCACTTTAGCAAAGTAAGCACGACTGCTGAGGTCTAAGCGCAATATTCCCTTACTATCGGTTTTGCCTTCTTGTATTTTCTGCTGTTGGTAGCTGAAAACCTCTACTATTGCTCCAACTACCGGTTTGGTAGTAAGCAAGTCGTTTACTACTATGGTAAAGTTGTTCGTTTGTCCTTTCTTTACAATTACCCCAAGGTCGGAAGCAAGCACATTGGTACCCACCGTTCTGCCGTAGTAATAATTGTCTTTACAAGGACTATCCTCGTCTTCTTCCCAATAGAATTCTTCGTCGTAATCATAGTATTGAGAGTAGGTTACATCGTCGTCATTTAATGGTTTTTGTTCAAACGAAAGGTCAAGAGGTTCTTCGTTTTTAGCACCACAAGCGTAGAGTGAATAGTTTTTGGTCATTCCTAATTCTACTCGGTAAATCGCCCCTGGTTCGGGCGTAATCACCGAAGCAAGGTCGAGCGAATAAGTATTCCACTCGTTCAGCGGATAGAGCGCACTGTCGTTCAGTTTGAGTACTTTTCGTGCAATAGGTTTGCCTACACGCTGTATATACGAGCCTCCGCCCAAATCGTTATCTTGCAAAAACTGAAAGATATTGTTCTCGAAAATGCGATATACTGTTACATTCACCGCGCGCAAGTTGATAGTTTGGAAGTTGATTTTCAAATTCTGTGAGCTCGGTAGGATAGTACCGCTCTTAAGGAAGCGAATATCGGGTTTTTGCTGTAAAAATTTGATGTCAAAAGTCGCTTCTTTTTCCAAGCGGTCGCCATAGATATTCTTGATACCTTTAGAAACGTGCACCTTGTAATCGCCCTCTTTTTGTTCCTCGCGGAAGACTTTCACTACGTTGCCGTTTACGCTGTATTTCAGTGCAGTATTGGTATTGCTGAGGCTTATGAGTCCTGTAAAATCTTGTTCTTTTTCTAAGGGGTCAGAAAAGTTTACACTGAAAGCTTGGTTGGCACCGTCGGTTTTAGCGTTCAGTGCCTTGAATACCCCCTTTTGCGGAATAGTATAAGAGAAAGGTATGAGGTTTTCTTTAGGTATATCTTTAACGTCCCATTTTATTTGAAGAGTTTGTTCTTTGTTGAGACGAGGTAAGCTGTCGAAGATAATTACAAACTTGTTATTAGTGCCTTGCGACTGGAATTTTACACCTACTTTCTTCCCATCAAGAGTCGCTTTTAAAATCTCTTTAGCGGTTTCGTAAGGTATTTGGTCATTAGCCAAGAGTTCAGCACTAAGAAAATAATAATCACGGTTATACGACTGTAACTCGTTTGACCTTACTCGAAAGGCTTGTTGAAAAGTTTTCACTGTAAAGTTGAAAATCTCCAGTTCCTTTTTTGGTACTGCATAGAGCTTCTTTACGTGAAACGACACGCGGTACTCTGTGTTTTGAGCCAAAGGTTTTTCAGGCATAAACTCTACAAGTGTAGGGTTTACGCACACCACTTTTCCTTTCACCTTAGGCGAAATTTCAAAGAGGTTAAGGTCGCTCACCTTGTCCATTTTGTCTTGCGACAAGGGTTCATTCAGTAGTATTTTTATTCCTGAGTGAGCAGAGATAAGCCCTGAGGTATACCCTGAAATATAATCTTTAAAAGCTAGTGGGTCGCTGTTGAAATTTACATTCTTCTTACAAGCGATAGCGACCAACAACGCTATCAGTACAAAGCTTATTTTTTTCATATTTTGATGACACTAATATTTTAAGGTACAAAGGTAGGAATTAATTATCAAATTAGCAAATGCTTTCTGAAAAAGCGTACCTCTAAAAATAATACTTGTGTCGCTCACTCTAATTGTTTGTACTGTTACGACTGTTTGTGTGACTTGTACTTAATTAAAAATCTGCTCTAATATTTTAAAGGTGATGAGGTAGGTAGGCTTTACTCCCGTAGTACCCAAGCCTCCTGAGGCAAGAGTGCTACCAGTCTCCAAAGGATTGTCGGAAGCGTAGTAGGCATAACGCACTTTCACATCTTCACGTATGCTCTTGCGTATTTTTGATGCCGACTGTATGGCTTTTTGGTAATGTACACCTTCCATCTCCAAGCCTACTGCATTCCACGTAGAGTGTAGGAAGAATTTTAATATATCTTTATTTTGTAGCGAAGTTCCCAGCACAGTAATCATAGAGCCCTCAAACACTTTCAGTCCATTGCCTTCAAAGTCAGCTTTGGTAAATTCGTTGTGGAAAGGATAGTTATCTGCCGTACCTTCGAAGATGTGTGCAGTAGGAATCATTAGGTCTCCTTTCTCGCCTTCCAAGATGCCTGCCTTACCCATAATTGAGATAGAAAGAACGTCTAAGAAATAGGTCTTGCCTCCTTTGTGATAAGGTTTTAGGAGTTCATCTATGGTCTCAAAGGCTTGTTCACCAAAAGCGTAGTCCATTACTAATATCACAGGTTTTTCACCCTTTTCAAGATAATGTACTTCGTATGGTGTATCTGTAAAGTCTATTTTGGCAGTGTCAAACAGTTGCACGTCGATATTCGTGCCAGAAGTATCGTCTACCGAAATCATTCCGTGTTTATGAGCGTATTCCTTCACTTTTTTGCGTAAAGGTTCACTTTCGGGCAGACTTAGGAGCTCGAAGAGTTCTACACGTGAGCTTACTTCCACTTCTTTGGCAAGTGCTTTTTTAGCAAACAAGCTGTTCATTACGCTGTGCATATTGGCACTGATGATGTGTAACGGGCGTTCTAAGAGTCCATTTTTTAGTAATATATGCTTGATGTGTTCCGCCCATATCTCTCCGTGCAGGTGATGCCCGATACGCTCGCGCAATACAGTGCTAAAGGTGATAGTGCGCTTATCGTCGTTCACGCGTTCGTTCAGAGCGAGCTTCCCTAACCAGTAAATAATGTGGATAAAGCGGTCGGGTAGGGTAGGAGTAGCTAAGGCTTTGTAAGCCCCCAGCACCTCTTCAAAAGTGCGCCCTAAAAGGTTGCCTATGTGTATAAAGGTAGCCTCACGCTCGGCAAGGGTGAGTTTACTCTTTTGTATATTGGCTTCTAATTTTGCCCAATCGTGCGAAATTTTATTGTCGTCTAACAGAATGCGGTCAGCGATTTTGTGTGACTCTATAAATAGGAAAGTAAGGTGCGTAAGCACGTCGTAAATATCCGAACGACCACGAGTGATTTCAATATTCATCTGCTCAGGGTCTATGCGGTAACAATTGCGGCGACGTTTCGGCGGGATAATAGGCTTGAAGTGCGATTGGCGGTATCCCTCATCAGCAATTAGGTTGATGTATTTACACTGCTCAATCCCTTCAGGCAGACGGTCAAGTACGTAAATAAGCCCGCTCAGTTCCGATTTGCTCTCTGCAATACTACCATAGATTTCTGGGCGTAATACCAGTAGTGATTCGCGTAGTGCCTCGCCCGAGATACCCATAGGTTTATAGAAACCCCTTGAAAAGAGGTGTCTCATCGTTACATACATACGCTCTATAGCGTTCGTTGATTCCTGTGCTCTACTTTTCATATAATTCTTCTACTTTCTCATAAACCAAATCCGGCTCCCAACCGCGGTACAGTAGGTAATTAGCCAGTTTAGCTTTAGCTTTATAAAGGTTCTTTTCTTTAATGGTAGCTTGTTTTTTCTCAGCCACTATCTCGAAAGTATCTATGTATTCTTCTTCGTCAATTTCTTCTAAGCCCACTTCAATATTGTAATCCGAAAGCCCTCTGGTCTTCAGTTCCCGCTCTATGCGCACGCGTCCCCATTTTTTGATGCGAAACTTCCCACGGGCAAAGCTTTTAGCAAAGCGCTCTTCGTTTAGGAAGCCGTTCTGTATCAGGTGTACCACTATATCATCAATAGCCAAAGGTATCATACCCATCGCACGTAGCTTCGTTACTACCTCGCGGTGGCAACGTTCTTGGTAGGCACAATAGGCTTCCAGTCGCTCTTTTGCCTCTTGTACGGTATAGGTCTTTGCAGTAGCTTCCATTATATTTTGTAATTGGGCAAAGATACAAGAAAAGCTACCAATACGGTAGCTTTCTTTTAATAATAACTTCTTTACAATCTTTTACTAACTTAATTTTGTGGGAATTAGAGCTGTGATTAGAATATAGCTGCTAAATCTTTTTTGTACTTAGCGAGTAAAGCTCTTGTTATACCATAGTTTGCTTTAGTCGAGTCTACTACTAAATAAATGAAATAACTACCATTTGCTGACACATCAATAATGTGATTTTGGTCAGTTAAAACAATTACAATCTCATCTATTTTTTCCTTAGTAGCCAATCCTAATGCTTGAAGTGCATTTTGTTTAGCCTTCACTACCTCTAAGTTATAAGCAGAACCTAAGTTAGGGTCAAAACTAGGATCTACTGATTCTGCACCGTAAGAAACCCCTGAACGTACTTCAGTTACTGAAACGGCGATAAATCCAGGAATATTGTCTTTTACATCCTGAATAAATTTGTCTAAAACGTTTGTCATCTTTTTGAAATTTTTACTTTGTGGATTAATTATTTAGTTAAAAAGTGAGGCATCGAGCGGATTTGAACCGCTGTAAAAGGTTTTGCAGACCTCTGCCTAGCCCCTCGGCCACGATGCCTTTTTATGTTTTGTAGTATCAGCGTGCAAAGTTACTACCTTTTTTTTAATTAGCAAGTTTTTTCTGTTTTATTTTTACACTCACCGAGGCTACGTCGCCATTAATAGGGGGATTGATTTTTGCAATCTCAAGTGTTATCTTCTGAACCTCAAAAAGTTCTTTGAATATCCTGTCTATAATGCGACCCGCTACGTGCTCTAATAATTCCGACCGTATAGCCATCTCTTCTTTTACAATCCTGTTCAAGTGTACATAGTCTACCGTGTCAGCAAGTCGGTCGCTCTTAATAGCTTTTTCAAGAGGAACTTTCACCTTCACATCCACGCGGTAATCACTCCCTATAATGCCCTCTTCAGCAAGGCATCCGTGATTGGCGCGAACGCGTATGTTCTTTAAGATAATATGTTGCATTCTATATTGTTATACTACTATCGCTGTGCACATTTACAGTTACTTACTCCTTGGAATAGGTCAAGACCTAAGGTTATCACGTGAGTACCTGAGTTGTATCTGATAAGTTCGTTTAAGTGGAGTTGGTAAGAGTATGCAAAGTACACCATTCCGCGTTTGAGTCCCGCCATAGGACCAATGTTCAGCGGTTTGAAGATTTGGTCATTTAACGAGCGATAGTTCACCCCTACCCAATAATAATCGTCTAAATCCATCCAGCGGAATTTAAGGTTAAAATCAGTAGTAGAACGCCCGTCGCTTTCGTAGTACTGATAGAGTACTGAAGGCTCTATTTCAAAACGACTGTTCTTATCTTTTTTATAACGATATCCTGCGTAAACAAGGTAATTGCGCAAAGCCTTAGGCTCTTCTTTGTAGAAACGCTCAATATCCTTGTTTAAGATGTTCAAACCCGATAGGTTTACAAACCATCTTTTATAGCGGTAAAGCACCGCTACATCAAAGTTGTGATTCACAGTAAAGCGGTCGTTAGTAACTTGTGGGTCAGGAATATTGTCGAACTTGTCGATATCAATCCTAAAAGTGTTCAAGGCATACGAAATACCAAATGAAATAAAGTGGTTGTCATAACGGTCAAGTGTAAGGTGGTGTGCAAACGTAGCTTTACCCCCCATTTGCTTGGTGTTCCCGTTGCGGTCATTATAAAGCATAAGCCCCACGCCGCTGCGTTCTCCTAAACGCATATCTCCCGCAAGCGATTGATAGTCAGGAGCGCCCTTAACGCCTACCCATTGAGTACCTGCTGAAAGACGTATTCTCACAAAGTCCCCAATACCTGCATAGGTAGGGGCAATAAGAAATTCGCTATCTGCCAAATATTGGTTCATTTGTGGCAAGTTCAGCTCTTGCGAAAGAGCTTTCCCCCCCATAGTGCATAGTGCGAGCATTAACAATACTATTCTTTTCATTGTCGATAAAAATTTACTTAAACTATTTTCTTGCTATAAAATTACTTATTATCTCACAACACCTATATAGTACGTAGCTATAGTGTGCAAAATTTTCAGCAAATATACTCATTATTTTTTTACTGCACTATTTTTTTACAAAAAAAATGTGCATATTTAACACATTTATATTTTTATTAACATTTTTAAAGCTGTTTTTCAGCTTTTTATATTTTTATGTTTTGTGAATAATTAACATATAAAAATAGCCTATTTATGCTTTTTTATGAAGATTATAATGCTAAAAACGGCTTTTAATACATTTTTTCATATGTGTAAAAAACACCGTATCTTAATAACCCCACCTAAACAATTTTAACGTTTCAAAATGATGATTTTTTTCTATAAACCACAAAACATCTTTCCCACATCACTCTAAAATCACCCTTCCGGCATTATTCTTCCTTCACTCGTCCCACAAGTCCGAACCATTCTGCCTGACCGACCTCATTGGAGGTCGCTTTATAGGAGGTTCAACTTTGCCCTCCGCTGGCGCAAGCCTTTACTCCGCTGGCGCGAGCTTTTAGCTCGTGCTCTCACTACCAATTCCCAAATTTGCTAATTTTTTAATTATTTCTTCTCTTTTCCGTCGCCATATTCCCCCTTTGAAGGTAGCCAGCGATGGCTGGGTATGTGCCCCACGAGAGCGAAGTATGTGTAAAGGCGGAAGTTTGTCGCCTTTTCCAGCTTGTCCCCCTTCGGGGGTTCGGGGGCTTACCCAATAAATGATTCGCCACATTCCCCCTCTCCGAGGGAAGTCCGCGAGAGATTTTCATCACATTTTCTTCGTCATTCGTCTCTCGTCATTCGTCATTTCATTATTTTTTCCGTCATACTCCCCCCCCCTAGTGCCTATGCCCTAAGGCCTATCACCTCTTCCTCTTTCTTTCGCCTCGAAACCCCGTTTTTACCATTTTTTGCATCGCTGTATTATACTATGAGTCAACTTTTTATATACCCTTTCTATACCAATCGTCCAAGATTCGTATAAGCTTCCTATAAGCTCTCTATAAGCTAACCCCACCCTCCTTACACCCTTTTTTTATCAAAATCCCTCTTAACCTTCTTCCGAACTTTTCCGTTTCCTTCCGACTCTCAAAGACCCTCCCCAATAAAGTTTTCAATCTCGCCTAACCTCCGTCCGACACGTCCGACCTGTCAAAAACTATTTTTATCACTCCTCATTTCCTAATTCTCTCATTCTCTCATTTCCTAATTTCCCACCCTCTTGTCACTTTTTCGTCGCGTTCCTAGTGCCTATGCCCTAAGGCCTAAGGCCTCGCACTTTTCTCTTCTTTCATCACATTTTTTCGTAGTTTCAAAAAAAGTCGTACCTTTGCAAAAAATTAATTACAGGTCTTGTAGTTCAACGGATAGAATAGAAGTTTCCTAAACTTTTGATCCAAGTTCGATTCTTGGCAAGACCACTTTTTTATCAAAAAACTTGGTCGGTATAAAAAAATATCGTACCTTTGTTGTTTCAAAAGGCAAATCCATCATTTTAATAACTTAAAATATCGGAATTATGAAAGACCTAAATGTATACATCGAAGAATTGCTCTACAAACACCAATGCGTGATTATCCCTAAGTTTGGAGCATTTATATCTAATAGGAAATCAGCCCAAATGGCTGAAGATAAAACGTTCGACCCTCCTAAACGAGAGCTCAGTTTCAACGCAAGCCTCACTTCTAACGACGGCTTGCTCATCAAGTATATATCCGAACAAACAGGTATCGAGTATAACTTGGTAGAAGATTACGTAAACTTAGCTGTCGAAGGGTGGAAACGCATCTTGAAGCAAGACCAAACCTTAAATCTCGAAAAAATCGGGACTCTTAGGTTAGTCGGCGAAGGTCGTATCTCTTTCGAACCCGCTGACGACGTGAATTTCCTCACCGATTCTTTCGGTATGGCGCCTTTCGTACCTCACGAAGTAACCGCCTCCGATTTGAAAATAGAAGAAAATCAAATCCGTCCTACACTCGACCATTCAAGTACCGATACCGGCATTCCTAACCTTCCGCCAGAAGAAGAAGATGCCGTAGTAACTCCTACTGAAAGTCCTGTGAGCCAAGTTACAGCTCCTGTGGTAACCAATACTCCTAAAACCCACAGAGGTACTACCCCACCGCCAGCTAAGGAAAAGAAACCTGCTAAAATAATGCCGTATGTAAAATATACAGCAGTAGCCTCAGTAGGCTTAGCTTTTTTGGCTTATGGAGCCTACCTGCTCTTCGGCGAAAGAGTAGTAAACGATGGCAATAACGAACAACAGTTTGCAATTACTGACAGCTTGGTACAAGAGCGTCTTAACCAAAAACTCAGCGAAGCAGCCGTGTTCACCCCGCCTATTACTATCCCTGCTATTCCTTTGCAAGTAGAAAAAGTAAAGGCTAAAAAGCCCGAACAAGTAAAACCTGAGCAAGTAAAGCCTGAACAAAAACCTACTCAGTCCACTAATCAAGCTGCCACTACGGTAGCGACAACCAAGCCCGCTAACACGCCTGTACAAGCTACAGCTACGCCTAAGCCAGCGCAAACCAGCACTGCGCCCAAACCTGCACAAACCACTACAACACCTAAGCCCGCTCAAACCAATACCTCAGGTGTAGCCTCTACCCCTGTACGTACAAATTCGGCAATGGCAGCTAAAAAATATCAAGTGATTGCAGGGGCTTTTAAAGACGAGAAAAACGCAGAAACCCGAGTGAAACAACTCCAAAAGCTGGGGTATAAAAACGCTTTCGTATTAGGAATGAACGCCAGAGGTTTGTACCAAGTAAGTTATGGCGGGTTCGATTCTATGGACGAAGCTAAACTACAACAAAAAGAAGTGCAAAACTCTAAAGAAGAGAAAAAACTCGACGGTGGCTGGATACTAACTCAACCCTAAAATAATGATGAAACTCAAGAAAAAACCTTCTGACTCACGTACTATACTCACCGACCTCGTACTCCCAGGCGAAACCAATCACCTCAACGCTCTGTTTGGAGGTGAACTCCTCGCCCGTATGGATAGAGCTGCTAGTATTGCCTCACAACGTCACTCTGGGCGTTTAACCGTTACCGTATCAGTAAACCACGTGGCTTTTACTCACAGCATACGCATAGGAAGCATCGTAACGGTCGAAGCCGCCATCTCTCGCGCTTTCTCTACTTCTATGGAAGTATATATCGATGTGTGGATGGAAAATATCTATGGCGAACGTACCAAAGCTACCGAGGCGATTTACTCTTTCGTAGCGGTAGACGAAAACGGTCGCCCCGTAAAAGTACCTGAGATAGAGCCAGAAACCCAACTCGAAAAAGAACGTTACGACGGTGCCCTACAACGTCGCCAACTGAGTCTTGTGCTTGCAGGTAAACTCAGTCCGCACGACGCTACCGAGCTAAAAGCTCTCTTTACTGAATTAGAAAATAGCTGATGCATTTAGTAATAGAACCGCTGTAAAAGGCGGTTTTTCTCTTAAAAACAAAGCAAAATGACCTTATCTGAAGAAAACCACTTGAAAGCTATCTTTCACCTTTATAACGAAAAGAAAGAAGAGGTGAATACCAATGCTATTGCCGAAGTGATGAATACCAAAGCTTCATCAGTAACCGATATGCTTAAAAGGTTAGCCGATAAGGGGCTCATAAACTATGTAAAATATCAAGGGGTAACACTTACTAAAAAAGGCACGCAGAAAGCTATTGCTATCATTCGCAAACATCGTCTTTGGGAAGTATTCTTAGTCGAAAAACTCAATTTCTCTTGGGACGAAGTGCACGAAATAGCCGAAGAGTTAGAACATATACAGTCAGAAAAACTTATAGAGCGCCTCGATGCTTTCCTCGATTTTCCTAAAAAAGACCCCCACGGCGACCCGATTCCTAACAAAGAAGGCGTTTTTACCACCACTATTCAAACCCTATTAAGCGAGCTCAAACAAGGCGATAAAGGTATATGTGCAGCAGTAAAGAACACCTCTAAGGAATTTCTCGTTTACCTCAACAAAATGAATATAGCTCTTGGCGACGAAATAGAAGTACTCAGCAAAGAACCCTTCGACGACTCTATGACTCTACTGGTAAACGACAAACAAATCAACCTATCAGCAATGGTATGCCGAAATATCTATGTCAATGGTTAGTGATTAATTGTAAATGATTAATTGCGTCGCAAACTTTGGTAAAATTGAAATTCTACAAACAAAGGTTTTAAAAAGATGAAAAAAAACAATATAAAAAAACTAAGTCTTATTTTAGGTCTTATATTCATTATAATAATCGGTTACTGCGGTTACTGCATTTACCGTCACTATACCCGTACTCAAAAAATCAGCTTTGAAGAGAAAACTATAGAACGTAGCGATGAGAATTGCGAAGATAACTGTTTCTCTGTAAGCCTAAACTATCTATATTGCAACGGTAATAGCGAGTTTGCTAAGAATTTCAATCAAGAGATAGAGCTACAACTCTCCAATTTTCTCCTTTCCAACGACGACTCTCTACAAGTGGAAGGTATCAGTATAGAAAAAGCTTTAGATAGCCTTACAAAAGATTACTATAAGCTTCACGAACATTTCCCTGAACTCCCTGCTTTCGAGTTTATCGCTACCGATAGCATTATGTGGCAAAACAGTAAGATGCTTTCTTTAGTGTCCAACCGTTATGCTTTTACCGGTGAAGCACAACCCATACAAACCAAAGTTTTCACTCACTTTGCGTTAGATAATGGCGAAGTAATTACTAATGAAAACCTCTTTACCGATGAAGAAAAAGTAACCCAAATAGCCAAACATTATTTTGAGAAAGCACAACAAAACGCCACCATCACTCCTTTAGATGATAAGAAGTTTGATTTTGAAGACGGAATCTTTCGTCTTCCTAACCAAATGGGCGTAGCAGCCGATGCTCTCATTTTGTTCTATGAACCTTTTGAGATAGCTCCTTATGTAGATACGCCTTTTGAAGTGAAAGTACCTATAAAAGAAATTATGCCTTATCTCACTTTTGCTGACAATAAATAACACTATGAAAGAACGATTAACAACATTACATAACGCTCTCTTACAAAAAACAGAAGTAGAAGGTCTTGCTTTTTTAGCTGAACAATTTCCTAATGAGATAGTTTTTTCAACCAGCTTTGGGCTAGAAGACCAAGCTATTACTCACCTCATTCTCGCAAACCAAATTCCTATTAGTATTTTCACCTTAGATACCGGTCGTTTGTTCAACGAAACTTACTCAGTTTGGGAAAGTACTGAACAGCGCTACAATACACATATTTTGCCTTATTATCCCAAAACACACGATATAGAAGAATATGTACATAAAAATGGTCCTTTGTCTTTTTATCGCTCAGTAGAACTGCGTAAAGAGTGCTGTCATATACGCAAAGTAGAACCCCTTAGCCGAGCGCTAAAAGACAAGAAAGTATGGGTAACAGGTTTGCGTGCCGACCAAAGTAATGCTCGTAAAGATCTCCCTATACTCGAATGGGACGATACTTACCAGCTCTTTAAATACAATCCTATCCTCCATTGGACGTTTGAAGATACCAAAGCCTTTATCAAGTCACATAACATTCCTTATAATGTGCTACACGACAAAGGTTTTGTAAGCATAGGCTGTGCCCCTTGTACTCGTGCTATCAAAGAGGGTGAAGATTTTCGTGCAGGTCGTTGGTGGTGGGAAAGCAATAGTAAAAAAGAATGCGGACTACACGAACACAAATAATAACAAAGAGCTCCACTTAGCAAGGCTAAGTGGAGCTCTTGTTCTCTATAAATATTTTATTAATTAAGATTTACCCTTTGTCTTTTCGCTTCAAAAATAAGCACCGCAGCAGCAACTGATACATTCATAGAGTCGATTACGCCCTCCATTGGGATAATGATGTTCTGAGTGCTATGAGTAAGCCATTCCTCTGTAAGACCTTGGTCTTCCGTACCTACTACGATAGCACTGGCTTCCTCAAACGATACTTCGTAGTAAGGTTTAGAGGCTGTAAGAGCAGCACAATAGCTATTGATACCTTTGGCTTTGAGAAAATCAATCACTTCAGTAGTGCTCCCCGTTGCAATAGGAACAGTAAACACACAACCCACGCTCGAGCGTATAATATTAGGGTTGTAGAGGTCAGTTTTAGGATTGGCAATAATCACAGCGTCTATATTAGCAGCATCGGCAGTGCGAAGGAGAGCCCCTATATTACCTGGTTTTTCAGGAGCTTCAGCTACCAATAACAAAGGAGAGTCGGTTGCGAAAGCTAACGTATTTAAGCTGTGTTTTTTAGTCTGTATTAAGGCAATAACCCCCTCAGTAGAACTGCGATAACTAATCTTTTGGTATACTTCTTTGCTAATAGCGATAGGATTTACTCTTTGAGCTGTATGGCTAAGAAGTTTTTGCAAGTGTCCTTCTGCAAAAATCTCAGGCTGATATAGCAGTGTTTCGAGAGTATAGCCTCCTTCAAGGGCTAAGCGTATCTCGCGGGCACCTTCTACTACACATATTCCTTCTTTTTTACGCTCGCGTGATTTCTCGCTGAGGAGAACTATTTTCTTTATTAGGGGGTTTTGAGTACTGGTGATGTTCATTTTTAGGTAAGAGATAAAAAGTAAGAAAAAGCTGCCTACTCTCGTAGGCAGCTTTTGTTATCATTTATCCATAAGCACCATACACTGCATCAGCTCGGGCTTATTCTTGGTGTAGTCATCTAACCAAACTTTCAATTCTTCTATTTCATAAGGTAATAACCTATCAATAGCTTTTTTAAGTTCCTTACAAAATAGGTTAGGGTCGAAACTCACTTTCGATAAAATCATTGTGGTATATTCAAACATAGCTCGTTTCATAACTTCATCTATTTAGAATTTCACTGTACAAATGTACTTCTTTAAAATGAACTAAGCAAGTTTTTAGGTGTTAATATTGTGTTAATTTTTATAACTATTTCAGTTTCACATCGTATTCTAAATGGGCTTGCACTCCACGTTGCTGAGCGATATGTTTCACCTGCTGATAGACTTCATAAGCTTCTACACCCATCTCATTGCACAAGTTCTCGCTTCTCAGATTCGCTCCAAAACGGCGGAACATTGCTTTAAAGTCCATCTCAAAAGTAGGGTAAGAAACGGTGCGATATTCTTTGAGTCCGTTGTCTTTGGCAGCGTAGGCGATAGCATCGTTTAGCGAGCCGATTTCGTCTACCAAACCATTAGCAAGAGCTTCTTTACCGCTCCATACTCTTCCTTGTGCAATGGAGTCTATTTGGGCAACCGTTTTACCACGCCCTTTGGCTACACGGTCTAAAAATACAGTATACACTTGCTCGATAGATTCGGTCATTTCTTTTTTAAATTGTTCAGTAGGTTTTTGGAATACACTATAAAACTGAGCGTTGGGGTGAGTGCTTACAGTTTCGGCATTTATACCCCAGTTGGTAGCTAAAGCATTTACATTAGGAATTACCCCAAACACCCCAATAGAACCGGTGATAGTACCTGCTTCTGCAAAAATGCGATTAGCATTGCACGCAATATAATAGCCTCCTGAAGCGGCATAGTTGCCCATAGAAACATATACCTTTTTCTTCTTTTTAGTAACTTCGATTTCTCTGTGCATCAATTCAGAGGCTAAGGCATCGCCACCAGGGGAATTGATACGAAGCACAATAGCTTTTATATCTTTATTATCAGAGGCTTTGCGCAAGGCGCGGATAATGGTTTCATTGCCCACGATTTCGGCACGTCCTTCGCCTTGCATAATCTGACCATCGGCATAGATAACAGCTATCTTGTTTTTGGAGTGTTTGCCCGTTGCTTTGCCTACTACGGCTTCGGCATAATCTTCAATTTTGATAAAATCAACCTTATCGATACTTTTACTACCGGTTTTATCACAGATGATTTGTTCGAATTCATCGCGGAAAAGGATACCGTCTATGAGTCCGTTGTTTTTAGCTAACTGTGCAGTGCGTCCGCCTACATTGGTAGCTATTTCATTGAGTTTTTCTACGGGAATATTACGACTTTTAGCGATATCGGTAACGATGACGTTCCACATAGCAGAGAGTAATTCGGTGAGTTGCTTGCGGTTGTTATCGCTCATCTTATTGTCTAAGAAAGGTTCTACAGCGCTTTTGTATTTACCGTGGCGAATCACTTCCATTTGTACACCGCTTTTTTCTTGGAGCCCTTTGAAGAAAAGGACTTCAGAAGAGAGACCCCGGAGAGCAACACTTCCGAGCTGACTAATATACACCTTATCGGCTACGGTTTGGAGATAGTAATCGAGTTGGGAAATTTCATCGCTATAAGCTAAGACGAATTTGCCAGAAGTCTTGAAATCCTCCAAAGCCTTACGAAGTTCTTGAGCGAAAGCTAATCCGCCGATATTACCCGTACTTTTGAGGTAAATACCTTTGATACGCTTGTCGGTTTTGGCGTTCTCAATAGCTTTGAGAGTTGCATTAAGTCCGTTATAGGATTCAGAGGTATAGTCGAAATCCTTAAAGGTTATGCGCTCGCCGTAGTCTACTAATGGTTCTTCAAAAGAGAGTTCGAGTACAGAGTTGTCCTTCACACTCACTTCTTCACCTTTGGCACCACCTACCACTGAGCTTATCATCACAGAGATGAAGATGAGGAAAAGAATAAAACATATCCCCATAGAGATAAAGAATCCGAGGATAGTGGCTAAGAGAGTCTTAAAAAAAGTCATATTGTTGATGTTTTAATGATTATTTTTTAGGTTTTAATTACCTCCTCCATCAGAGGAGCAAGCAGTAAAGGTTACTAATGTTACCGCAATAGCAATAAGGCTGTAAAAAGCCTTTTTCATTTCTTTTATTTGAGTTAATACAGGGGCAAAGATAGGAGAAAATTAACAAATCAGCAAAGTTTTAATACAAAAAAAGAGCTTATCTAGAAAGTTTTGTTTTGTGAGGGCGATTGGCAAATCGCCCTTACAATGTAACTAAAGGATTTTGATTATTAGGGTAATCAACTTAGCCAAAGTTTGAAAATTCGGCTAAGTATGTAACTATTACTTTTCTGTTTTTATGGCTCTGAGAATTTCTCCTGTCCAGAGTACGAGGCTGGTAGTGCCAATGATGATTGTCCAATCGGTGAGCTTGAGTGGGGTTACGTTGAACATCTGTCCACCAAAAGTAGTGATAAACACTTGACCGATGACAATCACCGTAGCGATAAGTATAAAACCTTGGCTCTTGCCTATATTATAAAAAGTACTCTTTCCGGTACGATAAGCTTTGGCATTGAACATATTCCAGAATTGCAAGAACACGAATATCGAGAAGAACAAGGAAAGTTCATAAGCCGATAGTCCGTTTTTGGGTGCTCCGAAGTGAAAGAAATGACTGAAATAATCAGTAATTGAAAATTGAGTGAGACTGGTGATATCCTCATTTTTAAAGTACTGAATGAAACCAAAAAGCAACACTACAAAGAATCCTCCTACACCAAAAATGCCTTTCGTCATTGGCTTTGTAATGATATTAGCACCACGCGCACGAGGTTTATCGTTCATTACGCGATTGCTCGGTGGTAAAGACGCTAACGCTAATGCCGCAAAGGTATCCATAATGAGGTTCACCCAGAGCATTTGGGTTACGGTAAGCGGTGACTCTACCCCTAAAAATGCCCCAATGAGCACGATGATACACGCTGCCACATTGATAGTCATCTGGAAGAGGATAAAACGCTGAATGTTTAAATAGAGCGAACGCCCCCACATCACGGCTTTACCGATACTACTGAACGAGTTGTCCAAGATAGTGATATCGGAAGCTTCTTTGGCTACTGAGGTTCCGTCGCCCATTGAAAGACCTACTTGGGCAGCTTTGAGGGCTGGTGCATCGTTGGTACCATCACCGGTTACGGCTACAACTTCGCCTTTTTGTTGCAATAGGTTCACGAGGCGTGCTTTGTCGAGCGGACGTGCGCGTGAAATCAGACGTAGGTCAGTAATGCGATCTAAGAGTTCGGTATCGCTCATCGCGGCAAATTCTACGCCGGTGATTTGGTTACGCTCGGTGCAAGTATCGTCCCACAAATGTATTTGGCGGGCGATTTCGCGAGCGGTACCTGGTGTATCACCGGTTACAATCTTCACCTGAATACCTGCGTGCAAACACTCTTCAATAGAAGCAGGCACATCAGGGCGTACGGGGTCAGAAATAGCAGTAATACCTATAAAATTTAAGCCATTTATCACTAACTTACCATTTTCGGATATTACCGTATTCGGGTCGTCGATTACTTTATAAGCAAAACCGATAGTGCGCATCGCTTGGTTTTGGTATTGTAATAGTTTTGCCTCGAAATCGGCTTGAGGAATATCGGAAAGGAATTTACCACCTTCGTAGCAAAAAGTCATTACGATTTCGGGAGCTCCTTTTACGTACAATACCGGTTTGCTCAACGCTGGTGATTGCACCAAAGTAGCCATATATTTGCGTTCGGTAGAAAAAGTGAGTTGGTTAAGCACTTCACTCCCTTCGCGTATGGGCAAGTAGTTGGTTCCTTTGCCGTAGAGCCACAATAGGAGAGCTCCTTCGGTAGGATTCCCCAGCACATTTGGTTTTTCTTTATCAGTAAAATCGAGGTAAGCCGTAGAGTTCACCGCCATTGATTCGGCGATGAGTTTTTCACCTAATTGTTCATCTGTAAAACGATTGAAATAAGTTTCGTAGATAGTCATTTGGTTTTGGGTGAGTGTACCCGTTTTATCGGTACAAATCACGGTAGTAGCACCCATCGTCTCACAAGCGTGCATCTTGCGCACGAGGTTATTGGTAGCCATCATACTGCGCATACTGTAAGCCAAACTGAGGGTAACACTCATCGGTAAGCCTTCGGGTACCGCAACTACCACCACAGTAATAGCAATCATCGCTGTATTGAGAAGATAGTGACCAAAATCAATCCAATCGATTTGGTTTATGTTATGAGCAGGAAGCGTAAAATATAGAATAAGGCGACCTACAATCACCAAAATTGCAATGGCGTAACTGATTTTGGTAATCATTCCTGCGAGTTTATCCAACTGTTCGTTGAGGGGAGTTTTCACTGTGTTGTCTATCTGAACCCCTTCGAACACTTTGCCATATTCGGTAGCATCGCCGACCTTTTTCACTTCAAAAATACCGTGACCATCGGATACCGAAGTACCGCGACAAACGTAGTTAGAAGGGTAAGTAGCTTCTACCTCAAAATCGGCTGGATTGGTGGTTTTGTGTACCAAAGGTTCTCCGGTAAGGGTAGACTCGTTGATATGCATTGATACGGCTTCGAGGAGCTCGCCATCGGCGGGTACTTCTTCTCCGGTTTCCAAAATCACTATATCGCCTACTACAATATCCTTTTTGAGCACTTGTGTAATGTGTTCGTTGCGAATGACTTTGTAGTAAATCTCGTCGTTTACCTGATTGAGAATTTCGAATTGTTTATTGGCTTTATGTTCAAAATAGAAAGCGACACCTGTAGCTAAGAGTACAGCAAAGAGAATCCCTATGGGCTCTAAGAAAGCATCGAAACCTTCATTATGCACCACATACTCATAAGTAGATACTCCAAAAGAGAAGACGAGGGCAACGAGAAGAATGATGATAATGGGGTCGGTGAACTTTTCTAAGAATTGTTTCCAAAGCGGTTCACCTTCTACTGATGAAAGGGAGTTTTCGCCGTATTTTTGGCGACTTTCAAAGACTTGCGCATCGGTAAGACCTTTGTAATGGTGTTTATCTGCCATAGTTTTTTGAGTAATTAAAATGCAAAGATAGCTATAATTAGCGAATTAGAAAATTATAAAATGAGAGAATTAGAAAATGAGGAAATTAGAAAATGAGGAAATGGGGAAATGAGGTGCGAGGTTGAGTTAGAGGAATGAGGCTGTGCCTCAGAAATTAAACAAATTTTAAACAAAATCAAGCCTACCCCTTGTGAAATGGGGAGAGAGGTTTATCGGAGTTTTCGGAGAATCTTAGAGAGGTTCTGAACTTTCGGAAGGAAACGGAGGTTTTCGGAAGAAGGGAGGGAGAGTTTTTGATGAAAAAAGGGTGTAAGATGGGTGGGGTTAGCTTATAGAGAGCTTATAGGAAGCTTATACGAATCTTGGACGATTGGTATAGGAAGGGTATATAAGTAGTTGATTAATAGTATAATACAACAAGGCTAAAAATGTTAAAAAGAGGGTTTCGAGGCGAAAGAAAGAGGAATAGGTTATAGCCCTTAGGGCATAGGCACTAGGGGGGAGTATGACAGAAAGGGGAATTAGCAAATTAGAGAATTTGGAAATTAGCAAATTTGTTGGAGGAGTTTAGTGGGAGTGTGGGGGAGGAAAAAATATTATTATTTGGGTATATAACAGAAAAATAAGTGTATCTTTGCCTTTGGAATTTTATATCTGTGGCAAAATGCAACTTACTTGTATCATTGTAGACGATGAGCCTATGGCGCTCCAACTGCTAGAAAGTTATGTGGTAAAGACTCCTTTTCTGAGGTTAGTGGGCAAATTTAGCAATGCTATTGATGTATTGACGTTCTTATATGAAGGTAGCGTGCCCGACCTTATCTATATGGATATCCAAATGCCTGAGCTTACAGGGCTCCAGCTTTCTAAAAAGATACCCACCTCTACTAAAATTGTTTTTACTACGGCTTTTGACCAATACGCTATTGAGGGATATAAGGTAAACTCTATTGGATACTTATTGAAACCTTTTGATTATGTTGAGTTTTTGGAGACGGCTCAAAAGGCTTTGCTATTAAGCACACCTTCTGTTACTGAAAAACCGCTCGAAATAGCGCAGAATTATATGTTTGTAAAGGCAGATTACAAGCAAATAAAGGTGATGTATGATGATATTTTGTATATAGAAAGTCTTAAAGATTACGTAAAAATATACCTCAACAGTCAGCCACAACCTATTATAACGCTGATGAGCTTGAAGAAATTGGAAGAGGAATTACCGGAAGAACGGTTTATGCGAGTGCATAGGTCGTTTATAGTAGCTTTGGACAAAGTAGAAGTAGTGGAGCGCAACCAAATAGTATTTGGCAAACAACGCATTACGATTGCTGAGAATTGTAGGGAGGCGTTTCTGAATAAAATAATGCCTAATGGTCAATAAAAAAAGTTGCTTGAAAAAATCAAGCAACTTTTTTAATTATTAGCCGTTAGTTGAATAAAGGTTTGTTCTAAGTCTTTATGCTTGTGATTAATTTGTAGTATTTTCAATCCGTTTTCTTTGGCAAAATCAAATACAGTGGGGCGCATATCTTCTGAGGTATCGAACTGTAACTGATATAGAAAATCATAGACATTATGCACTGATACTATGTTAGGCAAAGCGCGTAAGAGGCGTTCTTCGACACGAAAATCAAAAGCTACTTCTATAATTTGTTCTTTGTTTTGCAGTTCAGTCATTTTCTTATCTAACACGATGTTACCTTTATGCAATACAATCACACGATCAGCCAAAGCTTGAATTTCTTGCATAATATGAGAAGATAGCAACACTGTTTTACGCTTACCTAACTCTTTGATAATATGGCGTATTTCTACCAGCTGATTGGGGTCGAGCCCTGTGGTAGGTTCATCGAGTATAAGAATTTCGGGGTCGTGAATAAGCGCAGAAGCCAAGCCTACACGCTGACGATAGCCTTTGGAGAGCGCCTCTATCTTCTTATTGCTTTCAGAAGAAAGCCCTGTAAGAGCAATTACCTCTTCAATTCTATCGGAGGGGACTTTGGGGTATAGTTCAGCCATAAAGCGCAGATATTCTCGCACGTACATTTCGGTATACAACGGATTGTGTTCAGGCAAATACCCTATTGTTCTCTGTGCTTCAATAGGATTTTTTAGTATATCAATGCTATTTACTGTTATTGTTCCATCAGTAGGGGTAAGCGCTCCTGTAATCATTTTCATAGTAGTAGATTTACCTGCTCCATTAGGTCCTAAAAAGCCGGTAATTTCACCTTTTTCAAGTTGAAAACTGATAGCATTGACAGCCACTTGCTGTCCGTATATTTTTGTTAGTTGTTGAACTTCTACAGACATCTTATTATATTTTGGGCTCAAAAGTACAAAATAATAAACAATTGGCAAGCGTAATAATTAAAAAAGGCTACCCAAATAGAGCTTCGGATAACCTTCCTTCAGTATATTTAAAAACAAATAGAAGCTAAACTACAAAGGTTTTACAAGAGTTAAGAACCATTCTTTTACTTCGCCTTCCAAAAGAGGAGCGAGTTTTTCTTCACAAGTTTTGTGGTAGGCATTAAGCCATTTACGCTCTACATCGGTAAGGAGACTCACATTGATGCTTGAGGGCATAAACGGGCAAAGGGTGAGGGTCTCGAAATCGTAGAAGGTACCAAACTCGTTGGTAGCTACTTCACGCACCGTAATGAGGTTCTCGTGACGAATACCGTATTGGTTTTCGAGATATACCCCAGGTTCGTCGGAGCATACCATACCTGCTAATAGCACTTGTGGGTTGAGGTCTTTGCGGATATTTTGAGGGCCTTCGTGTACGTTCATAAAGCTACCTACCCCGTGACCTGTACCGTGCCCGTAGTCCTTGTGGTTTTTCCAAAGTGCCATACGGGCATAAGCATCGAGCTGAACACCACGAGTACCTCTTGGGAATTGTACCATTGCGAGTTGTATCATTCCTTTGAGTACTAGGGTACTATCGTCTATAAACTGCTGACTTACTTTGCCTAACGGAATGGTACGAGTGATATCGGTAGTGCCTTCAAGATACTGTCCGCCAGAGTCTACCAAAACACTACCCTCGAGGTGTACCTCTTTACTGCCGTGTTCAGGAGCTGAATAGTGTACAATAGCACCATTACCTTGATAACCAATGATACTGCCAAAACTTTCGCCTACGAAGTTCTTGCCTTCGGCGCGGAAGTCGCGTAGCTTCTTGCCAATGCTGTATTCGGTCATTGGTTCTTTGCCTACTTGGTGGGTGAGCCAGTAGAGGAACTTCACCATTGCCACCCCATCGCGTACCATTACGGTGCGGAATCCTTCGAGCTCGGTAGGGTTTTTCACGGCTTTCATCAGGTTGCCAGGAGCGGGAGCTTGCACGAGTTTATTGTCCTTTTGGAGGGCTTCAAATATCGCTTGATTCGTATTAGGGGCGAGGAGTATATTTTGTCCTTTTACGGTAGCCAAATAGTTGTAAAACTCATTATAAGCACGCACGTTTACTTTGGCTGCTGCCAAATGAGCTTCTACCTCAAGGGTGAGTTTAGCTTTATCTACAAAAAGGGTCGCTTCTTTATCGGTGAGGGCGATATAACCGAGGAATACAGGGTTGTAAGCCACATCGCTACCGCGGAGGTTGAGTGTCCAAGCTACATCGTCTAAGGCAGTGATAAGGTGCAAGGTAGTGCGGTGGTTAGCCATTGCTTTGCGAATAGCGGTGAGTTTATCGGCTACGGTTTGTCCTGCCCATTTATCGGGGTGTACGAAAATGTGATGAAGAGGGTCTTTTTCGCGGTTCGTCCAGATAAGGTCGATGAGAGGTTTATGTACCAATTTGATATTGTGAGTGGCTAAAGTAGCTTGTAGTTTTTCCCAAGCGATGTGAGAGGTTGCCAAGGCGTTAAGTGCCACAGTAGCCCCAGCAGGAAGTACTGATACGAGCCAATCGGCATAATCGGGGGTACCTTCTACACCGTCCTTGAAGAGGTCGATGCCAGAGCCTTTGAGCTCAATAGCCGATTGTACAAAGTAACGAGAGTCCGTCCACAAGCCGGCTTTATCTTTGGTAACGACTACAAAACCCGCAGAGCCTGTAAATCCAGAGAGCCAAGCGCGTTCGAGCCATTCTTTGGGGAGGTATTCACTAAGGTGAGGGTCGGCGCTGAATACCACAAAAGCGTCGATGTGGTTTTCTTGCATTTTAGAGCGCAAGAGGGATAATTTTTCGGGTGTATTCATTGTTTATAGTTTTTATTCTGGGTAATTTAGATTTTTATCGGTGAGGTGGTGAAGAGTTTCTAAATATTTTTTAGCTTCATACTTCGCCATTAGGAGGTTGTTGTTGTAGAAATTGCCACATTCTAAAGCTGAGGCACCAGGGATATCACCTTCAAAATTAGCAATATACTCAAAGAGTTCGGTAATCAAGGGGGCGATATCTTTAGAAGTATAGTCGCCAGCGAGAATAAGGTAATTACCGGTCATACAGCCCATAGGCCCCCAATAGATAATCTTGTCTTTCCATTCGGGGTTGTTGCGCAACCAAGTAGCGGCAAGGTGCTCGATAGTATGCGTTTCGGGACTACCGAGTACGGGCTCACGGTAAGGGAGCTTCATACGGATATCGAAAGAGGTAAGCACTTCGTTGCCTACATAGTCTTTACGCGATACATAAATGCCACGCTCCAGTTTGAGGTGGTCGATACAAAAACTTGCTATTCTTTCCATTTTGTTTAGTTAAGAGATAAGAGATAAGAGATGATACCTTTACTTCTTGTTAATTGATATTTAGTTGAAATTCTTGAGTGAAATCGGAGTAGTCTTCTATTTTGAAAGCGCGAATATCTCTTACTGAAAGGCAAAACCATTTAATATTTTTTAGGCTTTGTATAGCACGAAAAAGGGTTCGCAAATCGCCTTCAGTAGCATAAGTACTCCCTTGTATCCAATAAAAATTATTTTGCTTAAGTACTTTTCTAATTTCAGCATAAGCGTTGTGATATGGATCTTTATAATGTTTCTTTAGCTCAGAAACTATTAAGTCAAAAGCTATAGCGTGCATAATTCTTCCTCTTCAACGGGTTTAAACATATCTTCTTTTTCAAAGAATAATTCGCCATTGTCCGTTTTTACTTCAATGACAATTCCTATAAAAGGATTTTGTTCTATTTCGGTAACGGTAGCTTCTACCCAATCAGGTTTCCCTGTGAGTTGAGGAGAAACCCACACGCGTTGTCCTATGTTAAATTTACTATCCATTTTGTTTAGGTAAGAGATAAGAGGTAAGAGATGATACCTTTACTTCTTGTTGATTGATATTTAGTTGAAATTCTTGAGTAAAGTTGTTTAGGAGTGTTTGAATTTTCGGAGAAGCTCGGAGAGTTTCTGAAAAAACTCTAACGTCTGATACCTAATAAACTACCCCGCAAAGGTATTAAACCTGTCATTAAAAAACAAATGTTTTAAGGAAATTGTTTTAAGAATCTATAATTCCACTAGTAGAGATATTACTCTTAATCACCATTTTCTTATGTGTTTTAGTCGTTTTAATAATACAAAAAGGACGACTAAGTGCCGAGGCATCTCCTGTTACTTTGCTTTCAGTGATGATTTCTATATAGTCATCATATTCTATAGCCGAGATTACCTCTATTTGCGATGGTGTCGAACCTTTGATGTCTCCCCAAATGAGTACCAACTGTTCAGTGTTGAAATTAATTTGGGGGAGTTTAGCTATTTTGTGTTCTATACCCCATTTTTTAGCAATTTCTTGTAATTCGGTTTCGCTATGAATAATTTCTTGCTGGTGAGTAACAGAAGCAGTAGAACCCGTATAACTATTGAGTAGAGGCGTAAAAGCAAAAGCGTTATTATCATCGGAACTTTTGCTACAACTAATAACGAGGAGCATACAGAAAAAGAAGTAAAAAGGTTTCATCGTTTTTCGAAAAGTAAGGATTCTTTAATGTTTTGAGTATCTTGATTGACTACTTTTAGCAAATTGTTTTTGAAAACACAAATACTCTTACCTGTGAGTACTTTTATCAACAACTCACCATCAGCAGTTTCAGCAGTGTTAGTGCTTCCTAAGCCTTTTTCAATTGATAACACACTGCTTTCAGCACTAAAAGAGTAATTTCCCCTAAGCAAATTAGTATGTGTTTTTCCTGTGAGAGTACCATCATTATTAAAAGTAATCACATAACAATCCGAACAATCGGCTACTGTAGGATCGGGCTTTCTACCATTTCCAGTTTCGTCGATCACAGCTATAAGTTTCCACGTGCCTTGTAAAGGATTGGAAGAACTATCATTTGAACTTTTGCTACAACTCATAACGAGGAGCATACAGAAGAAAAAATAAAAAGGTTTCATTGGAAATATCGTTTCTGGGTTTGACACCACAAAGGTACAACTTTTTTAGTTATCATCAAAAATATGGAGTATATTCAGGTAAAAGATAAAAGTAAATAATGTGATACAGAGATATGATTTTTAGAAGATAAAAACAAAAAAACATTGCCAAAGTTTGAACTTTAGCAATGTTAAGCACGGGTGGAGGGATTCGAACCCCCATCAACGGTTTTGGAGACCGCTATTCTACCCTTGAACTACACCCGTATTTTAAAAAAGTTTTGAGTTTTTATGCTCAAAACTTTTTTGTATTAAATAATATTTAACCTAACCTTCTAAGCTAATTAGTCAAGAATTTCAGTTACTTGACCAGCACCTACGGTACGACCACCTTCGCGGATAGCGAAACGAAGACCTACGTTAAGAGCGATAGGTTGCAACAATTCTACTTCGATAGTTACGTTATCACCTGGCATAACCATATCGACACCTGGTTGCAAGTGGATAGTACCGGTTACGTCGGTTGTACGTACGTAGAATTGAGGACGGTAGTTGTTGTGGAATGGAGTGTGACGACCCCCTTCTTCTTTAGAAAGGATATACACCTCAGCTTTGAATTTAGCGTGTGGAGTTACAGAACCTGGTTTGCAGATTACCATACCACGTTTGATGTCTTTTTTGTCGATACCACGAAGCAACAAACCTACGTTGTCACCAGCTTCACCACGGTCGAGGATTTTGCGGAACATTTCAACCCCAGTAATAGTAGAGGTTAATTTATCAGCACCCATACCGATGATTTCAACTGCTTCACCTGTTTTAGCTACACCAGTTTCGATACGACCTGTAGCAACGGTACCACGACCGGTGATAGTGAACACGTCTTCGATAGGCATCAAGAATGGTTTATCTACGTCACGAGTTGGAAGTTCAATCCATTTATCAACAGCGTCCATAAGGGCAAGAACGCTATCAACCCATTTCTTTTCGCCGTTAAGAGCACCAAGAGCTGAACCTTGTATGATAGGAGTGTTATCGCCATCGTATTGGTAAGAGCTCAAAAGCTCACGCATTTCGAGTTCTACGAGTTCCAACAATTCTGGGTCGTCTACCATATCTACTTTGTTCATAAAGACAACGATACGAGGAATACCTACTTGGCGACCGAGGAGGATGTGCTCACGAGTTTGAGGCATAGGTCCGTCGGTAGCGGCAACTACGAGGATAGCACCGTCCATTTGGGCAGCACCTGTAATCATATTCTTTACGTAGTCGGCGTGGCCAGGACAGTCTACGTGTGCGTAGTGACGAGTAGCTGTTTGGTATTCTACGTGAGAGGTATTAATGGTAATACCACGTTCTTTTTCTTCGGGAGCGTTGTCGATTGAATCGAAGCTACGAACTTCTGAAAGACCAGCATCGGCTAATACTTTAGTAATAGCGGCTGTCAAAGTTGTTTTACCGTGATCCACGTGTCCAATAGTACCAATATTCAAGTGGGGTTTGGAACGATCAAATGTTTCTTTTGCCATTTTTAAATAAATTTTAAATCTTAGTTATATAAATGAGTGTTTGATGTGTGTACAAAATACGTCAGAGCTGATGACGAGATTTGAACTCGTGACCTCTTCCTTACCAAGGAAGTGCTCTACCCCTGAGCTACATCAGCATACAAAAAAAGAGCGGGAGACGAGGTTCGAACTCGCGACATTCAGCTTGGAAGGCTGACGCTCTACCAACTGAGCTACTCCCGCAAAAAAAATAAAAATATGACAGTGGGGAGAACAGGATTCGAACCTGTGAAGGTAAAACCAGCAGATTTACAGTCTGCCCTCGTTGGCCGCTTGAGTATCTCCCCCGAATATTTGAACTATTAAAATATGTACTTTTTTTGAGCCGGCAGAGGGATTCGAACCCACGACCCCGAGATTACAAATCACGTGCTCTGGCCAACTGAGCTATGCCGGCGTCTATCTTTTTACAGAGCGCAAAAGTATAACATTTTTTTTTATCGACAAAATTTTTAACACTTTTTTTACGAAAATATTTTGACTGTAAATACAAACATTTGAATATCAGATGTATTTTATGAATAATATGTTTTAACTTTATTGCTGTTTTTTTAGCTTACGTGAATAATTAGCCAATTAGGATTTGGCAAAGCTTTGTGATGTAAAAGCAAACAAAAATACGATACGAACCACACGAGCAAGGGTGGGGCATACGGACAAGTGATAAGGTTTAAACGAAGGATAAGTGGGGTTACAGTGGCTCTACAGTGGCTCTATAGTGGGTCTACAGTGGGTCTACAGTGGGTCTAGAATGAAGGAAAGAGAAACAAAAGGCGAAGAATGAATGAAGAAAACTTCTATGATTGATACATAGGGGAGGTACGTTTACTGAAGGAATCAAGGGGAGTTGTAGAAGAGAAGCTTATGTGCAAGAATGTTTTAGTTAATTTGAGCTAACATAAGTCATTAAAATTGCTCTAATACTTGTATGCGTTTGCGAATAGGTGGGTGGGTGGCGAACATTGCAAAAAAGCCTTCGGCTTTATAGTCGATGAAGAGTTCTTTTACTTCGTCGTTATCCACACCTTCGATGGTGGAGTGCCCTGAGATTTTCTTTAAGGCATTGGCTAATGCCAAAGACTTATGGGTCATTTCAACAGCTCCTGCATCAGCCATATATTCGCGACTGCGAGAAAGTGCCAACTTAAAGAGTATTGAAAAGAAATAGACGACCCCTGCTACCAATAAGACTACCAGCACAACAGCTCCTCCCCCACCCTTTTCGTTTCGCCTATTGCGCGAAGAATACAACTGACTGTTGAGCATCGTGCGGAAAGCGATATTGGCAATCGTGGCAAAAATACCTACAAACACAATGGTAATAATAAGCAAACGGACATCGCGGTTGCGGATATGGGTAAGTTCGTGAGCTATCACCCCTTCGAGTTCGTCGTCGTTAAGCGTGTTGATAATACCACGTGTGAGGGTGACGGCAAAGGTTTTTTGGTTGATACCAGAAGCAAAAGCATTGAGCGCATCGCTTTCTATAATATAGAGCTTAGGCATAGGCATTCCGACACTCATACAAAGGTTCTCGGTGAGATTATACACCCGCATATTCTCACGGCGTTCTAAGGGACGAGAGTGAGTGGCGGTTTGTATCATTTGGGTATTGAAGAAGTAGGAGATTACAAACCATATAGCTACCCCTATCAGCATCATAGGGACTACTGAAAGGAATTGAGCATTCACAGCCTCTATATCTTGGTCGTTAAGCATATACAATACCGCATAGGTTCCCGCAAGGATTAGCAAGGGGAAGGCTAATAAATACAGAACAGACTTGGTGTTATTTCGTGCGATTTGTTGTCGGATACCAAGATATTGCATAATTTAGGTTTTTATTATTACCAATTTTTCTTTACTTACAAATGTAGAAGTTGCAAAGATATTAGTTTTATATGAGAATACCAAACAATGTTCAAAAAACAAATAAAGGAGACGCTATAAAACATCTCCTTTATATATCTTCTGTGCATTCGATTAGCTAAACGAAATTTCTGGAGCTTTATCCAACTGCTGGCGTTGTTCTGTACCCAAATCGAAGAAGGGTTGTGGAGTCATTTTCTTGAAACCTGCTACGATGTTAGTAGGTATCGATTGGATAGCGGTATTCAGCTCTTTGGTAGTAGAGTTGAAGAAACGACGCACTGACGCCAATTTATTTTCTATATCGGCAATTTCTTGTTGGAGGTGCATAAAGTTAGTATTCGCTTTCAAATCGGGGTAAGCTTCTACTTGGATATTGAAAGCACCCATAGCAGAAGAGAGTTCTTTCTCGGCTGCAATCTTATCGTTTATATCAGTAGCGCTCATAGCACGACTGCGCGCTTGAGTGATTTTGGTAAGCACTTCGGACTCGTGAGTCATATAGCCTTTTACAGCTGCTACGAGTTGAGGAATAAGGTCGTGACGTTGCTTGAGTTGCACATCGATATCAGCAAAGGCATTCTCACGATTATTGGCTAATGCTACCAATTTATTATTGGCACTAATGTACCAAAATACTACAATCACTATGATTGCGATGGTTATTATAAGTCCCATATTTAATTTAATTATTTACAATTAATATTAACAATTAAAACTATGCCTCCAATGAGGAATTGGATAATTAAAGTCTTTTTTTAGCTTGGTTTTATCTAACACTGAGTAGGCAGGGCGCGTTACTTTGCTTGGAAACTCATCGGAACGACAGGGCGATACTTTACAATTATTACCCGATTGCGCTACAATAGTTACTGCAAAGTCATACCACGAGCAAACCCCTTCGTTAGAGAAGTGATAGACCTCACGTTTGCCTTTATACCAAAGGTTTTCGACTGCTTGCACAATAAAATCGGCTAAATCAGAAGCGTTGGTAGGGGTACCTACTTGGTCGAATACTACTTTTAGTTCAGTACGTTCGGCACTGAGACGCTGAATAGTCTTTACAAAGTTATGACCGAAACGCAATGAGTACAACCACGCTGTACGGATAATGAGATGTTCAATGCCTGCTTGTTGTATTGCTTGTTCGCCTGCTAATTTAGTACGCCCATACACCCCAAGAGGTGTGGTTGGGTCGGTTTCGGTATAAGGAGTGTTTTTACTTCCTCCGAAGACATAATCGGTGGAAATATGAATAAGAGGCAAGTTGTGTTCTTTACAAACAGTTGCTAAATTCTCGACAGCTGTATGATTGATAAGAGTTGCGAGAGCTGAGTCGTCTTCGGCCTTATCTACATTGGTATAAGCTGCACAATTGACAATGACATCAATATTATTGAGTTGCACAAAAGCACGAATAGCTTGGACATCACAGATGTCCAAGCTATTTATATCCGTGAAATAGTAGCAACTTTTCTTGTGAGAATTAGCCTGAATTTCAGAACCTAATTGCCCACTACCTCCAGTTACTAAAACATTCATTTACTATTAGCTAACAGCGTAAGCGTTACTATCTACCTCTACGCTTTGTTTATCGCGAAAGCTATTATATAATCTGTTTACGTCTGCTTTATACTTATCGGGCACATTATTGCCATAAGTTCTGTTAAGCTCTATAAACTTTTGTTTTAAATCAGGAGTAATTGCAGTGTTGAAATTCTCCATATACAAAATGTGTTCTACTAATTTTACAAATTCTTCCATAGTTCTATAAATGTTTAATCATTGTTTGACGAGGCAAAAGTACGAATAAATTTATTATTGACAAAAAATAGTTATCAATTTAAATTAACAGGTTATTAACAGAGTTATCAACAGGGGGGGGATTTAGATAAAAGGTAAAAGATAAAAGATAAAAGGTAAAATTATTGAAAATAAAAGGCTACTTGAAGGAAGAGCAAAGGTAAGGTGAAGAAAATGAGAAAATGAGAAAATAAGAGAATGAGAAAATGAGAGAATGAGAAAATGAGAGAATTAGGGAATGTGGGAATTAGCAAATTAGAAAAATTATTGGAGTTTATAGTATTTTTATTATCTTTGCGCTCTGTAAAACATCATTAAAACATTCATAAAAAAACATTTATCATTATGGGAATTTTTGACAAACGCGAGAACTACAAACCTTTTGAATATCCTGAGGTTATGGAGTTTGTGAACGCTATGCACAAATCGTTTTGGGTACACTCAGAAGTGGAATTTACTGCCGATATTCAGGATTTTAAATCGGAGTTAACACCTGTGGAAAAAGAGGCAGTGAAACGCGCTCTATTAGGTATCGCCCAAGTGGAAGTATCGGTAAAGACTTTCTGGGGAGACCTCTATGACCTCTTCCCTAAACCTGAATTCAACGGATTAGGGGCTACTTTTGCCGAATGTGAGTTCCGCCACAGCGAGGCTTACGCACGCTTATTGGAGGTTTTGGGCTACAACAACGAGTTTGAAAACTTATTGGAGGTACCTGTTTTTAAAGAACGCAGTAATGTATTAAAGGAATACTTGGCTAAAAATCGTGAGAACGCTATGGAGCGGATTCTGTTTTTCACATTGATTATTGAGAATGCTTCGTTGTTCAGCCAGTTTGCTACTATTCTTTCATTTACGCGTTTTAAAGGGTTCTTGAAAAACGTAGCGAATATTATTGCGTGGACATCGGTAGACGAACAGTTACACGCCAATGCAGGTATTTATATTCTCAAAAAGATATTTGAAGAAAATCCAGAAATGAAAGCTAAAGCCGAAGAAGATGCGACTACTTTTATCCGTAGTTATATCACTTTGGAAGACAAGATGCTAGACTGGATTTTTGAACAAGGTGAATTGGAGTTTTTTAGCAAAAAAGACTTGTCGAACTATATGCGTTATCGTTTGGACGACTCGCTTACACAATTGGGATTAGGAAAGCCTTTTGGTATTTCGGGAGAGGAAGCTAAACCGATGATGTGGTTTGAGGAGGAAGTGTTCAGCAATGAGCTTGACGACTTCTTTGCCAAACGCCCTACTGCTTATACTAAACACGACAAGAGTATTAGCGAAAACGATTTGTTTTAGATAAAAAAAGAGGTAAGAAGTAAGTTTCTTACCTCTTTTTTTTTACTTGAATGCCAAAGGTCTATCGGTAGAAAAAACTTGTATACCTTTCTTTGCCCACTCGGTATATAGGTGGTCGCCTTTGGTAGCAGCACGCTTATCTAAGTTACCTAATGTACCTAATATGGCAGGTATTTTTAGTTGGTTTAAACGCTCGTACAGCTGATCAGGAGCTAAACGAATACCGGTGAAAGCCAACAACTTCTGTTTAGGAATACCTGTTTGCAAAATACGGTTCAGTTCGTCTTCATTGCGGGCGCTCACCGAAAGGAGCATCTCAGGAGCTACCTTATGCAAGGCTTCGGCTTGTGCAGTATTATAACTGATAAGCACCACTTGCGCTTCCATCTTCTCTTCGCGCACTAAATCTACCACTTTTTGATAAGAAATACCCTTTTTAAAATCTAACATTAAGTACCCCTTATTTGTTTTACACCACGAAAGTACATCTTTTAAAAACGGAATCTGAAAAGCAGTTACATTACCGAACTCATCTTTGAGTTTTTCAGTGCGTAACTGTGCGGTAGTAAGAGCTGATACAACTCCTTGACCTGTGGCGGTACGTCCTAACTTATCGTCGTGCATTAGGAGCAAATCGCCGTCGGCACTCTCGAAGATATCTATCTCAAAGCTGTGTATTCCTTTCTTGGAAAGGTATTGAATGCTTTCCAAACAGTTTTCGGGATAGCCTTTAAGTTGCTCTCCTCCCCCACCCCGATGAGCAGAAACAATGGGTTTGGAGGTAAAATACATTTGATTAGTAATCTCCTCTTGGGGGATTATCTGTCCGGTTGAGGGGCTTTTGCAAGCCATTGCGAGGCACAAAAGCGATAAAGTGATGATATATTTCTTCATTAAAAACATATTTTTTTGCAAAGATAAAGAAAATATAGAAATGAGAAAATTAGAGAATGAGGAAATGAGAAAAGTGTGTCATATCCTGAAATAGGTTTACACTAAAAACCATAAAAAGATATGACAAAAGGGAGGAAAGAAACAGTTCGGTACAGTGATTGCTTTAAGTTGAGTATCGTAGAAGAGATTGAGAAAAACGGATTGAGTATTGAAAACTGCCGACGCAAGTACGGCATTGGAGGAAGTACAACGATTCAAAAATGGCTCAAAAAGTATGGTAAAAATCACTTATTAAATAAAATAGTACGCGTGGAAACAATCGATGAAATCAGGGAGCTTCAAGCTCTTAAAAAGGAGTTAAAAGCCCTTAAAGAGGCTTTTGCTGAAACGACTTTAGAGAATAAAGTTTATAAGACTTATTTTCAAATTCTTGGTCAGGAAACAGGAATGGGCGATGAAATAAAAAAAAAGTTAGAACAAGAGTTATTGAAGTACTTTCCAAAACAGAAAAGATAAGCGCTCTTTGCAAGTGTTTTGATATTAGTAGACAAGCTCATTATAAAGCAGTTAAATCGTTTAAGGAGGTAGCGCTCAGAGAGAGTATAATTATTGAGATGGTACAGGAAATACGTCGAGAACTGCCCAAGATAGGAGGAAAGAAGCTTTATTATATGTTATCAGATAAGATACATCAAGTAGCAAAAATAGGGAGAGATAAGTTTTTTATGATATTGAATAATAATGATTTACTTATTCAAAGGAAGAGGAGTTATGCCCGTACGACCTATTCTAATCATTCTTTTAGAAAGTGGACAAATCTTGTTAAAGATGTAGAAGTGAGTGCTAAAAATCAAGTATGAGTAAGTGATATAACTTATATTCGCACCTTAGAAGGTTTTAGGTATTTATCGCTTATAACTGATTTATATTCAAGAAGGATAGTGGGATATTGGTTAAGTAATAGTCTATCTATTGAAGGGTGTTTAGAGGCTTTGAAGAAGGCTTTAAAAGGGAAGAAAAAGTCAGAGTCTTTAATACATCATTCGGATAGAGGAGTTCAATATTGTTGCAAAGAGTATATATTGTTATTGCAAAAAGAGCACATTCAAATTAGTATGACTCAGGAGAATCACTGTTATGAAAATGCTCACGCGGAGCGTATCAATGGGATTCTCAAGCAAGAGTTTAATTTAGGAGTTACTTTTAATACTGAACAACAAGCTCTTAGTGCGGTATGTTCGGCTATAAAGACATATAATCAAAAACGTCCTCACTATGCATTGAACTTAAAAACTCCTGATCAGGTGTACTTTCAAAAGGTAGCTTAATGAGAAAAATATTACTAATAAAACAATAATTAATTATGACAACCTTTTTTAGGACGTGACACGACGCAAAAGCGATTGCTTTATACTAATCACTAATCGTTAACCTCTAACCATTATTCTTCACTTGTAAAGGTACTAGCCGGGAGGTTGGCTTGGTTTACTAAATTGGCGTCGGTAACAGGGGTAAAAGCGTAGCGCACGACTTTAGGGGTAGCGACTTGATTGCTGGTTACTTTCACTTCTTCACCTACTATTTCGGCGGTAGCAGGATAAAAAATACCATTGCCGTCAGAAAGTTCAAAACCGCGTAAGGGCTTACCATCGGCGGTGTGTAAGCCTTGTGCATACTGAAAAGAAACTGTGGCTACTTTCCCACTGAAAGTCGCTGAACGGAACAAAGGTCCTGAAGGGATTATATTTGTCTTGCCATAAGTATCATTCAAAGCCCATTGCGCTAAGCGTTCGCCTATGGGTTGTTTGTTCTTTGGGTGTACATCGGTGGGGTGACCGTGGTCGTAAGATACTGCCATTCCGCTGTGTGGTATGTCTTTCATCAATCGACGTTGACTATCTCTAAACCAACCCCACGACGGACGATTGATACTGGATAGCTGTACGTAGTAGAAAGGCATTTGTGGATTGCCAAACTCAGTGCGCCAACTCTTCACCAATAGAGGAAATAACTTGCTATGAGCGTCCTTGTTATGCGCATTCGATTCGCCTTGATACCATATTACCCCTTTGATAGCATAATGGTTTAAAGGGAGTATTCCCGCTTCGAATAAATAAGCAGGCTCATAGGGGTGACGTTGGAGCTTATCCGTAGACTTTTTGATGTTCTCGGAAGCACGAGAGCGCACCCAATCCATTATAAAATCGTTTTCACGCCAATTATAAAGAATACTTGGGAAGTTGTATTCCAAAGTACGGCGGTCTATCCACGCTTCGGTAGGTGAGCCCCCCACAGCATTGCAAATGAGCCCCACAGGCATATCCAAATCTTTTTGGAGAGTACGCCCGAAGTAATAAGCTACCGCAGAAAAATGGCTTACTGTTTTAGGAGAGCATACTTGCCACTGAGCAGGACGGTAATATTGCAAATGGTTCAGCGAATCTAATACTGAGGCATTCCATTCTACGGGGTCGGTACGCCACCTTTCTTTCATATCAAACAGGCGAATATTAGGATTATCGGCTTGCGGAATATCCTTTTCGCCCGTAGAAGTTTGGTTCATATAAAACTCCATATTCGATTGCCCTGAGCAAAGCCATACTTCGCCGGCTACTACATTGGTAAAGGTGCGTTTTTCTTTACCTGCTGTGATTTGAAGCGTATAGGTTTCTTTGGCAGTAAGTGGCGATAAGGTTACTTGCCATTTGCCATTGGTATCGGCGGTAGTGGTGAGTTGTTGTTTGCCTATCTTCACAGTGATTTTAGTACCTGTATTGGCGATGCCACTCAGGGTGAGAGGTATGCCGTGTTGCAACACCATATTATCGGAATAGATAGCGGGGAGGTGCAAACCTCCGTAATCGCCTGTAATGGCACTGTAAACTACCTGTGCCAAGATAGCCGCCCCTTGAACATTAGGGTGTACCGCATCGGGGAGCATTTGAGGAAAGTGATATAAAGGCTCGTGAAAGTCGATAAGTTGCACGCCCGCTTGCTTGGCGATGCGCTCTATGGCTTGTTGTATTTCGGCGTGCCAATCGCGGGTGCCAGATTCGAATCGCTTATGGCGATGTGCGAGTGGGGTCATACGAGCGATAAGGATACGCGCTTTGGGGTTTGCCTTTTTAAACGATGCGATGAGAGATAGATAATCTTTTACGAAATCATCGCGGTAGTTAGGCCAGTTGCGGGGATCGGTATCGTTAATACCTAAGTGAATGACCACAATATCTGCTGCAAAGGTAAGTGCTTTTTTGTATTCTTCTTGCTGAATGTAAGGCTTATGTCCTTTGCTGAGTAAAGTAGCTCCTGAATGACCAAAGTTTTCCACCTCATAGCTTTTTCCTAACTGACGTTGGAGCACCGAAGGATAGCTGTTTTGTTCGCGGTTTTCAATGCCAAAGCCATAGGTAATACTATTGCCAACACACGCCACTTTAATAGGCTTTTTTTGTGCACAAGCAAAGGCGGTAAGGAGTAAGAGTGTGATAAAGAAAAGTTGCTTTTTCATTGGTTAGTATACTTAGAAAGTAAGAATGTTTTATATTAAGCTACAAAGGTAAGAAAAAAAGTGTTAGGTTGTATACAATTAAAATTAGGAAATTAGGAGATTAGAAAATTAGAAAATGAGGTGCGAGCCACACGGACAGGGAAATGAGAGAATGAGGTGCGAGCCGCACGGGCAGGGAAATGAGAGAATGAGGAAATGAGGGAAATGTCAATAATATCAGAAATACCAATAATATCAATAATCAACTTTGCCAAAGTGGGAAACTTTGGCAAAGTGCATACCGCAAAAGCGATGTATTGGGACTGTTAGGAGCTTTCGGAAGGAAACGGAGGGTTTCGGAAGAGGGGAGGGAGGGTTTTTGATGAAAAAAGGCTTTGAGGAGGGTGGTGGTAGCTTATAGAGAGCTTATAGGAAGCTTATACGAATCTTGGACGATTGGTATAGAAAGGGTATATAAAAAGTTGACTCATAGTATAATACAGCGATGCAAAAAATGGTAAAAACGGGGTTTCGAGGCGAAAGAAAGAGGAAGAGGCACTAGGCCTTAGGCCATAGGCACTAGGGGGGAGTATGACGGAAAAGAGAATTAGCGAATTAGAAAATTTGGAAATTAGCAAATTTGTGGGAGGAGTTTTTTGGGAGTGTGGCGATGGGAAACTTTTCTTATAATGAGGTGTAATTGAATAAGAATTTTATCATTTTGGGCTTTGGGTTGTATTCATATTCAATTTTTGATTTATCTTTGCGTTTTAAAAACTAAAAATAAAATGGATTTTCTTTTTACTGCTGATGCCTTTGTGGCGCTTATTACTCTTACGTTTCTCGAAATTGTATTGGGGATTGATAACGTGATATTTATCTCTATCGTTACGGGTAAACTGCCCGAACATCAACGTAAGCGCGCCACACGCTTAGGGCTTTTCTTGGCGATGTTTTTGCGCATTGCTCTTTTATTGGGCATTTCGTTTCTGATTAGGTTGAAAGACCCGCTTATCAGCCTTGACTGGGGGTGGTTTTCAGCTCATTTTAACGGGCAGGCTCTCATACTGCTTGCGGGGGGTATCTTCCTGCTCTATAAATCGACTAAGGAAATTCACGCGAAAGTGAATCATATAGAACACGTTACACAATCGGATAACCCTAAGGGGCGACAACACGCTTCTTTCGGGGGGACTATTGTACAAATACTACTGATAGACCTTATTTTCTCGATGGATAGTATTCTTACAGCGGTGGGAATGACCAGCGGGCTAACAGGGGCGATTTATATAATGATTACAGCGGTAGTGCTTTCGGTGGGTATAATGATGCTTTTTGCAAACCCTGTGGGCAACTTTGTAAACCGCAATCCTTCGATTCAGATATTGGCACTTTCGTTCTTGATACTCATTGGTTTTATGCTTATTACTGAGAGTATGCACCTATCGGAAGCGGTATTGGCAGGGCAAACGGTGGGTGCTGTGCCTAAGGGATACTTGTACTTTGCGATAGCGTTTTCGTTAGGGGTAGAGTTTCTGAATATGAGAATGAGGAAGGCTTCACCTTCAACCTCTCTCCCAAGTAGTGGCGAGCGAAGTAAAAAAGAGGTAGAAAAATGATGAATGGTTAGTGATGAATGGTTAATGATTAATGATAAGAGGAAGTGTATGTAGCTCACGCTATAGAAATTCGATAAAAAAATAAGCAAAAATAAAGGCTTCGCTCTTTTAGAGTCAAACAAAAATAGATTGCAAAAGAATGGGCTTATTTCTTAAAGGGCGATTTGCCAATCGCCCCTACGCACACCGAAAAGGCGAGTGATTATAAGGTAATCAACTTTTACAAAGGTCGTAGCAAGACAGGGTGCGAGCTACAATGGAAGACTTTGAAGTGCCCACAGGAGCAGTTGCCCATATAGAAAAACAATATACCGAACTTACCTCTCTCAGTTGGGAAGGACAACGCACCTTTACCGATGAAGATTTTAAGCTTGTGATAACACTCTCTATACACCGAGATTCTGGAAAACCCACAGCTATCTTTATAGGGACTACCCAAAAAGCTCTTTTTGATAAACTATTAAATGATTTAGGAAGTTATGGTCTGCAATGGGATTACACTTCGTATGATGATTAAAATTAACGAAAATGAAAAACCTTAGAAAAGAATTACGCCCCGATTTTGCAACCGCAGAAAAGCTGTACCCACTCGTGCTCAAACGCCTGCAAGACTACGAAGCCTTTTGGGATACTCAAAGTGAAGACACTCCCGAAGAAGTGTTTGACAAAGAATACAAGGCGATGGAGCAATACCTCAGTGAGCTCACCGGTAAAGACCTTTCCAACACTTGGTTGTGGGAATGGTGGGAAAGCAATGGCATTGAAGTCTTTGCCTTTGATTTGGCTATGCCTGACCCTGTAAAACACAACAACCTCACCCGAGAGGACATCGCAGCTTTTGTGCGTATCATCATAAATAATGAATTTGAGTGCGAAAACGATTTTCAACGGGAGTTTATGCCTTATATGTTTTACAGCGATGGCTACTTCTTTCAGTTTTTAGCACTCAACTGTCCGCACTTTGACCCTGCTGTGTTCAATACCACAAAAGATAAAGAGGGTAAGTATCAACAACCTACTGTAGAAGGGGTAATGAGAAAGATATGGAGATAAAAAACTTTGCCAAAGTTTTGAGACTTTAGCAAAGTTGGTTCTTATTATGATAGTAGGTTATTTTTTATAAGCTGTTCCTACCATATTCACATTGTTGATTGGAGTCATTGCAAAATTATCAACTGTAATAAGCACTATAGTAGCGCCTAATTTTGCAGCTTCTTTTTTTAATTTTTTGGTTGCTTCATCACGCAGTTTAGATTGTTTTCCATAAAGTCTACTTGCTTCTGATGATACATCTCCCAAACGTGTTAATCCCTTAATATCTTCAGGATTTCGTGTAATAATAATATCTTCTTCTGATACTTTTTCACCTCTTACTTCTGCTTTTTGAGGAACTTTTTCTTCTTGTTGAGCAACTTCACCACTATAAGCAGTCCCTACCATATTCACATTATTGATAGGTGTCATCGCAAAATTATCAACAGTGATAAGTACTATAGTAGCACCTATTTTAGCCGCCTCTTGCTTGATTTTCTTAGTAGTTTCATCTCGTAATTTAGATTGTTTTCCATACAATCTACTGGTTTCGGCAGAGACATCATTCAAACGTTTTAATCCTTTTATATCTTCAGGATTACGAGTGATGATTACTTTTTCCCAATCATTATTGGTTTGAGCATACCCTATAAAAGACAAGGCAACAAATAGCATTAAAAATAGTTTCTTCATTGTTTTATATTTTATATACTTGTTTTAATTATTGTTCTTTTTGAGCAATTCCTTTTGAAAGTCTGAGCATAGGAAGCACACTATGCGTTACCCAACCTTTATTTTCTGTTTTATCAAAGGTAAAGGTTCTCATATAGGTATCCTCCTTAGCTAAAAAAGATAGATTGTAGAAGGGAGTCCTTTCTTCTTTCTTAAAAATAGCCTTTACTTGCGCTTCATTTTGCATTACTATTTGTATTTCATCGGTTTTATCGAACACAAGGGTATAGGCTCGCATATAATAACCGTCATAACTTTTAGCAATTATAAAGGGCTGAGATTTGTCATTAAAAGTTATATCGTATGTATCATTACTAAGAGGTGAATCCGACTTTTTCATAGTGATATAACCTTCTTGAGCTAATTTCTCATAAGTAGCTAATTCTTCTTCAAGAATATATTTTCTTTCACCTGTAACTACACGTGCTACCCCATAAAAAGGAGTTGTTTCGGCTAAAGCTTCTTTTATTAGCTTGTCAGTTTTAGAAGTTGTTAGATTATCAGAACAAGACATTAATCCCATTCCAAAAATTAGAAATAATAGAAAGTTCTTCATTGTTTTATGGTTTTTAAATGATTTTTAACGGTGCAAAAGTAAGCGTTTAAAACAATATTCTATTTAAACTTTTTCAAAATATATTTTACTTTTTCGATAATATTTTTTACTTTTGCCTCTCAAATCATTAACTTATTATGATGAATATAGAAAATGTAATCAATAAAATTGTACAAGAGAGGACTAAAAAGGGGTATTCTTATGAGAATATGGCTGAGGAACTACACCTCTCTGTACCTGCTTATCGCAAATTGGAAATAGGAGAAACTAAATTATCAGTAGAAAGACTTTTCCAAATTTCTATGGTATTAGAAATACCTGTAGGAGAATTGCTCGATTTAGAAAAACAACAAATGGTACAAAATAACTATCATAATGATGCAGTATATCAACAAAAAATAGAACATTTTTACCAAGAAAACAAAGAAATAACAGAACAACTCATCAAATCCAAAGATGATTTAATTGCTCAATTGCAGAAAGAAATAGCCTATTTAAGAAAAGAATAATTTACCACTAACTTTTGCAAAGTGGAATATTCTAACACCTAAAACCTAACACTTAAATATCTAAACAAATGGAACTAAATCGTATCAAAGGAAAAATAGCTTTCATCTCGGGTGCAAGCAGCGGGATAGGTAAAGCAGTAGCCGAAAAGTTGGCACAAATGGGCGTCAATTTGATTCTCTGCGCTCGTCGTGCTGAGGTATTGGCAGAACTGAAAGCCCAACTCGAAAAAGAACACGCTGTGGAGGTTATAACCTTAGCTTTCGACGTGAGAAACTACCAAGAGGTGGCGAAAAATATCCAGTCCTTACCCGAAAAGTGGCGACAAATAGATATACTCATCAACAATGCAGGGTTAGCTATTGGACTGCAACACCTCTATACTTACGCCATAGAAGATATAGACCAGATGATTGACACCAACATCAAAGGGTTTACCTATATTGCCAACAGTGTGATTCCGCTAATGATTGCTACCGACAAAGTGGGGACAATAGTGAACGTCGGCTCGGTAGCGGGTGAGATAGCTTACCCCAATGGCAGTATTTATTGTGCGACCAAGTTTGCTGTAAAAGCCCTAAGCGATGCGATGCGCATAGAGCTAATGAATAAAAAAATAAAGGTTACCAACGTAAAACCAGGATTGGTAGAGACCAATTTCAGCAAGGTGCGTTTCAAAGGCGATGAGCAGAAAGCCGAAAACGTGTATAAGGGTATCACGCCCCTATATGCCGAAGATATCGCCGACACCATAGCCTATATCGTCAATCTGCCAGATAAAGTTCAAATCACCGATATTACTGTTACCCCGCTCCACCAAGCGGATGCCTTACATATTTATAAATTAGCAGATTAGATAATTTGCTAATTGCTAATTAGTAAATTATACTTACCTTTGTCACAAAATAACGTATGATGTGGTTCGTTTTTGCACTACTTTCGGCTATCTTTGCTGCTCTTACCGCTATTCTTGCCAAAATAGGCATTGAAGGGGTCAATTCTAATGTAGCGACCGCTATCCGCACAGTGGTAGTTGTGTTGCTGGCGTGGGCAATGGTTTTTATCACCCAAAGTCAGCATAATATTGCCCAGATAAGCCAGCGCAGTTGGCTCTTTCTTATCCTCTCAGGAATTGCCACAGGGGCATCGTGGTTGTGCTATTACAAAGCCCTGCAAATGGGAGAAACTACCAAAGTTGTTTCGGTAGATAAACTAAGTATCGCCATCACCTTTGTTTTGGCTATTATCTTCCTACACGAAGACTTCACCCTTAAATCGGTGATAGGTGTCTCACTCATTACCATAGGTACCTTAGTGATGATATGGTGAGAGTAGGAACGAAACGCCACTAGCAGGGCGGGCTAAATTTTCCCATAGAGAGGTTTTTAAAGAAATTAGGTTATTACGATGGGTATAGGGTGCCTGTACCACACCTAAACCACGTATGTGGCACGAATATAAGAAGGAGATAGGAGAAATATTTTTTGTCTGTTACGTCAAAAAAGACTACCTTTGCTCCCTAATTTAATTAAAAAAACCGTTATGAGAAAGCTGTTAATTTTAGCAAGCCTTGCTCTCATTGGAGTTGCTTGCCACAAAAGTGATGATGACAATAACAATAATAACAATAAAAAAACTCCTGACCCGTGGGAAGAAAAGACATTATTGCCTACTAAGTACATCATAGAGCGTTCAAAGGATGATATCTCCGAAATGGTTTACACCATAGAGGACGGATTTATTAAGGAAGCAAGAGAGTTCAAAACCTATCGTTCAAAGCGAAAGGAAGTCAAACATTTGATTATTAAGCCCCTAAAGGGTAAGAAACTTCCTGCCAGGATAGATATTGATAAAGACGGTATAGCTCAAGGAGTTGTAGAATTTAGTTTCAATGACCAAGACCAAGTTACTGAAATTAGAAAAAGTAGAATAGGAAAGCATCCTATGTCTATTACTTTTGGCTACAAAGATGGAAAACTAAGTGAATTTTCTCCTTCAATCGTTTACAAAATTACCTACCCAGATGCCCATACTGTGGTCGCAACGAGTGCTTCTGGACACGACAGAAAAACCTATACTTTTAGTCCAGAAGGCAACTTGATAAAGAAAGTAAAAGATAAACTCAATGACGAAGGAGAAGTTTTTCTTAGAGAGACCTTTCAATATGAGTATGACCTGCAGAAGAAAAACCCCAAGAGAGACTTGCAAATACAACTTGTCACGTTAGCAAACACTCCTTTAGATAAGTACATCTTTTATGAGCTTTATGAAGCCACTAATAGCAAAAACCTTGTAGTAAAACAAACTAAACTAACCCAAGTACAAAAAGACTCTAACAACCCCAGCTTAGGACTTACTACAGGCACTCCATATTTAACTGAATATAAAAATGAAGCTAATAATCCGCAAGGTTACGCTACTAAAATTACCGAAGTGACGATGGGATATGATAGTACTATTGAAAAATATGAGTACTAATACAAGCTGTATCATACTTTATAGCTGGAAGAGAAGTGTCACTAATTTCACAGAAGATATTTTGTGTGTTTGACCTAAATGCAGATACTGAGCCTTTTTTATCTCATTTTTTGTCCGTTACACCAAAAAAGACTATCTTTGCTCCCTAATTTAATAAAAAATCGTTATGAGAAAACTGTTAATCTTAGCAAGTCTTGCTTTCATTGGAGTTGCTTGCTGCAAAAGTGATGATGACAATAACAATAATAACAATAACAAAGCTCCTGACCCTTGGGAAGAAAAGGTTATATTACCTACTAAGTACATCATAGAATATTCAGCAGATAGTTCCACCGAAATGGTTTACACCGTAGAGGATGGTTTTATTAAAGAAGCAAAAGAGTACGAAATTTCTGGATCAGAACGAAAGGAGGTCAAACATTTGATTATTAAACCTCTAAAAGGTAAAAAGCTTCCTGCCAGAATAGATATTGATAAAGACGGTATAGCTCAAGAAGTTGTAGAATTTAGCTTTAATGACCAAGACCAAGTTACTGAAATTAAAAAAAGTGAATTAGGAAAGTTTTCTATGTCTATTACTTTTGACTACAAAGATGGGAAGCTAAGTAAATTTGCCCCTATCCCTTCAGTAGTTTACAATCTTACCTACCCAGATGCCCATACTGTGGTGGCAACGGGTGATTCTGGATACGACACATATATCTATACTTTTAGTCCAGAAGGCAACTTGATAAAGAAAGTATACGATAATCTCACAAACGGAGTAGTTTCTTTTAGAAAGACCTATCTATATGAGTATGACTTACAGAAGAAAAACCCCAAGAGAAACTTGCAAATACAACTTATCACGTTAGCAAACACTCCTTTAGAAAATTACACTTTTTATGAGCTTTATGAAGCCACTAATAGCAAAAACCTTGTAGTGAAAGTATTCGAACGAACCCAACAACTAGAAGACTCTAACAACCCTAGCTTAGGACTTACTAAAGGTAGCCCATACTTAAGTACAGAATATAAAAATGAAGCTAATAACCCGCAAGGTTACGCTACTAAAATTACCAAAGTGACGGACGGAAATGATGGTACTATTGAGAAATATGAGTACTAATACAAGTGTATCATACTTTATAGTTAGAAGAGAAGTATCACTAAACTCAATTAAGAATGTTAATAATAAAAAATCTCCACGCAGGTGTGGACGGCAAAGAAATCCTTAAAGGAATTGACTTAGAAATAAAAGCAGGCGAAGTACACGCTATTATGGGACCTAATGGAGCGGGCAAATCTACCCTTTCGGCGGTGATTGCGGGTAACGAAAACTTTGAGGTAACAGAGGGTGATATCCTCCTCAATGGCGAAAGTCTGTTAGAAGATGCCCCCGAAGAGCGCGCACATAAAGGTATCTTTATGTCTTTCCAATACCCTGTAGAAATCCCTGGAATATCAGTAACCAACTTCATCAAAACTGCTATCAATGAGAGTCGCAAGGCACAAGGATTACCCGATATGCCTGCTGCTGAACTTCTCAAAAAAATACGCGAAAAAGCAGCCCTTCTAGAAATCAATCCTGACTTCCTTTCGCGTTCCCTCAACCAAGGATTCTCTGGCGGTGAGAAGAAACGCAACGAAATCTTCCAAATGGCAATGCTCGAACCTAAAATAGCTATTTTAGACGAGACCGACTCTGGGCTTGATATCGACGCCCTACGCATTGTAGCCAATGGGGTGAATAAACTCAAAAACGAAAACAATGCGGTGCTTGTTATCACCCACTACCAACGCCTTTTAGACTACATCGTTCCCGATTGCGTACACGTGCTTTCCGACGGTAAAATCGTAAAAACAGGCGACAAAAACCTCGCCTTAGAATTGGAAGCAAAAGGCTATGATTGGCTCAAAGGATAAGCAAATTAGACTATGAATTTAAAAGACAAATGGGTAGCTACTTTTGAGCAGTTCCCACATAAAGGCGATATATTAAAAGACATTCGCAAAGAAGCCCTTAGTTTCTTTGCTGAAAAAGGTTTCCCTCATAAAAAAGTAGAAGCGTGGAAATACACCTCTCTCACTAACCTCCAAGCTACTGATTACCACTTGTGGCAACCTATTTATAATAAAACAACCCTCTCCGCAGAAGCGCTATACGAACACTGGATTAAGGATTGTGATGTACTCGTGTTTGTAAACGGCTATTACTGCCCAGAAATGTCGAGTAAAGAAATAGCAGGTGTTACCATTACGCCCCTATTAGAGGCGTTGCACAAAGGAGGAGAAGCCTTTATCAAAAAATACTTCAACACCAATACCGAAAAAGGCGATATATTCACAGCCCTCAACACGGCTTTTGCCTCAGAAGGGATATATATAGAAGTACCTAAGGGGAAAGTGGTAAATAAACCCATACAGTTGCTGTATTTCAACGACAGAAAAGAAACCACTTGCTACCAGCCGCGCAATATTATTGCAGTGGGTGAGAATGCACAGCTCAAAGTCATTGAAGTTCACCAAAACTTATCGGATACTGCTACGGCAATCCTTACCAATGCGGTAACCGAAGTGTTTGTAGCCAAAGATGCTTTCCTTGATTATTACAAATTGCAAAACGATAGCCTGACGGCTTCCCTTATCGATAACACCTATATTTCGCAAGAAGCAAATAGCCACGCCAGCGTACATACCTTCTCGTTTGGTGGGGCACTCACTCGCAACAACCTCAATTTCTATCACCAAGGCGAGCATTTAGAATCTACTCTCAAAGGATTGAGCATTTTGCAAGGCACACAGCACACCGACCATTATACGCTGGTGAACCACGCATATCCTAACTGTGAGAGTCATCAAGATTATAAGAGTATCGTAAGTGATGAAGCAACCAATGTGTTCAACGGTAAGATAATGGTAGAGCAAATCGCTCAGAAAACAAATGCTTATCAGCAGAACGACAATATCCTCCTCTCCGATAAGGCAACGGTATACACCAAGCCCCAACTCGAAATCTTCGCCGATGATGTGAAGTGCTCACACGGCTGTACCGTAGGTTCTCTCAGCGCAGACTCTTTATTCTATTTGCAAACACGTGGGATAGGCAAAAAAGAAGCCTCTGCCTTACTCACCTATGCTTTTGCAAATACCGTATTGGAGAGTGTAAGCATTCCAGCCCTTTCGGAGTATATCAATGCGATTATTGCTGAAAAATTAGGGGTAACCGTAGATTTTTAAGAGATGAAGTATTAATAAAAAAGAAAAGCCTACTTGAAATTTCAAGTAGGCTTTTTTATTAGATATTGTGGCTGTTATTTTAAACTCCCGTATAGTTCTCGGGCGTTATAACTTTTAGTTCTGCCTTTACATCTTCATTTACTTCCAAGGTATCGATAAAACTGCTAATAGTCTCGGCAGTGATAGCTGTATTGGTGCGCGTGAGGGCTTTGAGAGCTTCATAGGGGTTAGGATAGCCTTCTCGACGCAAAATCGTTTGGATAGCCTCGGCTACTACTGCCCAATGGTCTTCTAAATCTTCACGGATTTTATCCTGATTTAAAAGGAGTTTATTGAGCCCTTTGAGGGTAGATTGCAGGGCTATGAGTATATGACCAAAAGGCACCCCTACATTGCGCAATACAGTACTATCGGTGAGGTCGCGTTGTAGACGGGAAATAGGTAATTTTGCCGATAAATGCTCTAAAAGAGCGTTGGCTATGCCTAAATTACCTTCGGAGTTTTCAAAATCAATAGGGTTTACTTTATGAGGCATAGCCGAAGAACCTACCTCGCCAGCTTTTATCTGTTGTTTGAAATAATCCATAGAGATATACGTCCAAACATCGCGGTTCAAATCGATGAGAATCGTATTGATGCGTTTGAGAGCATCGAAAAGCGATGCAAGATGGTCGTAATGCTCAATTTGAGTAGTGGGAAAAGAATGGTGCAAGCCTAATATTTCCTCTACAAAGCGAGTGCCGAAAGCCTTCCAATCGATATTAGGATAGGCTACTTTATGAGCGTTGTAGTTACCGGTAGCTCCCCCAAACTTGGCAGCATAAGGCACTGCTATAAGGGTTTGTAACTGCTGTTCCATACGAACGACAAACACCTCGAACTCCTTGCCTAAACGCGTAGGGGACGCCGGCTGACCGTGAGTGCGCGCCAGTAGAGGGACATCTTTCCATTGGGTTACTAAACTTCTCAGTTTGCTGAGTAATTGCTCCAAGGCAGGCAAATACACTTGTTGTACAGCTTCCTTGATGCTAAGTGGAATAGCGGTATTGTTGATATCCTGAGAGGTGAGACCAAAGTGGATAAATTCCTTGTATTTTTCTAATTGCAATTTATCAAAAGCCTCTTTAATGAAATATTCAACCGCTTTTACATCGTGATTGGTAGTTTGCTCTATTTCTTTTACTTTTAGAGCTTCCTCTTCAGTGAAATTTTGGTAGAGTTTTCTCAAATCGGTGTATTTTTCCTTAGGAAAATTGGCAAGTTGAGGTAAGGGGAGTTCACAGAGTGCGATAAAGTACTCTACTTCCACTTGCACACGATAACGAATGAGTGCCATTTCGGAGAAGAAAGACACAAGGGAGGTCGTTTTATCGGCATAACGACCATCGATGGGGGAAATTGCGGTTAACATAATTTCAAATTGGAAAATTAGCAGATTAGAAAATTAGAAAATTGTCTCATTGCTTAGTGTGTAATAGCCGGGTGAGTTTGATAGCTAAATCGGTGAAAATAACTTTGCCATTGCCATTGCGCTCTACGTGTAACTGGGCTTCTTCGAGGAGGTTGTGTATTGCCTCGATATTACCGCCGTGAATAAAAGGGGCAAATTTGGCAAGTTGGAAAGTAGGGTCGGCGAATTGTATATACACCAAATTAGAGGCGGTATAGTTCAGTAGGAACGCCTGACGGAATACCTCAGCGCAATACTGCAAAAACTGTTTTTGCGCCTCCCGCCCTACGGTATTGATTTCGTCACTCCACTGCAAGAGTCCTTGTATAGAGGCTTTGTTACCACGTGCGCGGTAGGCTGTGCGCACCCACGCAATAAACCAACGCTCAAAAATGGCTTCTTCGCTTTCTTTGTTGTTCATCAGTTGGAGGGCTTTGTTGAAGTTTCCTTGAGCGCGTAGAGCTATTTTGGTCGCTTCGGCATCAGCTAAACCACGTTCTACGAGGGCTTCTTTGATAGCATTCTCACTTAGGGGCGGGAAACGCAGGATTTGGCAACGTGATTTGATAGTGTCTAATAGGGCATTTTCATCTTCTACCACCAAGAGAAAGACTGTTTTATCGGCGGGTTCTTCGAGGAGTTTGAGGAGCTTGTTAGAGGCTTCGGCATTCATCTTCTCTGCCATCCAGATAATCATTACCTTATAACCACCTTCAAATGATTTCAGTGCTAACTTATTGGTAATCTCTTTAGCCTCATTTACCCCTATGTTGGCTTGTTTCTTCTCTATACCTAAGAATACGAGCCAATCAAAAAGGGAACCATAAGGCTGTTCTTTTACAAAAGCGCGCCATTCGTCCATAAAGAGAGCACTAATAGGGTCTTTTTTCACCTTGTCATTAATAGCTGTGGGGAAAGCAAAATGAAGGTCGGGGTGAGCGAGTTGGGCGCATTGAGCCTTTGCCTTGGGGTTATCGTGCGAAAGAATGAGAGTTGCGTAGGCGATTGCCATTGGCAGAGCGCCTTGTCCTTCGCCTGCCACAAATAATTGAGCGTGTGGAATGCGACCTGCTTCCACACTGGCTTGCAAATAGTTCTTTATTGTATCGTATCCTAAAATATTGTCCATTGTTTAGGTGTTAGATGTTAGGAGTTAGTATATACTGATTTTAATAAAACAAAGGTAATAAAAATAATACTGTTCCTAACAAAAATAGTACTGCCAAAAAGTGAATTACAAAACTATTTTTCCTCAAAAATATATATTGTTGTACCAAACGTATTGCCCAGAACAACGAGTTGCCAAGTAAGAAAACCTTACCTAAATCAGTAGTGAGAAGTTCGTTAGTAAAACAAAAACAAACTATTGCTACTGCTACAAAATAATAAACTATTTGTATATTGAGAATTTGGATAATTCCGCGATTGGCAAAACTGAGTTTATGTACCTCTTCCTTCCATTTAAAAAGTCTCCAAAACAACAAATGGAAGAGGGCAAAGAGCAAATTATAAAATCCTAAAAAGATAATAACAGTATACATTCTATTTCTTATAAATATTATTCTCTCTGTTGATATCTACACTTCTGTTATTAGGGTCTAATACTATACTCTGGATATTGTTCAATGGCATATCGAGTTCAAAAGTGTAGGTAAGGTTACCCCAACCCCAAGCAGGAACTACCGTACGGGGATAATTAGGGTAAGTGTTTGGTTTTTCGCCGTAAGTCATTCGCAAGGGCACATATACGTATTGGGTTTTACCAGCTTTATCGGTTACAAAAAGGTCGATAGAAAGAGGCAGGCGTTCTAAGCGTTTGAGGGTAATTGCCGTTTTATTTCCTTTGGCTTCTACCTTGTCGATAGCGTAATCGGCTACGTGGTCAGTTTGCATAAACTCATTGAGGAACCATTGCAATTGCATTCCTGATACTTTTTCGGCTATGCGAATAAAATCATTGGGGGTTGGATTCTTGAAAGCATATTCGCGATAGTAGCGTTTGAGAGTTTTCATCAGTGCTTCGTTACCCATTAGATAATCTAACTGAGTGAGGAAGAGCTGCCCTTTGTAGTAAGCGGCAATACTATAAGCGTAGTTCGTCGCATAACGGTCGGAATGAGTGATGGTAGGTTCTTGTAACCCCGATTTTACTAAGTTTAGGTAGCCATTGTAGGCTTTAGTAAAGGGATAGTTGGTTGCAGGAATGAGGTGCAACACTTGTTGTTCGGCAAGTGTTTGGATATAGGAGGTAAACCCTTCGTCCATCCACGGATAAGCTGCCTCATCGGTAGCTAAGAGGTGTTGAAACCAAGCGTGAGCCAGTTCGTGGGTGGCGGTGCCTACTAAACTCTCATATTTCTTACCGCCTTCCATAAGGGTACACATTGCATACTCCATACCACCATCGCCTCCTTGAATGAAAGAGTATTGAGGCCAAGGATATTTGCCTATAAGTGTATTGAAATAATCGAATACTTTGAGCATATCGGGCTGGATACGCTTCCAATTCTCTGGATATTTTTTGTAGAAGAAGTGTATGGTCTTACCGTCGGTGAGAGTGTGCTTATCGTGAGTAAACTGAGGGTCGGCAGCCCAAGTGAAATCGTGTACACGTTCGGCTACAAAGTGCCACGTTTTCGTTTTGGCTTTGGTTTGGGGTATTTTTACGCCCTTATCTTCATAACCACAGCCCATTTCGTTAGGATTTTGCAACACGCCTGAACCTGCTACCACATAGGTTTTGTCGAGGGTGATTTTTACATCGAAGTTACCCCAAACGCCGTAGAACTCACGACCTAAGTATTCGGTAGTATGCCAACCTTGATGATCGTAAGCTACCATTTTAGGGTACCATTGTGCCATTGAAAGCGCTACACCATCGGGGCTATTACGACCTGCACGACGTATCATTACGGGCACTTGACCTTCAAAGGTCATATCGAGTACTGTTTTGCTGTGAGGTAGAATAGGGGTGGGGAGGGTTACTTTTAGGATTGTACTTTCGTGAGAGAAGGTAGCTTTTTGTCCGTCCTGACTCATAGCCGTAATGCGCAATAGTCCGATTTCAGAAGGTGAGAGTTTGGCTATACGACTCTCGTAAATGGGGTTTTTATCGGTGCCGAGATTGTTAGCCATACGTCTATCGGGGTCGGGGATGGATTGCAGTTTGCTATCCATTTCGCTATTTGGCTGAAAAGCGTTGAAATAGAGGTGGTAGAATACTACGCGTAGGGTATCGGGAGAGTTATTGGTATACGTGAGTTTTTGGGTGCCTTTATACTGAAAGTTTTTCACGTCCATCGTTACGTTCATTTGGTAATCAGCTTGTTGTTGCCAAGGGTTATCTTGGGCTATTGCATTCAGCGTAAAAGCGAAAACAGAGAGTGCTAAGAGTATTTTTCTCATTATTATATTCTATTGATAGTTATTGAAAGTGCAAAGGTACGAAGTAATTAGCAAATTAACAAGTCGTAGCACGACGGGTAGGTGGAAAATTAGGGAATGAGGTGCGAGCCGCACAGGCAGTCGTAGCACGACAGGCTATTAACTTTGACAAAGTTTGAGATGAAAAAGCGATGTGTTGATACTGTTAGGAGTATTCGGAAGATATCGGAGGTTTTCGGAAGATAGCTGAGAGAAGTTTTGGTGAAAAAAGGCTGTGAGGAGGGTGGGGTTAGCTTATAGAGAGCTTATAGGAAGCTTATACGAATCTTGGACGATTGGTATAGAAAGGGTATATAAGTTATTGATTAATAGTGTGATACAACAATGTTAAAAATGTTAAAAACGGGGTTTCGAGGCGAAAGAAAGAGAAAAGGTACTAGGCCTTAGGCCATAGGCACTAGGGGGGAGTGTGACGGGAAAGAGAATTAGCAAATTGGAAAATTGGGAAATTAGCAAATTTGTAGGAGAAGTTTAGTGGAAGTGTGGTGGCAGAAAGATAGTGCGAGCCGCACAGGCAAAAACTTTGGCAAAGTGTTATGACGTATAAGTGCTAGAGGAATGTAGTGACGGGAAAGAGAATTAGTAAATTAGAAAATTGGGAAATTAGCAAATTTGTAGGAGAAGTTTAGTGGGAGTGTGGTGGCGGAAAGGCGGAGGAAAAGCGATTGAAAAATAGCATTTTGTTATATCGAACTGACATAAATTCAAAAAAATATTCGTACCTTTGCCGTTCATAAACTCTCAACTAAAAAAGTGGAAAATATACAAGCTATAAAACAGCGATTTAGCATTATTGGCAACGACCCTAAGCTGAATCGCGCTATCGAAAAAGCTATACAAGTAGCCCCTACTGACATTTCGGTACTCATCACCGGAGAAAGTGGGGTGGGGAAAGAGGCTATACCGCGCATCATTCACTCGCTGTCCCTACGCAAACACGGTAAATACATAGCCGTAAACTGCGGAGCAATCCCCGAAGGGACTATCGATTCGGAACTTTTTGGTCACGAAAAAGGCGCTTTTACGGGAGCTACCGCTACCCGTAGTGGGTATTTTGAGGAAGCCGATGGCGGGACTATCTTCTTGGACGAGGTAGGTGAATTGCCCCTCACTACCCAAGTGCGCCTCTTGCGGGTACTCGAGAATGGCGAGTTCATAAAAGTAGGTTCATCGGTGGTGCAGAAGACGAATGTGCGCATTGTGGCGGCTACCAATGTGCAAATGCAAGAAGCTATTAAAAAAGGACGTTTTCGCGAAGACCTTTACTACCGACTCAGTACAGTAGAGATACATTTGCCTCCTTTGCGCGAACGCAAAGAGGATATCCACTTGCTTTTCCGCAAGTTTGCTTCGGATTTTGCCGAGAAATACAAAATGCCTCCTGTGAAGCTCAGCGAAGATGCGGTACATCTGCTCACGAACTACCGCTGGAGCGGGAATATCCGTCAGTTGCGCAATGTAGCTGAGCAGATTTCGGTACTTGAACAGCGCAGGGATATTACAGCGAGTATTTTGCGCACCTACTTACCTGATGAGGGTAGCAATCTACCACAGGTTGTACCTCAGCAAGCGCGCCAGGATAGTGATTTTAGCAACGAACGCGAATTGCTTTACAAGGTGCTTTTCGATATGAAATCTGACCTCAACGACTTGAAAAAGCTTACCCTTGAACTGCTACAACACGGCAATTCAGCCCAAGTACAACAGGACAACGAGGGACTTATTCACCGCATCTACGGCAATGATTCATACAAGAATGAGGCGAGCTCTCCGGCTTATTCTATCATTCCCGTACCTCCTACCGAGAAAGAAATCCTATCTCACGAAGAGGTGTACGACTATGAGGAAGCTGCGGAAGAAGAGCGTTTTTCACTTCAAGAGCAAGAGCGCGAGATGATACGCAAGTCGTTAGAACACAACGGTGGCAAGCGCAAGGAAACCGCCAAAGCCTTGGGGATTTCGGAGCGGACGCTATATCGCAAACTAAAACAGTATAATATGATTTAGGCACTAAGCTTTGGGGCATAAGCCTCAGACAATAGGAGGTGAGAGGAGAGAACTTTCTGCCCTGCTGGACGAGGTGGAGTTTTGGGAAAAGGATTGTTAATTATTAATTGTGAATTGTTAATTATTTAGATGAAATCATATAAAATAGGCATTATTGGGCTGGGTTATGTGGGTTTCCCCTTAGCTTGTCTGTTTGCCAAAAAATATCCCACAGTGGGTTACGACCCCTATACGGCGCGAGTGGAGAGCCTCAACACGGGTATTGACACTACGGGCGAAATCTGTAGTGAAACCCTTAAAGAGCGATTGGCTACCCACCTCATTTGCACCGCGAACCCAAATGACGCTAAGGATTGCAATGTGTACATAGTGGCAGTACCTACACCTATCGACCTCTATCAGCAACCCGACCTTACCGCCTTGCGCGAGGCGAGCCAAACAGTAGGCTCATTGCTAAAAAAAGGAGATATAGTGATTTACGAATCGACAGTTTACCCAGGAGTGACGGAAGAGATGTGTGTACCTATCTTGGAAAGCGTGTCGGGGCTTGCATACAACCGCGATTTCTTTGTGGGTTACTCGCCCGAGCGCATTAATCCTGGTGATAAGCACCATACCGTGGAGACTATCTGCAAGATTACCTCAGGCTCTACCCCTGAGGTAGCACAGGAAATAGATACTCTCTACAATTCAGTGCTGAGGGGAGGCACTTACCTTGCTCCGTCTATAAAAGTAGCCGAAGCCGCTAAAGTGATAGAAAACGCTCAGCGTGATGTGAATATCGCCTTTATGAATGAGATAGCGAAGATATTCAATATTTTAGAGATTGATACTAATGCGGTGATAGATGCAGCAAGCAGCAAGTGGAACTTCTTGCCCTTCCGCCCCGGTCTGGTAGGTGGACACTGTATAGGGGTAGACCCTTACTACCTTATACAAAAAGCTAAACTGCACGGCGTATCGCCACGCTTAATGATGGAAGCTCGCAAGACGAACGACTCGATGGGAGGCTATATCGCCTATCAGATTATCAACCGCTTGTGTTTACAAGGTATGCCTGTGAAGGACAGCCGAATCCTACTCTTAGGTTTTACATTCAAAGAAAACTGCCCCGACACTCGCAATACGAAAGTAGTGGATATCTACCGTACCCTTGAAAATTTTACTAACAATATTACAGTGTACGACCCTTGGGCAGACCCTAAGCGGGCTCTTGAAGAGTACGGTATTGAGGTAGCTATTAAACCACAAAACCTCCCTACCCACAACGATGTAGTGGTGCTTTGCGTGGCGCACCAAGAATTTCTGCAAATGAATATAGGAAATTACTTAAAAGAAGACGGTATCGTTTACGACGTAAAGGGGAAGTTAAAAGTGAAGAAGAATGTGTTTAGGTTATAAAAGTTGTATAGTAAAAAACTTTTTCCTACCTTTGTCGCCTAAAATATTCATATACAATGAAGAAAATATACTTGCTAATGCTTTGTGCTTTTCCGTTTTTGGCAAAGGCACAATACACTGAAATTATTAACTCAAACCTCCCAGGCACTTCACAAAGTGCTTATGCAGTAGGGGCGAGAGTATTACAATTTGAAGGAGGTTTATGGTACGAGCACAACCACCACAAAGAGACAGGCACTTCTATGGATTTTACTGGAATGAACTATGCAGTGCGTTATGGTTTTTATAAAGAAGAATTGGAAGTGATGCTCAATGGTACTCTTGCTTATGACCGTACAATTGCATCTAATGGTACGACTTCGCACTTTGGCTTTGTGAACAATACTATCGGAGCTAAGTATTTGCTCTTTAAACCTGATTTTTTAGATGAAGAGCCGAGTATTTACAGTTGGAAGGCTAATAACTCTTTTAGATGGCGCAACCTCACACCTTCCATATCTCTTTATGCAGGGGTGAATTTCTTACCAAACAAGCGATATTACTACGAATCAATACCAGCACTCTCTCCTAAAATAGCAGCTATCTTTCAAGCAGAGCCTATCCCCCGTGTGGTGTTGGTAGCAAACGGTATCATTGATAGGTTCTTAAGCGGTAAAAACACCGAATACAGCTATTTGTTCACCGTTACTCATAACTTAGACAATGGTTGGTTTAGTATCTTTGCAGAGCATCAAGGTATTCACAGCCAGCATTACAACGACCAAATTACACGTCTTGGCGTTGCCTTCTTGCTTTCCGATAAAATACAACTCAATGCCGATATGGGCTTTGGCTGGAAAGATACCCCACAACGCTATATGGGATTGTTCGGGGCTTCTTATCGCATCGATAACCACAACAGCTATATCAAGAAGGTATTGAGTGAAACAATAGAAACTACCAAAATACAACACAAGAAAAAACCTAAAAGAAACAGACGTAATGCCATTGATCCTGATTAAAGAACTCACCACTAAAAAGGAACTTACCGAGTTTGTGAAGTTTCCTTTGTCTTTATACAAAAACAACCCTCATTGGGTGCCGCCTCTCATCAGCGACGAGGTAGCCTCTTTTGACAAAACCAAGAACCCTGTATTCGACAATGCCGAAGCCTTCTTTTACGGAGCTTACAATGAGAAAGGTAAAATGGTAGGGCGCGTAGTAGCTATTATCAATCAGCACGACCTTAAACAGAACATAAAGAAAGTGCGCTTTGGTTGGCTGGATATGGTAGACGACATTCAAGTAACACAAGCTCTCTTGGATAAGGTAGCTGAAAAAGCTCGTGAGTATCAACTGGAGTATATGGAAGGACCTATAGGTTTTTCGAATATGGACAAAGTGGGATTGCTTACCGAAGGTTACGACCATCTCTCGAATATGATGACGTGGTATAACTATCCTTATTATAATCGGCACTTAGAGCAATTAGGCTTTACCAAAGAAAAAGGCTTTGTAGAGATGGAATTTTTAGTAAAGAACTCTAAACCTGAGCTCTTTAAGAAAACTGCTGAAGCCATAAAAAAGCGCTATGGGGTAAAGTTCATCGATACGCCTACTACTACAGAAGTACTCAAACACGTAGATGCAATGTTTGACCTTTACAACGAAACTTATTCTAAGTTAGCCTCCTACGTGCCTATAAGCGAACGTCAGCGAGAGTACTTCAAACAAAAGTATATCCCTTTTATCAATCCTGAGTATGTACGTTTTATTGAAGATAAGGACGGTAAACTGATATGTTTTGCCATAGTGATGCCTTCGTTCTCTAAAGCATTACAAAAGGCAAAAGGCAAACTCTTCCCTTGGGGTTGGTGGTATTTGTTACAATCGAAACGACATCACGATACGGTGGAGTTCTACCTTATTGGGGTAGCCCCCGAATACCAAAGTAAGGGTATTCCTGCCTTGTTGTTCGACTATTATTATGATATATTCACCCGCAATGGGGTTACTCATTGCGTGATTACACCTGAACTCGAAGAAAATATTGCTATTCAACAACTCTGGAAGAGCTTTGACCCCGTTATCTTTGCTCGCCGTGCTACCTTTAAAAAACAGGTAAGAGATTAAATGTAAAATGAATTATCTTCTCCCTTTTCTGGCAGTGGTATTAGGCTACTCATTCGTTACCTTTTTTAAACCTGCCCAACAGCAATACACCAAATTACTACCCTCTTTCAGTGGCGCTTACCTATTAGCACTCACTGTATTCGTGCTGATACCCGAAGTATATCACTCTCACGATGAGCAGCACGGTTTTAAATACATAGGGCTATTTGTGATAGTAGGAGTACTCTTGCAAATCGTCTTAGAGTTCTTTTCGTACGGAGCCGAACACGGTCACACCCAGCACCCACACCCACACCAGCATAGTGCTTTCCCGCTCTCACTCTTTATCAGCCTTAGTATTCACTCCATTTTAGAAGGTTTCCCGCTATCTCACGGGCATAATCACGACCTCGTGTATGGTATATTCGTGCACAAACTGCCTGTGGCTATTGTGCTTACCACCTTTTTTGTGAATTCAGGAGTGAACAAGTGGAAGACAGCACTGTTTTTACTCTTCTTTGCCCTAATGACGCCATTAGGCACTTTTTTAAGCAACACAGTATCAAGCCTTATCAATTACCACACGGAGCTTTCGGCTATTGTAATAGGTATTTTCTTGCATATTTCTACCGTTATCTTATTTGAAAACTCCGAAGGACATCGCTTTAACCTGCTAAAGTTCTTAAGTGTTTGTGTAGGATTTGCGATAGCATATCTTACATAAAAGAGAATTAGCAAATTCGTAAATTAACCAATGAAGACAATAAAAAAATTCTTATGCATTAGTGTTTTATGGGTAGTTGCTTGCCAACTTCCTCATAAAGAGGTTGCCTTTACCGAGAGTGACCTTAATGTTATTCCGCGACCCCAATCGCTCACTCTGGGTAAGGGTAGTTTCCGGTTTACTAAGGAAACTGTTTTTGTGATTGACCCTGCTTTGATGCGAGCTCGGCGTTCTTTTCTCGAACAATTTGAGAAGGCTTCTGGATTTAGGTTTTCTGTACAAAAAGTAGCTCTCTTGACTAATTATGTAATGATTGACACTGATACATCTCTTCCTAAAGAAGGTTATACCCTCACTGTAAACCCTAAAGAAATTATTATTAAGGCAGGTGGTTATAACGGGGCACTTTACGCCCTCGAAACGCTACGTCAGCTACTGTCTAAAGAGTTTGAAAGCACTACACCCGTAAAGACTGATTGGGCGGTACCCGCAGTTACCATCACTGATGCTCCTCAGTACGCTTGGCGCGGATTGATGCTGGACGTTTCTCGCCATTTCTTCCCCAAGGAATATATACTGAAAACCCTCGACCGTATGGCAATGCTCAAGCTCAATACCTTCCACTTCCACTTAGTAGACAATGAAGGTTGGCGCATCGAAATTAAAAAGTATCCTAAACTTACCGAAATAGGTGCGTGGCGTGTAGACCAAGAAGATAAACTATGGAATGAGCGCACTCCTAACTCCGCCAACGCCTTTGCTAATCCTGCGACAGCTCCTAAAAAATACGGAGGTTTCTATACCCAAGAAGATATTAAAGAGATTGTAGCATACGCCGCTGATCGTGGTATTACGGTAATCCCCGAAATAGAAATGCCTGCCCACGCAATGAGTGCCATAGCGGCTTACCCCGAACTCTCTTGTCACAAACGCCCTATAGGAGTACCCTCAGGCGCGGTGTGGCCTATCACCGATATTTATTGTGCGGGGCAAGAAGAGACTTTCACTTTCTTGGAAGATGTACTTACCGAAGTGATGGAGCTTTTCCCCAGTAAATACATTCACATAGGTGGCGACGAAGCCACTCACACCGAATGGGAAAAGTGCCCTAAATGTCAAGCTCGTATGAAAGACCACCACTTAAGAGATGTGCACCAATTACAGAGTTATTTTATCAAGCGTATAAATGATTTCTTACTATCCAAAGGGCGCACTTTGGTAGGTTGGGACGAGATAATGGACGGGGGTTTGGCTAACAATGCAGTGGTGATGAATTGGCGCGGTATCGAGGTAGGTAAAAAAGCCCTCGAACAAGGTAACCCTGTTGTCCTCACTAGCGATTGCTATATAGACAACTATCAAGGTCTTCCCGACTATGAGCCTCAAGCCAATGGCGGTTACTTACCGCTCAAAACCCTTTACCATTACAGTCTTGAAAAAGAAAACCTCAGCCCAGCGCTGCAAAAAAATATTTTGGGTACGCAAGCCAACTTATGGGCAGAACACGTGGGTAGCACTGAACATTCGGAATATATGCTCTTTCCGCGATTGTTGGCGCTTGCTGAAATCAGTTGGACAACCGATAACTTGAAGAATTGGGACAACTTTATAAATCGCACTCAAGCCTTTATGAAGCGTTTGGACGTGATGAAGGTGAACTATGCCCGCTCTATGTACCAAGTAGTGCCTACCGTTGAAAACCAAAAGGGGAATATCTTTCTAAAATTAGACTGTGAAGTCCCCAACGCCGACATTCGCTACGCTTTGGGAGATACTCCTATAGAAAAAGCTACGAAATACCACCAGCCTATTGCGCTGAATAGAAGCACGACCTTTAAAGCAACTGTTTTCAGTGGAAAGGCGACCAACACCATTACCACTGGCGAAGTAATATTCCACAAAGCGATAGATAAGAAAGTAAGTTACAGTCCACTTTATCACAAAAGTTATCAAGGGCAAGGAGAAGCGACGCTCACCAATATCATTCGCGGTAGCAAAAACTTTCACGATGGGCAATGGCTCGGTTGGTTAGGCGACGATGTAACCCTCACCCTAGATTTGGAGCAAGCTACTGAGGTGAGAGAGGTGCGCATAGGAGCAATGGATGCTCAAGCATCTGGTATTTACTTTCCCGTAAAATTTATGGTATTCCTTTCAAACGACGGTAAAAACTACCGTGAAGTAGCAACACACAACGAGCCTTGTGTAGTGAGAGGGAAAGCCACCTTAAAAGATTTTGTGTTGAAGTTTAGTCCAACGGAAGCACGCTATATCAAGCTCACCCTCAAAAACGTAAAAACACCTCCAAAAGGAGGTGATGCTTGGCTTTTTATAGATGAAATTTTGGTATTTTAGAAAAATAATGTACCTTTGTTGCGTTTTAAAACCACAAATTGATAATTATTAATTGTAAATTGTTAATTGACATATGGATTCAGTAAAAAATTATATCAATGAAAACAAAGACCGCTTTATTGCGGAACTGATAGAACTGCTTAAAATGCCCTCTATCAGTGCCGATGCTGCCTATTCTCAGGACGTGCTCAACACTGCCGATGCTGTAAAAAACGCCTTAGAAAAGGCTGGTTGCGACAAGGTGGAAATATGTGAAACCCCTGGCTACCCTATCGTTTATGGCGAAAAAACTATCGACCCTGCCCTTCCTACTGTTTTAGTATATGGACACTATGATGTACAACCCGCCGACCCTATTGAGCTTTGGGAATCTGACCCCTTTGAGCCTGTTATCAAAAAAACCGATATTCACCCTGATGGAGCTATCTTCGCTCGTGGGGCTTGCGACGACAAGGGGCAAATGTTTATGCACGTGAAAGCCCTTGAATATATGGTGAATAACAACGTGCTCCCTTGCAATGTGAAGTTTATGATTGAAGGCGAGGAAGAAATAGGCTCAGGAAGTCTTAGTTGGTTTGTAAAAAACAACCACGAAAAACTCAAAAACGATATTATTCTCATTTCCGATACCAGTATGTTGGCTAACGACACCCCTTCTATCACTACGGGGTTACGAGGACTTAGCTATGTGGAAGTGGAGGTTACCGGTGCTAACCGCGATTTGCATTCTGGTTTATACGGTGGTGCCGTAGCGAACCCTATCAACGTGCTTACTAAAATGATTGCTTCTTTGCACGACGAGAACAACCGCATTACCATTCCGCATTTCTACGATAAAGTAGAAGAGCTCTCACAAGCTGAACGAGATGAAATGGCAAAAGCACCTTTCTCACTCGAAGCCTACAAAAAAGCCTTAGATATCGATGAGGTATATGGCGAAAAAGGCTACACCACTACCGAGCGCGCCTCTATACGTCCTACCCTTGATGTAAATGGTATCTGGGGAGGCTATACCGGACAAGGAGCTAAAACGGTTATCCCAAGTAAGGCTTATGCCAAAATATCAATGCGCTTAGTGCCTAACCAAGACAACCACGAAATTACCGAGCTCTTCACCAAACACTTTGAGAGTATCGCACCAGCAGGTGTGCGCGTGAAAGTAACTCCGCACCACGGCGGACAAGGCTATGTAACCCCTACCGATACGCCTGCTTACCAAGCAGCAGTAAAAGCCTGCCAAGCGAGCTTCGGGAAAGAGCCTATACCTGTGCGTTCAGGTGGTAGTATCCCTATTGTAGCTCTTTTTGAAGAAGAATTAGGTAGCAAATCTATTCTCTTAGGCTTTGGTTTAGATAGCGATGCTATCCACTCACCTAACGAACACTACGGTATTTTCAACTTCCTAAAAGGTATTGAAACCATTCCGTGGTTCTATCACTACTTTGTACAAAAGTAATACGAGTTACATAAATAGTAATAAGGACTTTACCAAAACTCGTAGCACGAGAGACTATTAAATTTTCGGTAAAGTCTCTTTATATTATTGTTGAAAATAAACGACTTAGCAATACAACTAAAAAATATTAAATATTTTTCTGCTTAAAAATTTGCAGGTTTCAAAAATAGTTGTACCTTTGCACCGCAATTAAGGAAAACATAAGTAGAATATATTCCTCCTTAGCTCAGTTGGTTAGAGCATCTGACTGTTAATCAGAGGGTCACTGGTTCAAGTCCAGTAGGGGGAGCAACAAAAAAGCACTTACATAATGTAAGTGCTTTTTTTTATTTTATCTTCTTATAAAGCCCATTCTTTAGCTCGGTTGTGAGTATTCCACATTCTTTCATACAATTCACTCCCTTGCAATAACTGACTATGAATGCTTATGGTGCTAATTTAATCTTTGTTGAATACAATAATCTGGTTGGCTATCTGGTGTGAAGATTAGTTAGAGTTTTCGGAGAGGGAATAGAGATTAAGGCACTACGAAAGGAAACGGAATATTTAAAAAGGGGAGTTTTGGGTAAAAGGTAAAAAATGGCTGTAAGGAGGGTGGGGTTAGCTTATAGAGAGCTTATAGGAAGCTTATACGAATCTTGGACGATTGGTATAGAAAGGGTATATAAGTAGTTGATTCATACTGTGATACAACAACGCAAAAAACGTTAAAAAGAGGGTTTCGAGGCGAAAGAAAAGGGAATCCTCACCCCGTTCACATACTCTCCTATTCGGAGACTTCTCCCAAGGAGAGGGGGTGTAGTGACGAGTAGAGAGCAACGAAAAAAGGGGAATGTAGCGGCGGAAAGGAGAAGGGATAATTAGGGAATTAGCAAATTAGGAAATGAGAAAATGGGAGGGGATGCGAGCCACACGGGCAGTTAAATTAGGGAATTAACAGATTAGGTGTGAGCGTACGGGCAGGAACGTTAGCAAATGGTTTGTGTTATATGTAAAACAAAAAAGATGATGAAATATTTGGTGGGGAACAAAAAAGTGTGTATTTTTGTACCGTGATGGAGAATAGTTATTCTTATATAAGATTTTAGAATCTTTATGATAGGTAATTTAAAAACAATGTGATATGAAAAAGTATTTATTTATAATGAGCTTAGTAATAGCTTCTATTAGTTGTAGCAAGAGTGAAGACAAGGTTGCAAAAGAAGAAGTGCCTGAAGTGATAAGTGATACTTTTAGTGCTACTATTAAAGATGGGTTTACAGGAGAGAACGGAGAAGAACTCATCTTGCACAAAAGTCTTAAAAATATATTGGTAGGGGATTATATTCCTTATACTCTTACAATTAAAGAAAAAGAGATATCTTCTGAAGGGAATTATGTGCTTATTCCTACTAAAACAAGTGATAAAAACCACCAATCTTTGCAAGTAGACTATGAAATGTACCTTGAAAACGACAAAGGAGAAAAAGAGAAAGTGGGGTGGCCTCATATAGAATTACGTAAAGCAGGGAAGTACAAGTTCTATATTAAACCATTGGTTCCTGGCACATTTAAAATACCTTTTATTTTACTAAAAAAACACGAGGGGAAAAAAGCAGAACAAACAACTTTCCCTACTATTAATTTTAATGTGGTAAAGATTTTATTAATGAACAAAAAATTGACAAGGTTCTATAATATCGGAGACAAACCTATGTCAAGTTTTAACTCTATATATTATTTTCAAGTAGATGACGGTGATGAAGAAACGGATATTTATTTATCGCCTAAAGAAAAGACAACACAAACATTTGCCATAAAATGCAATAATAGCAACACCCCTACTTTTTCAGGGGATTTAAGAGCAGGGGAGAAATACACTTTTGACTTTCACTTTTATTCCTATGATTTTGCTACTATTACTATTGTTCAAAAAAGAGAAGGAGAGGAAGAGCTTCGTATAGAATATCTTAATATTCCTGTTGAAAAAAGGAACGAAGACCATTTTGAACGACATTTTTTTTAAATAAAAACAACAAAAATGAAAAAGTTTTTAGCCTTTATAAGTTTAACAATCTGTATTACCTCTTGTAGCAAGGATAGTACTAATGAAGAGCAACCACAGCAACCTATAGAATTTACAGCTACAATTAAAGACGGTTTTACAGGTGCCTATGGGGAGGAGATAATACCTTACAAAAATCTCAAAAATATAGTAGTAGGAGATGAAATTCCCTATACGCTTACTATTAATGAAGCTGATAGTAGTGAACCCAGTGTAAAATATGTATTAACTCCTATCACGAAGGAGGATAAAAACCACCAAACACGAGTGGATTATGATTTTTATCTTGAAAATGCCAATGGTGAGAAAGTAAGAGTTACCGAACCTTATATAGAGTTTCATAAAATAGGGAGTTACAAGTTTTACATTAAACCCCTTGTACCTGGCACATTTAAACTTCCTTTTATCTTGCAAAAGATGTTAAACGGAGAAGAACTCAAAAAAATAGAGTTACCCAGCCTTAACTTTAATGCGGTAAGGATAGAACTAAAACGTTACTTAAATTATTCTACTGATAGGGGAAATATTGATGGAGAAAGTAGACCAGTTATACATTATAATCTTAAAATGGAAGATGGGGTAAATGAGACTGATATTTATCTTTCTCCCCCCGGCAAGGAGTGGAATAAGACATTTATTGTGAGATGTAATCGTTTTAAATATGAAGGAGCTTTTGAAGAAGGAAAGGTGCTTTCTTTTAAAGATAAAGAAGAAAGGGATACACATCACTTAGCTTCAATTACTATTGTACAGCAAAAAGAAGGACAAGAGGAATTTCGTGTTACTTATTACAATGTACCTATTGAAAAAAGCGATAGGTTTTTAGAATAATTGTATATATTATGAACTTAACAAAAATAACTATTTGTGCATTATTAACAGTTGCTATTAGTGCTTGAGTAAAGAAGAAGATATAAAATAAAAAATAGACGAATATGAAATTATTAAATTTAAAATCTGTAAGTTTCATAGCAGTAGCTATGTGTGTGTTATCTTGTAATAAAGATGAGAGTTTTTCAGACCGGCTTGCTGGTTTGAAATCAGTAACGTTTCCTGAGCAAGGCGAACAAGTGATTGCCTCTAAGGAAACAGGTAGGTTTATAGGCAACAAGAATGAGGTGATTGAAACCGTTAAAGTACAACAAACCTTAGACCCTGTTCAGATAGTAGATGCCACGAACCTCGAAACTATCTACCCAGGTAGTGTATTGAATGGAGAAGCCTTTTTAGAAGGGGAGTATACCAATTTGAAAATTAACAACCCAAAAGAAATTACGCTCTCTACTACTTTAAAAGGCTCAGGAGCTGTAGTGAAAGTAACAGCTATTCCTACTCCCAGTGATGTAAGAGAAAAAGTAAATACGTTGGTAAGCCAAAAAGCTGAAAAGGTAGACTATAATAATGTTGCATCATATATGTCCTATGTTTCTAATGAAGTAACAACTCAAGAAAGTTTTTGTAAAACCTTAGGGATTCACGTAAAAGTAGAAGTGCTTAAAGGATTGGCAAAAGGTAGTTTTGGTTATGAGCAAAAAGAACTCAATATTAATACTAAAAAACATATATTGATAAAAGTACGCCAACTGTTTTACAATGTATCTATTGATCCTAAATCGGCTAACGAATGGGGAAATATCCAAATCATAGGTAATTATGAGCCTGTATATATCAGTAGTGTAGATTATGGGCGTGTAGCTACTCTATTAGTTGAAACTGATGAAAGTGTTTCAGAAGTTACAAAGAAAATAGAGGCAAGTATTGGTGTAGGTCTTAAAACAGTAGGAGGAACAGTAGATACGAAACTAATTGATACACAAAGAGCCTATTTTAGTGAAAAACATATAAAAATATTACTTGCAGGAGGTCCTTTATCAGAAGCTAAAACAGTAACAGACTATGATAGCTTTATTAAATTTTTGCTAGTGCCTAAGTCAGAAAGTTTAGTAAAAGGAGCTGTTCCTATTGGTTATAAAGTACGTTCCTTAAAAGACAATCGCGAAGTAACAGTACGTACTATGTTTATAGAACAGCGTTTTAACTATAAATAAGAATAGCTATGAGAAACATTTTATTTATATTATCCGTTTTTATGTTCTTTGCTTGTAAAGATAAAGATAGTGGGATCTCTTCTTCCGACTATGAGTTAAGCCCTGATGGACTTACTTTAGTAAAATGGAAGAATGAGAATACAACAGCTCTTGATATGCAAGCTGATCCTATTCTTAGTAAAGTACAAGTTATAGGTGAAAAAGCTTTCTATATACATAAAAATATAGTAAATATTACACTCCCTACCAATTTAAAGAGTATAGAAAAAGAAGCATTTTGGTATACTAAAATAACGAGTATTACTATCCCCACAGGTGTACAGGTCATAAAAGAATTTGCTTTTGGGTCATCATCACTCACCTCTGTTCAATTCTTAGAAGGGCTTATCTCTATTGACAAAGGTGCTTTCTATGATTGTGAAATTCCCTCTCTCAATTTCCCTGAAAGCTTACAAGCTATTGGTGAAAGTGCTTTTTGGGGTAATGGAACGATTATTTCGGTTACAATTCCTAAAAATATACAGAATATTGCAGAGGGGGCATTTTTCGCTTGTAGTAAATTAACTACAGCTACCTTTAGAGGAATAAATCCCCCCAGAGTAAAAGATCCTTTTAATACTCTAATTAATCCTATAGCTCGTATTTATGTGCCTAAAGGGAGATTAGAGGTGTATAAAAACGATGAGGGATTTAAGCGTTACACTAATATCATTTCGGAAGAGGAATAGCATAATTTTGTAAAACTACAGTAATGGTAGATACAGATATAACATCTGCCATTACTTTAAAAATAATTATAAGATGAGAAATATTTTATTCATATTATCCGCCTTTATGCTCTTTGCTTGTAAAGACGATGATAAAACAGGCAACTCAATCATTGGTGAGTGGCAAGCCGTAAAAATAGTAACAGGAGGAGTTGATATTCCTATTGACAATTGCACTGGTCAAACAAGACTCCTTATTACAGATGACCGTTTTACTTACTATAAACACTGGAAAAATGGAGATGATTGTAACTCTCAAATAGATGATTACAATTATGTTACTGAGGTAGGTGAAAAAGATAAAATAAGAAAGAAAAGTGATACAAGTCATTATTACACTTGTGTTTTAGAGAATGGTGGATCTCGCCTTCGCGTTGTTTATTTTAGTGATTCATACGCTATCTTTAAACGGAAATAAGATTTGGTAAATCTATAAAAAAGAGACGAATAGTATTCGTCTCTTTTTTATTGTATAACACTTTGGGATATTAAAAAGGAGCTAAGAGTTAAGAAAAACAAGCAAGAGAGATACAAATTTGGTAATTCACAAATTATTCGTACCTTTGCACTAACAAATGATGTTTCTCAAACAAATATCGGTCGTAAACTACAAGAACATACTCTCACAAGCGTATGCCTTTAGCCCTACTATCAACTGTTTTGTAGGGGATAATGGTGTAGGGAAAACGAATCTGCTTGATGCTATTTATCACTTAGGTATGGCGAAGAGCTACTTTACTACTTCGGCAGTGCAGAACGTACGCCACGGCGAGGAGTTTTATCTTATCGAAGGACAGTTTCGGCAGGAAGAACGTGAAGAGCAGATAGTATGTAGCCTTAAAAAAGGACAGAAGAAAGTGATGAAACACAACGGTAAAGCCTATGAACGTCTGGCTGACCATATAGGTAAATACCCTATGGTGCTCATTTCACCTTCCGACCGCGACTTGATAGTAGAAGGTAGTGAAACACGCCGTAAGTTTTTGGATAGTGTGATTTCGCAAACTGATAGGGCTTACTTAGAACTGCTCTTGCGCTACAACCGCACGCTCTTGCAACGCAATACGTTACTGAAACAAATGGCAGAAGGAGGCGTTTTCTCTTTAGAGACTTTGCACATTTACGACGAGCAGTTGGCGCCCTTAGGACAACACATTTATGAGAAACGGCGAGCTTTTATGGAAGAGTTTTTGCCTATCTTTAGCGAGCAGTATGCGTATATTTCGGGGGGTAAGGAACGAGTGAGTTTGCACTACGACAGCAGTTTGCACCAAAGCGATTTGGCTACCCAGCTTGCCGAAAATACTGAGCGAGACCGCAGTGCGCAATACACTACCGCAGGTATTCACAAGGACGATTTGCTTTTTGAGATTGAGGGCTACCCGATGAAGAAGTATGGCAGTCAGGGGCAACAGAAGTCTTTTTTGATAGCCTTAAAGCTATCGCAGTTTGAAGTGTTGAAGCAATCGTTAGGGATTACGCCTATAGTGCTTCTAGATGATATTTTTGATAAGCTTGACGATACTCGCGTAACGCAGTTGGTGCAGTTGGTTACTCAAAAACATTTCGGACAGCTTTTTATTACCGATACTCATTCGCAACGCACCGAAGACGTAGTGAAGCAAACGGGACTGGCGTATGAGATGATTCAAATAGGTAAAAGGTGCGAGTCGCACGGGCAGTAAGAGCCATAAGAGCTGGTAAGAGATAAGAGATAAAAGGTAAATGAGAAGAGAAAGTGACTTTTACAGATATTAATTGTTAATTGTTAGTTGAAAAATTATATAAATACATAAGATGAAACCCAACAAGAAGAAAACACCCAGCAAGAATCCTATTAAACCTACCCCCACAGTGAGTGAGGAAGGGAGTTCGAGTATGAAGCTTTTGGCGAGTGTCTTGCTCATTGCCTATGGCTATGTAACGGTACTTACCCCTAACTGGATGGCATTCGACTCCAATGCTACAAAGTTTTACACCTTTGCTATTCTGAACTTGATAGTAGTAGGGCTTGTGTTTTTTATTAAAGAATTCAGAGAACGCACACAATTACTGTTTGGCTTTTTTACCAATAAAATAGGAATTGCTTACTGCCTGATAATGGTATTGGCATTGCTCTCGTTTACCAAAGCTATTGATATAGAAGAAGCGATTTTGCACTTCTTTAAGATATTTACAGCTTTCTCAGCTGCTTGGATGGTATCGGCTTTGGTAATTTACAACAAAAAGAGTTTAGTACATTTGGCAGTTGCGATGACAATTCTTTTGTGTTATGACTTTTTGGTAACCCTCGACGGGGTAAAAGGCATCATCAAGGGTATTAGTGCTGATTACAATATCAAAGGCTCGTATTCTAACAAGAATATTTTGGCTTCGGCTATGTTTATTAAGATACCTTTTGCTATCTGGTTGTTTTATTTTCAGAAAAACACCTTGCGTATCATCGGAGGGATAGGTGTTTTAGTCGGTACTTTGGCAATCTTCTTTATGAGTACCCGTGCTTTCTATTTAGCAACTATTCTTACAACGCTTATCTTCATCACGTATGGTGCTATCGACTATTTTATCTTAAAACGCCGTGAAACGGGCGTAAAAGTACTGATGCACGTAGGCTTGGTAGTTCTTGCTTTTGGTATTTTCTCGTTTGTACAGAACTATCTCTACCCTCAACAAGTGCGACAAAGCACCAGTTTCGGGGCTCGTTTAGCTGAGGTAGCTAATCAAGAGAATACCAGTAACAACTTGCGTAAAACGGCTTGGGTAATTACTGCTACTGATATGATCCCGAACGACCCACTGTTGGGCGTAGGCATTGGTAACTGGAAGGTACGCTTCTTACAGTATGAGAATTCTTATAGTCCGCATTATATTTATATGTATAAGAACCACAACGACTTTTTGGAGCTCACCGCCGAAGCGGGAATCTTCGCAGGGTTGGCGTTCTTGGCTATTTTCCTCTTAGCAGCTTATTATTTCCTAAGAGGCACTTATAAAAACAAGAATCCTGAGCAAGAGCAATGGTTTTTCTTACCATTGTTTGGTCTCTTTGCTTATTCGTTCGATGCATTCTTTAACTTTCCTCAAGACCGCCCCGAAATTCAAGCCCTTTTTGGTATTTATGTAGGGATAGCAGTAGGTCTGGCAGTATTGTATTTCAGTAAGAAAAAAGCAGAAGAGCGCAAATTGCCAATGAGTGTTGTAGGTTTTATAGGAGCAGTAGCCGTAGTGGCAATGGTTTTGAATGTGGTAGTAGAACGTATGTACTTTGATTCTTCTAAAATACAACGTATGGTAAAAGAAGAGCAACAAGGGGTGCGTCCTACTAAATCACCTTCGGATTACCTGATACGCAACTATCCTCGTATTCCAAATCTCACGGCAGTGGCTGAGCCTGTAGATGTAGAAAAAGCGCGTTACTTGATAGACGAAAAGAAATTCGATGAGGCACGTAAAGTATTGGCTTCCATTCATTACCACCCTTATGATGCGCGCCCTGAGTATTTTACTGCTGTATCATACTTTATGGAAGAAAACAAAAACAACGATAGTATTTATAAATATGCTCATAAAGCCCGAATGATAAAGCCGAATTTCTTCGGTAACCTAAATTTAGAGACCTTTGCGCTGAACAATATGGGTAAAGAACAAGAATCGATTCACTTGCTCAAACAGTATTTAGGCTTGGAAAAAGACAGTGTGCAGAAACCACAACCTAAGTGGAAAACTATACTGAAAAACCGTTTCCACGTAGATGTAGATAGAGACGCTCTTCGCGGTAATCGCAGTGAGGTACAAGCGTGGAACTCTTTGGCTTATCTGCAAGAGAAAAATAACTTAATAGCTGATGCTCGTGCTACCTTAGATAGTGCCATTGTATATTTGCCCGATAATAAAGATATAATTAATAACCGCAACAAGATTATCTCGCGTATGCAGGTAGAACAGTTTGCTCCTCTTTACACTCAGGCAATGCAACTCTATTTGCAGCAACGTTATGCTGAAGCAATTCCTATATTTACGAAGTTCTTGGAAAAAGTACCTGCTCATATAGATGGGCTCAGGTATCGTGCTATTAGTTACTACAACACACAGCAATACCAAAAAGCTATTAATGATATGGCTGAAATGGAGAGCTTAGGAGTGCCCGTAGATGCTGTACTGAATAATTATCGTGCCTCTTGCTACTATATGTTGGGCGACAAGGCGAATGCCAAAGTCTTTTTCCAAAAAGCCGCTAGCGAGGGCAATGCCGATGCTCAACGCAACTTAAATACCCTCAGTTTTTAAGTCAAATGAATACCTATACAAAACAAATCCTCAGCGAGAAGGAACTCCGAGTGATGCTACACCGCCTCGCTTGTGAGCTGATAGAAAACCATAATGATTTCTCGAATACGGTTTTTATCGGTATCCAGCCTCGTGGCACTTATTTAGCTGAGCGATTGGTAGAACTACTCACTAACGAATACCACATTGCTGATATTCCATTAGGCTTATTGGATATTACTTTCTTTCGCGACGATTTTAGGCGCACAGGTAGACCTCTTGAAGCCAACTCTACTGCTATCGACTTTATCGTCGAAAACAAGAGAGTGGTATTTATAGACGATGTGCTCTACACAGGGCGCAGTATTCGCGCTGCTCTCAGTGCTATACAGAGCTTCGGGCGTCCTTCTGAAATAGAGCTCTTAGTGCTTATTGATAGGCGTTTTAGTCGTCATCTTCCCATACAACCCGATTACAGCGGTAAGCAAGTAGACGCTATCAATGATGAACGTGTGGTAGTACACTGGAAACAAAACGACGGAGAAGACTCAGTAAAGGTAATAAGTAAAATCGGCGAGCTGGCGCAACTGAGTATGTAAGTAAGAGATAAGGGATATGTGATATGGTGATAGCAATTCTTACAGCCTTTATAATGCTGAACGTAGTGCTGAAACTCAGTTTTTGGAAACTGTGGCAACAGGTGTTATTTGCAGCTGTTTGTTTCTTGTTTGTATGGTTGGCTACTGATTTTGCCTCAGAGCAGTCACAAGTTACCCTCCAAACAATGCTCAGCGACCCCAAAGTTCTTGGCAATATTACCGTACTGCTCACCGTAGAAACTGCTGTGTGTATGGCGTATTGTTTTACTTCACTACGGACGCTTTTTAAAGGTAAAGAAAGTCGTTGGCATAGAGTTTTGCAGTGGTATCCTAACCTGCTTATCTTTCCTGCATTGTTCTACGTGCTCACTCAAGCCATCTTTTATTATACAGGGGTATCGTTTGAGCATATTGCCTTTTGGATAGGTGCGAGCGTGGTAGTGTTTATTATATTAGGTGCTTGGGGTCTCCAAAAGCTCTTACCCGAGAAAGACCTGCGCTTAGAGTTGCACTTTTTGGTGAGTTTGCTTATCACTCTCTTAGGACTTATAGGTACTGCTAACGGACAAATACTCTACGTTCCCCAAAGTGAACCTATCAATTTAAAAGTATTGGGAGGTATATTTACTTTCTTTATAGCCTTGTTTGGCATAGGCTTTGGATTTAGTAAATTGTATTGGTTCTTACGCCAAAGAAAACAAAAGAATTAAATTTATATTGATGATGAAAAACATATTTATAGCTGGAATACTATTGCTCACAAGCGCTTCCTATGCACAAATAACTATTAGTCAGGAAAAGAATATAGCCGATGCTATGGAACTCAAAAAGGAAATAGCTCGTACCGAGAGCGCTTTCCAAGTACAAATCTATAATGGCAATATCACCGAAGCTAATAAAGTAATGCTCGATGCCAAAAGCAAATACAAACAATACCCTGTATTGCTCACTTTCGAGTCGCCTAACTACAAAGTGCGCCTTGGTAGTTTCCGTACGCGTTTAGAGGCTGAGAAGAAACTTGTAGAGATTAAAAAATCTTATCCCGCAGCCTTTGTAATAGGCTTAAAATAACCTGTAATAAGGGGACACTATGTTTAAAAAAAACACCCTTCGTTTTCAGATATTCCTCAGTATGACCCTACTCGTGCTAGTAGCTTTCGCTATCTTAGCTTTTGTAATGATTGGGCAGTATAAAAAACAGGCATTAGAATATCACGATGAGCGACTTATCGACAAGGAAAACCAAATCAAGATGCAGATACAATATGTATTCTCGCAAACCACTTTCCCTGTCGAAACCCCTTATATACCCCTTATCTTTCGGGAGGATATCTACAGCATTGCCAATATCCAAAACCTAAACTTTGCCCTCTATGACCTCGACGGCGTTCTGCTAAAAAGCTCCAAAGCCTCTCTCTCGCCCGACCAAGATGCGTTTTTCATTCCTCCTGATGTATTGCATCAGCTTTCTGCTACGCTCAATAAACGTCTTGTTGAGCACCACGAATTTGCAGGGCGTGGTTATCAAACCTCTTACAGTTATATTACCGATTTGCAGTTCAAGCCTATCGCTATTCTCAACATTCCTTATTTCGAGAACGACACCTTCAACGAGCGCGCTTTAAAAGGGTCGTTGTACAACTTAGCGATGGTGTATTTCTCGCTCTTGGTAGTTGCCCTTACGGTAGCTTACTTCATTTCTAAATATATTACCAAATCGCTTAAAACCATTGAAGGTCGTTTAGAGAAAACTCGTTTGCTCTCCCAAAACGAAAAGATACTTCTAAAGTCTGCCCCTACCGAGATTACCGAGTTGGTAAATGCCTATAATGGAATGATTGATGAGATTGAGAACAGCAAAGCCCTTTTGGCGCAATCCGAACGCGAACAAGCGTGGCGCGATATGGCAAAGCAGGTAGCACACGAAATCAAAAATCCTCTTACTCCTATGCGTCTCTCCGTGCAAAGTTATCAACGCAAAGCCCTTCGAGAGCCTCAAACCGCTGAACAAACTAATGAATTCTGCGAATCTCTTATCCAACAGATAGACATATTGAGTAATATTTCTACTGCCTTCTCGGCACTTACCAATATGCCTGCTAAAAATGATGAGGAATTCGATTTTGTTTCTGTTATCAAACGCACTTTAGATATCTTTAATTCTGATGAAATTCACTTCACCCATTCTCACGATGAGATTATAAGTGTATTCGACAAAGACCAGCTCGGTCGTGTAGTTACCAATTTGGTGAAAAATGCGCTACAAGCTACCGAAAACGAACCTTTCCCTTCTATTGAAGTGAGCCTTAATAAAACCGATACCGATATTACTCTAAAAGTAAAAGACAATGGTACGGGTATCCCCGATGTCGATAAAGAAAAGATATTCGAACCAAAATTCACTACCAAAACCAGTGGTAGTGGCTTGGGATTAGCAATGGTGAAAAACATCGTACTTTCCTACGGGGGTAGCATTCATTTTACTTCCGAAGTAGGAAAGGGAAGTGAATTTACTGTAGTATTGGTACACTTTTTGAATAAGTAAATAAATAAACATTATATTTTATGAAAAATCACATCTTAACATTGGGAGTTGCTGTGCTTATGCTCGCCTCCTGCCAAAACAATCCTTCACAAACTGCTAACACTGTAGTAAGTGAAACCACTACTATGATGGAGAATGCTGCTGAAAAAGTAGAAGAAATGGTAACTCCTCAATTGTTAGCTACTTATGTAGGTACTCTTCCTGCTGCCGATTGCGGCGGAATGGCTACCGTTATCCATCTCTATGCCGATGACACCTATGTAAAACAAGAAAACTGTGCAAGCAAAAACTTCGAATCTAAAGAAGAAGGTAAAGTAGAACACACTGATAAAGGTTTTACACTCGTTTCTAAAGCTGATAATCACAAATCTTTCTATATTACCAAAGGCGATAATATCGTACAAGTAGGTGAAGATGGTAAAGAACCTAAAATGGTAAAAGAATATACTCTTACCAAACAAATGTAACAAGTAAAATCTTATGTAATGCGAAGGCTGTTCAATACAAGATTGAACAGCCTTTTCTTTTACAAAGAAGAAAAAATATGTTAAAAATCTTTTGTAGTTAAAATAATTGTTATAACTTTACCCCCTAATTTGTATTTTATGTTAGTAACCTTCCAATGGATTTAGTGCGTCTTTTCATAAAAAGGATATCATACAATCAATCGCAGAACGATGCCTTTGTGCTTATAATGCACGAGGTCGAGACCGATTTAAAGCTACCCATCGTCATTGGTACCTTTGAAGCACAATCTATTGCCTTGGAATTAGAGAAGAGTCTTGTACCTCCTCGACCTCTTACACACGACCTCTTCAAGATATTCGCCGATACTTTCAGTATACAAATAAAAAGAGTCGTGATTTACAAATTAGAAGAAGGCATTTTCTACTCCAATATCCTCTGTATACAAAATGGTCAAGAATACACCATCGAAGCTCGTACCAGCGATGCCATCGCCATTGCCTTGCGTTGCAACGCACCCATCTACACCTATCGAGATATCATTCAAAGAGCCGGCATTTATATCCCTTTGCTCAACGATGAGCCCTCCAATACCATAAGCCCTTCGTTAGACAATGTTGATGAGGAAGACAGCAGCCGAAACAGATATACTAAATACGCCTTACCCGAACTAAAAACAATGCTAAATGACTGTATCGAAAATGAAGATTACGAAATGGCAGCGCTTATCAGAGATGAAATCTCTAAACGCGATAGTACTTTTTAAAACTATATACCAATGAAAAAAAACATAACCATCGGAAGTCTTAGCTTCCTTTTACCACTCATAAGTGTCGCCCAAGACGCTACACAATCTCCTACTACACAAACCGCCACTACACAAGTAATGAAGGCTGTCGCTAGCGAAGGTTTCTCTCTCGAAAGTTTTACTCGTGGTGTGGTAGGTATGATTACCCTCCTGTTTATCGCCTATCTTTTCAGTAGCAATAGGCGCGCTATTAATTGGAAGACTATTGGCATAGGCTTAGCCCTACAACTCTCCATTGCAATAGGTATTCTAAAAGTAGGCTTTATACAAGACGCCTTCGATTTTGCCGGTAGTATCTTTGTGCTCATATTAGATTTCACAAGAGCAGGCAGTCAGTTTCTCCTCGGTAACTTAGTCGATACCAATAGTATAGGTTATATCTTCGCTTTCCAAGTGCTCCCCACCATCATCTTCTTTTCTGCACTCACCTCCCTATTGTTCTATTTAGGTGTTATTCAGGTAATAGTGCGTGGTATGGCGTGGGCATTGTCTAAACTGCTGAATATCTCAGGCGCCGAAAGTCTTTCGGTTACAGGTAACATCTTCTTAGGACAAACCGAAGCCCCTCTGATGATTAAAGCCTATTTAGCCAAAATGACTCGCTCCGAAATCCTCCTTGTGATGATAGGCGGAATGGCTACCGTAGCAGGAGGCGTTATGGCTGCTTATATCCAATACCTCGGTGGCGACGACCCCCAAATGCGCTTGCTTTTCGCCCGACACCTCTTAGCAGCTTCCGTAATGGCAGCCCCCGGTGCTATCGTAGTTTCCAAGATGCTATGCCCTCAAACCGAGCAATTCTCCAACGATTCGCACGTCTCTATGGAGAATGTAGGTTCTAATGTGCTCGACGCTATCGCCAATGGTACTACCGAAGGACTTAAACTTGCTGCCAATGTAGCGGCTATGCTTTTAGTATTTGTGGCTTTTATCGCAATGATTAATTATTTCTTTAATTGGGTGGGTTATCAAACACATCTCAACAATATCATAGCCAGCAATACTCCTTATAACGGACTCTCTTTAGAAATGATTTTAGGTACCGTTTTCTCACCCGTTATGTGGCTCGCTGGTATTGCCAAAGAAGACGTTATGCTGATGGGACAATTACTTGGTATTAAGCTCTCCTCCTCAGAATTTGTGGCTTACACTCAGTTAGCCACCCTAAAGGATATGACGAGTGCTCCTCACCTAATGTATAACAAATCTATCATTATGGCAACCTATATGCTTTGTGGTTTTGCCAATTTCGCCTCCATAGGCATTCAAATAGGAGGCATAGGAGCCTTAGCCCCCAACCAACGCAAAACCCTCTCTCAATTCGGCTTAAAAGCCGTTCTCGGGGGTACTTTAGCCTCTCTGTTATCCGCAACTATCGCCGGAATGATTATCGGGTAACCACACTTTTCTAAATAACACAAGCTTAAAATTGCTTTTTATACCATAACACTTTGTCAAAGGTTCTGAACACCTACCTATCGTTCTACAACTTTGGCAAAGTTTTTTATTGCCTATTTTGCTACAATCCCCTGTGTAGTTCGTACCCGCTCGTCTGTCTCACACCTAATCTGCTAATCTCTAATTTCCAAATTTTCTAATTTACTAAATCTCTTTTCTGTCACACTTCCCCCCTAGTGCCTATGGCCTAAGGCCTATCACCTCTTCCTCTTTCTTTCGCCTCGAAACCCCATTTTTACCATTTTTATACTCGCTGTATCATATTATGAATCAACTACTTATATACTCTTCCTATACCAATCGTCCAAGATTCGTATAAGCTTCCTATAAGCTCTCTATAAGCTACCCCCACCCTTCTCATAGCCTTTTTTCATCAAAATTCTTCTCAGCCCTCTTCCGTTCTTCTCCGTTTCCTTCCGATAGCTCCGATGTGTCACTTTTAGTGGCACACACTTTGCCAAAGATTTGAAACCAAAACTGTAAGGAAGATTTATAAAGTACTGATTTTTAACTATGTTTTTTTGTAGGAATACTGTGTAAGTATTATCTTTGCAAAAAAAAAGTTATGACCACTATAATAAAGAATAGAAAAAGAATTTCAAATATCTTTTCTAAGATAGAAGATAAAGAGTTAGAATTTCTTGTAAAAGAAACAGGAGTCGATAAATATAGCAAAAAACTTAAAGGAATAGAAATATTTAAGTTACTAATTTTCGGTACTTTGACAGATGATAGAGCTAGTCTAAGAACCTTTGAAAACTTTTATATCACGAATTTCTTTAAAATGATTGCTAAGATATCACTTACTAAAGTCATATCACACAGTAGCATTGCAGAAAGGATTGCTAAAATAAATGTAGTTTTCTTTGAAAGACTTTTTGCTTATTGCGTAAAGAAGTATGCACCTTTTTTAGAAGAAGGAATTACTTCTAAAATAAGTAGTTATGATTCTACAATAGTGAGTATCTCATCCAAACTACTCCATTTAGGAATGCAAAATGGACAGAAGAATAAAAAAGATGAGCAAGGAAAGCTAAGCTTAAAATTCACCATAGGATTTTCAAACTTACCATTCAAGTGTAAAATTCATCACCAGCAAGAAATGATAAGTGAAGATTTAGCACTTGGTGATATTCTCAAGGAACATACTGCTAATAAGGAAGATATAGCAGTGTTCGACAGAGGAATGAAAGACAGATTTGATAGAGGGTAGACTGCTAAAGAAGGATGAGAAGAGAGGAGAAATTAAAGAAGAGAAGATACTGTTTTTAAGTAACTTAACCGATGATTTTAGTGATGAGCAAATAGCCGGAATTTATAGAAATCGTTGGAAGATAGAGCAGTATTTTCGTTTTATAAAGCAAAAGCTTAACTTTAAACATTTCTTTTCAAGAAATCTCAATGGCATACAAGTAATGATGTATGTGATATTAATAGCATCAATATTACTATTGACATACATAAAAGAAGAAGGATTGAAAGGCTATAAAATCCCTAAAAGGCGATTTTGTTATGGTTTACAAGATGAAATAATTAAAGAAATTGTAATCCATTGCGGAGGAGATCCTTCAAAAATGTATTCTTATTCAGATAGTTAAAAATGTTCCTTACAACCTTAGTTTGAAACTTTGCCAAAGTTTGAGATGAAAAAGCGATGTGTTGGTGACTGTTAGGAGTATTCAGAAGGAAACAGAAAAGTTCGGAAGAGAGTTGAGAGGGGTTTTGGTAAAAAAAGGCTATGACAAGGGTGGGGTAGCTTATAGAGAGCTTATAGGAAGCTTATACGAATCTTGGACGATTGGTATAGAAAGGATATATAAGTAATTGACTTATAACGCGATATAACAGTGCTAAAAATGTTAAAAACGGGGGTTTCGAGGCGAAAGAAAGAGGAAGAGGTGATAGGCCTTAGGGCATAGGCACTAGGGTTTTGACGGAAAGAGGATAGGCGGGTTGAGAAATTAGAGAATTAGCCAATGGGAAGGTGTAAGCTACACGGGCAGTTATAACTTTCGGCAAAAATCGTAGCACAACAAGTAAAAAAAGCTGTTAAGTCCCCCGCTTAACAGCTTTTTTTATTATTTATCCTGAATAGGTATGAACACTCATTTGTGCCGTTGGCAAGTAGTTAACGCCAAACCAGCAGATGAGTAACAGTATGAATGCGAGCCCTACAATGATAAAACTCTGAAAGGGTTTCTTTTCTTTGTGATTGTACTTGTGGTGGAGATATACCAAATAGCCGAGCCAAGTGATAAACGCCCAAGTTTCTTTAGGGTCCCACGTCCAATAGTGTCCCCACGCTTCTTTTGCCCAAAGAGCTCCAAAAAGCAATCCAAAGGTGAGAAATACATAGCCTATTTTTACGAGTTGGTCGATGACAGTAAAGATTGATTGTACTTCTTTTCCTTTTTTATAGCGATAAATACCATAGAAAGCAGTAAGTGAAGCCATACCCAACATCGCATAAGCAAAGATATACACGATTACGTGTGGAATGAACCACACGCTCTGTAAGGCAGGCATCAGGGCTTTGTTCATCGTATCGGGGTGAGTGTAGGTAAGCACTATAAATACAATACCCATTACTGCTGAATAGCTAAGCATCCACTTTTGGCGATAGAGCCAATAGATAGCACAGCCTATGAGTCCCATAAAAAAGGCATACCAAATACGCGTTTCGGCAAGTGTGCGCAATGGCGGACGGTCTAAATTTTGCCATAAGGCAACAATAAAACCTCCTATGGTTAAGGTAGCTACCAAGTGAGCTACAATACTCACTCCTCTAAGCGCTTTGCTCTTGCTGTAGATAAGCGTACCTGAAAGTAGCCACAAAGCTACTGTGATATATGTTATAAGATTAAAATAATGCCACATTTTTAATTAACAATTGACAATTAATAATTAACAACAGCGTTAGCTGTTACTTGTTAGCTGTTTTAGTTTTTACTTCAAAGAGTAGGGCAATACCGCCAGCAAGTAGTAAGAAAATTCCTACATAAACGACAGGTAACCAAGGGTCGGAAATGAGTTCTACCACACTAAGTTCTGACCAACGTCCCATACGCTCGTCATAACTCAATTGGTAAATACGCCAACCACCTACACTGATAGGGTGATTCACCTCTATTTTTTCTTCTAAAACTTCTTGTTTTCCTTTTTGATATACTAATACCTCAGATTGGAATTTACGTGCTTCGGCAGGAGCCATTACCAAGGTATGCTCATCGTCTAAATGAATGGCACGAGGTGAGAATTGGAAGTTACCTGCAGAAATCCAATCGGTTTTCTTTTTGTGAGTACGAAGGTCTTCTACGGTTACCTTAGCCGCATTGGTCGCACCCCACATCGTGTGATTGATGTAGGTACTATCGGTATCGGGAATAGCTTTTTCAAGATATTGGAGAAGGGTGATTTTCCAGTTCAGCAGGGTTGCATAGTCACCTTCTTTCTCCAGCATAAAGCCTTGAGGTTTTTCGTGAGGTAGTGCTGAACCTGTACTATCAATCACAAATAGTTTGTTAGGATAAATATCAATACTGAACTCTTTGAGTTCCATTGCAATGGGAAGTTCTACCATTTGATTATCTTCAGTAGTAGCGCGCCATTCGAGTTTATCCTTATAGAGGTTCATTTTCAGACGTATAATATCTCCCTGTCCTAATACGCCAGCGAACATTGTAAGCCATAAGCCAAAGTGATTGAGGAGGAAAGGTATGTTTTTGCGTTGGTAGACCATCGAGCGTTTGAGGATAGAAAACCAAAGATTCATCAGTGCCAATACGAAGATAATACCAAAGTACCAAGTTTTGGTAAGGTCGTCTAAGCCCAATTTGCCCACAAAGCTATGAGCTACCTCTTGAGGATTTACGTTGATGCTCCCCAAACCAATGGTGAGTACCCCAAGGGTTACGACCGTAACAATAGCAAAAGGCGCTGATGAAAAGCGCACGATAAAATTTGTTTTTCTAAAAATAAAATATACAGCTGTAGTGAGTACCACAAAGGCAAAGCCTCCTATTACATTGTAAGGAAAGCTAAACCAACTTTTGCTGATACTTCCTAAGGTAAGTTGTAACACAAACCCTATCATCAGCGAAATACACGCTACTAAAATAGCGAAAGGATATTGTTTCATAGTTAGGTAAGAGATAAGAGGTAAGAAATAGGGGCGAATTACATTCGCCCCTACTCGTCATTTGTCATTCGTAATTCGTAAATTACTTTTGGGTTACTAAGCGTCCTTTTTCTTTAGCTTCTTTAATCCATTTAGGAACGATAGTTTCTAAGAATCTTTTCTTAGCAGCTTCTTCTTTAGGGATATCTAGACCGATTTCTTTCTGAGCTTTAGCTTTAGTGCTGATATCAGGCATCACGAAAGCTGTTTTGATGTTTAGTTTTTCTTTAAGCACATCTAAATTATTTTCAGCTTGATAAGCATAGATAAGACCATCGCTAAGGAGGCGTTCAGATTCGATAGGAGCGTGGAAAGCGGCACCGTGTGAAGAGTGTACCATATCCCAACGCCATTGTGATTTGCGGATAAGTGCCAAAGTAGGTTTCATTTGTTCTTCAGTAGCACCGTTATCCCACAAGAATTTAGCTTTAAAGTGTACTTTTGCTAATTGTTTTTCGAGTTTCATACGCATACCATATACAGCATCTTGGCGATCGTATACGTTTTTCACCAATTCTTCTTCACTTTGGCGGTGACAAGTTTGGCAGCTTGCTGATACGTTACGCAATGGACTGCTAATTTGGTGATCGGTGAATTTCACAGCACCATCGGTTTTGTAAGGCATATGGCAATCGGCACAAGAAACGCCGCGTTGTCCGTGAATACCGAGTTGAGAAAGTTCATAGTCGGGGTGTTGTGCTTTGAGGATAGGAGTACGGCTAAGTGGGTGTACATAGTCAGTCCAACCTTCTGCATCGTAGTACTCTTCCATCTTTTCAACAGTCATACCTTTATCCCAAGGGAAAGTAAGATATTTTTTATCACCTTTGAAGTAGTACTCTACGTGGCATTGCGCACACACAAGAGAACGCATCTCTTGATGAGTAGCTTTATTGATATCGCGACCTTGACGTTTGAAGGCTTCTTGTAAAGCCAATTGACTTACTTGCAATTTCATAGTTTTAGTATCGTGGCAAGTAGCGCAACCGATAGGATTTACGATTTGGCTACCCCATTGATCCCAAGGAGCGCTGTAATAAGTTTCAGCACCTACTTCTTTGATTAGGCGAGGCACATCAGGGCTTTTACAAGTCCAGCAAGTACCTGGTTGAGGAGAGTGAGTTGAATCAGTAGGGGCACCAGTACGGAGGATTTTAGTAACGTCTTCAATAGCGTGCATATGTCCGCGTGGAGCGTTGTATTCCTTAGAGAATGCATACCCTGCCCAAAGGATTACCATTTCGGGGCGCAAAGCGAGCAAATCATCATCTTGACTACTCATATACCTAGAACGGAAAGTAGTGTCGGCAGTAGCTGCCCACGAAGCGTATTCACGAGGATAGAACGGTTCGTAAAGCTCATTGCGGCATTCACCTTCTTTAAGGTTATTACCACCTCTAGCTATTAACTGAGCTTCTGTTGATCTGTTCATTATCGAATTAGCCAATAGACCTAATAAGAAGGTAACTATTGCTAATAAACCTGCAATTAACCAATGTTTCTTTTTCATCGCTGTATAAATTATATTTCGTTTTTTTAATTATTTGATTTTTCTCTGTTTTTCACCATTTTGTCAAGCCAATCGGGAGTGTTGCTCGGCATATTGTCCACAATAGGCACAGGCGAATGAGGAGCAGCATTAAGCCCTCTCACACGACTGTGAGGTACTTCGCGGTGGCAATCCCAGCACAATTTGCCATTATCAGCGTGTGCCATTTCAGCAGTCACCTTGCCTGCTTGTACTTCACTTACCAAAGTACTATGGCAGCGGATACAGTTTTCTTGTACCACCTTTTGCCCTGGAGAGTGCATTTTAATCACTTGAGGTTCCAATCGGAAAGTGAACATCGTGGCGTGGCGCAGACCGTCGTTCGCTTTAAAATAATATTTGCGAAAAACGTTGTCGTGAGGCACGTGACAATCGTTACACACAGTATTGCGACCGTGCGAAGAGTGCATCCACGTAGCGTACTCAGGCTCCATAATATGGCAGTTCACACACGCCTTGGGGTCGTCGGACAGATAGGTGTGCGCTTTCGATATATAAAAAATATACCCGCAAAGCCCTATCAGTATCCCTACTAACGAGGGAATTAAGAAACGAAACCATCGTCCTTTTTTAGTAGATGGGGTGTTGTTATCTGTTGTCGCCATTATATAAAAAATATTTTTTTCGTTGCTTTTCGTTGTATAAGGGGTAATATGAAATGTACAAACTACTACAATAAAAAAAGCCTAAAAAAGCCCTAAAATACAATTAGTTACCATAAAAAAGCCCAAAAAGGCGGGTAAAACAAAATGTACAAAACGCTACATTTATATGCATAAAATGCCCCAATGTTATACCTTTTATTGTACAAACATAAACATTATATACCAACGGTGTAAGTAATACCCCAAAAAAAGCCCCAAAACCCCAACAAATACGCCCTTTTTGGGCGTTTTTTTGTGCTTTATAGCTACCGCTAAGCCACCTCCATAGGGGTAGAAAACACCCCCAAAAGGTACCCTGCTACCTCCACGCTCAAAAAGGTACTTTTGGGCGTTGGGGTTACAGTTGGGGTTACAGTTGGGGTTACATTTAGCCCCTTTTTGTGTAGTATTAAGGCGGGGGTATAATACCTATATAAAGCCATTTTTTGCACTTTTTGGCATATTGTGCGGGGGGTATTACCATAATAATAAGGGTATTTTATATATAAACCTATGATTTACAGAGTGTTTATAGTATTAGCTCTTAAAAAGTGCCTTTTCTCCCCTATATACAACACTATTAGTATGGAGTATTAAACCTAATAGTTACTTTCACCAACGCTAATGCTCTGATAGAAGCAAAGGGAATATCTTTATCGGCGTGATTGGGGTTCTCACTAACCAATTTTATATAGTTCTTTCCTTTTTTACTTTTATGTATATACTTAACCGCTATCACCTCCTCCCAATCTCCTAAATCATAGCTTAGTACATACATCTCGCCAAACATAATATAATCTATATTAAGGGGTACTTCTTTATAAAGAATAGTATCTCCAGACCTTAACAAAGGTACCATACTATCACCCACTACACCAAATGCACCATCACATCTTGGAGCATTAGGTATCTTTATAGTGTCTATTATACTGGCTTTTTTGTCTCCTTTAAAAAAAGCTGATAGCCCTGCCGTAGCATCTAAGTCATACAAAGGTATTTCCTGTGATTCTATCATAGCGTCACTGGTTCTGCGATTGCCTTTGACGATAGTAATCTCACTAGATTGATTTTCGTGCTCAGGTTTTAGCATATCGCCTCTACCCGTAAGTAACCATTCGGGACCTAAATCTAAACAATTGTCTAAAATTTTATTAAGAATTCCTTCTCCTAAATCAGCATTTCGCTTTAATTGAGTACCTAAATAGCCGTTAGAGAGACCACACCTTTTTTCAAAGGAACTATTACTAACACCCTTACTATCAATATATTGAATAACTCTATTTATTGCCTTCATAAAATAATTAGAAAAAAGTTTAAAAATAATTTGCAAGTTTAAACAATTGTCTATAATTTTGTCCCCGAAAATTAATAACAACATTTAACGGGACAAATGTATGAAAAAAATAAGAATTGTTCACGAATTAAAGAAACAAATTGCAAAGGAGATAGGAGTAACTACTCAAACGGTAGAAACAGCTCTTAAGTATGTATATAACTCCGATGTACAGCAAACTATCCGTCAGCGTGCTAAAGAATTACTACAACAAGAAGCTGACGATGTACAAGTAGATGTAAAAACAAACTCAAATGATTAAGCTATGGACAAATTAATCACAATCATCGAACAGAAAGGCATTCAATTAGTAGATGCCCGTGAGCTTCACCGAAAGCTTCAAACTCGCCGAGACTTTTCCAATTGGATAAAAGGGCGCATTCAGGAGTATGGTTTTATTGCAAATGAAGACTTTTTTGTAGAAGATAATCAGTACAGAAATACTGAAAATCAGAATTTACGCCAAAATGGGCGAAAAATAGAAAAAGGACGTCCTACAATAGACTATCACCTCACAGTCAATATGGCAAAAGAGCTGGCAATGGTAGAACGCAATGAATGGGGCAGGAAAATACGCCGTTACTTCATTGAAATGGAAAAGATAGCCCAGCAATCTATCATCAAAATGCCCCCCTCTCTCAATGTTTACGGCAAGGAAGCTTTACCATACATTGAAAGCCTTCTATTACACGGCTACTCTGTCAATAGCGGTTCTTATCATCGCCGTATTCGCAAATACCCCCAGCACTTCTACCGCACTGCCCAAGGTAAGTGGTACATCAATCGTGAGTTTTTTGAGGCTCTTTTGCAACTGCGCAACGGTTATCAGCAGCTTACCAAGGTCCAAGGACTGCCACAAGTAGTACAATTAGAATTAAAACTTTATGAAGCATAACACTATGAAAGTAGGAGACAAAGTAAGAGAAATTCCAGATGAATTTGGCTGGGTAATGAAAGAAGGAGTCGGTATAGTCCTTAAAGTCTACAACGTAGGACAGGAAACTCGTGTAGATGTAGACTTCGGAGATGGAGGAATTTATATCTATTTTATAGAGCATTTAGAAAACGTTTAAACACTATGAAAAAGTTATTAAAAAAACTTCTCGCACCATTGATACGAGAAGTTATCGCGGAGGAACTTAAAGAGGTTCGCCCTATCGTTAAAGAACTTTTGAAGCGGGAAGCGGCTCGCCAACTTTCAAACATTTAAAAACCTTTTAACCCCTATTTAAAATGAAAGTAAAAACCATTTACCTCATCAATGATGACTTCCTTATCATCGGCAGAGAGATACGCACTACCTTCTTAGGTATTGTCGTAAAAAGAGAAAAAATAGAGTACCACAAACACGTGAAGTACCGCGAATAACAAAGTACACGTTTCTCATAATTTATTTTTTATCTCCCCAGTGGTTGGTGTGACCGACAGCAAGCTAAGCGCAGTTCGCAACTGCACTGGGGAACAAGGCAAAAAAACAAAACTATGTTTGAATATATCAATAACATACTATGTGTATCAGCTTCGTGGTTATATGGAGAGGGGCAAATAATGAGCGAAAGCAATTATAAGCAACTCGCCAAACGTAAAAACCTCAAAAAGCTCAATACGGGAGGTAACGGGCGTACCGCTTGGGTAGTATTCAATTCACTGCCCGAACGCTTCAAAGATAAGATAACCTCACAATGCGACCCCTACGAGCGCACCAAGCACATCCTCTTTGAAGACTACATCACCCCCGACTACTATGCCGAGAACTTCTTTGCTACCTATACCGTTGAAGGTGATGAGGGCGAACAAACCCCTATCCCTGAGGACAGACAAAAAGAGTACACGCACAACGCTATGATACTCTCTGCCTGCTACTTCATTGCTACCAACGTAGTAGTACGCAAAAAGTTTGGTAATAAACAAGTGTGGGACAATATGGCAAGCGTAGTAGCACAACTCCCCCGCCATACCTATAAACACAAACTCCCCACTAACTCGCGAGACCTCAAAGCCAAAGTCCTTGCTTTCAAAGGCGTAAAAACCTCTAAACGCTACCCTGTAGCAGGCTACGAAGGGCTTATACACAGCGGCTACCTCAATAAAACCGCCGCTAAACTCACAGGAGTAGCTGCCGAATGGACACTCGCCCGCTGGTGCAACCAAGTAAATAAATGCGCCAGTCTCACACAATTACACGCCGAGTATAACGATAAAGCTACCGGCGAAGGGTGGAAACTCATTAAGGACGAAAAAACGTTCTATAACTACCTATATGATGAGGAAATACAGCCCCTATGGTGGGGACATCGTTACGGAGAGCTCGCCTACAAAGAAAAGTACGGCTTCCAACACAAAACCAAACTGCCTACAATGCGCGACAGCCTTTGGTACAGCGATGGTACAAAACTCAACTACTATTATTTAGACGAAAACGGCAAAATGGCTACCTGCCAAGTATATGAAGTAATAGACGCCTACAGCGAAGTACTTTTAGGGTATTACATAGGTCCTAAGGAAGACTATATAGCCCAATACAACGCCTACAAAATGGCAGTGCAAACGGCAGGCTATCGCCCTTACCAAATAGCGCACGATAACCAAGGCGGACATAAGAAACTCACCTCTGGCGACTTCCTTACTAAGATAGCACAGGTACAAACTGCCACTAAGCCTTACAATGGTAAGTCAAAAACTATTGAGAGTGTATTCGGTAGGTTGCAAAGTCAGTACCTAAAGCGTGATTGGTTCTTTTCGGGTATGAATATCACTACCAAAAAAGACGAGAGTAAAGCCAATATGGAGTACATACTTGCCAACCAAAAAAGCCTCCCCACACTTGATGAGGTAAAAGAACGTTACTTGCAACGCAGGCGTGAGTGGAACGAAGCCCCCCACCCCAAAACAGGCAAACCACGCATACAAATGTACTACGAAAGCTATAACCCCGATACTAAAAAAGTAGAAATGTGGGATATGATTTCCCTATTTTGGGTTACCCGCAAAGAGCCTATCACTTGCGATGCTTCGGGTATTAGCTTCACCGAAAAGAAACAAAAATACAGCTATATGGTCTACCGTTCAGACGGCTTGCCCGATGTAGATTGGTTAGAAAAGAATATAGGCAAAAAATTCGTAGTGAAGTTTGACCCCGACAATGTAGACCTTATATATCTTTATGAAGATACCCCATTAGGGCTAAAAATGGTAACAGGTGCCGAAATTAAGAAAGAAGTACACCGCAATATACAAGAGCAAGACGACTTTGAAGCTGCCTACTTCAAACAAGTACAAAGCCTCACCGATGAGAAACGCATCAGCCGTCGCGACACTACCGAAGAGTTGTTAGAAAAATTCGGTATGAGTGCTCACCAACAAGGCTTAAGCCTCCCTGCCGTCAAAGGAGTAGAAAGCCGTAGAAAAAACAGAAAACTCACCACTGCCGATACCTTTGGCAGCTACCAAAAAGCCCTTTCTAATACCATTTGGGACGATGAGCAATGGGAAGCCCTCGAAAGCACCCCCATAACCATCAGCAATATACTATAATTATTAATAAATAAACATTGATAAAATGAACACACAAGAAAAACAACAAATCGCCCAAGCCCTCAACGATTTTTGCAACCGCAAAGGCAACCAAAACAAAGCCGCCAATGCCCTCAAAGGCGTATCAGGCGCTACTATTACCCAAGTACTTAAAGGCAATTGGGACAGTATAGCCGATAAAATGTGGCGACTCATCAAAGCCCAAATATTCGCCAAAGAAGACTGGGTGTGTGTAGAAACAGCTGCTTACCAAACCCTCACCGCCCTTATCAGCGATGCTCAAGAGCATAGCCAAGTATATGCTATCATCGCTCCTGCAGGTAGTGGCAAAACCAAAACAATGCAGCTTTACGAAAAAGAAAACCCCAACGCCTATATGGTACAGTGCAACGAGTTTTGGAATAAAAAAGCTTTTATGAGCGAACTCCTTTCAGCAATGGGACGCGACAGCAGCGGGCTCACTGTAAACGAAATGGTAAACGAAGCCGTGCGCGTGCTAAAATCTACTGAAAACCCAGTAATTCTATTAGACGAGTTCGACAAAGTAAATGACCAAGTATTATACTTCTTTATCACCCTTTACAACCTCTTAGAAGAGCATTGCGGTATTGTAATGTGCGCTACTGATTTCCTCGAAAAACGTATCAAACGAGGGCTCAAACTCAACAAAAAAGGCTATAAAGAAATATACAGCCGTATAGGGCGCAACTTCATAGAGGTAAATGCCATTACCCAAGCCGACTGCATACAAATATGCACCGCCAATGGCATCACCACAAAAACCGATATAAAAGCTGTATGGACAGATTGCGAGGGCGACCTTCGCCGTGTAAAGCGCAAAGTACACGCCCTCAAACTCGCCCACCTCGAAGCCACTAACGACTAATATTTAACAACTGACACCTAAAAATGGCACAAGCATACACCCCCAAGCAGATACTCAACAAAAAGTTCAAACTCCTATCCTTTGACGGACAATGGAAAGACTTTGTAGGCTGTCCCGACCGAGCTTTCTCTGCCATCGTATGGGGAGGCTCCTCCAGCGGCAAATCGTCCTTAGCAATGCAATGGGCGCGCTATCTTACCCAGTTTGGCAAAGTAGCCTACAACTCCTTAGAGGAAGGCGTATCGCACACCGTACAAATGAATATGGAGCGCAACTATATGGACGGTGTAGAGGGCAAGTTCCTACTATTAGACAACGAACCCCTACCCGAACTCATCGAGCGAATGAGCAAACACAAGTCCCCCGATTTCCTAATCATAGACTCCGTACAGTACCTGCGTGTAGATAAAGAAGATTACAAAAAACTCAAACGACTAATGAAAGAACGCAACAAAGCACTTATACTCATTAGCCAAGCCAATGGCAAAGAACCCAAAGGCGAGCTCGCCGACTTTGCCCGTTACGATGTAGATATGAAAATACGCGTAGAAGGCTACAAAGCCTTTGCCGAAGGAAGACTTAACGGAGGCGGACGACCCTTTGTAATATACCCCAAAAAAGCCGCCGAATATTGGGGTGATGTAGATAATTAACAAAAAACACCTATGAATACAATAGCCCAGCAAATCACCTATCGCCACGCCCTTGCCCACCAATTAGGGATCACCTATTTGCAGTACGAGAACCTACGCTATGAGTTCTATATAGATTGGTGTGTCCACCTTATACAACAAGGCAAAGCATTGCATTTAAAACCTCTCATCAGCCACGACACACTAATGAACTGGTACGATGACCAATGGTACGACCTCGTTGAGCAAACAATACAGCGACACTATAGCAATGACATTACCCTCTTTAACGCTGAGGATGTCCTCCTGCTCATCACCATCTACGCTGAGAATATCCTGCAATACTATCCCAGTATATTGCTTAAAAAAATAACCGCCCGTGTGGCTCGCACCGAAGATAAACCGAACACAATATGAGAATAGAGCCTAACGAAATAAGCGACTACGAGTATATACAACGCAAGCTCAGAGAGCAAGCCAAAGAACTACTTAAAACCGCCAAAAAACAAAAGCGTCCCGTGCGATACCTCCCGCAAGGTATTAGCGGTGATAGCGTGCGATGGTGGGCAGACCTCAAAAAATACGGCAAACTAATAACAAAATAACGATGAAAAGCAGATTTTTAGCATACACCGAAGCCCTTGCTCTTGACACCTTTTTACAGGTGCTTACCTTCGAGCAACGGCTACAAACCTGCCAATACCGCGCAGGTAAAACCGACAAAGTGCCTACCTTAGTGCAGAAGTTACAGGACTGGTGTGCTTACAATCAGTGGCAACCTCCTGCATTTCGATACGACGCTTTTACCCGCGAACTCCTATGGGAAGATGACAACGCCGAATGGCAACCGCTAAGCAAGCACCCGCTATATAAAGTAAAAGTAACAGGATATTAACAAATAACAATTATCAATTATGACAGTAGATTTAACACACCTCACAGCCGACGAACTCAAAGCAGAACTACAACGCCGTGAACAAGCACAAAACGAAAACCGCGAGGCATACAAAGCCCTCGTCAATGAGGCAATTCCACAAATCATTGGCAAGTTACAGAACTATTCAGAGCAAATCGCAGAAGTAAAGCTCCACACCTTTGAAGCCCTAAAAATTTTGTTAGATACTAAAAACGAAGTTTATGATGTTAAAGGAGACCAACAGAGCCACACCTTCACTGATGAGCACGGTAACACCATTACTTACGGATTCCGCGTTATCGACAACTGGGACGACACGGTAAATGCCGGTATAGAGAAAGTAGGTCACTTTATAGCCTCCCTCGCCAAAGACGATGACAGTGCCAAGCTCGTGTCAGTTATTAACCGCCTATTAAAAAAGGATGCAAAAGGAAATCTCAAAGCCTCCCGCGTACTCGAACTCACCCGTGTCGCCAAAGAGTTCAACAGCCCCGCCTTCACCGATGCTGTAACCATCATAGCCCAAGCCTATCGTCCACAGCGTTCGGCATTCTATATCGAAGCTAACACGATTGACGAGCAAGGCAAAAAGTGTAACATACCTTTATCGCTCTCGTCGGTAGACTTCCCCCCTGGTACCGATATTAAAAAACTCTTTCCTGTACACGAGAAGTACGAAGAGAAAGCCACCGCATAACCACACTTTTAGTTATCTCGGTAGCTAAAAGAGGCTCCTCCGCCCTTAGTCCGGTCGCTAGTACTAAGGGGACGCCCATAGGAGATCCGCTAAGGCGAGGAGCTATTTTTAAACAACGTTTAAACACCATTTAAAATGAAAAAGATTAAAGATTTAACTGTAAAAGTAACCTACACCGTAGGTTTAGAAGATGTAGAAGTCTCCGATGAAGTATTTAAACAATTAGATAAAATGGCAGACTTTGGATTTTCTGTTGAAGATTGTGAAAGTAGCAAGTATCCAGAAGCGTTTGATTGGCTTGCTTACAACATAAGAGAAAATGATGCTATGGATTGGGCATACGAAGTAGAAATTGACTAACCCCTAAAACCTAACGCCTAACAACAATGACCATACAAGTCCATCAAATCAAGATCCTCCAAACCCTTTTAAGTAAGCGTTTCAGATACCGAGAAGCCCGCCTAAACTTTGTATGTAGCTTTATTGGCAGAGAGCTTCCAAGTACCAAAAACCTCACCGAAGACGAGTTTTTCACCCTTGCCGAGCACCTTGGTTATAAGTTCGAGATGCACGCCTATTTCGATGCCCAAAACAAGCAACATTTAAAGCTATTAGCCCTATGTCACGAACTCGGTTGGCGAGATAAAATAAACCCCAAGTATGCCGACATCAAACGTCTTGGTAAGTGGTTTTGCAGTAGCAAAAACCCTTTCAAAAAAAGCCTCCAAAACCTCACCCCCAGTGAGGTAGGAAAAGTAAATAACATCTTTGAAAAAATGCTAACACAGAGATATGAAAGAAGTTAGAAAATTAGTCAATGAGAAAATTAGCATATTAGCCAATTGCCCTCACAAGCATACCGAACGCCGAACCCTTGCCCACTATGTTACAGTAGAAGTAACCGCAATATTCTGTAAAGATTGTGGCAAGCAATTAACAAAAGAACAATGGGAAGTATAATACGATTAAGAGTATGGTATGGGCTTAGGAAGCTCACCCCAAAAGTTATAAGGAAGCCCTCAATAATCATCGTCTTTGAAAACTCGTGGCATTGGAAAACCGAAGAGAAAGTAAAGCAAATGATGAAAGTAGTACACATCCGCTATCAAACAGAAGAGGAAGCCTCAGACGCCCAAATGAGTAAACATATATACAGCATTTGGGAAATACTTATCTTACACGACAAACGCTTCAAAAAATCACCCGAATTAGCCATACAGTACAATAGTTATGCTGATAGGAAGCAAATATCAGAAGCCGAACGCAACCTCATAGCCGACAAACTCCGTGCAGAGGTTTATAGTTTTTACAACCTTAAAGAGCCACAAGGCTTGCAATTATCACTCAATTTATAACCCTTTAAACACTATTAAAAATGAAAGAAACACCTACACATTATTTTTGCCATTTAGTCGGTGGCATACAAACTAAGAACAAGTTGCAAGAACAATTCTCTTGTTTTCTCAGAGGAATGGATGGCGAACTATACCAAGCAAAGGAGCTGGATAAAATAAAAGAATACATCATCGAAAAAGCCAATGAACTTAATGAAGAGTACCCCCGATGCAAACCCCTTAACATTTCCTTTGCACAATACGTAGAAAAAGATAAACATCACCTATGCGGGTTTGAGTTTGACAGCTTTATTTTAAGACCAGCTTACTTAATTAAACTATAAAAAAATGAAAATAGAACAATACCCCACTTGGCTTGTCCCCCTCGACATCGCCAAAGAACTCAAAGAAATAGGGTTTAATGAGCCTTGTATATTATACTATGATCGCAATATAGGAGAAATATTACTTGAAATAACGGTAGTAGCTTCAGAAAAATGTATGTTTAAATGGTATGAGCCGTTAGAAGAATTTAATTTCTTTTACAATAAAGGAATTAAAAATTATATAACCATACCCACCTGGGAGCAAGCCCTCGCTTGGTTCAGAGCAAAAGGCTATTACGGCAACCTCGAAGCCACCAGCAAAGGCACTTCAGCCTATATTTTCACCCCAAAATTAGACTTTGGAGAATGTTGGGAGTTTGCCTACGAGAAACATTATGAGAAAGCTCGTGAAGCCCTTTTACTTAAACTGATAGACCTTTATAAAGTAGCAAACCAATGAAAATCCCCCTTACCTTATCACGTGCCCAAGCTGAAGTCCTTGCTCGCGCCACTTTCATAGGGCAACCCCTATTCAACAACCGTGAGCAACGTGTACTTTACAGCATAATGCGCGAAGTAACCCTTAAAGCCACCCGCTTTTATATGAGCTTCGTTACGCAAAAACAACGCAAGTTTTGGCTCAAGCTCTACGAAGCCGATATGTTAGAAAAGTTCTTAGGCTACATCCTTACAATGGAACATTACGGACAATACGAACGCCAAACCCTTCTGCAAATTACCTATGATATTAACGAACAATTAGCATAATGGAAACACTATTTTATATGAAAAGTAAGCGCACAAGCGTTGAGCACTGTTTTAAATACGATTTAAACGGCGATTTAAAAGCCTTTGAAAGTGTAGGTGCTCCTCTCACCCAAAAAGGTTGGTTGTGGCTATTGCGTATTGACGTTTTTCCCTTTACGGTGGAACGTATGGAAAAACTCGCCAAAGATACCGAGCTAAAGAAAATCATAGATATAAGGAAAGTCCCCGCCTCCGTCACTTTTGAGGACTTTTGGGCAACCTACGGGCGCATCGGTACTAAGTCGGTAGCGCAACGCAAATTTGAAAAGCTCAAGCCCGAAGAAGTCATCAAAGCCTTCATAGGCATAGAGAAAGAGAAAAACAAAAAGAAGCTCGACGGTACAGCAATGCCCTACGCCGAGACCTATCTTAACCAAAAGCGATGGGAAGTGTGAGCCACACAAGCAACAAGCAATAAAAAAACGAGCCAATTAGCAAATGTAATAGTGCTAATTGGCTCGTTTCATTAATTTGCATATTTACTAATTATGCCGTACTTTTGCAGTATAAAACTTCTCTAATTGCTTTCTACTATGAAAAGACAACGACACTTTACCGCCCGCCTATACGCTCTTATCCGTGAGGAATATGAAAAGCTATCACAGCAGCAAAAATTTAAACACGGCTATATTGTATCTACCTTGTCTGAAAAGTTTCTACGTTCAGAGCGTACCATCGAAAATATCATCTTCAATAGGGTTTAATCTACTCCTAGAAAATACTTATTGTCCTCATCCTCCACCTGCAAATGTACTTGCGTAGGTTCGTAATACTTCATTGCACTACTATCGTGCAACTTACATTCAAAAGTAACCTGGTATAAGTTGCCTGCTGTACCCGTATCTATAGGCGCAAAAGCCACACGGCGCATACTGCTATAGTTTCTACCCGATGTGCCGTGAAAGTTACCAAAAAGAGCGTCTAAGCTCTTGGTAAATTCCAATGCTCCTTGTTGGTTGTAGGCCCCTTGGAAAGTGTCTAAGAAAGTCTCGTAATACAAATAAAAATCTACCTGCAAATCTACTATCTGTACCAGTTCGCCTATATCATTGATTTGTGCGGAGCGAAACCCAATAAATACGGCAGGCGTACCAAAAGGGTGCTCATCAGCTAAGAAGCCTACTTGGTTATGCCAAAGGTCTATCCAACGTATTTCGGGTAGCTTCTCGCTAATACGCTCAGCGAGTTCTATGTATAAATCTTGCCAGTGTTCCATTATTCAAAAGTTAAATTTTCGTCTGCTTTGTGTATTTCCTCTATGATAAGCTTTTCCAATTGTTTGTCTAAGGTATAGCTCTCACCAATAAACTGCCGCTTAGGTATATGTATGGTAAGACTTGTTTTTTTAGTAAGAGCCATAGCCTTATAGCGATTATTTTGGGTTTTATAGTACATAGCCCAAAAGTATTTTCGCATTTTATCAGTTACTTTCACAGTTATAGTCCCTCCCTCGTTGTGTATAGCTGCATAGCTCAATTTTTCACCGGCTGAAATCACTACCCTTTCAGGTGACTGCTCTGCTATACGCAGGCTATTTTTGAGCGTAAGCGACTGCTGTAGTGTTTTATGAGGCAACGCGTCTACACGCTTTACCCAAGGGATAAACGAAGCATCGGTGAAGCCCTGCTTTATAAATGATTGCATAAAGAAAGTCCGCGCCTTTTGTGCTACCTTTGGGGATATGTTTTTAAATATCTCCCTTACCATAGCCTCAAAGTTTGGTGTCTGAAAATTTGCCATAAATAGAATTTAAATCATTTTTATTTGCTATTTAAAAAAGTATTTGTACTTTTGCGGTGTAATAGGCTATCCTTTACAACTCGCGGGGGGAGGGCGCTCCTGCCGCTACCAGAGTAAAGCCTTGATGTTTAATTTATTAGACATTAAGGCTTTGCTTATTTTAATGATTTTAGCTTTTCAACTATTTTTAAATAGTCTTTAAATAACTCTTCTTTTGTGAAAGAAATAGCTCTATTTCCATTGATAAAGTACATTTCTTTCAAAAAATCAGCTCCTTTATAGTTCATTATTTTACCTTTCAGATGTTTTGTAATATCAGTTGCAGACCAACCTTTAAACTCAGTAATATCATACACAATAGTTCCTACTCCTTGTGCTTTTGCGTATTCTAAATTCTTTTTGATTCCTGTGTAAGATATAGACTCTTTTCTGTCGGCTATATTTCCCTTTATCTCATATTCGGGGTTCTTATACCCTTCAATAATTATATGCGGGCGTATATTCATACTTACGCCCAAGTTGTCGGCAATGATAATAGCACTTTTTAGGTTTTTAGCAAGGTCGCTTTCGTCGGCAAAGGGGCTTACCTTTACCATTGCCCCGTTTTTAGCCTCATAAACTTCTGTATAGGGTGCTTTTAGTTTGCTTAGTTCAAAGGCTTTTTTAGTGTCGCTGTCGGCATCTAAGGCGAGGGCAAAGTAAGGATGAGGTTTGCCCTGATTGCTGCTATCCTCTTTGAACACTTGCCCACTAATGCCTACATTACCACGAAACTCTTTAGGAAAGTCTTTATCGCTAAGCTGAGGCATATCACCCATACTTGCGGGTTCCGCTGTTTGTACGACATAGCAACGGCAACGCCAGCCATTGGGCGGATAGAAGTCCTTCCAAAAGTCGCTTTCAATAGGAGCAATAAAGCCCTCTAAGGGGCGATGCTCTTCTCGTACTCTTTCGTCTTTTTGGGTACAATACTTTAGGTTAGGGTATAAGTCTTTACGCTTTACATACTCCTGCCAATTAGCAGCGTGGTAGCCCGCTTGTTTGGCTGTTTGCCACTCAGCTTGAAGGTAGTTCTTGTTGTACTTAGGGTTTAGCTTCTGTACTTCTTGTAGGAATGTTTGCCAATTCTTGCCTTTGTCTGAGCGTAAGATTTCATTTATTTGCTGTAGGAGTACATAGTTTTTTGCCCCGCTAAACTTGTATAGGTTACGCTGCATTTGCAGCACTTCGGGCGAGATAGCTCCCGTTTGTTTATTCACCTTGAAGTTATCTTTGCCAAAGCCCTCCCACATAGCCCCATTAAGTTCTTTGTAGGTTTCTAAAATATAGCCGTCGGATAGTTCTCCTTTTTTGAGGGTGCCATTGTATCTATCTTTAGCTATTTGTTCCATTACCTTTAGCCAACCTGTAAGGTCTAAGGCGTGGGTGTCGTGCGCACACTCACAGTGGCTATGTGTATAGAGCTGCTCAGCACGCAACAGAGCTTTGCGCAGTTGCCAACGCTCGTTTAGGGTGTTATCGTATAGGCTTTTTTTTTTTCGTTCCCAATCGCTGTGAGCGTTGGCGTGGTATCTTTGATGCCTACGATTTTCAGCCCTGTGATTGCCTCTACCTGCTCGGGGTCGAAGTCGTAATGTACGCCGAGGGTTTGGACGATGTTGCAGAGCTTCTCGGTGGTCATTGGCTCTTCGTCGTCCCATTCAAAGCGCAAGGAAGCGAGCGGGGCATAGAGGGGTGAGAGCTTAACCAGTAGCGGGATAAGGTAGGTATTGATGTAGTGCTTTACCAGTATCTTGTCCGACTCAAAGCGGAAGGAGGCGAGCTCAAACTGCACTTCTACTGATCCTACAAAGCCCTTCTCATCGGTTAAGCCTGTACCGCCTAAGAAGCGTTTGGAAATCTCGTTGTCGGCACGCTTGATAAGGCTGTCGAATACCCCCTCGCCGTTGTTGCCGCCTGTGAGGTTAGGTATCTCAAACTTATCAGCACCTACACCTATCATAAAGGGGCTGGCTTTAAAGTTCTCGGCAGCTTCACGCAGCTGGTCTATATGTGTTTGGTCGTCGCGGTCAGTGGTGATAAACAGAGGCGGAACACCATACTTCTCAATGTAGTCTAACCACGAGCCCAAACCGAGCTTTTTAGCAAGCACAATAGGAGCGACGAGGGTGTAGAGCCCAAGGTCGTTGTAGTCCTTACCTATTTGAATGTAATAGTTGCTGAGCTTGCCGTCCCTATACGAGGTGCCTGTGGTATCGCCTGTCTCTTTGAGGATAATACCTTTCAGGGCGTTGAAGTGTCCTTGGGGTATTTCGGTAACTTCAGTAAGGCGTCCTTCTCCATCGGTTTTGATGAGCTCCAACAGGGTAGTACCTTGAAACTTGCTCATCAGCACATACTTTACAAAGTCTTGGAACCACACCGTCTCGAAGAGCTTTTTAGCCTCATCGTTGCGCTCGCCGTGCTCATTTACCACCCTGAAAGGCGATTGCTGAGTTTTGGCAATGCGGCTTTCGACCACCGAGCCGAGGTGGTTGTCTTGCTCTAAGTTGTCGTAAAGCTCACGCAGCCGAGCCTTATCGGGGTTCTCGAGGTCAGTGGCAAGCATTACAGCACTCTTCCAACTCTGTAAAGTCTGCACGCGGAGCATCTTAGCCCTATGCTGAAGCGTAGTGCTGGGGGCACTACTGCGTGGAGAAGTGCCCAAGGCTGCTTTTAGGGCTAAGTACGAGGCTTTGCGCAGTACAAAGCCCTCTATCTTTTGGTATGCTTTGCTAAATATATTCATCTCTATATGTAAAAATCTTCGTTTCTGAGGTTGCCGAAAATGCTGTCGGCTTTCTTGTTGTTAGGGTCGTCAGGCTTCTTAGGCAAGTCCTCTAAGATGATGATGCCCTTAGAGAGCTTTTCGAGCTCTTTCTCAGCCCATTCTTTGTTCTTTTCGGTAAAGCTATTAGCGTTGTACTTGCGATAGGCATTGCGCGAAAAGACATCCGAGAGCACCAAGAAGGTGAGGATACGCCCCAACAAAGGATTGTAGATAGGCTTATCTTTATCAAAAATAGCCTCTACATTGTAAAAGCGTTTTAAAAGACTTTTAAAGATGGCAATATGCTCGCCCTCACTTTCAGCAAGTGCCTGCTCAAAGTCTTTGCTACTCTCATCTATCGAGCGCTCAAAGGCTTTGGATATTAACTGTTCTTTCTTTAAATACTGCATAACTAATACTTATATAAATCGGTGTGCTCGTAGCACTGCTCGTAGCACTCGTAGCACTCACCAGCGATTGATGCCTTTAGGTTTTACGAATACCGCCTTAAAGCTCTTCTCAGGCATATAGATTTCGAGGTCTTTGGTGGCAATTTGGTGTGCATCAGCCCAGTCGTCGTGCACTTTATAGTTAGGTTCTATCCCTTTAAGTTGCCCCGTGCCCGTTTGCATATCTACCGAGCCTTTGAGCTTTTCGTTGTAGTAGATACGCCCATTTTGGTAATAAGGCTGCAAACTCATCAGGCGGTCAAACTTCTTACTCTTATCAAGGCTGCGCTTAAAGATGTTCAGACGTACCCCTCGCTCGCGCTGCACTTCCTCTAATACACGCTGCACTTCATCATTCCAAAACTGCGCCTCATACTGCCAATGCACCACCACCGTAGCGGGCAAAGCCTTCTGAAAGTCGCACATCCACTCCACGGCAGCGCGCATCTTGCTTTGGCGACAGAAGGTACTTATCACGTAAAAACGCCCCTCCTTTAATCCTTCCACCACCACAGCATTGTAGTCGCTGGTCGTGTTGCCAGCGTAGGCAATATCCCAATGCCCGATGATGTACTCCATAGTGCGCAATTGCGGCAGCGGCACCCATTGAAACTGCTCATCTTTGAACACCACCCCCTCCACGTGCGGAGCGTTGTTGTACTCAGCATTTCCTGCCAGCTCACCGATACCATTATCACCATATACCAAGTCGTAAAAGTAATCAGCAGGGTACTTCCCTGCCCACGTAGGAGCGAAAGTTACGGGGTCGTAGGCATTCACCTGATGCACGCGCCAAGTAGGGTGCTTCTCCTGCAAAAGGGTCTGTATCATCACAGGCGCAAAGCGGTTATTCGCCTGAATAAAACGCCTGTACTTACCATCCATAGTGGGGATAACAGCCGTATCTATCCACGAGGCTATCTCAGCCTGACGGCGCGGGTTTTTATTGATCTCCCTATCCTCTAAGTCGTCCGCTACAATGTGCGTAGGACGCTTGTTCTTTACGCGCAGCCCGCGGGTGTTCTGTCCCATACCCAAAGCCTGAGCAATAAAGCCCCCTTTGGTGATAAAAAAACCATCTTCCCAACTGCCAAGCTGCTTCTGCTCACCAAAGTCAGCGAGGATTTGAGCATTTACCTCAAACTCCGCCCGTATATCCTCAAGCAGCTGCTCAGCACGCTCCTGTGAGTTGCCGATGATCACCAAGTACACAGGCTCACCCCGCAGCCATAGCCAAAAGGGAATAAAAATATCGTTCCACACCGATTTGGCAAGCGCACGCCCCCACTGACAGAAACCTTTAAAAGCAGGGTTCTTCCCCACCATTGCCGCCCATTGCAATTGAAAGTCAGCACAAGGAGCATCGGCATAGTGAGCAAAGTAACGGGCGACCATCTTAGCAGGGTCTTTGCGGCACGCCTCAATGGTAGCCCTCCGCTCTTCGGGCGTTTCCCCAGCAAAGCGAGCCCCAGAGGAACGCGCAAAAGCCAGTTTCTGTAAGTAGCGTTCCTGTTTAACCTTATCTATCTGTTTCATAACTTAGTAGCTATCTCGTGTAAATGCGCCTCCTGAAAGTCGAGCGTCTGCATATAAAGCCCTTGGTCAAAGCTGCGTAAAGCATCAAAGACACTTTCCATCACCTCCATATACACCGTAAGGGTGATCCTCGTTTCCTTGTTTACACTCTCAATGCGCTTATTCCACTTCGCAATCGCATCGTCAATAGTTGCACTCTGTCGGCGCAAATCGTACAGCTCCTTAGCCACCTCTGAACTGTCGTCCACACTGTCCTTTTCCTGCTCAAGAGCTTTAATACGCTCAATGATTTGGATACGCTCCTCAGTGAGCGAATCAGCCACCTGTTGCAAACGCTCGATGCGCTCCTTGCCCGCATTCGTCTTCGCATCGCGTATCTTCTTCCATTCCCCTTCCTTTACCCAGCGGTCTACCGTACGCTTATTTACACTCAGCTGCACTGCAATCTCCTCAGAGCCTTTATTCTGCTCTACAAATAAAATGCGTGCCGCTTTCTTTTCTGTCTCTTTTGCCATATCTTAGCTTTTAGTTTATACTCATTTCTAACCTCTATCCCCTGACCACTAACTCACTATAAAATCAAGATGAATAGCCCAAATGCTAATACCCTCTTTGCGGTCGAGGATTTGCTTATCCTCCTCAGTGAAGGCAGTAGCAGGCTGCAATCCACGAGTCGTGTAATAGCCGAGAATATCCCTATCGGTAGCAATCCCATCAGGCACCTGAAGGTTTTGCCCTGCACTGAGCTCATCAGTAAGACTTACAGCATTTGCCAAAGCCAAGTCAAAAAGCCCCTCAAGGCTCCCTGTGTGCTGCAAACAAGCATCTAATAGAGATTGATTATGTAATACTATTATCTGCATATCCTTTTATCTTTTTTCTCAGTTCGCTGTTCTCTGCTTTAAGTGAGGCAATCACCCGCTTTTGCACTGCAATCTCATCCTCTAAGAGCTGAATCTTTCGGTTGTACAACTCTTCAAACTCTTTAAACTTCTTTTCATAGCGCATAGGCAAATCGTCCAACATATCCTTATACTGCTGTATCTGCTTGCCTCGGTTCTCTATGTCAATGGTTTGGGTTTCAGCATTACGCTTTTTGCGCTCCACTATCCATCCGATAGCCGTGCCTATAAAACCCATCCCAAAGAGCGCTGTAAATATATCCACTGTGTTCATCTTAGCTTATGGTATAATTGAATACACCACTGACTGTACCCCCACTTTGTGAGGCTAAACCTTGGGTGTAGGTGATTTTAATTTGTTTTATCTGTTTTATTACAGCCTGAGCGATCTTCTCGGCAATGCGCTCAAGGCTTGCCTCGTAGTCCTCCTCTTCGGTTTGTTCTGCTTTGAAGGCTTCCTTGATATCTCTTTTAAGTTCTTCTGTGTTGAGCATTTTATGTGTCTTTAAAAAGGTTCTATTCTATATCTCTTTGATGCTAAGCGGTAGTAATCAATCAGCGCCATTTTTTCATAATCATTCTCTTTGTAAAGCTCCTGTGGCACCTTCACAATAAAATCCACCCCTGTATCTGCATAAGCATCTCTGAGCTGCAAAAATAGCTTCCCCAAGTATTTAGGGCGCTGTTCTGCACGTGTGTATATATAAGTACGACTGTGCTTATTACCATCAGTGATGTATATACGTTTCCGCTCAGGGTCGTATTTATCATTAAGCACTTTCTCAAGGTAGCACACCTGTCCATTGTGGCTAAGCCTATAAAGTGCATCCGCGCGCTCCGTGATAAAAGAGCCGTGTAAGCTCTCCAAAGGCTGCAACAAACTCCTCAGCCACGCCACCATCTTACGTTTGCGCAAAAAAGTAGGTAGCTGCCCTATACCCAACCTCTGAGCCGAATACTTTATGATCTTATCTATCATCATAACTCCGATTTAAGTATATATCTTACAGACGAGCGTACCTCCACAGGGTCATCCTCTCCCAAGTACACTGCAAAATAACCACTCTCAGGCACCTTTATAATATTGATACTCTCCCAGTCCCCGTACGAACCCTTCAGAGGGTCAATCCAACGTGTCTGTACCTCTTTAAGCGCTACATCCATCACTCCACGAGCACCCTGTATCTTATCCACTAACTTCTGCACCGAAAGCTCACCATCAAAAGGCAACTCCTTCATAAAACCCTCAATAGCATCCCTTACAGGCTTCTCCCCTGAGGTGATGTCAGTGCCATTCTTATCAAGCACCAAAGCATCGCGCACAATCTCAAGATGCAGTTTTAACTGGTCAGGCAAATAATTAATCACCGTCACAGGCACCCCAGCATCCTTAATCCGAGCCATATACGCACCAAACGACTTTTCAACATCACTACTCAGCTGTGAGAGCTTCCCATCCTTTTCCCCCGCTATCTTCACAATCAAGCGTGTAGCACCTTCACCCTCTGTTACAGCAGCATATTTTACCACCTTCGAGGCAGCAATCTGCTCCTCACTCTTTCCCCTATTATCAAAAAGATCACTTTCTGCCAGCAAGTTAAACCCATATTGAAAAGCCAGTGCCTTCTCCCGATACCAGCGCGCTGTATGAGGCTTAAGCCTACTGAGCCGCTCATCTATATCCGCCTTGTGCAACTCAAACGACTTCTCAAGGCTCTGTATCACAAAAGCAATGATATACACCCACAAGCGCCACACAGCCACCTTCGAAGTGCTGTTAAGCTCCACAAGTGCCCCCTCATTCTCCTTAGCCTTATAAATCTCATTTTCTATTTCTTCTACACTCCGTGCCATAATATTCTTAAAACTTTGCCGCAAAGGTACTCCCACCACGCCACCCCTTAAAATTCCCGTCCCAAAATAGGCAGTAAATCACACCTAAATTAGGTGTAATTTACTGCCCAATTTGGGACAGCTATTTGCTCACAATCCCCACTTGTTACAACTTTGCACCGTCAAAAACAACAATCGTGAAAAACCTAATCGCACATATCAACGCTGACGCCTTAGAGCTCCGCATCACAGGGCGCATCTACTTCGGATGGACTGCCGACGACCTCCGCTATGAGATAGATCAGGCACTTCGCCAAGGCATCAAAACCGCCACCGTCTATCTCAACACCGAAGGCGGCTCCGTTTACGACGCCTCCGAAATCGTCAATCAACTCCGCCGTCTTCAAAGCGTAAAGATAAAAGCGGGCGCACTGGTTGCCAGCGCAGGCACCTATATAATGGCACACTTCCCCGCAGAGGCTTACGCTTCCTCACAGTTTATGATCCACAAACCCCTGACACAGTTCACAGGCAACATAGACCAGATGCAAGCCGATATGAAAGCCTTAGAGAATATCACCGCCCTCTACCGCACCACCTACGCCAAACGCTTTAATAAAACCGAAGAAGAGATAAACACCCTTTGGAAGCAAGACTACTGGATGAGCGCACAAGAAGCCCTTACCCTCGGGCTTATCACCCAAATCGTAGACGGCAACCCCGAGTACAACGACGAAACCCTTGCAATGATGCAAGCCTGTGGCTGTCCTAAAATACCAGCCCCAAAACAAGAAAATAACAAAAAAGTAAATGTACAAAAAATGGATAGAGACAAACTAATCGCCTCCCTCGGCTTGGCAAAAGACGCCACCGACGAGCAAATCACAGCGCGCATTAATGCACTCAGAGAAAAAGAAGCTGATGAGCAAGCAGCCGCTAAAACACGTGCCGAAAAGCTCGTTCATCAAGCTATCTTACAGCGTAAGATCACCGCAGACCTCAAAGAGACTTATGTAGGCTTAGCCACTGCTGAGTACGACAAAACCAAAGACCTCTTTGACAAGATGCAAGGTGTAACCCCTGCCTCTGAAACCATCAACCACAAGCCTAATGCTTCGGCTGATGATCACAGGGGCTGGACTATCGAAGACTATATCGAAAAAGACCCTGAAGCCCTTGAGGCTCTCATTGACAGCAACCCCGAAAGAGTTGCTGAGCTTAACAAACAGTATTTAAACAGTAAGTAAAATGCCCATAAAATCAGAAAATTTAGCAGTAAAGAATGAGCTGGCAGAAGCTGAGCTTATCAAGAATTTTAGGCACGAAAACACTTGGCTTGGTGCCGTAAAGAGTAAGAATGGATGGGTAGGATACAATGTTATCAAAATACCTGTTCAAGGTGCTGCACCTAAGGTATTGATAGATAATAAGACGTATCCTATCAGTAATAAGGTGCGTGAAGACGGTAGGGTAGTAGTTACGCTTCACAAGTATGAAACTACTAACACAGCTGTAACCACCGATGAGTTGTACGCGCTCCCTTATGAAAAAGTAAGTGATGTGCAGCAGCAACATCGCGAAACCCTTGAGGATGAAACCGCACAGCACGCTTTGCAGTCCATCGCTCCACAGAAAAACACTGCAAACACACCCGTGCTTACTACCACAGGTGAAGCAGATGAAAATGGTAGAAAGCGGCTGACAGCCAAAGACCTTATCAACCTGAAAAAGCAGCTTGATAAGCTCAAAGTGCCTAAGGGAGGGCGTGTGTTGGTGCTCTGTGCTGATCACGTAGCAGACTTACTTTTGGAAGACCTCACTTTCAAAACCCGTTACCAAAACACAGCCACAGGGCAAATAGCCTCTAACTACTACGGGTTTGAGGTCTACGAAAGCACCTACGCACCTACCTACAACAGCGGTGAAAAAGAAGCCTTTGGGGTAGCAGCTCAAGGAAAGGAAGCCTCTATTGTCTTCCACAAGAACTATACCGTAAAGGGAACGGGTACTGTAACCCGCTATGCGAGGGATAAGAAAGATGACCCTGAAAATCGCCAACATACCATCGGCTTTGAGCTATACTTCGTTTGTGTAGCTATCAAAGACGAGGGGACGGCAGCCATCATCTCAGGCTAAAAGAGAGCACGAGCCGTGCAGGCAATGAACGTTTGCACGGCTTTTTAAAAATAATTTAAACAGTATTTGAAAATGGAAACATTCAGTATAGAAGAGCTCAAATTGAGAGCTCAAGGAGTCATAGAAAAGAATGGACTCAAAGAGGTGTATGTTACCGAAGATGGACAGGTATTTTTTGATGAAAACCGCGCTCATCTTCACGCTTCGGGTCAGATGAAAGTTTACTCTTTTAAGAGAGAAGGCAAGGCTAAGAATGAAGCCCCAAAAGATGAAAGTGTAAATTCTTCAGAGGGAGAAAACACTAAAAGTAATGGTTCGTGGTTTAAACCTAAAAAATAAGCTATGGGATATTTAGAAGGATTTAGAATAAAAAAAGCAGACGGCGGACTCGGTCGCACTGAGGATACTGCCGACAATGTGTTCTTGCTGGTGGGGGCTATCCCCACCACAGGCACACAGCTGACCGCCGATAAAGCAGAGCTACTCATACAGCTCAAAGACGCCGAAGCACTTGGCATTACCGAGAGCTTTGATGCTAACAACCACACACTGGCACATCACCACCTCTCCGAAGTATTCCGATTAGCCCCTGCGTGCAGCATCTACTTCTTGCCCGTAGAGGCAGGTGTAAAACTCCAAGACAAAGCCGAGGTAATCCTAAAAACCCTACGAGGCAACTCCGATATCAAAGGCATTGCCGCCTTCGGCTTTGATAACGATCTGAGCACCGTAGCCGCCGATGTAGACCAGTTGCAAACCGCCATCATCGATGCCGTAAAGAAAGACGGCATCCTCATTGACTTTCTCCTTCTGGAAGGCAAAGGCAAAGAAGGCTTAGCCATCAACAGCCTCCCCAACCTCAAAGAGAAAGCAGCCCCACAAGTCTCCGTAGTCATCGCACAAGATAGCGCCATAGCCGCCCTCTCCGAGCACTACAAATACTACGCCGCCATCGGGGCAGCCCTCGGTATGCTCGCCGTGCGCAACGTCAGCGAGAGCTTAGGCTCCGTGGACATCGAAACCAAACCCGAAGACGCCAAAGGCGGTAGCACCTACCCCCTGACTGACACAGGGCGCAAACGCTTTATCTCAGCAAGCATCTCCACAGGTGTAAGTACCGACGCCCTCAGCAATGAGCAACTCAAGCTGCTCAAAGATAGGGGCTATATCATAGCAGGAAGCTACCCCGACACCGCAGGCATCTACTTCTCAGCAGCCCCCACCTGCACCAGCAAAGCCTCCGATTACAGCTACATTCAGAACAACCGCGTATGGAACAAAGCAGTCCGCATCTTGCGCCGTACCACCACACCACGCATACAAGCCAAACTGCCCAAAGATCCCACCACAGGCTACCTGAAGGACACCACTGTAACCTCCCTGCAAGAACTCGCTTCCAAAGCCATCGAAAAGCAAATGCTCACCACAGGCGAAATCGACGGCTTAAAGGTAAGCATCAGCCCCAAGCAAGTCGTAGATGAGGACAAACCCCTCGTCGCCGTACTGCGCATCGTAATGCCCGACATCCTCTACATCATTGAGGGCAATGTAGGATTAACAAACAAGTTATAACATTATGGCAAAGACAACAATTATAAACCAATTCGGAAAGCTCCAAGGCTGGAACAACATCACCCTCAACCTCTTGGGGCGTGATGTAGTAGGCATCACCGAGCTGAGCTACTCCGACACCACCAAGAAAGAAAACGTAATGGCAGCAGGCGCCTACCCCGTAGGTCGCTCCGAAAGCAACTACGAAGCAAAAGCCTCTATCACCCTTCTCAAAGAAGAAATAGACGCCATCCTCGCCTCACTGCCCAAAGGCAAACGCCTTCAAGACATAGAGCCCTTTGATATGATCGCCGCCTACGAAAAGAAAGACAGCACCATCCAAAAGGACGCTATCCGCAACGTCGAGTTCACAGGCAACGGCGTAGATGTAAAGCAAGGCGACGGCTCCATAGCCGTAAAATGCGAGCTGATCATCTCCCACATCGACTGGAACATCTAAGTCACAGCAAGGTAAACAATAATTTAAATAAGTAAGATGAAACCATACACACAAGCAGAATTAGAGGACTTCAAAGCTAAATACCCACGTGTAGTGCGTGAAATTGAGGTATATCCTTCAGGCACTACTTTCGATAAGGACGGCACCCCAAGTGAGGAGCCTGCCTGCTTTTTAGTGAAGAAGCCCAACAAAAGCCTACTAAGCCTTATCACCAGCAAAGAGTATAAAGATGCTCCCGAGAAAATCAACGAAGCAGTGGTGAAAAACTGCGTTCTTTTGGGTGATACTGAGCTGATGGAAAGCGATGCCTCTGTTTATATGGGGCTGGTTACTGAGCTTAGCACGATGATTGAGACGGCGAAGGTAGCCTTAAAAAAAGTATAGAGGGGTCGCTGTTAGAGCTTGACACCTACGACTTTCTCGAAGGTATTGACGCTCTTATCACAGCCTATACGGATAAAGACCCCACTACTATGGAAGATGAGGAGTATATCCGCACCTTTCAGGCAATAGACTTCCGACTGAAGTGTGAGGAGCGACTTCATTATCGTGCTACAAAACTTGCCCTTATTGAAACCCTTAACGAATTTTTCTCTAAAGCAACCCCTTAGATGAGCAGTTACACTACCACTTGGACTTTCTCCGCTACTGACAATGTCAGCAGCGTAATAGCCCGTGCACAGCAGAAGGTAGAGGAAGCTACGGAAAAGGTAAGCACTTTTAGAGAACGCCTTAGCCAGCTCTCTGCTATCAATTGGCAGGCAGCCTCACAGGGACTGAGTAGCTTTTTAGAGCTTTTCTCTCGTGGGGCGCAAACGGGTGAGCAGTACGAGGCTGCACTCTTAGACGTTTCGGCAATCACAGGCATTACAGGCGAAGGGTTGGATAAGCTCGGCAGCCGTGCACGCGACCTTGCCAAAGAGTTCGGCGGGAGTGCTACGGATAACCTTTCTACTTTTCAGACCATCCTCTCGCGCTTGGGTCCTCAGATAGGTGAAAGCGATGAGGCACTCTCTAAGATGGGAAAGTATGCCAACACGCTTGCTAAGACAATGGGCGGCGATGTAGTAGGGGCTACCGATGCGCTTACTACCTCAATGCTACAGTTCGGGGTAGACCTTACCAACCCTATTGAAGCTGCTGGGGCTATGGAGCGAATGATGAACGTAATGGCAGCAGGAGCCAAAGAAGGTGCTGCCGAAGTGCCTCAGATAGCCCAAGCTCTTGTAAATGCTGGGGGAGCTGCAAAGCTCTCTAATGTGAGTTTTGAAGAGACTAACGCGGCTCTCCAAGCCTTAGCCCAAAGTGGTAAATACGGCGCAGAGGCAGGGGTAGGCTTGCGTAACGTGCTTATTAAGATGAATGCCCCCTCAGCACTTTCCAAAGAGGCTACCGAGATGCTAAAAGCCTATGGGGTAAATATGCAGAAGGTGTCCGACACTGCATTGCCTTTTGCTGAGCGTCTTAGGGAGTTGCAAAAGGTAGGTAAGGATACCGATGTGCTGGCGGCTGTCTTTGGTGCTGAGAATATCCAAGCAGCACAAGGACTTATTAATACTGCCGATGCACAGGCTGAGCTCACCCAGCAGATAACAGGCACCAACGTAGCAGTAGAGCAATCGCAGACGGTGATGGGTGGCTGGAGTGAGAAGATGAGTCGCGTACACGCGTGGCTTGAAGATGTGAAGATTGCTTGCTTTGGAGCTTTTAAGTACTTAGGGGTGATGGGTGATGCCTTGGGTGGTGCTGTTTCAGTGGCAGGCGACTTAGGGGCTGCGTGGTCAGGACTGGGTCCTATTATCACCTCTTTTGGCTCTTGGCTCAGCAAAACCGTTGTCGCTCAAAAGCTGATGGTTGTATGGACAAAGATTGCCACCGCAGCGCAATGGCTGTGGAATGTAGCTTTATCAGCAAACCCTATCGGTATTATCATTGTAGCCATAGGAGCGCTTATCGCTGGTATTGCTTACCTTGCCTCAAAAGTTAGTGGCTGGGGTGAGGCTTGGAAACACACTTGGAACGGTGCAAAGCTACTGGTTCAAACGTGGGTAGAAGGGGTAAAACTCTACTGGAATACACTTGTCAATGGCTTAATGATTGGTATCAACAAGATTAAAGAGGGTTGGTACAACTTTAAGAATGCAATGGGTATCGGCGATAAAGCTGAGAACAACAAGATGCTGGCACAGATACACGCCGATACTGAAGCCCGTAAGCAAGCTATTGCTGACAGTGCTAAAAAGGCAGTAGAGACAGGTAAGAAAGCTGCTGAGGAGTTTAAAAAAGCTGGACAATCGCTTCATTGGAAAAGTGATGAGAAGAAAGAGGAAGCTACTAAAAAGCCTACTGCCAGTGGTACACTATCACCTGCCTCTGCTATTGGAGATAATACTAATGGCAAAGGGGCAGACCTCGCTACAAGCAAAAGTGGTGACAAAGGCAGTGGCAAAGCTGATACACTCAGTATAGGTGGCGGCTCAGGGGGTGGGGGTAGTAAGACTATCAATGTGAATATACAGATGACGAACACCTTTACCATTGACAAGAACATAGGTAGCAAGGAGTCAGCTGCTAACCAAGTCATCGGACTTATCAATGACCGTATGCGCGATGCCGTAGTGACCCTCTAAGATATGAAAGACATTTTACTAAAAGACAACGATTTAGAAATCATCGGTGGTGATTTTGTCATTGGTGAGAGTGAGCTGCAAGAGGTTGCTCTTTTGCTGCAACTCTACCAAGGCAACCTAAAAAGCGATCCACTGGTAGGTATCAACGCCGTAGAGTGGGTACAGGCAAAGCACGACCCTGTGGCAATTGAGAAACGCGTAAAGGTACAGTTAGAACGTGATGGTAAAGACTATGAGCGTATCAAGAAACAAATTAAAATAAGCAATGGACAACCGCTATAACATAGGACAACTCTTTCAGGCAGCCTTCGGCACCACCCCGCCTGTATACCTTACCGCACCCATCGGCAGCGATAAGCCTACCCCTATCACTTACAGCGGTCTGAAAATAGCCGAGAGCGAAGAAGCCAAACGCCTCTCAAAGCTTGGCACCCCCATTGTCTTCCCCATTAAGTTCAAAGGCGGCAGCTATAAGTTCTATAACAGCAAAGGGCAAATCACCGAAAAAGCCCTTGCTGACCTTTGGCTACCCCCTGCCACAATGGCAGACTTCTCCCGCTCAAAGATGCTTACACGTACCGATGTGATAGGTGGCAACGGCACCGTCAAAGAAATTTACGGCTTCGACGATTGGAGCATCCGCATCCGCACCCTCTGCATCACCGATGAGCTTACTGTCCGAGAGTATGAGCGTCGCCTCGTTGAGTGGAGTGAAGCCGTGCAGAGCATATCTGTAGAAGGCGAACTCTTTGGGTGGAAGAACATCCACAATATAGTCATAGAAAGCATTGACATACGAAGCCTTGAAGGTAGCCCCAACCTGATACCCATAGAACTAAACTGCATCAGTGACGAACCCTTTGAACTCATCTATAAGCTATGACCCTCGCTCTACAAACCGAAATCACCTTTTACCCCTTGAAAGGATTGCCCTTTAAGGTGCAGAAAGTCTCCGCCATAGAGATAGAAAGCAGTTGGAAAATGCTCACCGATACGGCAACTATCGTACTACCCCGCAACGTAGGCGACTTTGATAAGCAAAAGGTGCGCGACCTCTTTAAGGTAGGCGACAAAGTAAGCATTAAGATGGGCTATAACGGCACCCTTGTAGAAGAGTTCACAGGCTACATCACACAAGTATCCGCCGACTTCCCTATACGTCTCACCCTCTCCGATGAGATGTGGAAGCTAAGGCAGCTCCCTGTAAACTACGCCGCCTCAAGCGTAACTCTGAAAAAGTTCCTTACTGACATAGTAAAGAGCCTACCCATCAATACCGATGCCGATGTACCTCTTGGAGCTGTACGTTTTAGCAAAACCACCCTTGGGGCAGTGCTTGATAAGCTCCAAAAAGAATGGGCAATATACAGCTTTATTAGAGAAGGTAAATTAACAGTTGCCAAACCCTATTCAGAAGTAAGTAAACCAAATGAATATCACACCTTTGACTTAGAGCGCAACTGTACTGACAATAGCCTCAAATACCTATCGAAGGAAGAACGCACCGTAAAGATCGTTGGCACTGCCACCCACGGCAAAGGCAATAAACTCAAAGCTGAGTACGGCGATGAGAACCCTGTAACAACCATCAATATGAGCTGGAACGTAAGCACACAAGAAGAACTCGACAAAGAAGTACGTCGCCTGTATGAACTCAGTAAACACGAAGGCTTTGAAGGCACCTTTACCACCTACGGTATCCCCAGCGTGCAACACGGGCAAAAAGTAAAGATAACATCCACCCTTTACCCCGACCGCCACGGCACCTATTACGTAGACCGCGTAAAGAAAACCCTCGAAGCCTCACAATACCGCCAAGAAATAGAAATAGGGGTGCGTGCCGCACAGGCTACTAACCCCTAATCACTGACCCCTAACCCCTAATAAATGAATATAGTAGACGAATTTACCTCTCTGATGACAAAGAACATCAAAAGCCAAGTACCCACCCAAGTGCAGTGGGCACGCATCAGCTCAGTCAATTGGGAAGAAAAAACCTGCCAGGCAACCGACTTAGATAGCGACTTACCTTTCCTCGGCGTACTACTCGGCATCGGCAGCCTCTACCTCAAGCCAAAGGTAGGAAGCCTTGCCCTGATAGGCATCATTGAAAACAGCGACACCAAGCCCTTCCTTTTGCACGCCGAGAGCCTTGAAGCCTTTGAGGTAAACACCGAAAAAGCCAGCTTTACCATCGACGAGAAGCTACTGGTAAAAAACCACCGCGAGAGCCTTACCACCCTCATCGCCGACCTGCTGGCAGCCATCAAACGGATGCGCTTTACCACCAACGTAGGTCCCACCATTAACCTGGTAAACCTTCAGGAGTTCGTAACCCTTGAATCCCGATTTAAAAACCTTTTAAAAGACGCTTAAAACAATGAACAAACTCAACCTAAAACACACAGGCGGCTTCCCCTTTGAAACCAACACCCTTGACTATATGCAGGATGCTTACAGCCTCTTTAACACCCTTGGTGCTATGGCAGGCGAGCTGGTAATCCTCAAAGGCTGTGAGATCACAGGCAACAGCGTTGCCAGCGGCGTGGTCTACATCAAAGCCCTTGACGAGGTGTTGCCCTTCAAAGGCAGTACCCTCTCTGATAAAGTAATTGTAAGAGAAGACATCACCTCTCTACCCTTTGAGGACGGCACCAGCAAAGATGTAGAGCACACCCGTTATGCTACCTTTGGCAACAGCCCCGATGGCTACCTTTGGGCAGACTTTAAGCGCATTGATCCCTTAACCACCGTCATCGCTCGCATTGCCAAGTTAGAGTGGCGCGTCAAGCATACCATTCCTATTGGTACCGTAGCAATATGGGGTAAACCCGCAGATGCGATTCCTATCGGCTGGATAGAATACGAACCTATGCGCGGCTATGTACCTGTGGGCTACCGTCCACGCGATTTTGATTTTGGCACACTTGATAAAACTTTGGGTGAAAGAACACATACCCTGACTACTGGAGAGATGCCAAGCCACAACCACTCTGCTAACACTAATAATTACTATTATTCACAAGATGATAGTGGAAAAGGAGGTTCTAACTGGGAAGTATCAGTAAACAACACAGGAGGTCCCAGAGGGAATTATCAAGGTGATGTAACAGCACCATTTACACAATCAGAAGGTGGTAACCAGCCCCACAACAATATCCAGCCCTCACGCGTAGTAAAATTCATTCAATTTGTAGGCTTTGACGACTAATCCCTAATCACTAACCCCTAACGACTAAATAAAAATGGCAACAGCAAAAGAAATACTCAAAGGTTGGTTCTCCAACTTCAAGAAACCCACCCAAAACCAATTTTGGGCGTGGATAGAAAGCTATTGGCACAAGGATGAAAAGATGCCCATTGATAGTGTCGAAGGACTTAAAGCAGCTCTCGAAAACACTGTTAGTGCCGAGATGATTAATAATCATATCAATGATACCAACGCACACCAAGCTCTTTTTGACCGCAAGCTCGACAAAGGTAGCTACACAGGTACAGCAGCAGACCTCAAAGCCGCTATTGATGCTATCAACCATATCTTGCAATCAGACGACACTGACCTCGACCAACTGCAAGAGATTGTAAACTATATCAAGCAGAATAAGCAAATCCTCTCTCAGCTGGGCATTAGCAACATTGCAGGTTTAGAAGATGCTCTGGCAGGTAAAATGGGCAAAGACAATATCATTGCTGGAGATAATATTACCATCACAGAGGAAAATGGTAATAAGAAGATAAGTGCAAATCTATCTTCCCAAGTTGAAACTATTAAAGAAGTTAAAGTTAGATATCCTGCAACAGCTACTTTTTGGTTAGAAGAAAAAGATAACATTAATAACTGTATATTAGTACTAAGTTCTGAAAATGTAACAAAAGATGCAACCTTATCTTTTCCTCAATCCAAAAACATAACTTTTGCAATTATTAAAACCTTTCCTCAAAAACTAACCTTCTCTGGAGATTATATAGGAGATAATTCTATAGAGGGAGGTGTTGGCAGTACAGCTACTATTACAGTTTGTAATGGTAAGATGTATTCGAGTATTAACAATAAATAATTAACCTATGAATTGTCAATCGTTTTTTGATTTAGGTAATGCAGGTAAGGAAGTAGGATTATTCAATGCTGTATTAGTAGAACAATCTTTTAATTTAGATACCCTTAGCACAAATCCATACATACATTTTTATTTTGATCCAGAGCAAGAGGAAGATATATACAATAAGTTTTGTACACTATTTGGAACAATTAATAATGCTTTTTATCTTATAGATGACAATGCTCCTAATGCTCATTTGAATAATAGAGTGGAAGCAACTGTAACTACTGAGACAGGTAGAATAACTATAAGGCTTAATATGACGGGATTTTGGGGTAATATTGATGAGAGCAACACCAATATTTCTCATACTTTAAAAATATATCAAAGTCACGTAAGTTTTGACTATTCACCTTACACAAAAAAACTCCTGAAAGGGAAGAAAAAAGGTAATATTTGGAATACACAGGAAGCAATTATAGGCAGTTTGATGGTTACAAAAACTCTAACTCCTCCACCAACAATGAACCTTAGAGAAGTATTCACAACTCTTACAGGAAATTTAGATGCCACGCGATGGTGTAATCGTGGAGATGTTAATTTTATAAATGGTACTATCGATTGTTTGTGTAATGTTAAGGATAATGATCAAGATTTCTATAGCAATTGGCAATGGGGCAATGGGAAGGAAGATAGGTTTGTTTGGTGTGGTTTTAGTTTAAAGGGCTACTTGATTAGTATTTATGAAACGAACTCTCAGACGTCAATCCTCTTAGATAAAGTTTCTTCATTTGGATATACCAATAATAATACTAATAAAAATAATGGGACATACATAATTAAAGATGAAAAAAATAAAATTATAAGAGAAAACGACTATTTTGAGGGTTACTGTACGCTAACAAATATAGCTACAAATGAGATTTCACCTATGTATAAACTATATTTAGGATGCTCTCACGAACCATTTTAATTAGATAAATTATGCACAAATACATCATTAAACTCTTTGCCTTATCTTACATCACTAAGGTAGGCAGCTTTACACGAGGGGCAAATATCATTTTCCCTCTTATGGTACTCAGTGGGACACTTGCCATCTACAACAGCCCTTTACAATACATAGTTTATGTGCTATTGTTTATCGTCCTATACTTTGGCTTTGTGTACTTCCACTTCTATCCGCTCACGCGGGCAGATGCAAAATATTTCGATGCCTCACAACGTCATCAGTGGGCAATCTATCACGGCAAAAAATACCCCTTAGCATACAATCCGCTGTGGGTAGCACTCGTAAACCCGATTGTCATCATCCTGTTTTTAATCTATTATCTATTATGCTAACACTCAAAAAATCCACTCGACAAATCACCTACCTCGTCGTCCACTGCTCAGCCACACCCGAAGGCAAAGCCTTTACTGTAAAGGATATCGACCAGTGGCACCGTGCACGCGGCTTCAAAGGCATAGGCTACAACTACGTCATCTACCTTGACGGCACTATTCACGAGGGCAGAGATGTAAACCTCATCCCCGCTCACGTTGAGGGGCATAACAAAGATAGCATTGGTATCTGCTACATCGGCGGGTGTGAGGCACACAGCCAATTACCCAAAGACACCCGCACCCCGCAGCAGAAAGTCGCCCTATTAGAGCTACTCAAAGCCCTAAAAAAGCTCTACCCCAACGCCCAAATCTTAGGGCACCGCGATTTTGCAGGCGTTAACAAAGCCTGCCCAAGTTTCGATGCCAAAACCGAGTACAAACAGCTTTGAGCTTAGACCTACATTGGACTTACGTTGGACCTACATTGGACTAATAGAATAAATAATAAACAAAAATAAACACGTATGAAACACTATGCACTGTGCACTATCCTCTGTGCACTAATGCTAACCGCCTGCCGCACCAAGCAGGTATCCACCGAAAAGACTGTGCAGACCACTGAGCGGCATTATAACGCCCAGCTCGACAGCCTATTTACCGAAATAGGCAAGAAGGTCAGCACCCTCGAAAACCAGTCCCTATTGCAGTCGGCGCACTTCTCACTGAGCACCGTAACAGATAAAGACGGCACCGTCCGCGACCTCATCTATACCCACGAGAAGGACGGCAAACTCATTGAGAAAATCACCCTCACAGGCGGGGTGCTCACTCAAAGCGGGCAATATGCCAATACCGCCAGCAGTGAGCGACAAGAGCTAAGCAGCCAGCAATTTGCGCGCGCAAAAGCCATAAATAACACATCAGAGCGCAGGGCTGTAAAGAACACTCATAAACAAAAACAAGTCAAAGTACACGGCTTTCAGGCAGGCGTATACATCACCCTCAGCATTATAGCAATCGCCTTAGTAGTCCTTGCCTTTATTGCTTGGCGTCTCAACCTGTTTCAATACTTTAAAAAGAATTTAAAAGGTATTTAAATACCACTTCAATGGAGGAACGAAGTAAAAAAGATGCCTCCGCTTAATATAGTTCCCCAACTATAAAATACGACCCGAAAGCCCTGCGGAGGACATCTCTAATGTCTTCTGTGGGTTTTCGGGCTATTATTTATTATAGTTGGGGAACTGCAAAAGTACAAATAATAACTTAACCAACCAAAACTTCTATGAAAAATACATCAAAAATCTATCAACGCACACCAATAACTTACTATGGTGGTAAGCAGACAATGCTACCCTACATCCTACCTTTAATCCCTGAGCATCAACTCTATGTAGAACCCTTCTTTGGCGGAGGCGCAGTATTTTGGGCAAAACAACCCACGAAAGTAGAAATCATCAATGACTTCAATGCCAACGTCTACAACTTCTATCAAGTGCTCAAAACAGACTTCCAGCAGCTCAAAACACTCGTAGAACGAACTCTCGTAAGCCGCGAAGCCTATAAACACGCCTTAGTGATTTATCACTCACCCTTTGTCTTTACTCCCATTGAACGCGCTTGGGCATTTTGGTTTGCTACCAATTGTGGTTTTTCCAACCAAATACTCAACTGCCGCATCACCAGCAATGGCAAGAATGTAGGTGCTTTAAACAACAAGATAAAAGAGTTTACCGACATATACTCTCAGCGTCTACAGACCGTACAGATTGAAAATAACGATGCCCTAAGTGTGATCGAGCACCGCGATACCCCTACCACCTTCTTCTACATTGATCCACCCTATGTAGGTGCTGACCAAGGACATTATGGTGGCTACACCCAAGAGCATTTTGACGCTCTTCTGTCTGTACTTACAAAGGTAAAAGGTAAGTTCCTACTCAGCAGCTACCACAACCCTGAATTAAGCCGCTTAGTAGTTGAATATGGCTGGTATCAGCAAGAAATAGCACTACACTTAAGCAGTGCCAACACCAAGGGTAAAAAACGCTTAGAGATACTCACAGCTAATTACCCCATAAAAGTATAACTTTAATTTTGCCATTAGAAAAGCCGCTACAATATCACATTGTAACGGCTTTTTTTATATCTTTACACCCTGAAATTTATGTACATTTCGTTTTGCGATTTTGTACATTTCGTTTTGCGGATTATAGTTGCAAATGTAAAATAGTTTCCTTACATTTGCAAAAGAAAATAAAGATATATCCTTATTTTATTGTTATTCTAAATAAGAAAACTTGTACTTATGACTTATTTTCAGCATTTTAACCTATTTTAAACGTAAAATATTTTAAAAACACTATACCAATGAAAAAACATTTATTATCATTTTTTGCTTTGGGTACCGCTTTCGTTTTGTACCCCACTTTAGCAACTGCGCAGGTAGAAAATCCTCCTGCCCCTAATGAAGGTGTTCCTCCTCCACAACCTCCTATGGAAGAGATGATGACGCCACCTCCTCCGCCACCTGCCGATAACGAGTTCACTCTATCAGCACAAATTCGTCCGCGTTTCGAGTACCGCAATGGGGCATATCGTCCTTTAGTAGAAGGTGAATCGCCTGCTATCCTCACCAACAACCGCGTGCGCTTAAACTTCGACTATAAGCATAGCGACCGCCTACATTTGTACGTTTCTCTTCAAAACGTGAACGTTTGGGGGCAAGCGCAACAAGTACAAGCCGTCGATAAAACAGGCGGTATGTCGGTTTTTGAGGCTTATGCCGAATTCCCTCTTGTGAATACCCTTAGCGCAAAAGTAGGTAGACAAGTGATTGCACTGGACGACGACCGTATTTTCGGCTCTCTCGATTGGCACCCTGCCGGACGTAGCCACGATGCAGTGAACCTCAACTGGACACCTTCTGAAAAGTTGACACTCCGCGGTTTCTTTGCTTATAACCAATCAGGAAGTACCACGACCCCTACGCTAAATGTAAATACTCCCAGCGGACAGAATTTTACTCCAGGATTGGGTCAGGATTACCAACACTTGCAAGCTCTTCACGCACACTATAGCATCAGTGAAGCGCACCAATTGTCGCTCTTGTTTGCTAACTTAGGTTACCGTACTGATGATAGTGCTGACCAAAATATGCAAACTTTTGGTGCACACTACACTGGCAAAAGTAACCAGTTCACCTATGGAGCTTCTGCTTATATGCAAACCGGTAAAAACGCTACAGGAGCCGATAAAAGCGCTTATATGTTTGCAGTGAACGCAGGCTACAAGTTCTCTCCTATCTTTGGTTTAACCGCTGGAGTAGATTACCTCAGTGGCAACGCCTCTGATGACACTTCGGGTAAAGACAAGAAATTCAATCCATTCAGCGGTACCAACCACAAGTTCTACGGTTTTATGGATTATTACTATGTAGGTTTCACTCCTTCCGTAGGTTTGCTCAATCCTTATCTCACTGCCAATGTGCGCACTGGCGAAAAGAGCAACCTCAGCGCTACTTATCACTTCTTTGCACCTGCTGCTAAATTTGAAGTTGGTGGCAAAAAACACAGTAGCTATGGCAGTGAAATCGACTTGGTGTACAACTTAAAAGTACAACCTTTTATAGGGTTACAAGTAGGTTACTCTACTTATTTTGCTAACGATGGCACCAAAGCCCTCAAAGGTACTGCTAACCAACGCGGTTACCAAGACTGGTTCTGGTGTAGCCTAAACATCAATCCTAAATTGTTCTCTGCGATATTTTAATTGTATTGAACTATAATAAGAAGAGGTAAGAATTGCCATAGCATTCTTACCTCTTCTTTTTTGCTAAATTGTTCACTACATCTCTCTCCTACCTTCGCTTTACTTTTTACCTTGTCACATTCTAAAAAAAAAACTCTATTTCTGCCACATCCCTTTGTAAGTCATCATTCGTCCCCCGTCATTACTTCCCCTTTCCGTCACCTCCCTATTGCCTATGCCCTAAGACCTCACACTTTCCCATTTACTAATTTTCTAATTTGCTAATTCCCTAATTATCCCTTCTCTTTTCCGTCATATTCCCCCTAGTGCCTATGGCCTAAGTCCTAGTGCCTCTTCCTCTTTCTTTCGCCTCGAAACCCTGTTTTTACCGTTTTTTGTGTCGCTGTATTATACTATGAATCAATTTTTTATATACTCTTTCTATACCGATCGTCCAAGATTCGTATAAGCTTTCTATAAGCTCTCTATAAGCTAACCTCACCCTCCTTACACCCTTTTTTCACCAAAACCCCTCCCTTCTCTCTTCCGAACTTCTCCGTTTCCTTCCGAATCCTCCTAACAACCCTAACACATCGCTTTTCCATCTCAAACTTTGGCAAAGTTTTAAACTTTGCCAAAGTTAAATGAACTAACAATATTTACTCATTCTCTCATTTTCTAATTCTCTCAATTTTTTATTCTTTTTTATTCTCAGAAATATCTAACAATCAAAATATTGCATTTTCTTGTAGTACTTTTGACGTAGTACGTCATTTCGTTAATTTTTCATTGTAGTAGTTTTGACGTAGCTCTTTTTTTGGAGATAAAAGAAACTTTTAGCAATTTTGCAGTGAAAAAAATCAATAACATATGGAAATAAAGAAAATATTGTTTTTCTTCCTGATGTTTTCTCTAACCGTTACCCTGCACGCTCAGCAAATTACCGTACAAGGTACCGTTTATGAAGAAGGGACTAAAAACCCCATTCCAGGAGCAAACGTAATTGTAAAGGGTACTACCCAGGGTACTTCTACCGACTTCGAAGGGCACTATACACTTCCCAATGTGCCCTCCAATGCCGTCTTAGAAGTCAGCTTCGTAGGTATGCAGACCCAAAATGTAAAAGTAGCAGGACGCTCCCGCATTAATGTTACTTTAAGAGAAAATACCCAAGAGCTCAAAGAAGTAGTAGTGATTGGGTATGGGGCAGCTCAAAAACGAGACCTTACAGGCTCTATTGTCAGTCTTAAAACCGATGAATTTGCTGACCGTCCGTCTACCAACCCCTTAGCCTCTATCCAAGGGAAGGTAGCTGGGGTGCAAATCGTTAATACAGGGCGGGCAGGGCAAGACCCCGAAATCCGTATCCGCGGTACAAACTCTATCAACGGCTATACACCTCTGTACGTAGTCGATGGGCTCTTTACCGATAATATCAACTACCTCAACCCGCAGGATATCGAGTCTATGGAAATCCTCAAAGACCCCTCGTCTCTCGCAATCTTCGGGGTTCGTGGTGCCAATGGGGTGATTATCATTACCACCAAGAAAGCCAAAAAAGGACAAACCATCGTAAACATCAATTCTTCCGTAGGATTAAAAGTCATCAACGACCGTGTTGCAATGACTGATGCCGAAGGCTTTAAAACTCTTTATGACGAAGAGTTAGCCAATAAAGGCGCCAATCCGTTTGATTATACCCATTGGCAAGCTAATACCGATTGGCAAGATGAAATCTTCCGCCGTGCGTGGGTGTCCAATCATAACGTGAGCGTAGCTAGCTCAGGCGAAAAGGGGCGCTTTTATATGGGGGCAGGCTATACCGATGAAGAAGGCTCTATCAAGCACGAAAAGCTCTCTAAACTCACCCTCAACCTCAGCAGCGATTACAACGTAACCGACTTTTTGCGTTTTGGTTTCCAAGCCAATGGCTCACGTATCCTCCCTGCCGACGGGCGCGGTGTAGAAGCAGCGCTCAAAGCGGTTCCTATTGCCCCCGTGAAAGATGAAAATACAGGTTTGTTTTACGATATGCCTAACTTCCAAAATGCACAGGTATACAATCCTATGATACGTGTAGAAGAACAAGCTAATAATGCCAAAGCTTCTATTCACCGTTTAACAGGGAACATCTATGGAGAATTGAAGTTCTTGAAAGACTTTACTTTCAAAGCCACTTTCTCCGCCGATTATAACGTCCACGAAGAACGCAAATTCGACCCTCTTACCTATGTGTATAGTCCTTTAACTCGCGATAAAAAACACATAGGAGGACAGTATGAAACCCTTTCACAATCTAAGGCAACCACTTTGCGCACTCAGCAAGATTACATACTTTCATTTAAAAAGCAATGGGGGAAACACAACCTCAATGCAATGACAGGGCTCACTACTGATTATAAAGAATATTCTAAGTTAAATGGAGCGCGTAGTCAGCATATGGACGATATTATTTTTTCTCCTAACGGCAATACCGATAAATGGTGGCTTTCTTCTTTTGGAGCTAAGAATTCTTCTAATGATTCTTCACAAAACAGACGCTTCACTATGTCTTATCTCCTTAGAGCTCTTTATAATTACGACAATCGTTATTTGCTCAACGCTTCTTATCGCCGTGATGGAGCTTCAGTATTTCATCGCTTGGGCAATACGTGGGACAACTTCTACTCCTTTGGCGCAGGTTGGGTACTCAGTGAAGAAGCCTTTATGAAAAACCAAAAAGTAGTAGATTACCTCAAACTAAAAGGTTCTTGGGGTGTGCTAGGTAACCAAAACACAGGCAATGATTACCCTCTTTACCCTAGATTAGTAAGTTCAAGTAGTGCTGTTTTTGGCGACCGTATTATTACAGGCTATGTACCTGCCTATTTAGTACAAAACTTAGGTTGGGAAAAGACCTATGCGTGGGAAGCCGGTGCCGAGTTCCGTTTCTTAGGCAATCGCCTCAGTGTAGAGCCTGTTTACTATCATAAGAAAACCAAAGACCTTATTGTAAATCTGCCTAGCCTTGCAGGTACACAAAACTCTTTGGAGAACCTCGGAGAGATAGAGAATAAAGGTTGGGAAATTTCAGCCTCTTGGCAAGACCAACTCAAAGAAAGCGGATTTAGTTATGGTGTAAGTGCCAATATCACCACTATTGATAACAAAGTGCTTTCATTAGGTCGTAATGCAGAGTATGCCGTATATAGTGGTCCAAACGACGTAGCGCGTAGCTTGGAAGGTTATCCTATTGGTCATTTTTACGGCTACAGAGTGATTGGTGTATATCAAAATTATCAGGACATTGCCAATTCTCCAGTAAATTCTTTTGGAGCTAAACCTGGTGACCTTAAATTTGCCGACCTCAACGGTGATGGTAAAATAGACACCAAAGACCGTGAGATGATAGGTAATCCTACCCCAGATCTTACCTATGGTTTTAGTCTCAATCTCGGCTACAAAGGCTTTGACCTTTCAGCAGAGTTTATGGGAGCTTATGGCAACGAAATTTATCGCGGTTGGGGTGAAAGTGGTTATGCGACCCTTAACTACCAAGCACACCGCTTGAACCGTTGGCACGGCGAAGGCACTTCTAACTGGGAGCCTATTGTAGATAACAGTCGCCCCATCAATCGTATGAACTCTTCATACTATATAGAAGATGGTAGCTTTTTCCGCTTGCGCAACGTGCAGTTAGGCTATAGCTTGCCACAAGACGTATTACAACGTCTAAGAGTACAGAAATTGCGCTTCTATGCCAATATGCAAAACCTAAAAACTTGGCATAAAAACACAGGCTATGTTCCCGAAATAGGAGGTAGTGCCTTATCTTTCGGTATCGATACGGGTACTTACCCTATGCCAATGATTATTACTTACGGTGTAAATATCACTTTTTAATTAACAATTATGAAAAAGAATATAAACCATATTATAGCAATAGGATTAATGGTAACAAGTGTTGCCCTCTTCACCCATTGCAACAAGTTCGACCAAGAGCCTCAAGGCGAATGGTATGAAGGAGAACAAAAAGGAGCCGCTGGTACTTATGAAGCCGAAGTTTTTGGGATGTATGGTAAAATGCGAGCTTCTTCTATCACGTCAGGATTGCCAGCTTTGGCGGTACACAGCTTCCGCAGTGAAGATGCCGAAAAAGGCTCTAACGCAGGAGATTCAGCTGATTCTAAGAATGTAGACGATTTCAATTACGTAGCTACCAATGCTCTTGTATCACAGTATTACGACGGAAACTATGAATTGATTTTCGCAGCCAATACTGTAATTGATAAGATTAATAATGCCAATCAAACCTCTTTGGCAGAAACAGATAAAGTCAATAGAGGAGAAGCTCATTTCTTCCGTGCTTATGCTTTTTTCAATTTGGTGCGCGCCTTTGGTGAAGTACCTCTTATTAACTTCTCGGTGAAAAGTAGAGATGAAGCCAATAAACCAAAAGCATCAGTAGAAAACATTTACGCACAAATTGATGCTGACCTCGCTATTGCCGAGCGCGATTTACCACGAATGTGGCCTACTACTTTTGTAGGACGCCTTACTTGGGGAGCTGCTCGCGCCCTGCATGCTCGCACCTATATGATGCGTAGTAATTGGCAAGAAATGTATACCGCTTCTGTAGATGTAATTAACTCAGGATTGTATAATCTAAGTGCCGATTACAATAAGATTTTCCGTGAGACAGGCGAGAATGGACCCGGTTCTATTTTTGAATTGCAATGCACTTTTGATAAGGCATACAAAGCAGAACAAGTAGGAAGTACTTTTGCCCAAGTACAAGGAGTGCGCGGTTCTGGGCAATGGGATTTCGGTTGGGGTTTCAACTGTCCTACTCAATACTTAGCTGATGCTTTTGAAACAGGTGACCCTCGCAAAGATGAAACCTTGCTTTATTTTGCTAAAAATATAGCAGAAGCCAACGCTATGCAGCCTAATACACCCTATGGCGAAAAACCTATCGCTAATAATGATGTAGTGAATAAGTATTACAACAAGAAAGTATATACTGATCCTGCTTTGCGTCGCACCAATAGCAAGTTTGGTTATTGGTTCAATATTCGCCTTATTCGTTATTCCGATGTACTCTTAATGGCTGCCGAAGCAGCTAATGAGCTTGGTAACAGTGCCGAAGCACTTACCTACTTGGAACAAGTGCGCGCCCGTGCAAGACGAACTAGTAGTACCCCTGTGCTTCCTGCCGTTACTACCACTAATCAAAGTGATTTGCGTAAGGCTATTCGTCACGAGCGCCGTGTAGAACTGGGTATGGAGTTTGACCGCTTTTATGACTTAGTACGTTGGAATATAGATGTAGAAACTCTTCATAATGCAGGTAAAGCCTCTTATCAAGTAAAACATCGTTTGTTCCCTTTACCACAAACACAGATAGACCGTTCTAACGGTGTACTCGTTCAAAACCCTAATTATTAATTGAGATAACAGGTCTAAACTTAGCCAAAGTTTCAAACTTCGGCTAAGTTGAAAATCTAAAATTTACTACAATGAAAAAATATGTATTATATATCAGTTTTATGGTGAGTCTGACAGCTTTTACCAGCTGTTTCCAAGACTTAGACCAAGACCCTGCGTTTGATTATCCCAAGCAACCTCCTATCTTAGACTATGTAAAGCCTAAATTAGCTTTTACTTTTGAAGATAATAGTGAGGATATGAGTGTGTATAAAGCAACTACTCAAGTAGTAGGAAATGCTTCTTATACACAAGGAAAAGTAAAGAAAGCTTATCAAGGAGCTGATAATAGCTATATACTTATCACGCCTCCTACTACTCCACTTAATGGTGGTAAATCGTTGCACGATGTATTGGGTAACTTAGGTAGTTTTTCTATCGCTTTTTGGATGAATGCCGAAAAACCTACTAAGGCAACAGGATTATTTTCTTTAACTAATAACAAAGGTTTTTGGAGTTATATAGACCTATTTATGGAACCAGGTAATTCTACTCAAACCAATGGACGTTTTAAACTGCATTTGAGCAACGGTACCAAAGATGGTTGGGTAGATAAGATAATCCCAGAAACATTAGGCAAATGGGTACATTTGGTTTTTCGTTATGATGCTACCACAGGTAAGTTTACTATTTTTCGGAATGGATCAGAGGTACATTCGCAAGAGTTTAAGACTTTGGGAGGCATAGCGTGCCCCAACTTAGGTACTCTTGTAATAGGAACGCTTCCTTTTCAAACTACTCCTCCGCTCACTACTGGGGCAGGAGCACAAGGATGGGCAGGATTCTACAAAGGTCAGTTAGACCAGTTTTATTTCTTTAATGAACCTATTAATGATGTTCAAATAAAAACATTAGCGAGTGAAAAATAGATATTTAATAATTTTTATCATCTTTCTTTACAGCATTAGTATCAGTGCTCAGAATGAGGCGTATACCAAAGGCGTATATGTGGATAAGCAAAAGAATAGTATGCCTTATCGCTTTCTTCAACCTAAAAAAATGGAGAAAGGCAAGAAATACCCTTTGGTGCTCTTCTTGCACGGAGCTGGCGAAAGAGGAAACGATAATGAGAGTCAGTTGCGCAATGGGGGCACGGTGTTTAGCAATCCTGCGAACCGAGATAAGTATCCTTGCTTTGTGCTCTTCCCGCAGTGTCCTGAGGGGGCATATTGGTCGCTTGAAAAGCGTCCTGAAAAAGGTTACAAAAGCGGTAATCCTCTACCAAAGGACGCTCCTATTACCAGTCATTTGCGGTTGGTGAAGGAACTTTTAGACGAGACTTTGGCTACTTACCCTATCGACTCTAAACGAGTGTACATTATGGGCATTTCGATGGGTGCGATTGCTACTTTGGATATGGTGTATCGCTTCCCCGATACCTTTGCCAAAGCTGTCTCGATATGTGGGGCGACTAATATAGAGCGTATGCGTGAGTTCAAAGGGAAAACTCTATTCCGCTTTTATCACGGTGATATCGATGATGTGATACCGGTGACTTACTCGCGCGAAGCCTATGAGGCGTTGAAAAGCACTGGCAAGAAAGTAGAATACATAGAGTTCTACGGAGCCAATCACAACGCTTGGCACCCTGCTTTTAACACCAAAGACTTTTTAGAATGGAGTTTTAGGTAAGGTAAAAGGTGCGAGCCGCACAGGCAGCCGTAGCACGGCAGGCGGGGAAAAATTAGAAAATGAGAGAATGAGGAAATGTGGAGGGAGCTTGTAGCACGACAGACAGTGTACAATTAACTTTGCCAAAGTTTCAAACTTTGGCAAAGTCTATATCCTTAAAAGTGAAATATTTGAGCTATCGGAAGGAAACGGAGCAATTCGGAAGAAGGGAGGGAGAGGTTTGGGCGAAAAAAGGCTGTAAGGAGGGTGGAGTTAGCTTATAGAGAGCTTATAGGAAGCTTATACGAATCTTGGACGATTGGTATAGGAAGGGTATATAAGTTGTTAATTCATAGCATAATACAGCGACACAAAAAATGGTAAAAACGGGGTTTCGAGGCGAAAGAAAGAGAATCCTAACCCCGTCCCTCTCCCAAGGAGAGGGGGTGTAGAGATGAGTAACGAATGACAAATGACGAGGGTAACATCTCTCTTTACACATACTCCGTTCTCGTGGGGCACATACCCAGCTATTGCTGGCTACTTTCAAAGGGAGAAATTAGTGAAGGATAGGAACACGAGCTACAAGCTCGCGCTAGCGGGGAGATAAGTAGCTGATGTTGTTAGATTGCACAGATTGCAATATAAATATAACTGTAAATCAGTATTAATATTATATTGAATTGATGTTAAAATAGAAAAATATACAAAATATGAAGCATATCAAACAGATAAACAGAACACTTTTTGTGCTTCTTATTGCATTCTGCGCGTCGTGCAGTTGCAGTAAGGACAGTAAGAAAGGCGGTAATACGCCTACTCCTAAACCACCTGTTGAAAAGAATCGTCCGATGGAATTTGCTTCCGACGATGCTTTCTTAGATTATATCCAGCGTGCGCACCTCAACTATATGTGGGACGGTGCCGAACCTAACTCGGGGTTAGCCCCTGAGCGCATTCATATAGATGTTCCTTCCGATGATGCTCATATCATCACTACGGGAGGTTCGGGCTTTGGGATTGCAGGGCTATTGGTGGGTGTAGAGCGCGGTTTTATCCCTCGTGCTGAGGCAGTAGAAAGATTTACAAAAATCGTAACTTTCTTAGAGAAAGCCGACCGTTATCACGGTGTATGGTCGCATTGGATAGACGGGCGTACGGGTAAGACCAAACCTTTTGGACAAAAAGACAATGGGGGAGACCTTGTGGAAAGCGCTTTCTTGATGCAAGGATTGCTTTGTGTACGTCAGTATTTCAAAGACGGGAACGATACCGAAAAAGCCTTAGCTTCTCGCATTGATAAATTATGGCGCGAAATGGAATGGGATTGGTACCTAAACGGACAAGATGTGCTCTATTGGCATTGGAGTCCTAATTACAATTGGCAGATGAATTTTCCTCTGAAAGGTTATAACGAATGCTTGATTACCTATATTTTGGCAGCTTCTTCGCCAACCCACACCATTCCTGCTTCGGCTTATCACAACGGTTGGGCACGTGGAGGAGCTATTAAAAGCTCTCAGGTAACGTACAATCTACCATTGATTCTCAAACACAACTTCGCAGAACAATACGGAGGTCCCCTATTTTGGGCGCACTATTCGTACATAGGGTTGAACCCCAAAGGACTCAGTGATGATTATGCCAATTACTGGGATTTGAATCGCAATCACACCCTTATCAACTACAAATATTGCCTAGAAAACCCGAAAGGTTATAAAGGTTATGGGGCGAACTGCTGGGGACTTACCGCCAGTTATTCAGTAAAAGGGTACTCAGCCCACAGCCCTAGTAACGATTTAGGGGTAATCGTGCCTACTGCTGCACTTTCCAGCTTCCCTTATACCCCTCAAGAATCAATGGTTGCGCTCAAGCATTTCTATTACGATTTAGGAGATGTGATATGGGGTAAATACGGCTTTTACGATGCTTTTAGCGAGCAAGCGGTATGGTATCCTAAGCGTTATTTAGCTATCGACCAACTCACTATTGCCCCGATGATAGAAAATCACCGCACGGGTCTCATTTGGAAACTATTTATGAGTTGCCCCGAAGTACAGGAGGGATTAAAGAAACTGAATTTTAAGGTGCAGTAAAAAAGATAAAAGGTTAAGCCCAGCATTATCTTATATCTAACCTAACCAGAAGTTTATTACTAACAGTGTTTTGAAAATTGGGTTTTAACAAAGGGCGATGTGTGAACATCGCCCTTTGTTTGATTAATGACTAAAAATAAAGAACATCAATTTTAATACGATAATACCAAAAATGCCAATAATACCAATTCAGAGGCGAATGATGAGGGAGAAATAAGCGAAAAGAGACTTTCATTGAAAATAGAGGATGTTTTTTGGAATAATCAAAATAAAATAGTTATCTTTGCCAGCAACTAAACTTTAATACCTTATGCGTATGCGTGTTTTTCTGTGTGTTTTGATGGGGTGGTTTGTAGGGACGATACACGCTCAGTTATTGCCACCTATCTATAACTACGCTCCTTCGGTATACTCGGGTGAGAGTCAGAATTGGAAAATATGTCAAGCGATAAATCAAAAGATATATTTTGCTAACAATATAGGTCTATTGGAGTTCAATGGGGTGGTATGGGAACATTACCCCTTGCCCAATGGGGCGATAGTGCGCGCCGTAAACGCCAAAGGTAACACTATCTATACGGGAGGTTTTGCTGAATTTGGTTATTGGCAAGCAGATGCTTTCAACCGTTTGCAATATACTTCACTGAGTAAACGCTTGCCGCCTAAGGATATAGAAGACGAAGAGGTATGGAAAATTGTTTTTTTTGACCATTGGGTGCTCTTCCAGTCGTTGCACAAACTTTATATTTACGACTCTCAGCACGACCGCTTTCACATTGTGCATTCGCAAAACAACCTACCTAAAATCTTCAAAGTGGGCGAGCATATCTTCTTTCAAAAGATGAATGAGGGGCTTTTTGCTCTTGTGAATGGTAAAGAAGAGTTACGTTCGGAAGCGCCTCTTTTCCGCGAGCATATTGTTATTAATATCTTCCCATATAAAGGTAAGTTTCTATTTGTTACCCAAGACAAAGGCATTTACGAAGGAACACCTGCTGAGGTGAGACCTTGGCAAGTGAGTACTGAGGCGCTTACTTCTTCCCTAAACATTTACAGTTGCGAACAACTCTCTGACGGTTCTATCTTGCTGGGGACGATTGCCAATGGTGTATACCGATTATCGCCAGAAGGACAACTGTGGGAGCACCTTCATCAGAAGCAAGGCTTGCAAAACAACACGGTGCTTTCTATCTTCGAGGACAAAGAACACAATGTGTGGTTAGGCTTAGACAATGGCATTAGTATGGTGAATTTCTTTTCGCCTTTCCGCCAGTATAAAGATAACGAAGGAGTGCTAGGAGCCGTTTATACCTCTATTGTTTACCAAGGTGATTTGTATTTGGGTACCAATCAGGGGCTTTTTTATGCGTCTTTTCCTTTGAAAGCAGGTCAGCCATTTCAGTTGGTTGAAGGTACTAAAGGGCAAGTGTGGCAACTGAAAGAACTACAAGGCTCTTTGTTTTGTGGGCACAATTCAGGTACGTTTGTGATAAACAACCATCGAGCACAATTGGTGTGTAATGTTTTGGGTACTTGGGATATTAAACCTGTGGAAGGACACCCTAATTGGCTCTTGCAAGGCAATTATGAAGGTTTATACCTTTTGGAACTGAAAGAAGGGCGTTGGCAATACCGCAATAAGATAACAGGATTCAACGTATCGAGTAGGTTTTTTGAGTTTATTTCGCCTACTGAACTATTGGTAAGCCACGAGTACAAAGGCGTGTTCCGGTTGCAACTCTCCCCTGATTTTACCAGAGTACTCCAAGTGCACAAAGAGACTTCTGCCCCAATGGGACGCAAGTCGGCGATTGCTAAATACCGCAATGAGATTTGGTATTTCACTGAAAAAGGCTTGTTTAAATATGATATTACCGCACGTAAGTTTGTGCAAGATGAAAGCCTTACCCATCGGCTATTCGACCAAGATGCCTACTTATCGGGCACTATGTTACGGGGTAAAGAGGACGGATTGTGGTTTTTTACCCAATACAATATAGTGAAGATGAGTCAGGGTAAGTTAGACAAGGCACTTCAGCTGAAAAAGATGCCTCTCTCGGCTGCTTTTCGCAAGGATTTGGTAGGTTTTGAGAACCTCAATGAGTACCGAGAAGGTGATTGCCTTTTAGGTACGAGCACCGGCTTTATGGATTTTGTGTTTAATCCGTCGCACCATACCGCTTATGAGGTGCATATAGACCATATAGACAAAAGCAAAGTAGAAGGCGTATGGCAACCTATTGCTCTTAATAGTACTGATAACCGCTGGGCACATAACCAAAACAATCTGCGTTTTAGCTATAGTGTGCCCGCCTATAATGCGATGTTTCAAACTGTATATCAATATAAATTGGAAGGACTTTATGAGCACTGGAGCGACTGGAGCAAAGAGGCAAGTGTGCAGTTTGATAATCTGCCTGCAGGTGATTATACCTTTCTGGTAAGAGCCAGAGTGGGAAATGCTGTTTCGACCAATACGGCTATTTTTCACTTTGTAATAGAAAAACCTTGGTATGCCACTAATGTGATGATAGCTACCTATATAGGACTCTTACTGCTTTTGCTTTTTATTATCCACCGTGTGTATAGAGTTCATTACAAGCGTCATAAGAAGAAGGTAGAACAAGAAAAAGAGAAAGAACTCGCTCTATTGCAATTGGAAAATGACCGTACGGTAATGAAACTCCAAAACGATAAGCTCCATAGTGAAGTGGAGAGCAAGAACCGCGAGTTGGCGGTGACTACGATGAACATCGTGCGCAAGAATGAACTGCTAATGAGCATCAAAGAGGCACTTTTGAGCAGTGGTAATAGCAAACAGGTATTGCATATTGTGGAAGATAATATCAACAGCGAAGGCGACTGGGAGCATTTTCAAGAAATCTTTAATCAAACTGATCGCGACTTCCTTAATCGGCTTAAATCGCTTCACCCTGACCTTACTCCTAATGATATCAAACTGTGCATTTACCTGCGTTTGAACCTTTCGAGTAAAGAAATTGCTCCCCTACTGAACATTTCTACCCAAAGTATAGAGATAAAGCGTTACCGCTTGCGCAAAAAAATGCGTTTAGAGCGCAACCAGAACCTTACCGATTACATTCTAAAGCTCTAAATTAATGGTTAGTGGTTAGTGGTTAATGGTTAGTGGTTAATGATTAGTGATGCGAGCTACATAGGCAGATGTGAGTCGTACGAGTGAGTAGAAAACATAAATTGATTTTCTTAAAAAAATATATACATTACCTATACAACACCTCTTTTTAAGAGGTGTTTTTTATTTGTTGTTACCTTTACATCGATTTTTTGTATATAAGTTTAAATGTAAGATTTACAATGGTTTGTTTTGTAATTCTCGTTAATAGTAACTATACATTTACGTTAAAAATATTCCTTGTATATTTTTTGTATAGGTAAAATATTTTGTGTGTTGAATAATTGCGTTTATCTTTGTTGCGTGATTGAAAGAGAAATAAAGGAAAGAGAAAGTAATACTGAGTTAATGCCAGAAATGCCAATAATACTGATTGAAAAGTATAAATTTAGAGAGAGTAGGAAAAAGCAACTGAAAAAGGTGATTTGTTGTTTTGAAATTAAGGCTGTAATTTATCATTTTTGAGATAAAACTTATCAAAAGTTACCACGGGGGAATGGAAGAACGAAAGCGCACGAAAATTATTCTTAACTTTATCCCAAAAAAGAGACGGATTTTTACTAGATGAATGATGGACTTAGCTTATAGAGAGCTTATAGGAAGCTTATACGAATCTTGGACGATTGGTATAGAAAGGGTGTATAAATAGTTGATTAATAATACAATACAACAATGCCGGTAATATCAGTAATAGGTAGAGAAGCGAAAGTAAAGGGAAGAAAAGAGGAAGTTAGAAACAAGTTAAACCTAATATAATACATTAACATACCATTTAAAAAGAGCAATTCAGATGAAAGTATTTATTTTACCAATGTTGCTATTTTTATGTACGAGTTTGGCAGTGGCACAAACTTATAACATAAAAGGAAATGTGAAAGAAGCTCCTAACAGTCCGATGATGGGGGTTTCGGTGGTTGTAAAAGGCACTACCCGCGGGGTCTCTACCGATTTCGAGGGGAATTTTGCCTTAGACAATGTGAAGAAAGGTCAGGTTCTGGTGTTTTCGTATGTGGGTTACATCACTCAAGAAATCACTGTGAACAATGGCAATGCGCTGAACGTTACCTTGAAAGAAGATACCCAAACCCTCGGTGAAGTGGTAGTTATCGGGTATGGCACTCAAAAAGTAAAGGACGTAACAGGTTCGGTATCAGTAGTAGATGCTAAGACCATTACCGAACTAAAGCCTGTGGATGCGGCTACTGCCCTACAAGGTACTACCTCAGGGGTGAGCGTAAACAAGGCTTCGGGTTCACCTGGAGGGAAGATAAACATTCTCATTCGCGGAGTGAGTTCTAACGGTAGCAACGAGCCTTTGGTAATTATCGACGGTTACGAAGGGGCACTGAACAGTATCAACCCCGAGGACATTGAGAGTCTTACTGTATTGAAAGACGCTCAAGCGGCTATCTACGGCATTAAAGGGGCGAATGGGGTAGTACTCGTAACTACCAAGGGTGGACGCAAAAACACACCTTTGGAAGTGAAAATTAGCTCTTATACCGGTATTCAGCAAACTACCAAAAAGTTGGATTATATGAACGCTACCGAGTATGCTGCCTTACTCAACGAGAGTTATGCTGCCAACGGACAGGCGTTACCTTTTGGCAATTTAGCTTCTTTAGGCAAAGGCATTGATTGGCAAGACGAGGTGTTTAAGAATTCTGTTATTTCAGATATGACAGCTAGTATCTCGGGTGGAGGTGAGAAATTTAGTTATTACTTAGGGGCATCACATCTTACCCAAGACGGTATTGTAGCCCCCGAAAAATCCAACTTTAAACGCAATAACGTGAAAGTGAGTTTGGGAGCTGATATTTCACCAAAACTTAAGATGAACTTCACTGCCAATTATTACAACAACAAGCGCAAAACCATTGAGGAAAACGGCTTGGGAGCAGTGCTTTTCAACGCTTTGAACTTCTCGCCTACCTACGGCTTGCACGATGAGGATTTAACGGGCTTTTTGGGTAATGAGGTAATTAACCCTTTGGCACAAATAGACAATACCTATAATCAGTACGATGGTAATGGATTGGAGGGGAATTTCCAGTTGAGCTATAATCTCATAGAAGGCTTAGACCTCACTTCGCGTATCGGGTTTAAGACTTATAGTGATGAGAAGAAAGATTTTCAACCGCTGAGCTTTTTTGGTACGGGCAAAATCTTTAACCGCAGTCGCAGTACGGTAACTCAGGAAAAGAACGAAACGCACGCCTATACGTGGGAGACTTTTGCTACTTATAACAAAACTTTCTGGAAAAACCACAACACTTCACTCACTGTGGGAACCAGTGCGCAACGGAACTGGGGCAGTGGACTCAGCGCTACGGGTTACGATGTGCCTAATAACTCTTGGGATTTTGCCGATATAGGGCTTACTACAGGTACGAACAATAGCAAAACTGATAACTCGTATATGAACGATTCGCGTCTTACCTCTTTCTTTGGTAGATTACAATACGATTTTAAGAGCAAATACTTGCTATCGGCGATGCTTAGGCGTGATGCTTCTTCAGACTTCCCGAAAGACAACCGCGCCGACTTGTTTTCATCAGTAACAGCAGGTTGGAAAGTATCCGATGAAGGCTTCTTGAAAGACAGCAAATGGATAGACTTCCTAAAATTGCGCGGTAGTTACGGTACACTGGGTAACAATGCCGGTAAAAACCTTTATAAGGCGATTTTAAACGGGGAAGCTGTGTACGTGTTCAACGGACAGATAGTGCGTGGAAAAGCTGTAGGCAAATTGCCCAACCCAAGTGCTAAATGGGAAGTAGCTGAAAAGTTAGACGTTGGTTTTGATTTCAATACCTTGAAGAACCGATTATCGTTAGTATTCGATTACTTTATAGAAAACCGCAACGATTTGCTCATTTCTAATTTCCCTGTCTCAGGTATTATAGGAACGGCTGCACCAGGAGCATCAAACCCCACCGTGAACGCTGGTAATACTCAAAATAAGGGTTTTGAGGTAGCGTTAGGTTATAGAAGTGATGCAACCAAACCTTTCTCTTGGGGCTTTAACTACAACATTACCCGTTTAGACGGCAAAGTGGTATCAATCAATGGTGATGTGATTCCAGAAGGAGGGGCTTTCAGCGTAGGTCAGTTAGCGCCTGCACGTATGGAGGTGGGGCAACCTATTGGTTACTTCTACGGTTTGCAAGCCGATGGAATCTTCCAAAACCAAGCTGAGGTAGATGCACACCCTTCACAACTTGCCTTAGGGGCTCCTGCCAAACCTGGCGACATCAGGTATAAAGATGTGAATGGCGACGGAGTAATCGATTTTAAAGACCGTACTTATTTGGGTAAACCTACCGCCACTTACTATATGGGCTTGAACCTCAATGCTAAGTATAAAAACTTTGATTTCTCAACCTATATGTATGCCGAGCTCGATAAAGAGATGGTGCGCAACTACGAGCGTTCACAACCTAACGTAAACCGTCAGCGTTTGTATCTTGACCGTTGGCGTGGTGAGGGCACCAGCAACAGCGTGCCTCGTGTAACCACAGGGGCGACTACCAATAATTTATTCTCAAGTTTCTTTGTAGAAGACGCCTCATTCTTGCGCGTTCAGAATATACAGTTGGGCTATTCGATTCCTGCATCGGTATTGGAGAGTGTGAAGATGAAAAGCTTCCGCGTGTACTTTTCAGTAAACAACGCCTTTACGTTTACTAAGTACAAAGGTTATGACCCCTCAGCTACCTCTGGCGATGCCATTGGTGGAGGTATTGATTACGGCTTCTATCCACAAGCCCGTCAGTTTATTTTAGGATTTAATACTTCATTTTAAAACCCATACAAACAAATGAAAACGATATATAACATACAGAAATGGACAATAGGGCTTATGCTTTTTGTCTTTGCCTTTGCTTGTTCCGACGATTTTCTCGACAAGACTAAACAGTACGAAATCAATTCGGAGACCTATTTCAATTCAAAGGAAGACTACCAAAATGCGCTGATTGCAGCTTACAATTTGTTACATTCTACGTATATAAATGTGCTTATGGGCGAAATTGCCTCCGATAATACCCTTTGCGGAGGTGAAAGTGCTTCCGATGTACCTGGTTTTCAACAAATAGACCAGATGATTCATACTCCTGTCAATGCACAACTCAAAGACTTGTGGGACTGGATGTTTGCTGGTGTAAACCGCACGGCTTATATCTTGGAATTCCAAAACAAAACAGCCTTTGAGGGCAAAGAGGTGATCATTGCCGAAACACATTTCCTTCACGCTTATTACAATTTTGAACTCGTGAAATGGTTCGGAGCGATTCCACTCAAAGAAAACAAACGATTTGAGCGTGGCGACGAACAAAAAATACCCCGTTCCCCTGTGAGTGAGGTATATGCTTCTATTGAGAAAGACCTTTTGGCTGCCATTCCTCACTTGCCTACAACACCACCCGACGGGCAAGTAGGGCGTGCTACCAAAGGCGCCGCTCAAGCGCTACTCGGCAAGGTGTATTTATACCAAAACAAATTTGCCGAAGCTGCTCAAGTATTAGAAACCGTGATACACAGCAATACCTATTCTCTTGTAACCGACTATGCGTCTATCTTTGAAAAAGAAGGTGAAAATGGTGCTGAATCGGTATTCGAGATACAATACACCGATGCTGAAGGTGCGAGCTTTGACTGTTTGCAATGTAGCAAAGGGAATGTAGCGGTAGGGTTTAACAGTATCCGCAACTACAACGGTCCTGTGTTCGATTCTGGCTATAGTTTTAACGTACCTGTACAAGAGGCAGTCGATGCTTTTGAAGCAGGCGACCTCCGCAAAGATGTAGCGATTTTAGACATCGTAGCGTGGGCAGCCGCGAACAATGCTACTTATGCCGAAGGGTATAAACATACAGGCTATTTCAACCGCAAATACATTGCTCGCAAAGGTGACCTCAATAGCCCCGACCCCAATCTTACCAACCCTAATAACTATCGTGCTATTCGCTATGCTGATGTGCTCTTAATGGCTGCCGAAGCGCTCAACCGTGGTAATATCAGCGATGAACGTGCTCGCGATTACCTCAACCAAGTGCGCAAACGTGCCTTTGGCGATGAAAATCACAATATTACGGTTTCGGGCACTGCCCTTACCGAAGCAATATGGAAAGAACGCCGTGTAGAGTTCTTAGGCGAAGGCTTGCGCTTTTTCGACTTAGTCCGCACGGGTAAAGGTACCGAAATACAAGGCTTTACTGCCAATAAAAACGAAGTGTTTCCCGTACCCTACGAAGAAATACGCTTTGCTAATGGCAATTGGCAACAAAACCAAGGATATTAATGACAATTTACGAATGACAAATTACGAAGTAAGTTTTCTTTGTGTCACATATTCTTATCTCTTATCTCTTATCTAAATTAAAATGAAAGCACTCAAAACCCTAATAGCACTACTGCTCCTCATTGGAATGGTAGCTTGCGAAAAAGATAAGGACGATCTCAGTTTCGTCCAAAATGCCACGGCTCCTACTGATGTTTCAGCTAAATTTCAGGTGAGCACCGATAACTCGGGAGCTGTAACCATCACTCCTTTAGCTACGGGGGTAGCTACTTATAAGGTCTACTTTGGCGATAGCACTGCAACCCCCACTGTGGTAAAAGCAGGAGGTTCGGTAGCACACACTTATGCTGAAGGTAGTTACCAAGTGAAAATAGTAGCTGTGAACATTGCTGGCAAGGAAGCCGAAGCGACTTTGCCTTTAGAGGTGTCTTTCCGCGCCCCTGAGAATGTAGAGGTAACCGTCGCTAACGACCAAGCTGTCTCCAAAAAAGTGAATGTAACAGCTAAAGCCAACTTTGCGATTACTTACGATGTGTATTTCGGTGAAAGTGCCGACGAAAAACCGGTCTCTGGCAATATAGGAGAGGAAGTTTCACACATTTATAAGCAAGTAGGTACTTACACCCTTACCATAGAAGTGAAAGGTGCGGGCAAACAAACTACTAAAGTACAAAAAACGGTACGAGTAATTGCTTTGCAACAGCCTACTACTGCAGCTCCTCAACCTCCAATCCGCAAAGCACAAGAGGTCGTTTCGCTTTTTAGCGGACGATATACCAATGTAGCAGGCACCGATTTCAACCCTAATTGGGGGCAAGCCACTGCTTACAACCTCTTTAAGTTGGGTACTGATGAAATTTTGCAATACGCTCACCTCAATTATCAAGGTATCCAATTTGCCCGAGAAATCGACCTATCAGCGATGGAGTTCTTACATTTAGACGTTTGGACTGCCGATGCTACAGCTTTAGATATCTATTTGATTAGCAAAAGCACAGGCGCTGACGGTGAGAAGTTCGTCAAAAAGACCCTCACTGCCGATAAGTGGACAAGCATCGATATTCCGCTAAGCGACTACACCAAACAAGGGTTTGTAATCACCGATGTACACCAAATCAAATTAGTAGGACAAGGTACAGTATTTATTGATAACTTATATTTCTACAAAAAATCGAATACCGTGATAATCGAAAACTTTGAGGGTACAGCTCCCGAGTTTACTACCTTTGGCAATATGGCAGATGTTGAAGTAGTAGCCAACCCTAATACTACAGGCAATACTTCTACCAAAGTAGCCAAAATGGTGCGCACCAAAGGTTGTGAAACGTGGGCAGGTGCGTTTTTTACTTCCGAAAGTTTGGATATAAAAACCTACAAGGTATTGAAGCTAAAAGCCTTGTCACCTAAAACAGGTATTGTTGTAAAAGTGAAATTAGAGGGAGCTACTAGCGATGAAGCAAAAGAAGTAGATGCTCGCATCACCAAAAAGAACACTTGGGAAGAACTTTCTTTTGATTTTACTGGCATTGATACCAGCGCAACCTACACCAAAGTAGTTGTTTTCTTCGACTTTGGTGAAAAAGGCGATGATACCACTTATTACTACGACGAAATAACACTGAATTAATTACCCGTGCGGTTCGCACTAAATTGACAAATTAAAATGAAAACCTTAAATCTTTTAACCCTATTAGTAGCTTTTGTCTTTATAAGTTGTAAAGATAAGCACGAGTTTGGAGACCTTACACCTCCTTCTAATGTAAATGCCTCATTCAGCATCGTGGGGGCTGATAACTCTCATCCTCACGGTGATGGCACGGGCTTGGTGAACTTTGTAGTAACCGCCCAAAACGCCATTTCTTACCGTGTCGATTTCGGCGATGGCAAGACCGAAATGGCTCCCTCTGGTAAAATCCAACACCGCTATACCAAAGTAGGTACCAACAAATTCACAGCGGTAGTAAGTGCTGTAGGTGCAGGAGGCTCTATGAGTTCTGTGTCTTTAGAATTGGAAGTATACAGTTCCTTCTCCGATGCTGAAGCCGAAAATATGCTTGCTGGTAAGAATGTAGGCGATACTAAAACTTGGTATTGGGCTGCCAATGTAGCGGGATATGCAGGCTTAGGACCTCAAGAAAGTGGCGATAATGGCGAATATGGCTACCCCGCTTGGTGGCAAGCAACACCATTCGACGCTACTCGTACTTGTATGTTCGAAAATTCCTTTATCTTCACCCGTACAGCTAATGGTATTACCTATAAACAAACTGCCAACCACGTGTTCATACCAGGAGCTTATGCTGAGGTGTTAGGTGTAGCTAAAGACCAATGTCACGGCACCGATGTAGTCCCTACGATTACAGGCGAGAAACAAGTGTCCTTCGTGCCTTCTACTTCCAAAGCCGCTACCCAAGGTAAGTACAACAACAAAGCCTATCGCGGTACAGCTATCGAGCTCTCCAATGGTGGTATGCTCGGCTGGTGGGTAGGAGCAAGCACTTATGATATCATCAGCCTTACCGATACACAACTTGTCGTGCGCGTGATGCAACCTAATAGTCAGTTTGCTTGGTATCACATTTTTACCACTACCAAACCTTCCGAAAATAGTTTTACCAACCTCGTATGGTCTGATGAGTTCAATAAAGCGGGCACCCCCGATGCGACCAAATGGACGTATGATTTAGGCAAAGGTAGCAATGGTTGGGGTAACAATGAGTTGCAAACCTATACCAAAGACCCCGAAAATGTGAAAGTTGAAAACGGTGTGCTCAAAATTACTGCCAAAGCCGATGGCAGTGGAGGGTATACTTCTGCACGACTCAAAACTGAAGGTTTGTATGGTTTCAAATATGGTAAGGTGGAAATCAAAGCCAAATTACCTGCTGCCAAAGGTACCTGGCCTGCAATGTGGTTCTTGGGCAATAACTTCGCTACCGACGGCTGGCCTAAATGTGGCGAAATAGATATGCTCGAACAAAAAGGTAATAAAAAGACCCATATACTCGGCGCTTGCCATTGGTACGACAGCGATAACAACCATCAGGGCGATTACGACAAAGAAACTGAATTTGCAAACACTTCTGCAGATTTTCATATCTATACGATGACGTGGACAGAAAAAAAGATTATCTTTGCAGTCGATAATAAGAACTATTTCGAAATGGACAACAACGCTAAATTGCCATTCAACCAAAAATTCTTCCTTATCCTAAACGTCGCGATGGGAGGAACATTGGGAGGTCAAGTAGCTAATAATTTCACCGAAGATAGCCTTCAAATCGATTATGTGAGAATTTATCAGTAAATGCTATCGCAAACTTTTCTAAAGTTAATAGTTGTGATAATCAATCACTCTTGCAGTATGTTGTGTAGGGGCGTATTGTATACGCCCACGTGATATATCATTTTTGTGTAAATTCGTGAGACTCGTTTTATAGCGAACTCACCTTAAAATAAGTTTTATGAAGAAATTAATCTGTGCTGTTACTGTCTTATTCGCTGTAGTAGCTTGTAACAATTCGTCAAAAACCGACGATAAAACCCCTGTGAAATGGGAGTCCTTCAGTGGCGATAAAAACATCGAACGCAAGGTAGATTCTTTGCTATCGCTGATGACCTTAGAAGAAAAAATAGGACAACTTACTCAGTTTGCCGCTAATTGGGATGTTACAGGCCCCGTAATGTCCGATGACTTTCAGCCTTATCTCGAAAAGGGTCTCGTAGGCAGTGTGTTCAACGCTGTTACCGTGCCTGGGGTGCGCAAATTGCAGGATATAGCTGTCAAGAAAACTCGCTTGGGTATCCCTATTCTCTTTGGTTACGACGTGATTCACGGTTATAAAACCATATTCCCTATGTCGCTTGCCGAAGCCTGCTCTTGGGATTTAGACCTAATGCGCCAAACCGCTGCTATTGCTGCCGAAGAAGCTGCTGCCGATGGCATCAAATGGACGTTCGCCCCTATGGTCGACCTCGCTCGCGATCCGCGCTGGGGTCGTGTGATGGAAGGCGCTGGCGAAGACCCTTTCTTGGGAAGTGAAATTGCCAAAGCTCGCGTACAAGGTTTTCAAGGAGGTTCCGACTGGCATTCGCTTAGCAAAACCAATACTGTCTTAGCGTGTGTAAAACACTTTGCTGCCTATGGTGCTGCCGAAGCAGGGCGCGACTACAATACTGCCGAGCTCTCTCAGCACACCCTTTGGAATGCCTATCTACCACCTTATAAAGCAGCGATCGATGCAGGAGTGGGCACCGTAATGGCTTCCTTCAACGAGGTAAACGGTATCCCTGCAACTGCCAATCGCTATCTAATGACCGATATCCTTCGCAAGCAATGGGGCTTTAAAGGCTTTGTAGTAACCGATTATACCGGTATTAACGAACTGGTTCCTCACGGTGTTGCGGTTGATAATAAGCACGCTGCCGAGCTAGCAATCAATGCTGGTATTGATATGGATATGACAGGTGCTAACTTTATCAAGCATCTCAAGAAATCAGTCGAAGAGGGTAAGGTAAAAGAAGAGGCTATCAACACCGCTGTACGCCGTATCTTGGAAATGAAATTCGTGTTGGGCTTGTTTGATGATCCTTACAAGTTCCTCGAAGAGAACCGCGCCAAAACAACCCTTATGAAACCGGAGTTCTTGCAAGTAGCCCGCACTGCCGTTGCTAAATCGGTAGTATTGCTCAAAAACAACGCCGAGGTATTGCCTATCACTCCCGATATCCCGAAAAAGGTAGCCCTTATAGGCCCTATGGTAAAAGATTCTATTAACCAAAATGGCGAATGGCAAGGTCGCGGCGACCGTGAACTCAGCGCTTCTCTTTTCAAAGGATTACAAGAAGTGTATAAAGATAGTAAGGTGCAGTTTAGCTATGCCAAAGGTTGTACACTTACCGCCACAACTTCTGCCGATATAGCCAAAGCAGTAGCCACCGCACGTACCGCCGATGTAGCAGTAGTAGCCTTAGGTGAAGATTATAACTGGTCTGGTGAATCCGCTTGCCTTACCGATATACGTCTGCGCGCTCCTCAACGTGAATTGCTCCGCGCCCTCAAACAAACAGGCAAACCTATAGTGTTATTAGTGTATAGCGGTCGTCCGCTCGACCTTAGTGAAGAAAGTGAATTAGCCGATGCTATTTTGCAAGTGTGGTTCCCTGGTACCCAGTCAGGTTATGGCATCGCCGATGTATTATCAGGTAAGTACAACCCTTCAGGGCGTTTGGTGATGAGTTTCCCTCGTAATGTTGGGCAAGTGCCTATCTATTACAATCACAAGAACACCGGTCGCCCCGTTGACCCTAATAACCCAACAGTTGATTACCGTTCTAAATATGAGGATGCGCCTGTCACACCTCTCTATCCTTTTGGTTACGGATTGAGCTACACCACCTTTAATATTAGTAATGTACAGCTCAGCAGTGCCACACTCAGTAAAGGAGGTAAACTCACCGTTACAGCCCAAGTAGCCAATACCGGCAAGCGCGATGGTGAAATAGTAGTACAGTTATATATACGCGATTTGGTGGGTAGTGTAACCCGTCCGGTGAAAGAGCTCAAAGGCTTCCAAAAAGTGGCTCTCAAGGCAGGCGAAAGCAAACAAGTGCAGTTTGAAATCACCGAAGACCTTTTAGCCTTTTACAACGCCGATTTGAAAAAAGTAACCGAACCTGGCGCTTTCAAACTCTGGGTAGCCCAACACTCCGCCGATAACAGCAACGAAAAAGATTTTGAGCTAAAGTAGATTTTTTCCTTTCATTACACGCAAAAAGGATTGCTCTTCTAGGGCAATCCTTTTTTTGTTTTAGTGTATGATATCTTATTCGCTAATCTTAGCCCACGTATCTTTTAAGCCGACGGTTTTGTTGAACACCAATTTTTCGGGGGTAGTATCGGGGTCTACACTGAAATATCCCATACGTTGGAACTGTACCGTGTCGCCTGCTTGGGCGGTCTTGAGGCTTGGCTCTACATAAGCAGTTACTACTTTTAGAGAATTGGGGTTGATGTAGTTTAAGAAGCTATCTTCTTGGCGGTCGGGTTCAGCAACGGTAAAGAGGCGGTCATAGAGGCGCGCTTCGGCTTTCACGGCGTGGGGTATGGACACCCAATGCAATGTGCCTTTTACTTTACGCATACTCGCTTCGGTACCACTACCGCTACGGCTATCGGGGTCGTAAGTACAATGTATTTCAGTAATATTTCCTTGAGCGTCTTTCACTACGCTTTCAGCTTTAATGATATAAGCATTCTTCAAACGTACTTCTCCTCCTAATTTCAATCGGAAATACTTCTTGTCAGCCTCTTCTCTAAAGTCATCTCTCTCAATATAAATTTCTCTACTGAAAGGCACCTTACGATAGGTCATAGGGGTTATCTCGGGATTATTTTCGGCGTCAAGCCATTCTTCTTGTCCCTCGGGATAGTTAGTAATCACCACCTTCACAGGGTCGAGCACTGCCATTACACGGTTAGCTTTTTTATTGAGGTCTTCGCGCACGCAGAATTCCAATAGCGATACATCGATGAGGTTTTCGCGTTTGGCAATACCGATGGTATCAGCGAATTTGCGAATGGCTTCAGGGGTATAACCACGGCGACGTAAGCCTGAGATAGTAGGCATACGAGGGTCGTCCCAGCCAGCAACATAGTTTTCGGTTACCAATTGTAACAACTTACGTTTACTTACAATCGTATGACTCAAATTCCTCCGTGCAAATTCTCTCTGTTTGGGTCGCACACTCCCCCTTTGAAGGGGGGCAGGGGAGATGTTATCTCCCTCTCCTTTTGGGAGGGCTGGGGAGGAGATTACCTGGTCTAAAAACCAATCGTATAACTCTCTGTGTGGTAAGAATTCTAATGTACAAAGGGAGTGAGATATTTGTTCGAGGTAGTCGCTTTCGCCGTGCGCCCAGTCGTACATAGGGTAGATGTGCCATTTGTCGCCTGTGCGGTGGTGTGAAGCGTTCATAATGCGGTAAATGATAGGGTCGCGCATTAGCATATTAGGCGATGCCATATCTATCTTGGCGCGGAGTACATACGTGCCATTTTCGAACTCACCGTTTTTCATACGCTCAAAAAGGGTGAGATTCTCCTCTACTGAGGTATTGCGATAGGGGCTCTCAGTTCCTGCTACCGTTGGCGTACCTTTTTGAGCAGCAATTTCTTCGGAGGTTTGTTTATCGACATAAGCTTTTCCTTGTTTGATGAGCATTACTGCCCAGTCGTAAAGTTCTTGAAAATAGTCGGAAGCATAGCATTCTTTATCCCATTTGAATCCGAGCCACGCTACATCACGGCGAATCGCATCTACGTATTCTTGTTCTTCCTTAGAAGGGTTGGTATCGTCGAAACGCAAATTTACAGGGGCGTTGTAGCGCAAGCCCAATCCGAAGTTGAGGCAGATAGAACTCGCGTGACCGAGGTGCAAGTAGCCATTCGGTTCTGGAGGGAAGCGAAAGCGTAAGGCGCTGGCGGGAAAGCCTTTCGCAAGGTCTTCCTCAATGATATTTTCTATAAAGTTATTAGAGCGTTGTTCTTTTAATTCTTCTGACATCTTTTTTAATGATTAATGATGAATGGTAGATAGTTAATTCTTGTTTTCAAGGTGCAAAGATACAAATAATTTCCTAATTTACTAATTAACCAATTACTCTCATTCTTTTGGCGAAGGCAATAGCTTCCACATTATCAGCGTGTGTTTTCTCTTAGGATATTTTGCCTATAACGGGTTACTGTATGTACACTGATATTCAGCTTTTCGGAGATTTCTCTGCAAATATTTGTCATTTTCCTAAAAACATCTACCTTTGCCACCTCAGTAGCCACTAATCATTATAACTTATGCCTACTTACAACAAAATATTCGAAAACAATCGTCAATGGGTAAAACACCGCAAAGAGGGCGACCCTCATTTCTTCGAGAAACTCGCCGAAGACCAGAACCCCGACTATCTTTATATAGGTTGCTCCGATAGTCGTGTAGCTGCCGAAGAGTTAATGGGTGTAGGTCCTGGTAAAGTGTTTGTACACCGCAATATTGCCAATGTAGTAAACACCCTCGATATGAGCTCTACCGCTGTGATACAATATGCCGTAGAACATCTGCAAGTAAAACATATTGTCGTATGTGGTCATTACGATTGCGGAGGTGTAAAGGCTGCTATGCAAGCCAAAGACTTTGGTTTGTTAAACCCTTGGTTGCGTACCATTCGCGATGTATACCGCTTGCATCAAGCAGAACTCGATGCCATTACTGATGCCGACCAGCGTTACCGCCGTTTGGTAGAACTGAACGTAGAAGAACAGTGTTTCAATGTTACCAAAATGGCAGTTGTGCAAGAAAGTTATCTCAAACACCAATACCCTGCTGTTCACGGTTGGGTATTCGATATTCACACTGGCGAACTCATAGACCTTAACCTCGACTTCGAAGCCTTCCTTCATAAAATCCAAAAGATATATGACCTCACCGGACAAGAATGGTATAAACCCTACTAATTTCACTCAGTAGTCAAAAATCAAAAGATGTCATATATCAGCTCCAACTATTCTCTGGCTACTTTACAACGAACTTATATTAAATACAATTTCTCTCTAAAGTTTTTTTATAAACACCTATTCTACCACGTCTATCTTTTTGCTCCCCTAAGTCTCTCCGACAGCACCCACTTTTTTAACCTATCTCATAAAACTTTTTCACCGCCTCACCTCGTCATTCGTTCCCCGTCATTACTTCCCTTTTCCGTCACACTCCCTTCTAGTGCCTATGGCCTAAGGCCTATCACCTCTTCCTCTTTCTTTCGCCTCGAAACCCCGTTTTTAACATTTTTAGCCTTGTTATATAACACTATTAATCAATTATTTATACACCCTTTCTATACCAATCGTCCAAGATTCGTATAAGCTTCCTATAAGCTCTCTATAAGCTAACCCCACCCTCCTTACAGCCTTTTTTCATCAAAAACCCTCCTTCCCCTCTTCTGAAAATCTTCGTTTCCTTCCGAACACTCCTAACAGTCCTAGAACATCACTTTTTCATCTCAAACTTTGGCAAAGTTTTAAACTTTGCCAAAGTTGAATAAACTAATAATATTGACTCCTTTCCTCATTCTCTAATTTCCTCATTTGCTAATTTTCCCCGCCCGTCGTGCTACGACCTCACACTTTCTTCCTTTTTCTTTTGAAAAGTGTTAAAATTAATAATAATACACTTTCTTTTATTTTCTCCTTATCTATTGTAATTCATATGATTATCTCCTCTATTTAGCGAAGTATATAAAATTATTTAAAAATATTAGCTATAATTATTTGGTAGATATAATAAATAGTGCTACTTTTACGCCGTAAATTTCATTTAATAGCCAAACTTATGAAAGAAAAGTATTTAACATTTGTTATGTTTGTGTTAGGTTGCTTTTTAACAACTCTTATGGCACAAACCATCTCAGTAAAAGGTAAAGTTACTGACGATAAAAAAACGCCTTTACCCGGAGTTTCCGTAGTGGTTAAAGGCTCTACGCACGGTACATCTACTGATTTTGACGGTAATTACCAAATCCAAGCCAAAGCGGGCGATGTGCTCGAGTTTAGCTTTGTAGGATTTACTACCCAGACTAAAAAAGTTGTAGGGGTGGCAATTCTTATACAGTTAATGTACAGCTAAAAGAAGATACCCAGCAACTCAGCGAAGTAGTAGTGGTGGGGTTTGCTACTCAAAAGAAAGAAAACCTTACAGGTGCAGTAACCTCAGTAGATTCCAAAGCATTAGAGAATCGCCCCGTAAACAACGTAACCCAAGCCCTACAAGGAAACGTTTCGGGGTTGAACTTCTCTGTAGGAAATGGAGGTGGACAGTTGGATAGTAACCTTTCATTCAACATTCGCGGAACAGGTACTATTGGTTCAGGTTCTAGTGGTAGCCCTTTAGTACTTATAGATGGAATGGAAGGTGATATGAATACTTTAAATCCTAATGATATAGAAAGTATTTCGGTGTTGAAAGATGCAGCTTCAGCTTCTATTTATGGGTCGCGTGCGGCTTTTGGGGTGATTTTAGTAACTACTAAATCAGGTAAAGATGGTAGAATGACAATGAATTACAATACCAATTACCGTCTTGCCTCACCAGTAGGTATTCCTAATATGTTGGATTCAGAAAGTTTTGCTTATTACTTCAACGAGGCTCAAAAGAATAACGGAGGAGCTCCTGTATTTGAAGATCGTATTGTGCAGAATATCAAGGCATATAAAGCAGGATTGCTAAAAGATGCTACCGATTGGAACCCAACCAAAGATGGAAACGGTGCTTGGAATGACTACAAGCAAAGTTGGGCTAATGTAGATTGGTTTAAAGAGTTTTATAGAACTTCTGCTCCTTCACAAGAGCATAATTTCACAGCTCGTGGAGGTACTGAAAAGATAAAATATTATGTGTCATTAGGTTGGCTTGATGCTGAGGGATTATCTCGCTATAATACCGATAAAATGTCGCGTTATTCAGCACATGGGAAAATATCAGCACAAATACTTCCTTATTTAAAGTTGGATTACAATTCCCGTTTTAGTCGTATGGATTTCTCCCGTTCTTCTTATTTAGGAGGATTATTTTTCCACAACATAGCCAGACGTTGGCCTACCTTACCACTTAAAGACCCTAATGGTCATTATATGAATGGTAATGAGATAGCACAGCTTAATGAAGGTCGTGATAAAACACAAAGTGATGAACTTACCCAACAATTAGCATTGGTATTCAATCCTATAAAAGGATGGGTGACCAATGTAGAGCTCAACTATCGCACTTCAACTTCTTTTAACAATTGGTACTACTTGCCTATCTACAAATATGGCTTACACGGAGAGCCTATTGCTATCTCGCGTGATGGTTCAGCACCTGCTGGTCATTCAAAAATAAGTGAATGGGCAGCCCGTTACAACTTCTTCAATACTAATATATATTCATCTTATACTAAAGAGATTAAGAAACATACAGTTACTGCATTAGCAGGTTTTCAATCAGAGCTATTCAAATCACGTCAATTTTCTGCTTCTCGCGATGAGATATACAGCAAGAACTCTCTTTCACTCAACACTACAGGAGGAAAGAATGATGATGTAAGTGGAGATTATCAACACTGGGCAACCGCAGGTTTCTTTGGCAGGATCAACTACAACTACGACAGTAAGTATTTATTGGAAGTAAACGTTCGTTATGACGGTACCTCTCGCTTTTTGCGCGACCAACGTTGGAACTTGTTTACTTCAGCTTCTGTTGGTTGGAATATTGCCAAAGAAAGCTTTTGGGAACACCTTGGCAAATTTGGTGAAGCGGTAAGTGAATTTAAGCTAAGAGGTTCTTATGGAGAATTGGGTAACCAAAATACCGATAGTTGGTATCCTTTCTATCAAACAATGAATATAGGGGCTAACAATGGTAATTGGCTACTCAATGGAGATAAGACCAATACAGCCTACGCTCCAGGCTTAATAGCCTCTACTCTTACCTGGGAAAAAGTAGCTTCTTGGAACGCTGGTTTTGACCTAACAGCTTTAAAAAACCGTTTTAAGTTTACTTTTGAATTGTTTAGCCGTAAAACCTATAATATGGTAGGTCCTGCACCAGAACTTCCTCCTGTATTGGGTACTGCCCCTGCTCGTATTAACAATACCGATATGGTCTCAAACGGATTTGAAATTATAACCAGCTGGAATGACAAAATAGGCGAGAATTTCTCGTACAACATTAAAGCTAATCTTACCGACAGCCGTCAAAAAATTACAAAATACCCTAACAAGAATAATTCCTTAGGAACTTATTACGAAGGACAATATTTAGGTGAGATATGGGGATATCAAACACGAGGTATTGCTAAAAGCGATGCAGAGATGACAGAATGGTTAAAAACACACGACCAAAGTGCTTTGGGGAACAACTGGGCAGCAGGTGATATAATGTACGAAGACCTCAATGGTGATGGTAAAATCAACGGAGGTTCTAATACTGTGAATGACCCAGGTGACAGAAAAATTATAGGAAACACTACTCCTCGCTATAATTTTGGACTACTTGTTGATTTGAAATACAAAAATGTATATTTCAGTATGTTTTGGCAAGGTACAGGTAAGCGTGATTTAATCTTCAACGACTCTCCTTATTTTAGAGGAGCTAACCAAAACGTATGGCAATCAGCAGGTTTTAAAGAACATTTAGATTACTTCCGTCCCGAAGGTACTGATAGTCCTTTTGGTCCTAATGTAGATGCGTATTATCCACGTCCTACTATGGACGGTGGAGGAAAGAACTTTGTGGGTCAAACCCGTTGGGTACAAAATGCAGCCTATGTACGTTTGAAAAATATACAATTAGGTTACGACTTCCCTTCTGATATTATGAAAACTATTGGTATAGACAATTTGCGAATTTATATCTCAGCCGATAACGTATTTACCTTTACCAAACTCTCTAAGATATTCGACCCAGAAGCCAATGGAGGTTCTTGGGGACAAGGTAAGCTATACCCTCTTTCAAGAGTGATTTCAACAGGATTAAGTTTAACCTTCTAAAAGACTAATACGATGAAAAAGATATACAAAAATATAATCATAGCTACCTTTTCGGTAGGGCTTATAGGATGTAATAAGTTTTTGGATAGAGAGCCATTATCAAACATCACTCCTCAACAGTATTTCAATACCGAATCGGATATGGCGGCATATACCATTAGTTATTATAATTTTCCTACTCACGGAGGATATAGTATAGGACGTTTCAAAGCAGATAATGGTACTGATAACCAAGCTGATAGAAACCCTAATGCTGCATGGCTAAAAGGGCAATGGCACGTACCTACTGGAACTGATGGGTATGATTTTGGGAATATCAGAGCTATCAACTATTTTATAGCAGAAGTAACCCCAAAAATAGAGGAAAGAAAAATAGTAGGAAATCCTGCTAATATCAAACATTATTTGGGAGAAGCTTACTTTTTAAGAGCTTATGAATATTTTAATCGTTTAGAATATTACGGAGATTTTCCTATTGTAAAAACAGTACTTCCCGATAATGAAGACGAGCTAATAGAAGCTTCCAAACGTCGCCCTCGCAATGAGGTAGCCCGCTTTATCTTAGAAGATTTAGACAAAGCTATCAGTTTATTAAAATCAAGTCCTGTGGAAGGTAAAAACCGTATCAGCAAAGAAGTTGCTCAGCTTTTCCGCTCGCGTGTAGCTCTTTTTGAAGGTACTTGGCTCAAATATCACAAAGGTACAGCCCACGTGCCAGGAGGTGCTGGTTGGCCAGGAGCTAATATGCCTTACTTATCAGGATTTTCTATTAACATAGACACTGAAATTAATTACTTTTTGACAGAAGCAATGACTTCTGCCAAAGCTGTGGCCGATGCTTTCCCATTAGTAACCAATAACCACAATACTACTGGTGCTGATGTATTTAGTAATCCTTATTTCAAAATGTATGGAGACAATAGTCTATCAGGCTATTCAGAAGTGTTGTTTTGGAGACAGTACAGTGCTGAAAAAAGTGTAGGACATTATACCAATGGTTTCTTGACTGGTGGTGGTAACAGTGGGTATACACGTGGTTTTGTAGATGCTTTCTTGATGAAAAACGGTTTGCCTATTTACGCCAATGGTTCTGGCTACCAAGGTGATACCGATCTTACTACTGTAAAAGTAAACAGAGATGAGCGCTTGCAACTCTTTATGCGTGTACCAGGTGATTATTTGGCTGTTACTCAGCAAGTGAATAACTATCCTGACATTATCAACTCAATAGTTGAAAGAAAATCGGTAACAGGATATGACGTAAAAAAAGGATTGAATGGCGATGCTAAGTACCTTACCGATGCAGTGCTTACTGAGACAGGTTGTATAGTATTCCGTGCCGCTGAGGCTTACCTTAACTATATTGAAGCTTGCTATGTGAAAAACAATAGCCTTGATAATGATGCTAGCCGTTATTGGAAAGCTTTACGCGCTCGTGCTGGAGTGAGTGAGGATTATAGTGCTACTATAGCCGCTACCGACCTTACCAAAGAAAACGACTGGGCGGTCTATTCAGCAGGACAAAAGGTAGATGCTACTTTGTATAATATTCGTCGTGAACGCCGTTGTGAGTTCATAGCTGAGGGAATGCGCAATAACGACCTTCGTCGTTGGCGCGCTATGGATCAGCTCCGCAATTATCAAATAGAAGGAATGAATCTTTGGACAAGTATGTATGATAAGGATACTTATAAGAATACTGATGGTACTTCTAAATTAATAGCTTTACCTGCTGCTAGCCCTAATATATCGGCAAAAACATTGAGCGTGTACATTCGTCCTTATCAAATTATACAACAAAACAACTTGTATTACAACGGTATCACTTGGACGAAAGCACACTACCTATCACCCATAGGCTTTGAAAACTTCTTACGCACTTCCAAAGGAGGAAATGTAGCTACCAGTGTTATCTACCAAAACCCAGGTTGGCCAGTACAAGCCGATGGTATTCCTACTGAATAACATATAGAATAACATCTTTCATAACATAATTTTTATTGCTTAAATAGGAAAAGCTACCTTTGAGGGGTAGCTTTTCCTATTTTATAGTTATTTGCTATAAACTTTTTCATTGTCATTGTCACGTCCTAAAAAGGTTGTCATAATTAATTATTGTTTTATTAGTAATATTTTTCTCATTAAGCTACCTTTTGAAAGTACACCTGATCAGGAGTTTTTAAGTTCAATGCATAGTGAGGACGTTTTTGATTATATGTCTTTATAGCCGAACATACCGCACTAAGAGCTTGTTGTTCAGTATTAAAAGTAACTCCTAAATTAAACTCTTGCTTGAGAATCCCATTGATACGCTCCGCGTGAGCATTTTCATAATAGTGATTCTCCTGAGTCATACTAATTTGAATGTGCTCTTTTTGCAATAACAATATATACTCTTTGCAACAATATTGAACTCCTCTATCCGAATGATGTATTAAAGACTCTGACTTTTTCTTCCCTTTTAAAGCCTTCTTCAAAGCCTCTAAACACCCTTCAATAGATAGACTATTACTTAACCAATATCCCACTATCCTTCTTGAATATAAATCAGTTATAAGCGATAAATACCTAAAACCTTCTAAGGTGCGAATATAAGTTATATCACTTACTCATACTTGATTTTTAGCACTCACTTCTACATCTTTAACAAGATTTGTCCACTTTCTAAAAGAATGATTAGAATAGGTCGTACGGGCATAACTCCTCTTCCTTTGAATAAGTAAATCATTATTATTCAATATCATAAAAAACTTATCTCTCCCTATTTTTGCTACTTGATGTATCTTATCTGATAACATATAATAAAGCTTCTTTCCTCCTATCTTGGGCAGTTCTCGACGTATTTCCTGTACCATCTCAATAATTATACTCTCTCTGAGCGCTACCTCCTTAAACGATTTAACTGCTTTATAATGAGCTTGTCTGCTAATATCAAAACACTTGCAAAGAGCGCTTATCTTTTCTGTTTTGGAAAGTACTTCAATAACTCTTGTTCTAACTTTTTTTTTATTTCATCGCCCATTCCTGTTTCCTGACCAAGAATTTGAAAATAAGTCTTATAAACTTTATTCTCTAAAGTCGTTTCAGCAAAAGCCTCTTTAAGGGCTTTTAACTCCTTTTTAAGAGCTTGAAGCTCCCTGATTTCATCGATTGTTTCCACGCGTACTATTTTATTTAATAAGTGATTTTTACCATACTTTTTGAGCCATTTTTGAATCGTTGTACTTCCTCCAATGCCGTACTTGCGTCGGCAGTTTTCAATACTCAATCCGTTTCTCTCAATCTCTTCTACGATACTCAACTTAAAGCAATCACTGTACCGAACTGTTTCTTTCCTCCCTTTTGTCATATCTTTTTATGGTTTTTAGTGTAAACCTATTTCAGGATATGACACACTTTTCTCATTTCCTCATTCTCTAATTTTCTGCTCGTGCGGCTCGCACCTCATTTCCTAATTTTCTTGAGAGCTTCGGCTACTTCGTTATATGTTACGGTTTTATCTTTAAAATAAGAAGAAAGTACGCGCTTCTCCTCTTCGGTAGCCCCTAATTGATTAAAAATGTTGTTCAAGTGCATTTTCATATGCCCCTTCTGGATTCCCAGACTAATCAGCGAGCTTACAGCCGAAAAGTTCTGTGCTAACCCTACACAAGCCACTATTTGCATTAGCTCGCGAGCGTTAGGCTTTTCAAGGATTTCAAGAGCCGTTTTTACCAAAGGGTGCAATGTAGTAAGTCCGCCCACGGTGCCCAAAGCCAAAGGGAGTTCAAGGGCAAAGAAGAAAGTATCGCCCTCTATCCACGCAGCCGATAAGCTCTTGTACTGCCCGCTACGAGCAGCATAAGCGTGTGCACCAGCTTCTATGGCACGAAAATCATTACCCGTAGCCAAAACTACCGAGTCAATACCGTTCATTATACCTTTGTTGTGAGTGGTAGCACGGTACACATCAGCATTGGCAATAGCGAGAGCTTGCACAAATTTCTTTGCAGCTTCAGCACCTTTTAAGTGGGCAATCTCCAACTCCTCAATAGGGCATTGCACTTTTGCGCGTACCAAACAGTTAGGCACATAGTTCGAGAGTATCGACATTACGATTTCATACTTATCACCGATAGAGGCGTCCTGTTCCGCTTCTTCTCTAAACGTCTGTGCAAAGGATTCTAAGCACGAATTGATGAAGTTCGCACCCATAGCGTCTAAGGTTTCAAAAGTAGCCGAAAGCTGATAATAGTGTGCCAAAGCATCAGTCTTGTCCACTAAGGTAAGAGAAGTAATACCGCCCCCGCGTTTTTCCATATTGGCAGTAATGGGTTGTGCTTTAGCGAGCATCAAGGGTTGTATGTGGTTGAAGAAGTTTTCTAAATTAGTTTTTTCACCGTAGAAGAAGAAATGTACGTGCCCTGTTTTTTCGGTAGAAAGCACTTCGGTATGAAAACCACCACGACTTTGCCAGAATTTAGCTGCCCTGCTAGCAGCTGCCACCACCGAACTCTCTTCAATAGCCATAGGTACAGTATAAGTGCGCCCATTGATGAGGAAGTTAGGTGCTACCGCAAAGGGCAGATAATAGTTAGAGACTGTATTTTCAATAAACTCGTCGTGCAGTTTCTGAAGGTCAGTATCAGCATTGTGGTACTTTTCAAAAAAAGATGCAGCATTCTCTATATTAGGGAAATAAGTATCGCAAAGCCAGGCAATCTTTTGGGCTTTGGTAAGTTTAGAAAAACCGTCTATCTGTTTCATCAGTTGTTAAGTATTAGTGTTCAGCTTTTAGTTTGGGAGGCAAAGGTAATAATAATTAATATATTCGCAAGTTTGTTCATTTACAAAATATTTTGTATCTTTGTACTTTAAATAACAAAAATCAATATAGAATGAAAAGAACAAAACTATTTTTAGCTGTAATGTTATTCAGCAGTATAGCGATGTTACAGGCACAGGTAAAGCCAGGTTTAGAAGTGAAAATAGGAGGCAATATAGCAGGACTTTATTACGCCGATTCTTCTAATAGTGATAGAACTTTTACCCCAGGTTTTCATACAGGGGCGTTGTTCAGTTTGAACTTCCCTACTGGACTCGCTCTTGAAACAGGTTTAATGCTCAACACCAAAGGGCAAGCCTATGAGTATAAATATAAAGAAGGTAAAGAAAAACAAATCAGTGAGTTGCATTACACTTATGGTTACTTAGAGATGCCTTTTTATGTAGGCTATAAACTTAAACTCAGGAATGTAAAACTCGTTTGGAAAGCAGGTCCTTATGTAGCAGCTGCTTTGTGGGGCAATAGTCGTGAAGAATGGGCTTACTACAAGAAAGATAAGTTAAAGGATTATAAAGTAACCAATCGCCATTCCCTCAGCATAGGTAATCGTTCTTCTGATGATTTACGCCCTTTTGATGCAGGATTAAACTTAGCCACAGGCGTAGAAATTAAACGATTTACAGCAGGCATTCAGTACGGTATTGGTTTCAGCGATGTGCTCCCTAACCGTTCTGAAAGTACCTCAAACCAAGTGTTTAGCCTTTCAGTAGGATACAGAATATTTTAAATAGGAAAGTATATAGTATAAAATAAAAAACAAAAGCCTCAGCATTACGCTGAGGCTTTTGCAATTCCTAATCCTTAAAAATATGAAAAATTTCCTCTATGAAGAAGATCTCGTGGTACCTCCAGGAATCGAACCAGGGACACAAGGATTTTCAGTCCTTTGCTCTACCAACTGAGCTAAGGTACCTTCTTTCATTACGGGTGCAAAAGTAATACTATTTTCGAAACTTGCAAAATATTGAGCAAATATTTTGCAAGTTTTTTATTCTCTATTTTATAATTTACTAATATTCAGGTTTGTCTTTTGGATATTTTGCCATAAACGACTCTACTTTTTTCACCATATTTTCCGAACCACAGAAGAAAGGCACCCGCTGATGTAGCTTTGTAGGCTTGATGTCCATTATACGTCCATAACCATCTGAAGCTTTACCTCCTGCTTGCTCAGTAAGAAAAGCCATAGGATTGCACTCATAAAGCAGGCGTAATTTACCTCTTGGCGTACGTGTACCTTGCGGGTAAATATAAATCCCACCTTTGAGCATATTGCGGTGAAAATCGGAGACCAAAGAACCTATATATCGAGAGGTATAAGGACGGTCGTCCTCTAATGCTTGGCAATATTTGATATAGTCTTTTACTCCTTGTGGAAAATGCACATAATTTCCCTCATTAATCGAATAAATATTACCATCTTTGGGATACCTCATATCAGGGTGAGAAAGGTAATAAGTACCGATAGAAGGGTCGAGTGTAAAACCGTTTACTCCGTGTCCTGTAGTGTAGACTAACATAGTAGAAAGCCCATAGACCACATATCCTGCTGCCACTTGCTTCTTGCCTTCTTGCAAGAAATCTTCCAATTGCACAGGTGTACCTATGGGAGTTATACGTTTGTAGATAGAGAAGATTGTGCCCACCGTTACATTTACGTCGGCGTTGCTCGAACCGTCCAGTGGGTCGATGAGTACCACATATTTGCTATTAGGACTGTTTTCAGAAGCCGTAATCGGTATAAAGAATTCGTTTTCTTCGGAAGCTATGCCACATACTACATCGCGCTGTGTAAGCGCACGGATAAAGAGATCATTAGCAAAGACGTCTAATTTCTTCTGTACTTCTCCTTGGATATTCTCCTTGCCCATATCGCCTAAAATATCCTCAACAAGCCCCGCTTTATTTATTTCACGGTTTACTAACTTAGAGGCTAATTTAATAGCACTCAACAAACGTGAGAGCTCACCTGTTGAATGCTGGAAGTCCTTCTGATTTTGAATGATGAACTCCCCTAAGGTAAGATGTGTTTTCATTTTGTTGATATTTAATGTATGATTATTGGCTAATCTAAGGAGCACTTTTCCTAATTTGCTAATTGACAAATTTACTAATCTGCCAATTTATTTAGGTAGAGTTGTATTACATTTTCTAAACCTAAATAGAGTGCTTCACAAATAAGTGCGTGCCCTATGGATACTTCCGATAAATTAGGAATATTATCTTTGAAGTACTTCACATTGTCGAGACTCAAATCGTGTCCTGCATTGAGTCCTAATCCTACTTTTTGTGCTTCTAAGGCTGCTTTTATATAAGGGGCTATCTCGGTTTTATCACCGCGAGCGTACTCACGCGCATACCTCTCAGTATAAAGCTCCACACGGTCAGCTCCTGTGGTAGCGGCAGCCGTTACCATTGCTTCCACTGGGTCTACAAAAAGAGAGGTGCGAATGCCGTTGCGCTTAAACTCAGTTACTACTTCAGTTAAAAAACTTTTGTGTTTAACGGTATCCCAACCCGCATTAGAGGTAATAGCATCTTCGGCATCAGGAACAAGAGTTACTTGGGTAGGTTTTACTTGTAACACTAAATCGATGAACTTAGGGATAGGGTTGCCCTCAATATTGTACTCGGTGGTTACTACTTTTAGCAAATCGAAGGCATCTTGGTAGCGGATATGACGTTCATCGGGGCGAGGGTGAATAGTGATACCTTCGGCACCAAACTGTTGTACATCTTTGGCTACTTGTAACAAATCGGGGATATTGCCTCCACGTGCATTGCGCAAGGTGGCAATCTTATTGATGTTTACACTTAGTTTTGTCATTGTTTTTTTGTATTATAAACTGTCTTGAGGTTGAGTCTCTTCCTCTTCTACTTCTTTACGAAGAATAGAATCTTTTTTTGTAGGAGTTGTCCTGTAAGCCTTAGGGTTGTATTTAGGGTCGGAGATGTTAAAGCTGGTAGTATCTTTGTCTTGTTGAGGTTTGATATTACCTACAAGTACCTTTTTCAGTGAAGCGAGATACTCATCATTACTTTGTATTTTACCTTCTAAGGAATCTACCCTAAAGAGCAAGTTTAAAGTCTCGCGTTTGTTTTCTACGGCAGTATACCCTAAGATATACTGACGCAAAGGTGAATAGATAATCAGCACGGTGGTGAGCGTAATGAGCACAAAGGCAAACAAGGAACCAAACACAAAGATATTAAGACGACTCAAGCGAAAGGAGGTTTTCTCCTCATAAGTACTGTCGTCCATTACTACCAAGCGGTATTTACTGAGCCACTTGCGTTTCCAATATTCTTTTCTCGATTCTTTATTCGTTGCCATTATACTGATTAGTTATTCCACACTGATTACCTTTTCTATTTGAGGTACAAACTCTTTGATAGTCATTTCCACTCCGCTTTTAAGTGTGAGTTGGTTTACTGAACAGTTAGTGCAAGTACCTTCTAATCGTACTTTTACGATTTTGCCATCTTCGATATCCACTAAAGAAATATCTCCCCCATCGTTTTGCAAATAGGGACGTATCTTATCTAAAGCTTTTATTACTTCTTGTTTAAGTTCTTCTGGGTTCATTGATATTGTTGTTTATTAGTTATAAGAAGTTAGTAATTAATTTAAATCTAATTCGTCAGGATCATTCCTATTGTCCCAAAAAACAATAAAGCGAATTTCTTTCTTATCTTCTATGATTTTGTAATAGATGGAGAAATTATGAAGCACTATCACCCTTCTTAATTCTTCTGTTGTATTTTCAATATCATATACTTTCTGTCCTATTCTTGGAGTTTGTTTAAGTAGATTAGCAATCTTTTCTACTTCCGTTTCTATTTTATCACTATAAGACCTTGAGAAGGTCTTTTTCATCCAAAACAATAGAGCATCTAAGTATTGTATTTGTGCTTTGGGCGTCCATACAATTCTCAATTCATCATCTTTTGCTCCCATTGGTCTATAACTCTTTTGGCTTCTTTCATAACATCATCGTGGGGTATAAAAACACCCTTCTTTTCATCTTCTAAACCTTCTTTTATAGCTTTTAGAGCTTCTTTTGATATGTTAGAAAGAGGTAAAACATCTCTTTCTTTAGGTTCTACAATAGGTGTATCCATAATTATTACTTATTAATTGTTACTTGCTACTGCACCCTGCCATATTAGTAATTTTGATAGCCTCAGAGGGTGGGAGGTTTTCGTTGCGAGTGACTACATTCTTCACCACTTCTTGCGCTAAGGAGTGGAAGGCTTTTGCTTGCGGACTGCCTTCTTGTAACGCTATGGGCTGCCCTGTATCGCCTGCTTCACGAACGGCTTGTACTAAGGGTATTTCGCCTAAGAAAGGCACTTTTAGTTCTCCTGCCAAGTGTTTAGCTCCTTCTTTACCAAAGATATAATACTTGTTGTTTGGCAATTCCTCAGGGGTAAAGTAAGCCATATTTTCTACGATACCCAACACAGGCACATTGATATTTTCTTGTCCGAACATTGCTACCGCACGACGAGCATCGGCAAGGGCGACGGGCTGTGGAGTGCTCACTACTACTGCCCCTGTGATAGGTAAGGCTTGCATAATGCTCAGGTGAATGTCGCCTGTACCTGGGGGGAGGTCGATGAGTAGAAAATCTAATTCGCCCCAATAAGCCTCGAAAATGAGTTGGTTAAGAGCTTTGGCTGCCATAGGACCTCTCCATATTACTGCTTGATTGGCATTGGTAAAGAACCCAATTGAGAGTATTTTTACCCCGTAGTTTTCGATGGGCTGAATAAACGATTTATCCTCAATGGTTACTGAACGCGGACGCTCGGTGGCTACATCGAACATCATAGGGATAGAGGGACCATATACATCGGCATCGAGCACACCTACTTTGAAGCCCATTTTGGCAAGTGCTACTGCTAAGTTGGCTGTAACAGTACTCTTTCCTACGCCTCCTTTGCCTGAGGCAACGGCTATGATATTCTGAATACCTGGAATAGGTTTCCCTTTAATTTCAGTAACTTCGGGGGCGATTACTTTTACATTTACCACTACTTTGGCTTTCTCGTTTACTTCGCCGTGAATGGCTTTCATCACCTCTACTTCGGTGCGTTTTTTGGCTTGCAGACTGGGGTTGTTTATCACTACATCTACTACCACTTCATCACCGAAAACTACTATATTTTGTACAGCACCGCTATCTACCATATTTTTTCCTTCACCAGGAGTGGTAATCTTGCGGAGCGCTTCTAATACGTCTTTTTTTTGAATAATCATCTTTTTAGTTATGAGTTAAGAGTTAATGAAAGGTTAATGGTTAAAAGTTTTGCAAAGGTAGAACTTTAAAATGAGAAAAGCAAATTTAAAAAATTGTTTGTAGGACGAAGAAGCGAAATTAAAGATAAGAGCAAGTATAGCTTGGGCTAAGTGTATGATAAGTAATAAGTAAAAAGGGGAAGACCTAAAATAGTAGTCTTCCCCTTTCTTAGAATGAGAGTATTAATTTTCTATTTTTTAGTTTTTTTCTCTAAGAGGGATATATATTTGCCATAACCTTCTTTTTCCATATCGTCTTTGGGTATAAAGCGCAATGAGGCACTGTTGATACAATAGCGCAAGCCTCCTTTATCCTTAGGGCCATCGTTAAAAACGTGGCCGAGATGTGCGTCGCCTAACTTACTGCGCACTTCGGTACGAGTCATATTATGAGATTTATCGGTTTTTTCTTCTATGAGTTTTTTATCAATAGGTTTAGAGAAACTTGGCCAGCCACAGCCTGATTCGAACTTATCGGTAGAGATAAAGAGGGGTTCGCCGGTGGTAATATCCACATAAATACCTTCGCGAAACTCGTTGTAATAGGCATTGGCAAATGGGCGCTCGGTAGCGCTTTCTTGGGTAACGGCGTATTGCTCGGGGGTGAGTTGCTTACGAAGGTCGGCTTGGGAAGGCTTTTTAAAGCCTTTCTGTTTAGCTGGATTGGCTTTGCGGGCTATTTCAAACAAGGCTGGTGAAATATGACAATAGCCTTGCGGATTCTTATCTAAATATGCCTGATGATATTCTTCGGCTTTATAAAAGTTCTTTAAAGGGAGCACTTCTACTACTATGGGTTTACTGTATTGAGTGGCAAGTGCGGCAATAGCTTTATTGATAAGCGGTTTTTCGGTTTCGTTTACGTAATAGATGCCTGTGCGGTATTGCGTGCCACGGTCGTTGCCTTGTTTGTTGAGGGAAGTGGGGTCAATGATTTTGAAATAAAGGTCGAGCAGTTGGTTGAGGTCGATGAGTTGAGGGTTGTAGGTTACTTTTACGGTTTCGGCAAAACCTGTATTGCCTGTACTTACTTGTTCGTAACTGGGAGCTTTGGAGAGTTTACCATTGGCATAGCCTACTTCGGTGGCGAGTACTCCGCGAATTTGTTTAAAGAAGTGTTCGGTGCCCCAGAAGCAACCTCCTGCAAAATAGATGTCAGTAGATTTTGATTTGTTTGTTTTTTTCATTTCTGCTTGTTGATGAGTTGAATTTTCGTCGTTAGTGATAAGTGAGGGTGTTCTTTGGCTATTGCCGTTAGCACACCCTGTTGTGAAAGCTATTGCCATAAGGCAGAAAAAATAGGTTTTCATTCTTAATGATTTTTTTATTGATGAGTTCTTGTTGATGATTTATTTTACCGCAATAGAGCTTCAAAAATAATGCCAGACTAATTAGTAAATTAGCAAATGAGGAAATGAGGTGTAGGCTATAAGAAACGCGTTAGCGGAAGGATTGTTAGTTAATATAACCCTCTTCTTTATTCGTCCCTCGTCATTCGCCCCTCGCCCTTCGTCATTTCTTCCTTTTTCCGTCACTACATTCTCCCTTTTGAACGGAAGTCTGCGAGAGCGGAGTATGTGTAAAGGGGAATGTTTTCCCCCTAGTGCCTATGGTCTAAGGCCTAGCACCTCTTCCTCTTTCTTTCGCCTCGAAACCCCGATTTTAACATTTTTAGCACTGTCGTATTATAGTATGAATCAATTATTTATATACCCTTCCTATACCAATCGTCCAAGATTCGTATAAGCTTCCTATAAGCTCTCTATAAGCTAACCCCACCCTCCTTACACTCTTTTTTCATCAAAAGACTCTTCAGTCTTCTTCTGAAAATCTTCGTTTTCTTCCGAATCCCTCAACACTTCCCCATTTGCTAATTTTTTCTCGCCTGCCGTGCTACGGCTGCCTGTGTGGCTCGCACCTTTGGCAAAGTTAATCTCCTCTGGTGCAAGCTTGTAACTCGCGCCCCATTTGCTAATTTCCTCATTCTCTCATTTCCTCATTTGCTAATTTTTCCCCCAAAACCCCAACCAACCTCCTCCCATTTCATAAGGCGTAGCCTTGATTTTGTTTAAATTTTGTTTAATTTCTGAGGCACAGCCTCATTCCTCCAACTCAAGCACACACACCATTTTCTCATTTTCTAATCCTCTAATTTCCTCATTTTCTTTAAATTATTTTAAACTCAAAATTCTGTTCTCATATTTCTTGCACAATTCAAAAAAAGAAAGTACATTTGTAGCCGTTAATAACCCATAAAATTTCACATTATGCCCTATTTATTTTACATTTTATTCTTTTTTGCATTAGTATTTTTGCTATCTACTTTCTTCACCGTGCGCCAACAAACTGCCGTGTCAGTAGAACGTTTCGGTAAATTCGAAAGCATTCGTCATTCGGGTTTACAAATGAAAATACCTATCATCGATAAAGTAGCCGCTCGCATCAGTCTCAAAATCCAACAGCTCGATGTCATTGTCGAAACTAAAACTTTGGACGATGTATTCGTCAAAATCAAAGTATCAGTACAGTTCGTGGTGATCAAAGAAAAAGTATACGATGCCATTTACAAGCTCGAATACCCACACGACCAGATTACCAGCTATGTATTCGACGTAGTCCGCGCCGAAGTCCCTAAGATGAAACTCGACGATGTATTCGTTAAGAAAGACGATATCGCCATCGCCGTAAAACGCGAAGTACAAGAATCAATGGAAACTTACGGTTACGACATCATCAAAACCTTAGTAACCGATATCGACCCCGATGCCCAAGTAAAAGCCGCAATGAACCGTATCAATGCCGCCGAACGCGAAAAAGTAGCTGCTCAATACGAAGGTGATGCACAACGCATCCTTATCGTCGAAAAAGCAAAAGCAGAAGCCGAAAGCAAACGTTTGCAAGGTCAAGGTATCGCCGACCAGCGTCGTGAAATTGCTCGCGGATTGGTAGAGAGTGTAGACGTATTGCATAAAGTAGGTATCAGCTCGCAAGAAGCTTCAGCGCTTATTGTGGTTACTCAACACTACGACACCTTGCAAGCCGTAGGTCAGCAAACCAATAGTAATCTTATCCTACTTCCTAACTCACCCGAAGCAGGTAGTGAGATGCTCAACAATATGATTACCTCCTTCACAGCTTCAGCTCAAGTAACCGAAACCTTGAAGAAAAAGAAAAACGACTAACTCACTGTTAAATAATATAGATTTTAAAAGCTATTCATTTTTTTTGAATAGCTTTTTTTGTGGTTATTGCTAAAATTACTAATTTTGCACTCTGTAATAACTTTTTGCGGTATACATATTGGTATACACTTTGCCAAAGTAACGCTTGATTGAAGATTGGAAAAAAACAACTATGAAAATATCATATAACTGGTTAAAACAATATTTGAAGTTAGAAATGCCTGCTGAAGATACAGCGGTCATTCTTACTGATTTAGGCTTAGAAGTAGAAGGGATTGAACACTTCGAAAGCGTAAAAGGGGGACTCAAAGGGGTAGTGGTAGGTCACGTACTCGAATGCGAAAAACACCCTAACGCCGATAAACTTAAAATCACCAAAGTAGACGTAGGAGGCGAAGCTCCTTTGCAAATCGTTTGTGGAGCTCCTAACGTAGCACAAGGGCAGAAAGTACTTGTAGCTACTATTGGTACAGTACTCTACGACAAAGAAGGTAAGCCTTTCGAAATTAAGAAAGGTAAAATTCGTGGCGAAGAGAGTTACGGTATGATTTGTGCTGAAGACGAACTCGGCTTAGGCGAAAGTCACGATGGCATTATGGTACTCGACAGTAAATGGGAAGTAGGTACCCCTGCCAGTAAGGTGTTTGAGGTAGAAACCGACGAGGTATTCGAAATAGGACTGACTCCTAACCGCGCCGATGCAATGAGCCACTACGGTGTAGCACGCGACTTACGTGCAGGCTTGATGCAAAAAGGTATTTCATTAGAGCTCATCACCCCTTCTATTACAAAATTCCACGTCGATAACCGTTCACTTAAAATGGATATAGAGGTACAGAACAAAAAACTCGTACCTCGTTATACCGGCGTTACCATTAGCAATGTACGCGTAGACGAATCGCCTGAATGGTTACAAAACAAACTCAAAGCCATAGGCATTACTCCTAAGAACAACGTAGTAGATGCTACAAACTACGTACTGCACGGAATGGGACAACCTATTCACGCTTTTGATGCCGACCATATTATTGGTCGCAAGGTGATTGTAAAGAATGCCGACGAAGGTACGAAGTTTAAAACCCTCGACGGAGTAGAACGCACCCTCAACGCTGAAGACATTATGATTTGTGATGCCGAAAAACCTCTCTGTATAGCAGGGGTATTAGGCGGTGAAAACTCAGGTATCACTCATTTTACTCGCAATGTATTTTTAGAAAGTGCTTATTTCGATGCTGTATCGGTACGCAAAACAGCCAAACGTCACGGCATCAATACCGATGCTTCTTATCGCTTTGAGCGCGGTATTAATATAGAAGATTGTAAATACGCCCTAATGTATGCCGCAGTACTGATTGAAAATATTGCAGGAGGGGTTATATCATCCGATGTGATAGATTTTTATCCTAAAAAGCAAGAAGATTTTCAGGTGTTTCTTACTTTTGAGAAAATAGATAAACTTATTGGTCAGAAGATTTCACGCGATACAATTAAGGCTATCTTACACTCTTTAGATATCAAAGTAAATTCATTTACCGAACGTGGGTTAGGTTTGTCAGTCCCTTCGTACCGCGTAGATGTACAGCGTGAAGCCGATGTAATAGAGGAAATCCTTCGTATCTATGGCTACAACAATGTCATTTTCCCTGAAAAACTAAATGCTACAATGGCGCATTCTAACAAATACGACGACCACAACATACAAAATGTGGTAGCCGACCAGTTGGTAGCGAAAGGCTTCTTTGAGATAATGACCAACAGTCTTGTGTCAGAAAAAGAGATTACTACTTATGCCGGAAATCCAGAGCAAGCAGTAAAGCTCCTCAATCCTTTGAGTAGCGATTTGGGCTATATGCGTAAGAATCTAGTGTTTTCAGTTTTAGAAGTGATTGCTTATAATAACAACCGCAAACGCTCCGACTTGAAGTTGTTCGAGTTTGGCAAGAACTATCACTATATCGATGGTAATTATACTGAAAGCAAGCATTTGGTGTTGTATCTCACAGGTAATACCCGGCCTGAGTATTGGGGCGCTCCCGCTCAAAAAACCTCTTTCTTTGAACTTAAAGGAGTGGTAGAATCTCTCTTCGAACGTCTCGGCTTGAAGGAAATCACTATTTTACCTTTAGAAGCTAACGACACGATAAATAGTGAAGGGTTCCGTTGGCAAATAGGGGAGACCCTTTTAGGAACGATAGGAGTAGTAAAAAGCAAAGTGATTAAAGATTTCGATATCAAACAAGAGGTGCTTGTAGCTGATTTGCATTGGGAAGTGATTTTAGAGCAAGTGCAAGACCATAAAGTGATATATAAGGAAATCTCTAAATACCCCGAAGTACGTCGTGATTTAGCCCTTTTGCTCGATGAGAAAGTAACCTTCGCCGACCTTTACGAAAAGGCATACGCTACCGAGAAAAACCTATTAAAACACGTAAATCTTTTTGATGTGTACCAAGGCGATAAACTACCCGAAGGCAAGAAGAGCTATGCCCTCAGTTTTGTACTTCAGGACAACAATAAAACTCTTACCGATAAACAAATCGACAAAACGATGCAACACCTCCAAGACGCTTTTGAAAAGCAATTAGGGGCTACATTAAGAGAGTAAAAAAAGAAATTAGAAAAAAAAATAAGACGACGTTTTTACGTCGTCTTATTTTTTTATGCTCCTTAATGGTTTAGTCCTCAAATTAAGACTATTGTTATAGAACAAAAATAGAATTATTTTGTGATATTTGTAACAAATCACAACTTTTTCATAACTACTTATGTTACACTAATTTCTAAAACTAAATCTCATTAAAATATTGGTAATCAACGATAATATAGTGTCCATACCTCTTGTTTCTTACCTCCTATCTCTTATCTCTTATCTCTCATTTCTCACCTCTTATCTATCAGAGACTTTTGCAGTTTTAAAAAATAGTTGTACTTTTGCACCCGCTTTGGATAATTAAGTCCAGACCTCTAAGTCCTATGGACTGAAACAAGTAAACAAATAAACAAATATATAGTATTGTAAATTATGCCAACAATTTCACAATTAGTACGAAAAGGAAGAACCAGAATTACCAAGAAGAGTAAATCGGTTGCTTTGGATTCGTGCCCACAACGCCGAGGTGTATGTACACGTGTGTACACCACAACGCCTAAAAAGCCGAACTCAGCTATGCGTAAAGTAGCTCGTGTTCGCTTGACTAATGGCAATGAGGTGAACGCTTACATACCTGGTGAAGGTCACAACCTCCAAGAGCACTCGATAGTATTGGTACGAGGCGGAAGGGTAAAAGATTTACCAGGTGTTAGATACCACATTGTTCGTGGTGCTCTCGATACGGCTGGTGTAGCAGGTAGAACGCAACGCCGTTCTAAATACGGTGCGAAACGCCCTAAACCAGGACAAGCAGCTCCCGCCGACAAAAAGAAAAAGTAATTTAACACACAAAATCTTTTAACTGAAAAGAAATGAGAAAAAGACAGGCTAAAAAACGCCCCCTTTTACCAGATCCTAAGTTTAACGACCAATTGGTTACGCGTTTCGTGAATAACCTTATGTGGGACGGTAAAAAATCAGTGGCTTTTAAAGTATTCTACGACGCAATTGATATCGTAGAACAAAAGAAGAATAACGACGAAAAGTCGGCATTAGATGTTTGGAAAGACGCTCTTAGCAATGTGATGCCTCACGTTGAGGTGCGTTCACGTCGTGTGGGTGGTGCTACCTTCCAAATTCCTATGCAAATCCGCCCAGACCGCAAAGTGTCTATGGCGATGAAATGGCTCATCGGTTTCGCTCGTAAACGCAATGAGAAATCAATGGCTCAGAAATTGGCTGCCGAAATTATCGCTGCCTCTAAAGAAGAAGGTGCTGCTGTGAAGAAAAAAATGGATACGCACCGTATGGCTGAAGCTAACAAAGCATTCTCACACTTTAGATTTTAATTAACACGATGAGTAGAGATTTAAAATATACAAGAAACATAGGTATTGCCGCACATATCGATGCCGGTAAAACCACTACTACCGAGCGTATCCTTTTCTATACCGGTAAAACGCATAAAATTGGTGAAGTACACGATGGTGCTTCTACTATGGACTGGATGGAACAAGAGGCTGAACGCGGTATTACTATTACTTCAGCGGCTACTACCTGTAAATGGAACTTCCCTACCGAAAATGGTAAACCTACCGCCGATGCTAAAGAGTATCACTTCAACATTATCGATACCCCAGGCCACGTCGATTTTACCGTTGAGGTAAACCGTTCCTTACGTGTACTTGACGGCTTAGTATTCCTTTTCTCTGCCGTTGATGGGGTAGAACCTCAATCGGAAACCAACTGGCGTTTGGCTGATAACTACAAAGTACCTCGTATTGGGTTTGTAAACAAAATGGACCGTCAAGGAGCTAATTTCCTCAACGTTTGCAACCAGGTGAGAGATATGCTCAAATCTAACGCGGTTCCTATCGTATTGCCTATCGGTGACGAAGCAGATTTCAAAGGTGTTGTAGATTTGATTAAAAACCGCGCCATTGTATGGCACGAAGAAAATTCAGGTTCTACTTTCGACGTAGTAGAAATTCCTGCCGATATGAAAGAAGATGTAGCCAAATATCGCGCTCAATTGATTGAAGAGGTAGCAGGCTATGACGAAGGATTACTTGAGAAATTTATGGAAGATGAAAGTTCAATTACTGAAGAGGAAATCCATAAGGCATTGCGTGCAGCAGTAATGGATATGGCTATCATTCCTATGGTATGCGGTTCATCATTCAAAAACAAAGGAGTACAATTTATGCTTGATGCGGTATGTCGTTATTTGCCATCACCGCTTGATAAAGAAGCTATTGAGGGTACTAATCCTGAAACAGGTGAGCCTGCACTCCGCAAGCCAGCCGTTGACGCTCCTTTTGCAGCCTTGGCATTCAAGATTGCTACTGACCCTTACGTAGGACGTTTAGCATTCTTCCGCGCTTATTCTGGTCACCTCGATGCAGGTTCTTATGTGTTGAACACTCGTTCAAATAACAAAGAGCGTATCTCTCGTATCTACCAGATGCACGCTAATAAACAAAATCCTATCGAATACATCGAAGCAGGTGATATAGGGGCTGCAGTAGGTTTTAAAGATATCAAAACGGGTGATACCCTTTGCGATGAGAAATATCCTATCGTGCTCGAAAGTATGGTATTCCCTGATCCAGTAATCGGTATCGCTGTAGAGCCTAAAACAAAAGCCGACGTTGATAAGTTAGGTATGGCTTTAGCTAAACTCGCTGAAGAAGACCCAACCTTCCAAGTAAAAACTGACCAAGCCTCTGGGCAAACTATCATTTCTGGTATGGGTGAGTTACACTTGGATATCATTGTAGACCGTCTCAAACGCGAGTTCAAAGTAGAAGTAAACCAAGGACAACCTCAAGTAGAGTATAAAGAGGCTATCACTGCTAAAGCTGACCACCGCGAAGTTTACAAAAAACAAACAGGTGGACGTGGTAAATTTGCCGACATCGTATTCCGTATGGAACCAGCTGAAGAAGGCAAAGTAGGTCTTGAGTTTGTAAACGAAATTAAAGGTGGTAACATTCCTAAAGAGTATATCCCATCAGTTGAAAAAGGTTTCAAAGAAGCAATGAAAAATGGACCTTTGGCAGGCTTCGAAATGGACGCGATGAAGATTGTTCTTATCGATGGTTCATTCCACCCTGTCGATTCAGACTCATTGTCATTCGAGTTGGCAGCCAAATTGGGGTACAAAGAAGCTGCTCGTGCTGCAAAAGCTGTATTGATGGAGCCTATTATGAAATTGGAAGTTATTACTCCAGAGGAAAATATGGGTGATATCGTAGGAGACTTGAACCGCCGTCGTGGTCAAGTAAACAATATGGACGACCGTAACGGTGCTAAAGTAATTAAAGCATTTGTTCCACTATCTGAAATGTTCGGTTATGTAACAGCGCTTCGCACTCTTTCATCAGGTCGTGCTACTTCTACAATGGAGTTCTCTCATTATGCTGAAACTCCTTCAAACATTGCAGACGAAGTAATTAAAAATGCCAGAGGCAACTAATTTATTGAAAAAATGGGTAATCAACAAAAAATAAGAATAAAGTTAAAATCTTACGACCATAACTTGGTAGATAAATCTGCTGAGAAAATCGTAAAAACAGTAAAAGCAACAGGTGCAGTAGTTACAGGTCCTATTCCATTACCTACACACAAGAAAATCTTTACTGTGTTGCGCTCACCTCACGTAAATAAAAAAGCACGTGAACAGTTCCAATTGAGCTCTCATAAACGTCTTTTAGATATCTATAGCTCTTCATCAAAAACTATTGATGCTTTGATGAAATTGGAATTGCCAAGTGGTGTAGAAGTAGAAATCAAAGTTTGATAACTTTACTAAAATGTCCCGAAACTGTGGGTTAGGGAAAAACGGATAAAAATGATTCAGGGTTAAAAAGTCTCGGGCATTTTTTGACCCTGAAACATTATAATAATTGTCAATAATCAATTGTTAATTGTCAATTAAAAAGAACTAATAACTAATTTAATATTTAATTTTATGTCTGGGTTAATCGGAAAAAAAGTAGGAATGACCAGCATTTTTGATGAGAACGGTAAAAATATACCTTGTACCATCATCGAAGCAGGTCCTTGCGTAGTTACCCAAGTCAGAACCAAAGAGGTTGATGGCTATGATGCTCTTCAACTTGGTTTCGATGACAAAGCAGAAAAACGTGCTACCAAAGCAGAGCTTGGTCACTTCAAAAAAGCAGGTACTTCTGTAAAGAAAAGAGTTGTTGAATTCCAAGGTTTTGAAGACAATTACAAATTAGGTGATACTATCACCGTCGATTTCTTCACCGAAGGAGAGTTTGTGGATATCACAGGCGTTTCTAAAGGTAAAGGTTTCCAAGGGGTAGTGCGTCGCCACGGTTTTGGCGGAGTAGGTCAAACTACTCACGGTCAGCATAACCGCCTCAGAGCACCAGGTTCAGTAGGCGCTTCGTCTTATCCTTCACGCGTATTCAAAGGTATGCGTATGGCTGGACGTATGGGAGCTGAAAAGGTAACAGTACAAAACTTGAAAGTATTGAAAGTGGTTGCTGAGAAAAATCTTTTAGTTGTAAAAGGTTGTATTCCAGGTCACAAAAATGCTTACGTAACTATTCACAAATAATGGAAGTAGCAGTATTAAACATAAAAGGAAAAGAAACAGGTAGAAAGGTAACCCTTTCTGATGCTGTGTTCGGTATCGAGCCTAACAATCACGTAGTATACTTAGATGTTAAACGCTATTTAGCTAACAAACGTCAAGGTACTCACAAGGCTAAAGAAAGAAACGAAGTGGCTGGAAGTACTCGCAAAATTAAAAAACAAAAAGGTACTGGTACAGCTCGTGCAGGTAGCGTAAAATCTCCTGTATTTGTGGGTGGTGGACGCATATTCGGTCCTCGTCCTAAAGACTATACACAAAAACTTACTAAAAACGTAAAACGCTTGGCTCGCCGTTCTGCCCTCAGCGCTAAACTACAAAACCAAGCCCTCGTTGTAGTTGAAGATTTAAATTTCGACGCTCCAAAAACTAAAGATTTCACCGCAGTTGTAAAATCTTTGGGCTTAGAAAATAAAAAATCACTTTTTGTGTTACCAAATACAAATAATAATGTATATTTGTCCTCTCGTAACGTACCTACTTCAAGTGTAGTAACTGCTTCAGAGTTAAACACTTATCAATTAGTGAATGCTTCAAACGTAGTACTTACTGAGAGCTCAGTAGCAGTTTTAGAGTCAATTTTAACAAAATAAGAAGGAAATGAGCGTATTAATTAAACCTGTAAATACAGAAAAAGCAAACGACAATAGCGAGTTGAGAAACTGCTATACGTTCGTAGTAGCTAAGGACGCTAACAAGATTCAAATCAAAAATGAAGTTGAAGCTACTTATGGCGTTAAAGTGAAATCCGTGCGTACTCTTAACTACGGACCTAAACGATCTACTCGTTATACAAAAACAGGCTTGCAAATCGCTAAAACTAACGCTGTTAAAAAAGCAGTTGTGCAAGTAGAAGATGGAACTATAGATTTTTATAGTAATATATAAGTATTTAACAAATAGACAAAAATGTCAGTTAGAAAATTAAAACCGATTACTCCCGGTCAGCGTTTTAGAGTAGTAAACGAATTCGACACCATTACTACTGATAAGCCGGAAAAGAGCTTGCTCGTTCCGTTGAAAAAGACCGGTGGTAGAAACAATCAAGGAAAAATGACCATGCGTTACATTGGTGGTGGTCATAAGAAAAAGTACCGTATTATCGACTTCAAACGAAACAAATTCGGCGTAGACGCCAAAGTAGTTTCTATCGAGTACGACCCAAACAGAACAGCGTTTATTGCTCTCGTTCAATACACCGACGGCGAAAAGCGTTACATCATCGCTCCCGCTGGTTTGAAAGTTGATCAAGTAATCGTTGCAGGTCAAGAAAATATCGCCCCTGAAATCGGTAACGCAATGCCGCTCTCTCAAATCCCACTCGGTACCGTAATTTCTTGTATTGAATTGCGCCCTGGACAAGGAGCTAACATCGCTCGTTCTGCAGGAACTTTTGCTCAACTAATGGCAAAAGATGGTAAGTATGCTACTGTAAAGCTACCTTCAGGTGAAACCCGTATGATCCTCCTCACTTGCCTCGCAACCATAGGAGCCGTATCAAACTCCGACCACCAATTGGTACTTTCAGGTAAAGCAGGTCGCTCACGCTGGTTAGGACGCCGTCCTCGTACCCGTGCAGTAGTTATGAACCCTGTCGATCACCCAATGGGTGGTGGTGAAGGTCGTGCTACCGGTGGTCACCCACGCTCACGTAAAGGTATCCCAGCGAAAGGTTATAGAACTCGTTCTAAAACCAAAGCAAGTAATAAGTATATTGTAGAACGCAGAAAAAAATAAGAGACTAACAAATGGCACGTTCATTAAAAAAAGGACCTTACGTTCACTATAGCTTGGAAAAGAAAATCCAACAAAATATACAGTCTGGTAAGAAAAACGTTATCAAAACTTGGTCACGCGCTTCTATGATTACACCAGACTTCGTTGGCCAAACTATTGCAGTTCACAACGGTCGTCAGTTCGTCCCTGTATACATCACTGAAAATATGGTGGGACATAAATTAGGAGAATTTTCACCTACTCGTTCCTTCCGTGGACACGCAGGTGCAAAAAATAAAGGTAAAAAATAATTAAGGCTATGGGAGTTAGAAAAAAATTAAGAGCAGACGAAATTAAAGAAGCTAAAAAAAGCTTGGCTTTCGCGAAGTTAAATAACTGCCCTACTTCTCCTCGAAAAATGCGCTTAGTAGCGGATTTAGTACGTGGACAGCAAGTAGACAAAGCCTTGGCTATTTTGAAATTCAACCAAAAAGAAGCAGCCGCTCGTTTAGAAAAATTGTTGCTTTCAGCTATCGCTAACTGGCAAGCTAAAAACGAGGACGCTAACTTGGAAGAAGCAGGAGTATTCATCAAAGAAATCCGTGTGGATGGTGGCGCTATCCTTAAACGCTTACGCCCAGCTCCACAAGGGAGAGCACACAGAATTAGAAAACGCTCTAACCACATAACTTTGGTGCTTGGAGCTAAAAATTTTAACACAGAAAGCTAAGATAAACTATGGGACAAAAGACAAATCCAATCGGAAATCGCCTAGGAATTATCAGAGGATGGGAGTCTAACTGGTATGGAGGCAATGATTACGGAGATAAACTCGCTGAAGACGATAAAATCAGAAAATATGTTCTCGCTCGTTTATCTAAAGCTAGTGTTGCTCACGTGATTATTGAACGTACTTTCAAACTTGTAACCGTTACTATCACCACCGCTCGCCCCGGTATCATCATCGGTAAAGGCGGTCAGGAGGTAGACAAGTTGAAAGAAGAACTTAAGAAAATCACCGGTAAAGACATCCAAATCAACATTTTTGAAATCAAACGCCCTGAGCTCGACGCCGCTCTCGTTGCAGCAAGCATCGCCCGCCAAATCGAAGGCCGTGTCTCTTACAAACGCGCTATCAAAATGGCTATCGCTTCAGCTATGCGTATGAACGCCGAAGGTATCAAGGTAATGATTTCTGGCCGTTTGAATGGAGCCGAAATGGCACGTTCCGAAAGCTTTAAAGAAGGTCGTATCCCTCTTTCAACCTTTAGAGCTGATATCGATTACGCTATTGACGAAGCTCACACTACTTATGGCCGTATGGGCATCAAAGTGTGGATTATGAAAGGCGAAATCTATGGTAAAAGAGAACTCTCCCCACTCGTAGGTATGACTAAAAAAGCTACTGGTGGAAACTTCTCCGGTAAATCAACTGACAAGCCTGCTGGTGCACCCAAAAGAGCGCGTCGCAAAAAGTAATTTTTTAAAGAACAAGAAAGATGTTACAGCCAAAAAGAACGAAATATCGTAAACAACAAAAAGGCAGAATGAAAGGCGTAGCTCACCGCGGTGCGCTCCTTTCTAATGGTACTTTCGGAATTAAATCGTTAGATTCAGCATTCATCACTTCTCGTCAAATCGAGTCAGCTCGTGTCGCTGCTACCCGTTATATGAAACGCGAAGGTCAACTTTGGATCAAAATCTTCCCAGATAAACCTATTACCAAAAAACCACTCGAAGTACGTATGGGTAAAGGTAAAGGTGCCGTTGAATACTGGGCAGCCGTAGTAAAACCAGGTAGAATAATGTTCGAGGTTGGCGGAGTGCCGCTCGACGTAGCCAAAGAAGCGCTACGCCTCGCCGCTCAAAAGCTACCCGTGAAAACAAAATTCGTTGTAGCAAGAGATTATCAAAATTAATTAAAGAACAATGAAACAGTCTGAAATTAACAAATTGACAATAACTGAGCTACAAGAAAAGCTTGGTGAGTTTAAGAAATCGTATGCAGATTTGAAAATGGCACACGCAATTTCGTCATTGGAAAAACCAATTCAATTACGTAACGTAAGAAGAACTATCGCGAGATTGGCTTGTGAGCTAACTAAACGTGAATTACAATAATTCGAACCTGCCTTATGGAAAAAAGAAATTTAAGAAAAGAAAGAATAGGGGTTGTTACAAGCAACAAAATGGATAAATCTATCGTCGTTTCAGAAGTGAAACGTGTAAAACACCCTATGTACGGTAAGTTCGTGTTGCGCACCAAAAAATACGTTGCGCACGACGAAAAAAACGATTGCAACATTGGTGATACTGTACGCATAATGGAAACACGCCCATTGAGCAAAACCAAATGTTGGAGATTAGTAGAAATCATTGAAAGAGCTAAGTAATTATGGTACAACAAGAATCAAGACTAAAAGTAGCCGATAATACTGGCGCTAAAGAAGTGCTAACTATCCGTGTACTCGGTGGTACTAAGCGCCGATACGCCTCTGTTGGCGATAAGATTGTAGTTACCGTCAAAGAAGCTACCCCTAACGGAAACGTAAAAAAAGGACAAGTTTCTACCGCGGTGGTTGTAAGAACTAAAAAAGAAGTACGCCGTGCCGATGGTTCTTATATCCGATTTGATGAAAACGCTTGCGTTCTCTTGAACGCAGCTGGTGAAATGAGAGGTACCCGTGTATTCGGTCCCGTAGCACGCGAACTTCGTGATAAACAATTTATGAAGATCGTTTCATTAGCACCAGAAGTGCTTTAATTTTTAACTAAAGTAAATGATGAAACTAAAAATTAAAACTGGAGATACCGTAAAAGTAATTGCCGGAGAAGATAAAGGTAAAGAAGGCAAAGTATTACGTGTAGACCGCGAGAAGAACAGAGCGATTGTTGAGGGGCTTAACTTGGTGAAAAAACACACCAAACCTAACGCACAAAACCCTCAAGGTGGAATCGTAGAAAAAGAAGCATCTATTCACATTTCTAACCTCTCCCTCATCGACCCTAAAACAAAAAAAGCTACTCGTGTAGGTTTCGAAGTGAAAGACGGTAAAAAAGTGCGAATCTCTAAAAAATCTAATGTAGTAATATAATATGGCTTACGTACCTAGATTAAAACAAGAATACAATGAGCGCATCATTGCGGCTCTTAAACAAGAATTTGGCTATAAAAACGTAATGCAGGTTCCTAAACTTGAAAAAATAGTTGTGAGCCGTGGTGTTGGTGCTGCCGTAGCCGATAAAAAACAAATCGACTACGCCGTAGACGAACTTACCAAAATTACTGGTCAGAAAGCTGTTCCCACTTATTCTAAAAAGGACGTCGCTTCTTTCAAACTCCGTAAAGGTATGGCTATAGGTGCCAAAGTTACCCTCAGAGGAGAAAGAATGTACGAGTTCTTAGACCGCCTTATCACTACAGCTCTTCCCCGTGTAAGAGACTTCCAAGGCGTCAAAGCAAATGGATTCGACGGTAGAGGTAACTACAACTTAGGTGTTACCGAACAAATCATATTCCCTGAAATCGACATTGATAAAATCAACAAGATTGCAGGTATGGATATTACCTTCGTTACATCAGCGCACACTGATAAAGAAGCTAAATCATTATTAAGCGAATTAGGATTACCTTTTAAAAAGAACTAAGTATATGGCTAAAGAATCAATGAAAGCCCGCGAGGTGAAACGTCAAAAGTTAGTAGCTAAATACGCTGCTAAACGCAAAGCTCTAAAAGAAGCTGGTGATTATGAAGCACTTCAGCTAATCCCTAAAAATGCTTCTCCTGTCCGTCTGCATAACCGTTGCAAACTTACAGGACGCCCTAAAGGGTATATGCGCACTTTTGGAATTTCACGTGTGTTATTCCGCGAAATGGCAAACAAAGGATTAATTCCTGGTGTAAAAAAAGCAAGTTGGTAATAATTTAAAAGGACAAATTTATGTATACAGATCCTATCGCAGATTATTTAACAAGAATTAGAAATGCTAATAGCGCAGGTCATAGAGTCGTAGAAATCCCTGCATCTAAACTCAAAAAGGAAATTACTAAAATCCTTTTCGACCAAGGATTCATTCTTAGCTATAAATTTGATGACTCTACCGTTCAAGGTACTATCAAAATAGCTTTGAAATACGACAAAGTGACTAAAGAACCCGTTATTAGGCATATTGAAAGAGCCAGCCGCCCAGGTCTGAGAAAGTACGCTGGCGCTGATAACCTACCTCGCGTATTAAACGGATTGGGTATTGCTATCATCTCTACATCACAAGGCGTGATGACAGGTAAAAAAGCTAGAGAACTCAATATCGGTGGAGAGGTAATTTGTTACGTTTACTAATCAATAAAAAGACAATAAAGAATGTCAAGAATAGGTAAAGCACCCATCAATATTCCCGCAGGCGTTACCGTTACTATCAAAGATAACGTGGTAACCGTAAAGGGGAAATTAGGCGAATTAACCCAAGAGGTTAAAGACATTGCTGTAAAGCAAGAAGATGGACATTTAGTGTTTGAAACTACAGATGCTACCAAAGACCAAAACGCTAAACACGGTTTATACCGTGCCTTAGTCCATAATATGGTCGTAGGTGTTTCTGAAGGATTCACTAAAGAATTAGAGTTAGTAGGGGTTGGATACCGTGCAGCTAACCAAGGACAAAAGTTAGATTTAGCCCTTGGTTTTTCTCACAACATCATTCTCGAATTGCCCAAAGAAATTAAACTCGAGACAATCAACGAGAAAGGTAAAAACCCTATCATTAAATTAACTTCTCACGATAAACAACTGCTCGGTCAAGTAGCGGCTAAAATCCGTAGCTTCCGCAAACCTGAACCTTACAAAGGTAAAGGTGTGAAATTTGTAGGCGAAGAGTTGAGAAGAAAAGCAGGTAAATCAGCTTAATAGTTAGAACAATGGCATTATCAAGAATAGAAAGAAGACAACGTATTAAAAGCAGAATCAGAAAAGTAGTAAAAGGTACTGCTGAGCAACCTCGTTTGGCTGTTTTCAGAAGTAATAACGAAATCTATGTACAAATCATAGACGATACTAAAGGAACTACTCTGTTGGCTGCATCTTCACGTGATAAAGAAATTAGTGCCGCCAAAGGTACTAAAACTGAAAAAGCAGCATTGGTCGGTAAAGCTATTGCTGAAAAAGCTTTAAAACAAGGTATCGAAAAAGTATCCTTCGATCGCGGGGGATACCTTTACCACGGACGTGTAAAATCATTAGCCGACGGTGCTAGAGAAGGCGGACTTAAATTCTAATAACTATGTATCAGAAATATAAAAATGTAGAATATGTAAAACCAAGTGGTTTGGAATTGAAAGACCGTTTGGTAGGAGTACAACGTGTTACTAAAGTAACTAAAGGTGGTCGCGCTTTCGGTTTCTCTGCTATCGTTGTAGTAGGCGACGAAAACGGCGTGGTTGGTCACGGCTTAGGAAAATCAAAAGAGGTTTCTGAAGCTATTGCTAAAGCAGTAGAAGACGCTAAGAAAAACTTAGTGCGTATCCCTCTTAACGGTACTACCTTGCCCCACGAACAAAAAGGAAAATACGGCGGAGCTCGTGTATTCTTACAACCAGCTACTGAGGGTACCGGAGTAATCGCAGGAGGTACAGTACGTGCCGTATTGGAATCAGTAGGTATCCATAACGTACTTTCTAAATCACAAGGTTCTTCTAACCCTCACAACGTGGTAAAAGCTACTTTCGATGCTTTATTGCAGTTGCGTAGCGCTAAAACTGTTGCTGCTCAACGTGGCATCTCTTTAGAAAAATTGTTTAAAGGTTAATTTTTATAGCAATGGCAAAACTTAGAGTAACACAAATTAAAAGTAGCATCAAACGTCCAAAAGACCAAAAACTTACTCTCGAGGCTTTAGGACTTACCAAAATCGGTAGAACCGTGGAACACGAAGCTACACCAAGTATACTTGGTATGATCAATAAGGTAAAACACTTAATTTCTGTAGAAGAAGTTAAATAATATTTTTATACAAAGTTATGAACTTGAGTAATTTACAACCCGCACAGGGTTCAATTCACAGAGAAGGGAAGCGCGTAGGTCGCGGTCAAGGTTCCGGTAAAGGTGGAACCGCTACCCGTGGTCACAAAGGAGCTAAATCTCGTTCAGGCTTTTCTAATAAGATTGGCTTCGAAGGTGGACAAATGCCCCTCCAAAGACGCGTACCAAAATTCGGTTTTAAAAACTTTAACCGTAAAGAATACGTAGGTATCAACTTGGGTAGACTACAAGAACTCGTTGATAATGGTAAAATTACTGATAAAGTAGATTTTGAAATCTTAGTTCAACTAAACCTCGTTAAAAAAACTGACTTGGTGAAAATATTAGGTGGTGGAGAACTAAAATCTAAGCTAAAAATATCTGTTCATAAGTTTACAGCAAGTGCTAAAGCTGCTATCGAAGCAGCTGGTGGTGAAGCTGTAACCTTGTAATATTCAATTTATGAAGAAGTTTATCGAGAACCTAACCAACATTTGGAAAATTGAAGAGTTAAAAAATAGAATTATTTTAACTCTCGGAATTTTGTTAGTTTATCGCTTTGGAGCTCACATCGTCCTCCCTGGTATCGACTCCGCTCAACTCCACGAGTTAGCAACGAAAACCTCAGGTGGCGGATTGCTCGACATTCTTAACGCTTTTACAGGGGGCGCTTTCTCTAATGCCTCAGTATTCGCGCTCGGGATTATGCCCTACATCTCGGCTTCTATCGTAGTACAGTTGATGGGAATCGCTATTCCTTATCTCCAAAAACTACAAAAAGAAGGTGAAAGCGGACGAAGAAAGATAAACCAAATCACTCGATGGCTTACTATTGCAATATGTATTGTACAAGCACCTGTATACTTATACGGTATCAATAGATTAGGAGTCCCTGATTCTGCCTTCCTTTTAGGTAAGGGACTCAATTTTATTGTTCCAGCAGTGCTTATCTTAGTAACAGGAACTATTTTTGCAATGTGGTTAGGTGAGAAAATCACCGATAAAGGAATAGGTAACGGTATCTCCCTCCTCATTATGGTAGGTATCATCGCCCGCTTGCCTCGCGCATTCTTGTCTGAAACAGCCTCTCGCCTTACTGGTAATGGAGGACCTCTATTGATTCTTATCGAAATAATTCTTTGGTTCGTAATCATTTTGCTTTGTATTTATCTAATCAAAGCAGTACGTCAAATCCCAGTACAGTATGCGCGCAGAACAGCTGATGGTGGAACTACTAACGAGAGAAACATCTTCGGAGCTCGCCAATACATTCCTTTAAAAATTAATGCTGCAGGGGTAATGCCTATCATCTTCGCTCAAGCCTTGATGTTTATCCCAGCCACTGTAGCCGGACTATCACAATCAGAATTTGCAAAAAGTGTTCAAGCAGCCTTCTCAAACGTCTTCGGATTTTGGTACAACCTGCTATTTGCAGCTATGATTATACTCTTTACGTATTTCTATACTGCAATTACAGTGCCTACAAACAAAATGGCCGATGACCTAAAACGCAGTGGAGGTTTCATACCAGGTATACGTCCAGGTAAAGAAACAGGCGACTATTTAGATAAAATTATGTCGCTTATTACTCTCCCAGGTTCTATATTTATAGCCTTGGTAGCAATATTTCCTTCTCTGCTTAAAATCATCGGAATGCAAGACCAATGGGCATTGTTCTACGGTGGTACCTCACTACTCATCTTAGTAGGGGTTGCAATTGATACTATGCAACAAGTAAATTCATATCTGCTCAATCGCCATTATGATGGTTTGATGAAAACAGGTAAAAACAGAAAAGTATCTTAATTAATATATGGCTAAACAGGCAGCAATTGAGCAAGACGGAACCATTGTAGAAGCTTTGTCTAACGCAATGTTCAGAGTTGAATTGGATAACGGTCACGTAGTGATTGCCCATATCTCAGGAAAAATGCGTATGCACTACATCAAGCTTCTTCCTGGTGATAAAGTAAAACTCGAAATGAGTCCTTACGACCTAAGTAAAGCTCGTATCACTTACCGTTATTAGTTAATTAAGAGAATTCTTCCAATATTTTGGTTGTTAATTTCTCACAGATATTTTCCTATTTTAGTAATATCTGTGAGAAATTATAATCATAAAAAAGAATTTTTTATTTGTAGTATTTTTAGTATAAAGCATTTGTATTCAGTATCTTGAATATGGTTTTTTATGCTTAAAAATGAGTGAGTGGAATGTATAATTGCATTTTTGTGAGCTAAAAATGTGGCTATTACAAAAAAAAATTGTAGTTTTGCGCACTCTATTGATATAAACAAAACGAAATGAAAGTTAGAGCATCAATTAAAAAAAGAAGTTCAGAGTGCATCATTGTGCGCAGAAAAGGACGATTGTACGTAATTAACAAGAAAAATCCTAAATTTAAACAACGACAAGGATAATTATGGCACGAATTGCAGGTATTGACTTACCAAAAAACAAAAGAGGGGTTATTGGTTTAACCTACATTTTTGGTATTGGAAAAAGTAGAGCTAAAGAAATCTTAAGTAGAGCTCAAGTAAACGAAGACACAAAAGTAAGCGAATGGAATGATGACGAAATCACTCGTATTCGCGAAGTGGTTGCGTCTTATAAAATTGAAGGAGAATTGCGCTCCGAAATCCAATTGAACATCAAACGTTTGATGGACATCGGTTGTTATCGCGGTATCCGCCATCGTAACGGATTGCCTTTGCGCGGACAAAAAACTAAAAACAATTCTCGTACAAGAAAAGGTAAAAGAAAAACTGTTGCAAACAAGAAGAAAGCAACTAAATAATAAGTAGTAGAGTATGGCAAAACAAAATGCAAAGAATGCAAAAGTCTCTAAGAAGAGAAAAGTAGTGGTTGAGTCAGTAGGCGAAGCACACGTTTCAGCTACTTTTAACAATGTTATTATTTCTCTTACCAACAAAAAAGGAGACGTAATTGCGTGGTCATCAGCAGGGAAAATGGGCTTCAGAGGATCTAAAAAGAACACTCCTTACGCTGCCCAAGTAGCCGCAGAAGATGCAGCTAAAGTTGCTTTTGACGCAGGTCTTAAAAAAGTAAAAGTATACGTGAAAGGACCGGGTAACGGTAGAGAATCTGCTATCCGTACTATTCATAATGCAGGTATAGAAGTAACCGAAATTATCGACGTTACTCCACTACCTCACAACGGATGTCGCCCTCCTAAAAAACGTAGAGTCTAATTTCAATACTAACAAGTAAGAAAGGTGAGTTGTTATCGAAGGAATGCCTTAATTCATAACTACCTTTCATTTAAACAATTTAAAATGGCAAGATATACAGGACCAAAAACAAAAATAGCTCGTAAATTTGGTGAAGCTATCTTCGGAGATGATAAATCTTTTGAAAGAAAAAACTATCCTCCCGGACAACACGGTTTGGCACGCCGTAGAGCAAAACGCTCTGAATATGCTATCCAGCTACAAGAAAAACAAAAAGCTAAATATACTTATGGTATTTTAGAAAAACAATTCCATAATCTATATGAAAAAGCAAAAAGAAGTAAAAGTATTACCGGTGAGGTGCTTCTTCAACTTTGCGAATCTCGTTTAGACAATGTAGTATACCGTATGGGCATCGCTCCTACTCGTAGTGCAGCCCGCCAATTGGTATCTCACCGTCACATCACTGTAAACGGAAATATTGTAAACATTCCGTCTTACTCTCTTAAACCAGGTGATGTAGTAGGCGTTCGCGAAAAATCAAAATCTTTAAGTGTGATCGAAAATTCATTGGCTGCTCACAGCACCGTATACGAATGGATCACTTGGAACCCTGAAAAATTAGAAGGTACTTTCGTAGCAGTACCTCAACGTATTCAGATTCCTGAAAATATTAAAGAACAGTTAATCGTAGAGTTGTACTCTAAATAATAATAAAGACAGCAGTCAAATTATGGCATTATTCAACTTCCAAAAACCAGATAAAGTTATAATGATTGAATCATCTGATTTCGAAGGACGATTTGAGTTTCGCCCTTTGGAACCAGGGTATGGTTTAACAATAGGTAACGCATTACGAAGAGTTATGCTTTCTTCGTTAGAAGGTTTTGCAATCACTTCTGTGAAATTTGATAAAGTAGGACACGAATTTTCTACTATATCAGGAGTAAGAGAAGATGTTACTGAAATTATTCTCAATTTGAAACAAATACGTTTTAAACGCCAGATTGAGGATATAGAAAACGAAACAGCAACTATTACTGTTTCTGGTAAAAGACAATTGACTGCCGGTGATTTTCAAAAAGCTCTTTCAGGTTTTCAAGTATTAAATACTGATTTGGTGATTTGCAATATGGATTCTTCAGCTTCTTTTACAATAGAGATTACTATTGAGAAAGGACGCGGTTATGTTTCGGCTGAGGAAAATGCAAAACCAAATGCACCGATAGGTGTAATTGCTACTGATGCAATCTTTACACCTATTAAAAATGTGAAATATTCTATTGAAAATTATCGTGTTGAACAAAAAACAGACTACGAGAAGTTAGTCTTTGAAATTAAAACCGATGGGTCTATACACCCTAAACAAGCACTTACAGAAGCTGCAAAAACACTCATTCATCACTTTATGCTCTTCTCTGACGAGAGAATTACTTTAGAGGCTGATGAAATAGCACAAACTGATACTTATGATGAAGAATCATTGCATATGCGCCAGTTGCTAAAAACTAAGTTGGTGGATATGGACTTATCCGTTCGTGCACTCAATTGTTTGAAAGCTGCCGAAGTAGAAACATTAGGTGATTTGGTATCTTTCAATAAAGCTGATTTGATGAAGTTTAGAAACTTCGGAAAGAAATCATTAATTGAGCTTGATGAGTTGGTAGTCAATAAAGGTTTAGTGTTTGGTATGGACACCTCGAAGTATAAATTGGATAAAGATTAACTCGCTCTTGCGATATTTTAACTAAGGAAAAATGAGACACGGAAATAAAATTAATCATTTAGGAAGAAAAACTGCTCACAGAAATTCAATGCTTGCCAATATGGCGAACTCACTGATTGAGCATAAACGTATTAACACTACTTTGGCAAAAGCAAAGGCTTTAAAATTATTTGTAGAGCCTTTGGTAACCAAATCTAAAGAAGATACCACTCACAACCGTCGTATCGCTTTTAGTAAATTGCGCAATAAATATGCTGTTACCGAGCTTTTCAAAGAAGTGGCTGTAAAGGTAGGCGACCGCCCAGGGGGATACACTCGTATCATTAAATTAGGAAACCGTTTGGGCGATAACGCTGAAATGGCTATGATTGAGTTTGTAGATTACAACACTACTTACAACGTAGCTAAAACCGCTAAGAAGAAAACTACCCGTCGTGGTAGAAAGAAAGCAACTGCTGAAGAAACTCCAGCTACAGCCGAAGTTAAACCAGAGGCTACTGCTGAAGCTACTGAATAATATTGCAGTTTATTAGGTTCGTAAATTATAAAAAAGGGCTTGCCGTCGGCAAGCCCTTTTTTATTGTTTAAAATTCTTTTTAAAGGCTGTTTTTAGTCTTTTATATAAAGTGTAGCTTACGCTACAGAAATCGTACAAATCTTTGAAAAATCAAACAAATGGGCAACAAGCTACCTGAAAAAGTCAATAATACTAAAAATACTGATAATTAACTTTGCCAAAGGTGCGAGCGGCATAGGCAGGGGAAAAAATTAGAAAATGAGAAAATTTGGAAATTAGAGAATGAGAAAATGGGGGAATGGGGAGGTAACTTTTTGGAACATCAACTTTGCCAAAATTTCAAACTTTGACAAAGTGCGTAGCGCAAAAGCGATGTGTTAGGATTGTTAGGAGGGTTCGGAAGGAAACGGAGAAGTTCGGAAGAAGTAATTCAGGTAAAAGATAAAAAATGAGCTGTAAGGAGGGTGGGGTTAGCTTATAGAGAGCTTATAGGAAGCTTATACGAATCTTGGACGATTGGTATAGAAAGGGTATATAAATGATTGATTCATAGCATAATACAGTGATGTAAAAAATGGCAAAAACGGGGTTTCGAGGCGAAAGAAAGAGGAATAGGTGATAGACCTTAGGCCATAGGCACTAGGGGGGAGTATGACAGAAAAGAGAATTAGCGAATTAGAGAATTTGGAAATTAGCAAATTTGTTGAAGGAGTTTAGTGGGAGTGTGGGGGCGGAAAGATGAAGCGCAGTGATATACAGAACAAAGATAAGCTATATAAAAAATTGGAAATAAGTGGATTGATAGAATGAGAGGGGTTAGGGTATTGGTATTTTTTATTATTGTTGTATCTTTGCACCGATTTAACTTCTTAGGTTTAACACTTAACTAAAAATGCAAACATATCACGACCTCTTGCGCCATATCCTTGATAATGGCTATTCTAAAGATGACCGTACCGGCACGGGAACGACCAGTGTATTTGGTTACCAAATGCGCTTTGACCTCAATAAGGGTTTTCCGCTGGTAACGACTAAAAAGATACACTTAAAATCGGTTATCTATGAATTACTTTGGTTTTTAAAAGGAGATACAAATATTAAATATCTCACTGACCACGGGGTGCGCATTTGGAACGAATGGGCAGATGAGAACGGCGACCTCGGTCCTGTTTATGGAGCGCAATGGCGCCACTGGAATGGCGAGGCGATTGACCAGATAAAAACGGTGGTAGAGACTCTTAAACAAAATCCTGAAAGCCGACGGATTATCGTTTCGGCTTGGAATCCTTCGGTATTGCCTGATACGGGAAAATCGTTTGCGGAGAACGTAGCCAATGGTAAAGCGGCATTGCCTCCTTGTCACGCACTGTTTCAGTTTTACGTAGCCGATGGGAAATTGTCTTGTCAGTTATACCAACGCAGTGCCGATGTGTTTTTAGGGGTGCCTTTTAACATTGCTTCATATGCTTTACTCACGATGATGCTTGCGCAAGTATGCGATTTGCAATTAGGAGATTTTGTGCATACTTTTGGTGATGTGCACATCTATAACAATCATCGTGAGCAGGTAGCTTTACAGCTCAGCAGGACGCCACGCCCTTTGCCTACGATGCACTTGAATCGGGCAGTGAAGGATTTGTTTGCCTTTGATTATGACGATTTTCGTTTAGAAGGCTATGACCCTTACCCTACGATTAAAGCGCAGGTATCGGTATAAAGTTAAAATTTCGTTAAAAAATGCTTAAAATTTTGCTATATGGAGCTTTTTTGTTTCATTTGTGCGTTTAAAATAAAGTAAATACTATAAAAAAATGAAGAAATTTCTTACAATCGTTATCGCTTTGGTAACCTTACAAAGTGCGTTTTCACAGGTTATTTCGGAGACTTTTTCGTCAGGGAGACTCAATAGAAAACAGAAGATAGGTATCTACAAGCCTGAAAAGTACACGGATAGACAGGCATATCCGCTGATAGTAGTGCTCAATGCCGAAACGCTGATGGAGCCTGTTGTTTCGATGGTGCGTTATTACGAACAGTTTGGTGAAATGCCTAAGTGTATAGTAGTGGGTGTGTATGAACCCAAACAAGAAGATGTAACGGTGGTAGAAGAGGTGGGTCGCCCTATTAATGAGTCGGCTCGTTTCTTTGAGTTTGTATCGGCAGAATTAGTGCCTTACATACAAGGGAAATACCCAATAGCTGACCTAAAAGGGGTTATTGCTTCGGAAGAGGCGGGTTTTTTGGCTAATTACTATATGCTTGCCGAGAAAAAACCTACTTTTAATATGATAGTAAGCCTTAATCCAGTGGCTCTTCCACGTATGGGAGAAGAGTTTTCGCACGCTTTGGCAGCGGGAGTACCTAACCGTTTATTTTACTATATGGCTACTGCTGATGTGGAAAACAAAGTGGTGTACGACAAGGCAATTCAGTTTGAAAGAGCGATGCGCTCGGCGCCCGTGCACGAATCGGTAGAATATCACTTTGTTGATTTTAAAGGAAGCTCAGTAAACGCTGCTAAATTGCAGGGGATAGCACAGGCACTTGATATGTGTTTTGACATTTATAAACCCATAGGAGGCAAGGAGTTTAAGACCCAAATGGAGACTCTTGAAACGGGAATTTATGAATATTTGGAGAACAAATATAACACTATTTATAAACAGTTAGGCGTAAAGAAAGTGCCTATACTAAACGATGTGATGGCTACTTATACAGCTATTAATTCGTCGCAAGACTGGGAATCGCTTAAGAAATTAGCAAAATACGTAGAGAGCAATGGCTACTTAAAAACTGCTATGCCCAACTTCTTTTTAGCTGAATATTACGAAAAGATGGGCGATGATAAAAAAGCACTGAAAACCTATCAGAAAGCGTATACTGAGCCTAATATAGATTTCATCACAGGAGACTTGATAAATGAACGTATCACGCATTTGCAAGCCACTAAACGCAAGAGCAAACGCACAAAAGTAGTAGAACCTATAGAGCCAGCAGAAGAAGTAGCTCCTGCACAAGAAGAACAAAATCCTACCGATGAAAGTAATCAGAACTAAGATAGAAGGCGTGGTGATTATTGAGCCACAGGTGTTTTTTGACGGAAGAGGTTACTTTTTTGAATCGTTCTCGCAACAGCGATTTAATGAGTTAGTAAGCCCCACTGTATTTGTACAAGACAACGAATCGCAATCGACCTATGGGGTATTGCGCGGATTACACTTTCAGAAACCACCTTTTGCACAGGCTAAATTGGTGAGAGTGGTAAAAGGAGAAGTACTTGATGTAGCAGTGGATTTGCGAGAAGACTCACCTACCTTTGGACAGTATGAGTCTGTGATACTAAACGAAGAAAACAAGCGCCAGTTTTTTATCCCGAGAGGTTTTGCTCACGGTTTTGCTGTATTGAGCGAAGAAGCTATTTTTCAATACAAATGCGACAATTACTACGCTCCCGAGAGTGAGGGTAGTGTGCGCTGGGACGACCCTACCATAGGTATTGATTGGCGACTACCAGCTGAGGTGATACAACTTTCGGAGAAAGACAAGAAAGCGCCATTACTGGTAGAGGTAAAAGGTAAAAGATAAAATGTAAAGCCAGTGAGGGCTTGTAACTGGGTATGTGAGTGAAAGGAGAAAAGAGATTGAAAATCAAAGAGCTAAATGTTCCTAACACTTAACACTTAACACTTAGCTAAAAAATAGTTGTCTAAATATTTGGTAGATTGGGAAAAAGGAGTTACTTTTGCACCCGAAAATACAGACGGTGGTCTTAGCTCAGTTGGTTAGAGCGTCGGATTGTGGTTCCGAAGGTCGTGGGTTCGAGCCCCATATTCCACCCTATTGATAAAAAAAGCGCCTTTTAAGGCGCTTTTTTTATGGCTTATACAAAGCTAGTATATTTCTAAAAAGTGACTTTTAGCTTTTTATTAATTAGCGTAAGTTCGACGTAAGGAAAGTGTAGCTTACGCTACAGAAATCTTACAAATCTTCACAAATCAAACAAATAGGAGACAAGCTACCTGAAAGTCTCGCACAGATTACAATGTAAACACAACTATTATAAATCAGTATTATATATCGAAATGATGTTAAAATAAACCTCTATTCACTGATGGATATAAGTGCATTTTTGCTTTTGATATAAATAAAGTTGCTAATTCGAAAAATAATATTTACTTTTGTAGCTTTAAAATGACTATTGCTATGAAGATAAGAAGCATTTATTTACTACTTTTGCTATTGTGCTATGGTGGTTTAAGGGCACAAGAGCAAGAAAATTTCACTTCATTAGAAAATAAGACCCATTGGGTAAACCAAATCCAAGATATTACAGAACTTCCTGTGGGAATTAGGGAAAATAAAAATGGGGTAGAGTATGCAATGATGGTTACCAAAGCTACTTTTTCTCCTAACGAAACGAGGGTAAATATTTACGCTCGTATTACTTTCCCTGACACCCAAAATCCTTCAGGCAAACGGAAACTGTACTTTGGAGCTACTGAAATTCCTTTTTCGTATGAAGGTCAGTTAGTAGGCGATGTACACTTGTCGTTATTGGGTGATGTAACCCTTAGTAATACCAAAAACTGGTCGTTTTTACTCAAAGGAGGTAGAAATGTAAAAGGGGAAACGGTAGACGACCAAACATACGTGGAGGTAGATTGTAACGGATTGAAAAAAATTGCTTTAAGAGGGATAATACGCATCTCTAATGAACTTATAGTACCAGTTGACAATAAGTTACAACCTATAGCCAATGGCTATGTAGAAAGTGAGGTAGCTATAGAAGCTGAAGATTTTAACAACTTGTTAGTAGAGCTTAAACTACCTGCTTTTGCCCTTACAAGGCAGATACAAAACAAAGATAAAGGAGCTTTTATCTTTCACCCTGAGCGAATGGTCTTGGATATGAGTGATACTAGTAATGCTCCAGCAATGGTATTCCCTCAAGGATATGACGAGTATTTAGTAGCAGGACAAGAGAGTTGGCGAGGTTTTTATATACAAGAACTCACGGTTACCTTGCCTGAAGAGTTCAAAAAAACAGGAGGGAGAGTAAGTTTAAAGGCGACTAACTTCCTTTTGGACGCGTATGGTTTTTCGGGGAGCTTATCGGCAGACAATATCATTAGCTTTAAAGAAGGACGTACGTCAGAGGATAAAAAGAAAGGTTGGAAATATGCCATACACCATATACAAGCTGATTTTGTAGCTTCCAAACTCAAAGGAGGGGCTCTCTCAGGGGCTTTTAGGATTCCGATAGAGAAAGACGATTCACGCGGGATTCATTTTGACGGTAGTTTTTCTGAAGATAACTATATGCTTCGCGTTTCGTCGTTAGACTCTATTTCCTTTGATATGTGGAAAGCAAAGGCTGTAATTCTCCCTTCTTCTTATGTTGAATTGCAAGTAAAAAATAAAGAATTTCTTCCTAAAGTAGTACTTGATGGCTCGATGGTTTTAGAAGCTCCTAAGAGCGATAAAAACCTTTATAGGTTAGAAGGTATTAACTTCCAAAAATTCACCTTACAAACACAAGCACCTTACATATCAGCTGAGTATTTTGGCTGTGAAGGAGAACAGAAAATAGCAGGCTTTCCTGTGAGTATCAAAGATGTAAGTGTGGCTTTTAGAGAAGAACGAGCCCAATTACATTTCGGTATACGGGTGGGCTTACAAAAAGATAAGTTTTCAGCCGAAGGTGATTTTAATATCTACGCTAAAAATACCGATGAACACTGGAGTTACGACAAATTTGAAATCAACCGACTCAAATTGGAGGATGTAGATATAGTAGTAGCTAAAGTAAGTGGAGAGTTAAACCTAATGAAGAACGACCCAGTGTACGGCAATGGATTTAAGGCAAAACTTTCAACCAAGATTACATCTTTAGATGTAGATGTAAATGCTAACGCTGTATTTGGTAGTAAGGACTTCCGCTATTGGGGTTTTGAAGCTATGGTAGATGGACTAAATATCAACACCCAATACGTAAAAATAACAGGATTTATAGGAGGAGCGTATTACCAAATGCGTCCTTTGGGGAATCCTAAAGATAAAGAGGCATTAGAAGCCTTTTCGTTAGTTCCCGATGAAAAGATAGGGTTAGGACTCAAAGCAGGAGTATTAGGAGCTTTTCAGGACAAAAGAGTGATTTCCTTTATAGCCTTGTTAGACATTCAAACCTATAAAGGAGGAGGTCTCTCAAAAATTGGTTTTTATGGCAATGCAACGGTAATGTACGCTTTACAAGATAAGCTATCCAATCCGTTTGCTACTGTACAAAAAGGCTTTGCTGACAATGTGCAAAAAGTAGTAAAAATGGAAGAGTTGGCTAAAAATGAGAAATACAAATATTTAGACAACTCAGGGAAAGCAGATATCCCTGATGATTTTACCATAGATAAAAGCAATGAAAGCAAAAAAGCGCCTATCTTTGCACAGCTAAATGTGAGTTACGACTTTGCCCAAAAAGCCTATCACTCTAATATGGAAGTATACGTGAATGTAGCAGGTGGAGTAATACGAGGGACTGGCAATAGTGGCTTAGCAGGACGCGCAGTATTGCATATAGACCCACAAGATTGGTATTATCACTTGGGGACTACTCGTGAGATGATGGGATTACAAGTGGGCTTTGGTGATTTCCTAAATATCAAAGCGCAAACCTACTTTATGGTGGGTACTAAAATAGGCGAAGCACCTCAGCCTCCTGCGAAGGTAGCCGAAATACTAAAACTCAATCCTGACGAGATCGGTTATATGAAGAGTCTTAACCAGATAAAAGAAGGCAAAGGTTTTGCTTTTGGAGCGCATTTGAACTTCGATACTAAATTTGATGTAGGTTTCCTCTACGCAAGTTTCGCCGCTGGCTTTGGTTCAGACTTAATGTTAAAGAATTACGGCAATGCCCATTGCAAGGGCAGAAGCGGAGAACTGGGTATCAATGGATGGTATGCTAACGGACAAACGTATGTTTACTTACAAGGAGAATTAGGTATTAAAATAAAACTGTTCTTCATTCGCAAACGTATCCCAATACTTAGTGCAGGGGTAGCAGCTTTACTACAAGGGTCAGGACCTAATCCTTTCTGGGCACGAGGTTATTTAGGTGGCTACTACAATGTCCTCGGCGGATTGGTAAAAGGTCGCTTCCGTTTGAAAATGGAATTTGGTGAACAATGTGAATTGGCAAGCGATCAAGTGTTAGGAGGTATGAAAATTATCTCGGATGTATCCCCTTCTGACCGTAGTGAAGGGGTAGATGTCTTCCTCTCTCCTCAAGCTACTTTCAACTTAGAATTAGAGAAACCTATTGTAATTCCCGAAGACGACCGCGACCATACGTATATCGTGAACTTAGAAAAATTTGAAGTACTCGATGCGCAAGGGAATACCATAGAAGGGAAACTAACTTATGGCAAGAGTCAGGATGAACTCAACTTCACCCCAAGAGAGGTGCTTCCTTCTCATCAAAAACTAAAAGCAGTAGTAAGTGTAAGCTTTAAAGAACTTAAAGGGGGAAGTTACCAGACTGTGATGGTAGATGGTAAAAAAGCCGTAGAAACCGAAGAGCGAACCTTTACTACAGGCGAAGCACCTGAGTATATCCCTAATAAGAATATAAAATACGCTTATCCTGTGTTAGACCAAAAGAATTATTTCATAGGAGAAAGTAATGAGGGCTTTGTGCAGTTAAAGCAAGGACAGTCTTATTTGTTTGAGGATGCGCATTGGAATACCCGCTTGTTTATAGAGCCCGAAGGAGGAGGAAAAACTCTTGAGCTCAACCCGACTTACTTAAAAGCAGAGAACAAAGTCTCCTTTACAATGCCTAAACTCTCGAAAGCTACTAAATATGGGCTTTCTATTGTGAGCTATAGTAAGCAAGGGGCAAAAGTAAGTGCCACAGGTAAAACACAGCAGAAGAAAAATAACATTAAAGTTTCAGAAGGTGATTTTGACAAAGGAGAAGATGAAACTTCTTACACCTTTGAAAACAAGAAAGCACAAGCCAATGTGGATAGAGGAGGCTTTGAACGTTTGTCGTACCAATTTAACACTAGTAAATACGAGCGCCTGAGCGACAAGATGAAAAAATTCAAAATTGAGCACTTATGGATAAAATACAACTCGGCAGTTGCCTTGCTACAGAACGATATGAATACTGATGAGCCCTTTGAAGAGAGCGAACTCATAGGCACCACTTATTCAGGAATTCCTCTCATAAAAGCTGAAGCCGTATTAGATGATAAGTTTGACGCTTTATTTACTAAATATTTATACAATAACCCTCAAGGACAACCTTGGTTTAGCAGAGATACTAACACCGTAGGCTATCCTCCTAAAGAGGCTATCACTGTTTTTCCGTTTTATCCTGAGGAACTGAAATGGAATAGTTATGATGTAAAACGGGTATTCCCTTATCGATATGATGTGTTTATGTATTATCAAAGAGACTGGGATGCCCAACATTATTATTTTGCCAATCATTTAAATGAACTGGCTAAAAATCCTTTGTACAATGAGTTTATGGAGCTCTATTTTCCTGTGCTTCCTACTAAGAACTACAAAGCAGTGTTAAAATACCGATTGCCTGATGGGAAGATTACTTCCGAAACACCTTACAAATATAAGTTTTAAGAGAAAATGAAACGAGTTTTATTTATAGTTATATATAGCATTACTTTTCTTGTCTTTTCACAAGAAAATTCTTCTTTGCAAATGAGCAAGGAGGTACGAAAAAACAGCATTGCCTTACGTTGGGCAGTAGATGCTCCTGTAGCGTGGCAGAAAGCCAATAATATAGGTTTTCAGTTGGAACGGACTACATATCTTCGCAATGGTAAAGTGCTCGCTACTCCCGAGATAAAAGTATTAGGCACATTCAAAACTCCTCCGTTAGAAAAGTGGCAAGAATGGGTAGAAAAGAACGATAATGCAGCTATTGTAGCACAAGCTATTTATGGAGAAACCTTTGAAACGGAAATTTCTAATAACCAAAACCCCATAGAAGGCATTGCCAATAAAGCACGCGAAATAGACGACCGTTTTTCTTTTGCTCTAATGGCAGCCGATTTAGACTTCTCGGTAGCTTGTTTTGCAGGTTGGGGATATGTAGACAACGAGGTGTTACCCAATGAAAATTATCTTTATAAGGTAAAACTATTGCCTAATGATAAGCTTAGCGTAAAAGAAGGAGGGGTAGTAGCAGGGCTCAAAGATTTTCAAGAATTACCAGCTCCTTTCGGTTTTAGAGGACATTTTGAAGATAGGAAAGTAACCCTCACGTGGGACTATCAAACTCTTAGCCAACTCTATAGTTATTACTTTATTGAAAAGGCTGAAGGCGACGCTCCTTTTGCTCCAATAACTGAACACCCCGTGGTGAATATGAATCAGAATAGTCGTTCCTCAGCGATGATTTATGTAGATTCATTAGCTCAGAATGATAAGGAGTACCGCTATCGCCTAAAAGGAAAAACAATCTTTGGAACTTATAGTCCGTATTCTCAAGAGATAAAAGGCAAAGGTATTAAGGCTATTACGCAAATAGCACAACTTACTGAGGTAGTTCCTATAGACGAAAAGCAATACCGCTTGCGTTGGGATTTCTCTAAGGAAAATGAGAATGAGATTACACACTTTTCTCTCTTGCACTCGCCTGACGACAAGGCTTATAAAGAGATAAAAACTCCTATTGCTATAAGTGACAGACAAATACTTATAACCCCTACAATGCCCTCTAATTACTACAAGGTGCGCACGTATGCCAAAAATGGTATTACTTTCGATTCATTCGCGATGTTAGTACAGCCCGATGACGAAACCCCTCCTGAAAGGGTACAACAACTCACAGGGACTATAGATACTTTAGGGGTCGTAACTTTGCAATGGAAAGCCAATACTGATGCCGACCTAATGGGGTATTACGTATTTAGAGGTAACCAAAAAGGTGAAGAGATGATGCGTATCACAGGCTCTCATATAACCGATACCTCCCTTAAAGATACCGTAGTTCTCAAAAGTTTGAATGCTAAAGTATATTATTGGGTAACTGCTATCGATTTTCGTAAGAATGAGTCTGCTCCCTCCGTATTGCTAGAACTCACTAAACCCGATAAAGTTCCTCCCACCACCCCTATTTTCACTGAGTATACTGATGACAAAAGTGGGTGGAAACTTACTTGGCGTAAGAGCTTTAGTGACGATGTAACCCAATATTTGCTCTACCGAAGAGAAAAAGGAGCTACCGATTGGAAACTCATTCACTCTGAAAATAATAGTAAAAAAGAAACCTATACTTATACGGTTCCTCCTAATGTATCAGGAGTTTATGAGTATAGCGTACGTGCAAAAGACCATAACAATAACTTTTCTGACTATTCGCCTGTAATACAAATCAATCACAAACCTAAAACTGATGATAGGGTATTACGAGGACTTCAAAGTCGTGTTAAAAAAGGGAAAGTTACTTTGCAGTGGTTACCTATAAAAGATGGCTTTAATGAAATGATAATTTACAAGGCTATCAATGGAGATAAACCTATGTTGTGGCGTAGTCTTACTACGCCTGTTACCTCAGTTGAAGATACCGACATACAACCTGATAACACTTATCTCTACCTTTTTAAAGTCATTTTAAAAGACAATTCACCTACCCCTACTGAAAAAATAGAAGTCAAAACAATTAATAATTAACAATCCATAATTACTATGTTCTTACGTCGTTACATACTCTTTTTCTTCACCTTGCTGAGTTTCACTCTGCAAGCTCAGCAGTACCCTGTGGACGTGCAAGTGTTTGTTACTCCGCCCTATCCACAGAGTCTGAGAGGGTATGCCGACACCTTTGAACAGAAGATACAAGCACACTTTCTGCTTAAAGACCTCTCTACCGGCGGACGCCCCTTTGTGCTCCGCTTCTCGTTAGAGGACTTCCAAGGACAAACCATCGCGCAAACACCCGACTATATTACTCCCTATTTGGTAAACCTCTCCCCAGGTGTACGACGCACACTTACCAATATAGATTTTAAAAGTCTGTTGCGCTACGAGAATCTCTACGGTATTAATGAGGCGACTTATAACGGACTACTTCCTGAGGGTACTTATTTTATTGGCTTGTCGCTTTACGACGTAGCTACTGGACGCCCCGTATCCAACAAAGGACGCGCGATGATACAAGTGCGCCGCTACTCACCCCCTGTGCTTACGATGCCTCAAAAAGGAGAAGTGCTCACCAAAAAGAACGCTTTTCAGCATATTGTTTTCCAATGGATGCCTCGCGATGTAGCCCCCTTTATGCAGTACGAGTTCACCCTCAAAGAAGTATGGGACTTGGCATTGGTGCCAGAAGAGGCGTTTATGACGGGACGATTGGTGTACCAAACTAAAACCTTTTCACCAGCTTTGGCATACACTAATATGATGCCAATCCTATTGGAAAACAAGCGCTACGTATGGCAGGTACGAGCTTTTACAAATAACCCCAATAACCCTAACGAACAGTCGTACTTTAAAAACAACGGCAACTCCGAGACATTTTACTTTGATTTAGTCTCTCATTGTGAAGCGCCGAAGTTCCTCACAGCGATAACCGAGAGCACCTCGGCACAACTGCGCTGGAGTGCTCAGGCGATGATACCCAACCAAGAGTACCCGTACAAGGTGATGTACCGCGAGAAGGGCAAGACGTGGAAATCGCAAAAGGTGAGTATGCCCTATGCCAAAGTTACAGGACTCAAACGGGGACGCACCTACATCTACAAAGTGGGTGTAGCCTGTGGCTTAGAAATAGCCTATAGTAGCTCGGTATTTGGTGAAGAGAGCTATATGTATAGCACCGAACAGGAGTTCACTACCACCGAGCAGATAGACGAAAAGAGCCAAGTGCAATGTGGGGTAAAACCCGAAATACGCATCAAGAACACTAACCCACTACAAGACAATCTGTATCCTAACACCACCTTTACAGCAGGTGATTTCCCGGTAACGGTGCTCAACGCTACGGGTAACAATGGCATATACTCAGGTGAAGGCTATGTGAAAGTACCTTATTTGCAAGACACTAAGATAAAGGTAGTGTTTAACGGCATTAAGCTCAACACCGAACGGCAACTCATAGAGGGGAAGTTAGTAACGACTTATGATGAGACGGAGAGGAATGTGGTGGAAGTGCCTATTATTAAAACACTTAGTGACGCTATAAATTCATTAAAGAATGTAGGCAAGCAACAAGAGGAGATAGTTCAGAATCAAGAAAAGTTAGAAAAGCAGTTTTCTGAAAATAAAATAGACAAAGAAGAATATGACAAAAAAACTAAAGAGAATATCTCTCAATGGGAGAAAACATTATCGGTTTATAATGATGTAGAAAGTTTTACAGAGAAACACCCTTTAATAACAAAAGAAGAAGTTAATGAACTGAAGGAACTTCAACAGCGAAAAAGTTTTGCAGGGAATAGTGTTGGTAAAAGAGACTTAGAGAATACAAAAAAGATTAATGCAAGACAAACTGAAACAATAGAAAAACTTTTAAAAAAGGAAGATGAAATTAGAAAGTTAATAGATGATTTTATTGCTAATTGTCCTGATTGTCAAAATCCTAAACTTTTTCTTGATGCATTAGTTCAGATAGCTCAAAATGTTGGGAGAAAGGAAGCTGAAGATTCAATAAAGAAGTGGGAAGAATACTTTCGTACAGGTGTAGCTTCTACAGAAGCAATAAAAGTTAATATCTGTTTGGGATTAGAGAAAAAGATTGAAATCAGAAGTAAAAATGGTTATTTTGAAAAGATATATGAGCAAATACCAAGAAGAACTTATAAATCTTCTATGGAAGCATTAGGTTTTTATAACACCTATTCATATGCAGATGCTATAGTGATTAATGGAAAAAAAATAAACTATACAGGAGAGATTAAGATAAAACCTAAAGAAGAATTTAATATATGCTGTGTCGAACTAAAAGCAGGTAATTTAACCTATAACGCAAAAGAGACAAACCAAATATGGTTCCTAAATGACAAAAATATTTATACAGCGAAATTAATTTTCAGTTCAAAAGATGATATTGATTTAGTTTGGAAATACTATTATATCAAAAACAAGAATGAGACTAAAGAGAATGTGATAAAAGAATATGATAAGATCCATAAAACTAATTTTTATAATCTAATCCTTAGGAAGGTGAAAAAATGAAGAAAAGAATAATTACATATAGCTCTATTATATTAATAATAGCTTTTTTCATAGTTAAATATATTGAATTCTTAGATGTACAATTTAATGTTATTTATATAGAAAATAGTTTATTATACAAAAATTATAATGATCTTTATGCAAGTCAAGGAGGCAATCCCTCATATGAAACTTTTTTAAAAGTAATGCAGAAAAAAGATAATAGGATTTACCATCTTTTAAAAGAAGGTAAACTTCGTTTGCAAAAAGATGATAAAGAAAATGTAACATTTATTTGGTTTAGAACTAATGAGGGAGAAACTGTAAGAAATAGTGACTTAACCTTTTTTAAATACTTGTTTTTTAAAAAGAATATATTTATAAACTTTAATTTTAAAGAGTATTTTGATTACAAAGAAAATATAATTTATAAACTCAACGGGAACTCTTTTATAGCAACTGACCCCCTAAACACAAATAAAATTCAGTTACAATACGCTAATAAAATCGACTGCAAACCGTGTAAAATTTTCGTCGAGGACTATTTTACACAACACACTTATTTACTAATCCAAGCTAACAATATAAAGTTTATTAATTCAACTTTTAGTAATTATAGTAAAGATATTATCTACCAAACATTTAAGGATATGTATAAGAATAATAAAGATACCTTTCTAATAAATCTTTGTTATTACAATATAGAGGATTTAGAATGTTTAGATTAATTTTTTTTCACGTTCTTTGACATATTGAACCCTTTGATATTAGTGACCAACTCAAAAACGGCACTTTGCCCACAGAAAACGAGTTTGGCGACCTTTCTACTTATAGTCCTGAACAAAACGCAGTCATCGCTAAATTTACAACCAACAGAAAGCCAAAAGAGAACACCTATTACATCTTTTTGGTAAACGACGGCACTGGCAATCACGGCTATATGCGATTAGGTGGGCAATACGGCTTTGTTTACAGCACCAATGCCCGCACCATAGCCCACGAACTGGGGCACGGCATCTTCAAACTCGAACACCCTTTCAAAGGTAAAAATGCCGATAAAGGTAAAACCTCTGCTCTAATGGATTACAATGATGGGCAAGACTTCTTCTACCGCGATTGGAAGCAAATCAACGACCCTAAAGTGAAGTTATACGCCTTCCAAGGACAAAAAGAGGGTGAATATAAAGGAAAATGGTTAGTAAGCAAAATATTACAACAGATACGTTGTTACTATCTTTCTGAAAAGAACTACAAGCCTATCTCAGATAGTGATTTAAAATATTTTGATGATTTATTGCCTAACGATAGCTTTGAAAGTCGTGTTTATCAAGTAAGTTTAAGAGGTCGTTCATCTTATAAAGTTTCTGTTAAGTTCTTAATTAGTAAGAATAGAAAATGGAATTTCCCAAAAGAAATAATAGGAGGTACAGCCACCCCACCTGGAATGGGAGCTTTCACTCAATATGATTTTGGGAAGTTACAAATTCTGACTACACATACTTCAGCAGGGACAGATAACTATTCCTTTGCCGATTATTTGTCAGGAGAACCTCTTTCTCAAGTAGCTTCAAATCAACAAAGTTCTGTACTAGATAGTTCAAAAGATGATATTGTCTATTTAGAGGAAGTTAGTGTTACTGGGGGTTACTTAGAAGATGGTAAAATAGATGATACAGAGTTTGAACAACTCAAAAATAGTGCTATTTGTGGATTAGCTCACTTTACGCCACAAGAACGAATCGGTCTTATAAAGGCTCTTATAAAAAGAAGTTCTCGCGAAGCAGAAGAGGATTTAATCTTGGATATTTTGCACAATATTCCAGAAGGTCAAGAAAAAGAATTTTTAACCAAACTTTCAACAGAAGACAAATTATTGGCTGACTTAGCTTATAGTTTAGACGATTCTTCTATCTTTGGAGGTAGAGAAGACAATAGAAAACGCCTTATAAATGAGATTTTAAGAATTTGGGGAAGGACTCCTTTTAAAGAAGAAGCAAAACAGGATATTGTAGTCAAGAAAGGGAAGTTTGATGCTCATATCTTAAAAATAGAAAAAGGAAAGATTTATTTTGATTTACAGTATGCTACCCCTAAAGTAGGACTTACAACAGATAAAACTTTATCTGCAGCAGCTTTTGAAGCCTTAGATTACATAGTAGTTGATAAGGATAATTTAAAATTAGAAAACAAACGAATTCCTGCTTTTGTTGCCTATATTTTGTTAAACCAAAGGAATTCTGATGCCTTTTTCAATTATTTATCAGGTTATATTGATACATATTCTTTTGTAATTGGCTTAAATAGTTTAAAAGGTATACAGGAAGTTCCTCAAGCGTATAGGAAACTTAAAACAGTTATTGGAGGAGTTGAAGTAGGAAGTGCTACTGCTGATATTTTCTTAACCTATAGTGAGGGTTGCGAAAATGAGGAAGTTTGCCAGAAACTCAGACAATTAATATTCGCTATAAATGCAATTACTTTATCCGCAGATATTTATACAAGTAGAGAAATCCAACAATTAGCCCAAGAAACATTAGAAAGTGCTAATAGAAATAGAATAACTTTACCTAATAACATTGCTGAGGAAGTTACAAGAATTGCAGGAAAGAGTATCTCTAAGTTAGTTGAAAAACTTAATTTAGGTAAGTTTATTAAGAAGATAGGAGATTATGAAGTTTATGAAAATGGAGAAGTGTTTTATCGCACTATGTCTAAAGAACATTATGATGAACTTTTAAGAACAAATAAAATACGGGCTACAGGAGAGACTACCACTTCACCTAATATGGCTTTTTCAGAAGGCTATGAAGGAATATTAGTTCAGTTTAAGGTAAAAAGAGGTACTATTGAGAAATTAGAGAACATAGGTATAGCAAGTGGGAATCACCCTGATATATTAGAATTGCACGCTACTTTGAAGAAAGACATTTCTCCTTGGAATGAAAAATATGCAAGATTTAAACTTGAAAAAGGACAAGTGAATATTGCACTTGGAAAAGGAGAAGCATTGAAAATCTTTAATGATAATATCTTAGAGTTTAAGTTTGTAAAAGAAATTAAAAAATAACAATGAAATGAGAAATATAAACAAGATTACAAATATATTCAATTTGTATTATTCAAAAAAAATTACAAGAGAAGAAAGATTAACAATGTTAAAAAACAGTATAAGTATTGAAGATTTTAACGAAGCTATTTTATTATTGGAAGATGGTAAAAGTTTGGAAGATGTTCGGAATGTTATCCTAACGGGGTGGTTGTTAAATTGTTTTAATCCCTCTAACGAAGAACCTTTAAGGAGATTGCTTTTATTGAATTTTCATAATTCCCACGAAGATATTGTTGATTTATTTCAAACAATGTGGAATAATAGTACCAAAAATATACCCATTCTATCAAAAGCGATAGATAGTATCCCTGAGTATTTAGAGCCAGAAGATTTTAAATATCCTTACATACGAAAAATCATTTATGCTATAGGAGCTCAACCACAGCCTGAGAGTCTTTTAGCATTAGAAAAATTGGCATCTGAGACTAATGATATAAAAATAAAGAAGTTAGCCTTGCACCAGTTAGAAAAGAGAAAAGAATTGGGACGATGGGAGTATGAAAAGAATAGATGATTAGGGTTTAAACTATTGTACTTTTTGTCAAGGAGTTATTTTTATGAGTCAAAAAGTTTAAGATAAACTTTTGAACAAATAAAATGTGGGCTACAGGAGAGACTACCACTTCACCTAATATGGCTTTTTCAGAAGGCTATGAAGGAATATTAGTTCAGTTTAAGGTAAAAAGAGGTACTATTGAGAAATTAGAGAACATAGGTATAGCAAGTGGGAATCACCCTGATATATTAGAATTGCACGCTACTTTGAAGAAAGACATTTCTCCTTGGAATGAAAAATATGCAAGATTTAAACTTGAAAAAGGGCAAGTGAATATTGCACTTGGAAAAGGAGAAGCATTGAAAATATTTAATGATAATATCTTAGAGTTTAGATTTGTAAAAGAAATTAAAAATTAGGAGAAATATGCAAACTGTTGATATTATAAATAATATAATGGATAAATATTATTTTACAGAGGAAATAAAAGATGATGAAGAATTGAAAGCTTTTCTAAAAAAAGAAATTGATAAATCATCATTTAATGATGCAATATATGCATTAGTAGAAAAAAAGGACTTAGAAACAGTACAAAATGTTATCCTAACGGGTTGGTTGTTAAATTGTTTTAATTCTTCTAACGAAGAACCTTTAAGGAGATTGCTTTTATTGAATTTTCATAATTCCCACGAAGATATTGTTGATTTATTTCAAACAATGTGGAATAATAGTACCAAAAACATACCTATTCTATTAAAAGCAATAGACAATATACCTGAGTATTTAGAGCCAGAAGATTTTAAATATCCTTACATACGAAAAATCATTTATGCTATAGGAGCTCAACCACAGCCTGAGAGTCTTTTAGCATTAGAAAAATTGGCATCTGAGACTAATGATATAAAAATAAAGGAATTGGCTTTACATCAGCTAGAAAAGCGAAAGGAATTAGGACGATGGGAACAATCAATTGACAAAGTTTAAAACTATCTCCATTACCTTTGCCGTCACAAGTGTTGTTTTTGCATCATATTGTAGAGATGTTTTGCAAACGTTTACGACGAAAAACGACAATTTGCCATAACAAAACAAATGAAGAACATAAATCAAAAAGATTATGAGTTAATAAAAGATTTGTATCATTGGAAAATTGACACAAATGATTTTAAAAAAAAGACAGATTTTAAAGCCAATTTTCAAGAATTGAGATCTTTGTTATATAGTGTTAAAGATTGTATAGATGAAGAAGGATACAATCAATTTTTTAATTCTATTCTATGGGAATTACCTAAAAGATTAAGTGAAAAGGATTATGAAGCTTTATACCAAGAGTTCTTGCTATGTAATTTCCATAATGAACACGAGAATATAGTAAGTGCTTTTCAATCTATTTATAATAATAATATAAAAAATATACCTATTCTATTAAAAGCATTAAAAAATATTCCTAAGTATTTAGAGCCAGAAGATTTTAAATATCCTTATATACGAAAAATCATTTATGCTATAGGTGCCCAACCACAGCCTGAGAGTCTTTTAACATTAGAAAAATTGGCATCTGAGACTAATGATATAAAAATAAAGGAATTGGCTTTACATCAGCTTGAAAAGCGAAAGGAATTAGGACGATGGGAGTATGAAAAGAATAGATGATTAGGGTTTAAACTATTGTACTTTTTGTCAAGGAGTTATTTTTATGAGTCAAAAAGTTTAAGATAAACTTTTGAACAAATAAAATGCGGGCTACAGGAGAGGCTACTACCTCACCTAATATGGCTTTTTCAGAAGGCTATGAAGGAATATTAGTTCAGTTTAAGGTAAAAAGAGGTACTATTGATGAACTAAGAGAAATAGGTGTTACTGATGGTAACCCTTTAGTTGAAAGAAAATTTGAGAAAATGCCTACAGCAAAAGATATTGGTGGAAATTGGAATCAAACACGCACTCGTTTTAAAGTAGAAACATTAAGAAACTCAAATACAAAACAAATTAATATCGCTTTAGGTCAAGGAAAAGGTTTGAATCAATTCAATAATAATATAATTGAATTTCAACTTATAAAAATTATTAAAAAATGACACAAATAGAAAAAGATACTATCTTAGATTTTGCTTCCTCAGATATATCATTAAACGAATTTTATAAGAAATTGCCAAATTATCAAAATGATAATTTTATACTTCAAAAATATTTAGAAGCTATTAAACTGAAAAATAAGGAATATCTTAGTTATCTAAGACTTGTTCCTATAAATAATATTTCTTTATTTGAAGGTATTAATAGGGAATTATTATGTGAAAAATGGCATATAGAAAATGAAGATATAGTTACTCTATTTCAATTTACATGGAATAACAATATTGAGAATATACCTATTTTACTAAAAGCAATAAATAATATTCCTGAATATTTACAAGATGAGATTTCTAAATATTCATATATAAAAAAAATCATTTATGCTATAGGAGCTCAACCACAGCCTGAGAGTCTTTTAGCTTTAGAAAAATTGGCATCTGAGACTAATGATATAAAAATAAAGAAGTTAGTCTTGCACCAGTTAGAAAAGAGAAAAGAATTGGGACGATGGGAGTATGAAAAGAATCTTGAATCAAAATGATGTTTGATGTTTAGATAAATGTTCCTCCGTCTTGTCATATTAATTCTCTGTTCATTACTTGGTTTTACAGTTAAAGCTCAGCAGTACCCTTTTGCGGATATAGAATTAACAGCTAAGACAAAGAAAACACCTTTTGATGGATTTGCTAAATAAGATGAAATTATATGATTTAGGGATTATTGCTAATAGTGATAATCTGATGAATGGTTCCTATGGAATAATTATAAAAGATTTTTCTCCTACATATTATATTATAGAAAATTGGACTTTTGAAAAGGGACAAGAGGTAGATATAAAATCTATACCTATAAAAAAAATTAAGAGCTGTCACTAATCAAGAAGAAGAGTTCCAAGTAAAGTTCCAAAAATACATTGAAGAGAATGAATGAAAAAATCTTCTTAAAGCAGATAAAGTATTAGTTAGCACATATATAAAATCTCTAAATTCAATTTACTTTAGTAATTTTCTCTAAAAAGCAAGATATTGAGATATACAAACGTGTAATGAAGAAAATGCTAGAGAATGCGGACCCAACGGATAATTGGGGGCAGTTAGTGATAGGAAGTGCCTATGGTATAAACACTATGACCCAAAAACTGATAAACACTCCTCAAGACTATCAAGAAAAAGAAGGACAAAGTTTAGAGATTCGTTTGTTAGAAAAGTATTATGACTATCTTTACAAGAAAAAGAAAAACAACGAGTTTAAACAAGACATTATAACACTTTCAGCAACCAATCAAGATGCTCTATTAGAACCTGCTTTCCAAGGAGGTACTGTGGATAAAAGTTGGTTAGAGACTATTTTACCTAAAGATAAAATAGAAGAGGCTTTTAAGATTGTAAATAAAGCATTAGAAGTAGTGAACGCCAATAGAGATAGAGTTGGGGTAGGACTTGAAATATCAGGAGGAATAGAAGCTAATTCTGGTATTAAATTAGAAGGAGGAGGAATATTTGGAAATGTTACATTCTTGGGAGGAAAGAATGCAGGATATGTATATTCCTATAAAGGAGGAGAATTTGGAGTAGGAGCTATCTCGGCGGTAGGAGCAGGAGTTAATAGATCAAAATCTCATTTCGTAACTTGGAATCACAGGGAGAGAAATCAGAAAAAATTTGAAGGAGATTACACATATAAAAGAATAGAGGCTGGTGCTAGTTCTGGTTCAATAACAGCAGGGGTAGATATTTCTGTGGGAACTTCAGGAACCATAGCAGAAGGTAGTGATTGGAATGTGTTCTCTATAGGAACTAATATAGGTATTGGTGCGGGAGTTTCTACTGTAATAACAGGAAGTGTTACTTATGGGAAGGGAGAATTACTTTATAAATGGAGACTCATTTAATACTCCTAAAAATAATTGGGAGAAAATAAAAAGTTTTATAAAAATAATGGTAATAGAACTATGGTAATAAAGACGAGTAAGACAGCTAATATAATAATAATAACCTTATTGGGGATAATGTGTTTTTTGATGTTTTATGAAAGTTGCTATAATTCTAAAAAAGAACAGAATAGTTGGAATATATATAAAGAAAATACTTCTTATTATATATCGGGTCAGATATTTAAAATTGTAGAAATTAGTGGAAATAGATATTGTATATTTGTAAAAACAGATTCTGTTGATATAAAAAAAGTATCACCAGACCTATATTATTTTTCTGGAATCTATGATAAAAAGAATAATATTGTTCTTTTAGTTCAACATTTAATGCTTTTTAATGAGGAAAGAGATAGAGATAAAAAATACCCTTATATCATAGCTCAGTTTGATTGTGACAAGATGATAGATACTTTAATTCACTCAAATGATAACTATGGCTTTCGTGATATAAATGATTTGACAACTGTTTCTAATAAGTTTTACGGGGATTTTCTTACTAAACAAATGGATACAATGTCTAACGCTATAAAATTCTGAAAAAACAAATAATGTTCCTTGACATATTGAAAAACCTTTTGATATTAGCGACCAACTCAAAAACAGCACTTTGCCCACAGAAAACGAGTTTGGCGACCTTTCTACCTATAGCCCTGAACAAAACGCAGTCATCGCTAAATTTACAACCAACAGAAAGCCAAAGGAGAATACTTAGTAGCTTTATTACTTTTAAAAGATAAGAAAACGAAAATATAAATAAATGGGGAAGGTGCTTTTTGCTTGAAGGAATCTTATGCTTAGCTTATAGAGAGCTTATAGGAAGCTTATACGAATCTTGGAAGATTGGTATAGAAAGGGTGTATAAAGAACTGATAATGAATAGCTAAGAGTGAAGAATTAGCGGTGATTTTAGGGAAATAAAGCGAAAGAAAAACAAAGGAGAGAAGGAGAGAATATTTTTTTAGATAAGTTTTCTGGTACAGAAAGGGAATAAGTAGATTTGTAAGAAAAATATCTCACATATTATTTGCACATCTCACAAAAATAGCTTACCTTTGTCGCATTAATAACGCTTAAAAAAAATATACGATGAAAAAAATCTTTACTTTGGCTTTTGTAGCCTTAACATTATTATTAGCCACGGCGTGTGGAAAAAGCAATAACGACAGCCCAAACCCCCAGGATGATGCAAAAAAAGCATTAATTGGAACGTGGTATCTTGTATCAAGTACAGATGCAGGAGAAGATGTAAAACTTACTGAATGTGATAAACAAGAACACATTGTTATCACAGAAGATTCTTATACAATATTTGAGGCACTGAATATAAGTAATAATTGTACTATAAAAGAATCTAAAAATACCTTTTCTATCTTAGGAGATAAACTTACAGTAGGCAAATCTGTGTATACATTTTCTGTTTCAGGAAATAAATTAATACTTACCTATACAGAAAAAGATGAAGATGGAGAAGAAGTGACTTCAATAGATACTTATGAGAAACGATAAATGCATCTTTTAAAAGCTCAGGAAAGGTTTTATTTCTTGAGCTTTTCTGAATAATTGAATATTAAACTTACTACAATGACGAAGAAAGTCCTTTACTTCATATTATTTTTCATAACAACTACCACTATACTTGCTCAGGATTATTTATATAATATAGAACTAACTAATTTAAGCTATGATGTCCGAAGAAAAGTTAAACGTAAAACATCTTCCTATATTTCTATAAAAATTTATTATGAAGGAGGAAGTAAAGAAATATACCGTCAGAAATTGGGGTATGGTTCTAAAGAGAATAATCTTTTTCTTCCTCCAATTAGAATTAATAAGAAACCTCTTAGCATTCACGTTAAAGGATTTGTAAACTTTAAAGTAGGAACCGATGCACATTATGAAGAGAATATTCCTTTAAATTTATGCCCCAATCAGTACTTTGAAATAGATACTCACTCCCCGAGGATGACTAATATTACTTTTAGAATTAATGTAACCCCATCACTTACTTTAAAATCAATAAGTACTTCTGGCAAAAGCAATAGCTATTTGCCTATAGACTCAGAAATTCTATTAGTTGCAAAGGAAGGGTTTGATAGAAATTTATACAAATTTCAATATGAACATCCTATATATGGGTGGAGAGATTTTACTTCTACAGAATATATAAGTAATTGGATTTCTCCACATATTATTCGAACTTCTGCTAAGAAAATTTTTAAAGAAGAAGCAGAAAAAATGATAGGGAAGACTATAAATTTTAGAGTTTTAGTAAGAGGAGGAGAAAGTTGTCCCTTGAATAATGTTATCCCTCTTACTGTTACACAAGCAGCTCCCTTCATTACAATAAAAAATATCCAATCTCCTTTATGTAATAGTAATGAAACTACAGCTACTGTTACTATCCAGCTCAGTAGGAAATTATTAGGTAGTTTAGAACAATATAAGAAAAATAGAGAGGCTTATTTAGGGGAAGTATTCAATGGTTTTTCTTTCATAAAAGCAGGGGAGAATGAAAAAGGAGGGGATATTGATGGTTTACCTAAAGATTTAACAGAATATTTCTTACAACACGACCACATAGATAATGTGGTACTTCGTACTGCTTCTGTAACTACTAATTATCAGATAGATATAATGGGAAAATTTTACTACCTAAACAATAATGGGCAAAGAAAAGATATTCCCTTATATACAGATGATGCACAACACAAAGGTATTTTTACCATAACTGTTCCTAAACCTCTTACAGCCTCTGCTTTTCCAACAGACAATAAGTGTTTTGGAGATACCAAAGGAAAAATAGAAGTCCGAGTCTTAGGCGGTACCCCTCCTTATAAATACGTTAAGAATGACGAGCCTCCTGTAACGGTTGGTGGGAATAGTTTTTTTCTTACAAATTTACCCACTGGTACTTACACCCTTACTATTACCGATAAGAACGATTGCCAGATTCTTAAAAATGGGAAAGTATCTCCTGTGGTTGTAAAAATAGGAGGTCCAGCAAAGCCTATTACTATTGTTAATGAAGGGAAAGTAAACTTCATCACACATGCTAAGGGCTATAAGCGTAAAGATGGTATGATCTCAGCAATTATTACCGGAGGGACTCCGATCGATAGTTATAGATATACAACTCAGTTGCAAGCAAGTAATGGAGAATTTATTAACACTCTTCATATGGGGACAGGAGAAAAAAAGGGGGAGTTTTTAGCTCTTTACTATTTTTTAGGGGCAGATACTTATACGCTTACTATTAAAGATAGAAATGGTTGTACGCTTACTAAGAAAATTACCATTACTGAGCCTGATGAACTTATTATAAATAGCATTGAAGCTACACCTATCAGTTGTAACCCTCGTAATAGTGACCCCAATAATAATTCGAGCATCAATAGTAATGGTACGCTGACGGTAAATGCTAAAGGAGGAGTACCTACTTACAGATATGTATGGAAAAGATTTAACAAACCATATACCGAAACAAGAAATAAGACTATTACAGATCTTGTAGATGGTATCTATCAAGTAGAAGTTATAGATGCTAATGAAAATAAAGCTGTTGGAACTTATACTCTTACTTATCCTGACCCTCTTTACTTGAAGGTTACTAAATCAGAAATGACCTGTAGTGCTCCTAATGGGGGACAAGCAACTGCCATAGCCTCTGGAGGTACCCCTCCTTATACATATCTTTGGAATACAGGTCATTCAGGAGCTCATATCACAGGTCTATCGGCTGGGAAGTATTTCGTAACTGTAAGTGATAGTCGCGGTTGTTCTGTGCAAGAAAAGGTAGTACTTTCTTATCCTGAGGAAGTAGAGGTAAACAATGCTATCATCAATCCCGTAACCTGCTATGAGGGCAATGATGGTAAGATAGCGCTTACACTCTCAGGAGGTAAAGGAAATATAAGTGTTTCGTGGTATGATGCTCAGGGGAATCTTCTTTCACAACGTATTACCAATGGTGGTAAAACTATCAATGGGTTAAAAGCAGGTAAATACAAAGCAGTATTCCGTGACCAAAGCGATTGTCCTGCGTTAGAACAGTTTTACGAAGTATTGCAACCTGAAAAAACAGTTATCAATATCCCTTCACAAATCACAATATGCCAAGGCGATAGTCGTTCGTTTGATTTAAGCACAGCTTTCCCTTCAGCTACTTTCCGTTGGACAGATAGTACTGGTACCCTCCTTAGTACTGAACCTACTTTTGCAGTATCAACAAAAGGTATCTATAAAGTAGAAATTACTGACCAAAAAGGTTGCAGAGAGGCGACTACTTTTGAGGTGTTGCAAAGTGATAAAGTATTAGAGGTAGACTTTTTGGCAGCAACCAATGCTTACTATAACTATACAGTAAAACTGATAAACTTATCTCATAGCATTACTACCCAATGGGTGTTACCTCAAGAAGTTACGCTTATCAAAGAAGAAAACGGAGGAGCAGAAGTGCGTTTTCCTAAAGAAGGTACTTATACCATAGGCTTAAAAGGCTTATTAGACGGATGTGAGAAGACTATATACAAAACACTTTGGGTCGAAAAAGACCGATTGGGCATCGGTAAAGAAAACAGTTTTAAAGAAGTAGTTATAGATGATTTCAAAATTGTAGATAACCCTAACAATGGTACTTTCCGCATAGAAGTGAAACTCAAAAAACCTGCCGCTATAAAAATTTACGGAATGGACATCTTGGGTCAAATGGTAATCCCTCCTATTGAACAACCTGAAAGTACAACTTTCAATATTCCTGTTTCAAATAGTAGATTATCAGGTCAATACTTGATAATCTTAGAAGCAGGAGGTGATGTAATGGTTCAAAAAATGATTGTAAATCATTAGTCATTCGTAACTTGTCATTAAAATGCCCCTCCTCCGTCGTTACATACTCCTCCTTCTCACCTTGCTGAGCTTTACCCTGCAAGCTCAGCAATATCCTGTGGATGTACAAGTGTTCGTTACCCCTCCTTATCCTCAGAGCCTCAGAGGGTATGCCGACACCTTTGAACAGAAAATACAAGCACATTTCCTGCTCAAAGACCTCTCTACCGGCGGACGACCTTTTGCGCTACGATTCTCGCTCGAAAACTTCCAAGGACAAGTCATTGCTCAAACACCCGATTATATTACCCCCTATTTGGTAAACCTCTCCCCAGGCGTACGACGTACACTTACCAATATAGATTTTAAAACCCTACTGCGCTACGAGAATCTCTACGGTATTAATGAGGCGACTTACAATGGGCTACTTCCTGAAGGCACCTATTTTATTGGCTTATCACTTTACGACATAGCTACAGGTCGCCCCGTGTCCAACAAAGGACGCGCGATGATACAAGTGCGACGCTACTCACCCCCTGTACTTACAATGCCTCAAAAAGGAGAAGTGCTTACCAAAAAGAACGCTTTTCAGCATATTGTTTTCCAATGGATGCCTCGCGATGTAGCCCCCTTTATGCAGTACGAGTTCACCCTCAAAGAAGTATGGGATTTAGCTTTAGTGCCCGAAGAGGCATTTATGAGCGGCAGATTAGTATACCAAACCAAAACCAATGCCCCTGCGTTGCAGTATACCAATATGATGCCCATCCTATTGGAAAACAAGCGCTACGTATGGCAGGTACGAGCTTTTACAAATAACCCCAATAACCCTAACGAACAGTCGTACTTTAAAAACAACGGCAACTCCGAGACATTTTACTTTGATTTAGTCTCTCATTGTGAAGCGCCAAAGTTCCTCACAGCGATAACCGAGAGCACCTCGGCACAATTGCGATGGAGTGCTCAGGCGATGATGCCTAATCAGGAATACCCTTACAAGGTGATGTACCGCGAGAAAGGCAAGACGTGGAGATCGCAAAAAGTGAGTATGCCCTATGCCAAGCTCACGAACCTTAAACGCGGACGCACCTACATCTACAAAGTAGGTGTAGCTTGTGGTTTAAACACAGCCAATAGTACCTCAGTTTTTGGTGAAGATAGCTATGTGTATAGCACCGAACAAGAGTTTACCACCACCGAGCAGATAGACGAAAAGAGCCAAGTGCAATGTGGGGTAAAACCCGAAATACGCATCAAGAACACTAACCCACTACAGGATAACCTATATCCTAACACGACCTTTACGGCAGGCGATTTCCCCGTAACCGTGCTCAACGCTACGGGCAGCAATGGCATATACTCAGGAGAAGGCTATGTGAAAGTACCTTATCTGCAAGACACTAAGATAAAGGTAGTGTTTAACGGCATCAAGCTCAACACCGAACGTCAACTCATAGAGGGGAAGTTAGTAACGACTTATGATGAGACGGAGAGAAATGTGGTGGAAGTGCCTATTATTAAAACACTTAGTGACGCTATAAATTCATTAAAGAATGTAGGCAAACAACAAGAGGAGATAGTTCAGAATCAAGAAAAGTTAGAAAAACAGCTTTCTGAAAATAAAATAGACAAAGAAGAATATGACAAGAAAACTAAAGAGAATATCTCTCAATGGGAGAAAACATTATCGGTTTATAATGATGTAGAAAGTTTTACAGAGAAACACCCTTTAATAACAAAAGAAGAAGTTAATGAACTGAGGAAACTTCAACAGCAAAAAAGTTTTGCAGGAAATAGTGTTGGTAAAAAAGACTTAGAGAATACAAAAAAGATTAATGCAAGACAAACTGAGATTCTAAGTAAAATTGCACAACGTGAACAGAGTGCAATTGCTGACATAAAACAATATTTAGAAGATTTTGTACACGAAAGCACTAATACTTCTACTACTCATTGTAAAGAATGGAAAAAAGCAAAAGGAGGCATTGGTAAAATTGGGCAATACAATCTTGATTATATAGAATATCAAGAGTGTACTAATGGTACGATGTATAAAGCAAAAGGAGGAGTCTTTTATTTCTTCCATACTCAATATAATGTGTATGCCAATGCTTTATCACAAGATCACGACAAAGAATACTTTTACGTATATGAGCCTAATTCTCAAAAATGGGAGCGCTTTTTCCCTGACTTTAGGGAGTTTAAAAGAGCCCCGATGCCTGATGAATTACGCAATTTCCTATTTACAGTAGTAGATTATATTATTCCTATAGAAAGTGGCTATATTTTAATTACAGGGAAGAATTTTGAAGGAGAAGAAAGAAGTCGTCTTGTAGCGGGTACATCACTTGTAATTGAAGCAGGGCTAACGTTTACAGTAGTAGGTAAGGGCTTTTATAAGGCAGGTAAAGGAGTTTTAAAAGCGGGGAAAAACGCTACTACTGCTATAGTGAAAAGCAAAAAGGTTTTAAAGGGATCGGCAAAAGAATTAGAAGTAGCTACTGAAGTTGTTGTTAAGAACGCAGATAAAGTTGTAAAACGAGAGATTTGGAACGGGGTCAAAAATATCTTTAAAGCTACTGCTGATGAAGTAGCAGAAGCCGCACAGAAAATTAAAAACTACAGAGCTACCAATAAAGTAAAAGGCGGAAACGTAGGATATTTAGAAGGAACTATAGATGGGAAAATAGTAGATAATAAAATGTGGAGAAGTATAAATATAGAAAGAGCTAAAGATGAAATACATATTTTCAAGGCAATAGAAGCTATGGGAAAAGGAGGTAATACTTGGTTAAGAATAACAGATAGTGAGTATAGAATGTTGAATAATTTGGCTCAAGATTTAGGAGCAAAAAGTGGCGAAGTTTATTCAGCTATAAAAGGAGAAATAAAAATAGTATCAGAATTAGAGTATTGTAAATCTTGTACAGGTATAATACAACAATTCAATGAAATGTTTCCAAATATAAAATTAATATTAGTAGACGGTGTAAAATAAAATATTATGGAAGAAAATAAAGAATTAAATTTTAGGATAATGGTTACATCACCAGATATATTGGAAAAAGAAATTAAAAATTATAATCTGTTTTTTGAAACAGATTTTAAAATTATCAATATAATTGATGATGATGTACCTTTTTGTGATATTAAGGTAACTAAATGGAAAATTCAAAATATATTTGGATTAGGATATAGCTTAGCTGTTTTAGAAGATAAACTTAGACAAAATGGAGAAATAGACTGGTAATTCTTGACTATGAGATATTGATAGCGAATATAAAATGCTTAATAGATTGGCTAATGAATTGGGCGCAGAAAAAGGAAGAGTATATGGAAAAATGCAAGGAGAATTAAAAATAATATCAGAATTAGAGTATTGTAAATCTTGTACAGGTATAATACAACAATTCAATGAAATGTTTCCAAATATAAAGTTAATATTAGTAGATGGTGTAAAATAAAATATTATGGAAGAAAATAAAGAATTAATTTTTGAGGTAATGGTAATGGATTATGTAGTCTTGAATAAGGCTATAGAACAACATAACAATTATAATAATACAGATTTTGAAATAGTAGAAATAATAGATGATGAAGCTATTTTTTGTAAGATAAGAGTCTCAAAATATTATCCAGAGGACTTATTTAATCTTGGTCATAGGCTTTCTGTTATTGAACACTTAATGAGAGAAAAGGGAGAAATCGATTGGTAAAATAGATTATCAAGGAGTGATACAACAGTTTAATGAGATGTTTTCAAATGTAAAAATAACTTTAATCGATGGTGTAAAATAAAATATTATGGAAGAAAATAAAGAATTAATTTTTGAAATAATTTGTGATAATGAGAATATTATAAAAAGGGCTATAAATATATATAATCAGACATATTCTACTGATTTTGAATTAGTAGAATATATATTCGATGAAGTGAATTTTGCTAGGATTAAAGGGAATATATCATTAGCAGATATCTTTGATTTAGGTTGTTTATATACTAGATTAACTTTAAAAAATGTATAAAACTATTATTTCTCTTGTATAGGAATACAGCAGTTTAATGAGGTGTTTCCAAATGTAAAAATAACTTTAATCGATAGTGCAAAATAAAAAGTATAGATATGAATTATAAAAAAGTAACTTTTAGTATTATTTGTGATGATGAAAAACATTTAGAAGAAGTTTTAAATTGGTACAATAAGACCTATGATACTGATTTTAAAATTGAAAACATAATTTATGATGAAGTAAATTTTGTTGATATTTCATCAACAAAATTTGCTTTAACAGATATTTTTGATATCGGCTATCATTTTGGAATGGAAATACAAAAACTTCGAGAAAGACGAGAAATAGATTAGTAGTACTTTGCTATGAATAACAGATAGTGAGTATTAAATAATTTGACTCAAGATTTAGGAGGAAATCTATTCAGCTATAAAAGGAGAAATGGATTGGTAAAATAGGAATGAAGGAGAGTATTGATAAAAATAGTTTACAAACAATTATTTTAAAAAAGAAGTAGTATGATATTTGAAAATATAGATAAAGAAATGTCTGATTTCTATACCTTTGAAACTAGCTGGATAGGAACTGAAGTTTGTGATTTTCAAAATCATAAACTAAGAATACCAGTATTGAATTTGTATGTAGAAAATAAAGATGTTTTGAAATATCTAAATATAGAAGATAAAGAGGGGGTTTATATAAAAGAATCTTACTTTCTTTTTGAAGAGGTAAGTAAGTTAGAAAAAAAAATACATCTTCAAAAAAAATCAAAGATTTGTAGCCTCTCTCTCCCAAACATTGAAATTAGAGAATATCTTTCAACATAATTTTCCTTTTGAATTTGGAGGTATGGGAATTTATAATAGATTAAAATATGATGGATTACTTTTTATATATGCTTTTAAATGTAGTTATGTGATTAATAAAAATTCTCCTATCTCATTAGAGCATATAAGTATGAATGACTACAATCCTTTTTTAGAAGAATGGTTAAATACTGATAACTTTATATTTTAATGCAAGAAATTAAAGGATATTATAATGAAATAGGTTTATTTGAAACCTATGTAGGGGAGATATTTGTTTCTGGAAACAGACTAATGTTATCTATATATAATGCTATTTTAGGCATTCATCACCCATTGAATAAAACTAATCAGATTTCGTATTTGAGTTATTGCTTCTTTTCTTTTAATGAGGCTATTAACTCAACAAGGGAGGTTTATGATAATTATTCTAACTTTCTTTTTAAGGAAACAAATTACATAAAGTGTCTTAGTAGAGAACAAAAGATGAATGATTTTCTATTGGAGTTAATAGATATAAACAATACATATCAATATTGGAATTGGATTATTACAGCTAAAGATTTTTCTATTATCATTAAAGAGAATTATAGATTAAGAGGAGAATCCTTTAATTACTTGGAGATAAGGAATTTATATGAAATGAACCATTAATAAAATAAATGCACTTCCGTCTTGTCATATTAATTCTCTGTTCATTACTTGGTTTTACACTTAAAGCTAAAAAACGGGAAGAGATGTGATGGTGCAGAAGATGATTGTAAAATAATCATTGTTGCCCAAAGCGGTAAATGAGGTTAATTTTAAAGGTGTTGAATGGATTGTTATAGGTGGAGAACGAAAAAGGATAAGCTACGTCCATTTGCCAATTGTTAAAAGCAAAACCTGCTCCTATGGATAGAAACTTTCGGTCGCCTTTGTCCTTGTGTTGGTAGAAGAATCCTGAGCGCAAGAAAAATGATTGGTTATACTTGTATTCCAAACCTACTGCCCAATTAATCTCGTGAAACTCTTCACGGAAACCATTAGGAGCATCGTAGAAAGAGGTTATTAAGGCTTCTATAATATCTTTGTCGGGGACACCTTGCTCATTAGGGGTAGGCACAAGGTATTTCTGTGCTTCTATCGAGAGTTCCCACTCGTTATAACTATCGGTTTGCAATAAAAAACCTGCTCCTAATTTCAGTTGGGTGGGAAGATAGAAAGACCTGCCCAAGTCGTCGTACTTCACCTTTGTTCCCACATTAGAAAGTTGGAATCCCCAAGTGTATCGGTATAACAAACTACTAATAAAGTGCTCTTGTGAATAAAAATAGCCTGCTATATCAAAAGCTAATGCTCGGGCTACACTCTTCCCTTGCGAAGGAATAGATAGTTGTGAACTTAAAAAACGAGAGGTAACCCCCATAGCGAACGATTGACTTAATTGCAAACTATAAGAGCCCTCCAATGAAAGCTCAGTAGGCTTGAAAGTGCCTAACATATACGATTGTTGCCCTATGTCTTGGGTTAAGTTGACATCACCGATACTGAAATATGAGAAATTTGCCCCGAAAGCATCGCGTATTCTCTTTTTGTAAAAAGTAATCCCCCCTAAAAACACATCGCGCACAGCTCTATGAGTGAAGGGCATATAATTAATGGCTACTGCTGAAGAAGTAGGTAGAAAGATATATTTGGAAGCATTCACTCTTTGGGAAAACACATCGGGAGAGGAAGCTACCCCTACTTCTCCTTTTCCTGCTGATATAGCATCAGAATTAAGGATTAAGAACGGAAAAGCGGTAGAAATAGACTTTTCTTCTTGACAAAAGAGGGGTGTTTTCGCAAACAGAAACACACAGAGGAAACAAAATAACCGAGTGCAGTTCATTTTATAGTATTTTTGCAAAGATACATCAAATAGTTGAATTGTACAATTTTTTGTAAAAGAGGAGGGGAAAATTATAAAATTAGAGAATTAGAAAATGAGGAAATGAGGAAATTAGCAAAAGTGTAGTGATAAAAAAGGTTCTTTAATAGGTCTTACTTGTTGGACAAATCGGACTGGTCTGATTTATCGGAGGAAAACGAAAAATATAAAAAGTGTATTGGGAGGTTTTTGGGAGAGAAAAGGCTGTGAGGAGGGTGTGGTTAGCTTATAGAGAGCTTATAGGAAGCTTATACGAATCTTGGACGATTGGTATAGAAAGGGTATATAAGTAGTTGATTCATAATATAATACAACAACACCAAAAATGCCAAAAACGAGGTTTCGAGGCGAAAGAAAGAGAAAGTGCAAGAGTCGCATAGACAGGTGTGAATCATAGGGTAGGGGGAATTAGCAGATTTTTTAGTTCTTAGAGGGTTAAGAATGACATATTAGACTTAAAAAAGTAAATGTTTTTTAGGTTTATTCTATAAAAAGTGTTACTTTTGTAGCCGTTTTAGAATATGATACAATGCGTTTAGTTTTAAAGATAGTAATTTGTTTAGCACTATGGTTTTGCTTTGCTTGTGAGCAAGAGCAAAATATGCCTATTGAGGGTGATTTTAGCATTGCAATGGTAGATGATAATTACAATGTTCCAGCACAAGTGCGCATCATAAACAAAATCACAGGAGCTGATGCTTTTCAGTGGGAATTTCCTAATGGCAGTTATACTTCTTCTAATGCCTTTTATCCCGAGGATATTCGTTATACCGAGCCTGGTACTTATACTATTACAGCACATACCACCAATTTAGACGGTGAGGCGCGCACTTTCCAAAAATCGTTTACAGTTTACCCTGAGCTATCAGCTTTGTTTAGTTTTACTCAACAAGGGAGTGATATAGCACCTCTTACGCTTACTCTTAGCAACCAAAGTGAGGGAGCGACTACTTATCAATGGTCGTTTGAAGGAGGAACGCCTGCTTATAGTTCGGAGAAAAATCCTACGGTAACCTTTGAAAAAGGGGGGGTATTTACATTGCGATTGGAAGCGAGTAACCACTCTCAGCGTCGGGTAATGGAGAAAACAGTAGTAGTGCGTGCGCCTTTAGTTGTTGCTTTTGAAATGACCAATGAATACCCTCATAATACACAAGCCCCTGTACGCTTGTTCTTGAAAAACCAATCGGTAAATGCCACTGCTTATCGCTGGAAAGTGAGTAGCGGGGCTTTTCAGCAAGAGAGCACCGATGAAAATCCATCGTTTATACTTCCTACCGCAGGAACGTATCAGATAGAGCTTACAGCTAATAACGACAAGCAAACTTTATCTGAAAGAAAGAACTTTACGGTAACAGCAGGTGATAATCTTATTACCTTTACAGATATAAAATTAGGTATCAATACTAATAAAACAGTAGGTTGCTATTTTTCTTCTTTTTTAGGGGAAGTACTAAAGCCTAATGAAGTAACAGCGGAGAACGGCAAGCTTATTGATTTTGTGTATTTCGGGCAGAGCACTTCTTTTGCTTATAATGTATTCTTATCACCAGATGAAGCACAAACAGCTGTTTTTGACCCTATTCCCAATGCTACAAAAAGTTACTTTATCAACAAACAAGAGAATAAGGGGCAGGTGTTTTTCTCAGTAGCTGATTTCGATGCGCTTTCTTCGGGAACTACTCTATCTTCATTGTCTATTAAATCTAATAGTAACAAAGCTCCTTTCAATAAGGAAATGACAAACAGAATTGTGCTTTTTGAGACAGCTAACGGGCGAAAAGGAGCTATTAAGATAAAGGAATACGTAAGCAATGGTGCGGAATCTTACTTAGTTGTTGATATTAAAATGCAAAAAAATCATTAATCAATGGCGCGAACTTACCTACTTGTATTCTTTGTATTACTTTCTCTACCTCTTTTAGCTCAGCAGGTAGATTTAGAGAATATAGATACTCAGCTGAAAGAAAAACTCAAGAAGAAACCTTTTTCTATCTCCGGGAGTGCTTCGGTAAGTGGTGTGTATAACCAGGCGTCTGATAGTGCTACTAATGAACCTTTCTTGTATTTCTTCAATGGTAATATTACTTTGGGCTTTTACGATTGGACGATGCCTATCAATTATCGATACACCAATCAAGGAGATGCTTTAGACTACCAAATTCCCTTTAAGTTTAATCGTCTAAGTCTGCACCCTAAATACAAATGGATTTTAGCCCATATAGGTGATGTGAGTATGAGCTTTTCTCCTTATACATTCAACGGTTTACAATTTACAGGAGGAGGCTTAGAGCTCACCCCTGAAAAATATCCTTTAAGAGCTTCGTTTATGGGAGGTAGACTTGCCAAAGCAACTGAATACGATGGTCGCCCTCAAACTATACCTACCTATGAGCGTTGGGGTTATGGCACGAAGCTCTCCTATAAAAAAGAAGATTTAGAAATAGGCGGAATTCTTTTCTTTGCTAACGATAAAGCTAATTCTCTATCGGTGCCTATTCCCGATGAGAAGAAAATATATCCACTATCCAACCAAGTGTATTCAGGATTTGCTAAATATAAACCTCTGCATTTTGTAGAAGTGTTTGGTGAATATGCTTTAAGTCTTTTGGGCAATACTCAAAGCCAAAAGCAGGATTTTACAGCTTACAATGCAGGTATTAACTTTATTTTCACGAAGGCGAGTGTAGGGGTACGTTACGAGAAAGTAGACCCCGATTACAAGACTTTAGGGGCTTACTATTTTGTAAACGATATGGAGAATATCACCCTAAACAGTTCGTTGAATTTATTTAATGGCAATGTGTCAATAGCTACTAGCATAGGACGACAACACGACAATTTAAACCAACAAAAGCCTAAACAGTCCAACCAGTGGGTAGGCTCAGCCAATGTAAATGCCAAGGTTACGTCTAAACTATCTCTTTCAGGAAGTTATAGCAACTTTACGATGTTTACTAATAAACTTATCAATCCTTTTGATAGAATCAACAATCCGCAACTCTATGAACACCCTCAAGACTCTATCAACTACCGACAAGTATCACAAAACACGAATGCCAACATAGCTTATGCTATCAATGAAAAACAGAATATAACTCTTTCGTATTCTTTCAACGATGTGGTGAATAAACAAAATGATATAGTACGCAGGGGAGGGATTTCTCGTTTTCACAATGCAGGAGCTGCCTATATGGTACAATTTCCTGAAAGTAAACTCAGTTTATCACCTTCCTTCAACTACTCATATAGTATTGTAGCGAGAGAAAAAACAGAAGTGATGGGACCTTCTCTTACGGTGGGAAAAGCGTTTTTTGAAGATAAACTTAACACTACACTTTTAGGAAACTACAGTGTTTCACAATCGGCCACCTCCAAAGGTAGCACAGCTAATGTGCAACTAAATATAAACTTTCTTCCTTGGAAAAACCACCAGTTTACCTTGAGCGCCTTACAGTCATTCCGCAATGCTGAAAGTGATACTCAAAACACTTCGGCACAAAGTACTAATGTGAGTATAGGTTATACCTACCATTTTGAAAAGGTAGAATTGCCTTTTCCATCGTTTAAATTTAAGAAAAAGGAGAAAACTCCTAAAGAGAAAAAGCCTCGTAAGGAGAAAAAGCAAAAAGTTGAAAAAGCAGAAGACCTTGAGAAAGCTAAGGATACTATTCCATTACAAGAGGAGAAAGTAATGCCAGAAGTTTTTACAACGGTAGAAGAACCTATAGAACAACAAGTGACAGCAACTACAGAAGTTGTAATTACAAAAGATATACCTGAACTTTCAAACATCACTGATTTGAGTTTTATGGGAGAACTGAATACTCAAATTGCAGAGGTACACTGTCAGTTGCAAGTAAGTGCTAAGAAAGATAAGAAACGTTTGTTACAAGAGCAAAAGCTACTTGTAGAAAAAGCTAAGAAGCAACAAGCTGACTATCGTTATTTTGTATTCCGTTGTTTGAAGAATTTGTATAAACAAGCATTGGAAAGTGATGACAAGTTTAAAGCAGACCTCTTTGCTAAGAAACAAGCCTATGACTTGAATAATACTGCTGAAAATCAAGAATTGCTATACAAAGCAGAGGAAGGCTATCAGGCACATCTTTGGATGCTTAATGAGCTGAAAGATATTACTATGGAACATTTGATTCAAGAAAAAGGACTGCTGAGCAACTTTGCTGAACAACATAAAGAAGAGATTTATCAAACCATTGCTCAAAAGCTATCCCCTCAGCAAAAAATGGATGCTATCTCAGTGTTATTAGCTGATTTTTATCACAAAGCTTTTTTCAATAGCAGTAGTAATTAGTTCAGAGATATAAAAAAAGCGCCCTAAGGCGCTTTTTTTATATCTCTCTTTACAGTTTCTTCTTTACTGCTACTTCTTGAAAGGCTTCTATTATATCGCCTTCGTGAATATCGTTGTAGTTCTTGATCTGCAAACCGCAATCATAACCTTTGCTCACCTCTTTTACATCGTCTTTGAAACGTTTGAGTGAAGAAAGTTCACCCGTATAAATCACCACATTGTCACGCAATAGACGTATCTTAGAGTTGCGGTAGATTTTACCATCGGTTACCATACAGCCCGCAATGGTTCCTACTTTAGAAATCTTGAAGAGTTCGCGTATCTCTACTGTACCAGTAACCTCTTCTTTGAATACTGGTGAAAGCATTCCTTCCATTGCGTCTTTGAGGTCGTTGATAGCGTCGTAGATGATAGAGTAGGTACGGATATCGATAGATTCTTTTTCTGCCAAGGCGCGTGCGTTGGTCATCGGACGAACGTTGAAACCAATGATAATAGCATCGGAGGCGGAAGCCAATAATACATCAGACTCGGTAATTGCTCCCACGCCTTTATGAATGATAGACACTTGTATCTCTTCAGTAGAGAGCTTTTGGAAAGAGTCAGTAAGTGCTTCTACTGAGCCGTCTACGTCACCTTTAAGAATAATATTCAACTGTTTGAAGTCACCCAGTGCAATGCGTCGTCCTATCTCGTCAAGGGTGATGTGGCGTTGCGTACGTACTGATTGTTCGCGTTGTAATTGAGCGCGTTTAGCTACAATCTGTTTGGCTTCTTTTTCGTCTTCGAATACGTAGAATTTATCACCTGCTTGTGGAGCACCGTCCAATCCTAAGATAGAAATAGGAGTAGAGGGGCCTGCTTCTTTTACCTTCTTACCTCGTTCGTCGTGCATAGCACGTATTTTACCAGAGTTGGTACCTGCCAGTACATAGTCGCCTACGTGCAACGTACCCGATTCTACCAATATAGTAGATACATAACCACGACCTTTGTCAAGAGCTGCTTCCACTACAGTACCTACCGCCGGTTTGTTGGGATTTGCTTTCAGTTCAAGAATTTCAGCTTCTAAGAGTACTTTTTCCAATAGTTCAGATACACCGATACCTTGCTTTGCCGAAATATCCTGCGACTGTATTTTACCGCCCCATTCTTCTACGAGGAGATTCATAGTCGCCAAGTGTTCTTTAATTTTATCGGGGTTCGCATTCGGTTTATCAATCTTGTTAATAGCAAAGATAATAGGTACTCCTGCGGCTTGTGCGTGACTAATAGCCTCTTTGGTTTGAGGCATCACATCGTCGTCGGCAGCTACCACAATAATAGCAATATCGGTTACCTTAGTACCACGAGCACGCATAGCAGTAAAGGCTTCGTGACCAGGAGTATCGAGGAAAGTGATACGCTCACCACTTTCTAATTTCACGCTGTAAGCCCCAATGTGCTGAGTTATACCCCCGCTTTCACCTGCAATTACATTTTCTTTACGAATGTAGTCTAAGAGCGATGTTTTACCGTGGTCTACGTGACCCATTACAGTAACAATAGGAGCACGAGGTACTAAATCTTCAGGTTGATCTTCTTCGGTATGGATAGCTTCTTCGATGTTAGCTGTTGCAAATTCCACCTCATAGCCAAACTCATCAGCTACTATTGAGAGGGTCTCGGCATCGAGACGCTGGTTCATTGTTACCATAATACCGAGAGACATACACGCACCAATCACCTTATTGATAGGCACATCCATCATTGTAGCCAGTTCGTTTACTGTTACAAACTCGGTTACTTTTAGTATTTTTTCTTGTTGTTCTTGTTCTGCGAGCTCTTGTTCTACCTTTTGTCGGTGTGTTTCTCGTTTTTCTTTGCGGTATTTAGCCCCCTTAGATTTTGTACCTTTACCTTGCAAGCGCTCGAGGGTTTCGCGCACTTGTTTTTGTACTTCTTCTTCAGAAGGTTCTATTTTGGCAATAATCTTGTTTTTCTTTTCTTTCTTCGTGTTGTCACCACCTTTAGCCACATTCACTTCATCTTTGCGAATGCGTTTGCGTTTGCGTTTTTCGCTGTCGCCGGTAGTATCAGTAGCGCTATTAGTAGTAATTTGAGTCTCTTTATCCTTGTCTTTGTGACGGTTGCGTTTGCGCTTTTTCTTCTTTTTCTCAAACTGACTGAGGTCTATTTTCTCACCCACTACTTTAGGACCTGTGAGCTTTTGGTACTGGGTTTCAATTACACCTGCGGGAATCTCAGAGGTGAGTTCTTCCTTAGAGTTATGGTTCTGTTGTTCCTTCTTCTTTTGCGTAGCAACGGTTTGTGCCAATGGATTTTGATAAGCAGATTTATTCTTTTGAGCGTCGGGTTTATTGTTGTCTTTTTTCTTATCTTTTTCTTTATTGTTCTTGGCAGACGGCTGAGATTGCACTGTTCCAGGAGTTGCTTCTTGCTTCAAGGTTGTTGTCTTTATTTTAGAAGTAGTTACTTCCTGCTTTGAAGTAGTAATTTCTGGTTCTGGTGCTTCTTGAGTAGGAGCTGTTCCTTCTTTTTTATTACCTTCTTCAAGGTCTATTTTACCTACAGGTTTGAGCCCAGCCAGTTGAGCCTTAGCTTTTATCACTTCTTGCTCCTGCTGTTTGCGCTTCTCTTGGTTTTCTTTCTCTTGCTCTATGCGGATAGCCTCACGCTCTTTGCGCTTGTCTTCCACTATCTCTTTTGAAACCTCACGCTTACTCTTGTCGGCGTTAAATTTGTTCGAAAGGAACTTCACAATATCTTCTGTAATAGAAGTATTAGGGTTAGATTCTATTTCTATCCCTTTCTCCTTCTTCAGATATTCTACGGCTGTTACCATAGAGATATTGAACTCCTTTAAAACTTTGCTTAATCTTATTTTTTTTCCCTCGCTCATATATGTTTATTAAAATCCATTCCTCTTTTAAGAAGAAAGGATACATTATTCTTTGTTTAAGTTGTAGGGAATCTACCTCCCTCATATACTCTGCTTTCACAGATTTTTTTTTTACCCTATTCAAACTCTTCTGCCAAAATGCGTAGCACTTCGTTTACGGTCTCTTCTTCGAGGTCAGTGCGTTGCATTAGCTCTTCGGTAGAAAGTTCCAATACACTCTTAGCTGTATCAAGTCCTGCTTTTTGCAGTTCTTCAATCACCCATTCTTCAATTTCGTCGTTAAACTCGCTAAGCTCAATATCTTCTTCGGTTGCTCCTTCGCGATATACGTCGATTTCATAGCCTGAAAGCTGACTCGCCAAGCGAATGTTATAGCCCGATTTACCAATGGCTTTCGATACTTCTTCATTTGCCAAATACACATCAGCACGTTTTTCTTCTTCGTTGATAATCACTGAAGATACACGTGCAGGTGCCAAGGCACGGGTGATGAGCAGTTGTGGGTTATTGGTGAACGGTAATACATCGATATTCTCATTGCCCAACTCGCGCACAATACCGTGAATACGAGACCCACGCACACCTACGCACGCACCTACCGCATCAATACGGTCGTCGAATGAATCTACAGCCACTTTTGCTTTCTCTCCTGGGATACGCACGACCTTGTTAATAGTGATAAGCCCGTCGGCAATCTCGGGGATTTCTTGTTCGAACAAACGCTCCAAGAATAGAGGAGAGGTACGCGACATAATAATGGTAGGTTTGGTACTTTTCAGCTCTACTGATTCGATAATTCCGCGCACGTGCTCGCCTTTCTTAAAGAAGTCTGACGGAATTTGTTTTTCCTTAGGAAGGATAATCTCATTGCCTTCGTCGTCTAATAAGATGATAGCTTTGTGACGGATATGGTGTATTTCGGCTACGTATAGCTGACCTATCAAGTCTTTGAAACGCTGATAGATAGTCATACTATCGTATTCGTGAATTTTAGAAATCAGGTTTTGGCGTAAAGCTAAGATAGCACGCCGACCCAAGTCATTAATTTTAATTTCCTCTGAAACGTCTTCTCCTACCTCAAAATCGGGTTCAATTTTGCGAGCTACCGAAAGTTCAATTTGCTGATTGTCGTTCGTTACTGCACCGTCTTCCACTACCACACGGTTGCGAAAGATTTGTAAGTCGCCTTTATCGGGGTTGATAATAATATCGAAATTATCGTCAGAGCCATATTTCTTTTTTAGGGTATTGCGGAAAACCTCTTCCAAAATAGCCATCAAGGTTTCGCGGTTGATGAGTTTATCATCTTTAAACTCCGAGAATGATTCGATTAATTCAAGACTATTCATATACGTTTAATTAAAATTTAATGATTACTTTAGTTTCTTTTATATCGGTGAGCGCAAACAAGTGCTCTTTTTTTACAGTGATTTTACCTTTACCTACGGGCTTCGGTTCGCGAGTTTCAGTTTCGAGTACGGCTTTACCTTCAACAATGCCTTTCAGTACTCCTTCGTGTGTTTTACCATCGAGTGTTGTGATTTGCACGGTTCTACCCACATTTTTAGTGTATTGGCGTTCCATTACAAAAGGCTCAGTAGCACCAAACGAAGTAACCTCCAGGGCGAAATCTACCACCTCGCGGTCTAAAGAGTTTTCAATAGCACGGCTAAGCTCTATACAATCGTCAATACCTACGCCCTTATCCCCGTCGATAGTCACGCGAATGGTATTGTCAGTTCCTACGCTTAAATCGGTTAGAAATAGTTCAGTGTGCTCGCTTAAAGCCTTATTAACTAACTCTTTAACTTGGTCTTTGAAATTCATTTGCTATAAAAAGAGGGGACTTAAATGTCCCCTCAAGTATTACTTTTCGGTGCAAAGATACGACGAATTTTCTAAATAACAAGAAAAAAAGTAAAAAAAGTTTGGAAGTTATAAAAATAAGTAGTACCTTTACCACGTGAAATTTAACTAACGCATAAAACTATCAATATTTGTATAGATAGGCATTTGGTAGGTCATAAAGGTATTAAAAGTACTAATAAACTGATTGTTAAGAATAAAATAAAAACAGTAATTACCGCCGTTATAACACCTTTTTTTCTTGATAAAAACATCTGATAAAAAAACTGTTAATGAATGCTTTATATACCCTTTGTATAACAATCGTTCAAGATTCGTATAAGCTTTGTATAAGCTAAACCTAATTTTAGAGTAGGTCGCTTTCATAACTCTAAACTCATAACTTTTAACTAAAAAAAATAGATTCTTATGAAAAACATTTTAGTAACCACCGATTTTTCAGAAAAGTCAATCGCTTCACTACACGTTGCGATTAACTTAGCCAAGCAACACAATGCCAAAGTATATGTGTTGCACGCCATTGAACTTCCTATCCGCTTAATGACCGAAAGTCAAGTATCGGTTCCCGAAGCGATGTATTTCCTCAACCTTACTAAACAGCGTTTCAACGACCTTAAAAAGGAAATTGATACCACTGTCGAAGTGATTGACCTTGTTGAAACCGCTCCGCTACCCGAAGCTGTGGAAGAAGTTGTAAAGAAATACCATATCGACCTTGTGTTTATGGGCTCTAATGGGGCTTCAGGTGCCAAAGAACTCTTTATAGGCTCTAATGCTGAAAAAGTAATCCGCTCTGCCTCTGTGCCTGTATTGGTAATTAAAAATCCACACGAAAAGCTCAAAATTAAACATATGATGTTTGGTTGCGATTTCTCTAAACGATTTTTAAAACCTTTTGAAAAGGCACTGAAACTTGCCAAAGTATTTGGTGCTAAGGTTGATTTGGTGTATGTTAATACTCCTTACCAATTCCTCACTACTTCCGAAATAAACAAACGTATGGAAGAGTTCCTTAAAGAAGCTGAACACTCTCATCAGCATTTTGAAACACACGTTTATAACGATATTCGTGTAGAAACAGGAATCTTAAACTATGTGAAGGAAAACAATATAGACCTTATCTGTATGTTCCCTAACGGACGTAAGGGTATTGCTCACTTCTTCAATGGAAGTATCAGTAGTGACCTTGTAAATCACTCCAGCACACCTGTGCTCACTATTAAATTAGAAAAGTAGGAGAATGTTAATGTAAAAAGGCTGTAAGAAAACTCTTACAGCCTTTTTATTAATCATTATTTTACTAATCTTGCTATTTCCTTAAATCGCGGGTGCTCGGCAGTGCGCAAGAGAGCAAAGAGTGCCGCTTCGGTGCTTAATAGAGTAGCTCCTGCATCACGTAGCATTGTGAGCCCGATGTGCTTATTGTTTTCGGTACGCGAAGATACTGCATCGGCAATTACAGATACTTCATAACCTTCAGCGAGTAAATCGAGCGCAGTTTGGTAAATACAGATATGAGTTTCAATACCTATGAGCAATACGTGCTTGCGATTGTTAGCCTTAAGCTCTTTGCGGAACTCAGCATTGCCCCAAGCTGAAAAGCTACTTTTCTTCACGGAGGTTTTGCCTTCTAATATCTCAGCAATCACAGGGTGAGTAGCACCCAACTTATCGGGCATTTGCTCCACCCAAATGATAGGAAGCTCTAAGAGCTTGCACCCCTCAATAAGAATCCTGCTGTTGTGTAACACTTCTTCCGATTTATAAACGATTTGTGATAACTTCCCTTGAATATCAAGGATTACCAATTGTGTATTTTCTGTTGTCATACTATTGATTATTATTAATTGATACTATTTTATCTCTTATCTAAGTCGAATCCTGCTCTTCTTATTAAAGCATCTATAGAGGGCTCTTTTCCACGAAAGCGTTTGTAAAGGGTCATTTCCTTCTCACTACTACCTTTGCTGAGCACTTCTCTGCGGAAACGAGTAGCTACCTCAGTATTAAAAATACCTGCTTCCTTAAAAACTTCAAAAGCATCAGCATCTAACACTTCCGACCATTTGTAACTATAATACCCTGCGGCATAGCCTCCACTAAAAATATGTGAAAAGGCGGGCGAGATACACATTGCTTCCACAGTTGGATAGAGTTGAGTTTCTTTGGTAACTGTTTGTTCGAAAGTGTGAACATCTTCAAGGCGTTCCAAATGAGGGTAGGTATGCCACGCCATATCTAAGAACCCAAAGTTTAACTGACGCACACTTAAAAGTCCTTCCATAAAAACACCAGCTTTTTTTATTTTTTGCACCCATTCTATGGGCAAAGGCTCACCTGTTTGGTAATGTGTTGCAAAAAGGCGCAAGGTTTCTTCTTCGTAACACCAGTTCTCCATCAGCTGGCTGGGAAGCTCTACAAAGTCGCGGGCTACATTAGTACCGCTTAGAGAAGGATACGTAACCTTAGAAAGCATACCGTGAAGAGCGTGCCCAAACTCGTGGAAGAGAGTCGTCAGTTCGTTGAAGGTGAGCAAGGAAGGAGCCGAAGCAGTAGGGCGCGTGAAGTTACACACTATGGAAATGTGTGGACGCGAATCTTTTCCCTCACTATCAGTGTATTGCTCTTTGTAAGAGGTCATCCACGCACCATTGCGTTTGCCTGTACGTGGAAAGAAATCGGTGTAGAAAAGGGCGAGATATTCTCCTTTATCATCGGTTACTTTGTAGGTTTGTACTTCGGGGTGATACTTTTCTACCTCATCGGTAAGGGTGAAGTGCAAACCGTAGAGCTTATGTGCTACTGCAAACATTCCTTCCACTGCTTTATCCAAAGATAAGTAGGGTTTTAATAGAGAGTCATCTATTTGATAGCGCTGTTGTTTCAGTTTTTCGGCATAATAAGCAAAATCCCATTGCTGAAAGTCATCAAGTCCTGAAAAGGCTTTTAGTTCTTCTAATTCTTTGATTGCTTGCGGTTTGGCTTTAGCTAAAAGTTTATTCAAGAAATCCATTACCTTTTCTGATGTTTCTGCCATACGTTCTTCTAATACCAAAGAGGCATAATCGGGATAACCCAACAGTGAGGCGCGTTGCGCACGTAACTCAGCGATACGCAACACATTGGCTTCGTTATTATAAGCACTATCACCTGCACAACGACTGTGATAGTCAATAAAAAGTTTACGGCGTAACTCACGGTTATTAGCATATTTCATCACGGCGGTATAGACAGGCAGGTCGAGGGTGATTGCCCAACCTTCTTTATGGTGCTTTTTGGCTTCGGTAGTGAGCATCTCTAATACAAAGTCGGGCAGACCGCTGAGCTCTTCTTTATGGGTAATCACCCATTGGTAATGCTGTGTTTCAGCCAATACATTTTCTGAAAACTTCAGTTTGAGGCGCGCTAATTCCTTGTCAATTCTGCGCAAATGCTCTTTATCATTCGATGATAAATTTGCACCATTGCGAGTAAAACTCTTATAAGTCTTTTCAAGTAGAGTATGTTGTTCTGCTGAAGCGGAAAGGTAATTGCGGGTTTTGTAAACTGCTTCAACACGTTTAAAAAGTACTTCGTTCAAACGGATATCATTGCTGTAATCGGTGAGCAGAGGCGAGATGCGTTGAGCTTCTGCTTGCAGGGTTTCGTTCGTTTCGGCACTGTTCAAGTTGAAGAACATCGCCGTAAGTCGGTCGAGTTCTAATCCCACATAAGCCAAAGGCTGTATTGTATTCATATAGGTAGGCACTTCTGGATTATGAGCAATGGTATCGATTTCTTTGAGGCTTTTGGCAATAGCTTTTTCGATGGCTGGTAGATAGTCGGTAGGAGCAAAGCGCGAAAAGGGCGCTGCGTTATAAGGTGTTTGGAACATATAGGTTGTTTTTTATTATAAGAGTGCAAATATATATCTTTATGCGGGAATTAGCAAATTAGCAGAAGAGAAAACAGATAGATGATACTAATTTTTTCAGTGAAAAGAAAAATATTGAAACATAAAGGTGGAAAAAGGAAAATGAATTTTGGAGCCTTCTGAGACGAACCTAAAGCGAACCTAAGGCGAAGGTAAGGCGAAGCTAAGACGAATAAAAGGTGCTTTTAAGTTGATTTTGAGGTGATAAGAAGAGGGGTTTAAGTTGAGTGAAGTTTTAAATTTTGTTAAAGTCAATTTTCTAAACGAAACACTTCTGACTATAGCCAACAGAAGACAAATTTGTCAATTAAAAAATGTTTTGTACTTTTGCACTCATTATGGAAATACTCTATTTACACGGTCTCGATAGCTACTTACAAGACGATAGGCGCGCAGTGCTCACCCCTTACGGTGAAATCTTCGCCCCTACGATTGACTATCGGAATGCGCCTAACCTCTTTGCTGAGTTACAAAAAGAGTATGCTGAGGTTGATGTGCTTATAGGTTCGAGTCTTGGAGGGCTCATTGTCTATTACCTCGCTCAAAAGCTTGGAAAACCTTGCTTGTTGTTCAATCCTGCACTTACCTATCGACACGAAGTACCTTTTAACACCCAACCCAACCCTAATTACCGCACTTATATGCAGATAGTTATCGGTTTGCAGGACGACGTCATTACACCGTGGGAGTCGCTATCAGTTCTCCGAGAAGATATGAGTCCTCAGCAAAATATAGAAATTCACCTCTTGAATACTATGGCACACACTTATCCCATAGAGATTTTTGAAAAAGAAGTGAAGGAGTTTTTTGAGGCAAAAGGAGTGAACCACACGAGCAGATAGCAGGTAAAAAGATAAATAAGGACTAAATATTAATCATTAAAAATTAATAACTAAATATAATGTATCCACTCAGAAGAAACCGTCGTTTGCGCGTAAACGATACGGTACGTAGTTTGGTAAAAGAAACGATTGTTACCCCTAATGATTTTCTTGTACCTCTCTTTGTAGTTGAAGGTACTGGCGTAAAAGAAGAAATAGCCTCTATGCCGGGTTATTACCGTTATAGCCTCGACCTATTGGCAAAAGAAGTAAAAGAGCTTTGGAGCTTAGGACTCAAATCGGTATTACTGTTTGTGAAAGTGCCTGACGCTCTCAAAGACAACAAAGGCGTAGAGGCAGCCAACCCTAATGGCTTGATGCAACGCGCTATTAAAACTGTGAAAGAAGCAGTTCCCCAAATGCTCGTAATGACTGATGTAGCGCTCGACCCTTATTCTATTTATGGTCACGATGGCATTGTGGAAAACGGACGCATTGTAAACGATGCTACTGTAAATGCTCTTTGTACAATGGCACTCTCACATGCTCAGGCAGGTGCTGATTTTATTGCGCCCAGCGATATGATGGACGGACGTATCCTCGCCTTGCGCGAAACCCTTGAAGACAATAGCTTTGAGCACGTAGGGATAATGGCTTATAGTGCCAAGTACGCCTCAGCTTTCTATGGGCCTTTCCGCGATGCACTCGACAGTGCTCCCGTAGACCAACAGGATATCCCTAAGGATAAGAAAACTTACCAAATGGACTATCACAACCGCCTCGAAGCCTTACGCGAGACCCGTATGGATATAGAGGAAGGCGCTGATATTGTGATGGTAAAACCAGGGCTTTGCTATTTAGACATCGTTCGCGAGGTGAAGAATATGAGCGAAGTGCCCGTGGCTGTTTACCAAGTATCGGGTGAATACGCGATGCTGAAAGCTGCTGCTGCCAACGGTTGGCTCGACCACGATGCTGTAATGATGGAACAAATTGTGAGTATCAAGCGTGCCGGTGCTGACCTTATCGCTAGCTATTTTGCTAAGGAAGTCGTAAAACTTTTATAGGCAACAGTCTCCCTGAGGGAGATAAATTGAACAAATCACACCAAATCAAACAGGGAATCTATATCTTTGTTTAATTTTCTTATTGATTTTTGTTTAATTTCTATGACTTTAGTCATACTGCTTTACAAAACAAGAATACTTAATTAATTTTCATAGCGCAAGCTATATTTCTTTAAACACTAATGAAAAAACACTTTTTAACATTCGCCACTATGGCACTTTTAACCGCTTGTGGTGGCGGAACGAACAACAATAACACCACCACCGATAGTACTACCCAAGAGGCAACCACTACTACACCTGCCCCTTCAAACAGTACACCAGAGCCCGATTTTTCCGATTGGCAAAACAACAAAGGGATAGGCCCCGTGAAGACCATCACCCCACCCTTAGCCGATACCCCCGATGCAGCAATGGCAGCTAAAGGAGAAGAAACTTTCAACACCTATTGCACCGTGTGCCATCGTCCTAAAAAGCGACTCACAGGGCCTGCGATGATAGGTTTGCTCGACCGCCGTACGCCAGAGTGGGTGATGAATATGATTCTTAATCCCGATGTGATGGATAAGCAAGACCCTATCGCCAAGAAGTTGGTAGAAGAGTACAACACCTTAATGCTCAACCAGCGCTTGAACGAACAGCAAGCTCGTGAACTTTTGGAGTACATCAGAACAATAAAATAAGAAATAATTGTTCATTATTTATTTTTTTGTACCTTTGCCGAGTGAATAACTTAAAATAAGAATCACTAATGAAGAAGCTTGCACTCAGCTTAGCTATTATAACAAGTGTTGCACTTATATAAAAGGCAGTTGATAGCAACTGCCTTTTTCTATTATACCCTTATGGAACCTATTTCTGTAATAATTATTCTTACTACACTCGTGCTTTCAGCTTTCTTTTCGGGGTTTGAAATCGCTTACGTGTCGTCTAACAAAGTACACGTAGAAATCCTTAAAAAGCAAGAAGGAGTGATTGCTAATGTGCTTACCAAACTCACCCGAAAGCCTTCTAAACTACTGGCTACTATGCTTGTGGGCAATAACGTAGCCCTTGTAGTGTATGGGTTTGAAATGGGAAAAGTAATGACAGTTCTTTTGCCTCCTTTCTTCCAAAATGTCCTTTGGCATACCATTATTTCTACCCTCATAATTCTCATCACGGCAGAGTTTATGCCCAAAGTGTTCTTCCAGATTTATGCAAACCAACTCCTGAAAGTATTTGCTATTCCTGCATACTTTTTCTATCTGCTGTTCTATCCGTTTTCCAGTTTTGTGATGTGGATATCCGATTTTGTCTTACGCGTATTCTTCAAGACGAAAGGCGATTATGTGCCTCTTTCGTTCTCTAAAGTAGAGCTAGTAGATTATATCTCCGAACAGATGGAAAACGCTCCTAAAAAAGAAGAGGTAGATAGTGAGGTGCAGATGTTCCAAAACGCCTTGGAGTTCTCGGGTGTAAAAGCACGTGAAATAATGATTCCGCGTACTGAAATAGTAGCCGTGGAACTCAATGAATCTATTGAAAATCTTATTGCTACCTTTGTATCATCAGGGTTTTCCAAAATATTGATATACAACGAAAATATAGATGATATTTTGGGTTACGTTCACTCTTTCGATATGTTCAAGAAGCCAAAAAACATTAAAGAAGTGCTTATTCCTATTGTGAATATCCCTGAGACTATCCAAATAAACGAAGTACTAAACATTCTCACCCGCAAACGCAAGAGTATGGCAGTGGTGCTTGATGAGTATGGTGGTACTTCGGGCATTGTAACCTTAGAAGATATCGTAGAAGAACTCTTTGGCGAAATAGAAGACGAGCACGACAAAGATAAGTTTATAGAAGAACAAATATCCGATACTGAATACCTTTTTTCAGCGCGTTTGGAGGTCGAATACCTCAATGAAACCTATCATTTGGATATCCCAGAAAGCGAGGAATACGAAACACTTGGTGGTTTTATAGTGCTTCATAACGAAGGAATCCCTACTCAAGGCGAAGTGATAGAGATTCCTCCTTTTATCTTCACTATCGAAGCCTGCTCACAGACTAAAATAGAAACTGTAAGACTTACCGTGAATAACGAATAGCGAAAAGTGATTAATCCCCTTTAAAAATAGTGTGTTAACCCCTGTTAAAGAAGAGAGGTACGGAGTCGCAAAAGGATTACTGCAATACCTTATTAACTATTAATCACTAATCATTAACCATTAAAAAAAGACCCTCCCTTTCGGAAGAGTCTTTTTTCACAATGCATATAAATACTACTACTAACTCCAAAATGAATACTTTTAAGTTGATAAAATTTTATGAACTTAAAAGTATTTGTTTTTTCTCATAAAATTTTGTCTTTAAATAGCCTAATAAATGACTTTGTAATTTAGTTTTTTCAGTCTTTGCTTTAATGATTCAATGTTTCTTATAGTAATTTTGATTAACAATGTTTATTTTAGCAATCTCTGTGTCTTCTCAAAATCTTGTTTCAATGAATAATTTTTATCTAACAATGTTTCTTATAGCAATTTTTCAGTAATTTTGTTTAATTCAGTTTTTTCAAGCAATTTTTAGTGTCATCATTTATTATGATTTAAATGCACTTGCAAGTCTTACTAACATCCCGTCTGTCAAACTTACACTTTCTATATTGAAAATAGCGTGCCAAAAATGATAAAGTAGCCTTTTTTACACTTAAATAGCTTATTATCAATACCTAATACTATTTTAGATTCTTTACTTCAATATCCCTAAAATCTTCATTTTGTGTATACGCTACACGATTAACCTGTATAATATTCTCATTTTACACGGCTCATTTTCAGTTTTCTCCCGCACGAAAAAGAAGCAGTATCAAAATTCACACTAAACAAGATAATTGATATTATTCTATTTCTTCAGTTCTTAATACCATCGTCTTACCGCCCTCTTAACTTTCCTTATTTATCGCTTTATTTTCCTCAAAAATCCATTTTATTCTTCATTTTTAGCTATTCATTATCAACTATTTATATACCCTTTCTATACCAATCGTCCAAGATTCGTATAAGCTTCCTATAAGCTCTCTATAAGCTAAGCATACCCATTTTACCTTTCATCTTTCACCTTTTACCTAACTCACCTCCTTCGAACTTCTTCGTTATCTTCCGGAAGTTCAAATTCATTTCTGATATCTCAAAGTTTTTCTAATATTTTCTAAGTCTCTTTGAGATTTTCCAAGTCTAAAATTTAAAAATCTTCTTGCTTTTCAGGAAAGAATCAGTATCTTTGTAAAAAAATAATAGAATTATGAGTATTGCAGTATGAACACAGAATCCAAATATTCAGTTTATAACCGACCGATAGTACGGGAAACTATAAAATAGTTTAAGACATAATGAACACCTTACTTTTTACCTCTGAAGAAATAGACCTCAACCCTCGTGCATCTTGGGGAGAGCTTTTGCAAATAGCTTTTGTAAATAAGGAGCAATATTTTTCTATAAGTAGATTAGCTTATGAAGAAGAACTTTATTTTGAATACAATGAGCAAACTCATTATATTTATGCCTTGTGCCAAGATGTAGTGTTTGAATTGAAAGCCAATGCCTTGCATATTCATATCACAAAGAAGCTAAAAGGTAATTGCCCTTTCAGTACTATTAGAATACAATTACCTTCTTTTTCTGTTGATTTAGAAGAAGTGTTGCAAGAATTAAAAAAGAAAGTCCGATAAAAGGATTATCGGACTTCTTCATTAACCAACCAAAACTTTAAATTATGAAAACTATTATTTGAAGTTTACAATGAGCTACCACCCTCATTGCGACGCAAAGGTACGAATAAAACAGTACCTGTCAAGCGTATTTTTAAGTTTAACAAAAGTTTAATATAAAAGGGGCTCCATAAGCCCCTTTTTAGCGTAAATTTAATACTTGCGCACTTATTTTTTTAAGATTTTATTTACCATTTTTATTTGGCATTACGTGCTTCAATCCACTTGCGGGCATTGATAAATGCCTCTAACCAAGGGCTAACCGCTGTTTTTTCACTCGGATAGTACGCCCATTGCCAAGGGAAAACTGAACGCTCTATGTGAGGCATCGTTACCAAATGGCGCCCTGTTTTGTCGCATAACATAGCCGTGTTGTAATCAGAGCCATTAGGGTTGGCAGGGTACTCCTGATAAGCGTATTTACCTACGATATTGTACTGATTTTCTGCCAATGGCAAGTGGAATTTTCCTTCGCCGTGTGATATCCATACCCCTAAGGTACTACCTGCAAGGGTGGAGAGCATCACCGAGTTGTTCTCTGGAATGGTTACTGATACAAAACCACTTTCGTGCTTGCCACTATCATTATGCCACATTTTTCCGTGCTCTGCGTGCTCAGGATTGATGACTTCTAATTCCATAAACAACTGACAGCCATTGCAGATACCTACTGAAAGGGTATCGGGGCGAGCAAAGAAGTTGTCTAATACTTTTTTAGCCTGCTCGTTGTAGAGCAAAGCCCCTGCCCAACCTTTGGCACTGCCTAATACATCGGAGTTAGAGAAACCACCTACAGCCCCTATAAATTGTACATCTTCTAAGGTTTCACGTCCGCTGATAAGGTCGGTGGTATGTACGTCTTTCACATCAAAGCCTGCTAAGTATAGGGCATTTGCCATTTCGCGCTCGGAGTTGCTACCCTTTTCGCGTATCACTGCCGCTATAGGGCGTTTGCCTGCGGGGCGTGCGGGTTTTTCGCCCGTGAAATGCGCTGGTAAAGTGTATTGTAAAGGCTGTTCGGAGTAGTTTTGATAACGCTCGGTCGCCTTGTCGTTTTTCGTTTGTTGTTTATCTAACAGGTAAGAAGTGAGGTACCACACATCGCGCAATTCGGGGATATTGAAATGGTACGATTTTCCGAAATGGTGAATAGTAAGTTCTTGTGAATTAGTTACTTCGCCTATATTAGCCCATTCTAAGAAGTTTTCTTCTAAAGTAGCTTCAACACTGCTATCGGCTTGAATTACTACCCCTGCATTTTCAGCAAAAAGGGTTTTGATAAGGTCTTCATCGGCTGAAAGTCCGCTCAAATCGATAGTCGCTCCTAAGTCGTTTTCGGCAAAGCACATCTCTAAAAGCGTTGTGATAAGTCCGCCGCTACCAATGTCGTGTCCTGCTTGTATTTTTCCTTCTTTTATCAGTGATTGTAATACGTTGAAAGCTATTTTAAAGCCTTCGGCATCTTTTACAGTAGGAGCTTTGTCGCCTATTTTGTTTAATACTTGGGCAAAAGCCGAGCCTCCTAATTCAAATTGAGCGCCCGAGAAGTTGATATAATAAATGTTACCTCCATTGCGTTTGAGTACGGGCTCTACCACTTTTTGCACGTCGGTACAATGGGCAGCTGCCGAAATAATCACCGTACCTGGGGCAATCACATCACCACCTTCGGGGTATTTTTGTTTCATTGATAGGGAATCTTTACCGGTAGGGATATTGATACCCAATTCAATCGCAAAATTAGAAGCTGCTTCTACGGCTTCGTACAAACGCGCGTCTTCTCCTTTATTACGGCACGCCCACATCCAGTTGGCGGATAGCGATACACTTTGCAAGCCGTCTTTTAGTGGCGCCCAAACAATGTTAGTCAGTGCTTCGGCAATGGCATTGCGGCTGCCTGCGGTAGGGCTGATGAGTGCCGTAAGAGGCGAATGACCAATACTGGTAGCGATTCCTTCTTTGCCATTGTAGTCCAAAGCCATAACCCCTACGTTGTTCAAAGGGAGTTGTAGTGCGCCTGCACATTGTTGTTTGGCGACTTTGCCCCCTACACAACGGTCTACCTTATTGGTAAGCCAGTCTTTACAAGCCACACTTTCTAATTGCAGTACTTGTACCAAATAGTTCTGTAACTGACTTGCATAGTAGTGTAACTCTTCGTAATTAGTAACTACTGTTTCATCGGTCATTACAGTTTTTGGCGAACTGCCAAAGAGCGCGCTGAGGTCTAAATCCATTGGGTGGGTACCTTTCTTTGCGGAGGCAATGCTAAAATGCTTGTCGCTAGTAACTACGCCCACTTCGTACATAGGCGCACGTTCACGGTCGGCAATGGTTTTCAGTTTGGTAATAGCCTTTTCGGGCAAAACCAATCCCATACGCTCTTGAGATTCATTACCTATAATTTCCTTGTCCGATAGGGTAGGGTCGCCTACGGGCAGTTTGTCTAAGTCGATTTTACCACCAGTTTCTTCTATAAGTTCCGATAGACAGTTGAGGTGTCCGCCTGCTCCGTGGTCGTGTATAGAAACGATAGGATTCTCGTCCGATTCTACCATCGCGCGAATAGCATTGGCAGCGCGTTTTTGCATCTCGGGGTTAGAACGCTGTACGGCATTGAGCTCAATACCTGTACCAAAAGCCCCAGTATTGGCAGATGATACGGCAGCCCCTCCCATCCCGATGCGGTAGTTTTCACCGCCTAAGATAACGATTTTGTCGCCTTCTTGAGGGGTGTGTTTTATAGCTTGTGAGGCTTTGGCATAACCTACGCCTCCTGCTTGCATAATTACCTTATCGAAGCCTAATTTGCGTCCGCCTTCTTCGTGTTCAAAGGTGAAGAGAGAGCCCGTAATGAGTGGTTGCCCGAATTTATTACCAAAATCGCTTGCCCCGTTAGAGGCTTTGATGAGGATATCCATTGGCGTTTGGTACAACCATTGGCGTTCAGCCATTCCTTTTTCCCAAGGGCGGTCTTCTTCTAATCGAGGGTAAGCCGTCATATACACAGCCGTACCTGCCAAAGGCAAAGAACCTTGTCCGCCCGCGAGACGGTCGCGTATTTCACCTCCCGAACCTGTAGCAGCCCCGTTGAAAGGTTCTACCGTAGTGGGGAAGTTGTGGGTTTCGGCTTTGAGTGAGAGCACTGCCTCAAAAGGTTTTACTTCGTAGAAATTGGGTTTATCAGCACTTTTGGGTGCGAACTGGTCGACAGTAGCCCCTTTGATGAAAGCCACATTGTCCTTATAAGCCGAAACAATGCTATTAGGGTGTTCTTGTGAAGTCTTTTTAATGAGTTTGAAGAGGGTAGAAGGTTTTTCCTCACCATTGATAACAAAAGTACCGTTGAAGATTTTATGGCGACAGTGTTCGGAGTTGATTTGCGAGAAGCCAAACACTTCCGAGTCGGTGAGTTTGCGCCCGAGTTGTTGAGAGAGATTTTGCAAATAGGCAACTTCTTCGGCGCTTAGCGCAAGCCCTTCTTGTTGGTTATATGCCTCGATATCATCTATTTCAAGTGTTGTTTGTGGTTGAATGTCAATAGTAAAACTGTCTTGGGTAAGACCGTTATATCGCTCAAAGAGCATAGGGTCGAAAGGTGTATTGGGGTCGGTTACCTCGTGAAACTCCTCAATACGGGTAATCCCGTGAATGTCCATATTTTGGGTGATTTCCACCGCATTGGTACTCCAAGGGGTAATCATCGCCGCACGGGGTCCGATGAAAATACCGCTAAGGGTAGGGTAGGGGAGTTGCTGGGCATTGCCAAACAGCCATTTCAGTTTGTTGAGGTCGGTCTCAGTAAGGGCAACTTCGGTAGCTACCACATAGATAGTGTTTTTGGAGTTTTTAAAGAAAAGAAGCATTATTATCCAATTAACGATTAGCAATTAACAATTAATAATTCAGTTATTGAGTAGTATTTTTCAAAAATTTAGGTAGCATTAGTAAGAAAGGTATGCTGTTATTATAATTCAGTTTTTCGTAAAAGAACCCTAACAGAGCTATATTCTTGTAGTAAGTTTCACGCTGTTCCCAATAATTCATTTCAGAGGGTATAAACCAAGCATTTTTACCTATTTTTTCAGCTAAGAACCATTTTTCGAGTAAGCGCGCTGTACGCCCGTTACCATCGTCAAAAGGGTGTATCTTTACTAAAAATAAGTGCAATAATGAGGCATAGAAGAACGTTTCTTGTACAGATAATGTTCGTTTTATGAGCTCTTCTAAGAAATTACAAAAAGCGTCAAACTCACTTTTCACTTCTTCCTTAGCGCAGGCTTCATAGATAACGATTCCTTTTGCCACATCACGTATAATCATATCCGAAGTACGCACTTTTCCTTGTGAACTGGCGGTTAGCAAATTCTTTGTAATAATTTTATGTGCTTTCAGTAGGTTAGCAACAGTAAGGGGGGAGTTCTGAGCAAAAGTGTAGGCAGCAAACACATCATTAGGTTTTTCAACTAAGTTTTTTTGATAAATTACTCCATTTAATTTATGTTTCAAATAGCTATCGATGTCTAATACTTCTCCTTCAATTTTCGAAGAAGCCATAGAAGAAACAGCCGTATAGAACTGAAAACTCTCCTTTGTAAGAGGTATTTCTTTTATTTTTGAGAGAAATAGAGGAATGTTTACCTCTATCTTTTTCTTGTAGAGCTCAAATAATTTATCTGTGATACTAATTGCTTCAGAGACTTTCATAGTTATTCATTCTTTCCCTTTATCCGCTACTTTATCATATAATAATAGAGGTTTCTTTTTCAGTGCTTTGCGTTGTGTTGGTGCTGTTGTTGCAAGCTACCATTGCCGTTGCCAAAAGAGCTACCATACTTAGTTTTTTCATAGGTGTTTTTTCTAAGATGAAACTTGCGACAAAGATACGAAATAATTATGAATAATATATTAAAAACTTTTTAATTAAAAGAATAAATTATTTTTATAGCAGAAGTACTCATTATACACCTCTAAGAACCCAGATTTGTACCACTGTTCTTCGTCTTTTGTTCGTTGTTTGTTCGTTGTTTGTTCGTTGTTTGTTCGTTGTTTGTTCGTTGTTTGTTCGTTGTTTGTTCGTTGTTTGTTCGTTGTTTGTTCGTTGTTTGTTCTTCTTTTCTTCGTTCATTTTTTATCTGCCCGTGCGGCTCGCACCGTCTTTTGTTCGTCTTAGCTCCGAATAACGTTTGATTATAAAGCTATTACAGCTGAGCTGTTTACTGTTTTCGCCATAGATTATTTCTATAATAGAACTTGCTCCAAAGGTATGAAACAAATTGTAATTAGCAACAGATAAAGCCTTCGTTTTTATTTATGACTCTGGAAATATTCATATACTTTCTTACCTCTAAAGCCTGCTATTTGGGTAAGCTCCTCTAAAGTAGCTTCTCTTACGCGTTTTACCGATTTAAAATGTTGTAAGAGTACTTCTTTAGTCTTTTCTCCTATGCCCTCTACTCCATCAAGCTCCGATACAATAGCCGATTTACTCCGTTTTTGCCGGTGGAAGGTAATCCCAAAACGGTGAGCTTCATCACGTAACTGCTGTATCACTCGCAAGGTTTCCGAACGCTTGTCTAAATACAATGGAATACTATCCTCAGGGAAATATATTTCTTCCAAACGCTTCGCAATACCTATAATAGCTATCTTTCCGCGCAGTTCTAATTGCTCTAAGGCTTTTAATGCCGAAGATAATTGTCCCTTCCCGCCGTCTATTACAATCAGTTGTGGCAGAGGTTGCTCCTCGTCCAACAATCTCCGATAACGTCTATATACGGCTTCTTCCATCGAGGCAAAATCGTTAGGGCCTTCTACAGTTTTCACGTTAAAATGGCGATAGTCTTTTTTGCTTGGCTTCGCATTCTTAAATACTACACACGCCGATACGGGGTTCGTACCCTGAATATTCGAGTTGTCAAAGCACTCAATATGTACCGGAGGGACAGAAAGGTGCAAGTCGCGTTGCATCTGGGTGAGAATACGGTTCGTATGGCGTTCGGGGTCTACTATTTTCTCCTGCTTGAATCTATCTTGACGGAAGTGTTTGGCATTGCGCATCGATAGGTCTAAGAGTTGTTTTTTCTCACCTGCCTTAGGAATAGTCGCTTGTAATCCTTCTGAAAGAGTAACCTCAAAAGGCACAATAATCTCTTTGGAATTAGAGAAGAAACGTTCACGAATATCAATAATAGCGTATTCCAAGAGCTCTCTATCGGTTTCTTCCAATTTCTTTTTAATCTCCAAAGTATGAGCTCTCACAATCGCTCCGTAGGCTACTTGTAGGAAATTTACATAACCGTACTCTTCGTCCGAAACGATAGAAAATACATCTACATTGCTAATTTTACTACTTACGATGGTCGATTTTGCCTGATAGTTCTCTAAACTCTGTATCTTTTGCTTGATGAGATGTGCTTCTTCAAATCGCATTTCCGAAGCCAGTGCCATCATCTCCTCTTTAAACTGATGTAATGCATCTTTGAAATTCCCTTTGAGGATTTCTACAATCTGCTGAATATTCTGGTTGTAATCTGCTTCGTTTTGGTATCCTTCACAAGGTCCTTTACAATTTTTCAGATGATATTCCAAGCACACTTTGAACTTGTGGTTAGCGATGTTTTGCGGAGATAAATCGTAATTACAATTGCGCAAAGCGAAGAGCTCTTTTATCAAATCTAAAAGTGTGTGTACGGTTTTCATACTGGTATAAGGGCCAAAGTACAACGAACCGTCTTTTACTACCCTACGCGTAGAGAATACGCGTGGAAATCGCTCTTTCTTCACACATATCCAAGGATAGCTCTTGTCGTCTTTTAGGAGAATGTTATAGCGCGGTTGGTATTTCTTGATAAGGTTGTTTTCGAGTAGTAATGCATCACTCTCGGTAGCTACGACTATGTGTTCTATACGCACAATTTTCCTCACCAAAATACGTGTTTTGGCACTGTCGTGTTCCTTTTGGAAATAAGAAGAAACGCGCTTTTTCAAATTGACGGCTTTCCCTACATAAATAAGCGTGTCCGTAGCATCGTAAAACTGATAGACACCAGGATTATTAGGTAAGGTTTGCAATTGAATTTCGATAGAAGGAAACATAAACAATTAGTAATTAATAACTGATAATTAATAATTAAAAAGAGGTTGTCCTTACGGGCAACCTCTTTTTATGTGTAACAAAAGGGTTAGAGAAACAACTATTTTACTAAGTTGATTTCAACACGACGGTTGAGCTCTCTACCTTTCTTAGTTTTGTTAGAAGCGATTGGTTTATCAGGACCGAAACCTTTTGCAGTCAAACGAGCAGGGTTTATACCTTTATCAATTAAGTAAGCTTTAACTGAATAAGCTCTATCTTCTGATAATTTTTGGTTCTTAGCTCTCTTACCACTGATATCAGTGTAACCTTCAATAGAGAATTTAGAATTCTTGTATTGGTTCAATACGTCAACGATTTGGTTCAATACAGTTGCTGATTCAGGACGGATAGTAGCTTTGTTTACATCGAACAAGATAGTTTTTGCGAAGTCATTCAATTTCTTTTGAACTTCTTGAGTTACTTCAGGACAACCGTTGTTAGAAGCAGGACCAGGTACGTCTACGCATTCGTCGTCTTTGTCAAGAACACCGTCACCATCAGTATCAGGCCAAGGACAACCATTGTTTTCTTTAGGACCAGCTACGTCTTTACATTGGTCTACGTTATCTGGCACACCATCACCATCAGTATCAGGGCATCCGTTAAATTCAGCTGGACCAGCTTCATCAGGACAAGCATCATCTTTATCAGCGATACCATCATTGTCTCTGTCTGGGCAACCTTTCAATTCTGGTTTACCAGCTTCATCAGGACAAGCGTCGTCTTTATCAGCTACACCGTCATTATCGCGGTCTGGGCAACCTTTCAATTCTGGTTTACCTGGTTCATCTGGGCAAAGGTCATCTTTGTCAGCTACACCATCTTTATCACGGTCTTTTTTACCAAATTTAATGGTAATACCGGCAGCATGTTGGAAGTAGTCCACTTTTGAATCAGATTGGAAAGTAGGGTGGTAAGCTGTCTGCAAGTTAATACCGATGTTTTCGGTAAACCAAAAGTTTACACCACCACCACCTAAGGCGCGGAATTTACCTTCGTTGTCAATAGCGGCATAACCACCACCTACTTGTAAGAATGGGTCAAACCATTTTACTTTCTCTTTGTTCCAAAGAGATTTAAAGTGGTATTGCAACGCTAAGTCTGCAGACCAGAAAGATAAATCTACTTTTTCTCCGTCTTTAACATAACCGAATCCTTTTTCGATTTTGTTTAAAGAACCTGATAATTCAGCAGAAAAACCAGCTCCGATATATCTACCTACTGAAAGACGAGAAACTGCTGGAAGGATATTGATATCGCTTGGCCCTCCCCAGTCTTTCATTAAGTCCCCGAATGCATCAGGGGTACGAATATCAACGGAGTTCACTCCAAATCCTATTTGCCAAGGACTGTCTTCATCTTGTGCTTGAACTGCCACTGAAAAAGCAGCAGCTAAAGCAAATAAAGTTACTTTGATTTTCTTCATACTTAAAAAATGAATTTTGATTACTATTTTAATTTTGGTGCAAATATAAGTATTATTTTAATACAAAATCATTTTAGAGATATTTTTTTATTAATTTTAACATTTCTTATTCTTTTTAATCTCTCCAAAATAGAGGTTTTTTAACCTTTATATATTTGCTTATTTTCTTCCTATATACTTTAAAATGAAATACTTATTTATTTGTTATAACCATTTTACTAAAGCGAAATCTTGGCGGTGTGGCAATAAATTATTTTTTGGGAAAATTCTTATTGCTAAGTGCAAAGCACCTGGATATTCTGAGGCAATTTCCAATTGATAGGTAGCTTTGTTGCCTTCTTGAGCCACTACTGTAAACTCACTTGTCGAGAGTACTTTAAACTTATCGTCTTTATGTTGGGCTACTACCAATTCTACTCCTACGTCTTCAGGGCGTAATTCTCCTAATTCTAAGGTAATTTCACCTTTGTATATTTTGCCAATAGAAATGAGTTGCTCATTGCGATTAGGCACTTTGAAGCTCACTACCTTTATGTTATCCCATTCTTGAGTTACTTTGCGTTTCCAGTTCGAAAGTTCAATAGCGATTGCAAAGTGATTGTCTTTAATCTTGGTTACGCGCTCAGTCATTGGGTAATAGTATTGCTTTTCGTAATCAGTGAGCATACGAGTAGTGGTAAAGTTTACCGCTACTTTGGCAATGGTATTCTTGATGAGTGCACACCAGCGTGATGAGATGCCATCTTTATTCTTATCATAGAATATAGGAGCTATCTCGTCTTCAATAATGTTGTAAATCGTCTCTGCATCCATTTCGTCTTGATACTGCTGGTTTTCGTAGGAGCGTTCCATAGGGAGAGCCCAACCGGCATCTTCCCGATACCCTTCTACCCACCAACCATCAAGTACGCTGAAGTGCATTACCCCGTTCATCGCAGCTTTTTCACCACTGGTTCCTGAGGCTTCTAGCGGACGTGTAGGGGTATTCATCCATACATCTACCCCTTGTACCATATGGCGCGCGAGCTCCATATCGTAGTTAGGAACGAATAATATCTTGCCTAAGAACTGTGGTAATTTCGAGATTTCCACAATATTCTTAATCAAATCCTGTCCTGCTTTATCGGCAGGGTGGGCTTTACCGGCAAAGATAAACTGTACAGGACGCTCAGGATTGTTCACTATTTTATCCAAACGCTCTATATTGGTAAAGAGCAAATGAGCGCGTTTGTAGGTTGCAAAACGACGTGCAAAACCAATGGTAAGGATATCTTCGCGTAAGTTCTCTTTGATTTCCACTAACTGACGTGGAGAGAAATAAGGGGTGTTTTTCTCTAATCGTAGCTTTTGTTCTACACGACGCAAGAGCTTAGAACGAAGAGCCGTTTTGATTTCCCACACGCGTTGGTCAGATACCTTATAGATACCCTCAAAGCTCTTAGGGTCGTAGTGGTGTGTTTTGTAGTCTTTGCCAAACACCTCGTTTTCTACTTCTTTCCACAAGCCAGCTGTCCACGTAGGTTGGTGTACCCCATTGGTTACATAGCTAATGTGAAGTTCTTCAGGCATATAACCTGGCCACAAGTCTTTGAGGATTTCTTTACTTACCTCACCGTGTAGCCAGCTCACACCGTTTACTTCTTGCGAAAGGTTCGCTGCGAGGTTACTCATCGAGAATTTCTCGTGTGGGTTCTGTAAGTTTATTTTACCCAAAGCGAGTATTTGTTCCCAATTCACGTGCAATATATCGGCGTAATTACCTAAATAAGCGCGTAATAAGCCTTCTTCAAAAGCATCGTGACCTGCGGGTACTGGGGTGTGAGTAGTAAAGAGTGACGAAGCGCGCACCACTTCCATCGCTTCCGAGAAAGTAAGGTTCTCGTTTTGGATATACTCGCTGAGGCGTTCCAACCCTATAAAGGCAGCGTGCCCTTCGTTGCAGTGGTAAATATCACTGTCGATACCTAGCTTGCGCAACATCTTAATACCTCCTAAACCTAATAACATTTCTTGTTTAAGACGGTTTTCCCAGTCGCCTCCATACAAGTGGTGGGTGATAGAACGGTCGTCTTCGCGGTTGTTCTCAAAATCGGTGTCGAGAAGATAAAGCTCTATACGACCTACGTCCACACGCCATACACGTGCATATAGGGTTCTACCTGGTAAATCTATTGATATAATCAACCATTTTCCACTCTCATCTGTTACAGGCGTTACCGGTATCTTCGAGAAATCTTGTGCTTCGTAGTCGGCTTCTTGGTTACCTGCTGAAGATAGTTTTTGAGTGAAATAACCATAGCGGTATAACAACCCTACCCCAGTGATTTTGGTTGCCTTGTCGCTGGCTTCTTTTAGGTAATCGCCTGCCAAGATACCCAAACCTCCTGAATAAATCTTCAAGGAAGAATGTAAGCCGTATTCCATACTAAAATAAGAGATAGACGGACTTACCATCTCCGATTTCTTAGCCATATAGGCTTGGAAATCACCATATACTTTCGAAAGATTGCGCATAAATACCGCATCTTGCTCCAATTCTTTATAACGAGTAAGTGAGATGCTGTCCAGCAATGCAATAGGGTTCTTACGCACTTCTATCCATTGGGCTTTATCTATGTATTTAAAAACTTCGTAAGCCTCGTCATTCCAGCACCACCAAAGGTTTTTAGCGAGTTCTTCGAGCGGTTGTAAGGCTTCGGGAATTGCACGGTGGATAATCACACTGCGCCAGTTAGGCGTGTTCACCACCTTCGATTTCTCTAGATATGCCACCCCATCAGTTTCTACCGGAGGCAGACTCTCCACTCTGTCCTCTATATTTTCAAGAGTGAGTTCATAACACTTTATGTAGTATTGTACCAAGTTCTTCCACAGAGCGATTTCTGATACTTTACCTGCTGTTTCACGAAGCTCTTGGAAGTCTTGTTCTTTCCTGTCTAATAAATTCTGAATATTCTTAGCAATCGCGCCTACTACCTCACCGTAGTTGCTATCGGTGCGCGGTACTACTTCTATCGCTTTTTGTTTTTCGGGGTAATAATCGTTCACCCACTTGCCAAAACCTGCCAAAGTAGTGGTAATGGTAGGCACTTTAAAAGCCAAACTTTCAAGCGGTGTATAGCCCCAAGGCTCGTAGTACGAAGGGAAAGCGGTGCCGTCCAACCCGATGAGCAAGTCGTAATAAGAAAGGTTGAACACCCCGTCGTTGCCATTGAGATAACTTGGACAGAAAATCACTTTCACCTTATCTTCCTTCCTATTGAAGAGCTGTTGCTCATAAATACGAGTCATTATCACATCGTGATACACATCAGGGAGAATATGGGTAAGGTGCTTTTGTTCGTTTTCGGTAGTTTGCTGAGGGTTGTGCAAATTGTTTAGCAATCCTTGGTTAGGCGCATCGTGAGCTGTAGGAATTAAGATGTAAGCCAAAAGCTCTTTCTTGTTATTAGAATTCCTATTCAGTGCTCCCAAGGCATCAATAAAGGCATCGATACCTTTGTTGCGGAACTCATATCTACCGCTGATAGCTACAATTTTGGTATCCTTGCTAATAGGTTGGGTTACCAAAGCCTGTGCCACGCTGATAAGACGCTGTTTAGCTTCTGCACGCTTCTTATCAAAATCTTTTTCAGCTGGTACTATGGCGTCGTTGAAGCCATTAGGCGTGATGATATCAGTTTTTCTACTGAGGAAGTGCAACGCTTCTTGGGCAGTAATTTCGCTTACCGTAGTGAAGCAGTCGGCTACTTTGGTAGTTTCTTTTTCGAGGAAGTGCTTGTGTTGTACCCCAAACCGATAGGCCATTTCTTCGGGTTTGTAGTTCTTCATATCGTTGTAGAGCGGATAACCATTGCCGGCAATCGCACGACCTACTACGGTAGCGTGAGTAGTGAATACCGAACCTATTTTAGGCATTTCTTCTTCCAGATAGAGTAGCGCACTACCGGTCATCCATTCGTGGAAATGGCAAATCACGTTTTCGCGTGAAGCAGTGTTGAACTTCACAAAGCTCTCAATCACCTTCCCTACTGCATAACCAAAAAGCACCGACTCTACGTAATCCCACGGACTGTTGTAAGAATCGAGCTTGTAGTTATCCCAATAATAACGCAAAATCTCGTTTTTGGCACTTACATAATGAGAGAAATCTACGAGAATTACTATGGGGTTGCCTTCTATTTTCCAATTCCCCACACGCACGCGTAAGCCCTCAGAAGCTGCTTTAGCACGCCACGATTTGAAGAGTTCGGGGTTTTCTACAAATTCTTTATTTTCGTTGTGTTGCCAAATATCGGGACCAATCAGAATATATTTCCTTCTGAATTGTTTCGCAATACTCGGAGCTTTCGTGGTAATCACCGTGTGAATACCTCCTACTTTGTTACATACTTCCCAACTGGTTTCAAACACATAGTCGGGATTAATTTTCTTTGTACTAGTCATTATATTTAGTGTTTAGTCGTTAGTTGTCAATTTTTAGATGTTTTATGTATCATTAGTTTCAAACAATACCATTTCTCAATCGCTTTCCCCTCATTTCAGTTCCTTCTTTAATATTATCTTCTTCATCTGTTATTTGCCATTCGTCAATCGTCACTCGTCCCTATTCCCCCTCTCCTTGGGAGAAGTCTCCGAATAGGAGAGTATGTGATCGGGGTGAGGATTCTCTTTCTTTCGCCTCGAAACCCCGTTTTTAACATTTTTAGCACTGTTGTATTGTGTTATGAGTCAATCACTTATATACCCTTTCTATACCAATCGTCCAAGATTCGTATAAGCTTCCTATAAGCTCCCTATAAGCTAAGTACACCCTTCCAATACCCTTTTTTCATCAAAAATCCTCTTACACTACTTCTGAAATCCTCCGTTATCTTTTGAATCGTCCAAAAGGCTACTTTTTATACCAAACAAAAAAGTACCTTTACAAGCAACGTTGCAAAGGTACAAAGTTTTTTGATTATAATACTATTTTCAGGAAAATAAATTTTAGCTAAGAGATATAAAACAAATCTTTTAATCTCCAAAACGTATCCCTATAGAAAAAGGATACTCGTTTACAGGATTGTTGCGGAAAAGAGGAGCGAGGCTATATCGAGCGTAAAGCACACAACTTTTATATCCTAAATGCGCCGAAAGTCCATATACCCAAGGGCTGATATTTAAGTCCTCTCTTATAACATTTTTATGAATAGAACCATCGTCATATCTTATTTTCTGACTGTTGCCTATAGATACCCCTACATAACCCCCAAAACCTACTCTGAAACTGTCGTGAACAGGGTAAATGGTTACTCCGTTCTTAGTTTTAGGAGGTGTAAAATCAAATTCGAAGTCCACAGGCACGATGAGGTAATTGGTGCGCAATTTCGATTTGTTAAGTTTATTAGCGGTATACTCCACCGATTTTGTTACACCGTTTTCTCTTACAAAGTACTCGCTCTCTTTGAATTTGAGCCCGTCGTGCATCCAGGCAATTCCATAGTTGATATGCAACAAATTGTTCGTTTTAAGCAAGCGAAACCCTGATGTAAAGCCCAATTCAAACGATTTAGAACCTAAGGGTTTAAAACGATTATCACCAAAGCCATTGCTACTGTTTAGGTTGTGAAACCCTATTGCCATATAAAGCCCTATTTCGTCTAAGGCACGATTGGTATTCACTTTTTTCTCTTCCTTCTTGCGGAAAATATTTTCTAATTCTTCCATTGCGCGCTTATACGCATCCGATTTAGCTGTGGTAACCGTATTGGTTTGGGTTTCTGTGGAGGCTGATGTCGCTCCTTCACGTATGAGTTTCGCTAAATGTTCGGCTTCAGCAGCCGTCTTTTCTTTGATATTCTTCTCGGTAGTAGCCGTGAGCTCTTCTTTCATCTGCTGACTCAGTTCTTCACTGATTTTCTTCTCTTTGAGCAACTGATTTACAGCTGAAAGTTTCTTTTTGAGCGTTTCTTTTTCTGCAAATACAATAGAGTCTATCGTGTATTTCGATTTTTTGATAGCTTCTTTGGAATGGTCTTGTGCGAAGGTGACGCTTGTCGCCAACAAGCAAATCACCCATAAAAAATGTAATGTTCTCATTTTGATATTTATTTTTAGTCTTTATTGTTTAAAACAACGCGTGTTCCTACTTCTTTTAGTAGCCTTTCAGCTAATAGTTTTACCCTGTTTCTAAGCAAGTCCCTTTCAATGGTGTTAAAAGTAGCATCTTGCTCGTATTTTTGATTTACATATTGGTTGAGTTGAGCTTGAGTAGTAGCGATAAGAGCTAAATCTTCTGCCGATAGTTGCTGTAAATCCCCTGCTATTTGCTTTTCCATTTGTTTTGTAATTCTGGTTTCAATAGCATCAGCAGTATACTCGGCAAAAAGAGTATCTACCTCATTGATATCGAGGAGGGCAGGAGAAGCTATGGAACTCTTAACAGCTGGCAAAGTTGTAAGAGTCCTTTGGACTATGGGAACTTTGGGAGTTTCGGTTATCGTAGTAGGAGTGATAGTAGTACCAACAGATGATACATTTTCTTTTTCTGTGGTTACAACTACTACTTTCTGCGATTGATATTCAGGGGTTGTATTGGTTTGTTGCTGTTGTAACAAATACCCTATCCCGAGGCACAATAGCAAGCAGGCAGCTATGGCGTAATACCACACTTTTCGGCTATTCTGCCTTGCTTGTTGGGCTTCACTCTCGGCTAATTGCGTCTCTAACTGTTCCCATAGAGTAGGCGAGGGGATAATTTTCCGATACCTAAATAGGCGTTGTATGCTATCTTTCCACATTTTTTAAGCTCTTTTTTTATAGTTTGTAACGTATTGTTGTAAAAGTTTTTTGGCATAAGCCAATTGCGATTTAGAAGTGCCTTCACTAATACCTAACTTCTCTGCTATCTGCTTGTGAGATTCATTTTCAAACACATAAAGATTGAAAACGGTACGACAGGCAGAAGGAAGTTTATCTATAAAGGCTTGTATTTGTTCATCGTTAAAAGATTCATTGTCTAAATCACTCTCGTCGATAGTGTCGTAAGTATCGCTCCAATCGGTGAAGGATAGCTTTTGGGCTTTGCTTTTGAGAAAATCTATACATTCATTTACAGTAATCCTGCGTATCCACGCATAGAAGTGCTCTTGTTCTTCATATTTAGAGAGACTGGTAAATATCTTGAAAAAGGCTTTCAGTAAGGCATCTTCGGCGAATTGCAAATCACTAATGTACAGCCTGCACACACTCAGCAAAGCAGGAGCGTACTGGTCGTACAACTGCTTTTGCGCTAAGCGGTCGTTGCGCTGAGCTTTCTCGATGAGACGATGGTCGATTTGCATTTTTCTTTAAATGATGAATGATTTATTCTTTTTAAGGTTCAGATTAAGTACGATGTAGAAAAACAGGAGATTGTTCAACTTCATCGGTTACGGCAGTTTGATTGTACAGCCCTTTCCTATGTTGTTTTTTTTAAACCATCCTTGAGGCACTTCAAGAGCATAACGCACAGGTTCCGATGAGTCCACACTTTGATGGCTGAACGGTGTCATATCGCGTGTTTCGCGAATTTCGCCATTCGAGTTAATGAACGCAATAGAAAGGGGAGTAGGCGTATCTTTCATCCAAAAGCTTAACTTTTCGTCTCTTTTAAAGATAAAAAGCATACCCGTTCCTTCGGGAATATTCTCACGCCCCATATAACCTTTTGACATCTCTCGTATGGAGCGAGCAAGCTCAACTCTTATGGGAATGGTCTTGCCGTCAAGATTTGTAATGGTCAAGTCCCTCTCTTCAAACTCAAGCGTGAGTGCTGAACAAGCGCTAAAAACAAGGTAGCACAATAGGATAACTCCCATCAACAATAGTTTAGCAGATGTAAATATTTTCTTTTTCATAAGTCCTCCAATTTGCCCTTATAAACGAAGAAAAAATAAAAAGGTTGGAAAATAGTTAGAAAATTTGCTAATTAGCAAATTATTTAACTTTGGCAAAGTTGGTCTTTATTGTTTGATGATGTCGTAGCCTTTTACAGTAAAGGGAATTCCGAAGCCTCCATTCACTTGCCTGATTGTATTATCAGGGAAGCGTAACCAGCACTTGTTGGTAGTAGCGTTGAAGGTAATAGTAGCATCATCTTTACCTCTCACTTCCACAAACTGTACACCTACCCACATTTCGCCTTTGGGTACTAATACTGATAGTTTATGAGTGAAAGTTTGTGGGTTATCAGAAGGAAATAAATGAATGTAAATAGGTTCTTTGATAAGCGGAGTGAAGTTTTTGTGCTCCTTATCGGTTTGGTACACTACTACACGCAAGACTGCCATATAAAAGGTACTTTTCCTAATCTCAATACTGAACTCGGTAAGCTGAGTGTCGTTAGAAAGCGAAATGAAATCGCCTAATTCTGAGAGGACGCCACCGTGTTGCTGAAAATACTGTTTCATTTCGCCGTAAAGAGTAAAAAAAGTAGTTACTCCTTTACTTTTTACATAGCGTATTTTAGGTGTTTTCATTGTTAGGGTAGTAGTGGGAAGGTTAATTACTGCTTCGGTGAGTTGCACTTCTTTTTTGATATCACGATAAGCTAATACTTTATGTTGATAGCTCAAATGTGAAAAATAAATGCTATCAGTGGGCTTTGCCCCGAGCTTTTCGAGCGAAAAGTAACCATTTTCATCGCTAATAATACCTTTATTGGTGCCTACTATGCCTATATTTACGTATTCAACAGACTCGTGATGCTTGTTTACCACCCTTTGTTGAGCAAAACAAGGGAGCGCAAAAAGTATCAGCTGGAAAAAGAGGAAACGTTTTGTCATATTCTACTAAAATTTTATACCTATTGAAAAAGGGTGTATATTGTTAGGACTATTTTCGAATAAGGGAGCTAAACTGTATTTAGCATAAATCGAAAACCATTTGTTGCCTACTTGAGCTGATAGTCCGTAGGTGAATTTATTTACTTTCAAACCATTGCGGAGAAATAGTTTTAAATGGTCGTCTCCCTCAGTGTATTTTATCTTTTGGTTTACATCGATGAGTGCGCCAAAGTAAGCGCCTCCTCCTATATGTATTTTTGACTTAAAATTCTTTTGTAATTCAATAGGCAAGATGAGGTAATTAACACGCAGTTTAGCTCGGTCTAAAGGCTTAGAAAAAGGTACTAATTTTGTGTCACCATTTTCTGAAATGAGATAATTATTACCTTTTATGTTCAGTCTATTGCTTTGCCACACTAAGCCGTAATTGAGGGAAAGTTGTTTCTTTTTATACAATTGAGAGGTAAAAACAAGTCCTAATTCTGTATTTAAATAGGGGTTAAAGTAAGTTTTATCATTGGTTACAGACTGTAATCCGATAGCCAAATGAATAGCTACTGTAACTCCGTGTTTATTTTCATTATATTTATTGGGCAATGAATCTAACTGTTGAACAGTTTGTATATAGTTCTCTTTTGGCTCAGTAGATATAAGACTATCGAGCGTTGCGTTTTTTTGCAGGGTGTCCATACTGAGTTCAGTAGCCTTTTGCTGGATAAGAGCAGATAGACGTAAGCCTTCTTTATAGGTTTTCTGTTTAGTGCTCAGTTCGCTTGCTTCCTTAATCTCTTTGAGCATTTTTGCACTTTGCTCTTTGGTAATCTTGCCCTCTTTTAGCGACTGCTGAACGGCGGCTTCTCTCTTGTAAAGAAGTAGTTTTTCGGTTGCTACTATAGAATCGATAGTATACTTAGATTGCAAGATTTCTTTTTCAAAAGGATTTTGAGCCAAAAGAGTTGATACTGAAAGGATAGCAATAAGTGATAAAAGCTGTTTCATAGAAATGTCTTAATTTGTTCATTAACAATCGGTAAATTGAGGGCAAAGATAGAGAGAAATCAGTAAATTGACAAATTAGAAATTTTAAATACGAGTTGTACAGGCAGTTTGATTAGCAAATTATTTGTACTTTTGTAGCCTTAAATCATTAGCTCATCGGTAAATTTAAAATGCTTACACTCATTCGTTTTATAAAGAATTGGACACTGCCTATTTCTATGGGCATAGGCGCTTTGGTATATCTCATATTTTACTACGTGCCTGCGCTGGATACTCTCTCACAAAAACTTGCTCCTACGTTCGACACTATACTGCCTCTGTTTATGTTCCTGATACTGTACGTTACTTTCTGCAAGGTAAACTTTAAGAAGTTGTTGCCTGTACGATGGCACTTTTGGGCAAGTCTCTTCCAAATTGTTTTGGTAGCAGCGATTGTAGGGGTGATTCTTTATTTTCGGATTGGTGGGAAGGAGTTGATACTCTTGGAGAGCATTCTTGCTTGTGTGATAGCCCCTTGTGCCGCAGCTGCAGCCGTAGTAACCTTAAAACTTGGGGGCAATTTGGAACAGATGACCACCTACACTTTCCTCTCTAATCTGCTTTGCGCCCTACTGATTCCGATTTGTTTCCCGCTGATAGAACCTGCATCGGAGTTTACTTTTTGGACTGCATTCTCGCTCATAATGCAGAAAGTGTGTTTGGTGTTGGTTGTGCCTATGCTCTTAGCACTACTTACCAAGATTGTACCACAACTTCACCGCTTTCACCAATGGCTGATACACATTCCCGACCTCTCGTTCTATCTTTGGGGTTGTTCACTGATGATAGTTACCGGTACGACTCTTAAAAATATCTTCCACGCACAATCGGGGATAGGTTTTTTATTGCTCATTGCTTTTTGGGGGTTACTATTATGCCTAATGCAATACGCTATTGGACGGTATATAGGTCGGTTTTTTGAAGCTTCGATTGAGGCAGGACAAGCCTTAGGACAAAAAAATACGGCTTTTGCCATTTGGATAGCTACCACCTACCTGCACCCTCTTTCTACCGTAGGTCCTGGTTGTTATATTTTGTGGCAGAACATTATCAACTCAGTAGAAATTTGGAAAAGAGGGAAGTATAAGGCTTAACCCTTTGAAATAAGGTTAAGTAAACGTTTTATAAAAATGAAAATTCGTATATTTACCTATTAAAATCATACAGAGAATTTTATTGCTATCTACACCGAAGCTATACCGAACCCACAGTGGCTTTACAGTGGGTCTACAGTGGCTCTACAGTGGGTCTACAGTGGGTCTACAGTGGCTCTACACCGAACGATAAACAGTCTTAACCCGAAGAGCAGATGGGCACATTTGCTAATTCAGTAAATGTTTTATAATTTTGCAGTACTAATTAACAAAAGGACAAATTAACTAATAGACCTATGGCTAAAATAAAAGACAACTTAGCAATGCAAGGCATCTCGGGGAAACTCGGTAACCAAGTAGTATACCGCAGAGTAGGCGATAAGATTATTGTTGTTGCTAAACCCCGCCGAAAGCCTACTACTCACCCTACTCTCATTTCGCAAAATAACCGATTTAGGCTTGCTAGCACCTATGCCAAAAACGCTTTGCAAGACCCTGTTCTGAAAGACTTATATACAGCAGAGGCTAAACGACGAAGTGTTATCAACGCTTATAATATGGCAGTGTCCGACTACCTCAAAACTCCTGAAATCAGACACATCGACGCCGAAGCCTATACAGGTACCCAAAAAGGAGAGCTTATAACCATTGAAGTAAGTGATAATTTTAAGGTTATTCAGGTGAAAGTAACGATATCGCACGGTGAGGAAACCGTTGAAGAAGGCAATGCCATACTTACCGCTGACATTTGGCAATACGCTACTACTGCCCTGAACCCTGCCCTTTCAGGTAGTAAGATAGTAGTTACAGCGCTCGATAGACCCAATAATAGAGTTGCCAAAGAGAAATTTTTAGGTAAAAGGTAAGGATTGGAAATTAGCAGATTAGGGAATTAGAGAATTAGGGAATTAGCAAATGAGAAAAAGAAATCCCCGTATGCAAACAGCCTGTGTGGCTCGCACCACGGGGATTTTTGTAAACTATCAATGGTTAATTGTCAATTATTTTATATCTTTGTGTCATCAATAAATAAAGTAAAGCTAATCGATATTATGAATAGACGTAAATTCTTTCAAACCACTGTCCTCAGTGGGGGACTTTTAGCGGTTCCGTCACTAATGAGTTTCTTACCTGAAAAAACTACTGACAGCAATGTTGTAGCAACAGGATGTAGCCTTAAAATTACATTGGGAGATTTGGAGCTCTTTCTCCTATCTGATGGATATATGAACGTCACTCCTCCTCAATCTATCTTTGCCCCTCAAATACCTAAAAAGGACTTTGTAAACCAGATGCAAAAACTGTATCTCAACCCCGAACTGATGCAGATGTCGGTGAATATATTGCTTATAAAATCGGCTAATAAGTATATCTTAATCGATGCAGGTAATGGCAAACATTCTGGGAAAACCAATATAGGAAGACTCCCCGAAAATCTCATAAGGATAGGTGTTTCTCCTTCTGATATTACTGATGTATTTATCACTCACGCTCACGGCGACCATATTGGGGGACTTACCACTCCCGATGGCAAACTCACTTTCCCTAATGCGCAATGTTATATCAACAAAAAGGAATACGACTTTTGGCTATCACCTAATCCCGATTTTTCTAAAACTAAATATAAGAGAACTCCTCAGCAGTTAGAACAATACTTAAACTATTCGCGCAATATTCTCAAAGCTCTTGGCAATCATCTGCACTTCTTCAGCGCAGGTGATACTCTTTTTGGGATATTAAAAACCGAGTTAGCCGAAGGACATACGCCGGGGCATACGCTTGTAACTATCATCTCAGAGGGACGTTCGTTAAAGCATTTAGCCGATACGGTTCACTCGCCTTTGCTCATTGCTAAACCCGATTGGGGTGTGTTGTGGGATACTGATTATCAGCAAGGTATTCACACACGCCTACGCGTACTCGAAAACTGCTACAAAGAGCATACACTTATTCTTGCAGGGCATTTACCTTTCCCTGGTTTGGGATATATAGGCAAAGAGAAGGACTACCGATGGGTGCCTTTTTCTTATGCTTCTCCTGAAGATGTAATCATTTAACGAGAACATATTACAAATAAAATCCTCGTATGCAAACAGCCTATGTAGCTCGCATCACGGGGAGTTTTTTATTTGTTAATTTTTACTATCTTTGTCCCCATAGAGGAAATTCAATCGTTATAGGGGTATAATATTAAATTTAAAAATGTATGAAAGATTTTGTATTAATTTTTCGTTTGAACAACATCGCTGATTTCAAACCTACTCCCGAGCAAATGCAAGAACGTATGAACTGGCTTGCAGGTATCGCTTCACAAAACAAATTAGCCGACAAAGGCAATACCCTTTTGCCTATCGCTGGTAGTGCCAAAACTATCAAAGCCGATAAGGTTGTAACCGATGGACCTTTTACCGAAATTAAAGAGTTTATCAGTGGCTATGTGGTAGTAAAAGCTGAAAACATTGATGAAGCAGTGGAAATGGCTAAAGCCAACCCTATTTTTGAACAAGTAGGTGGCAGTATTGAAGTACGTGAAGTGCTAAAAAGAGATTAAAATGCCTCACTCACAACTTTTATCCGATTTGTTTCGAAAAGAATACGCTAAAATGGTGGCAGTGTTATGTCGCCATTTTGGCTTTTCTCATTTGGAGATTGCTGAAGATATTGCGAGTGATACTTTCTTAAAAGCCTATGAATTATGGGAAATACAGCCCTTGCCTGCTAACCCTACTGCATGGCTTTACACTGTCGCTAAAAACAAAGCTAGGGACTATGAAAAACACGTAGCTATATTTGAAGATAAAGTAAAAAAGACACTTACACCTACTGAGAAAAGCGAAGAACTTACCTTTGAAACTTCTGAAATAAACGACAGTCAGTTAGAAATGCTTTTCAATATATGTGACCCTTCTATTTCTGTAGAATCACAAATAAGTTTGGCTTTGCAAATACTCTGTGGTTTTACAGTAGAAGAGATTGCCAATGCCCTACTCACCAATACTGAAACTATAAAAAAACGACTTCTTAGGGCTAAAAACAAGCTTAGAGAGCATCATTTTCAAATCAAAACCGTAAGCCCATCCGATATACAAGCCCGATTAGAAACTGTACTGCGCTGTTTGTACTTATTTTTCAATGAAGGCTATTTTTCCGAAACTAACAATCAGTTTATACGAAAGGAGTTCTGCAAAGAAGCCTTACGTCTTACGCTCTTACTTGCCGAGCACCCTCAAACTGATACACCACAAGTGAATGCTCTTTTATCGCTGATGTGTTTCCAAAGTTCCAGACTTGAAGCTCGTATCAATACCACAGGTGAAAACACCCTTTATGAACAACAAGATAAAAGCAAATGGGACAAAGAACTCATACACAGAGGCAACTATTACTTAGTAAAAGCCTGCGAAGACTCTCAAATCTCTAAATATCACTTAGAAGCTGGTATTGCCTATTGGCATACTACCCCTACCGATGAAAATAAGTGGGAGTATATTCTCCGCCTATATAACCAACTCATTATCATTGAATATTCTTCTGTAATAGCCTTAAACAGGACTTTTGCTTACGGCAAGGTGTACGGCAAAGAAAAAGCTATTGTAGAAGCTGAAAAATTAGGACTACAAGACAATCGTTACTACCACGAGTTATTAGGATATTTGTATACTGATATCAATAACCAAAAAGCAATTGCTCACTACCAAAAAGCGATTGCTCTTTCTAAATCGGCTAACGAGCGAGCAACACTGCAAAAACAGATAGAACAATTAGTGAAATAAGATTTAAAGAACTCAAAATGCACATCTTTGGGGATTACTCAAAAAAGACGGAAAATGAAACGGTGTCAAATTATCACCAGTTAAAATTAGATGCCACTGATGGTGGAATGGGTGGCTGATACAAAAGCTACAAATTTAGTAGGTTAAGTAAAAAATAATATGTACTTTTGCATATTATACCGTTTAAAGGTAGCCACAGGCTACCTTTAAATGCAAAAAAAGCTGGGATAGCCACCGCAGCAGTAAAGAAACAATTACACCAAATGACCCACAAAGGCTATATACAGCGCAAAGAAACAGATGGTTCATTGCACATCTTTGCCACTACCTCAATATAATTAGCAAATGAAAAAGAAAAAGATGTATATCCTTATCACCATACTATTGTTCTTGCTCTTGCTCGTAGGAGGGGCTTACTATATATTCCGTCCTGCGCTTTTTGCAAAACCTATGGGCAAGTATGCCGTTGGCACAGTGAGTTATTGGGTAACCGACCCTGATAGGGAGGAGATTTTTATCACGGATAAACACCAAGCCAGACAAATCCCCATACAAGTGTGGTACCCTGCCGAAAATACCTCTCACCACGATTACGCCCCTTATATCCCTGAAGCTACAAAGGTGAGCGAGGCTATTTCAGAGCTTTTGCATATTCCAAAGGCGTTGCTTTATTCGTTGCAATTCAAGCGTTCTAATGCCTTAGAAAAAGCTCCTGTAAACAAGGAAAAAGCGCAATATCCTGTACTTCTGTACCTCACAGGACTTTATGGTCACCGATGTATAAGCACTTTTCAGATACAAGAGTTAGTTTCTCAAGGCTATATAGTGGTGGGTATTGATTGCCCTATGGCGGTAGCCTTAGCAACTTTCCCCGACGGTAGTACGCTCCAAAGCCTGCCGCGAACACTCATCGACCCTATGCTCAATGAGAGCTTAACAGAAGAAAATCCTCTTTTGAACTATAACGGAAAAACCTTTGAAGGGGGATTGATAGCCTACTTCGCCAAAGATGTATTGCGAGTAATAGATTTCCTTACTGCGCTCAATACAAACGATCCTAACCATCTTCTTTACAACAAACTCAACTTGGATAGATTAGGAGCTTTTGGGGTTTCTCTCGGAGGAATTATCGTATCGGAAGCCTCGTGGAAAGCCCCTCGTATCAAAGCTAATTTGATTATGGAATCACAGATTCCGCTAAAAATAGCACAAACAGGCTTGCGTGTTCCTACAATGGTGATCACACGTCCTGCAGAAGCTATGCGCACAGAAAGAGAACGCTCAGGGGGGTGGACAGAAAGCGATATTCAAGAGCACCTCAGCACAATGGAAAACCTATGCAAAAATACAGCTGAGAGTGAATTTGTACAAATCCCTGATATCTTCCACGTAGATTTTACCGATGCACCTTTATGGGTGCCTTTTCCTCATCTTTTGGGATTTAGTGGCAAAACCTCTATTGAGGAAACCCACCACAAACTAAATGAACTTACCCTTACTTTCTTTGAAAAACACTTGTAATAAACTATATGAAACACCTTATTATCTTCTTATTATTCCCGTTCTTAGTAGCAGCACATATTATCAGTTGTAAAGATGTGATAAAACCTTATGGAGACTTCCAAAGTCCATTAGCTTTTGAAGAGACCGTAGCGGCACTTCAGAAAACACTGAACAGCAAAGGAATTATCATTTTTGCTACTATTGAACATCACAAAGCGGCTGAGGCAGTAGGCGAAAGTATGCAGCCTGCCACCGTGCTTATAGTAGGTAACCCCAAAGTAGGAACCGCCCTAATGCAGGAAAACCCTCGGTTGGCTATTGAACTCCCTTTGAAAATCCTCATCTACGAGGAGGGTAAAACGGTAAATATACGCTACGAGAAAATTACTGCTATCGCTGAAAAATACCATATAAAACAAAACTTCAGCACAGCAGAGAAAATAGATGCAGCAATACTACAGTTGATAAAATCGTCGATTAGCAAATGAGAAAATGAGAGAATTAGAAAATTAGAAAATGAACTCCCCGTGGTGCGAGCTGCATAGGCAGTAACCACGGGGAGTTTTTGTAAACTATCAATGGTTAATTGTCAATTATTAATTATTTTGTACTTTTGTTGTTTGAAAAAGCACAAAAACCTTATCGGATATGAAAAAAGAAGCTATCAAATTATTTGAAGAGCGCAAGGTGCGTACCATTTGGGACGACACTCACGAGAAATGGTATTTCTCTATTGTAGATGTAGTGGCTATACTTGCGGATAGTAAAGATTTTCTTACTGCTCGAAAGTATTGGAACAAACTAAAAGAACGACTCAAAAAAGAGGGAAATGAAACGGTGTCAAATTGTCACCAATTGAAATTAGAAGCTGCTGATGGTAAAATGCGACTTACTGATAAAGCTAAAGACTACCTTAAAATCGAGGAGTCGTAGCACGACAGGCAAGTCGTAGCACGACAAGCGTAAATAAAACTCCTCGTGGGACGAGTCGTACAGGCAGTAATTATGGGGAGTTTATTAGCTAATATCAAAGAATAATAATGCCACATAACTTATTTCAAAATATCTACAAACACCCTCTTATAGGGGCTCAAGAGTTACAACAGATACAAAAAGCCCATCAGCCTATTGCTTTTCGCAAGGGTGATTTTATCTTGCGCAAGGACGAAATAGCTCGTGGTTATCTCATCTTGCAGAGAGGAGTTGCTCGCGCCTTTGTGTATGACTATGAAGGAAATGATATCACTACCGACTTCTTTTGTGAAGGTGAAATTATCGTGCAAGAACTTTCTCTTTTTAAACATTTACCTTCTGCTGAAAATATCCAAGCCCTTACCGATTGTGAGGGGTGGCATATAGATTATGACCGTTTTCAAGAACTTTATCACAGTTTGAAAGGATATTCGGAATGGGGGCGACTCTTTATGGCAGAGAAATTGTTTGAGGCAAAGAAACGTTCCCTCGAAATGATTATACTCCCCGCCAAAGAACGCTATATGCAGTTTATAAAGGAAAAACCCAGTGCTATAAAGTACGCCCCCTTAAAACATATAGCTACTTATTTAGGCATTACAGATACTTCACTGAGTCGTATCAGGAAAGAAATGTGAAAATCTTGTCTTATGGCAAGATTTTTTTAGTTTGAAGGCAGTACTTTTGCCCCCGATTTCTAAAAAATATTTAAAAATGACAAAAACAAAACACTTTGACTTTCTTTTATCCATTCGCAAAAACCTATTGACTTACTTAGATAGTCTTACCCCTGAACAATTAGGCTATATCCCAACAGGTTTTTCTAATAACATCTTTTGGAATATAGCACATTGTATTGCTGTACAACAATTCTTATGTTATCAGCTCAGTGGAAATAAACTGCTAATCAGCACTGATTTTTTAGAGAAATACAATCGTGGCACCTTTCCTCAAAAGATTACACCTTCAAAAGAAGAAATCTACCAAGTAAAGGAATTGTTACTCAGTACGGCAAATCAATTAAAAGAAGATTATCAAGGAAGGCTATTCAATGAGTTTCCAACGGTTAAGGTAGGTTTATTTTCTATTGATACTATAGAAGATGCTATGTATGTAAACAATATGCACGAGTCGAGACATTTGGGAACTGTAGTAGCTTTAAACTATTTTAGCTCAAAAATCTAATAAAAAATGGCTTATAGTATAACACTTGCGAATAGAGTTCGCGAATATTTAGCAAAAATTCCCCATATTACGGTGGAAGAAAAAGCGATGTTTGGCGGTTTGGCTTTCTTGGTGAATGACAAGATGTGCATCAATATAGGAAAGGATTCCTTAATGTGTAGGTTTGATCCTGAGCAGACAGAAGAAATTGCCGAAAGGCAGGGCTTCTCGCCAGTGGTAATGAGAGGCAAAGAACTCTCTGGCTATTGCTATGTAGACCCTACGGGGTACAACCAAAAAAAAGACTTTGACTTTTGGTTACAACTCTGTTTAGAGTTCAACAGCAAAGCAAAGAGTTCTAAGAAAAAGAATTTAGCTAATTAAGTCGTAACACGAGTCGTAGCATAACACACAATAAATAAACTCCCCGTGGTGCAAACTGCCTATGCAGCTCGCATCACGGGGAGTTTTTTGTCAATTATCAATTATTAATTGTCAATTATTTTGTATCTTTGTGTCATCAATAAATAAAGTAAAGCTAATCGATATTATGAATAGACGTAAATTCTTTCAAACCACTGTCCTCAGTGGGGGACTTTTAGCGGTTCCGTCACTAATGAGTTTCTTACCTGAAAAAACTACTGACAGCAATGTTGTAGCAACAGGATGTAGCCTTAAAATTACATTGGGAGATTTGGAGCTCTTTCTCCTATCTGATGGATATATGAACGTCACTCCTCCTCAATCTATCTTTGCCCCTCAAATACCTAAAAAGGACTTTGTAAACCAGATGCAAAAACTGTATCTCAACCCCGAACTGATGCAGATGTCGGTGAATATATTGCTTATAAAATCGGCTAATAAGTATATCTTAATCGATGCAGGTAATGGCAAACATTCTGGGAAAACCAATATAGGAAGACTCCCCGAAAATCTCATAAGGATAGGTGTTTCTCCTTCTGATATTACTGATGTATTTATCACTCACGCTCACGGCGACCATATTGGGGGACTTACCACTCCCGATGGCAAACTCACTTTCCCTAATGCGCAATGTTATATCAACAAAAAGGAATACGACTTTTGGCTATCACCTAATCCCGATTTTTCTAAAACTAAATATAAGAGAACTCCTCAGCAGTTAGAACAATACTTAAACTATTCGCGCAATATTCTCAAAGCTCTTGGCAATCATCTGCACTTCTTCAGCGCAGGTGATACTCTTTTTGGGATATTAAAAACCGAGTTAGCCGAAGGACATACGCCGGGGCATACGCTTGTAACTATCATCTCAGAGGGACGTTCGTTAAAGCATTTAGCCGATACGGTTCACTCGCCTTTGCTCATTGCTAAACCCGATTGGGGTGTGTTGTGGGATACTGATTATCAGCAAGGTATTCACACACGCCTACGCGTACTCGAAAACTGCTACAAAGAGCATACACTTATTCTTGCAGGGCATTTACCTTTCCCTGGTTTGGGATATATAGGCAAAGAGAAGGACTACCGATGGGTGCCTTTTTCTTATGCTTCTCCTGAAGATGTAATCATTTAACGAGAACAAATCACAAATAAAATTCTCGTATGCAAACTACTTATACAGAATGCACTACAGGGAGCTTTTGTTAATCGTTAATTGTCAATTATTAATTATATAGTAAAGATTTTCTTACTGTTCGAAAGTATTGGAACAAACTAAAAGAACGACTCAAAAAATAGGGAAATGAAACCGTTACAATTTGTAACGCTTTGAAGTTAAAAGCGTTGATGGAAAAATGTATCTTACTGATGTTGCTGATACAAAGGCAAAAGACTATCTTAAAATTGAGGAATCATAGCACGACACGCAAGTTGTAGCACAACAAACAATAAATAAAATTCACTCAGACTTACCCCTAAATGTTGTTGTACAAAGCGAGAAAAATAGGCGGAGGAAGAAAAGCTAAAAAGATAAGGAAAATTTGTAAAAACTACCGACTTTTGTCTAAGAATCTGCTCAAAATACCGCCGTATACCTTTGTGACGATTTTTTAAGTGAATATGAATATGAAAAAAAATTATTATCTTTGCAATGGTACTCTTAACAGTGACGATGAGTGCCCAAGTAAAACAACAAAATACAATGAAAAAAGAAAAACAAACAGCAGGGCGTGACCGTCTTGGCGATTTCGCCCCTAAATTTGCCCAATTGAATGACGATGTGCTCTTCGGGCAAATATGGAGTCGTGAAGGAGAACTTTCTCCTCGTGACCGCAGTATGGTAACCATCGCTACCCTAATAGGTAGTGGAGCACCTGAATTTACTATCAAAGCCCATCTTACCGAGGGCAAGAAGAATGGCATCAGCAAAGACGAAATAGCCGAGATAATTACCCATATTGCCTTCTATGCAGGCTGGCCTAAGGCGTGGGGGGCTTTCCTTGCTGCTAAAGAAGTCTATGCTAATGAAATAGCTACCGACCTTAGCAAAGGCAGTGCAGGATATATCTTTGCCATAGGACAACCTAATGAGGCGTACAAACAATATTTTACTGGCAAAAGCTACCTAAACGCTTTAGTAGTACCCGATAAGAACAACACTATCAATGTATCCAATGTTACTTTTGAGCCTAGTTGTATCAACCATTGGCATAAGCACACCACTGAGCAAATTCTATTAGTAACGGAAGGTACAGGTTGGTATCAAGAGTGGGGCAAGCCTGCCCGATTGCTCCAAAAAGGCGACGTGGTAGTAGTGCCTATAGGGGTAAAACACTGGCACGGAGCAAGTAATAAGAGTTGGTTTGCTCACCTCTCTATTATGGATACCGCTAAAGCCCAAACCGAATGGTTAGAACCTGTAAGCCAAAAAGATTACGAGAAATTAGGTGCAAGCTGTACAGACAATTAACAAAAAACTAAAAATAAGAAATACAAATGAAAAACATTGAGTTAAACAACGGGGTACAAATGCCCCTATTGGGTTATGGAGTATACCAAGTAGACCCTAAAGAATGTGAGCGTTGCGTAAGCGATGCTATTTCGGTAGGCTACCGAATGATTGACACTGCCCAAATCTATAAAAATGAAGAGGGTGTAGGTAACGCTATTAAGAAAAGTGGTATCGACCGCAAAGAGTTCTTTATCGTTACCAAAGTGTGGATAAGCAATGGTGGCTACGAAAAAGCAAAAGCCTCTATCGAAACCTCTTTGCACAAACTACAAACTGATTATATAGACCTCTTGCTCATTCACCAACCTTTTGGCGACTATTATGGCTCTTATCGCGCTATGGAAGAAGCCTACAAAGGGGGTAAAGTGCGTGCTATTGGGGTGAGCAACTTCTATGCTGATAGATACCTCGATTTGGCATACCACTGCGAGATAAAACCTGCTGTAAACCAAATGGAAACACACGTATTCTACCAACAGCAAGACCTCCAAGAGCTAATGAAGAAATATGACACCAAGCTAATGTCGTGGGGACCTTTTGCTGAGGGTAAAAACGATTTCTTTGCCAATCCTACTCTCAATGCTATTGGAGAAAAGTATCACAAAAGTGCTGCCCAAGTAGCTTTGCGTTATCTCTTGCAACGCGATATTATCTGCATTCCTAAGTCGGTGCGCAAAGAGCGTATGGAACAAAACCTTAATGTATTTGACTTCCAACTCTCAGCGGAGGATATGAGCCAAATAGCCACTCTCGACACCCAGCAAACACTCTTCGCTTCTCACCGAGACCCTGATTTTGTAGAGATGATAGTACAATATGGTAATTAGCAAATTTGCAAATTTGCTAATTAGTAAAATTCCCGTGTGATACTTGTACCACACGGGAATTTTTAATAAAACATCTAACTTGCATCTATTTGCTAAATTCTACTTCAGCATTTAGTTTAGTTATCTTTTCTTGCAATTTAGTGATGTCTTTTTGCAATTTCTCAATACGGCGATTACTTTTGGCTAAATTCCTGTTAGCCCTACTAGCTTTGCGCAATGCCTTTTGAGCTTTGTTCGCTTTTTTAGCACTTGCCGAAGCCGAGTTGGCATCACTAAAAGCATCCGTACGATTGGTAGCTTCTTCATTAGCTTGTGTAGCCTCAGTTTGCAACGACTGATTATCGGTTTGCTCTTGTGTGAGTTTCATTTGCAATTCGTTGAGCTCAGAATTGAGTTTTAAGGCTTGTTGTTGTTTTTCCAAGCGTTTCATCTCTGGTGATTTAGCTGTACCACAGCTCGCTAGCATAAAGGAAGCTAACACTCCCATTAAAAGTACTTTTCTCATAATTATATTATTAATATTTTAATGTTGCAAAGGTAATACATAATTAACAAATGAGCAAATGAGGAAATTAGAAAATTAGTTATCTTTTTTACAAAACCTTACAAGTTGCTCAGTAGCCTCTTGCAAACTCCGTTTCCTTACTTTGGTTTTCTCAGTAAAAAGGTCGGTAGTTAGGTTAGCAGCTTGTTTATCAATACTCGCTTTCCAATTGCCTACAACTCTGCCTTCGTGCAGAATAACTGGTTTGAATATACCAAACTTATTGTGTGCCTTTGCTTCGTGCTTTTTGTCGAGAGCTACCCAGCGGCTTTTATAGCCTATCAGATACTCATCGTATGGCGGAAGCAAATGTATTGTTTTTGCGTAATTGGTAGCCTCAAAGTTATTGCGATACAGATACATTGGAGTACTTTCTACCAAAACTTCTTCTAATTCAGAGGCAATCCCCTCAATAGCTTTTTTACATTGCATTTTAGGCAATCCCGACCACCACACAAAATCCTCTAACGAGGCAGGCGAATGACTCCTGAAATACTTCTGTGCCAGTCGTTTCAAAGCTTTATCAAGGGTAATAACAGTTGTTGTGGGCACTCTTTCGGACAATAGAGCCCAAGTAGCTTCCTTGCCTTGCATTACCCCCGAACACAAAAGTCCTTCAATCTCAGCACGCAATAATAGGGGGTTGAGCAGTTTGTCATCAGGTAAAAATCCCAAAACTGTGAGTCTGTTAGCAATAGCTTTTTTAGACAATGACTTACCACCAACTAACAATTCACGTAGAGCGTGGGTTACCTCCTCAAAGTAATTTTGGGCAAACGCTGTACTGATACTCTTTTGCCAAGATTGCAAAGTACTCAGATTGCGTTCCTTGCATAAGGGGAGTAACCAGCCTATATCCGTTTTGCTCACCACTTGCACCGTACAACGCAAGAGATGAAGGCGCAAAAGTTCAGCCTTAGCAAAAGCTTCTTGGAGTTGGGTTAATTGCGGAGTACATTGCCGTATACCTATCGCCCAACGGAAATAGTTATAGTCCTGTGCCTGTATAGCCCCTTGCCACACTACAATATCCTCAGGTTTTTCATATTGAGGAGAAAGCAATTGCTGGTGCAACAATCTCAGTGTAATAGCCTCTTGCCTACTTATTGTTCTCATCAACTCATCTGCTTATTAACTAATTGATTCATCTTGGAGAGCGTTTCCTCTATCATCGCCATACGCTTCTTTACTTTCTCTACTGAAGCATCTAACGTGTACCCCTCATCAAGGAGTTCTTTGATGAGGAGTATTTTTTTGATATTAAGGTAATCATACCGGCGGTTTTTCCCTTCCTCTTCTGTTAAACTGCTGATAATTCCTTTCTCTTCCCAATAGCGTATTTGTCGGGTAGGGATACCAGTGATTTGCGATACTTCCCCTATGCCCACTACCAATTTCCGCAGAAAATCAAAGTCTAACAAGAGTTCTTTTTGTACTTTTTTTGCCATAGATTGTAAATAAATTACGAAATAAGTTGCAAATATACAAATAAATACTTTACCTTTGCATTTTGTAAATAATCTACAATTAAAGAAGATAATTAACAAATGAATACAGAACTTAAACAAACTCTGCAATTTGTCTTTTTTATAGCAACACCGCTTTGCTTGGTAAACAGCTTTATTACAAGCGATAAGTTTAATCTTTGGAATGATTGGGGACTGAAGTTTTTAACCTCTTACGCAATATCATTTCCTCAGGCAGTACTTTATGTTTCCTTAGTAAAATGGTATAAAAGAAGAAAATGTAAAATCAATAAACAAATATCAAAATGAAAAACTTAAACAACAAGAATGCCGTGATTACCGGCGGAAGTGATGGTATTGGCTTAGGAATAGCCAGAGCCTTTGCCCGTGAGGGCGCGAACCTATTGCTCATAGGTAAAGACCCTGAGAAACTACAAAGAGCCCAACAAGAGCTACTAAATGAGTTTGGCGTGCAAGTACACACCCTCTCTGCTGATTTATCAAAAACAGAGACAGTAACTGAGGTAGTGAAAGACATTGAGCGACTGCTATCTACGGTAGATATTTTAGTAAACAACGCCGGTTTAGGCAAGTTCGTGCCTTTTGAGCAAGTGGACGATGCCTTATACGATGCCCACTTCAACCTCAATGTAAAAGCACCTTATTTCCTTACCCAAAGTCTGCTTCCTGCTTTGGTGAAAAGCAAGGGGAATGTCATTAATATCTCGTCGTATTTTGCCCATAGAATGCTTCCTAACCGCGCAACAACCGTTTATTCAGCTACTAAAGGAGCGTTAAACTCTTTTACCAAGGCTTTAGCTTTTGAAATAGGACAGTTGGGCGTACGCGTAAATGCCATTGCCCCTGGAAGTATTTCTACCCCGCAATTCAACCGCAATTTGCAAGCTCTTACCCCCGAAAAACAAGCCGCTTTTGAGACTATGGTAAAGGAAATTTACCCTTTACAACACATTGGCACGCCTGAAGATATAGCCAAAGCTTGTGTATTCTTAGCCAGCGACAATGCTTCGTGGATTACAGGCACTGTGCTCGCCGTTGATGGCGGAGTCACTACAAATTAAAAAATTGCCAATTTCTTAATTTGCTAATTATTACTATTTTTGTCCAACGATAGCTTTTGCAGTAGAATATGCACTTAAAAAATACAATAATTAAAATAAAAAAACTCTTTTTACTGCTATGTGTATGGGCAGCACTCCCCGCTGTAGCGCAAATCTCCGACAACAAAATCCTGATCATAGATGTGAGTTACCTCGAACAAGGTAGTAATTACGGACAGTTAGGAATACATTTCAACTGTTATGACAGCAAAAAGTTTGCGCTATCAGTGGGACTTGCGGGCAACTTTCGTTCGGAAAACAGATTAGTCGCTATCCCTGAAGCACAACTCTCTGCTTGGCTAAGAACCGATGAGTCTCACAGTGGTTTTATAGATATCCCTGTGCTGATGTTGCGTCCTCAACTGAATTTCTCCCCCTATTACTTTGCCCCCGAAGCTGGTTTCCAAATCCTCTTTTTATGTAAAAGTATAAAATAAAAGATGGGTAATTGTTGTGAGTATGATTATTTTTTGTACCTTTGCACCGAATTACAGAAATGAACACTTGGGGTCGACCGGTTTTGACAGTAAGTGGCATTAAATAGTAAGCATACCGAGCTGTGAAATGAATGCTCGATAATCTCTATTTCAAAATTTTAAATGGCGAGAATAACTACGCTCTTGCTGCCTAATCTGAAGTTTAGTAAGATTGCTGGCTAAGTCCCTACAAGGTAGGGAAGCGAGATGTCTCTGAAAAGCCCTTGTTGACGGCGTTTCGTACAGAGGCACCATAAAAGTCAACATTGAACCTGCGGTACGCTTCTGCTAACGGTTCTTAAGCAAAGGAAGCTAAGCGCAAAATGGGCGGTGCTCGGTCAGTTTTGCGACGAAAATCAAACGAGGACTAAGTATGTAGAAAGCTTTTTGATGACTTATTTGGACGAGAGTTCGATTCTCTCCGACTCCACATTACAATTTCATTATAGAACGAGAACTAAATAGAAAAACACGTCTATTTAGCTCTCGTTTTTTTATTCATTTTAGGTGCCTTATTCACTATATTTGTTATATTTTTTCATTTATTTATCATTAAGTAGTAAAGTTATTGGCGTTTTCTTGTATTATCTTTATATTTGCGCCTTTAATAACAACAAAGATAATAATGAATACGCTCTTTACTATCGGCATTTTCCTTTGCTTTTTCCTCTCTGTATTGCTCTTTGCCAAACGCCCTCAAGCCTTATCGGATAAGGTATTGGGGATATGGTTGGTGTGCATTGGTATTTATCTGCTGAATTACTACCTGCATTATTTGGGCTATTGGGAGAAATATCCTCATTTAGTAGGAGCGACGCACCCTTTTCCGCTTTTGTTTGCTCCTTTTGTATATTTGTACGTATTGGTGTGTTCACGTGAAGACCAACATTTTCATTGGCACGATAGCTTGCACTTTTTACCTTTTTTGCTCACCTACGTTGTGATGTTTCCTTTTCTTTTTGGCTATTCGGCGGCTGAAAAAGCAATGATAGACCAAGCCGATTACCATAGCCCGTATCAATGGTTATTTACAACTTCGTTTGTAGCTTTTGTGACCGTGAGTGTGGTGTATATTGTATTGGCTTATCAGAAAATCAATCAGTATGAGCGGGTAATAGGCGACAATTTTGGCTATAACGAAGGTATTAGTTTGCAATGGCTACGACTGTTGCTCATCGGGTTCGGGCTGATTTTCTCAGTGATGATAGTGGGATATATAGTGCAATTTCTCTTAGAAATAGAGATAGGAGTTAATATAGAACTTATTTTCTTAACACTCTTTGTCTTACTTATAGGGCTTATTGGCTTCTGGGGCATACGGCATCAGGGAATTTTTAGTGTTGAAAAACAAAAGCCTTTTATAAAGAATTTAGTCTTGTCTGACAATTCTCATAGGTCAGACAATATCGAACCTTCTTCATTCTCCAAAACTCCTGAATACCGCAAATCCGGTTTGAAAGCGGAAGATGCAACCAGCTTACACCAACAGTTGCTCACACTAATGACTACCGAAAAACCTTATCTCGAACCTAAACTCTCTTTAGCTCAATTAGCTGAAATGTTAGGTGTACTTCCTAACCACCTTTCACAAATTATCAACCAATACGAAGAAAAGAATTTTTATGACTTTGTGAACAGTTATCGTGTCGAAGAGTTTATCACCTTGGCAAAGAAAGACATTGATAAGAATTTTAATCTTTTAGGGCTTGCCTATGAAGCGGGCTTTAACTCTAAGTCCTCTTTCAATCAAGTGTTTAAGAAGATAACAGGTAAAACACCAAGTGAATTTCTGAATTAGGTGCGAGAAGCATAGTTTAGCACGTCCAAACTCTCACGCTCCCCCTTCTTTCCACTCCCTCCGATCCGTCCGCCCCGCACAATTCTTCCCACGAACAAAACTTCCCTAACCCCTTGCGTCACTACCATTTGTCAATTGTCAATTATCAATTGTTCATTACAATTACGTCCATTCCCTCACGCTTGGGCGATGCACCTTGTTTTCCACCATACCTTTGCCCCAGAATTTTAAACGTATTACGCAATGAAAACCTTTTTGAGCATCGTTCTTTTTTTAGTGCTTCCGCTTGTAGCACACGCACAAGATATTACCCAAACACTTAGAGGTACTATTTATGACCAAACCGGACAGATAGAGCTCAGCAAAGCTACCCTTATAATACCAAATATCAGTTATAAAATAGAATTTTGACTTCTTATCTTTTACCTCTTATCTCTTATCTAAATAAAATGAAAAAATATAATCATCCTATTTTGTTTTTTACCCTTTCCCTTGTGATTCCTTGGGTATTGTGGTTTGTGGTGGCTTATTGGAGTCACCAACCCAAAGCTCCTAATGCTTTTTGGACAGGCTTTTTTGAATTGGCAGGTTTATTGGCTCCTGTGGGCGTGGCTACCTACCTCTTTACACGCAATAAGGAACTATTATCCGACCTTAAAGGGCGTTTTGTAGGCAAAAAATTGCTCACCAACCGCTATTTTTGGATTACCCTCTTGTTTCCACCCCTTTCCATTGTGGTGGCACAACTACTTTCGCTTGATTTAGGGCATAGCCTCGACCAGTTTTACATTTCGGGAGAGCCTAGTTTCAGTTCAGCACCTTTCAACGCTTGGTTTGTGCTCTGTTTGGCGCCAGTGCTCGAAGAATTGGCTTGGCATACTTATGGCACTGATGCCTTGCGCAGCAGGTGGACGCTTTTCACCTCATCGCTCATCTTTACTGTGTATTGGGGGTTATGGCATTTGCCCTTGTTCTTCATAAAAGACTACTACCAAAGCAATGTACAAGCTGAGGGGTGGCTCTATACAGCTAACTTTTTTGTGAGTCTGTTTGCCTTTGTGTTTATCATCAACTGGCTGTATTACAAATCGGGGCGCAACGTGCTGGTAGCCATATTATTCCATTTGGTAGCCAATATTTCCAACGAAATCTTCGCCACCCACCCCGACAGCAAACTGATACAAACAGGCTTATTCGCCCTACTCGTGGGGTATATCCTCATAAAAGAGAGACGATTGTTTTTTAGTAAATAAAGCCTCCGTTCCACCGAAAAAGCCAATCCTCAAAGGTAAGAAATCACTGATATTCAGGTAGTGTTCGGTGAATCTATAATTAGTGTCCTGTGTAGACCCACTGTAGACCCACTGTAGACCCACTGAAGACCCACTGAAGACCCACTGAAGAGCCACTCTAAATTCGTTTAGTGTATAGTTAAAATATATCTATCTGTCATTTGTCATTCGTTATTCGTTATTTTATTTGGCGGTTAGTAAATAAAGAAGTACTTTTGTTAAACCAAATTGTATTCTGACTATGAAGAAATCAAAATCAGGTGTCATTCATTTTCTTATCAAAGAAGAAGGCGGACGGCAACACCCTCCTACCGGTGAGGTCTATTATGCCACCACTTACATCGAGCAATTGCCTCAACCAAATTGGAGCATTATTATTGAATTTGAAGAGCCTATGAAAGAGAGTGAATACAGTGCTTTGTGCCAAGTGAGGTTTCTCTTTGACCACGCCCCCGCTTATATCTTAGACGAACTTCACGAGCTCAACGTGTATGAAGGCGCTAAAATCGTAGGAAAAATTGTGTTCGATTAGTTATTTTTCGTCAAAAATTTAGCCAAAGTTTAAACATTAGCTAAGTTGAAAGTCTTAAATCAATTTATTAAAACAGTATGAAATCATCAGAAAAAATATTATTAGCCGGAGCGACCGGTTATTTAGGTCAGTTTATATTAGCTGAACTCTTAAAAAAAGAATACCCTACCCGCATTGTGGTGCGTAATAAAGCCAAGTTACCTCCCGCCTTACTTACCCACCCGCTATTAGAAGTCGTCGAGGCTGAGGTAACAAAACCCAATACTTTACTCGGTGTGTGCGAGGGGGTTACCCAAGTGATTTCCACTGTCGGAATTACTCGGCAGAAAGACAAACTCACCTACGAGCAAGTAGATTATGCAGCTAACAAGAACTTGCTTGACGAAGCACTGCGCTCAGGGGTACGTAAGTTCATATATATTTCCGTATTAAACGGCGAAGCACTACGTCCTATTGCCATTGGGGCTGCCAAAGAGCGTTTTGTAGATACCCTTAAAACCAGTGGAATGGACTACTGTATCGTGCGTCCATCGGCTTTTTACAGCGATATAGCTACCATCTTTTCAATGGCAAAAGAAGGTAAAGTGCGTCTGTTTGGCAAAGGACAATACGCTATGAATCCCATTCACGGCGAGGATTTAGCCGAGGTGTGTGTAGCGCAATTAGAGAGCTCCGAAAAGGAAGTGAATGTAGGAGGGGCTGAGGTGTTCACCCAGTATGAAATCGCTACTTTGGCTTTCGAGGTGTTACATAAGCCTGTGAAGGTTGGTTTTTTGCCTGATTGGGTACGGAAGTCCGTTTTGAAAATAGGCAAATATCTCTTGCCTAAAAGTGCTTACGGCACTATAGAATTCGTTTTCACCGTAATGGCAATGGATTCGGTAGCGCCAATGAAGGTAGGAAAACATAGGTTGAAGGCATTTTTTGAGGAACTTCGAAATAAATATTTGCATTTGTAGTATAAAATTACTATTTTTGCAAAGTTATTCTCTACCTCTATGCATCATATTCGTAAAAGCAAATGGAAAACTATTACCACCGTAGGCTTCGCTTTATTTGCGATGTTCTTTGGGGCGGGTAATCTTATATTGCCTCCGTTCATAGGTTTGAGAACGGAAGGGGAATGGGGTATGGCGTTGTTAGGCTTTTTTATCACCGCTATTTTAGCTCCTTTCTTAGGGGTGTTAATGGTGGCTAAAACAGGCACTCACTTCACTGATTTAGGGAAGAAAACGCACCCTTGGCTCATTAAAATCCTTACGTTATTAGTTATTTTATGCATAGGTCCTTTGGTAGCTATCCCACGCACCGCTGCTACTACTTTTGAGGTAGGCATACAACCCTTATTACCTGCTTTTCCTAAGGTGTGGTTCATCGTTTTATTCTTTGCCGTTGTAACCGCATTATCTATATCGAAATCCAAGATTGTAAGCATTATAGGCAGGTTTCTCACTCCTTTTCTGCTGATAGTTTTAGTACTGCTTATTGTTTTAGGCGTATGCTTTCCTCCTGATAGTATTACCTCTACGGCATTTACTGCCACCGAAAGTTTTTCCTTAGGTTTCTTAGAAGGCTATCAAACAATGGATTTGCTGGCTTCGGTTATCTTTGCAGGTATTGTTATTGCAGCAGTAATAGATAGTGGCTATACCTCACGCAATGAGCGTGTTTCTGTTACTTTTGCGGCTGGAATGCTTTCTACGCTCTGTTTGTTGTTTATTTATGGAGGGCTTATTTACTTAGGCGCCACTACCGATTACCCTTTAACTGATAGCGTACAACGCACTGAGCTTTTGTTACACATTTCTCATTCTGTTTTAGGAAAATGGGGTACTATCACTGTTGCCTTAGCTATTGGTTTTGCTTGTCTTACCACGGCTATTGCTCTTACATCGGCAGTGGGCTTGTTCTTTGAAGAAGTAACTCACCAACGCATCCCGTACAAAGTAGGTGCTATAGTCTGTACGCTCATTTCAGTAGTATTATCAATTAACACGGTGGATAATATTATCAATTATGCGATTTATATTCTGCTATTTATATACCCGATAGTCTCTACTCTCATTATAACCGTTTTATTCTTCGACCGCTTTGTAAATAGCAAATTACCCTATATTTTAAGCGTATTGGTCACTGCTATTATTTCCACTATTGATAGCTGTCAAACATTAGGACTTCCCTTTTATAAGCTTTATGAAATTAAAGACCTATTACCTTTGAGCGATTACGGTTTAGAATGGTTTTTACCTGCCTTGCTAACTTTTATTATTACAGCTTTCATAAAAAGCTTTAAGAAGAAATAATTAGCGTATTATTTGCGGTTTTGATATTTATTTGTACTTTTGCGCCGTCTCATAAGGGGTGCTGTAACAGGCTGAGATTATACCCATTGAACTTGAACGGATAATCCCGTTGAAGGAATGAAACTAAGCAATTGGAGCTTGTTTTTGCTTTTGGGTAGCATAAACAGGCTTTTTTATTTTATTAACACACCAAATAATAGCCTCTTTTATTTGTAAATATTTATTTTACAATGAAAAATGTACTTTTGTACACTGCTATTTGCCTTACTACATCGGCAATGGCACAACAGACAATAGAGCCTGACTCTATCGTCCCTTCACCTAAGCCCATTCAGTTAGACGAAGTATTAGTATCGTCCGTGAGGGCTGCCAAAAAACTTCCCGTAACCTTTTCTAACCTCTCTAAGGAGGAAATCAAGACCAAAAATTTCGGTCAGCAATTGCCTTTGTTGTTAGCTCAGTTACCTAATGTGGTGAGCTATTCCGAAGATGGTTCGGGCTTTGGTAGTAGCAATATGTTTGTACGCGGGAGCGACTTGTACCGTACTAATGTTACTATCAACGGGGTACCGCTCAACGACTCCGAATCACAAGGGGTATTCTGGTACAATCTCTCCGATTTTGCTTCCTCTGCCGAGAGCATACAATTGCAACGCGGGGTAGGAACCTCTTCTAATGGAGCAGGAGCTTTTGGCGCAAGCCTCAACGTCCTCACCGATGCCGTACAAGAGCAGGCATCAGGGGAACTCGCCAACTTCTACGGTAGCTATAACACACACAAACACAGCCTTAAACTTTCCACTGGAAAACTCAATGACCGTTTTGAGCTCAACGGACGCTTTTCTGTTATCAAGAGTGATGGGTATCGCGATCGCGCTTCCTCCGACCTTAAATCCTACTTCTTACAAGGCGCTTATAGCCACGGGGGGACGCTCATCAAAGGATTGGTGTTTGGAGGCAAACAAAGTGTCTATCTCACTTATCTGGGAGTAGATAAAGAGACTTTGAATAGCAATCGCCGTTATAATCCCGCGGGTGAATACAAAGATGCTGCAGGTAACAAACGTTTCTACGACAACGAAACTGATAACTATCAGCAAGACCACGCCCAACTGCACTGGACACAACAGTGGAATACAGCGTGGCATACACAACTTTCCTTCCATTACACCAAAGGCAAAGGCTATTGGGAGAACTATGAGGAGAAAAAATACTCTAAGGTAGGCTTGCCCAAAGTGCTCGATGGGGCAGGCAAGGAGCAAAAAGCATACATCATTCACCAACAAGGATTGAACAACGATTTCTGGGGTACTACCTTTTCGGCAAACTATCAGAAAGACGGCGTGCAACTGCTCTTTGGAGGATTGCTCAATCGCTATGAAGGGTCGCATTACAAGGATTTGCTATGGGCAGAAAAAGCGCCTTTTGTGTATGGCAATCGTTATAGTTACGAAGGGCTCAACACCAAAGAAGAAGCAGCAGGCTATGGCAAAGTCACTTGGCAATTTGCCCCTAAATGGAGCCTGTTTGCCGATGTACAATTCCGTCACGTAGGGTATAAGGCGAATAAATACAAAATAGACGAAAGCCTTAACAGTTTCAACCCTAAGGCGGGTATTACCTTCTTCTTGAATGCACATAACGACCTTTACCTCTCTTATGCTCGTGCTACCAAAGAGCCTAACCGCTCCGATTACAAGAGCTATTACGAAGCCTTACAGGACGACCCTAATGCTAAAAAACCTATCGCCGAGAAGCTAAACGATATCGAACTCGGTTGGCGACTCACCACCCCCAAAGTGCGTTTGAATCTCAATGGGTATTATATGGGCTATGAAGACCAATTAGTGCTTTCAGGGAAGCTCAACAGTACTGGTTATCCTATCCGTGAGAATGTAGGTAAGAGCTATCGTGCAGGAGTTGAAGCCGATGCGATGGTGCAACTCTCAGAGCGTTGGTTGTGGTCGCCTAACGTAGCTTTTAGCAAAAATATAAACAGAGATTATAAGAGTCAGGATGCTGAGGTAGCCACTCGCACCATTAGCTGGGGTGATACTCGCATTTCGTATTCTCCCGATGTAGTGCTCGGTAATACCATTACTTTTATACCTATTGAGGGTTTTCAAATAGGGTTAATTTCTAAATATGTGAGCAAACAATATGTAGATAACACCGAACGTGAGGGAGCAAAGCTCGATGCTTATTTCGTGAATAACCTCAGTTTGCAATATGAGTGGAAACCTAAAAGCACTTTCAAATCGGTATTGTTTTCGGTAATGGGTAATAATATTTTTAATACCAAATACACTCCTTACGGCGATAACGGCTACGGAATGGTGTATATTCCCGCTGCCGAAGCGAATTACTTAGCAGGCGTAACGCTCAGTTTTTAGGAGATAAAAGATAAAGTCTGCTATGTTTTGTTACTTTGTTTTGAAGTTTCCATTTCTTTTATTATCTTTGTCGCGAATAAAAAACAAACCTTATATGAGAAAGTTTTTATCTGTTTTTATCGTAGCAGGACTCTTCTTTTCCTGCCAACGCGAAGAGGCTGACGCCCCGTTCGCAACCGACACAGATATTTCAGTATTACCCAATACTGAAACGAAAGCTTCTGACAACGGACTTTTAGGTTGGGTAGCTCTCACAGGGCAAACTCATATTTCGGCAGAAGAAGCCCAAGAAACCGCTCTCGCTACCGCTATACAAATGCGTGAAGTAGAGGGTATTGTTACCAAAGCTCCCTTAAAAATTGGCTCGATTGAGGTAGTAAAAGGCAACACTCGTAAGCCTTACGTACCCACAAAAGGCAACGCAAAACCCGAACAAGCCGATGTGTACATTGTAAACTTTGCCAATAACCAAGGTTATGTAATTACCTCAGCTGATAAGCGTATTCCTAGCGTATTAGCCTATAATTCCTACGGACATCTCGGTGATACTATTAGCAACCCAGGTCAAGCGATACTCTTTAGCTATATGCAGGCATATATAGAAGAACAGCGTGCCGCTTTTGAAGCTAATAAAGAGAAATTGGCTACCCAAGCCGAAGAAGCCATTTTTAAACAGCTTTCTAAAGAACAACAAGCAGAACTGATTAAAGAAGGCTACTTTGATGAAAATGGGAAGAGGATAATTAGCAAAGGCACTCCTGACCTTCTTCGTACTTGTGCTTATGTGGGACCTAGACGTATTTCAACAGGTCTGGATGAAAAGCAAGACGAAGATGACCATAGAGGGGTACTGCTAAAAACAGAATCTACCGGATTGAAAACAAATGTAGTTAAAGCTCCATTAATAAAAACGCTATGGGAACAAAGTAGAGATTATAATGATAAAGTACCAGTAAAATGCACTAAAAATGAAGAAGCTCCAGTAGGCTGTGTAGCTGTAGCTGTAGGACAAATGTTAGCCTATTATAAAAAACCAGCTGTTTTCAAAGGTAGAACAATGCATTGGAACGATATGACCAAAGTGGATGCTGGCGCTATGTTTTCTTCTATTGATAACTATAGCGTGGGAAGTAACCCAACTGCTGTAGAAGATATTCAACATTTGTTAGCTTATTTAGGTGATGGTGATCTCTTGAATATGGATTATGGCTGTGGTAGTAGTGGTTCAAATATAGTAAAAGCTATTGAAACCTTTATAGAATTAGGGTATATAGTAGCTCAGCAAAGTGATTATAACAATGACTTAGTTGTTCAACAAATAGTAAATAACAATCCTGTTTATATAAGGGGCAAAAGTAAAAAGAAAGAACATCGCCTTTTAGGCATAAACTTCTACAACACCTACGATGGTGGACACGCTTGGTTACTTGATGGGTATGTATATCAGAATGAAAGAATTACCTATTATATTGAATGTCCTATATGGAGAGGCTTAGAAAAAACTACAAAAGTAGTTGTTCAAACGGATTCTAAGTCTATAGAATTAATACATAATAATTTCGGTTGGGGAGGTAGTACTTATGGCTATAGTGGTAGTACAGGTTGGTATCACGCTGGTATTTTTGACACTAAAGGACGTCACAGTTCCTCAAATACTTATAAATCAGGTTCCGAAGGGAATTACCAATACGACATAAAAACTATGTATATTAAATAATCATTGTCCTATGAAAAAGTTTTTATTTTTAGCAATAATGTTAATAACATTAACCTATTGCAAAAGAGATTTAGATTGTTCAACTCCTCCTCCTGAATTCTATTTACTCATAAATAAATCATCTGAGTTATACAAGGATTTTCTCAATCAAAAAGGAGAGATTGACAGGGCTCATATTGCATTCTACAAACAAGTGAATAGCACAAAGAAACCGTATGATGTTAGGTTGTACTATACTGCTAATAATGATTATTTAGTAGTAACAACCCAACTTTGGTTCACAAACGATGTATATACAGGAAAAACAGAAACCCTCTACCTTCAAAACGCTTCTAAAACCTATAAAATAGAAGTAAATGGTTATATGAAAAGTGGTGAATGTGGGGAGTATGCAGTTACTAATGAAATTTGTGTAGATGGCACTAAAATAGAAGTACCTTACTTAGCAAAATAATAACCTTAACTCCTCTGGCAACACCCCCTGCCAGAGGTTTTTACCATTTTTCTATGCGTTACCTTATATATCTATTGGCAGTCGTTGCCCTATCTTGCTCTAAAGAAGCCATAGAGCCTGAAAACTATACCCTGCACGTACAAAATCGCTATTTTGAAGCAGTAACCGTTTCGGTAGGTGAGTATTTTTCTGAAAAGCTATCACCCAATACTATTTCTAAGGCATTTACTTTACCTAAAGATACTTATAAAGTAGTAGCTATCACGGCTTCACGCCTACGCTTGGAAAGCACAGTACAAATACAAGGCAGTACGGCTGAGCTCACTATTGAAATCTGTCCTAAAGGAAAAATCTACATTACTCATTAACCATTTTGTTAAACTATGCGTTATTACTCTTTGCTTCTTATTGGCTTGGGGTTACTTTCTTGCCAAAAAGATAGCCCAACTCCTGAGCCTTTACCTCCTCACGAAATCACACTCGTGTATATGGTTGCTGATAACGACCTCGCTCCCTATGCCTTAAAAGACCTCAACGAAATAGAACGCGGGTTTGTTCCTAACGGAAGAGACAAACTCTTGCTGTATATCGATAGCAATACTTCTACCGTTTTGCCTTCACACCCTATACTTTTAGAAATTGTACACGATACCACCGAGATAATAGCCTCTAAAATCATCGCTTCTTACCCCGAACAAAATTCAACTGATAAAACCGTAATGAGCAATGTGTTGAGAGATGCTTTAGGCTATTACAAAGGCGACAATCGTTATAAAGGACTTGTGCTTTGGTCGCACGGCAATGCGTGGCTACCAGAAGGTTATCATATAGAAACCGAAAACAAATCAGGAGTGGAGGTAAAATCGTTTGGGAAAGATATGAGTCCGCGAGAGGGGGCTATAGAGCTTCCTGACCTTGCGGAAGTTTTAAACCCTTATCGGTTTGATTATATCCTTTTTGACGCTTGCTTTATGGGGTCGGTAGAGGTGCTCTATGAATTACGACATTCTGCCCGTTATTTTATTGCTTCGCCTGCCGAAATTCTTGCCGATGGTTTTCCTTATCATCACCTATTGCCTTACCTTATAGGGAAATTACAATTAGAAAAAGCAACCGAAGCTTACTACAACTATTACAATGCTTTGGAGGGCGCACGACAGTCGGCTACGGTTACTTTGGTAGATAGTGAGCAGTTGGAAGCATTAGCTTCTTTCTGCAAACAACTCAACACTTCTGAGTTGTCTTTAGCCCATTTGCAACAATACAGTAGGAATAACGAAAAGTATTTGTTTGACCTCAAACAAGTGCTTTTGGAGAGCAAAGCCAGTGTGGCTATGGAACCTATTTGGCAAAAGTTTTGTAAAATTGAAAGACACACACCAAGATTTGCTAATATTGCGCTTACACATTGCAACGGGCTGAGTGTCTATTTGTTTGGCAAGAATGAAAAGCTAAACAACTATTACAAACAATTGTCGTGGTATAGAGCTACAAGGTTTCATTTCTCGTATAAATAGCTTATAATTTTCTAATTCTCAAATTTGCTAATTTGCTAATTTTTCCCTACCTTTGTTGCGTAATTCAAAAAACAAACCTTATATGAAAAAAATATTATGCCTTACAACATTATTTCTTCTAATAGCTTGTAAAGAAAGTAAAGGAAATAAGGAAGATTATATATGTTCTCCACCACCTCCTACTTTTAGTATGTGGATAAACAAAAACTCTGAGGTTCATAAGGAATTTATCAATGAAAGAGGAAATATTGACTCTACTCATATTGCCCTATACAAACAAGTAGGTAATACAAAAAAAGAGTATCCAATAGGATTCCTTTATGAAACAGACCCTCGAGGAAATACCTATTTGCATATAGGAACTCAGCTTTGGTTTGAAAATGATGTGTATACTGGCAAAACAGAAACGCTCTACCTTCAAAATGCTACCAAAACCTATAAATTAGAAGTAAATGGTTATATGAAAGATACAAAATGTGGTCGCGTATCCATAACAAATGAAATCCGTGTAGACGGTGTAAAAGTAGAAAATCATTACTTAGCAAAATAACTTTAGCTCTTTTGTAGAGAGCCTTCTGCCAAAGGGTAATAAAATAAGTATTATGAAACGAATATTATATCTTACAATATTATTGTTTGTTAGTATCATTTCTTGTCGAGAGAAAGATGAAGAAAGAGCGTGTTCTCTCCCCCTTCCTGAATTAACCTTTGCTATCAACAAAACTTCTAAACTTTACAAGGAATTTATAAATGAAGAAGGAAAAATTGATAAAGCAAATATTAGCTTATATAAATTACTTGAAGGAGAGAAAAAGACGTATGAATATAATAGTTTTGAAACCACCAAAGCAGAAAAGACTTATTTATACATTTCAGTTACTCTTCCTTTTAGTAACGATGTTTACACGGGCAAAATAGAAACACTTTATTTGCAGAATGCTACTAAAACTTATAAAATAGAAGTAAATGGTTATATGAAGGATACAGAATGTGGAAAGTATGTTGTTACGAATGAAATTCGTGTAGATGGTACTAAAATAGAAGTGCCTTATTTAGCAAAATAACCTTAACCCTTTGGCAGAGGATTCTCTGCCAAAGGGTAAAAAAATAATCAATATGAAAAACTTCTTACTCTTTATTCTATTGCTTTTTGCATTGCAAATAAGCGCTCAAGAAGCCTATACTAAAGGCGATGTATTTATTGATGTGCAAACATCAATAGGTAATGCAGGAGTTGGTTATGCTGGAGAAATACACTATGCTTTTGCTCCATTGTTTTCGGTGGGTGCTCAGTTCAATAGTCAAAGTTTTAACTTCAACGATAAGTACATTACTTCTTTTCTACCCGAACTCACTGCCGATTTTCACTTTGGCAAACGTGCTACTATCGATTGGTATGCAGGACTTTCAGGAGGCTATTTTATTTGGCAAAGCAATGACCCTTACGAAAATGCAGGCAACACTGGCTGTGTGATAACACCTCCTACTTATGATATTAGTCTTAGAAACAATCACGAAAATAATTTTATAGCTTGGAACGCTCACTTAGGCTTCCGTTACTTCATCTTCAAAAAAGTAGGAATCAACGGTCAAGCGGCTTTAGGTAATGTACGTTGGTTTAAAGTGGGGGTAAGTGTGAAAATCTGAAAATTTTAAGACTTTTTATATATAGGGTAGGTATGCTTAGCTTATAGAAAGCTTATAGGAAGCTTGAACGAATCTTGGACGATAGGTATACAAAGGCTATATAAAACATTGAATTGCATACTTTTATAAGTTTAAAATTTTTAAGGGAAAACTATATGATTTCTTAATTTTAGTAAAAATCTCTAAACTAAAAAATAGTTATTTAATTGTCTTCTATTTACAATTATTTACTATCTTTGCACTTCTAACAACAAAGATATCCTTATTGGTTATTGGTTATTTGTCATTTGTAATTAGTATTATGATTTTTTCTTTTCTTACAGACCTCGCTAAAAACAATAATAAAGAGTGGTTCGATGCTCATAAGGAGGCTTATGAATGTGCTAAAATAGAAGCTACATTGCTTTTCAATAATATTTATACTGGGCTTGCTGAGCACGATACCCTTGCGCCACTGAAAATATACCGTATCTATCGCGATTTGCGCTTTTCTAAAGACAAAACACCTTACAAGACGCACTTCGGTTGCTATATACAACGCAAACAACCGTATTACCGCGGTGGGTATTACGTGCATATTAGTCCGCAAGAGACCTTTATAGGGGGAGGTTTTTTTGACCCTAACAAAGAAGATTTATTGCGTATGCGTCAGGAAATTTCTCTCAATGCTGGGGATTTTCAAAAAGTGATGAATAGTGAGGGGATAAAGAAAGAATTTGACGGGAAGCTATGGGGTGACGAGGTGAAGACTGCCCCCAAAGGTTTTGAGAAAGACGACCCGATGATTGCCTATTTGCGCAAAAAGCAGTTTCTCTTAAAACACGACTATACACGACAAGAAGCCACAGCGAAGGACTTTGATAAGAAAGTAGTGCAGGGACTTTTGGCAATGCGTCCGTTTTTAGACTTTATGACAGAAGCTTTGACGACGGATTTGAATGGAGAAAGTTTCTTTTAGTTAAGAGGCAAAGCCAGCGACAGCTAGGTAAGTGTGATATGAAACTAACATTTAACAAAAAGTACTTTATATGGGCGTTGGCACTGTTGGGGGCAGAACTGCTTATTGCGACAGTGTTTAGCAGTATGGGCTTTATCAGAGGCTATATAGGCGATGTACTAGTAGTGATATTGCTGTACTACTTAGTGCTTTCGTTCGTGAAAGTGAAGCACAAAGATAAACTCATCTGGGGTATATTTGCCTTTGCGGTAGCCGTAGAAGTGATGCAGTACTTGGGGGTAGCTACTTATTTGGGCTTCACGAGAGGAAGCTTGGGGTATATCCTCTTAGGCAATCACTTTTCGTGGGCAGATGTGGTGTGTTACGCCATTGGTTGTCTTATTTTGCAATTCACAAGTAAGAATAAATAAATGAGGGTGAAAGGTTATTTCGCCCCTACATAATGTAACGCAAAGCAATTGTAAAATTGGGATAATATTATATTGAACTAAGGTTGTATTATTAGGATAAATGAAGAAAATATTAGTAACGGGGGGGGCAGGATTTGTAGGTTCTAATCTTTGTGAAGCTCTTGCCAAAGACCCTAACAACGAGGTCTATTCGTTAGACAATTATTTCACTGGTAAGCGTGAAAATCACGTAGAAGGGGTGCAATATATCGAAGGAAGTACCGAACATATCTTCGAACTTATCAGTTTTTCACCTGATATTATTTATCACTTAGGTGAATACTCACGGGTGGAACAGAGTTTTGAGGATATCGACAAGGTATTGTTGTTTAATAAAATAGGTACGCTGAAAGTATTAGAGTTCTGCAGAAAACACGGAGCTAAACTCGTGTATGCGGGTAGTAGCACCAAGTTTGGTGACGGCGGTTTAGGGAAAGACCAAAGTCCGTATGCTTGGAGCAAATCGTCGAATACAGAGCTTATCAAGAACTACGGTATATGGTATGGGCTCAACTATGCTATTGTGTATTTCTACAATGTTTATGGCAAACGCGAAATTAATACAGGAAAATATGCGACACTTATAGCACTCTTTAAGGAGAAGATGAGGAAAGGGGAGCCTCTCACGGTAGTAGCCCCAGGTACTCAACAGCGCAATTTTACGCATATAGATGATATAGTAGCGGGCTTACTCTTGGTAGGTGAAAAAGGTAAAGGCGACGGTTATGGTATTGGCAGTCCGGAGACTTATACAGTTTTAGAAATTGCTCAGCTTTTTGGGGGCGAGATACAAATGCTACCGGAGCGCAAAGGTAACCGTATGACTGCTGAAGTTATTACCCAAAAAACAGAAGCCTTGGGCTGGCAAGCAAAGAAGCATATTAAAGAATATATAGAACTATTGTCAATTGATAATTAACAATTAGCAAGCGGGAAATGAAAATAGCTATTACAGGGGCGAGTACCCTCGCAGCTGAGGCACTCTCTCTTTACAATAATATTCCACAAGGGCGACTTTCTGACCGTGACCAAAAACTTATAGAACAACTCAGAGCTTCTAATTCTGCTTATGAGCCCTTAGACCCTACCGTTCTTTATGCCTTGCATACTGCACGAAGAGCTGTTGCACAAGCAGGCTGGCAAGGAGTTCGTTTTGGTATCAATATAGGGTCGTCGCGAGGAGCAACAATGTTGTTTGAAAAGCATTTTAGTCATTTTCTGAAAGAAGGCAGTTGCCAAACCTTAGCTTCGCCTACTACTACTTTAGGCAATATCAGCACTTGGGTAGCGCAGGATTTAAGCAATGAGGGGTTTGAGCTCTCACATTCTATTACTTGCTCTACCGCTTTACACGGTGTCGCCAATGCCATTGCGTGGCTGGAAAGTGGTATGGAAGACCGCTTCTTGGTAGGTGGTAGCGAGGCACCTCTCACTCCTTTTACTATTGCACAAGTGAAAGCTCTGAAAATATACAGTAGTCTGCCCTTGCCTTATCCTTGTAGGGCGATGGATATGAGCAAAAAACAAAGCACAATGGTGTTAGGGGAAGGGGCAGGTTGTTCCTGTTTAGAAAAAGGAGAACGACCTAACGCCTTAGCTTATATCGTAGGGATAGGCTTTGCCACTGAAAAACTTACCCATAGCGTATCGCTCTCTAAAAACGGACAGTGCTTACAAGAAGCTATGCGTCGTGCTTTGACAAGTGCTGGGAACCCCAAAATAGATGTGATTGTAACCCATTGTACTGGTACTATCAAAGGTGACCAAGCTGAACTCAACGCCATAGAAGCGGTTTTTGGCGAAGAAAAACCTTTACTCACCAATAATAAATGGCGACATGGACATACCTATGGGGCGAGTGGAGCACAGAACCTCGCAATGGCAATACGAATGTTACAGAATAACTGTTTTGAAGGGGTGCCTTACCTTAGTAGTCCCGAATCTGTACCTGATAAACTCGAACATATATTAATTAATGCGGTAGGATTTGGCGGAAATGGAATAAGTGTGATAGTGAAAAAGTGAAAAAAGCAAAGTAAAAAGTAGAATATTTATAAAATGATAAATCTATGATAATAAGTAGGTTTGTACTTTTTAAAAGTAAAAAATAAGAATATTTGTACGAAAAAGATTGTGTTTCAAAAAAAAAGTGTTACTTTTGCCGGCAGTAATTATTATCAAATTATAAAAAAAGAAAATTATGTCAGACATTGCATCAAGAGTTAAAGCCATTATCGTTGATAAATTAGGCGTAGACGAAAATGAAGTAACCGCAGAAGCGAGCTTCACTAACGACTTAGGAGCTGATTCATTAGACACTGTTGAATTGATTATGGAGTTTGAAAAAGAATTTGATATTCAAATTCCAGATGACCAAGCTGAAAACATTGCAACTGTAGGTCAAGCAATCAAATATATTGAAGACGCTAAACAATAGTTGGCTCATAGGCAGTAGGCTATCAACGTATACACTTGGTAGCTTACTGCCTAATGCTTTTTGTTCTAAACCTAAATGCTAAAAAGTTAAAACTAATATGGAGAAAAGACGTGTTGTAGTTACAGGTATAGGGGCTCTTACCCCTATAGGTAATACCGCCCAAGAGTTTTGGGAAGGACTCGTAGCCGGCAAGAGCGGTGCTGCGCCTATTACCCATTTCGATGCTTCAAAGTTTAAAACAAAGTTTGCTTGCGAAGTAAAGAACTTTAATGTCGAGGATTTTATAGACAAAAAAGAAGCACGTAAGCTCGATAAATTTGCTCAATATGCCTTAGTGGTTGCTGATGAAGCCGTAAAAGACGCTCATCTTGATATGGATACGCTTGATAAAGACCGCATAGGGGTAATTTGGGGCTCAGGTATTGGGGGGTTAGAAACTTTCCAAAATGAGGTAATCAACTTCAACGAAGGCGATGGTACGCCACGCTTTAATCCATTCTTTATACCTAAAATGATAGCTGATATCGCAGCAGGTGTGATTTCTATACGCTATGGTTTTAGGGGTCCTAACTTCACTACAGTCTCAGCGTGTGCCTCTGCAGCCAATGCTATGATAGATGCGTTAAACTACATTCGTTTTGGCTATGCTGATATGATGGTATCAGGTGGCTCAGAAGCAGCGGTTACTATTGCTGGAATCGGTGGTTTCAACGCCTTGCACGCCCTTTCTACTTTCAATGAAGACCCTGCCAAAGCTTCTCGTCCGTTTGATGCTAATCGCGATGGTTTTGTATTAGGCGAAGGAGCAGGTGCGGTAGTGCTTGAAGAGTACAATCACGCAGTGGCTCGTGGGGCTACTATATACTGCGAATTGGCAGGAGGAGGTCTCTCTGCTGATGCTTACCATATGACGGCGCCTCACCCTGAAGGACTTGGTGCTAAAAACGTGATGATTAACTGTCTTAAAGACGCAGGAGTATCAGTGAACGAAGTAGATGCTATCAATATGCACGGCACCTCTACTCCATTAGGAGACATCGCTGAATCTAAGGCAGTATTAGATGTATTTGGTGAGCACGCTTACGATATCAATATTAACTCTACCAAATCGATGACGGGGCACTTGCTCGGAGCTGCGGGAGCAATAGAAGCAGTAGCGTCTATTCTCGCTATCAAACACAGCATCGTTCCTCCTACCATCAACTTTGAACACCCCGATGAAAAAATAGATCAACGCTTGAACTTCACCTTCAACAAAGCGCAACATCGCGACGTGAAAGTAGCGATGAGTAACACCTTTGGTTTCGGTGGACACAATGCGTGCTTATTATTCAAAAAGATATAAACTATAAGTGTTCGGCTTAAAGAAAATATTAACTTTTCCCCGTCTTATTCCTAAGAAGAAAGACGGGATTTTTTATACTAAAATCAAAGAGCTTTTAGGATTCCCTCCTAAAAACTTATCGTATTACAGCGAGGCTTTTACACACCCTTCTTACCAATTCCAAAAAGCGACGCGTAAGAGCTATGAGCGCCTTGAATTTCTGGGTGATGCGATTCTTGGCGCCGTGATAGCCGACTATATTTTTACCAATGCTCCTGAACAAGACGAAGGCTATCTTACCAAAATGCGCTCTAAAATCGTAGAGCGCCGTAACCTCAATCAGCTCGGTAAGGATATGAGGCTCTTGGACTTCTTGCGCACTAAACTTACTCCGCGACAATTAGGTAATAATATCACTGGTAACCTCTTCGAGGCACTTATAGGAGCAATTTATTTAGACAGAGGTTATAAGGCTTGTTTTAAGTTCATTGAGCGTGAGCTCATTTTGCCGTATATCAACATCAAGAATTTAGAAGGAAAGGTTATTAGCCATAAGAGCTTGTTGATAGAATGGTGTCAAAAACATAAGTTAGACTTTGCTTTTGAGGCTGAAGAAGATATAGAAGATTGTTCTGAGACTAAGTTTTTCGTTGCTAAAGTGCACGTACAAGGCTTTTCGGTAACTCGGGCGCGTTCTACGTCTAAGAAAAAAGCTGAAGAGATTGCTGCCAAACGCGCTTGCTACAAGATTCAGGGTAAACAACATCACAAATTAGATGTACAATGAAAATCCTTCTTCTCTCCGATACTCATTCGTATATAGACGATCGTATATTGCACTACGCCAGCGAGGCAGACGAAGTGTGGCATTGTGGCGATTTTGGTAATTTGGCAGTGATAGAGGCGTTGCAAGCCGTAAAACCTTTGCGTGGGGTTTATGGTAATATCGATGGCATAGAGATACGACAACAATTCCCTGAAGTAAATCGGTTTGCTTGTGAGGGCGTGGAGGTACTGATGATACACATAGGCGGTTACCCTAATAAATACAGTCCGTTGGCAAAACAAGAAATCCTAACCTGCCCTCCTAAACTCTTCATCTCGGGGCATTCACATATTCTAAAAGTGCAATACGATAAACAGTTTCAGTTGTTACACCTCAACCCAGGAGCTGCTGGTCTTTATGGTTGGCAAACCGTGCGTACGATGCTTCGTTTTGAGATAGAAGCAGGAGAGATTAAAAACTTAGAGATTATAGAGTTAGCTCGTAGCACGACAGGTAATTAAGTTACTAATATTATCACAACTAAAAGTAATACAAAATAGGCTGTCCCTTGACCGGACAGCCTATTTTGTTTCTTCTCTATTGTCTTTCATTACTAATTTTTACTGCTTTTCCTATTAGGGTAGTAGAAGTACAATCTGTAATTTTTACCATTACAAAATCGCCTATTTTATAATCTTCTTTGGGGAATACTACTACGGTATTCTGACTATTGCGCCCCATCCACTCTTTATCCGATTTTTTAGAGTTTCCCTCTATAAGCACTTCTACCGTTTTGCCTATTTGTGCTTGAGTGCGGTACAAGCTGTGTTTCTGTTGCAGGTCGATAATCTCAGCAAGACGGCGTTTCTTTACTTCTTCGGGTACATCATCTTCTATTTTGCGTGCTGCTAATGTACCAGGACGCTCCGAATAAGCAAACATAAACCCAAAATCATACTTCACATATTCCATTAGCGAAAGCGTATCTTGGTGGTCTTCTTCAGTTTCGGTGGGGAAACCAGCAATCATATCCTGCGAAATAGCACACTCAGGAATGCGTTCGCGTATGCTGTCTATCAGCGCAAAATATTCTTCGCGAGTATGGAGGCGGTTCATTGCTTTCAAGATGCGATTGCTACCGCTCTGTACGGGCAGGTGGATATACTTGCAGATGTTAGGGTGTTTTGCCATCGTATCAATCACATCAAGGGTCATATCCTGCGGATTGGAGGTAGAAAAGCGGATACGCATTTCAGGCTGAGCTGTTGCCACCATATCGAGGAGTTTAGCAAAGTTGATAGCGGTGGCTTGTTGCATCTCACTTGCTTTGCTGAAATCCTTTTTGAGCCCGCCTCCATACCAAAGGTAACTATCCACATTCTGTCCCAGTAGAGTAACCTCTTTAAATCCACGCGCTTGGAGGTCGGCGATTTCGTTGAGGATAGAATAAGGGTCACGACTGCGTTCACGTCCGCGAGTGAAAGGTACAATGCAGAAAGTACACATATTGTCACAACCGCGCGTAATCGATACAAAAGCTGTTACACCGTTGCTATTGAGACGGATAGGCGCAATATCGGCATAGGTTTCGTCCTTAGAGAGAATCACATTTACCGCTTCACGACCTTCTTCCACTTCTTCAAGTAGGTTAGGTAAATCCTTATAAGCATCAGGACCTACCACCATATCCACTATTTTTTCTTCTTCGAGGAAGGCGTGTTTTACCCTTTCGGCCATACAGCCCAATACGCCCACTTTCATAGCGGGTTTCTTGCGTTTGTACACATTGAATTGCTCCAAGCGCTTGCGAATAGTCTGTTCTGCCTTTTCGCGCACTGAGCAGGTGTTGATAAGTACCAAATCGGCTTCATCAACAGTATCAGTGGTATTATATCCCGCTTTGGAGAGAATAGAAGCTACAATTTCACTGTCGGAGAAGTTCATTTGGCAACCGTAACTCTCGATATATAGTTTTTTGGAATTGTTATTATCAGCTTGTAAAACAAGGCTTTGTCCTTGTTTACTTTCGTTTATTTCTTTAGCCATAGAGGTTTGAGTTTCTGAATTGAGGGCGCAAAGATAAAGATAATTTGGCAATTAGCCAATTTGTCAGTGTGCCAATTTTACCATTAAGGGTAATTGGCGAAATAAAATTATTGTCAAAAAGTTTTGTGTATATCACTTTTTTGTTGTACCTTTGAGGCTTGAATAAAATTATTGTAGTTTTAGATATATGAAAACCATAGACAATTTTAATTTTGCGGGCAAGAAAGCCCTTATTCGCGTGGACTTTAATGTGCCATTGGACGAAAATTTTAAAGTAACTGATAACACTCGTATTGAGGCTGCGAAACCTACTATCGAGAAAATTCTCAAAGATGGAGGAACCGCAGTACTTATGAGCCACTTAGGTCGCCCTAAAGGGGAACGCAACGACAAGTATTCTTTGCGTCACATTGTAAGTGAAGTGGAAAAAGTATTAGGTAAAAAAGTGATTTTTGTAGATGATTGCGTAGGCGAAGTAGCCGAAAAAGCGGTAGCAGCTGCTCCTGCTGGTAGTGTGGTATTACTTGAAAACTTGCGTTTTCATAACGAAGAAGAAAAAGGAGATGAAGCATTCTCTAAACAGCTTGCTAAACTCGGCGATATCTATGTGAACGACGCTTTTGGTACCGCTCACCGCGCTCACGCTTCGACTACTATTGTAGCGAAATTCTTCCCTAACCACAAATGCTTTGGTTACCTCCTCGCTAAGGAGATTGAAAGTATTGATAAAGTGATGAAGAACGGCGAAAAACCTGTAACTGCTATCCTTGGTGGTTCAAAAGTTTCTTCTAAAATCACTATTATCGAAAATATCTTAGATAAAGTGAACCACCTTATCATAGGTGGGGGTATGGCTTATACTTTCATCAAAGCACAAGGCGGAAAAGTAGGTAGTTCTATCTGCGAAGACGATAAACTCGACCTTGCACTTGATATCCTTGCCAAAGCCAAAGCTAAAGGAGTAGAAGTACACTTGCCTATAGACGTAGTAGCTGCTGATGCTTTCGATAACAACGCCAAAACACAAGTAGTACCTGTGAATGCTATTCCCGATGGTTGGGAAGGATTGGACGCAGGACCTAAGACTCTTGAAAATATCAAATCGGTATTGCTTAAATCGAAAACTATTTTGTGGAATGGTCCTATAGGAGTATTTGAAATGCCTAACTTCGCTAAAGGTACCATAGCCGTAGGTGATTACGTGGCTGAAGCTACTAAAAAAGGTGCTTTCTCACTTGTAGGAGGTGGCGACTCGGTAGCTGCTGTAAAACAATTTGGTTTTGAGCATAAAGTAAGTTATGTTTCTACCGGTGGAGGAGCGATGCTTGAAAGCCTTGAAGGATTGGTACTCCCTGGTATTGCAGCTATTAACGAATAGTTAAAATATAGAAAAAGAAAAAGAGGTAACTAGAAATTAACTTAGTTGCCTCTTTTTTATATCTTCATTATTTCTTCCCTGTTACTTGGGTGATAAGGTTCATTTTCTTCTTCTTATTTTGCTGTTTTTGGTATTCATCGAACTGCATTAACAAGTTGTTATTAGCACGGATGAGCGCATTGGTTTCTAATAAAATACTAAAATATAATTTAGTAGTTTTATGACTGGTTTCGGTAGTGCGAATACGGTCGATTTGTTTTTGTACCATCTTTGACACTTCGTTTTTCAACACCTTACAATCTTCGAAAATTACGTGTAACTTGTTATAGTCTGAACCTTTGAATATTTCGGCTTCTGCCTTAAACACATCTTCCATCTTATCGGAAATGTATTTTAAGTCACGTAGCTGATTAAATTTGAGGTTCTTGTGATTGTTGTTTACGTGTTCATAACTATTGAGTGTGATAGCCGTAAGACATTGTGCCATATCCTGCAAACAGTCCAAAATAAGGATATAGAACTTGCTGGACGCTACTGAACTTTCATTCAGCGATTTGATAAAGTAGTACACATTACCTTTCAGCTCATCGAGTTCTTTTTCGAGCTTTTTAGCATTCTTTTTGTTTTTGGTGAGTTTGCCTAAATCTTGAGTACCGAGATTCTTCACCACTTTGCTATAAAGCTGGTCGATGCGGAAAATCGTTTCGGATACATAGTTAGAGCTTTCTTTGATGACACCGCCAATGGTAGCCAAGTCGGCACGCTCAAAGCGTTTGCCTTGTGCTTTGGCTTTCTGTTTATTGCGGTAGATAATTGCGTTGCGAATGAGCACAAAGCCTACTACCATTATCATCACAATAAGCCCAATCACGCTTCCGTAATACAATATGCCTGCTACTAAAAATGCCCCGATAAAGGCGACAATAGCCGTTAAAAACCAACCGCCGATTACGTTCAGTACCCCTGCCACGCGATATACAGCACTATCGCGCCCCCAAGCTCTATCGGCAAGGGAAGAACCCATTGCTACCATAAAGGTTACATAAGTAGTAGAAAGCGGGAGCTTAAAGGAAGTACCAATGGCAATCAAACTACTGGATACCACGAGGTTGATAGCAGCACGCACGAGGTCGAAAGCAGGAAGGTCTTCTTCTTTTACATTAGGGTCAGGTTCAGGTTTTTCGAAACGGTGGTCTATTTTGTTGCTAATCGACTTTGGCATTATGAAGTTCACGGCATTGGCACAAATCACTGTAATACGCACCAAGAATCGCGATAAGAAGTTAGAAGAAAACTTCTCTTCACCTCCTTCGTTTTGACGAGATAGATTGACGCCTGTATCGATTACGTGACGTGCTTTTTTGGAAAACCAAAGGGTGAGAATCATCACAAAACCAGTAAGCAATAGCAAGGCGGTAGGAGTAGAGATTTGCCCATCGGCTAAAGCACCCATTAACAAGCCGTCGTGAGCTACTCCTGAATTATGCCATATATCATACGACTGATAAGCTGCTACCGGTACCCCTATGAAGTTCACTAAGTCGTTACCCGCAAAAGCCATTGCCAAAGCAAAAGTACCGCTGAGAATAATTACCCTAAAAATATTTACTTTCATACGGATAAGCACTTGTGAGAGCACCGAATAGAAAATAAAACAGCCAATGAGTAGCGGCACTATATTCGTGTCTATCCACGCAATGGCTTCTTTAGGAATGAAAGCGACGTCTTTGAGTCCTTTAAAGATAATGAAGTAGGAAAGCCCTGTAAGCGAGAGCCCGCCGAACACACCTCCTACATATTTTACATTTTCTTGATATTTAAATGAGAATACTAATCGGGCTAAATATTGTACAATCGTACCGACTGTAAAAGCGATGGCTACCGAGGTGAAAATACCGGTGATAATTTTGCCTGCTTCGCTTGTATTGATATAGTTGAAAGCGTTAAAAAGCGATTCGTCACTCATAAACGTTTTGATAGTGGCGACACACATCGCAGCGCCCAAGAGTTCGAATACGATAGAAACGGTTGTGGAAGTAGGTAGACCGATAGAGTTGAAGAGGTCGAAGAGGAGGATATCGGCAAGAATAACCGACATAAAGATAACCATTACCTCATCGAAATAAAAGAGCTGAGGGTTAAAGATGCCTTTACGTGCGATTTCCATCATTCCGCTAGAAAAGACGGCACCAATGGCTACCCCCACGCTGGCGACTATCATAATGGTGCGAATGGTGGCTACTTTGGAGCCTACGGCAGAGTTAAGAAAGTTAGCTGCATCGTTACTCACACCCACCACCAAATCGATAACGGCGAGCACCAAGAACACGAACAGCATAAAGATGTACACCTGTTCCATAACACTATATCAGTTTTACGACGCAAAAGTACGAAACATTTTTTAATTAGCAAAAAAAGGTTAGGTTTTACTAATTGGGGGTTGGTAATTGGATTTTTTGGAGTATCATAAGATATCGAAAGATAACGGAAGAGAGCTGAGAGAGGTTTTGGTGAAAAAATGGTGTAAGGAGGGTGGGGTTAGCTTATAGAGAGCTTATAGGAAGCTTATACGAATCTTGGACGATTGGTATAGAAAGGGTATATAAGTGGTTGATAAATAGTATAATACAACAAGGCTAAAAATGTTAAAAACCGGGTTTCGAGGCGAAAGAAAGAGGAATAGGTACTAGGACTTAGGCCATAGGCACTAGGGGATAACCTCCCCCTAGCCCCCTCAATGAGGGGGAATGTTGTGACGGAAAGGAGAAGGGATAATTAGGAAATTAGTAAATTTGGAAATGAGAAAATGAGGAAGTATGAGGTCTTAGGCAATAGGCAGTAGGGGAGAAACCTCTCCCTAGCCCTCTCAATGAGGGGGAATGTGGCGAGTCATTTATTCGGTAAGCCCCCGAACCCCCGAAGGGGGACAAGCTGGAAAAGGAGACAAACCTCCTCCTTTACACATACTCTGCTCTCGCGGTACACATACCCAGCTATTGCTGGCTATCTTCAAAAAAGGAATTGTAGCGACCAAAGCGGAGTTATTAGATGTTTGAGAGAGACTCGCAGGAGAGGTACAATAGAGACGCAAGGGGAGTTGTGGTGATGATCATATCGAACGAACGTTGATTAATGTGAGTTTGATAATCTATTTTATTGCTAATTGTAAATTGTTTTGTATCTTTGTCGCATTAATGATTAACCATTTATAACTCATTATTAACTATTATGAAACATTTACTATTCAGCTTTTTAGCTTCCTTATGCACCATAGGAGTCAACGCACAAGAAAAACTTCCTAATGTTATCTTTATTTTGGCTGACGATTTAGGTTACGGCGATATAGAGCCTTACGGTCAGCAGATTATCAAAACACCCCAACTCAGCAAACTCGCTGATGAAGGAATGAAGTTTACTCAGTTTTATACAGGTACATCTGTGTGCGCGCCCTCTCGCGCTTCGTTTATTACAGGGCAAACTACGGGTGAAACGCACATACGCGGTAATGAAGAAGTGCGTGAGCCAGTAGATGGGCAAGCACCTTTACTTGCCAACGACCCATCGGTAGCACAACTTTTTAAGAAAGCAGGCTATAATACGGGTTGTTTTGGTAAATGGGGTTTGGGTATCGTTCCTTCCGAAGGGAATCCGCTAAAACAAGGGTTTGATACTTTTTTTGGTTATAACTCGCAGTTCCGCGCTCATCGCCGTTATCCTGCTTTCTTGTGGCACGACAATGAAAAGGGGCTCATTCCCGAAAACGGAAACTATGAGCGCCAAGAGGTTTATGGCGAAGACCTCATACAAGAAAAAATATTGGATTATATAGGCAAACAAACAGCTGATAAGCCTTTCTTTATGTGGCTTACCTATACACTCCCACACGCCGAATTAGTAGTGCCTCACGACAGTATTTACGCTTCGTACGAATATCTCCCCAAGAAACCTTATAAAGGGGTGGATTACGACAAGATTACTCCTAAACCTTTTGGCTGGGCAGGTTATATGTCGCAACCGCATACTTATGCCACTTATGCGGCTATGGTGAGTCGGTTAGACAAGTATTTGGGAGAAATACGCAAGCTCCTTAAAGTTAAAGGGCTTGATGAGGATACCATTATCATCTTTGCGAGCGACAATGGGGCACATCGCGAAGGTGGTGCTGACCCTAAGTTCTTCAACTCCTCAGCAGGATTGAGGGGTATTAAACGCGACTTGTACGAAGGCGGTATACGTACCCCTTACATTGTGTATTGGAAAGGCAAGATAAAGGCAGGTAGCGTAAGCGACCACATAGGGGCTTTTTGGGATATGATGCCTACCTTTGCTGAGATTACGCATCAGAAGTATGTGCCTGATAGGCATCAGGTGTCGTTTTTACCTACGCTTTTAGGGAAGAAACAACAGCAACAGCATAAATACCTTTATTGGGAGTTTCACGAAATGGGAGGTAGACAAGCAGTGCGTTATAAAAACTGGAAAGGAGTACGCCTAAACGTGAATAAAGATAAAAAAGCTCCTATTGAGTTGTACGACCTTACTACTGACCCTGCTGAACAGCACAACCTCGCCGAGAAATATCCTAAGATAGTGAAGAAAATAGACCGATTTATGGAACAAAGTCATACACGCTCAGAGCTCTTTCCTTTTGATTGGGAGGCAAAGAAATAAAACTTACTAAGGAGGAAGAATGATAACTTAAAAGCCTTTACCTAATCAGTATTTAGGTAAAGGCTTTTAAGTATTGATATTATAGACCTTAAAAATGCTCTAAGAAGTAGGTTTAATGAGCTTTTTCATCTATTTTATTCTGCTTGGAGTCATAAGTAAAAGGCACTTTCCAAGTGATTAATAGTGCAGGAATAGTGCAAATCATTACCAATAAGAAGAAGTGTTGATAACCTAAATATTTACTTAGAAAACCACTAATCATACCAGGAACCATCACTCCTAAGTTCATCAGGCTATTGGCGAAAGCATAGTGAGCCATTTGGTATTTACCAGGAGCTATTTGTTGCATCATAAAGAGGGTAAGACCTACAAAACCGAAGCCATAACCAAAGTACTCACCTACAATTCCCAAAGCGATAGTAGGCAAATGAGAGGGCAAGAAATAAGCAAAAAGTAGATACACTACAAAAGGAATATTAAAAGCACACGCCAAAGTGAAAAGAGCTTTGCGCAACCCTACACGAGAGACGAAATAGCCAGCTGAAATAGAGCCTACAATAAAAGCAATAACTCCCGCAGTACCGTATACTAAGCCATATTCTTGTTCGGTGAGCCCTAAGCCTCCTTTATCAGTTTTAGCAATGAGGAAAAGAGGAGCTATCTTCATAGCTAATCCTTCTGCAAAACGGTATAAGAAGATAAAAAACAAATAATAAAAAATATATTTCTTTTGGAAGAAAGCTACAAAAATACCCCATAGTTCTTTCATTTTTACATTAAAATCACCAGCTTGCTGAGGTTTAGTATCTTTTGGCAAAGCATAAAGGTGATATAGACCTACGAGACCTAAAATAGTAGCACAAATACTAAGAATCAGTTGCCAAGAAGCAACTACACTCATACCTTTTGCTTTTACAAGCCAACCTGCTAAGAAGATAAGACCACCATTGGCAAGCACTTTTGCTAAGTTATAGAAAGCACCTTGCCAGCCAGAATATACACTTTGGGTAGCAGTGTCCAATTGTTCCATATACATTCCGTCACCTGCAATATCGTGAGTAGAACCACTAAGGGCAATCACTCCTAATAAGGCTAAACACACAGTGAAAAAGTTGGGCAGAGGTAACGAAAATACAATACAACCGAATAAGGCTGCTGATACTAATTCGGTAATGACAATATATTGTTTTTTAGTACCATAGAGCTCCATTATTACACTGATAATAGGTTTTAATGACCAAGGTAAGATGAGTAAAGAAGTCCAAAAAGCGTTCTGGTCGTCAGGAATACCTAATCCTTTGAAGATAATAGGAAAAACTAATGAAAGCATCACAAAGGGAAGTCCCATAGCGAAATAGGTGGTAGGCACCCAAGTAATAGGATTTTTCTTTTTCATAATGGTTGTTTATATTACTTCATTTTAAAAATCAGACAAAAGTACAAAATAATTATAAATTGGCAAGTTAACAGATTAGCAAGTTTGAAAATACCCTAAATATACCAAAATAACATATCAATTAAGTACTTTAAGTGCAGTTATTATTCTTTTGTTTTCTTAGCATTCATTGCTTTATAGAAGGCAGCGCGACTGAGAGGCTCATAGCTATCGGCTTCTCCTAACAAGCGTTGCTGGTCGTTAGAAACTTTGCGAAAACTATAATTGGCGAGGTTGCCAGTACGTGTACAAACAGCGTGTACCTTAGTAACATACTCGGCAGTAGCCATTAAGAAGGGCATAGGTCCGAAAGGCTTTCCTTTATAGTCCATATCGAGTCCTGCTACGATTACGCGTACCCCGCGATTGGCGAGCTCATTGCACACGTGTACTATCTCGTCGTCGAAAAACTGTGCTTCGTCTATACCCACCACATCGCAACCATCGGCAAGAAGCATAATGCTGGCGGCGGCTTCTACGGGTGTAGAAGGAATTTCATTGGCGTTGTGCGATACGATATTGGTATCATCATAACGCGTGTCGAAACTGGGTTTAAATATCTCTACCTTCTGTTTTGCAAATTGGGCACGACGTAATCGGCGAATCAGTTCTTCGGTTTTGCCTGAGAACATCGACCCGCATATTACTTCTATCCAGCCCGCTTTTTCGTTGTTATTTACAGTATTCTCTAAAAACATCACTTAAAAAGTATATAGTACTCCTACTCCTAATACTTGCTTGAACTGAGTGCGTGCGCCATAGTTGTGCACTTCACCATTAGGTGCTTTGTACGAATAAAACTTCACATCGTCGTCGTATTTGATATGCACCCCTATACGCGCCTGCACGTAGTTATTTACCTTCAAGTTGAGATTAGTTTCCCAATCCACATCTATATTTCCGAAGTTTTTAAGGTAATCGCCATAGAAATTGAAGGAAGTATCGAGTATCATATTCTCCATCACTTTCTTGTCCCAGCGACCGGACACTGAAAAACCCAGTTCGTTATGAGTACGCTTACCCTTCTTCAGAATAGTACCGTCAGGAGCGCGCTGGGCTCTTTCTACCCCGAAAGCACCTTCATCGGCTAAACGTTGGTCGAGTACAGCAGTAGTTTTAAGCGTGATAGGCGAAAGGAAAATACTGAATTTTATCTTTGAAGGAGCATATTCAGTACCCAAACCAAAGGTGATATAAGCAGGGGCAAAGAATTTGGAGATAGGCTTTTCTACATCGGGATAGTTGTACCCGTTGCTGATTTGTGAAAGAAACTGATAGCGCGCCGTGTAATACCAAAACGACTGTGAGTCGCCTCGATAGCCAAACGATGAGATGAGTGAGAGTTTATCGTCGGTCTTGCGTACTTCGCGTCCTTTTTGAGCATTAATACCGTAGTTGATTTCTAATTCGTTGTCCCAAAAGAAAGTGCGTTCGGTATAACGGCGACGGAATTTGGCATTAAATATCCCCGAAATAGAACTTTCTCCTCCTGCACTCCAATTAGAAAAAGCTACCTCACTCATATTAAGGCTCACTTGATTGAATTTGAACCATTTTTGTTGTGCTAATTTAAAACGGTTGAAAGTGAACTTTAACGCTTCGGTATCTTTCATTACCTTTACCGTATCGGACTTTACGGGAGCTTCGTAGGTTCTTGCTTTGCGCACTTGCCCAAAAGCGGTAAAGGAGGTAAGAAACAGTAGAACAATGAGTTTTTTCATACAGAGAATCGTGCTAAATATTTCAGGGTGCAAAGGTAATGATAATTTGCTAATTTGGCAATTAGCAAATGAACTAATAAATGTAAAATGGAATGAATATAGCTGGTGAATGCTTGACAGACAAAGCGTAATGAAAATATAATAGTAGGGGAGAGGTATAGAATGAGAAGTAATTATCAGATTAGCAAAAAAGAAGCTTGACAGATTGCTGAAAAAATCTTAATGTTTGTTAAATGTATGTATTTTTTTCAATTATTAAAAAGAAAAATACAATATAGTCTCTTATGCTGTAAAAAGAGTTAAAATGTTATTATTCAGTTAAATAAAAGATTTATCATATTTATCTCTTCACCGAAGCTTAACCGAAGGAAGAGCGAACCTAAGACGAAGGAAAGACGAACCTAAGACGAAGGAAAGGTGTTAGTTAGTTGAATGTCAATAGGAAGAAAGGGCTTTTAAAACTGTTGAGGAAAAAGTGTTAAAAACGTGAAATGGTTGAAGAAAAAGCAGTTTTTATTCTTTCACACATTGGCTTATTTTGTCAATCTGCTAAATCTCTAATTGTTAAAAACTCTTCTTTGAGCGTCTCTACTTTGCCGTGAGGAATAAAACTATCAGGAAGAGTGATGATTTTCAGCGGAGTGGTATAGCTGTGCTGGGTAGCAAATTCGGCTACGGCACTACCTAAACCGCCTGTGCTTCCTTCTTCTACTGTGATTACTTTTTTATAAGAACAGAAGATATGATGTAGCATCGCCTCGTCCAAAGGTTTGAGAAAACGGGCATCGTAATGGGCATATTTTTCGGGTTCAGCAGTTTGAGTGAGCTGTTGTTGTACATTTTCGGCAATGGCGCCAATGGTGAGTACGGCTATCTCGCTACCTTCTTTTAGCTGTTCGCCTTTGCCTATAATTAGCTGTTGAAAAGGTTGTTGCCAATCGGTTTGTGTACAACGACCACGAGGATAACGAATGGCAATGGGGTGCTCGAGTGATTGCTGGGCGGTATAGAGCAAATTGCGCAACTCGGTAGCATTACGCGGTGAAGCGATAATGAGGTTAGGAATAGGGCGCAAGAATGCCATATCAAACACTCCGTGATGGGTGGCACCGTCTTCGCCTACGAGTCCTGCACGGTCTATACAGAATATTACGGGCAGGTTTTGGAGGGCTACATCGTGAATAAGCTGGTCGTAAGCGCGCTGTAAAAATGTGGAATATACCACACAGTACGGTATAAAACCTTGTGTAGCCCAACCGGCAGCAAAGGTAACCGCGTGTTGTTCGGCAATACCCACGTCCATTACCCTATCAGGGAATGCCTTTTGCATAACCGTGAGTCCGCTACCACTACTCATTGCAGGGGTGATGACAACTATCTTGGGGTTCTGCTGGGCGAGTTCGGTGAGGGTTTGCCCTACTACGTCTTGATATTTAGCAGGGAGAGCAGAATTTTCAGGCAGAGGGTTGCCTGTGATTTTATCGAATTGTGAAGGGGAATGGAAAAATACTTGTGAGGCTTCGGCTTTGGGGTATCCTTTACCTTTGGTGGTGACAACGTGTATGAGGCGCACTCCACGGGCTTGCTTTTCGGCTTTGAGTGCCGAGATGAGCGCGGGGAGGTTGTGCCCGTCTATTACGCCTTTGTAGGTAATCCCCAAAGCACTAAAAAAAGCACTGCGGGTAGCGTGTTCGGTTTTCAGCTGGGCAAGGTAATGAGAGAACGCTCCTACGGTGGGGTCGATAGCCATTGCATTGTCGTTCAGTATAATGAGCATATTGGCATCGGTGGTGCCTGCATAGTTCAGTGCCTCGAAAGCCATACCACTCATAATAGAAGCATCGCCTATCACGGCTATATGTTGTCGCTCTTTATCGCCTGCCAAAGCCGATGCCATTGCCATACCCAAGACAGCAGAAAGAGAGGTAGATGAGTGTCCCGTACCAAAAACATCGTACTGACTTTCTGCACGTTTAGGAAAACCACTGATACCTCCACGCTCGCGTATATGTGTAAAATCCTCGTTTCTACCGGTGAGGATTTTATGAGCATAACTCTGGTGCCCTACGTCCCATACTAGTATATCGTGAGGAGTATCGAATACATAGTGCAATGCAATAGTAAGCTCTACCACTCCGAGACTTGCACCTAAGTGCCCACCTCGTGTAGCAATAACCTCTATAATGCGGTTGCGGATTTGTTGCGCCAGAGCAGGAAGAGAGGTTATAGGAGTATTTTTTAGTTGTTGCATATTAAGCTTACGCTATAGAAATTCAACAAAGAAATTAAAAAGGATAAGGTTTGTGCCTTAGAAATCAAACAAATCTATTCAAATCAAACAATTAAAAAAGAAGTGTAGCTTGTATTTGAAACTTTAGCTAAGTTTGCGACGCACTCATTGGCTAAAATGTTAATTTTCAAATATGCTAATTCTTTCCTTTATTGACCAATTTCACTACTAACATTATCAGAGCCCCCATTGCTACAAAAGCTATTAAAGAAAAATACCAATAGGTGATGAATAAGCCTTTTAGTATCACGGCGAATACCACCACAAAGAGGATAATTGTCGCTACTTCGTTGAGCATTCGCAGTTGCACCGAAGTAAGAGAGGCGCGCCCCGCTTGGAGTCGTTTCATTATGTGCCAAGAATAGTAATGATACACAAACAAAAAGACGATGAATAGCAGTTTGACGTGAAACCATCCTTGTTTAATAAGCGTCCACTCGCCACCGTCGTATAGCATATAGAGTCCGCTAAGAGTCATCAGCACCAGCGCCGGCACGGTAATGATGTTCCACAAGCGCTCTTCCATAAAGCTGAATTGTTTGTGGAGAATTGAGCGTTCGGGGTCATCTTTTTCCAAGGCTTCGGTGTGATAGATAAATAGTCGCACCATATAAAAGAGCCCTGCGAAATAGCTCACTACAAAGATGATATGTATGCTTTTAGCAATAAGGTAATCGGTCATTAGAAATATTTTAAGCGTTTCAGATTACAAAGATAGAAATTAATCAGCTAAAATAAAAAAAGAAGTCGTCCGAAAAGTTTTAATCTTATCTTTCATCTTTTGTCTCTTCATTAATCCAAGAGGAGAGAGCTTGTACCCACAGGTCGGAGTCGTTGAGGCAAGGAATCATTTTAAAATTTTCACCACCATTTTTGCGGAAAGATTTACCTCCTACTATTTCTATTTCTTCAAGAGTTTCTACGCAATCGGCGACAAAGGCAGGAGCGATGACCGCTAATTTTTTTACACCATTTCGGGCAAGTTCTATAATTTTATCGGAAGTGAAAGGGGTAATCCACTTATCCTTCCCCAAACGCGATTGAAACGCTTGTGAGTATTTTCCTTTTTCTAATCCCAACTTTTCTGCCAATAAGCGAGTAGTCTCAAAACAGTGACTGCGGTAGCAGTGCCTTCCTTCTTCGCTGTAAGGGTCGCAACAAGTTACACCTTCTACAATGTGTTTGTGTGCAGAGGTAGGTGTGGTTTTGTAGAGATGGCGCTCGGGTACACCGTGATAAGAAAAGAGCAAATGGTCGAAAGGAGCTGTCCCTAAATGAGCGCGTACTACCTGCGCTAAAGCCTCGATATACTCGGGGCGATGGAAGAAAGCAGGAAACTTGGTGAGGCGCATATTAGGATAAGAGGCTTTGATGAGTTTTTCGGTGAGGACTTCAATGGTTTCGGTAGTAGCCATTGCGTATTGAGGATAAAGAGGAATGAGGAGTACTTCATCAACTCCTTTGCTGTGTAATTCTTTTATTGCATTGGCGATACTTGGGTTGCCATAGCGCATTGCTAATACTACGGGTACAGAGACTTTACGCTGTACTTTTTCAGTAAGCCAACGACTAATGACAATGAGAGGAGAACCTTCGCTCCACCATATTTTTTGATAGGCTTTACTGGTTTTAGGTGGACGTGTATTGAGAATAACCCCGTGTACCAGAGCATAGCGCAATAGGTAAGGCAGGTCGATGACGCGTTCGTCCATTAAAAATTCTTTTAGATATCGTTTAATGTCTTTTATTGCAAAGGAATCGGGTGATCCTAAATTTACGAGTAATACTCCTTTGGGCATTTTTAGTTAAGTGAAAAGTTAAAAGTTAATCGCCTGTGCGGTTCGCATTTTTCATTTGTCTGAGAGCGCTTTCAGCGAGTTCTTCCTCTACGTCGGCTTCGGGTTTGTCTTTTTCCATCTTACCGTCTTTGCGCTTTTGGGCACTTACGGAGAGAATACACCCTAAGGCTAAGCACGTCATCCACAGTGATGTACCTCCACTACTGATGAGAGGTAGGTTCTGCCCCGTTACGGGAAAGAGTTCTACCGCTACTCCCATATTAATGATTGCTTGCAAGAGTATTGGGAAACCTAAGCCTAATACTAATAACTGTCCGTAGAGGGTAGGTGCTTTTTGTGAGATGACTACAATGCGAATGAGCAGTAGTATGTAAAGCACCATTATAACGATAGCTCCTAATGAGCCATATTCTTCGGTGATGATAGCATAAATAAAGTCGGAGGAACTTTGAGGGAGGAAGTTTTTCATTGTGCTTTTACCTGCTCCTTGTCCCATTATACCTCCTTTGGCAATAGCCATTTTGGAGCGCTCTATCTGATAGCCTTCTTTGTTGTCCTCGCCTCCCATAAACGATTCGATACGACTCATCCAAGTATCTACCCTATTGGGGAAAGCTTCGGGGAAGGCTTTTACTACTAATAAGAAAAGTGCAAGGAAAACAATTGCAATGCCTATAGCTGAAAAGATATGTTTCATTGGGAAACGACCCAAGAAAGTGAGCATCAGCACTGAGCTGAGAATTAGCATTGCGGTAGATAGGTTAGAAAGAAGTACTAAGGCTGCAATCACTCCTACGGGCATCCACAGGGGTAAGATAGTTTCTTTGAAAGAGAGTTTTTTGCCGTAGTTTTTAGCTAAATAAGAAGCTACATAAGCCATCAGCATTACCATTGCGAAGGTGGAAGGCTGAAAGGAGAAACCCCCTACGCTGAGCCATCGGCTGGCGTTTGCCCCTTCGATGGTGCTTCCTGAAAGGTTTGCAAAGATGAGCAGGAGCACCGCTAAGATGAGACCCAGTTTAGAAGCAGGACGGAAAAAACGATAAGGTGTACGATGCACGATATAAAGAGTGAGATAGCCAACCCCTACAAACACTAAGTGCTTGATGAGGTAGCCAAAAGGAGTACCCTTCCCCACTACATACACTAGGTTGGTACTGGTGCTGTACACCGCCAAGAAGGAGAAGAGGGTAAAGACGAGTATGAGCGCCCAAAGGGTTTTATCGCCTTTGATATGTGAGGCTATCCATTCGCGCATTATTACAGTTTCTGAACGGCTACTTTAAAGAGGTCTCCGCGTTCTTCGTAGTTTTTAAAGAGGTCGAAGCTGGCGCAAGCGGGAGATAATAGTACTGTATCGCCTTCTTGAGCAAAACCTTGTGCTAATTTTACAGCTTCGTCCATTGAGCGGGTTTCGACAAGCGTGCCTATTGTGTTGTGAAACGATTGAATAATAGGGGAATTATCGACTCCGAGACATACAATAGCTCTTACTTTTTCGTGTACATAAGGCAAAAGAGAGTTATAGTCGTTGCCTTTGTCTTGTCCGCCAACTATCCACACGATAGGAGTTTTAATGGTGTCGAGAGCGTAGAATACTGAATTTACGTTAGTAGCTTTGGAGTCGTTTACGTAAGTGACGCCATCTACTACTTTCACCTCTTCGAGACGGTGGGGAGCACCTTTAAAGCCTTTGAGACTTTCGCGCAATGAATTGTTGCGGATATTTACCAAGCGGGCAGCTACACTTGCTGCCATTGTATTTTTAATGTTGTGCTTGCCACGAAGGCTAATTTCTTCAACGTCGATTTCAGTAGTTTGATTCTCTAACATAATGTATATTTTATTATCTTTTAAGAAAGCTCCTTGTGGGAGTTCTTTCTCTATAGAAAAAGGTATGAGTTTAGATTTTATAGTATGGGTGCTGAGCCACTGTGTAATTACCTCGTCGTCGGCATCATAGATAAGGTAATCATTTTCAGTTTGGTTCATCGCGATACGGAATTTAGAGTTGATATAGTTTTCGAACTTATAGTCGTACCTATCCAGATGGTCAGGAGTTATGTTAAGCAATACGGCGATATGGGGGGCAAAATGCTCTATGCCGTCTAACTGAAAACTACTGATTTCGAGTACATAATACGGTGGATTTTCGGTAGCTACTAATTCGGCGAAGCTATAACCTATGTTTCCGCCAAGTCCCACTTGCAATCCCGCTTCTTTGAAAATGTGATAAGTGAGCAAGGTGGTAGTGGTTTTACCATTACTACCTGTGATGCCTACAATGAGGCTATCGGTATATTGGCTTGCAAATTCTATTTCAGAAATCACAGCAATGCCTTTTTCGTGAGCTTTTTTGATGATAGGAGCTTTATCGGGGATACCTGGGCTTTTCATAATCACATCGGCTGAGAGAATTTTCTCTTCGGTGTGTGTGCCTTCTTCCCACTGAATGCCTTCTTTGTTAAGAGTTTCGCGGTAGTGAGGTTTTAGGGAGCCTTTATCGGAAAGGAATACTTCCCAGCCTTTTTGTTTACCGAGAATAGCAGTTCCTACACCACTTTCACCACCTCCTAATATTACTAAACGTTTCATTGATAAAACCTCGTTTTGTTGAGGTGCTTATTATTTTTGGGCAAAGGTACAAAACAAATAGGAATTAGCAAGGGAGAAAGCGAAAAAAAAATAAATAATGACAGAAATGAGCAAATGAGGAAATGAGGAAATTAGAAAATGGGGTAGATGCTTATAATGCTAATAATTAACTTTGGCAAAGTTTTAAACTTTGCCAAAGTTTGAGATGAAAAAGCGATGTGTTTGGGAGCGTTAGGAGGATTCGGAAGGAAACGGAGAAGTTCGGAAGAGAGGAGGGAGAGTTTTTAATGAAAAAAGGGTGTAGGGAGGGTGGGGTTAGCTTATAGAGAGCTTATAGGAAGCTTATACGAATCTTGGACGATTGGTATAGGAAGGGTATATAAATAATTGATAAATAGCATAATACAGCGATACAAAAAACGGTAAAAACGGGGTTTCGAGGCGAAAGAAAGAGGAAGAGGTGCTAGGCCTTAGGCCATAGGCAATAGGGGGGAGTGTGACGGAAAGGAGGAAGTGTAGCGACGGAGAAAATAATGAAACATCCCCCTAGCCCCCTTCAAAGGGGGAATGTAGCGACGGAAAGGAGAATTAGCAAATTAGAAAATTTGGAAATTAGTTAGAGAGACTCAGAAAAACTTTTCTCTTTATTCACTTATTCGGCTACTACGGGTAACTCTCAGAGAGTATGGGTGAGTGATTTTCAATTTTGATAAAGGTCGTAGCACGACGGGCGAATAGAAACTTTGGCAAAGTGTAGGGCTCATTGGATAAGCATTGAACTATATAGATTGGATAGACATTAAACGAAGATGAATTTGAGATAGAATACATAATATAAATAAGGTGATAAAAGTTTTTGTGTAAAAACTTCCAATTATCTGTGTAAAGGAGGTGAAAAAGAGTGAAAAAAGAGGGTGTTTTTTACCAAAATAGTGTCTTGGAAATGTTAAATTTTTGTATACAAAAAGTTAAAATATAGCTAAAAAATAGCGGGCTAAAAGGGTAGATTGTTTTTCTTTTTCACAGTTGTATGTAATTAATAATGTTGTAGTTGTGTAAGGTTTTTCCGTTGAAAGAGCAGGGTAGGGAAGGGGTAGAAGAGCAACTTTTGTTTTAACATTCGCAATAAAAGAGTTTTGCTGTTTCGAGAAAAATATATACTTTTGTGCATTAAAGTATAGTGATACTATTGTTTCAAAATAGCATATATAGCATTATGAGAAAGTTTTTTCTAACAATTGTTTTTATAGTAATGACGGTCTTCGGGCTTTCGGCTCAAACACCGCTGAACTTAAACAACTTTAATGTTTCCACAACACCAGGGCAATGTGCCTCAGATGGGAAGATTAAGGTAACACTTCCTACTACTATGGGGCCTGTAGGTACCAAGTTGCAGGTAAAACTCGATGTACCTGGTGACCCGAGTGGTCGTACGTGGCCTATGGAAATAGGAGTGACGGGTAAAAATGAACACGAGTTTACTACGCTTAAAGCGGGTACGTATACTGTTACAATGGTGAATGTAGCTAATAACCAGAAATCTACTTTACCTAAAGTGGTAACGGTTACTTCTTCGTACGTACCACCAACTTTTAAAAGTTTTAAATCGGTACCGCCGTCTTGTACAGGGAATGGTAATGACGGTAGCGTGGTTTTCAGTATACAGAAAGGAGCCAAAGGACCTTTTAAAGTACGCCTTACCAAAGGGGGTACTGAGCTGTATAATGCCACTCATAATGCTGTTGCGGGGCAAGACTTGGAAATCACTATTCAAGGGACTAATGCTAAACCGATTACTACGGGAGGTGGTTATGAGCTTACCGTAGAAGATACAATGAATGGAACTCCGAATTGTGGGGAAACCAATAAAACTACTTTTTCAGTAGCGGCTTCTTCATTGAATATTGACTGTATGGAGTTTGAACTCGACAATGAGAATTCAGGCATACGCGTAGGAGCTGATTGTAAGTTTAATTTTTCATTTCGTATAAAACGAAAAGACAATGTAGGTATACAACAAAGTTTAGAGAATGAAATTAAAGGGAAACCCGGCACTGCTGTTATAAAACACTATGACTCAGCAGGGCATTATATCAATAGTTATGATATTACCTCTTCTTATCGCACAGGGGCTCGCCCACAAAAATCCAGTGCTTATTCTTTTATTACCAATGATATAGCTGGAGTACATTTTCAAGAAGGAGATATTATTGAACTGATTATTAAGTTAGGGAAAACACCTATAGTTAAGAAGTTCAAACTTGATAAGGACTTAGTAGATGTTCTAAGAAACAAATTGAACTCTACGACCTCAAGAGATCCATTTATATATATGGACAGAGCAGGTTCGACAGCGATATTAGCAGTGAACCGTTCAGACCTAAACGCTGACCCTGCTAATCCTTGCCCCAGTGGTTCTTCAGCTAAGTATCTGTACGTAGAGGCTAATTGGAAAAAAATAGAATTGCCTAACCCAGATGATGCTTCTGATAAGATGTATTTTGGGTTCTACAACTGGCAGAACTTTACTCCAGCAGACTGGGTAAAAAATCCATCAGCACCAGGAGCCAAAGGATTTTACTTTGAAATATATAAATATATAGGTGCAAGCGACCCCAGTTGGAATCCTACCTATACACAGTCAGAAATAAGCGACCCTACTAAATGGAAACCTCTTATACCAGGAACTGACTATACTTGGATAAACAACAACGGTAGTTTGTATGCTGATTTAACTTTGCAAGCTGATGGCTACTATAAGGTGAAGTTTAAAACTGTAGGGATTACTCAGTGTTATGAGCCGGAGCGTATTGTGAATATGGCTCCTCTGCCTAATAAGATAGGTGAGCGTTTTGACGGGATAGAAATTAATAGAGGGATATTTAAAGGTACTGTATCTATACGCAAATGGGTAGCAGGAAACCAATTTAATTACCCTATCACTGTGACTGTTGATTATTTAGACGATGGACACAGTGGTACTACTCGTACTTTTGACTTCCAAACCGCTTTACCTTTTGAACCACTACACAAAGTAACGTATACTTTCCCTATGGTAAAAGAGGTGAGAAACCCTGATACCGCTAATGAAACGTATCGTTTTGAGTTTGGAGACCTTCCACCAGGTAGGTATAATATTACTATTAAAGACCGTTGTGGCAATGAAGCTACCAAAGAACTCAACTTAGACACCCCAATGCAGTATGACAAAGATGAGGTGAAAGTAGAGCAAGGATGTGTGGGAGCAGCGAAGATTTCGTATGAAATAGAGGCGGCTCCTGTAGGGACACTTCGTTATGCACAATATACTTTATTAAAAAAGACTGCTACAGGCTATGACCAAGTAGTAGGGAGAAGTAACGACCGTTCACACACCTTTAATAACTTATCAGCAGGAGAGTATCTGTTACAGTCTACTTATTTCTATTACGCACGTATAAAACAACTATGGAGTGTAGGAGAAGCTTCACAGAGAGAAGAACGCTTTACGGATCCAGCTGATTGTCTGAATTTGTATAGTGTAATCCCTTCTTCTGACACTCATAAACCTTCTGACCCAGTGAATGATGGTACAGGAGCTTTTCACGTCAGTCGTGTGTACTTAACCGTGAGCCCTACGGGAGAGCTCAAACGCGATGTGGTAGGTACTTCGTGTAGTGCGGCATCGGGAACAGGACTTATAGCGGTGAACGTTACCAATCCTGAGTATATCCGTTATCCATTACAATTCAGTATTAAAAATACCGTTACAGGAGTAGAAACTAAATCGCCAGTATTTGGAGCTACATCTACCGCTACGGGGTACGTATTTAAGAACGTACCAGACGGTACTTATGCTGTGACCACTTCTCACGCTTGTGGTGATTACCCTGATTCGGCTTTGGTAGCGGCAAATAACTATACTTCACCAGGAGTTACTTATGTAGCAAGAAGCACGAACCCTTGTAATGGTGATGTGGTAGACCTTACCTTTGGCGGTTCGGCGCAACTCTTCAATATAGAGTGGTTCCGTATAGAAGCTAATGCCACTGAAACTTTCTTGGGTAGTGAACAAACTATTAGTGATACGGTAACACGCAATACTCAGTATGTGGTGCGTTACAGTTTGAAAGACCTCGGGTTGTGTACTACTAACTCGGGCAGTCATACTATTACCGTAAACTTTGCTCCTGACGCCATACCTCCTGTGATTACAGGTTGCCCATCGCAAAATATTGAAGTAACTGCAGTAGCTAACCAGTGTTACGGAATAGCACATTGGGGAGTGGTAACGGCAACCGATAACTGCCGTATAGGCTCTTGGAGTCAGACTCACCAAAGTGGAGAGCGTTTCCCGATAGGAACGACTTCAGTAACCTATGTGTTTAAGGATACCTCAGGTAATGCAGCTACTTGTACCTTTAACGTGGTAGTAAAATCGCGTGCTGTAGATATGGAGGTTACCAATGATTTTGTAGATGGTACAGGAGCTCCTATCAACCGCGATTTATCACTTACTGAGAACTTCAACTATCGTATTACTTATAGAAATAAAGGAACCGCAGGGGTAGTATCGTCGACCTTGGAGGTTACTTTGCCTAATCACCCTAACATTACCATAGGTACTCCTGATGTTACGGGGGCTTCCCTTACTATCTTCAAGCCTACCTTTACTAAATCGGGTAATGTGATTACCTTTACACTGCCTAAGCAAACACTTACAGCAGGGGGTAATGTGCGTACCATACTTATTCCTATTTCATTAAAAGGAGAGTGTTCAGTAATCGGTAAGCCTTGTATGAATGTGTTGCAAGCTACTTACTCTTTAACTTACTCAGGAGGAATGGCAGCTTGTACTATTCCTGAACAAACTAGCACAGGCTCTAAAACTATTGCAATATCTACGCAAGAGTGTTCACGTACTGAGATTGCTTGTTCTGGCATAAATACACGACTTACTGCTATTGATGGTTTTACTGCTTATAATTGGTATAAGAACGGTACACAGATACCAAACCCGTTAAACCATAATTATATAGAGGTAAGCGACCCTGCTACTTATAGAGTAGATAAATTGATGAAATGTGGTAATGTAACCTACACTACCAGTGAAGAAATAAAATTCATATCCAGCAATAACCTACCAGACCCTATCAGACCTCAAGCTAACGGAGGTGATGTGTGTGCGGGTAACAACTTATGGGTAAGTCACTTTATATTGTGTAATCAACCTTCACGTAATATAGTGGTGAACTTCCGCGATAGCAATATAATGTGGCAAAAGCTAAAAGCAGGCTCTTCGCCATCAAGCTTGAACTGTCCGAACTTAGATGATAGCGCTTGGGAAGATGTACATAACAACAATACTTTTGTTGCCAACGCACAAGGTCATTTCCGCTTGCGTGTGTCAGACAAGGATAACAACTGTGAGAAATACTTCTATTTTGATGTATTTACCAATTCACTTTCAGGTGAAATAATAGACTTTGCCAATGTAACCAGCTATCAGCAAGGTTTCATTACTATACGTATGGCTACGGCAGGTCTTGCTTATAAATATGTGTTGAAAAACTCAGCAGGTAATGTAGTGAACCAAAACGGACAAGCTTTTGTGATTACTACTAATTCAGAATATCGAGTGCCTATAACCATAGCCCCTGATACTTATACTGTTGAGGTTACTTCAACTGCTTTGCCAAGCACTTGTAAGGCAACTTTTATACAAAGAATAGAAAAGCAAACTACACTTACTGCCAAAGTAACTCCTAAGGCTTGGAAGAACTGTAACTCACTTACTACTCGCTTTGAAGCCGATGGAGGTAAGAATCCTTATCAGTTTGCTATTTGGAGTATTGACGGCGTAGTACAAAACGGCTATACTGATTACTCCGATGTACCTGCTTCAGCTTTCATAGCTACTATACCTGCGGGTAGTAGCTTTGTAGAGCGTGATATACATATAGACCAACCTGGTAGATATGTGTTCATTGCCAAAGATGCTAACTCAGCTTATGCTCTTACTGCTCCTGTGGATATTTATCCAGAAGGACTCTTAGGCTATACAATCAAAACTCGCGATATCTTGTGTGGCTTTGCTAATAACTCAGGACAGGTGTCTATTACTTATAACACACAGCAAAACGTGAAGTCTACCCTTTACAAGTTAGACGACACAGGAGCACGAGTACAAAATATGGGTACCAACTCTACAGGTTTCTTTAATAACCTAGAAGCTGGTAAGTATGAAGTAGAAATAAAAATACAGTTATCTACTACTAATATATGTACTTATAGGAACCGCAATATTGTAATTAAAGATATAGAAAGCACTTTGCGTGCTTATGCAGGAGTGGCTGAGGATATCTCTTGTGATACTTCAAGTCCTACCAAAGAGTATATAGTACATATTAACAATGTGTCAGGAGGTACTGGTACAGGTTATGAGTTTAGTACTAATAATGTATCGTTTACTACCGTGCCTATTTTGCGTGTAGGTTCTACAGCAAGTGTGGTATATGTACGCGATAGTAATAAATGTACTCTTGAAATACCTATTACCATAAAACCAATAGTGCCTGCTACCGTAAGTGCTTCTACTGTTACTTATGACTGTGAGGGTAAAGGTACCTTTACGGTAACTACTAACCCAGCAGGTAACTACGAATACGACATTGTAAAAGACGATGGTACCCTCAGCGAAACACGTACTTCTAATGTCTTTACATTAGACCCAGGTATTTATAGTGTTTATGTGCGGTATACACCGAAGACAGCTACGGGTACAACTCCTAATGTGTTGTTTAAAGAAGACTTTGGTAAAGGTAAGAATATTTGCGACTCCGAGTCGGTATTTATTACTTGTAATGCCAACGGTACTACTTTGGGTGATAACCAGTATATGATTACACGCCAAGTGCCTACTACAGGAACTTACTGGGTATCTACACCACCGTCAGACGCTTCGGGAGTAACTGATGGTCGCTATTTAGCAATCAACGGAAGTAGCCCTGATAATGACAATGGTATTGTTTACAAGCGCACGATTAGAGACGTAGTAGCCGGTCAAGAAATGAGTGTATCAGTGAACTTGTTCAACTTATTACCTGTTACTTATATAGGTGGTACTAACCCTAACTTGGTAGTACGCTTGTACAATCCTGGTAACCCAGCACAATACGTTGAAAGGTCATTAGGTGAACTTCCTCGTACAGGAGCTTGGCTTAATAAGAAAGTAACCTTTGCAACTACTGATATAACTGCTAATGCTTATATATTTGAGATTAGAAATATAGCAGCTGCTTCTACTGTGGGTAGTGATTTAGCAGTGGACGATATTCTGATTACACAACCTACTAAGATATGCCAAGTGCGTGCAGAAGGTCTTTCAGTGAAGATTGACAATAACAAAGGCTTTAAAGCACGTGGTACTACCTACGATGAAAAATGTGGCAAGAATGATGGTTCTATCTTCTTAACAGTTGATAATCCACCTTCTACATTTGTAATAGAATATCAAATAGCGGGTACTACTACTTGGACGAGTGTTACCCTTACACAGCTTAACCCTGCTCAAGGGGTGGCTACTCTTACAGGAATCCCAGCAGTAAATAATGGTACGTTATTGGTGCGCAAAGCTAATGAACACAGTTGCCAAACAGCCTTTAACTATACTATTAACAAGCCTGTACCTTTAACAGTTACGGCTACAGTTACAGCTCCGGTGTCTTGCTTCAATACCTTTGCGACAGTACGCTTTACTGCCGAAGGAGGTGCAAGACCTTATAAAACATTCCGCTTTACTCCTATAACAGGTGCTACACCATCACAATCGAAATCGGCTGTAAATAACGAAGCTGACTTTAACTTACAGGTAGGTACTTATGTAATTGAAGTAGAGGATAACAATGGTTGTACAATGACGGCTACTCTTGATGTGCCAGCGCCTAAGCCATTGCAAATAGAAGTAGTAGACTTAGAACCTTGCTTTAAAGGTGGTGCTACAGGTCGTTTGCAAGTGAAGGTAATAAATGGCAATGGTAGCTATCAGTTTAGTAAAGACGGAGGCGCAACTTTTGAGTCCAGCGCTACAAACTTTATCATTTACGAAAACCTATCGGCTGGTGTTTATAACTTTGAAGTAAAAGATGGTGCCGACTGTCGTACAAGCACTTCTTATACTATAGATAACCCATTGCGTATGCAAGTGATCTCTAAAGCAGCTTTAACTTGTGTACCTAATAGCGAAGCTGAGTATGATATTACTTACTCTGGTGGTAAAGCAGGGGGTGCTCGTCAGTTCTTGTGGAGCAATTCACCTACTGCCAACTTTACAGTAGCAGCCCCTACAGGTATTGCTATTAGCCAGTCTGGTAATACTTATACTTTCAAAACTAAGATACCAGGTAATTACTACTTTAAGATACGTTACCAAATGACCAATGGTGACTACTGCGAAGTGATTTCGCCTAAACAAGAAATCAAGAAAGATGCTCCTGCTTTTGTAGTTACGCCTACTGTTGAAGGTATTAACTGCGCAGGCGTTAATTCAGGTAAGATACTCTTCAATAATGCCAACATTTCAGGAGGAGTAGCTCCTTATACTATAGAGTTTAATAATGGTCTTACCACCGTTACACGTCCAGTAGGAGATATTACAGGATTAGCAAAAGGAATCTATACTCTTACAATTGTAGATGCTTCAAACTGTAAATCCGACCCATTAGGTCTTACTGTTACCGAAGTACCTGCAATGGTAGTCTCTGTTACTCATACTGATCTTGAGTGCTCTACTACGGGTACTCAGAAAGCTCAGGCAAGTGCTTGGGTGAATAAAGGAGGTACTGCACCATTCACTGTTACTTTAAATAAGAACGGCGTGGTGAATGCTACTCGTACTAATGTAGCTACTGGTTCAAGAGAAACCTTTATGAACTTAGACATTGGTAACTACCAAATAGTGGTAGAAGATGCTAAGTCTTGTAAGTATACTTATGACTTTGTCGTAAAATCCGACGCTAATGGCTTAGACGCACGAGGTACAGCCACCATAGGTTGTGCTGCCAACTCCGGTGAAATAGCTATCTCAGTATACGATAAGTCAGGAGGAACTATTGGTGCTAACCAATACATCGCCGTATATCGTGAAGGTATTACTCCTCCTTATGGAGCCACTACCAGTGTACAAGAAACAACTAATAACCCTCTTGGTGGTACCGATACTTGGTTCCACGGTGGTGCTGTGGTACCTACTCTCTTGTCCGATAGTAGTGTTAAAAACGCCTCTACTTACACCTTTACAGGTGTTACACCAGGGGTAACCTATACCTTTATCGTGTACGATGCAAATAGCAAGTGTACCTTTATCAAGGAAGCTAATATACCTGTACCTACACAATCGCACTTGGAAGCTACTATCACAGGTGTTGCTTCTACTACTTGTGCCGATGCCAATGACGGTAAGGTGTTCGTTCGCTTGAAGAACTGGACAAATCCAAATGTTACCTATCAAGTATTCCGTTATACACCTACTTATCCGTCATTAGGAACTGCTGTAGCGAGTGGTCCTGTTACGCCACCATTAACAGCAACTCCAGCAGTGGGTCAAGATATAGTAATACCAAATGTTCCAGCAGGTAGATATTTTGTCCTCTTTACTGAGGGTGGTACTAACTGTACACAAGGTACTACCAACTTTACCATAGGTAAGTCAGCGTCTTTATTGACAATGACTGCTACGGTTACCCGTAAGGCAAACTGTCAAGCACCGCAACCACAAGGTCTCGGTAAGATAGTAGTAGATGCCACAGGAGGTACAGCCCCTTATCAGTATTACTATCACAATACAACCATATCAGCAGCACCTACCGGTACTGCCTTAGAGACTGCCCTCACTACTTCTACTGATAACGAATCAAAAGACGTAGAAGCAGGTGTTTGGAAAGTATTCGTCAGAGATACTTCTGGCTGTTTGAGAGAAAACACAGTTACCGTAACCGTCGATTCTCAACCTTCTGTTGCCTCAATTACTGTCGATGACGCTTGTAGCGATAATACCGATTATCCTATTAGAGTGAAATTTAACAGCATAGGTATTGGTCAACATCAATACAAGATAGACGGTATTGTGAACTGGCAAAACATAACAGTAGCTACTGAAACTGTTTTACCAATACGCTTAGCACCAAATCCAAATCCGTACACCATCTCATTTAAAGATGCTAATGGTTGCGAAACTAGTACTACATTTAGAGTACACGAGATGATTAAGTTTGATGCAAGTCACTTACCATTATTGCCTTGTGGTGCTACTAATACAGTAACTATCAATGTAACTAATATCACAGGTGGTTCAGGTACTTATAAGTTTAGTCTCTACCGTGTGATTAACAAAGGTACTGCCAACGAACGTGCTGTACCAGTGGTTACAGGGGCTAATGTTACAGGTAATGCACACGGTGTAATAACCAATGGTGGTATAGGTAGCTACCTCATCAATATCTATGATGCAGCTACTTGGGGTACTCCTGCCGAATGTGCTAAGTCGTTAGACTTCGTAGTAAGACCTCCTGAAATACCTAGACTCGAAGTTCTTTCGGTTACTACACCTACTTGTTATGCCGAAACTGCTACCGTACGTATAAAAGCAAACCCTGTTGATGGTATTCCATATACCTTCACAATCACCGATAATGCAGGGGTAGCAGTACCAGGTGTTACTCAGGTTCTAAATGGTAATTATGTAACCTTTAATAACGTACCATCAGGTGCAGCCATCTTAGGTGGTGCTACCTACCGTATTACAGCTGTAAGTGCACAAGTTTGTTCATCAACCATTGAAGTAACGGTTACCTCTCCTGATGTAATCTCAACTACCAATGCCCTTAGCAAAAAAGAGTACACTTGCGATGCTGATACAGGTGAAGTTACTAATCCACAATTGCATTTCGATTTGAATAATGTAACAGGTGGTACTGAGTCTTATACACGTATTGAATACCGAGAGCTTGCCTCAGGTACCTTGCTCTATCAACAGCAAGTAACTCCGGGAGTAACCTCTTATAGCTACACCTTACCAAACTATTTAACTACCGCTAATAGTTATTATGCACAGGTGTACGATACCAATGGTTGTAGTGCAACTACTACCGCAGTGACTATTTCACCTACACTTATGATGAGCGGTCTTACCGCTACTCAGTTACAAGCGAAGACTTGTAATGTAGATGAAAACATCTCTGTAACCCTCAGCACTACCACCGTATACAGTGGCGAACCTATCGAGTACTCAGTGAGCAAAGTAGGTTGGGGTACTATTACCGTAATACCTCCAGTAACGCTTAACTCACTTACTTATACACTCACCCTTACCGAACCTTACGCTTATGTGATAAGAGCTAAGAATATGATTACGGGTTGTGAGGTAAGTACCAACTATACCGTGCTCGATCCTAACACCTTATTGTTAGAAGCTAAGAACCCACAAAGGGTAACTTGCTACGGCGGTACAGGCTCTATTACCTTAGAACTTACCGATACCCGTCTTTCTGACGGCGACCAAGTGGCTAACGGATTTAGCTATACAATCTATCCGTTGCCAGTAGGTACTCCTATTACAGGTAACTCTACAGGTGCTACCATAGCACACGCAGGCTTGCCAGCAAGCAAGTACAGGGTAGAAGCTATCTCCGCTATTTCAGGTTGTAAAGCCGGAACTACCTTCGAGATAGTACAAGCCGAAGCTCCTATAACTGCTTTTGCTAAGGAAACGCACAGCGTAACTTGCGATAACAACCTTGGTGAGATACTTGTAACCGTATCAGGTGGTTGGGCTCCTTATACTGTCAATATCCAAGGCGGTGCTATTACAGGTCGGAAAATTATAGCTCTCAATGGCGATAGTGCCTTGTTCACAGGCTTAGTATCTACGGGTACTCCTGGTGGTGTAGTAACCTATACCGTTACCGTTACCGATGCGTGGGGCTGTTCAGTAGTTTCTGGTACTACTCAAGTAGGCTTGAAATCACCCGACCCAATTACCGCTACTGTCTCTGTAACTCGTGATGTTACCTGTCAAGGTGACCACGATGGTGAGATTACTATCGACCCAGCAAGCGTTAGAGGTGGCTCAGGTAGTTATGTTTATACTATTGTAGATTCCAATTTAAATGCTTTCACTCAATCGGGAACTACCTTTAGCAACTTGCTCCCTGGTATGTACACCGTTGAAATTTGGGATACTTGGGGTTGTAACCTCATCGTTCGACAATTGGAAGTAAAAGAACCTAAGCCTATCGTAGTGAATGTAACCGATTCTAACTTGCTCGTATGCCACAAAGGTAACGACGCTTGGATAGAGTTCACCGTTGATGGCGGTCGTCCTAACTACGACATCGCTATAATGAAACAAGGCTCTAACGTTCCTGCACATACCGATTATGCTACCTCATCAGCAACCGTAATCCGCGCTTCTAACTTAACCGAAGGCGATTACGAGATTGTGGTAACCGATAGCGTAAGCAGTACAACCAACGGCTGTGTGATGTCGCCTACTTATAAGTTCAGCGTTTACTCAGCTCCTGACCTCGACCCGACTACCGAGCAAGGCTTCAGTTGTGATAATAACGAGTTTACAACCTGGATAGAAGTACGCTTCAAAGACGAAGTAGATTTCAATAAGATAACCTACAAACTCAACGGAGCTACTACACCACAAACCTTCTCGCGTAACAACGGTGTGAATGTCGGCTATATCGACCAGAACAGGTTTAATATGAGTATAGCAACACAAACCTTAGAAATCGTCTATACCGATGTCCATTCAGTTACTGGAGCTGTTAAGCAATGTACTCAAATGGCTACCAAATCAGTAACTGTGGTAGAGTATCGCCAGTTGAACAATATTGTGAAATCACCTACTACCGTTATCAATACACTACAAGTAGAAGGTGTAAACGGTGTGAAACCTTATCGTTATGAGTTCAATGGCGAAGACTACGATACCAATAATGTCTACGAATTGAGAATGAACGACCGTGAGTACACCGATCCAGTAAGCGGTAAGAAACTCAAAATAGTAGATGTAGTAGTACACGATGCAGCAGGCTGTACGTTCTCCAAAACGTTCTATGAAGAATACTTCGATGTATTCATACCGAACTTCTTTACTCCTGACGGCGATGGCAACTACGATACGTGGGCACCACGCAGGGTAGATAAGTATCCGTTCATCCGTACTACTATTTACGACCGCTATGGTCGTCGCCTCAAAACGCTTAGAGCAGGCGAAGAATGGGACGGTAAGTACGACGGTAGAGATATGCCAACAGGCGACTATTGGTACCTCGTAGAACTTAGCGACGAACACGATACTCGTACCTTCAACGGTAACTTTACACTATATCGTTAAGATTTGTTTGCTTCATAGGTTATACATTAATTAATATTTATTTCAAAAGGGCTATCCGCTAAGGGTAGCCCTTTTTCATTTCTTAAAAATTTTATTGCTATCCCAACTGTAATAGTCATTGTATTTTCCTTTACTTTATTTATTACCTTTTGCCTTTTATTTTTATCTTATACACTCCTCATTTGCTAATTTCCTCATTCTCTCATTTCCTCACTTCTGGTATTATTGGCTTTTTCAGGTGTTATCAGTTTTATCCCCTATCTTATGCATCATAATTAACGTCAGTTACAATTTATTCATTACTGTTCCGTGAAATCTGTGCGAGACTTCCAGGCTTGCTACCTATTTGTTTGATTATTTTAAGATTTGTAAGATTTCTGTAGCGTAAGCTACACTTTTTTTTACACCAATCTCACATTAACTTAAAACACTATAAACTCAATTAATGTTCGATTATAATTTAATTAATCGTTATTGTAGAGCCACTGTAGAGCCACTGTAGAGCCACTGTAGAGCCACTGTAGAGCCACTGTAGAGCCACTGTAGAGCCACTGTAGAGCCACTGTAGAGCCACTGTAGAGCCACTGTAGAGCCACTGTAGAGCCACTGTAGAGCCACTGTAGAGCCACTGTAGAGCCACTGTAGAGCCACTGTAGAGCCACTGTAGAGCCACTGTAGAGCCACTGTAGAGCCACTGTAGAGCCACTGTAGAGCCACTGTAGAGCCACTGTAGAGCCACTGTAGAGCCACTGTAGAGCCACTGTAGAGCCACTGTAGAATCACTATAAAACCATTGTAGTTCCGTGCACATCACATTTGTCAATTGTCAATTATCAATTGTCAATTGAAAGACTTTCTGGGTAGCTTTCTACCTATTTGTTTGATTTTCTTTAAGGAAAACCTCGTACGTTTAACCCATACTTCTCTTATTAAACAATAATTTTACTCTAATAAAATTCTTATAAAGTTACTTGATTATCAGATGTTTAAATATAAAATGTTACAAATAACACAAAATAGTAGATAATATTATCTCTAAAAGTTTGTTTTGTATTGTAAAAATACCTATTTTTGTAGCGAAATTTAATTAAATGTATTTAGCAATGAAAACTAGACTAATGATGTTAGCTTTAGCAGTGTTGACTTCAGCAACCCTGTTCAGCTGCAAAAAAGACGATAAAGAGGGAGACTCTAATATCATATTAGAGAAAACGGCTGTCACCCTTAACTTAGGAGGGCAAACAACCGTGAAAGTAACTGCCCCCGACGGTATCAAAAAGCCCGAATCTGAAGATGTAGACGTGGCTATCGCCAATATGGGAAGAGATATTAATGTTATTATTTCTAGCAAAAAAGTAGGCGGTAAAGTAGGCGAAACCCGTGTGAAAATAGAAAGTAAAAACGGTGATGGAGTTGCCTATATCAATGTAACTGTAAAAGACGAAATGAAAACAGATAGAGGTATAGCCGTTTTGGGTAAAACCGTATTTGTTGATAGAGACCAAGAAGTAGAAGTTACCAATTTGCTCAAAAAATACAATGGTACTATAGATAAGGTAAATATAAAATCTACTTCCACTGCTTTGGCACAAGTACGCAAAGATGGAAATAGATTCTTTGTAACAGGAATAGGCGAGGGACTAACTGGTGAAGTATACTTTGAAGATACCGCAGGTGAGAAAAACGATAAAGGTGAATTTCCTCAAGGAAGTTTTATCGTGCACGTACGAGCTCCTTTCCTTGCAGTACAAAGCGGTGAAGTAGGAGTTGGGCAAACCAAACGTATTGATTTAGCCAATATCTATAACAATGCCTTTACTTTCGAAGGTGTAAATAATGATATTGCCACTGTTGAGTATGCAAAAGAATTAGACGGTGTAGGAAAAGAACTTTCTAATGGTAATTTTACAGGTATAAAAGTAACAGGTAAAAAAGAGGGTACTTTTACATTTAAACTCACTAATAGCGATGGTGATAACGGCAAAGGTCGTGAACTTAGCCTAACCATTACAGTAAGCAAAGTAGATACCTCTAACTTTATTATCGAAGGAGATGTACTTAAAGGTGTGAAAGCTGGAGTAACACTTACAGGAGCAGTTATTATCCCTGCAAATGTGAAGAAAATAGCTGCAGAAGCCTTTAAAGATCAAAGCGTGATGGAAAGTATCAACTTAAATAATGTAGAAGAAATAGAATTAAACGCATTTCAAAGAACTTTCAATTTACGTAGAGTAGAAATGTCTAATGTGAAAATTATAGGACAACGAGCTTTCGATCAAAATACACAATTAAAAGAAGTAGACCTTCCTGCTACTTTACAAAAAATAGGAAGAGCTGCTTTTTCAGGTACAAGCCTTGTAAAAGTAACTTGTAGAGCTACAACTCCTCCTGCTGTTGATAGTAGTTTTGGAGGTATAAGAACTGCTCAAAACTTAGTACTATATGTGCCAGCTTCAAGTATACAAGCCTATAAAACAGTTTGGAGTGGTGAATTAACCTCTAATTTCAGAGGTTTGCAAAATAATGGTTATACACCATTTCCTATCCCATAAGAATTAAATATTTAAAATAATAATTATAAAACCCGTTATAAGCTATACTTATAACGGTTTTTTTATGTGCAATCTTTCAAGCACTCCAATTCTAAAATCAATTGTCCGTCGTGCTACTACTTTTTCTGAGGCATAGTTTCACTCTTTAGCCCAAATTCGCCTCAAATTGTATTTGCCTAATTAAAGTGCCTGCCGAGCTACGGTCGGCCGGCTCAAATAAAAAGAGGCTTCTAACCCCTTAGAAGCCTCTTGAATTTAATAATAAAAAAGAAAACTTAAAAATAAAAATTATGAAAAAAACTTTTTGTTTACAATTACATTCTTGTTTTTATACACAACTTGTAGTTCGTTTATTTCTTTGTTGTTGGTTATGAAAAAGTCTCTTATCTTTTTTGATGGCACAAAGATACGTTAAAAAATGTAACTACCAAAAAATATTCAAAAAAATATGCAAAAAAATATAACTATTGTCGCTGAAATTCTTATTTTACTGTTAATAATTACACACTAAATCTTTAAAAACACTGCGTTCTATCTGTTAAAAAACCGTTTTTAACAGATAAAACGCAAAGAAAATGTTAAAATCCCGAGAATAACGCAATGAATGTTAAAATTTTATTTTTGTCCTTTTAAGACAATATTATCTTCTTTAAAATGCTCAAAATCCTTATAAAAAAGCTATTGTGTTACCCTTTCCTTTATTCATTTTAGAACGATAAAAGGATTCAAGCATCTTCTTAATGTTAAAATGAAGGTCTTAAATATTTGTTAATGTAAAAGGAATGTTAAAAGCAAAAACTACCTTATTCCTAAGGTATAGTATTTGTATAACAAACAAAAAAGATATAATACACTTTTATTATCCAAATACTTTTCGTACCTTTGCCCTCTCAAATTAAATCATTATGAGTATAACAACAAACAAAACCATTGGCGAAATCGTAGCCGACGATTTTCGCACTGCCGCTATATTTAAAAAACACGGTATTGATTTTTGCTGTAAAGGTGGTCGTACTATCGACGAAGCCTGTGAGAAAAAAGGAGTAGAGAAAAACGCGCTTATTAGCGAGTTAGAAGCGCTCCCCAAAGGCAATAGCAACGAGGTCGATGTACGCGATTGGCCTCTCGACTTGCTTGCTAACTATATTGTGCGCATTCATCACCAATACGTGCGCGACAAAACCCCTATGCTTTTGCAGTTTCTCGATAAGCTATGTCGTGTGCACGGCGAGCGTCACCCTGAGCTCTTTGAAATCAATCGTATTTTTAATGAGAGTGCTCGTGACCTCGAGTCGCATTTTAAAAAAGAAGAAGGAGTGCTTTTCCCTTTTATCGAAAGCCTCGTAAAAGCACAACAATCAGGGCAACCTCTTGGCGATATACCTTTCGGTACGGTAGAGAACCCTATCGCAATGATGATGCACGAACACAGTGCAGAAGGTGAGCGTTTCGAGGAAATAGTAAAACTTACCAATAACTATACGCCTCCTGCCGACGCTTGTAATACTTACAAGGTAACCTATCAAATGTTGCAAGAGTTTGAAACTGACTTAAATCGTCATATTCACCTCGAAAACAATATTCTTTTCCCTAAAGCTATTGCTTTGGAAAAGCAACTTCGTCAAGCGTAGTTTATTATTAGGATTATCAAAAAAAAAGAGTTCGGTAACAATACCGAACTCTTTTTTATTTTAGTTTTAAGTATTTTCCTGTGTAGCTCTTTTTGTTTTTAGCGATTTCTTCGGGCGTGCCTGTCGCTATGAGCTTACCTCCCTTAGCACCGCCTTCTAAGCCTAAATCTATCACGTAGTCAGCCGATTTTATCATCTCTACATTGTGCTCTATAATAATTACCGAATGCCCTTTTTCTATAAGAGCTTGTAGCGAGTCTAAGAGCTTGCGAATGTCGTGAAAGTGTAAGCCGGTAGTAGGCTCATCGAAGATGAAAAGCACCTTTTCTTTACTGTCCGATTTCGATAGAAACGACGCTAATTTTATCCGTTGGGCTTCCCCACCCGATAGGGTAGAGGAGGACTGCCCCAGTGTTACATACCCCAAACCTACATCTTGCAAAGGTTTGAGTTTTTCAGCTATTTTGGTTTGTTTGTGCTTTTGAAAGAAGGCTACGGCATCGTCAATAGTAGTGTTTAGCAGGTCATCTATGTTTTTGCCTTCGTACATCACTTCAAGCACTTCTTTTTTGAAGCGTTTGCCTCCACAAGCCTCACAAGTGAGGTGCACATCAGCCATAAATTGCATTTCTATGGTTACTTCACCCTCTCCTTTACATACTTCACAACGACCCCCATCAACGTTGAATGAGAAGTGTTTGGATTGGAAATTGCGCATCTTTGCCAACTTCTGACTTGCAAAGAGGGCGCGAATATCGTCATAAGCTTTGATATAGGTAATAGGATTTGAACGGGTGGATTTGCCAATAGGGTTTTGGTCTACAAACTCCACACTTTGCAAGTGCTTGTATTTGCCCTCTATCTTCGTAAACTGACCGATTTTCTCTCCGCCTAAATCCAATTCTTTTTGAATAGCAGGATAGAGTAGCTTTTTCACCAAAGTCGATTTTCCACTACCCGATACCCCTGTAACTACCGTGAGCATATCCAAAGGGAAGGTAACATCTATATTTTTAAGGTTGTTCTCGCGACAGCCTACCAAAGTGATGTAGTGAGGCGAAGTGCGTCGCTTTTGGGGTACTTCAATTGTTAAGCGCCCACTGAGGTATTTCCCCGTAAGGGTGTTGGCTTTTAGAAGTTCCTCATAAGTGCCTGTCGCTACTACTTCGCCACCGTGCGTGCCCGCTTTAGGACCTATATCGATGATGTAGTCGGCAGCTTTCATAATATCCTCGTCGTGCTCCACCACAATCACCGTATTGCCTAAGTCGCGCAAGGATTTTAGTACGCTTATCAGTCGTTCGGTATCGCGCGGGTGCAAACCGATACTGGGCTCATCGAGTATGTACATAGAGCCTACCAAACTACTGCCCAACGAGGTCGCTAAGTTAATGCGCTGGCTTTCCCCTCCTGAGAGCGTGTTCGATTTTCGGTTGAGTGTTAAGTAACCTAAGCCAACATCGGTGAGGAATTGCAGGCGGTTGTTAATTTCTAAAAGCAATCGTTTGGCTACCTCTTGCTCATAGTCGGTGAGTTTGAGTTCTTTGAAAAAGATTTGTAGTTCTTCAATAGGCAATTCTACCAAGTCCGAAATGCTTTTGCCTGCTATTTTCACGTAGTTAGCCTCTTTGCGCAAACGCTTGCCGTGGCATTCGTGACAACGCGTTTTTCCGCGATAGCGCGCCAAGAGCACTCGGTTTTGTATTTTATAACTTTTCTCTTCTAACTCTTTGAAAAAATCGGTGAGTCCTGTGAAATACTTGTTGCCGTCCCAAACCAATTGTTTCTGCTTATCAGTGAGCTCAAACCAAGGCTTGTGTATCGGGAAATCGAACTTATAGGCGTTATTCACCAATTGGTCACGAAACCAACTCATCGTCTCGCCGCGCCAAGGATAGATAGCATTCTCGTAGACCGAAAGACCTGTGTTAGGTACGATAAGATCTTCATCAAGTCCGATAGTATCACCATAACCATCGCATTTTGGGCAAGCCCCATAAGGGTTGTTAAAGCTGAACAAGTGTACGTTAGGCTCTAAAAAAGTGATACCGTCCAACTCAAACCGATTGCTGAAATGCGTTTGTACCACTCCGTCCATTTCTTGAATGTAGCATTCACCCTTCCCTTCAAAGAAAGCCGTGTCTACGGCATCGGCAAGGCGGTGCTGAAAGTCTTCGTCGTGACGCACAATCACCCTATCTATTACCAATTGGAAATTGTCGAGATTCTTAGGCAAATTGTCTTCCTCAAGACGAATGATTTCTTCTTTGTATAGAATGCGTGCATAGCCCTGTTGTAATAGGAGTTTGAGCACTTGCTCTACGGTACGGTCTTTGGGGATACTCACAGGGGCTAAAAGCAACAGTTTTGTGCCTTCTGGATAGCGCATCACCGCATCAACCACATCGGTAACGGTATGTTTTTTCACCTCTTGTCCCGAAATTGGCGAATACGTCTTCCCGATACGAGCAAAGAGCAGTTTCAAGTAGTCGTACACCTCGGTAGAAGTGCCCACAGTAGAACGTGGGTTCGAGGTGTTTACTTTCTGCTGAATAGCAATGGCAGGGGCAATCCCTATGATATTGTCTACTTTGGGCTTGTCTAACTTACCCAAAAACTGACGCGCGTACGACGATAGGCTCTCCACATAACGGCGCTGTCCTTCGGCGTAAAGCGTGTCAAACGCCAATGATGATTTACCCGAGCCCGAAAGTCCTGTAATCACCACTAACTTATTACGAGGAATTCCTACAGTTATATTTTTAAGGTTGTGCAATTTCGCACCCTTTATAAGTATCTCTTTGGTTTTCATTTTTATCTATTAGGGGGGCAAAGGTACGAAATAATTAACAAATAGGCTAATTGGGAAAAATCTTATTATAGCAACCGCAATTTCGTGCGGTTAACCTAAGTTGTTAGTTATTTTGCGCTCGACAAGTCTAACCTGTAAAACGAGAGATATTAGCAGATAAGAGCACTAAAAACTCAATCAGTATTCAGTTAGTATTCAGTTAATCTTTGGTTAGTCTCCGTTGTAGAGCCACTGTAGAGCCACTGTAGAGCCACTGTAGCCCCACTCTTCGTCCATCTATCCTATAAGCTTTATATAGTCCTCTCCCAAATTAACCATTCACCATTAATCATTAACTATTAGCTAATTTCCAAATTATCCGCCTGCCTGTCGTGCTATAACCTCGCACCTTTGGCATATAAATTGCATATAATAAACTAAAAACAAACATATGAAACAGTACATTTTATTATTCTCATTGGTCTCTACAATGGCAATAGCACAAACCCAAACGCCTTCAGTGCAAGTGGTGGGTGAAGGCATTGTATATGTTACCCCCGATGTCGTAAACATCTCCATCAGTATAGAAAGAGAAGGACTTGACCTTAAAAATTTGAGACAAAAAAACAGTGAAGAAGTAGCCAAAGTTTTGGAGACTTTGAGTAAAGAACTGCCAAAGGAAAACTTCCAAACCAGCTATGTTTCACTTTATAAAGACGATTATAACAAGATTAATAAATATCGCGTTTTACAAAATATTACTATCAAATTAGAAGATATTAGCAAATACGATAGTTTAATGAACGCTATTTTCGATGCAGGCGTAAACCGTATCAATAGTGTAAGTTTCGATGTGAAGAATAAAGAAAAGCATTTGCAAGACGCTCGTGTAGCTGCCATTGAAGATGCTCGTAAAAAAGCACTGCTCTATGCGGTAAGTTTAGACCAAAATATAGGCAAAGCCATTGCTGTTAAAGAACTCTCATCAAACTTTAACGATGTACAACCTACTTTCAGATCCAGTAAAATGAGCTTAGGTAGTAGCGGAGCGGAAGCTAACGACGACACCTTAGCAATAGGCAAAATAGCGGTAGAAGCACAAATAAATGTAGCTTTTGAATTACTCAATAAATAGATATTTCTATGAATACACAAGAAATCATCGCTTATATATTAGTTGTTATAGCAGTGGGCTATCTCGTAAAAGCACTTTTTTTTAAAAAGAAAAAGAAAAGTTGTGGAGGAGGAACTGATTGTAAGTGTGGATAAAAATAACGAGATTTTTCTCGGCATTGTAATATATTTTTAAATTGCGCAGCCCCCTTTTTGGGGGCTTTTTTTATCTTTTATTCTTTTGTTTTTATCTTTTTTCTATTTGTTATAGGCTATTTTTCTTTTTATTACTTTCTTAGAGCTTCTTTTTAGCCTTTGATTATGAATATCTTAAAACTCATTAGACGATTTTAAACCTTTTATAGACGATTTTAAACCTCCTTTTTTTCAACTATTTTGTACTTTTGAACCATCAAAACCATACGAAAACAAACGAACAAACAACCATTGTATGAAAAGAAATCTATTTTTATCAGTTCTGTTGTTCTTATTAGTGAGTTGGAGCTATGCGCAACAACGCACTATCCGTGGAACTGTCAGCGATGCTACTACCAAAGAGCCCCTAATGAGTGCTTCGGTAGTAATTAAAGGAACTAGTAAGGGTGTCAGTACCGATATGAGCGGTAAGTATACCATAGAGGTATCGGTAGGGCAAACCTTAGAAGTCTCATTTATGGGTTATGTAACTCAAAATGTAAAAGTAACCGCCAATACACCTTCACCTTTGAATATTGCTCTTGCCGAAGAGCAAAGAAAGTTAGACGAAGTAGTGGTCGTAGGTTATGGCGTTACCAAAGTACGTGATTTAGCAGGTGCTATTACCTCCATCAAGACCAATGATGTAAAAGCAGGGGTGGTAGCCGATATGTCACAGATGTTAAAGGGTCGTGCCTCAGGAGTACAAGTGCGCCAAAACTCACTCGAGCCTGGTGGTAATGTATCTATCCGTGTACGTGGCGCTTCTTCAGTAAGTGCCGATAACGAACCACTTTATGTAATCGATGGATTCCAAACAGATAATATGTCGCAAATCAGTATAGACGACATCGAATCAATCGAAATCTTAAAAGATGCCTCTACTACTGCTATTTACGGAGCTCGTGGTGCTAATGGGGTTATCCTTATTACTACTAAAAAAGGTAAAGAAGGTAGCTTCAATGTAGAGTACTCTAACCAAACTTCTTATAAGAATATGTATAATCCTTGGGATTTGCTCGATGCTGGAGAAACCATAGCACTTACCCGTCGCTTATATGAACAAACCCAAGACGCCGCTTATGGCAAATGGACAGCTCAACAAGCTACCTATCGCGGTAAAGGTACCGATTGGCTCAAAGAAACCACTCACGATGCTTTTACTGTATTGCATCAACTTTCTGTATCAGGAGGTACTGACCGCTTATCTGCTTTTATGTCAGGTAACTACCTTACCGAGCCTGGTATTCTGCTCAATACCGATTATAATCGTTATGGAGGACGTATCAATTTGCAGTACAAGATAAGTCCGAAAGTAAGAGCGGGTGCTAATATGAGTTTTTCCAAATCTAAAAAGAAATTCTTAGATATGGGTACAGTCTCTTCTGATAAAAACATTATGTATCGTATCTTTAATTTGGAACCTTGGAAAAATAAAGAAGGTTTCGATGTATTTGGAACTAAAGACCGTCGTCCTGCTGTGTTCGAAGAAATGAGCGGAGCACAACTCTATCGCCATTTTAATACAATGTATGCAACCGCTTATGCCGATATTGATTTGTTGCCTTCACTTACTATCAATGGTCGTTATACCTATGCTTATGACCATTTAAAAACTGAAAAGTATTATGACCGTTCTACTTCTATAGGTCAGTCTTACAAAGGGCAAGCATTCCTCAGTCACGAAGAAAACGTAAAACACCAAATAGAAGGTGTGGCTACTTATCACCCTAAAATGGAAGGTAAACACGATGTAAAAGTAACCGCAGGTACTTCCTATATTTATCAAAGAGGTAAAGGAGATGAAGTGCAAGCCTATGGTTTTGCTTCCGATGTATTCTCTTTCAAAAATATTGGAGCTGCCCAACATTTAGATTGGATAGGTTCAGGTGAATCCTCAATCAAAAAAGCTTCTGTTTTCGGTCGTGCCGAATACATCTTCAATAACCGTTATATTATCAACGCTTCAGTTCGTGCCGATGGTTCATCAGTGTTTGGTGCTGACTATCGTTGGGGTATATTTCCTGCGGGGTCTATCGCTTGGCACTTAGGTGAAGAAGAGTTTATGAAATTTGCTAAACCTCTTTTCTCTCGTATTAAATTGCGCACTAGCTATGGACTTAGTGGTAACGATGGTATCCGCTTTGGTTTGTCACAATACCAATACTCTGTACGCGATGTGTATATTGGTAATGACGTGAACTCTAAAGGTATGTATCCTTCTAATCCCTACAATCCAAAACTCCGCTGGGAAACCACTGCACAATGGAATGCCGGTATCGATTTAGTGGTTGGTAGAGTAGAAGCCAGCTTCGATTATTATATTAAACGCACTCACGACTTGTTAAACCCTGACCCTATTCACCCTTCAGGAGGTTTCCCTAACTATGTGAATGACGGTCGCCGTTTTGAGTATACCGCAATGATGGTAAACGATGGTGAGATCGAAAACCGAGGCTTTGAAGTGGCTATCAAATCTACCAATATCAATAAAAACGATTTTGTGTGGACTACAGCATTTAACTTCTCTCATAACCGCAGTGAGGTATTGAAACTCAACGATGGAAAACCACGTTTTCAGTATATACGTCCTCACGGTTCTTATGACGAAAAAGAATATATGATGCTCAAAGAAGGAGAACCTCTCAGTGCTATTTATGGTTATGAGTTCGATGGTATCCTTCAAGAAGGTGAAACTTATGCACCACAGCCTAACTCAGCACCCGGTGACCCTAAGTTTAAAGACCTCAATGGTGATGGTAAAATAGACGAAAAAGACCGTACTGTATTGGGTACTGGTATCCCTAAAACTATCATAGGTCTTAACAATAGTTTTACCTATAAAGGTTTTGACTTCTCTTTCTTCTTTGAAGCCTCATTAGGAGCCAAGATGCTTAACTTAACTCGTATTTATTTGGAAGATAATAATCGTCTTTCAGATTCAGCTGACCGTTGGACAAAAGCGCACGCTTCTAACAGTGTGCCTCGTAATGGTTATCAAAAAACAGCTAAATTGCAATACGGCTCTTATGTGAACTCTCGTTTTGTAGAAGATGCCGATTTCGTAAAATTGCGCAATGTTGAGTTAGGATATACCTTCACAGGCAGTCAATGGAATATGAAAACTCTTAAAACAATGCGTGTGTTTGTAGGAGGTCAAAATTTGCTTACCTTCACTAAATACCAAGGTTTCGACCCCGATATCAGTACCAATGGTAGTAGTGCTATTGCACAAGGTTTGGATTTAAACTCTTATCCTGCTTACAGAACCATTAACTTTGGAGTGAAATTAACTTTTTAACGCAAAAGAATAATGAAAACGAATTATAAACTATATACATTGGTAGGTCTTTTAGGACTTTCGTTTACCGCTTGTGAACTCAAAGAAGATTTAACTTCGGTTTACAATGCCAATAACGCCTATACTACCGAAGAAAATGCACAAGAAGGTGTAAACGGAATTTATCGTTACCTTCTTGGGGCTACACACACAAGCAACTTCTACATCAACGATATGTCTACTGATGACTGTTTTAAAGATGGTATTGCTTTCGAGATATACAATGAAAATGGTCTCTCTGGCAACGTAGAACTTGCGAGATGCTACAATGGTAACTGGCAAATGATTGGTTGTGCCAATACTGCTATTGACAATATCTCAATGATTCCCGAATCTCGTTTCAAAACCGCCGATAAGAAACCAGAGCTCTTAGCCGAAGCCCACTTTTTGCGCGCTTTTGCCTTCTATCAGCTTACCAATGCTTTTTATCGAGTACCTTTGATAACAAATGGTTTCTACGAAGCTGATGCTAACCCTACTTTGGCTACTGTTGAGGAATTAGATGACCAAATAGAACAAGATTTGCTCATTGCTACTAATAACCTTCCCGATGAATGGGGTACTGCAACAGAGGGAGCTTCAGGTCGCCCTACCAAAGGTGCGGCTTATGGCTATTTGATGCGTCTTAATATGCGTAAAGCAGGGCGTTTGCGTGAAGAAGGTAAAGATGCTACCGCTGCTTGGCAAGCTGCTTTAATGTATGCAGACCAAGTGATAACCTCAGGTAAATACGCCTTACAAGCTAAAGTGTTTGATGTGTTCGACCCTTCTAAGCCTGAAACCTTAAATAATAACGAGATTATCTTTGCTATACGAGCAAGTGATAAAGTGCCCTCAGGTTCTTCAGATTTAGCTTTGTATTTCACTCCTTGGGAATATGATATGGGCTGGAACAATATCAATATGCCTCTGGAATTGTACTGGAAGTTTGATAGTGATGACCAACGCCTCAAAGAGCTTATTGTAACTTCTTTCAACAACGTGTACGGAAAACCTATAAAGTACATATCTCCTAAACTTAATGAAGTAGGAACGCTTAGGAATGAAAAAAGTAATCCGCAAATAGTAGAGAATGATGCGGTATATACTAAAAAGTACAAATATACCAAACCAGGAACCTATAATTATAATACACCTAATAACCTCATCTTATTGCGTTATGCTGATGTATTGCTTTGCAAAGCTGAAATTCTTAATGAGCTCAATGGACCTACTCAAGAATCAGTGGATTTGATTAATAAAATCCGTGAGAGAGCTTTTGAAAATAGCAACCACAATTATACCTTGGCAAACTTTGCTTCTAAAGAAGATATGCGTAGTAAATTGTGTGATGAACGCTTGTTTGAGCTTAATATGGAGGGAGTTCGTCGTGTAGACCTTATCCGTATGGGATTATGGAAAGACCGCTTAGATGCTTATATGGATCTTGTTAAACAGAAATTGGAAACTAAAGAGGCCAATCTAAATGCCAGAAGAGACCCTAATGTAGTAAAAAATCCTTATGATTTGAGTCCTGAATGGAAAGTGTATCCTAAGTTCAGCAATCCGTTTAAACCTTATGACAAACGTAGGTATTACCCTATACCAGGGGTGTATAGTAACAAATTTCCTGACCTACAAAACAACCGTTCTTTTAGAGAACAATAATCTTAAATGTAAACTCATATGAAAACCTATACAAAACCAATACTGATGGCTGTTGCGATGCTTAGTATGATAGGCTGCGACAAGAGCGATGCAGATGGGCGTTTTAGCGATAACCCACGCAGTGAGATAGGAACTCCACAAGAAGGCAGTTTGGTTACTGCTAAACAAGTGAAGTGGAACTTTGATAATACTAACGATTGGCTTAATGCCAGTCAAGGAGAACAGGCTAATATCTCACAAACTTCAGTGGAAAGCAATACACAAGCTGAAGATGGTAAAGTAGTGAAAATATTCACTAAAGCAGGTACCAAAGAGCGTAAAAAGCTCAAAACTAAAAAACAATACGGAGCAGGACTCTACACTTGGCGTGCCTATATCTCTGATTTAGGAACTACTGAACGTGTGAGCATAGGCTCTTGGTTGTGGAATAGCGATAAACACGAACTGGACTTTGAGGTAGGTTCTGGTACGGCTAAAGACCGTGATGCCTTAGGAGCTGCTGATGACGAAGTGATTGCTTATATTACCAGCCAGGATAACCCAGCTTTACACCAAAAAGTAAAAATCAAGAAGAATGCGTGGCATACGTTCCAAATTGACCTAAAATTAGCAGGAGGAAAGTATTTTGCTACTTGGCTTATTGATGATGTAAAGTGTGCCGCTCAGCAACTTACTTATGGGCAGGAGCACCCTTTTTATATCTTTTGTAGTACTGAGAACTTGAAGTTTGTAGGCGATAGCTGGCCTTATAAAGATAATTATGGCTTGTGGGATTATGTAGCCTATACTCCCTACTCATATTCTATGGAACCTACAGAACCTCAAAACCAACTTAACCCACCTGACCCAGAACCAGAACCAGATACAGGAGAAGTAAAGAAATGGACTTTCAACAGCTTCCCCGACGATTGGTTGAAATGGGGTATTGCTAAAGTAGATAGTGGTAAATTGGTGTTAGGAGTAGATAGTGGTAATACTATTGCTAAGGTACAATACAAGTTGGGTATGAAAATGGGCTATGGAAAATATACGTGGTCTGTCCGCTTCCCCGATGTATCAACCATTCCTGCGGGTACTCAATTCCAATCAGGAGCTAATCTTTATTATTATGTAGAAGATGAAAAAGGGAAAGCAACCGAACGCTTCTTTTTAATGATGGCTCGTATAGGCTCAGAAGAGGATCGTGCTCGCTTAGGAGCTAAACCCAATCAGTTATTGCTATATATACAAGGAGCTGAACCTGCGGTAGATGAATATGTTGGCTTATTAGATGCTAACAAAGACTACAAACTTACCATCGACCTTAAAAAAGTAAATAACAAGTATACTATTGTTTACTCTATTGATGGTAAGGTATTAAAAACTTTAGTTGCAAATTATGGTGAAGATGAATTTAAGTTCTTCTTTATAGCCGAAGCAGATGCTAATAGACCTTGGATGAAATGGGCTAAACTCGATAAAGCTCTTACAAAACACTTAGAAACGAAGTTTAACTTTATTGAATATACCGCCTATTAGTAGTAATCGATGTTTATCTATAAATGGCAAATTGATTTTTCTGAGGCTGTCTCACCTCCAACAACGAGACAGCCTCTTTTTCTTAAAGAGAAAACTAAGAATAAAGCATACAACTTAATGATTTTAGTATGAAAAAAACATTTATTTTTTCATTGATGACCTTGTTCATCTATGTTGGTTGTAAGATAGATTCTGAGGAAACTACCCGCAACGCAACAACTACATCAAGCGATGGGCAATCGCTTAATGCTGCACAACAGGCTCAAAAAGGGGTAATGTTTTGGGAGTTTGATGCTCCTTCTAACGATTGGATAGAAGCCAATCAGAACAGTAAGCCTAATTGCTATAAGATACAACATAGCCCTGGCTGTACAAACGGTGGACTTATTATTCACACAGAGGCGAACACTTTGCAACGCAACAAACTCAAAACTGTAAGACAATACGGAGCGGGAGTATATGAATGGAGATTGTATGTTCCTAAATTGGAGAAAGGAGCCCAAACAAGTGTGAATTGCTTTCTTTACAAAGATGACAGTCACGAATTGGCTATTAAAGTCTATTCAGGAAAGAATGCGGAACGCTCTCAAATGAGACTTACTGATAATCAAGTAATAGCAGAATTGGGTGGTTACGGAATGGCTACTAAAAAGATAGCTATTACCCAACAAGATTGGCATAGGTTTAAGATAGAATTGAAGTTAGTGAATGGTAATTATCACGCTATCCTTACAGTAGATGGAAGGGAAGGAAAGGATAAATTGGAAGGAACACTTGATTATGGTCAAGACAACCTTTTCAATATCTTTTGTAGTGTAGAGAACTTACCAAAAGTAGGTGATAGACCTGCTAACACTCCTACAACAGGTGTATGGGATAATGTTAAGTATACGCCCAATAGTGGAGCTGTAGTTCCTACACCTACACCTAAGCCTACACCTGACCCTAAGCCTGATAATCCTGTTGGAACTTACAGATGGCACTTTAGTTCTTATCCTCTTTCAGATTGGATTTTAGCCAACCAAGAACCTAATAAGAATGTAGACCATTGTTCATCAGTTTATAAAGATGGTTGTGACGATGGTAAGGCTTTGAAGATATGGACAAAAGCAGGGACAAAAGAGCGGAAAAAATTAAAGACAAAACAAATGTTTGGTGCAGGAATTTACACTTGGCGTGTTTTCATTCCTACAATGAATATTGGTGAAAGAGTGAGCGTAGGTTCTTGGCTTTATAACGATGACCAACACGAAGTAGATTTTGAGGTTGGTTCAGGGACTATTAAAAAAAGAGGAGAAGCTCACGCAACGAAAAACAATCAGTTGATAGCCTATATTACAAGCCAAAATAATCCAGAACTACATCACGATACTGAGATTGTTACAGTTGATAGGGTAAATAAAGGATCGTGGCATACTTTTCAGATAAGATTGGAAATAAATCAAGCTATTAATGGTCAGAACTATATCATTACTTGGGCTATAGATGGAGTAGACCGTTATAAGTCAAAACTAAACTATGGACAAGAAAAATTATTTCATATATTTTGTAGTGTAGAGAACTTAGACTTTTTAGGAGAACGTCCTACTACAGAAGATGTTGTAGGCTTATGGGATTATGTAACATATCAACCATATCCTTATTCTTATAAACCTCGCTAATAAAACGAGACTTACATATTGCTTTTATAAATGGCTGGTAAAGGGGTTGTAATTATCTACCTTTATAGAATATTAATAGAATTGCTTTGTTGTTAGTTAAAACGGTATTCATTACAACCCTCACACCAGTTTGTATAGTGAAAAGTGAAAAATTATTAGGATAATGAGCTTTTGAGCTTTTCGGAAGGAAACGGAGATTTTCAAAAGAAGGAATTTAGATAAAAGGTAAAAGATGAGCTGTAAATTGGGTGGGATTAGCTTATAGAGAGCTTATAGGAAGCTTATACGAATCTTGGACGATTGGTATAGAAAGGGTATGTAAGTAATTGATTAATACTGTAATACAACAAAGCAAAAAACGGCAAAAACGGGGTTTCGAGGCGAAAGAAAGAGGAATAGGCAATAGGTCTTAGGCCATAGGCACTAGGAGGGAGTATGACGGAAAAGGAGAAGGGATAATTAGGAAATTAGTAAATTAGAAAATTAGTAAATGGGGAAGTGTGAGGTCTTAGGCCATAGGCACTAGGGGAAGTATGACGGAAAAGGTGGAGTGTAGCGATGCAATAACGAATAATGAACGAAGAAACAACGAAGAAACAACGAAGAAACGGAGAAGGAATAGCGAAGAAACAATAAAGCAAAAGAGAATTTTAAATAAAGCAAAAACGAAAAAATAAAAGCATATGAAACGAGTAAATCTATTTTTAATGGCAGTGTGTTGGACAGCTTTTGTAAGCTGTAGCAAACAATCGAGCGATATTCCTGAGGTGACCATTGATAAAACCAAAGTGATGCGATGGGATTTTAAAACGCTTGACGGTTGGTTATTAGGTAATCAGGACGAGGATTACCCACAAGGGAAGGACAAAGAAACTTATGCCAAAGTGGTAAGTGATTCTTACGCCGAAGATGGTTGGGCACTGAAAATATGGACGAAAGCTCATACTGAACAACGCAAAAAACAAAAGACAGTACACCGTTACGGGGCAGGTATTTACACTTGGCGCGCTTACATTCCGCCGATGGAAACTGGAGCTTGGGCAAGTATAGGCTCTTTCTTGTATAACAGTGAGGGGCACGAAATAGATTTTGAAGTGGGCTCAGGTGATGCCAAACGCAGGAAGAAGTTGGGCGCAAAAGAGGGGCAGGTAGTGGTGTTTATGACCAGCCAGAATAATCCTTGGAAGCAAAATGCTGAGGTGCTTATAGACAGCGACCAATGGCATACTTTTCAGATTAAATTAGCTATCAATCCGCAGAATAACCATTATATTGCTACGTGGCTCATCGATGGGGTGCAACACCTTCATACGGAGCTCAACTATGGGCAACAGTATCCTTTCCGTATTTTTTGCAGTGTAGAGAATATAGATTTTATAGGCGACCGTATTCCTACCAGAGACCATTATGCCTTGTGGGATTATGTGACATATGAGCCTTTTAGTAATGCTATTGAGCCTGTAAATCCCGATAAAGACTAACGCTTTTTTCTTATTGAAATAACATATAGGAACAAGAAAGATTTAAAATATGAGAAAATCGATTATTATTTTGTTTTTAATCATAGGGGGGGTATTAGTTTCTTGTAAAAAAGACGAACTTTTTATCCCTAAAAAAGAAGACCCTATTCCCCCTAAAAAAGAAGACCCTTTTACCCCTCCGTATCAGAGTAATCTTACCGCTTTTGAGGTGTCTTTGAGCAAGACGAATAACCTTCGTGCGGAAGTAACTGCTACTTTCAGCGGGGAAACGTCCTTCCATATAGCTTATTGGGAAGTGAACCATCCGGCACAAGTACAGCAAACCAATACCTACCAGGGCAAAGGGATAGAACGTAAAACGCTATTGTTCCTCAAACCCGATAGGCAATACAGTTGCCAAATCATTACAGAGAAAGGAGATAAGTCGGCAGTGAAAACCTTTAAAACAAAAAGTGTGGAGGCTTTTCTTCCTAATGCAACATTACTGATAGACGACCTAAAAGAAGATATAGGCGGTTATTTTTTTGCAAATGCCCGTATGAATGGTACAAAAGCCATCTATCTGACAGATACTAAAGGAGTAGTAGTATGGTATGAGCAAGTGCCCGAAGAGCCTTTGGTCGTAAATTACGATGCACAGCGTCAGCAGTTTTACATTCTTACCAATCCTGCTTACCCTGTTGGAAGTCCTTATACTTTCAATGCTAAAAGTATTAAAATTATAGACCTCTTTGGGGAGGTAGTATTTCAAAAAGACTTTGCTACTGTTCCTGCACTTAACGGACGGGAAGTGCATCACGAGTGTCGCCCTATGCCCGATGGCAGTATAGGATTAGTAACCTATATTGATAAAACTTTTGACCTCACTGCACAAGGCGGTGCAACTACCGATATTGTAAAAGGTGATGGTTTTGTGATTATGAATAGAAGAGGAGAAATCACCCAGCAATGGAGTTGTTTTGATTATGTAGACCCTACTACCGACCCTAATATAAAAATACAAGGAGTAAAAAAAGATTGGCTACACGCCAACTCCTTTAACTACGATAGCGAAGGTAATTACTATATGACGTTTAATCGTTATGGAGAACTTTGGAAAATTGACGGTAAAACAGGGAAGTTATTATATCGCATAGGCGAAAATGGCACCATAAAACCTGAGAAAAAATACTTTACTCACGGAATGCACTGTGCTAACCCGAAAGCACCTAACGAGGTGTTAGTGATTGACAATGCACGTTCAGATTCCGATACGGGCTCGAGAGCTATTTTGTATAAAGTAAATGAACAAAGCAAAACAGTAACAGTTCCTATGGCAGTAGCTCTTCCCAAAGATTTAGCCTCATCAAACCGTAGCAATGCCCAATTTATAGGTGAGGACTTGCTACTAATCACGTTGAGTACCAAAAAACAAATTATCATTACCGACCGCAACGAAACACCCACCATAAAACGTTCTTTTATGGTGCCTTTCACTTTCTATCGAGCACAATATATCCCAACTATTAAATATTAAAAATCAAACCACCACCAATGAAAAAACTTATATTTAGTTTAGTAACACTATGTTTTATGGCTTGTAAAGGCACTGAGCCTGTAATTCATTACGAGGTAATTCCGCTACCACAATCCATTAGTTATACCCATCAGAAACCTTTTGAGCTCGATGCTCAAACCGTGATTACCTATCCACAAGGTGATGCCTTACTACAAAGGAATGCCCAATTCCTTGCCTCTTATCTTAAAGAAATCACAGGGCTCACTCTTGCCACTGAGCCCAATGTGAACAGTGGGAAGGTTATTCGTCTTAAAACCGACCTTAAAAAACCTAACCAAGAGGCTTATCAACTTACTGTAGCAAGTGAGCAAATTACTATTGATGGAGCAAGTCCCGCAGGTGTGTTCTACGGCATACAGACCTTGCGCAAGTCGATTGACGTAACAGAACCTAAATCCTTAGCGTTCCCTACGGCTGTGATAGACGATGCGCCTCGCTTTGCCTATCGGGGAATGCATTTTGATGTGAGCAGGCATTTCTTTACAGTAGATTTTATCAAGCAGTACATTGATATACTCGCACTTCATAACCTCAATAAGTTCCATTGGCACCTCACCGATGACCAAGGGTGGCGTATAGAAATCAAAAAATACCCTCGCCTTACTGAGGTAGGCTCAACACGCAAAGAAACGCTTATTGGGCATTTGCTCAAAGATAAACCCCACCAATTTGATGGCAAACCTTATGGTGGGTTCTACACCCAAGAACAGATTAAAGAGATTGTAAAATACGCCCAAGACCGCTATATTACGATTATTCCCGAGGTAGATATCCCTGGACATACCTTAGCTGTGCTCACGGCTTACCCTGAGTTGGGTTGTACAGGCAAAGACTATGCAGTAGGTACCAAATGGGGGGTTTTCGACGATGTACTTTGCGCCGGTAATGAGGCTTCTTATGAGTTCTTAGAAGGCGTATTCGACGAAATTACCGAACTTTTCCCCTCTAAATATATTCATATAGGAGGTGATGAGTGTCCTAAAACACGTTGGAAAGACTGCCCTAAATGTCAGGCTAAAATTAAAGCGTTGGGCTTAAAAGGCGATGCTGAACACACTGCCGAACAGAAACTACAAGGCTATGTGGTATCGCGCGTTGAGCAGTTCCTCAAGAAGAAAAATAGAGAGGTAATAGGCTGGGACGAGATTTTGGAGGGAGATAACATTTCACAAGAAGCGATTGTAATGTCGTGGCGAGGTACCGAAGGAGGTATAGCCGCAGCACAACGCCACAACCGCGCTATTATGACTCCGCATTACAGTTTGTATTTCGACTATAACCAAGGCGAAGACCCCAGTAAAGAACCACTATCCATAGGTGAATACCTCCCCGTGAAAAAGGTGTACGACTATGAGCCTATCGACCCTAAACTCACTCCCGAACAAGGTAAATACATCTTAGGAGCACAAGCTAATTTGTGGACAGAGTACATCGCGAGTCCTGCACACGCCCAGTATATGCTCTTGCCTCGCTTGGCTGCCTTAGCTGAGGTACAATGGACAGCCCCAGAGAAAAAGAACTATGCTGACTTTTTGAAGCGTTTAGGCAACTTACTCAATTACTACCAAAAAGAGGGATATCATTATGCTAAACACGTGTTGGGTGTAACATCTGTGATTCAGCCCGCTCCTAAGAAAGATGGCATTCAGGTAGAACTCCTCACCGTAGGCGATGGCAAGGTGTACTACACCACCGATGGCACTACCCCCGATGCTACCAAAACGCTTTATACCCAGCCTATCAAGCTCAGCAACGAGGTGCTGTTAAAGGCAGTAGCTGTGCATAAAGATACTATAAGCGGAGTGTTTAGCTACCAGTCGTTATTTAATAAGGCTACTTACAAGCCTATACAATTACTCACCGAAACCAACCCTAAATACACTTTCGGAGGGGCTACCGCTTTAGTAGATGCCCAAATAGGTGAAGATTCTTATATCGATGGGCATTGGGTGGGCTTTCCTGGTCGAGTGGGAGTGGAAGCAGTAATCGATTTAGGTAAAGAAGAAGAAATTAGCAATCTCAAAACAGGTTCTTTGTCCGATACGCCTAACTGGATATTCCCAGCCTCAGAAGTCGCTATTTACAGCTCTGCTGATGGCAAAAACTTTCAGCTCATCACTCAGCAACCTTTGAAGATAGCCCAGAAGACCGACCCTATCAAGCGCGTGCCTATCAGTTTGAACTTTGCTAAAACTAAAACTCGTTATGTGAAAGTAGTGCTCAAAGGTACCGTAATCCCTGAATGGCACGAGGGTAAAGGCACACCAGCCTTACTATTTGTAGATGAAATCCAACTGATGTAAAAATATATATTTTTCATATGTAATATTGCTTTTATTTAAAATTTGTGTACTTTTGCACATCGTAAAGACGCGACTACAAAACGCGTCTTTACTTTTTAGTATGCAAAAACCTTTAATATTAGTAACAAACGACGACGGTATTACCGCTCCTGGTATCCGTTATCTGATAGACATAATGAAAGAATTAGGCGAAGTGGTGGTAGTAGCCCCCGATTCGCCACAGAGTGGTAAAGGGCACGCCGTTACCCTCGATACTACTATGTACTGCGACCCTATGCCCTCACATAACGGAGCTACTCGCGAATACGCTTGTAGTGGTACACCTGCCGACTGTGTGAAAATAGCCAAACACGAAGTGCTGAATGGTCGTCTGCCCGATCTCTGTGTGAGTGGTATCAATCACGGTTCCAATGCTTCTATCAACGTGATATATTCAGGAACGATGAGTGCTGCTATCGAGGCGGGTACTGAGGGCATTCCTGCTATTGGTTTTTCATTATTAGACTCCAGTTGGAATGCCGACTTTTCGCAAGCGCGCTCTTATATCAAAAGTATTGCTGAAAAAGTACTCGCTAATGGGTTGCCCAAAGGGACAGTACTGAATGTGAATATACCTAATATCAAGAAGGAAGAAATAAAAGGCGTAAAAGTATGCCGTCAAGCACGTTCGCGCTGGATAGAAAGTTTTGACAAACGTGTGAACCCGCAAGGAAGAGTGTACTACTGGATGACAGGTACTTTTGTGAATGAAGACCAAGGTACTGATACTGACCAATGGACTCTCGAAAACGGCTACATTTCAGTAGTGCCTATTCAATTTGACCTTACGGCTCACCAAAATATTCAAGAGTTAAAGCAATGGGATTTTTAAATATAAATCAAAAACGCAAAGACCAAATCATTGGTTTTATAGCAGGTATTGTTGTAAATGTGATAGGGGTGATAGCCTATGTGCTTATTTTCTCTAAATTTAGTATTGCTACTACCTTGCAAGATGCCTATTACAAGAGATATTTAGGGAAACTCATACTCTTAGGAGCCCTGTTAGACCTTGCTATCTTCTTCTTTTTTATCAATCGTTATGAAAACGAACGCGCACGTGGTGTACTTATCGCTTCGTGCGTATTAGCCTTTATAATTTTGCTATTACAATTCACTTAAAATTAAATACAATGAGAATCAGAGAATATGTAGTTTTCTTATACCGTATCTTCTTGGTATACTTATTTTATGCCATTGCACGTGGTTTGTTTATCTATATGAATCGCGGACTGATGGGTGATTATAACACATCCGACCTTTTCTATTATGGATTAGCATTTGATAACTGTGCTATAATGTACACTAATTTGCTGTTCATACTGCTCAGCTTACTACCTTTGTGGGTAAATACCCATAAGAAGTTTCAGAAAGCAGTTTTTTGGTCGTACTTTATACCTAATACGATTGCTTATGCCACCAATTTTATTGATATGGCATACTACCCTTTTAGCAAGTCTCGCCTTACTTCGGCATCGTTTGCAGTTATAGAACACGAAAACAACAAAATGAAAATATTCAGTAGCTTTTTAGGAGGCTATTGGTATATGTTCGTAGGCTTCTTTTTACTGATAGCTCTTTGGGTTTTCCTTTATAAACGCGTGAAAAACGTCGAAGTGCCTATTGCTCAAAAGAAATCTTATTTTGGTTGGTCTGCTGTATTTTTCTTAGGCTTCGGTACTCTGATAATGATGGCTATACGAGGCGGTGGTTTTACTTCGGATACACGCCCTATCAATATGCTCGATGCTAGCCGACACGTAAATACAGCTCCTCAGGCTGATGCAATTCTCAATACACCTTTTTGCCTTATTCGCAGTATAGGTAAGAACAAAGGATTTAAAGAATATCACTTTGTAGATGAAGCCTACATCAATGAGAGTTTAAAACCTATTAAGCAGTACAACCGCGAAGTAGCTACCAAGCCCAATGTCGTCCTCTTTATTTTAGAAAGTTTCGGTAAAGAGTATTGGGGCTGTATGAATACTAAAACCCATATTCCTGACTTTAAATCATATACTCCCTTTTTAGACTCGTTAGCGCAACATTCACTTGTGCTCGACAATGCTTATTGCACAGGGCGTCAGTCTATACACGGAATGTCGTCAATGTTGGCAGGAATTCCCTCTTTTCAAGTCGCTTACACCTCATCACCTTATGTGAAGCAACCCACACAGTCTTTGGTGTCTATTGCCAAAGAAATGGGCTACGATACCTCTTTCTTCCATTCAGCACCCAATGGTTCTATGGGATTCTTAGGTTTTTCTAATATCTTAGGCTTCGACCATTATTATGGTAAAAATGAGTACAATAACGATGCTGATGACGATGGACACTGGGGAATTTGGGACGAACCTTTTTTCCAATATATGTGCAGGACTTATTCTCAAAAGAAACAACCTTTCTTAGGCACTATTTTCACACTCTCCTCCCACCACCCTTTTCAAATTCCTAAGCAATATGAGGGCAAATTTCCTAAAGGCAATTTAGAAATTCACCAATGTATTGGCTATACCGATTACGCTCTCAAACAATTCTTTGAGTGTGCTAAAAAACAACCTTGGTATAACAATACTATCTTTGCTTTTGTCAATGACCACCCTAACCAAATCTATTACGACCTTTACAAAGAGCCTATTACAGGCAAAGGAGCAGCAATTATGTTCTACAGCCCTAACCCTAATTTAGTGCCAAAGGGGGTAAATTCAGATATTGCTCAGCAAATAGATATTTATCCTTCGTTAGTAGACCTAATGGGTTACCATAAGCCTTTCCGCTCTTGGGGGCGCAGTGTGTTTGCCAATCTTCCTGATGAAACGCCCCGTGCTTTTATCTCCGATGCACTTATGTACCAAATGATGCAAGGTAATTACATCTATATCATCGACGAAACAGGCAAGGTAAACGGAGTGTACAAGAAAGAAGACGGTGCTCTCAAAAACAATCTCTTAGGCAAAGAAGACAATGCCGAAATACAAAAAGGTATTAAAGATTTAAAAGCCTTTATGCAAGACTATATGGATAGAATTATCAACCATAAGCTTAGTTTACGATAAAGGTAAAAAGTAAGAAACAAATCCAGCGATAGCTGGCAGGTTAAATAGCAAAGCGCGATGTTTAGAATAATAAACATCGCGCTTTCTTATCTCTTATCTCTTACCTCTTAGCTATTCAAGAGTAAGAAGGTATTTCTCTGCGTCCAACGCTGCCATACAGCCCGAGCCTGCTGCCGTAATAGCTTGGCGGTAGCGCGTGTCCGCAGCATCACCGGCTACAAACACTCCTGCTACATTGGTGAGCGAAGTGCCCGCTACATTCTTAATATAGCCCACCTCATCAGTGTCGATATAAGGTTTAAACACATCGGTATTAGGTTTGTGACCGATAGCTACAAAGAAACCTGTGATAGCTATTTCGCTTATCTCCCCTGTTTTGTTGTTGCGCACTTTAATGCCGGTAACTACTTGTCCGTCACCTAATATCTCTTCAGTTTCAGTATTGAAAAGCACTTCTATTTTTGGCGAATTGAGCACGCGTTCCTTCATAATTTGTGAAGCGCGGAACTCATCGCGACGCACGAGCATTGTTACTTTCGAGCAAAGGTTCGCTAAGTAAAGCGCTTCCTCACAAGCCGAGTCGCCTGCCCCTACAATAGCCACGTGTTGATTGCGGTAGAAAAAACCGTCGCACACAGCACAAGCCGATACGCCTCCTCCTGTTTGCAAATAGTGCTGTTCTGAGGGTAAACCTAAGTATTTAGCCGAAGCACCCGTAGCGATAATCACAGCATCAGCGTGGAGCTCTTGGTCATCTACCCATACTTTGTGGGGGTGAGCCGAAAAATCTACCTTAGTCACCCAGCCGTTGCGAATATCAGCCCCAAAGCGTTTAGCTTGTTGCTCTAACTGCATCATCATTTCGCTACCCATTACTCCCTCAGGATATCCCGGAAAATTCTCTACTTCGTTAGTAGTAGTGAGCTGTCCACCAGGTTGTTCGCCTTGATAAAGCACAGGGTTAAGATTGGCGCGAGAGGCATAAATAGCGGCAGTATAGCCCGCAGGACCTGAGCCTATAATTAGGCATTTTATCTTTTCAATGTTTGCCATAGTAATTTTTTCTTTTAATTAGGGTGCAAAACTACAAAAATAATACCAATCTACAAACCTGCCAATTTGTCAATTAGAGCAAACACACGAAATTAAAAGTTAATATCAGTTTGATAAATAATTCTGATGATGAGTCTTTTTTGCAGTATACACTTTGCCAAAGTTAATCGCCCGTCGTGCTACGACCTTTGGCAAAGTTGAATCTTGCATTGTTATTTCACAAGGCGCAGTCTTGATGCTATTTTAATTTTGAAATCAATTTTGTTTAATTTCTGAAACACAATCTCTCGCATACCCCACTCCGAGTATTCGTTCGCTATTTTACGTCGAGCTCACGTCACTTATTTTATGCCCGACAAGTCTAGCCAGTAGAACCAGTGATATGAGCAGATAGCAGCACTATAAGTCCAATCACTATTCAGTTAGTATTCCATTAATCTTCGGTTAGTCTTCACTGTAGAGCCACTGTAGAGCCACTGTAGAGCCACTGTAGAGCCACTGTAGAGCCACTGTAGAGCCACTGTAGAGCCACTGTAGAGCCACTGTAGAGCCACTGTAGAGCCACTGTAGAGCCACTGTAGAGCCACTGTAGAGCCACTATAAGTCCACTGTAGTTTCGTTTAAGGTTTATTAAAGGTCCATCAGATGTCTCACAGAGCAACCACAAGGTACTTCTCGCTCCCTCCTCACAAGCACCTTTCATCTACCCACTTTTCACAAATTACCCCGATAACTTATAATTCTTTATAAAAATAAATATACTTATATCGTGCTAATAATCAATGATATATAAAGAATTTTAACAGCTAATTAAAAAATCCAAAATAAAAAAATAGGAAATAATAAATGTTATTTCATATAAAACACGTATATTTGCGCCTTGCATAGAATAGCGTATGTACAGATTTATACACATTACATTGATACTATTGGCGATGCATATGGCATCGGCACAGCAACACGAAATCGGTGTTTTCTTAGGTGGAAGCAACCCCATTTCAGATGTTGGTAGAACCTATTATTTATATCCTAACAAAATCGCTTTTGGTGGGATATATAAATGGAATTTCCACGAACGTATGGCAGTTCGTGTGCAGGTTACTAAGTCCGAACTTAGAGCTAACGACGTCCAGTCCGATATCCCTGGTAAACGCAACCGAGGGTTCGCTTATTCAAGTGATATTACCGATTTGGCAGTAGGCACCGAGTTCAATTTCTTTAGCTACAGAATAGGCAATTTGCTCGATATGCCTATGACCCCCTATGTGTTCGTAGGTATAGCTGGGCTTTGGCACGACGATTTGTACTTCGACCCCTCCTCTCCCAAACCCGTTGAAGCTACCGATACTACACGTCGCGACTTCGATGTGGCTGTGCCCGTAGCTTTCGGTTTTAAAGCCAAAATCACTCGAAGGCTTGTTTTAGGAGGTGAAGTAGCTTTCCGTTTTGCCCTTACTAACAACGTCGATGGTAGTGCGCCCGAAAGAAAATCCTTTACATTCGGTAACATAGGAAGAAGTTACGACTGGTACGCCTTCTCAGGTCTTACCCTTACCTACACCTTCGGCGAATGGCCTTGCTATTGTAGATAATTTCACTTAAAACCAATGGAGATTACGAACTATCCAAAGCATCTGGCTATTATAATGGACGGTAATGGGCGTTGGGCAAAAAAACAAGGCTTGCTCAGAGCCTATGGTCACGAAAAAGGAGTGCAAACTGTGCGACAAGTAGTGGAATATTGTGTGGAACACCGTATTCCATACCTCACCCTTTTTGCCTTTTCTACCGAAAATTGGAAACGACCCGCCTTAGAAGTAAAAGCCCTAATGGAGCTATTGGTAAAGTTCCTAAAAAAGGAAGTTGATAATTTGCACAAAAATAATGTAAGACTCAAAACCATTGGCAATTTAGACCGTTTCCCTCCTAAACCACGCGAAGCCCTACTTGCTTCTATCGATAAACTCAAAAACAATACAGGGCTTACCCTTACCTTAGCCCTCAACTATGGAGCACGTGAAGAAATCCTAACTGCTATAAAAGAAATTGCAGCAAAAGTAAAAGAAGGCACACTTATTGCTAATACAATTACCGAAACAACACTACAAAAACACCTATACACCTACGACTTACCCGATGTAGACTTACTTATCCGCACCAGCGGTGAGGAGCGCATCAGCAATTTTTTATTATGGCAAATAGCCTATGCCGAACTCTATTTTACTGAAGTATTATGGCCTGACTTCACAAAAAAACACTTAGAAGAAGCCCTATCAAACTATCAAAATAGAGAAAGACGATTTGGAAAAACAAGCGAACAACTTACGTAAAACTATGCTGAAAAAAATTTTATTGCTTGCTTTCTTGGCTTTTGTAAGCCTTGTAAGTGCACAAGAAGAAGATAGAATATCATTAGGAAAAGGAAGAAAATATACAATTGGTGGCATTGAAGTTACTGGCGCAAAACGTTATAACGAACAAACTATCCTCACTACTTCGGGTTTGAAAGTAGGTGATGTAATCGAAATCCCCAGTGAAAAATTCAGCTCCATCATTCATAAGCTATGGGGCTATAAGTTGTTTAGCGATATTAATATTTATATCAAGCGCGTAGAAGGTGATACCGTATTCTTAGAGTTAGCTATCAAAGAAACACCTTCATTAGTCGATGTAAAAGTAACAGGTATCGGACAGAAAAAAGCAGAAACCCTCCTTAAAGATGCCGAAATTAAAAAAGGAATAAAGGTAAACGAAAGCCTTATTGCTAATACTAAAAACTATATCACTAATAAATATCGAAAAGATGGTTATCTCAATACCAAAGTAACTATCGATACCAAAATAGATACTACCGATGCCAATGGTGTAGATATGCTCATTCACATCGATAGAGGTAATAAGGTAAAAATCGATAAAATTACTTTTGAAGGCAATCAGCAATTCACCTCAGCCAAGTTGCGCAAGAAGCTCAAAAAGACAAAACAAGTGCGTTTCGGTCGTTTCTGGAAACGCTCCAAATATGTTAAGAAAGACTACGACGAAGATTTAACAAACCTCGTAGATTTCTATAAGGAAAAAGGCTATCGCGATGCTCGTGTGGTAAACGATACGCTTATTAAAAATAAGGACGGTAACGTAAGTCTTAAAATAGCAGTAGAAGAAGGGAAGCGTTATTATTTCGGTGATATCCGCTTCTTAGGAAACTCAGTCTATAACGACCGTGTGCTCAATCAAGTATTGGGTATCAAAAAAGGCGATGTATATAACGGAGTATTGCTCAAAAAACGCATTCAAGACAATACCAAACCCGATGCCGAAGATATAACCAACTTATATCAAAATAGTGGTTATCTCTTCTCGCAAATACACCCTGTAGAAACCTCAGTAGTAAATGATACTATCAATTTCGAAATACGCGTGGTAGAAGGCAAACCTGCTTATTTTAATAAAATATCAGTAACAGGTAACGAAAAGACTAACGACTATGTAATTTATCGCGAGTTGCGCACACGTCCTGGTTATCTATATAGCAAAGATGCCGTAGTGCGTACCGTTCGTGAGTTAGGACAGTTGCAACTATTCGATGCTCAAAACATCAATCCAGAGTTTAAAAATGCCGACCCTAATGCAGGAACTGTAGATATAGAATATAAACTCACCGAAACAGGTTCAAGCCAAGTACAGTTGCAAGGAGGGTATGGTGGAGGCTCATTCATAGGTACACTTGCTCTTTCATTCAATAACTTTTCTATTCGCAACTTGTTCAATCCCAAAGCCTATCGCCCAGTGCCTATGGGCGACGGTCAAGCACTATCACTCAGTTTCCAAATAAGTAGATACTACCGCACTTATGGGTTTTCATTCACCGAGCCTTGGATGGGAGGTAAACAGCCTGTGCAGTTCTCAGTGTCATTCAGTAGAACCGAACAGTTCGGGTATAGTTACAGGAGCTATGATGTAGATAAGAGTAAACGCGTGTATATCACAGGAATAAGCGTAGGTTTAGCCAAACGTTTAAGAGTCCCCGATGATTATTTTCAAATCGCTCATACTTTAAGCTATCAGCATTATGATTTGAAGAATTATCCTAATTTAGGACTCTTTACTTTTAAAGATGGTAACTCTAATTCATTAGCTTATACTATTTCGCTATCGCGTAACTCAAGTGGTCCTAACCCTATCTATCCAATGTCAGGAAGTAGCTTTACCATTAGTGCGAAGCTTACCCCTCCTTACTCATTGTTCAATAAGATAGATTATGGCAAACTGCTAGAAGAACGTGAAACAGCATCTAATAACGGCGATTCTGAAAGAATAGCACAGATAGACCAAGAGCGTTTTCACTGGTTAGAGTTTTATAAGCTTAAGTTTACCTCAGCTTGGTATACCAATATTTACAGTAAATTTGTATTAAAGTTTGGTGCTGATTTTGGTTATTTGGGAGCTTATAACAGCAAACGCGGTATAGTACCTTTTGAACGTTTCTTTATGGGAGGCGATGGTTTAGGCTATTACTCTATGGACGGACGTGAAAACATACAAATGCGCGGGTATGAAAACTATGCCCTTTCCGCCGATGATGGCGAGACTGTGTTTAACAAGTTCTCTCTGGAATTGCGTTATCCTATTACTCTTAAACCAATGGCTTCTATCTATGGCTTAGTATTTGCCGAAGGAGGTAATGTACACAATGGATTAGAGAACTTTAATCCTTTCCAGATTAAGCGTTCAGCAGGTTTAGGATTGCGACTCTTTATGCCACAGTTCGGTATGCTGGGTATTGACTTTGGGTATGGTTTCGATAACCCTGCCAATAGCAATAACCGCAGTGGCTGGCAAACACACTTTATTTTTGGACAACAATTCTAATTTTTGGCACGATATTTTCTTTTATGGAAAGAGAAGGCTAAAAAGTAGTATATACATTTGATAAATGTTATGAACAAACTACAAGCGTTATTTATAGTACTATTGTGTAGTGCCTGTTTTACTTATGCACAAAAGCCATCTCGTATTGGCTATGTGGATATGGATTACATATTATCACACCTCGAAGATTATAAAGTAGCAAGCCAGCAGTTTGCCTTACAAGTAGAGCAATGGGAGGCTGAAATAGCCAAACGCCAAGAAAAGATAAAGGCTGAAAAAGATAAGTTAGAAGCTGAGAAAGCTTTACTTACTCCCGAGCTTATCAAAGATAAAGAAGAAGAAATAGCTCTGTTAGAATACAACCTGAATGCCTATAAACAGCAGAAGTTTGATGCTAAGGAAGGAGAGTATATCACCCAAAAGTTTATGCTTGCTAAGCCTATCCAAGACCAAGTGTTCAATATAGTGCAAGAGATAGGCAAGATGCGTAAATACGACTTTATCTTTGAAAAGAGTGACGCCACTATGTTATTCTCTAATGAGCAACATAACTTGAGTAAAGTAGTGCTTCGTGCCTTGAAGAAGAAAGACAATGCCGAAGATAGAAACAAAGATATGGCTCAGCTCTTAAAAGAAAGCTATGATTTTGAGTTTGTAGAAGAACGCGTTAAGAAACGTAAAGAAGCTGAAAAAGCACGTGAGCAACGCCGAGTACAATACGAACAAGAACGTTTGCGCAAAACTGAAGAAATGAAGCAACAGCGCGAACAGCTCAAAGCAAAACGCGAGAAAGAGCAAGCCGAGCGTCAGCAGAAGTTCCAACAAGAACGAGACGCCCTTAAAGCGCAACGCGAAAAAGAACAAGCTGAACGTGTACAGAAGTTCCAACAAGAGCGCGATGCTCTTAAAGCACAACGCGAGAAAGAGCAAGCTGAGCGCCAGCAGAAGTTCCAACAACAGCGCGATTCTATAAAGGCACAACGCGACAAAGAGCAAGCCGAACGCCAACAGAAGTTACAAGAACAGAAAGAACAGCGTGAGAAGGAAATAGCTGAACGCCAAAAAAAACTTGAAGAGCAAAGGGTGCAACGTGAAAAAGAACAAGCCGAGCGCCTTAAAAAACAACAAGAGGCAAGAACACAAACGCCTACAACAAATCAGTAAAAATTTTTAAATAACTAATATTACAAACAGATGATGAGAAACATTAGAACGTTGATGATTGCATTGGCTCTATTCTTAGGAGCTACTACAATGCTTACTGCACAAGTGAAAATCGCTCATATTGATGTGCAAAAACTTTTAGAAGAAATGCCTGAAAGAAAATCAATAGAGTCACAATTAAAGAAAATGGAGCAAGGATATATGAACGATATTCAAGCAGCTATTAAAGAATTGCAAGCTAAGGCTCAAAAGTATCAGAATGAAGCTGCTGCTCTTACAGAGGCACAACTTAAAGCTCGTGAAGCAGAATTCCTCAAAAAATCAGAGGAAATTAAAACTATGGAAGAAAATATCCGTAAAACACAACAAACTGCTGCTGAGAATTTACAGAAAAAGCAACAAGAATTGGTAGAGCCATTGCTTAAAAAGGTAAAAAGCTCTATTGAGAAAATTGCTAAGCAAAGAGGACTTCAGTACGTATTGGATTCAAGTGCAGGCTCAAGCGTGATTGTAGCTACAGGAGATGACCTTTACAGTACAGTTAAAAAGGACTTAGGATTTTAGTTCGTAGATTTTTAAATTATTAGATATTTTTTCTTATGAAAAGTGTTCGCTAAGTGAACACTTTTTTTTATTTTTGCAACTGAAAAGAACCTTATTTTAAAATGACTCACTCAACATCACGCACAGCACCTATTGGTTTGTTTGACTCTGGAGTAGGGGGAACTACTATCTGGAAAGAAGTAAACGCGCTAATGCCTAATGAGAATACCCTGTTTATAGCAGATAATAGAAATGCTCCTTATGGTGAGAAGACTAAGGAGGAAATCATTGCATTATGCGATGCCAATACGCGTTTTCTGTTAGAAAATAATGCAAAAATTATAGTAGTAGCGTGCAATACGGGTACTACCAATGCTATATCGTATTTGAGGAATAAATATAAAGAAGTACCTTTTATAGGGATAGAACCTGCTATAAAACCTGCGAGTTTGCAGAGTGTTACTAAGAAAATAGGGGTATTAGCAACCCGCAGTACACTTGCCAGCGACCTTTTTGCTAAAACCAGTGAGCACCTTAAACAGGAAGAGCAAGTGGAAATTATAGAGCAAGTAGGGGAGGGACTAGTAGACCTTATAGAAGCGGGACGTATAAAGAGTCCTGAAATGACGCTATTATTACGCAAATACCTCTTACCTATGGTTGCCGAAGGGATTGATTATTTGGTGTTAGGTTGCACTCATTACCCTTATTTGTTACCACAAATACAAGAGCTCATTCCCCCACACATAAAGGTAATAGATTCGGGGTATGCGGTAGCTAAACAAACGCGCAATATACTTTCTCAACATCATTTACTGAATGATGATGCTACTGCAGAGGCACAACACCTTTGGCTTGCTAATGGCAAGGTAGAAGTATTGCAACAGTTTGCGCCCAAGAATGTCGAACACTTGAAAATTTCTACTTTCTGATATTTATTCTTAAAACTATTTCTTGGGAATCCTGATATAATACGCTTTACCATCTATATTATCTAGCCTTTTATCGCGTAGCCAAGGATTGTATAGTTTTAGGTCTTTATAAGTGATGTTCTGGCTCTTGGCGAATTGGGTGAGATTTTCAATGGTAGAATCTACCATTACATTGTAAGTGGGCAGTTCGTTATACAAATGTTTCTTCTCGAAGATGAAGCCGTACTTCTTAGGGTGCTTCATTATCTCTTTTAGGGCTAAAATACGAAAAACATAGCGTGAAGTTTCGGAGCTTAGCCATAAATCATAATAATTATTAGTTTCTTGAAAAGAAGTTTGCTTATTCATTCCTGAGATACCGGCATTATAAGCAGCGGCAGCCATCGTCCACGAACCTGTACTGCGCTTGGCTTTGTTTAAATAATCGCAGGCAGCTTGGGTAGCTTTTTCTATGTGATAACGCTCGTCTACTTGGTCGGTTACTTCTAAGCCGTATTCTTGAGCGGCGGGTTTCATAAGTTGCCAAAAGCCACTTGCGCCAGAGGGTGATACCGCATTGGTGAGTCCGCTTTCTATGATGGCTAAATATTTGAAATCATCGGGGATATTATTGCGTTTGAGGATAGGTTCGATGATAGGGAAGTACTTATTAGCACGCTTGAGTACCAACAAAGTATTGGATTGCCAATAGGTATTTACGATAAGCTCTCGGTCTAAGCGCTCGTGTACATCGGGGTCTTCCAAAGGTACTCTTTCGCCAGCAAAGTCTAATTTTTCGGGTAAATCGATGGCAAAAACTCTGTAATCATTAGAGAAATCACTTTTATGATGAGTTTCTTGAGCTGAAAGAGGGTTCTGGGCTGCTTCGGCTTCTGCTTGTTCGTAGATATTGTTTTCTTCTTTTTTAACTGACATTGCATTGACCAAAAAACCAGAGAGCAAAACTACTCCTCCACCTGTGAGCAAATATTGTATCGTTCTTTTCATCATTTTTTCTTTTGTATAGATTGGGGCAAAGATAGTAAATAATTCTTTAATACCAAGTAATGTTAGAAATGAGAAAATTAGAAAATTAGCAAATGAGAAAATTAGCAAATGAGAAAATTAGCAAATGAGCAAATTAGCAAATGAGCAAATTAGCAAATTAGGAAATGAGGTGCGAGGTTGAGTTAGAGGAATGAGGCTGTGCCTCAGAAATTAAACAAATTTTAAACAAAATCAAGTCTACGCCTTGTGAAATGGGGAGAGAGATTCGCCGGAGTTTTTGGAGAATCTTAAAGAAGTTCTGAACTTTCGGAAGATATCGGAGAGATTCGGAAGAAGGTTAAGAGGAATTTTGGTGAAAAAAGGCTATTAGATGGGTGGGGTTAGCTTATAGAGAGCTTATAGGAAGCTTATACGAATCTTGGACGATTGGTATAGAAAGGGTGTATAAATAATTGATTAATAATATAATACAACAATGTAAAAAACGGTAAAAACGGGGTTTCGAGGCGAAAGAAAGAGGAAGAGGTGATAGGCCTTAGGCCATAGGCACTAGGGGAAACACCCCCCTTTACACATACCCAGCTGTCGCTGGCTACCTCCAAAGGGGGAATGTAGCGACGGAAAAAGGGGAAGAGAAATTAGAGAATTAGCAAATTTGAAAATGAGAAAATGGGGTGGTGTTGGAGTCTTAGGGCATAGGTAATAGGGGGGAGTATGACAGAAAAGGGGGAGTGTGGCGAGGGAAAAGAGGAGAAATGACGAATGATGAGGGACGAAGGACGAATGAGAAACTTTGTTAAAGTAAAACAATAAAATAAGTTAATTCTTTTTATGGAGTGTGTTTTTTATTTTACATTTGCACCATTATTCGCCATAAACAATATTTTAATGAAAAGTTTTATTTTCTTTCTTGCTCTTTTTTGTGAACTTACCCTTTCTGCTCAAGCACAATACACTGTAAAAGGCTTCGTCCATAACGCTTCGCTTGAGGGAATTCCCAAAGTAGCTATTAAAGTATTAAATGCTGATACGAACCTTATTGTAAGCGAACCTCTTACGGGAGCTAACGGACTCTTTAGCTTTACTTCTCCTCCTCGAAAGTTGCGCATTTATATTGAAAGTACGGGTGATTATTTGTCGTATACGGGAGAGCCTTTTCTGTTAGACAAGAATATTGATATGCTTGCTATTGCCCTGAGCACTGCGGTAGATTTGGAAGAAGTAGTACTTACAGCTCCTCAGAAGAAAGCTGCTGTGTATATGGAGCAAGGCAAGATAGTGTTTTCACCTAAAAACAGCCTAACACACTCCTCGGGTACGGCACTTGATGCACTGAAAAGTACGCCCAATGTGGTGGTAGACAACCAAAATCACCTGAGCATTGGCGGAAAAAGCAATGTGTTGGTGCTCATCAATGGGAAGCCTACTTATATGCAGCCCGACGATTTGGCGAACTACCTGAAATCTATTCCAATGGCGCAAATCAAGAAAACGGAATTATTACTTAATCCGCCAGCCGAATATGAGGCACAGGGAGGAGCAGGAGCGGTGAATATAGTATTAGACAAAAAGACGGTGGAAGGCACGTTCTTCTCTTTAAATAACGGGGTGTCGTATTGGTGGAATCTGCGACAGAACACAGAACTCCAATTGCAACACAGCGTGAAGAAGGGTATTTTGCGTTTGGGTTATAATCATCAGTTGGGGCATTACGCAATGGATTACGGCAGTGAGCGCCTACAAAATGGCTTGCGCTACGAAAGTCCTACCGATGATACCGAAAAGCGCAAAACGATTGCAGGGCATATTGGCTATGACTATTTGCCCGATGAACAACATATTTTAGGGGTGCAACTCTCTGCCAACACCCTATTTGGTAAAGGAACTACCAGCACGACTACCCGTTTTTTCAATACTGCTAATGTATTGGAAAAGACGCTATCGGGCTATAACGATTACTTTATGCAAAAAGCCAATCGATACAGTGCCAATGTTTACTACACGTTTACTCCTTCGGATAACGAACGCTATCAGTTGGACATAGATTACGCTTTCTTTGATGGGGGCTCGGGCAATTGGCAACCCAACACTTACCGTTCGCCTGAGGGTACTATACTTTCTCACGAGATGTACCTCTCCGAAAACGACCGTAAGATACATATCTTCGCTACTTCTTTTCGTTCGGAGCTACCGTTATGGGGAGGCAGTCTTACAGCAGGTGCTAAATATTCACAAGTATTTTCGGATAATAGTTTTCATTTCTTCAAGCACTTGCCAACCCACAATATCATAGATGTAAACCGCTCCAATGCTTTCGACTTCAAAGAGCGTATTTTTGCCGTATATGCCCAGTATCACTACCCTATTACCGAACGCTTGAATGCTGAGGTGGGTGTGCGCAACGAGACCACTTTTTCTAAGGGAGTGCTATTGCCCGTTGCGGGCAGTGCAAATAGCCAACAAGAACACAAAAAGCACTATACCAATTTCTTTTCTACCCTGAGTTTGCAATACCAATGCAACGATGACCTACAACTATTTGCAGGTTATAGCACGCGTATCAACCGACCTGAATACCAGAATCTCAATCCGTTTGAATACCTCTTAGACGAATTATCGTATTGGAAAGGGAATCCGTTTTTAGCCCCTGAGAAGATACAAAAACTCACTCTTTCGGCTTCGTATAAAAAGACATCTTTTACAATGGCTTACAGCTATTCTACTGATTTTTTTAGCAGTATTAGTGAACCTTTTCAGCAAAATAAGATTATTTCTATCCCTCAGAACATAGGTAGCCAGCACCATTTACTTTTTTCGCTTTATCAAGAACTCAACTGGGGCAACGGCTGTCAGACGACTATTACCCCTAACCTCAGTTATATAGAGAACAAGGGCACTGTGTTGGAAGGCACTGAGTTACACCTCAATCGTTGGCAGTACAGCCTAACGATGCAAAATTACTTTCGCTTGCCTTGGCAACTGAAAGGCGAACTCACGGCAGTTTACAATTCGCGCAGATTAGCAGGCATCAACGAGACAGCTAAATCGTCAGGAGGTATAGACCTCGGTTTGCAACGCCTTTTCTTAAATAATCGTCTTACGGCTACCTTTAGTTTTACCGATATTTTCCACACCCAACGTTGGGACAGCGAGAGCCATTTGCCTAACTTAGACCTTTATGCTTACGGCAATAGCGAAAGCCGACAGCTTAGACTGAACCTCACTTACCAATTTGGAAAAGCTAAAGAGGCACACGTAAATGAACTGGAAGAGGTACAACGGTTGTGATTTTTCGGTGTTTTATTTCGCTATAATGGCAAAAAGCTATATCTTTGCATTTGAAATTATCCCTTGGAAATATATTTTTCAAGGCAATAAAATAAGCTAATGAAAAAAACACTTTTTACTATTATTGCCCTGTTACTTTCGGGCTACACTTTTGCACAGACGGATACTTCGGGGCGAAGCGTCTATCGTGCTACTCCTGAGAAGAAAACTGCCTTAAAGCACACGAAATTGAAGGTAGATTTTAACTTCACTAACCAAACACTCAACGGCGAAGAATGGCTTACTGCTTCTCCTTATTTCTATGCTACCGATAGCCTTATCCTCGATGCAAAGGCTATGCTTATCCACAAGGTGGCTTTGGAACAGGACGGCAAGCAAAAGCCTCTTTCTTATAGCTATAAGAATGATATGTTGAGAATAAAACTCAACAAAACTTACCAAAAAGGGGAGACCTATACCGTGTACATTCGCTATACGGCACAGCCTGAAAAGGTAACCGATAAGGGCAGTCGTGCGATTACCGATGCCAAAGGGCTTTACTTTATCAACCCTAACGGAGAAGCCGACAAGCCTATGCGCCAAGTATGGACGCAGGGTGAAACGGAAGGCTCTTCGTGCTGGTTTCCTACCATCGACAAGCCCAACCAAAAGACTACTCAAGAAATAGAAATGACAGTGCCCGATAGCTTTGTTACCCTCTCTAACGGGGTGCTAAAAAGCAGTGATAAGAAAGGCAATATGCGCACCGATTATTGGGTGATGGACAAGCCTCACGCACCTTATCTTTTCTTTATGGGGGCAGGAGAGTTTGCCGTAGTAAAAGATACGCCTTGGCGCGGTAAGGTGCCTATTGAATACTATGTAGAAAAGGAATATGAGCCTGTTGCAAAACAGATATTTGGAAATACTTCCGAGATGATTACGTTCTTCTCTGAGCGTTTCGGCTATGACTATCCGTGGGCTAAATACGCCCAAATGGTAGTACGCGATTTTGTGAGTGGAGCAATGGAAAACACTACGGCTGTAAGCCACGCCGAGAGTGCTTATCAGAGCGCAGAAGCTTTGGCTGACCAAAACTATTGGGAGCCTATTATCGCACACGAATTGGCACACCACTGGTTTGGCGATTTGGTAACTACCGAAAGCTGGTCGAATCTCACCGTAAACGAGTCGTTTGCTAACTACAGCGAATACTTGTGGTTGCTACACAAATACGGCAAAGATGCCGCAGAATACCACCTTAGCAATAACACCCTTCAATACCAACACCGCGTCAATGATTTTGCAAAAGATTTGGTGCGCTTTGGCTATGATTCACGTGAGGATATGTTCGATTTGGTATCTTACAACAAAGGCGGGGCTATCTTGCATATGTTGCGCAATTATCTTGGTGATGAGGCTTTTTTTGCAGGGCTTACCGATTACCTGAAAACGAATGAATACGGCACGGGGGAAGCTCACCAATTACGTCTTTCGTTAGAAAAAGTGAGCGGTAAAGACTTGAACTGGTTCTTTAACCAATGGTACTTTGGTAATGGTAATCCTACTGTGAATGTAGAAAAGACGTTTAGCAATGGTAAATTGACCTTAAAAATCATTCAAACACAAAGCGAAGACCTCTTGTTTCAGTTTCCGTTGGATATAGATATTTACAGAAATGGCAAGGCAGAGCGTCATAGTGTTTGGGTAGATGCTCGTAAAGAAAATACTTTTACTTTCGCAATGAAGAAAGCCCCAGAGTTGATAGATATGAACCCCGAAGGTGTGGTGCTGATAGATGAGCAATATCAAAAAACGTGGGCAGAGTATTTGTACCAAATGCAACGCGCTAAATCGCTCAAGAGCAGAATGCAAGCGGTAAGTGCCCCAATGGCTCCTGACGGCAAAGATATTTTGCTTGCTGCTCTTAAAGACCCCTTTTTCCAAGTGCGCATACAAGCATTGCAAAAACTCGCTAATTATGAACTGAATGCCAAAGAAATGGCAATGGTAGAAAAGATTGCGTCTTCTGACCCTAAGAACTTGGCTAAATCGGCAGCGATATGGGTATTAGCTACCTCAAAATACAAAAACAAATACGTTTCTTTATTTGAAAAATACCTTGGAACTCCTTCGGGGGCTATCAAGAATGCTGCTATCAATGGGATAGCTCGTACAGATCCTGCACGCGCTAAGAGTATACTTGAAAAAGGAAGTGTTAAAGACTTTGATACCGACCAATTAGCGGGATTATCAGGAGTAATTGTAGACAACCAAATGGAGCAGTATCTCCCTGCGATACTTCCTTATTTTATATACTATCCTTTCTTTGAAAAAGACAATCCTGACACAGCTGTCAACTTCAAAAAAGGCTATGAGTGGGCAATGCACTTAGACAATACTTCACACGTGGAGCTATTGGCTGAATCACTCAAAGAAATCGCTAAAGATATGGAGAACCCTGCTGCTAAAGAGATGCTCAAAAACGTATTGGACGAGGGAATCACTATCAAACGCGGCTTAAACCAAACTGAATCGGTAAAAAAACAGATTAAGATGTTGGAAGAGATTAAAGAAATGTTTAAGTAGTGTTAGTGGTTAATGATTAGTGGTTAATGATAAACTTTGCCAAGTTATTTGCCTGTGCGGCTCGTACCTTTGGCAAAGTGTGTCTATAATATTTAAGTTTATGGAAACACTTCACACAACACGTCTTTTGCTTCGTCCTTGGAAAACAACAGATGCCGAAGCCTTATACACACAAGCTCATAATCCTATTATAGGCAAGATGTGCGGTTGGCTACCTCACAAAAGTGTAGAAGAGAGCCGAGAGATTATTGAGGTTGTCCTTAGCAAGCCTCATAGTTTTGCTATTTGTTTAGCAAACAACATTCCCATAGGAAGTATAGGCTTGCTTTTACAAGGAGAGAGCAATCTTCCTATAAGCGAAAGTGAAGCTGAAATAGGATATTGGCTTGGAGAAGACTTTTGGGGCAAGGGTTATGTTACTGAAGCTACCCTAAGGGTAATACAATATGCTTTTGAAGAGTTGCATCTTACCCAGCTATGGGCAGGTGCATACGAGGAAAATATTGCCTCACAGCGAGTACTTGAAAAATGTGGGTTCCGTTACCATCATACCATTGAAGATTTCTTATTTCCACTTATAGGAGAGAGACATACAAGCTTAGTATATACATTAAACAGAGAAAATTGAAGATGAATACTCAAGAAATCGACGCACAAAGTTTGCAAAATGCCTATCATCTTTTTGAGAGTGGGATTATAGAGCAGATAGAAGTAGGTACCACTAAAGGATTATGCGAGATACATCGCTATCTTTTTGAGGGGCTTTACGATTTTGCAGGTGAGATACGTCGGCTAAACATCAGCAAGGGCGGTTTTAAGTTTGCCAATGCGATATTTTTGCACGCTATCCTACCCGTAATAGACCAAATGCCTGAAAATACTTTTGAAGAAATTGTAGCCAAATACGTAGAGATGAATATTGCCCACCCTTTTATGGAAGGCAATGCACGTGCTACTCGTATATGGCTCGACTTGATACTCAAAAAACGCTTAGGCAAAGTAGTGAATTGGCAACTGATAGATAAAGCTCCTTACCTCCAAGCAATGGAGCGTAGCCCTATCAACGATTTAGAATTGCGCTTTTTGTTGCAACCTGCCCTTACTGATAAAGTAAACGACCGTGAAGTAATTTTTAAAGGTATAGAACAATCTTATTATTATGAAAGTAATGACTAAAACAATGAAAAGACTTCTATTGATAACTACTCTTTCTTTGGTAACAATTTCTTGCCAACAGAAGAAAGCAACAACTGAAAAAACGAGTGTTTCGCTAACCTATTCTAATTTAGTAGATACCGCTACCCAAGATGAAGTGCAAAAAGCCCTTATAGCAGCGGGAATAGCTGAGCAAAATGTAGCCTCTTTTTTGGAGAGTGTAGCCCTTTTCAACCAAACCGTAGGCGATAAAGCAGGCTTAGTACCCAAAGGATTTGTCACTATTGACAGCTTGCTACCTAAGTATGATGAGGTTGCTATACAAAGCATTTGGACGGCTAAATACCCTATGTTTCAAGGCTATAACTGTCGTCTTACCTCTTTCACCCTCTTGCGTGATTTAATTTCTTTCCCTACGGATAAAAAGTTTGCTAGCAAAGAGGAAGACGAGGTGCTTTTTATAGACCGTGAATCCTTGCACAATACTCCTAAGAAGTTCTTTACCCCAGAGGAAGAAAATAACTTTTTTACCCTCTTTACTGAGGTGCCCACTACTAATACCAAAGATATAAACACCCATTTGCGGGTGATGCAACAAGCGTGGAAAGAGCGCGGAATCAATTTCCGTTATAAAAACGACCCTACTAAGGCATCGCTTATCTCGGCAGTCTTCCATTCCCAAATCACCCCAGAGGAGAACACTCTTTTTGTAGGACACGTAGGGGTATTAGTACCTTTTGATGGCAAGTTGCTCTTTATAGAAAAACTCGCTTTTCAAGAACCCTATCAGGTAATAAAACTAGAGAATCGCACCCAGCTCAGTGATTATTTAATGAACCGATATGATGTAGAGTGGGAGCAACCTAATGCTATTCCGTTTATAATGGAAAACGATGTGCTAATGGACGGCTATCGCCCCAATCCATATAAAAAAGAACAGCGATTGTAAGAAGATAATTGTCATTTGTCAATTAATTTCTATCTTTGCAAAAAATAAGTAGGTGTATTATGAGTGCTATAGTAGCCATTGTGGGACGACCGAATGTAGGTAAATCCACTTTTTTCAACCGTTTGATAAAACGCCGTGAGGCTATCGTGGACGCTGTAAGTGGCGTAACACGCGATCGCCATTATGGTAAAACCGACTGGAACGGGGTCTCTTTTTCTGTTATTGATACAGGTGGTTACTTAGCGGGAGGTGACGATTCTTTCGAGAAAGAAATCAACAAACAAGTCGCCTTAGCCATAGACGAAGCCGATGCGATTATCTTTATGGTAAACGTAGAAGAAGGACTTACTGGTATGGACGAATCAGTGGCTGAGTTGTTGCGTAAATGCCGTAAACCGATATTAGTAGCGGTAAACAAAGTAGATAGCAACAACCGTCGCAACGATATGCACGAGTTTTATGCCTTAGGCTTTGAACATCTCTACGCCCTATCAAGTGTAAATGGTAGCGGTACGGGTGAATTGTTAGACGACTTGGTGGCACTTCTGCCCGTAAAAGAACAACAAGAAGAAGACACCTTACCGCGCTTTGCCGTAGTAGGGAGACCTAATGCGGGTAAATCATCATTTATTAATGCTCTTATAGATGAAGATCGTTATATTGTTACTGATATTGCAGGTACTACACGCGATGCGATTGATACTAAATATAACCGTTTTGGATTTGAGTTTAACTTAGTTGATACAGCAGGTATCCGTCGTAAAGCCAAAGTGAAAGAGGACTTAGAGTTCTACTCAGTAATGCGTTCTATTCGCGCCATTGAACACTCCGATGTGTGTATTTTGATGCTCGATGCTACACGTGGTTTTGAAAGCCAAGATGCTAATATCTTCTGGTTGGCACAACGCAATCGCAAAGGCATTGTGATATTGGTAAACAAATGGGATTTGGTAGAGAAGGAAAACAATACAGCTAAACAGTACGAAGCGACTATCCGCAAAGAAATAGAACCTTTCACCGATGTGCCTATCTTGTTTGTATCAGCACTGAATAAGCAACGTATCTACAAAGCCATAGAAACTGCGGTAGCAGTGTACAACAACCGTACCAAGCGTATCCCTACTCGCAAACTCAATGAGGTGATGTTGCCTATTATTGAGAACTACCCACCACCTGCAATCAAAGGGAAATACATCAAGATAAAATTCTGTACCCAGTTGCCTACACCTATGCCACAGTTTGCTTTCTTTGCTAATTTGCCTCAGTATGTAAAAGACCCATATCGACGTTTTATAGAAAACAAACTCCGTGAGAACTTCGATTTTAACGGTGTTCCAATTGACGTGTATTTCAGACAGAAATGATACTATTGAAAAAAATGAAAAAAATATAGCAATTATAATGGGAGGATACTCTAATGAAGCTCCCGTTTCTTTAAAGAGTGCTGCAGTAGTAGCCAAAAACCTCAACCAAGATAAATATGTACCTTACCCCGTGCGTATCGACCGCGATAAATGGGTGTACGTAGATGCTCAAAACAACGAACACCCTATTGATAAAAACGACTTCTCGGTAACGGTAAACGGACGTAAAATTACTTTTGATGCCGTATTCAATGCCATTCACGGCACCCCTGGTGAAGACGGTTATTTACAAGCCTATTTCAATTTGATTGGCTTACCTCTCACAGGATGTAGTATGTATGCTTCGGCTCTTACGTTCAACAAACGCGATATGCTATCGGTACTCAAACCTTTTGGCATTCTTTCAGCCCCTTCTTACTATCTCAACAAAGGTGAAGACTACAACACTGCTGATATTGTAGCCAAAGTAGGCTTGCCTTGCTTTGTGAAGGCTAATAAATCAGGGAGTAGTTTTGGAGTGTATAAAGTATATGAAGAGGCTCAACTGCCTATGTATATAGACAAAGCGTTTGAAGTAGACGACGAAATCCTCATCGAAAGTTTCTTGAAAGGTACTGAAATCTCTATCGGGGTAATCAACTATCGCGGGAAAATAAAAGTCCTCCCGATGACCGAAATAGTATCCGAAAATGATTTCTTCGATTATGATGCCAAATATAACGGCAAGTCACAAGAAATTACCCCTGCGCGTCTTTCTGCCGAAATGACTGCTAAAGTCAATGCTTTGGCGGAACGTGTATACCGATTGTTGAAAATGGAAGGCTTCAGCCGAAGTGAGTTCATTATCGTAGGCGATACACCTTATTTGCTTGAAATGAATACCACACCAGGGCTTTCAGAAGCTAGTTTATTACCTCAACAAGCTAAAGTAGCAGGTATTAACCTTGAAGAACTATTCGAAAGCGAAATAGAACGAGTATTGAATCACTAACCATTAATTGTTAATCATTGAAAAGAGCTTTATTTCCAGGGTCGTTTGACCCCATTACCTTAGGTCATTACGATATTATCAAACGCGCTTTAGACCTATTCGATGAAATTGTGGTTGCTATAGGTGTTAATGGCGACAAGAACTATATGTTTACGGTAGAACAACGCAAAGAGTTTATCGAAAAAGCCTTTGCCGATGAACCCAAAGTAAAAGTCACTACCTACCAAGGGCTTACGGTAGACTTCTGCAAAGAAATCGATGCTCAGTTCATCCTCAGAGGTTTGCGCAACCCAGCCGACTTTGAGTTTGAAAAAGCTATTGCACATACTAACCGCAAATTATCTCAAATAGAAACTGTCTTTTTACTTACGGCAGCACGCACTTCGTTTATATCATCGTCTATTGTGCGCGATGTTATTCGCAATCACGGTGATTATACCGTATTAGTGCCCGAAAGTGTGAGAGTTTAGTGATTAGGGATTAGAACTCAGTAAAAGAAGAAATAATAATAAAACTTAAAAATATGTGTGGAATTGTAGGTTATTTAGGCAAACGTGCTGCCTTTCCCATCGTGATTGATGGGTTAAAACGTTTAGAATATCGCGGATATGACAGCGCTGGTTTTATCTTAAACGCTGAGAGTTTTTACGGAGAAAAAACCAAAGGCAAAGTATCCGATTTGGTAGCCAAGGCAGGAGAAAATGTTCCTACTTATGGCTGCGGTATGGGGCATACCCGTTGGGCTACCCACGGAGTGCCTAACGATATTAATTCACACCCTCACCTTTCCAACTCTGGCAAGATTGCCATTGTACACAACGGTATTATTGAGAATTACGAAAGTATCAAGCAAAACCTCATCAAAGAGGGGTTTGTATTTCATTCAGATACTGACACCGAGGTATTAGTAAACTTCATCGAATACTTCAAAGAAAAAGAAAACGTCAATTTAGAGACTGCCGTGCGCTATGCGCTCAACGAGGTGGTGGGCGCTTTTGCCATTGCAGTAATGGAAGAAAGCAAACCTGAGGAAATAGTAGTAGCCCGCTTGGGTAGTCCGTTGGTAATAGGGGTAGGTGATGGCGAGTTCTTCATCGCCTCCGATGCCTCTCCTTTTATAGAGTACACCCAAAACGCTGTGTATTTAGAAGATGGCGAAATGGCTACCATTCACCTCAACAAACCGTTGAAAGTGATTAAAATAGGCAGTAATGAGCAGGTGAGTCCGTTTGTACAACAACTCAAACTCAACCTCGAAGCTATTGAAAAAGGCGGATACGACCACTTTATGCTCAAAGAAATCTACGAGCAGACTAAGTCTATCCAAGACACGATGCGCGGTCGCCTCTTGCCCAACCACTCTACCAAACTATCAGGAATAGATAATCATTTAGAGACCTTCCTCAATGCCAAACGCATTGTTATTGTAGCGTGTGGAACTTCGTGGCACGCAGGCTTGGTAGGTGAATATCTGTTAGAAGAATACGCTCGTATTCCTGTGGAAGTAGAGTACGCCTCAGAGTTCCGTTATCGCAATCCAATTATTGATAAAGGGGATATCGTCATTGCTATTTCACAATCAGGCGAGACCGCCGATACCTTAGCAGCCCTCAAATTAGCGAAAGAAAAAGGGGCTTTTATCTACGGTATTTGCAATGTGGTAGGTTCATCAATTGCGCGTATCACCCATTCAGGTACTTACACTCACGCAGGTCCTGAAATAGGGGTAGCTTCTACCAAAGCCTTTACTACCCAACTCACGGTGCTTACTCTTATCGCTTTGCATTTAGGACATAAAAAGGGTACCCTCAGTACGGAAACCTATCACCGTCTTTGCAAGGAATTAGAACGTGTGCCCCAGTTGCTCGAAACCACTATCGAAACAGTCAATCACAAGATAGCCGAGATAGCCGAAAGCTATAAAACAGCTACCAACTGCTTGTATTTAGGTCGTGGTTTTAATTTCCCTACCGCTTTGGAAGGGGCTTTAAAACTCAAAGAAATATCCTATATTCACGCCGAAGGCTATCCAGCTGCCGAGATGAAACACGGACCTATCGCCCTTATCGATGAGAATATGCCGGTGATATTCATCGCACCGTCTAAAGGTCATTATGATAAGGTAGTTTCTAATGCACAAGAGATAAAGGCGCGCAAAGGTAAAATTATAGCCGTAGTAACTGAAGGCGATACCCAAATGGCGGGCTTAGCAAACCACGTGATTGAAATACCCGAAATCAGTGAGGCGCTTACCCCTATTTTAGCCTCAGTACCTTTGCAGTTGTTGTCCTATTATATCGCTATCAAGCGCGGTTGCAATGTCGATCAACCTCGTAATTTAGCCAAATCAGTAACCGTAGAATAATTTGGTAATTTCCCAATTTCTCAATTAGAAAAAGAGTCAATTTGTATACTTACAAATTGACTCTTTTTTTGTTTGAAGTGAGCTCGATATAACAAAATACTATTTTTTAATTGCTTTTTTACTATATACCTTGCCAAAGTTTCTGTTCGCTCTTCGCGCTACGACTCTTACCAAAAATAGAAATCCCTTAACTACCTTCTTTTTAGTTCTATCTTAGCTTTAACTTACTTTCTATTTAGGTTCGTCTTTTGTTCGTTGTAGACCCACTGTAGACCCACTGTAGACCCACTGTAGACCCACTCCTCGTTCATCTTACTGCCGTTATACCTTGCCAAAGTTTCCGTCCGCCCGTGTAGCTCGCACCTTGTCTTGCTATGGCTTTTTCAAAGTTGAAATCATTGATAGTCAATCTCATTGGTATCACATTTATAGGGGCGCTTGTAAATGCCCCTATAAAAATAAAACTTTTTGAACAGCTCCTTTTTTGTGTTTTACTATTCAGTAAATTCGATTACGTCAGCTGAAACAGTTACTGTATATTGGATTCCTACCCATATAAAAATCCAATGTGACTCAACGGTTTCATTTATAACGGCTCTTGAAGAGCCTACCAAATTGGCTTTTTGAAGCATTTTAGCTCTTGCTTTTTCCACCAAAGCACGTCTCCCACCTCCTATAATCAATAGAAAATATTGATTAGAAGCTTCTCCTTTAACGTGTTCTACTACTTTAAAGTTATTTTTAGCCAGTACCACTTGAGTAGTATGGTTGTTTACATTGTGTGATAACTCTCTTGTTACACCACAACTTGCTAACAGTAGTGCTAAAACACTGAATAAAACGATTTTTTTCATTTGTTATTGATTTAATTTTAATATTACAAAACGAATAAGGGCAACTTTTAGAGCATAAAAAAAGCGTGAATGTTTTGTTCACACTTTAAAAAGGCTCTGGTATGCCCAAAAACAGGTATGTAACAAAAACAGTTCACGCCCTTGTGGGGCGAGAAACCTTTTGTTAATTTACCTCTGCTTTTTTATTGAATTTACCAGATTCTTTTTAAAAGGAATATTAACAACTTTCTCTTTAAATCTTATGTGTATTTTTCTATTCTTCTATATCTCAATTGTTTTTATTTGGTGCAAAAGTATGAATTAATTGTAAATTACAAATGATAAAAGACAATTTTTTTCCAGAAAAATAAAGTTTTTTCCTTTTTTCGTCATTCGTATTTCGTATTTCGTAATTATTTATTACTTTTGCCCTCTGTAACAAAAATTTAAACCAATGAATACCGTAAATCGTTTATTCGATATACCTTATTATCAACAATCTAAACACCCTTTAGAGGTCGCTTTTGCTACCAAATACAACGGTGAGTGGGAAAAAACCTCTACCGCTGAATATATCCAAAAAGCGAATACCGTAAGCCGAGGCTTATTGCGCTTAGGCATTGAAAAAAATGATAAAATAGCAGTCATTTCAAGCACTAACCGCACCGAATGGCACGTGCTCGATATCGGGATTTTACAAGTAGGTGCACAGAATGTACCTATCTATCCCACTATCAACTTAGAGGATTTCGAGTATATCCTCAACCATTCGGAATGTAAATACTGTGTCGTTTCCGATAAAGAACTATGGGAGAAAATCTCTTCTATCCAAGATAAATTGCCTCATCTAAAAACTATTTTTACCTTCAACGATGTACCTTATGCTCACCATTGGCAAGAAATCCTCGATTTAGGCGCCGATGAGAGCAATCAAGCAGAAGTGAAAGCGCGCAAAGATAGCATACAGAAAGACGATTTAGCGACTATCATCTACACTTCGGGCACTACCAGCCGTCCAAAAGGGGTAATGCTCTCTCACTGGAATATCATCTCTAACATACTGAACTGTCAAGACCGTTTGCCTATTACCGAAGGTTCTACAGCTCTCAGCTTTTTGCCTGTGTGCCACGTGTTTGAGCGTATGCTTACCTATTTGTATCAGTACGATTGCCTAAGCATTTATTTTGCCGAATCTCTCGATAAAATCAGTGATAACTTACGCGAAGTAAAACCGCATATCATTACAGTAGTACCCCGACTCATAGAGAAGATTTACGACAAAATCTTCGCAAAAGGGGCAGAACTTAAAGGCATTAAACGCAAACTCTTCTTTTGGGCACTCAATTTGGGCTTCAAGTACGAACCTTATGGAGCCAATGGCGCTTGGTATCAGTTCAAGCTAAAATTAGCACGCAAACTCATTTTCAGTAAATGGCGTGAAGCCTTAGGCGGACGCATACAGATGATTGTCTCAGGTAGTGCTGCCCTCTCACCGCGTTTGGCGAAAGTGTTTTCTGCCGCAGGGCTGAAAATTATGGAAGGTTATGGTCTTACCGAAACCGCTCCCGTTATTGCAGTAAACCGCGAATCGGGTAGATTTTGGAAAATAGGTACCGTAGGGAAACCTATTGTGAATGTAGATGTAAAAATTGCCGAAGACGGTGAAATACTTGTAAAAGGCGAGAACGTAATGTTAGGCTACTATAAAGACCCCGAGCAAACGGATCAAAACATCACCGATGGTTTCTTCCACACAGGCGATATAGGCGAGCTTGACGCTGATGGCTTCCTTAAAATCACCGACCGCAAGAAGGAAATCTTCAAAACTTCAGGCGGTAAGTACGTATCGCCTCAGCTGATAGAAAACCAGTTGAAACTCTCTCGTTTCATCGAGAATGTAATGGTAGTAGGCGAAGGCGAAAAGATGCCAGCTGCTATTATTCAGCTTAATTTCCCGTTTGTAAAAGAATGGGCACGCCGTCATAAAGTGAAATTAGGAAAGACCAACGAAGAGATTATACAAAATCAAGCCGTTCACGACCGTATTGCTAAAGAGGTAGAAAAGGTAAACAATCATTTAGGCAAGTGGGAACAAGTAAAACTTTTTGATTTCACCCCCGATGAATGGACGATAGACGGCGGTCATCTCACTCCTACTCTCAAACTCAAACGACGTGTGATTAAAGAAAAGTATATAGATATTTACAATAAGTTCTACAATAAGTGAGAGAAATAACCGATATTACTACTTTTACTACCCAACAACCTACGGTGCTCACCATAGGCACGTTCGATGGTGTGCATTTGGGACATCAGAAAATCATTGAAAGGGTAGTAACAACAGCTCGCCAAGAAGGACTTTTAGCAACAATATTCACTTTCTTTCCGCATCCGCGAATGGTAGTGCAACACGACAAGAGTTTGAAACTTATTCACACTTTGGAAGAGAAGAAGCAACTACTCCAGCGATTAGGCGTCGATTTGCTCGTAGTACAACCTTTTAATGAGGCTTTTGCCCAACTTACTGCCGAGGAGTTCGTAAGTACTATTTTGGTACAGCATCTCAATGTGAAAAAGGTGATTATTGGTTACGACCACCGTTTTGGGCGCAATCGTACCGCAAATATAAACGATATGCGTTTATTTGGCGAAAAGTATGGCTTTGCTGTGGAAGAAATATCGGTGCAAGAAGTAGATGAAGTATCGGTGAGTTCCACCAAGATAAGAGAGGCGTTGAATAAAGGCGACGTTACCACTGCCGAGCATTACCTCGGGACTCCTTACAGCCTTACAGGCACGGTGGTACACGGACTCAAATTGGGGCGTACCTTAGGCTACCCTACGGCTAATATACAAGTAACTGAGGACTACAAACTCATTCCCAAAGATGGCGTATATGCCGTGTATAGTTACATTGGCAGACGAAAAGTGTATGGAATGATGAGCATTGGCAAGAACCCTACTATCGAAGGTAAAGGGGCTTCTATTGAGGTGTATTTCTTTGACTTCAACGGCGACCTTTACGACCGTGAGCTCACAATATATTTTGTAAAATATCTACGTGAAGAACGAAAGTTCTCTTCGGTAGCACTTCTTAAAAAACAATTACAAGATGACGAAACAACAGCGAGAAAAGCAATTGCGTTATGACAAAGCTTATATGCGTATGGCGATGGAATGGGCAAAATTGTCTTATTCACAGCGCAAGCAAGTAGGAGCTATAATAGTAAAAGACCGTATGATTATTTCTGACGGTTATAATGGTACGCCCACTGGTTTTGATAACTGTTGTGAAGATGAGGAAGGCAATACCCATTGGTATGTACTTCACGCCGAAGCCAATGCGATAATGAAAGTCGCTTCGTCTACACAATCGTCGGAAGGAGCGACGCTCTATATCACAATGTCACCTTGCAAAGAGTGCAGTAAGCTCATCTACCAATCGGGGATTAAGCGCGTGGTGTATAAGGAAGGCTATCGCGATAACGAGGGCTTAGCTTTTCTCGAAAAAGCAGGTGTAGAAGTCGTCCATTTAGAAGATGTAAGTGAATAATCTTCCTTACTTAAATTTAATATTTACTCCAAGTAGCTGATATCCTTCCCAAGTGTTGGAGGTACAGAATTCCCAATTATATTTTACTTTATTAACTAAGAAAGTGTCTTCTTTTTTTATTTTAGTAATGCGTCTGTTAGCAATCGTTTTACCGGTGATATAGCCCACAAATAGGGCAATAGGGTAATCGGAAGCCCAGTGTACTTTACTTTGCATCATCTCGTAGCACATTAAACCTAAGGCTGTGTAACCTACGGGCTTTATCCATTTGTAGTCGGGGTAGTTTTCGGCAATCACTGTGAGTGCCGACATTGCAGTAGTGAGGTGTCCAGAGGGCATAGCGTCATACATAGGGGTATCTTCTTGGTAAGCTTTAAAGCTGGGAGCAAACGTCCACTGACTGTGCCAACGCCCGTCGTCTGCGGTTATAAACGGACTCTCGCGCCCTGTGAGTCGCTTGATAGGTTGTACAAAAGCACCCGATACAATGATGCTTTCCAATATCTGCATAGCAGTACTTTTGGCGCGATAATCACCTGTGATAAGACCATAAGTAGCCATTCCCCCACTAATGATAATAAAAGTCGTACCATTGCCAATAAAGTACATTGCTGAGTTTACATCGGCAGGAATAATCTTCAAAAAGCCTAACTTCTTATAGGTATGAGCTTCATTTAGTCCTAAATTCTCTCCCAAATTTCTACTCTCTCTAATGAGCCAAGGGTCAGCGGGTATAAGTGCAACAGTAGCACCAATAGCTGCCAATCCGTAAGGATAATTCGGTTTAGACACCATCTCGACCGCCGATTTTCCTATATTACGCGGTATTTTGTTGAAGATATCTACAAAACGAGGTTTTTGGTATACATAGGTTAGATTATCATTGATTTTATATTGTTTGCCTGATAAATCTGCTTCAGATGGGTGTGAGCCTTGCAAAGCATTTGCAATGCTATCCAATGTAGTTTGTGGAATAGAGTCGTTTTCCTGTGCTGTAACAGGATATAGGGAGAAAAGGAGAAAGGATAGTAAAAAGTATTTCATCGAATGAGTTCTGTTAAAAAGCTATCGGTGTTTTCGTTGTTGTAGAAGGCTTTGATTTCTTCGGCGTTTTCTTTGAGCAATTGCCGAATGAAAGCATCGTAGGTAGTTTTACGGTCTTCTAAAAAGCCGTTGAAATAGCGTTCACTTACTTCCAAACCATTGGCTTTTTCTATCTTTAAAAGACGTTCGTACAAAGGGACTATATGCTCGCTGATAAGTGCTTTAGGCAAAGCTTTGCGGTGTGATACAAAGGCAGTAATCTCATCTTGCTCATTGCGTACTATTTCAAAATTAGTAATCACCCAGTAAAAGCGCCCGCTTTTAGAGAGATTCTTGATGATAGCGTGGAAATTATTATGCCCTTTGAGGTTTTCCCACAGTATTTTGAAAACTACCTTGGGCATATCGGGGTGGCGGATAAGGCTATGAGGCTGGTCATACAACTCAGCCTCAGTATAGCCTGATACTTCCTGAAATGCCTTATTGGTTTCCATTATATGTCCGTGCTTGTTGGTACGACTCATCAGGGTAGTGGTTTTATCCCATAATACTTCTTCGTCTATGGGCACGGGACGTTTGATTGTTGGAGTTTCAGTCATTTTCTTACCTCTTATCTCTTACTTCGTATCTAATTTGTGCAGCCAATTGCGCATATCCACTTCTTTAGCAATAGCAGCGCGCAATTCGGGAATGGCAATGCGCACTTGCTCCATAGTGTCGCGGTGGCGTAAGGTAACGGTGTTGTCTTCCAAAGTTTGATGATCAACGGTTACGCAGAAAGGTGTACCTACCGCATCTTGGCGGCGATAACGGCGACCTACTGCATCTTTTTCGTCGTAAGCTACATTGAAATCGTACTTTAGCTCGTTCACGATTTGTTCGGCAACTTCTGGAAGTCCGTCTTTTTTGAGCAATGGCAATACGGCTAATTTGGTAGGTGCCAACACAAAAGGCAAGCGCAATACGGTACGGGTATCTCCTCCTTCTAATGCTTCTTCTTGCAATGAATTGGAGAATACCGCAAGGAACATACGGTCGAGCCCGATAGAGGTTTCGAGTACGTAAGGAGTATAGCTCTTGTTTTCTTCGGGGTCGAAGTATTGCATTTTTTTGCCTGAATACTTTTCGTGGTTACCGAGGTCGAAATTGGTACGAGAGTGGATACCTTCTAATTCTTTGAAACCAAATGGAAAACGGAACTCGATATCGCAAGCAGCATCGGCGTAGTGGGCGAGCTTTTCGTGTGGGTGGTAGCGATAGTTTTCCTCTCCCATTCCTAAGGACAGGTGCCATTTGAGGCGGGTTTCTTTCCAGTACTCATACCATTGTTGTTGGGTGCCTGGTTTGATGAAGAATTGCATTTCCATTTGTTCGAACTCACGCATACGGAAAATAAACTGACGTGCCACAATCTCGTTGCGGAAGGCTTTACCCGTTTGGGCGATACCAAAAGGAATTTTCATACGTCCGGATTTTTGCACGTTTAGGAAGTTTACGAAAATACCCTGAGCGGTTTCGGGACGTAGGTATAAATCCATAGAGGCATCGGCAGAGGCGCCTATTTTGGTACCGAACATTAGGTTGAACTGTTTTACATCTGTCCAGTTGCGAGAACCTGTTTCGGGGTCGGCAATTTCGAGTTCTTCAATAAGAGCTTTTACATCGGCGAGGTCTTCTTTCTCAAGCGATTTACCCAAGCGGTGTAATATTTCTTCGCCACGTTTTTTGTATTCTAACACACGAGGATTGGTAGTTATAAACTGCTCGCGGTCGAAAGCATCGCCGAAGCGTTTTTGAGCTTTAGCGATTTCTTTTTCAATCTTATCGTCGAGTTTGGCTACGTAATCTTCTACGAGCACATCGGCGCGGTAGCGTTTTTTAGAGTCTTTGTTATCGATAAGAGGGTCGTTGAAAGCATCGACGTGCCCAGAAGCCTTCCACGTAGTAGGGTGCATAAAGATAGCAGCATCGATACCCACAATGTTCTCGTTCATTTGCACCATTGCGCGCCACCAATATTCGCGGATATTCTTTTTTAGTTCAACGCCATTTTGCCCATAATCGTACACGGCACCAAGTCCGTCGTAGATTTCACTAGATGGGAAAATAAAGCCATATTCTTTGGCGTGAGCAACAACTTTTTTGAATTGATCGTCTGTATTTGCCATATATTCAATTGATTTTCAGTTATAAAATATAGATTAAAGCTTGTTTGAGATTGAAAATAATTCGACAAAGATACTATTATTTTTTGGAAAAAGGAGTATATTTGCCGAAAAAAAATTAGATTAATGGTTAGAGGTTAATGATTAATGGTTAATAGTGAAATTGGGAGAGGACTATACAAAGCTTATAGGATAGATGGACAAAGAGTGGGTCTACAGTGGGTCTACAGTGGGTCTACAGTGGCTCTACAGTGGGTCTACAGTGGGTCTACAGTGGGTCTACAGTGGCTCTACAACGAACAAAAGACGAACAATGAACGAGGAGCGGAAGGAGAGAAGGTGGATTTAAGAGGAAGCTATTAACGACCTATTAGCTAAAAGAATTATGATTTTATCGGATATACTTTCGGTGTTATCACCTGCTTATTGCAGGGGTTGTGGAAAATTATTGGTTACAGGTGAGCAATTTTTGTGTGTAAATTGTAGAGAAAAGTTGGAAGAAACGAACTTTCATTTGCAGGCGGAAAATTTGTTTACCCAGCGACTGACAGAAGAGTGCGAAGTGTTTGCGGCTACTGCATTATTTTACTTTAAAAAGGACAATATGGCACAACATTTGATACATTCTTTAAAGTATAAAGGAAATGAGCAGATAGGGGAGTGGTTAGGACAATGGCTTGGTGAAAAGATAAAGAATGCGCCTCTATTTCAGCAGGCTGAGGTGGTGTTGCCTGTGCCTTTGCACAAAAGCAAAGAACGCAAGCGAGGATACAACCAAGTCGCCTTGTTTGGCAGGACATTGGCTTCGGTATTACACCTTGATTATATAGATGATGTATTGGTGAAAATTGAAGCTAATACTACGCAGACCCGAAAGGTAGTGTGGCGACGTTTGAAGGAGAGTGAGCATATATTTTCTCTTCAAAACACTCATAGAATAGAAGGCAAGAAGGTGCTTTTGGTAGATGATGTGGTGACCACAGGAGCCACGCTCACGAACTGTTATGAGCTTTTGAAAACCGTACCCAATGTGGAAATAGGCGTTGCTACAATGGGATATGCGATGTTGGGATAAGAAAGGAAATATATTGATAAACAGAAAATTAATAACTAAATATAAAATTGTATGAAGAACACTTTTAAATTAATTGTTGCAGCATTTGTAATGTTTGCATTTAGTACTAATGTAGGGGCTATGACCCTTAATGTAAATCAAATCGCTAAAAGCCTTATCGTAGACCAAGATGGTAACGGAGGAGTGAAAGTGAAGAAATCTTGCGATAAAGACGGCGAGAAAAAAGAGTGCAATAAAGATGGCAAAAAGAAATCTTGTTGCAAAAAAGACGGTAAGAAAGATGGCAAAAAGTCTTGCCACGAAAAAGGTGGTGAGAAAAAAGAAGTGAAAGCAGAAGAAAAACCTGTAGAATAATTTTTCACCCATTATAAAAACTTTTTTACACTGAAAAACCTTAGCATAAGTGGCTGAGGTTTTTTGGTATTAGTGTGATGTATGAAAAAACTTATTTATAGTCTGTTGAGTAGTGTAGTGCTATTGTTAGTAGCTTGTGGTACTGATATATTGCCTAAGCCTAAGGGAGTATTGCGATTGGAATACCCGCAAGCATCGTATCAGAAAGTAACCGAATTGCCCAATTGTCCGTTTACTTTTGAGATAAATACGCTATCGGAATTGAAATACAAACCCCATTCGTGTGATGTTAATATAGAATATCCTGCGATGAAGGCTACGGTTTATCTCACTTATAAAAATGTGAATGGCAATATTCGTCAGTTGCTGAGTGATGCACAGAAGTTTACTTATGACCATACGATTAAGGCAGATAATATTGCTTCGACAGTATTTATGAACGATACGACCAAAGTGTACGGTATGTTTTACCAAGTGTATGGCAATGCAGCTTCGCAAGCACAGTTTTACGCTACCGATAGTGTGCGTCATTTTATATCAGGTTCGGTGTATTTTAGGGTAGTTCCTAATTACGATTCGGTACAACCTGCGAGTAATTATTTAGAGAAAGATGTGAGGAGGATAATGGAAAGCCTCCGTTGGAAATAAAAAACAGGGGTAAAAGTTGGCAGTTTACAAATATAGCATTACTTTTGCCCCACAAAACACTGAAAAATTATGAGTTTACAAACTAAAGTAATGGAGGCTCTCAAAGAAGCGATGAAAGCCAAGGACACAGTGGCATTAGAATCGTTGAGAGCTATTAAATCGGCTATTTTGTTAGCCAAAACAGAAGCAGGAGCTACCGAAGAACTTTCGGAAGCTGATGAACTTAAACTGTTGCAAAAATTAGTAAAACAGCGCAAGGACAGTGCGGCTTTGTACGCACAGCAAGGTAGGAATGACTTAGCTAAGCCTGAATTAGCCCAAATGGCGGTGATAGAGAAGTTCTTACCGGCTCAACTCAGTGAAGCAGAAGTAGAAACTGCTCTGAGAGGGATTATTAACCAAGTGGGCGCTACTACGCCTAAGGATATGGGCAAGGTAATGGGTGTAGCCACCAAACAATTGGCAGGTAAGGCTGATGGCAAGCTCATTTCGGAGATTGTAAAGAGATTATTGTCTTAGTAATATATAGTTTAAAAGAGGCCGCATAGTTCAACTGGATAGAATATCAGATTCCGGTTCTGAAGGTTGGAGGTTCGACTCCTCTTGCGGTCACGGAAAAAAAGCAGGTTGCTATATAGCAACCTGCTTTTTTGGTTGTGCTCTGTGAAGTGACGAGAGTGTAATGTGAGACAGTATACTAAGCAAACTCTAAATGCTGTAATTCTTTACCAAAAGCGTGCAAATGACGTTGTATTTTTTGAGTAGTTTTGGCGCTAGGTTTACGTTTGCCTGTGAGATAGTGGCTTAGTTGCCCTTGATTTACTCCAGTAAGACGTTCTAATCCTGCCAATGAAATAATTTTGCTGTAATATTCTAAGAAAGATGCGGTGTCGTATTGATATATGAATTCTAAATCGGGGAACTCTTTACCTATTTCATCGTAATACTCTTTCATCTCATCACGACATAATAAAAAGTCATCTTTAGCCTCGGCTACTGTATTACCTTCTCCTATGATTCCAAAATTTAAATTATCATCATCTAAATAGATGCCATAAGAGCCATCGTTACCTCTTTCTATAATTGCTTTTACTTTCATATCTTCTGTTTATTTTTTAAGACCAGCTAATTTAAGAATGCTATTTAAAGTACCTGCTTTTACTTCTTGACTTTCGTGTCTACTGGTTGGGAATTCTTTATTAGTGAGAGGACTAAACCAAATGGGGTGATTACTTCCTTGCCTTACTATATAACAACCTGCTTCACGTAGTTTTTTGTGTAATTCAGAATACTTCATTTATTTTATTACTTAAATTGGTGTGGCAAAGATACGAATATTAATATCATTATACAAATTTTTAGTGTTAAAGATTCTACGGTTATCTTCTATTCCTATTAAATTAATTTATCTAAATCAGCTGTTTTGCGGATATAAAAAAGCAGGTTGCTGAGTTTTCAGTAACCTGCTTTTTTGGTTGAGATATTTTAACGATTATAAAATGAAATCGGTGTTGATGAAGTTAGAAGCGCCAGTGCGGAGGAGGTTCTCTACTATCCTGTCGTTGTAGTCGTTGTTTTGGAACGATACAAAGGTGCGGATAGAGAACGAGCGTAAGGCATCGTGTACGCTTAGGGTACCCACAGCAGAGTCTTTTCTGCCGGTGAAAGGGAACACATCGGGACCTCGCTGACATAAGCTGTTGAGGTTCACACGGCAGAGCATATTCACCAACATATCGATGAGAGGAGAGAGCTCGTGTGGGTCTTCACCAAACAGACTGATTTGCTGTCCGTATTTAGAATCGGAAATCTCATCTATAATCTCGTTGATATTGGAGAACGGTTTTACTGGAATAAGGGGACCAAACTGCTCTTCGTTATATACTCGCATTTCCTTGGTAACGGGATAAAGTACCGCAGGGAAAATGAAGTTATCAGTGCGCTGACCACCTTTTTTATTCTGAATAGTAGCACCTTTGGCAAGAGCATCGTCTATGAGTTCTTGTAAGAAAGCAGGTTTATCGACCTCGGGTAAGGGAGTGAGAGCTACTTTTTCGTCCCACGGATTACCGAACTTCAACGCATCGACCTTTTCGGCAAAACGCTTGAGAAACTCATCTTTTATCTTGGCGTGTACGTAGAGGATTTTTAGTGCTGTACAACGCTGTCCGTTGAAAGACAAAGCTCCTTTCACGCATTCGTTTACTGCTAAATCAAGATTGGCGTCAGGAAGTATTACTCCAGGGTTTTTAGCTTCCAAGCCAAAGACAAGGCGCAAGCGGTTTTTCTTAGGGTGCTGGTCTTGCAGTGCAATAGCTGTCTTGCTGTTGCCTATAAGAGCCAATACATCTACCTTGCCACTCTCCATAATGGGTGGTGCAACGGTGCGACCGCGTCCGTAAAGAATATTAATCACCCCACGAGGGAAGGAGTTTTGGAAGGCTTCCAATAGAGGCGTGAAGAGTAATACCCCGTGTTTAGCGGGCTTAAAAATCACTGTATTGCCCATAATAAGTGCAGGGATAATCAGTGCAAAGGTTTCATTCAGTGGGTAGTTATAAGGGCCTAAACAGAGTACAACCCCTAAGGGGCCACGACGAATGAGGGCATAGACTCCATCGCGTTGTACGAATTTAGATGACTCGTTATCGAGTTCTTTATAAGCATTGATAGTGTCGTAGATGTACTCTACGGTACGGTCAAATTCCTTACGCGAGTCGTCTAGGTTTTTGCCGATTTCCCACATCATCAGTTTTACGACCTCATCGCGTTGCTTTTCCATTTGTTTTACAAATTTGAGCATTGCGGAGATGCGGTCTTTTACTTTCATTGTAGGCCATAAACCTTTACCTTTGTTATAAGCCTCGGTAGCCGAATGAAGGGCTTCTAAAGCATCAGCTTTGCCTAACGAAGGCACGCTACCCAAGAGGGTATGCTCATACTTTTCAGTAGAAGAAATAGTGGAGTAGATATTGGTGAACTCACCTTTCCACTCACGGAGTTCGCCATCGATAAGGTAAGTGTCTTGGCGAAAGGGTTTTACTTGAAATTGTTCTGGTATATTCATAATTTTTTAATTAGCAAATTAGTAAATTAGCAAATGAGTAGGGTATGTACATTTGCTAATTATCACATTAACAAATTAGCAAATTGTCATACTCTTCCTTTGAGGGCGTTGAATACCCAAGCAATAGCAAAAAAGCCGATGCCTACTGCTCCGAATCCAAAGCCTGCTACTTCGTTGTATTTAAAGGCTCCTAAAGCGATAAGCCCTAAGCCTACTACTATCATTATGAGGGTTGCCCACCCTAATACAGCATTTTTATTCATTATTATGATTACAAGTATCGGTTATCAGTAGGCAAAAGTAGAAAATAATTAGCAAATGAACAAATTTTTGAATTAATGGTCAATGATTAATGGTTAGTGGTTAATGGTTAGTGGTTAATGGTTAATGGTTAGTGGTTAATGGTTAGTGGTTAATGGTTAGTGGTTAATGGTTAGTGGTTAATGGTTAGTGGTTAATGGTTAGTGGTTAATGGTTAGTGGTTAATGGTTAGTGGTTAATGGTTAGTGGTTAATGGTGGAATTGGCAGAGGATTGTACAAAGCTTATAGGATAATTGAATAATGGGTGGGTCTACAGTGAGTCTACAATGGGTCTACAGTGGGTCTACAGTGGGTCTACAGTGGGTCTACAGTGGGTCTACAGTGGGTCTACAGTGGGTCTACAGTGGGTCTACAGTGGGTCTACAGTGGGTCTACAGTGGGTCTACAGTGGGTCTACAGTGGGTCTACAGTGGGTCTACAGTGGGTCTACAGTGGGTCTACAGTGGGTCTACAGTGGGTCTACAGTGGGTCTACAGTCAGTGGGTCTACAGTGGGTCTACAGTGGGTCTACAGTGGGTCTACAGTGGGTCTACAGTGGGTCTATAATGGATAAAAGACAGTGTGAGTTACACGGACAGATATAGAAAAGACAAAGGTAACCTCCCCCTTACACATACCCAGCTTTTGCGGTACACATACCCAGCTATCGCTGGCTACCTCCAAAGGGGGAATTGTAGCGATGCAAAGACGAAGAATAGACGAAGAATAGACGAAGAATAGACGAAGAATAGACGAAGAATAGACGAAGAATAGACGAAGAATAGACGAAGAATAGACGAAGAATAGACGAAGAATAGACGAAGAATAGACGAAGAAAAAGTGAAGTTAAGTTAAAGGTAAGGTGGAGATAAAAAGAGGGTTATTGTTAGTTTTTGACTTTGTAAAAGGTTGTAGTACGAAAAGCAATTAGAAACTTTGGTAAGGTGTATGGTCGGGAAAAGAGGAGAAGAATAGTGGTTTGCGATTTTGAAAGGGAGTGATGAAATGACGCTGAGATGAAGGGGAGAAGATTTTAACATTTGTTTTAAGAAAATATTAAGAGTGAGTATTGATTTAGAAAAAAAGACTTTAATTTAATGTGTGAACTATTTTGGTTATAATAATTAAATAGATTTAAAAAATAACCATATAAAATGAGTTTCTCTTTAATAAAATAAATATAAAGAAGATTATTTTTTAATCTTTGGAGATTTTTGAAGGAGAAAAATATAAAATTAGTACTTTTGATTCTGTTTGATTATCAATAATATATATTTTTGAAATAAAGAAAAAGAGAAAAAAAAGGAAAAAAGTAAAGCAAAAAATTTGCACTATGTTAAAATATTCCTAATTTTGCGCCCAAATTAATTTATTCAATAAAGTAATGAAAGTAAAAATATCAATGCTAATGTTCGTTTTTGCATTGTTTAGCGGTGCGCTAATGGCACAAACGAAAGTAACTGGTACAGTTACAGGCAGTGATGGTATGCCACTGCCAAGTGTAAGTGTTGTGATTAAAGGTACAACACGTGGTGTTTCAACTGACTTTGACGGGAAGTATGAACTACAAGCAGCTGCCAATGAAACTATTGAGTACAGCTTCTTGGGGTATAGTACTCTGCAAAGAAAGGTTACGAAAGCGAGCGGTACTCTTACTTTAGATGTGGTGTTACAAGAAGAAGCACAACAACTTGGTGAAGTAGTGGTAACCGCTTTGGGTATCAAACGCCAAGAGAAAGCCTTGAGTTATAACGTACAACAAGTGAAGTCGGAAGAACTTACCAAAGTGAAAGACGTGAACGTGGTAAATAGCCTCAACGGTAAAGTAGCGGGGGTGAATATCCAACGTAGTTCTTCTGGGGTAGGAGGTTCTACCAAAGTGGTAATGCGTGGTCTCAAATCATTGGACGGTAATAACGGTGTACTTTATGTAATTGATGGGGTGCCACTCTTCAATAAACAAAGTGATGGTGGTGGTAATAACTTCGGTCGTCCAGGTGGAGGAGAAGGTATTTCAGATATCAACCCTGAGGATATCGAAAGTATCAACGTACTTACAGGTCCTTCGGCAGCAGCTTTGTACGGTAGTGAAGCTGCCAACGGGGTAATCCTTATCAACACTAAAAAAGGTAAAGAAGGTAAAACTGAAGTAAACCTATCTAGCAGTGTAGAGTTGATGACTCCTATATTATTACCTGAATTCCAAAATACTTATGGTAGCAATGGTGATAAAAGCTGGGGAGCTAAATTAGCAACACCTTCTACTTTCGAACCTCGTAAATTCTTCAATACAGGTACAAACTTTATGAACTCTCTTACCTTCTCTACAGGGAACGCTCAAAACCAAACTTTTGTATCGGCTGCACAAACCAATGCCGAAGGTCTCATTCCTAACAATGCTTACTATCGTTACAACGTAGGGGTGCGCAATACCGCTAATTTTGCTAAAGATAAATTGCACTTAGATGTAAGTGGTAACTTTATCCGCCAAGGTAGCCGTAATATGATGGCGGGAGGTGGTTATTTCAACCCTTTAGTAGGTTTGTATTTAATGCCACGCAGTATGGATTATCGCGATGTACAAGCTTATGAACGCTACAACCCTTCAAGAGGTATTTATGAAAGATATCAACCTTATTCTGATAGAGTTGACAGCTACTTCTCCGAAAACCCTTATTGGGTAGCGAATCGAGAACTCTTCTTGAACAACAAGAAACGCTATATGATGTCGGCTTCTTTGAAATACGATATCCTCGATTGGTTGAACGTTACAGGGCGTGTGCGTTTAGATAACGACTACGGTACTGCTGAAGAAAAACTATATGCCAGCACTACCAACTTCTTAATCGGTTGGAAAACTGAATGGGGGCCTAACAACAACGGTTCTTATGCTAATACCCAAACTAAAGATGAGCAAACTTATGCCGATATAATGTTTAACGTCAATAAAAACTTTGGCGAAAAATTCTCTTTAACAGCTAACGTTGGTTCAAGTTATAACGACCGTTATAGCACAGGTCTTTCGGCAAGAGGCGTGTTGTTCCGTTTGCCTAACCTCTTCTCAACAACTAACTTCGACCCTCAACGAGGAGGCTCAGGTCAGAGCTATTCTCGCGCTAAAAACGTAGCGGTATTCGCAAGTGCTGAACTTGGCTATAAAGGTATGTTATACCTCTCAGCTACAGGTCGTAACGACTGGTCTTCACAACTCGTAAACTCTGCCGAACCTTCCTTCTTCTATCCTTCTGTAGGGCTTTCAGCTGTGATTTCTCAAATGGCAAAATTACCTGAATTTATCAACTATTTGAAAGTACGCGGTTCATATACTGAGGTAGGTTCTCCTATCAGCAAAACAGGTATTACTCCAGGTACTATTACTCACGAACTTACTGCTGACGGCTTGAAAACTAATAAGGTATATCCTTATCCAGAATTTAAAGCTGAACGCACTACTTCTTGGGAAGCTGGTTTAAATACCAAATTGTTCGGTAATAGCTTGTCGGTAGATTTGACTTTGTACAAATCTAACACTTATAATCAATTCTTTGAACAACAATTGTCTGCTTCTTCTATCTACTCTTCTTTCTATTTGCAAGCAGGTAACGTTGAAAACCGCGGTATTGAGTTGTCAGTAAATTACAATAAAGAATTCCTTAACAAAGAACTCAACTGGAATTCTACTCTTACCTATTCACGCAACGTAAACGAAATAAAAGAATTAGTTCGCGGTTACCGCAATCCTTTCACAGGTGAATTATTCGATATTACCGAAGTGCGCAAAGGTAGCACTGTATTGCGCGAAGGAGGTAGTATGTCCGATGTTGTAGTAAGAGGTGTATTGCTCCGCGATGTAAACGGTGATCTTATCGAAGAAGCTTCTCAATACAAATTTGATAAAACTCAAGAAGTAAAATTAGGTCGTTCTACCCCCGATTTCCAAATGGGATGGCGCAACACCCTTTCTTATAAAGGTATCGATTTGAGCTTCTTGTTCAACGGTAGCTTTGGAGGTATCGTTTTAGCAGGTACACAACCTATGCTCGATGCTTATGGAGTATCAAAAGCTTCTGCCGATGCTCGTGATAACGATGGAGTAGTAGTGAACGGTAAAAAATACGACGCTCAAAAATACTACAATACCATTAAAGACCTTCCTGGTTATTACTCTTACGACGCTACTAACGTACGCCTCCAAGAAGTATCTCTCAACTATACTATAGATGGTAAACACTTCTGGGATAAAGTGAAAAGCGTAACGATTGGTGCCATTGGTACTAACCTTTGGATGATTTACAACAAAGCTCCTTTCGACCCTCAACTTACTTATGGTGTAGGTACCTATGCTACTACTGAGTTCTTTATGACTCCAAGTGCAGCTACTTACGGTGCGAGCTTGAAAATTAAATTCTAATTCAAAAACGACAAAACAATGAAAATATTCAATAAAAATATAGCAGTTGTAGCATTATCAGGTATATTACTCGGCGCTTGTACTAAAGATTTTGCCGATGTAAATACTAATAAAACACAACCTACCGATGAGGATATTAATCGTGGTGGCTATGCTTCTGGTGGATATTTCACCGAGCTGGTACAACGCCCGATCCCTACAGGAGTAGGTGTTGACCCTGCTAACGACTATCAAGTAGTACAAAATATGAGTACTGATAACTGGGTAGGTTACTTCTCTCCAGGGCGTAATCACTGGGATAATGGCAATAACCAAACTAGTTACTATGTGTCCGACTTCCGTGCCAATGGTACTTTCTCTACACTTATTACAAAGGTGATGAACCCTTATTTTGAGATTAAAAACCGCTTGCACAATGTCCAAACTGTAAATGGTAAATTGGTGTATACCCCTAAAGATTTGACAAGCCAAGCTGCTTATTCTTTAGCACAAATCGTAAAAATAATGGCTATGCATCGCGCTACCGACCTCTTTGGTCCTATCCCTTATAGCGATATGGAACCTGGTAAAATCAAAGCTAAATACGATAGCCAAGAAAAAGTTTACAAATCTTTCTTAAAAGAATTAGACGATGCAGTAACCATACTCAATCAATATGGAGCTAACAACAAAGTGTTAGAAAACTTCGACCCTGTGTACCAAGGTGATACTGCTAAATGGATACGCTTAGCTAATTCATTGATGTTGCGCTTAGCAATGCGTGTACGCTTTGCCGACCAAGCGCTCGCTCAACAATATGTAATCAAAGCTACTACGAATCCTGGTGGACTTATTGAAGACGATTCTCAAGCAGGTAAGTTAGTAACCTCTAGTAAATATATTTTCGACCATTCCTTGGTAACTATGTTAGGTTATGGTGAGCTTAAAATGGGGGCGACTATCTATTCTTACCTAAAAGGATATGACGACCCTCGTATGGCTAAATACTTTACCAAAGCAACTGCCGATACTCAAACCTCCGATTTCTACGCTGTACGCTCTGGTATCGACCCTACCACCGATGTAGCTGTTTACAAAAACTTCTCAGTACCTACTGTAGTGCAAACTACTCCTACCTATTGGTTGCGCGCTTCCGAAGTGCAATTCTTACTCGCCGAAGCTGCTTTAATAGGATGGTATACTAACGATACTGCCGAAAATTTATACAAAAAAGGTATTGAAGTATCTTTCGCCGAAAATGGTTTAACTGCTGCTCAAGCGCAAAGCTATTACAATAGTAGTGCTCAACCCGCTAACTATGCCGACCCTAAAAACTCTGTTTACAACATCAGTGCAGCGAGTACTATCGATAAAAAATGGCTCACCAGCGGTAGTACTGAAGACCATTTAGAGCAAATTATCACTCAAAAATACCTCGCTAACTATCCTAATGGTTTCGAGTCTTGGAGTGAATGGCGTCGTACGGGCTACCCTCGTATGTTTACAGCCGCTTTAAACAGAACCAATGTAGGAGTGCAAAATATCCCTGCTTCTGGTAAAGATTTCGGTATGCGTCGTTTCCCATTCCCTGAAAATGAATTTAAACAAAACAGAGAAAACGTTACAGCTGCTCAAAGCCTCTTAGGTGGTACTGATAACGCTGCTACTAACGTATGGTGGGACAAAAAAACTAAATAAATTTAAAAGTAAAATACGATGAAAAAATTTGTATACACACTATTAGCCCTTACTATCGGACTTACAAGCTGTAGTAAGTGGACAGAAACAGAGTCGAATGCCGAAGATTTTGAAAGAGCGGCATTAGAGGACTTAAAGAACAAAAGAGACGCTGCTAAATGGCTCGCTGAAGCTGAACGTACTGAAGAGAACAAAAAAGCTCTTGAAGCCTATTGGGCTCAGCTCCGCGAGTACAAACAAAAAGCGTGGCTCAATACGGGTGAAGCAGGCGGACAGGTGCCTATGGTATATTTTTGGTTTGATGGACCTACTTGGCAACCTGTAAAAGGTATAGCACGTGGCTGGTTACAAGCTGTACCCGACTCGATAGTAGCGCTTTCTATTTGGGGAGGTACTAATATGCGCCCCGAAACTCTAACCGCTAATCACAAAAAAGATATTGAGGTTTTCCACAAAAAGGGAGGCTCTATCTTAATGTGCTGGCAAACTCCAAGTGTAGGTTTAGGCTTACCCGCTACCAAAGAAGGAGTGTCAGGTAGTCAAGACTTTCATAACAAATATCCTTATGCTGAATGCTATAACCAATGGCCTGAAATCTATGCTCGTGAATTAGCACGCTATATCATCGCTATGGATTTTGATGGTTATGACGTAGACTGGGAAACTTGTGGGAACCATAATCAAAATCTTACAGGAGAAGAACAGAAAAAACAGACTCCATTAATGGTAGATTGGGGTAATGAGAATAGTAATATAGCTAAATTTGTAAAAGAAATGGCTAAATACTTTGGTCCTATAGGGGCAGATCATGCTGTAAAAACTCAAGCAGAACGCGAAGCTAATCTTAAAGCGTTATTTACCGCTTCTACTTCAGGATTCCACCCTAAAGAAGCTGAATATATTAATAGTTTCAAATCTTATTTGCCAGCTAACTATCTTACCAAACGTTACTATTTCTGTGCCGATGTGCCCTGTCACGTAGCAGCAATTTTCCATAATCACTTTACTACTTATTTTGATAAACACTTTTTACAAGACTATAATGTTAATGGGGTAGGAAATCATATTGAACATTTAGGAGGTGTTTACTACAACTCTACCTCAGCTAATTATCAAGCAGGTAAATTTAATGTAATGATAGGAAAAGGGGAAGCTGTAAAAAATAAAGAAATATGGGGTTTAGGAGCATACCACGGACAAAGTGATTACGCTGTTACTAATGAAAGTGACCCTCACTTCAAAAAATATCTCCAAGATAATAATATTACTCGCAAGTATTTGCACTACGCTTGGACTCGTGAAGCGATCCGCATCGCTAATCCTCGCCCTGATTACTCAGGCTATAAAGAAATGGAACCTACAATCATTCTTCCTTAAAAAATTATTACAATGAAAAATACAATCATAAAATTAGCGAGTGCATCCCTCTTCTTGGGGCTCACCGCTTGCCAAGAAAAGTTAGATAACGACAATAGTAACAGTCTCGGAAACCTTTCAGCGGTGTATATGAACGACAACAATGTCAATGTGAGCTTTGCCAAGTCTACTGAATCAGGTAGCACTAAGTTTGAAATCCGTATGTCTAACCTCAGAGAGCGCAATGAAACCATCACCATTGCTGCTACCGATTTTTTCCCTGAATACAACGAGAAAAACACCACTAATTACAAAATGTTACCTGTCTCTGAATACGAATTGTATGAAGAAGGTAATACTACCAATAAATCTACTAATGGTAGTTTGAATATCACTCTAAAAGCTGGACAAACAGCTGTACAAGTGGGAGTGAAAGTACGCCCTTTAAATGATGATACCTTCCCTTTAGGCATAAAATACGCTATCCCATTGCGTATCGTCTCTGCTTCTTTGCCTATTCTTTCTAATAAAGATGTGGTAATAAGCCTTAGTCGTCCGTTCAAAACTTCAGTAGCCAAAATTAAACAAGGCTATGGTTTAGGAGTGAAAGTAGCCGACAATATTCAAGGAAATGATGAATTTACCGTACAAGGAATGTTCTTGTTTGAAGAATTTCACTCCTATAATAATACCAATGTAAATATGTCACTTTTCCAAGGCGAAATGTTACCTTATACCCGTATAGATGCTGGTAAAATACAGGTGAAAAACGGTGGTGGAGATAGCCCCGACGATTGGGCAGAATCTAAAGATATTGCTGTAGGAAAATGGGTACAAATTACCTTCACCTATAAAGACTCTTTCCTTAAATTGTATATCAATGGTAAACTTATTAAAACTTATCAACGCCCTAGCTTAAAAGTATCTCCTGGTATGCGTATCAATATCGAAAATACCCAAACCTCTTATTCTGCGAATCGTTATTTCCGCGAGTTTAGATTGTGGAACAGAGTTCTTACCGATGCTGAGATTGTAGATGGTTTATACTTACCTGTTGATCCAACTAGTAAAGGTTTGGTAGCCTACTTGCCTATCACCAAAAAAGACGGTTTTAAAGATATGAGCAAGTACAATAATACCACTATCTATAGAAAAGGTACTTCTTCCTATAATACAGGAGAACAAGATGGTGATTCGTATGTAAAAGATATTGATGAAGCTACCTTTACTCCTACGATAGAATGGAAAGAGAATGTAAAATTCCCATCTGAAATCTTAGATACAGAAGATTAGTAATAACAATGAGGCTATACTGTAAAGAAATAGCCTCTAAAAAATAAACACAATGAAAAAAATAATATTCAATAGTTTAACAGTCGCTTTCTGTTTTTCACTATTAGTATCTTGTGAAAAAGACGAGATTACTGTCGAAAAAAACGATAGCACTACTTGGGAAATTGATAAAAAAATAGAAGACAACGATATTCGTACCCAATTAGGGTATGACCCTCGTCTTAACTATATTTATCTCAGACCCACTGTTGCCGATCTGCCAATGCTCTCTTTTGGTAATGTAACTATTAATAGAAACTATACCAAAGAAGTAGAAGTAAGACTGCTTGACAAACCTTATGATAAGGATGTTCAAGTATCATTTGCTTACGATGCATCAGCTTACGACAAAGTAAAAGCTAATTATTTAGGCTTTGAATTAGGTGATGCTAACCTTGTTCAGTTGAGCGAAGCTACCAAAACCCTTAACAAAGGTGAAACTTCTGTTACTTTCACGCTTACTATTAGCAATAACTCTAATTTTAACAAAAAAGTTATTTTGCCTTATGCTTTAAAAGTAACCGATAGCGGTCTTACACTTCCTAAAGGAAAAGATGTATTTGTACTAAAAGTCTTCCCTGAAGAAATAAAAATCACTGCTGAATCTAAAGTTGTTTCCAAACTTTTAGGCTACTACAATGGTAGTGTTTATATAGGAAATAGTGATAAGGAAGTCGCTTTCACTATAAAGAGTAGCTATGAACTCCCAGCAGGACTTAAAGTAGCCTTAGTGCGCGATGATAGAGCTGTGCTAAGTGGTAGAACCCTTGCACCTGCAGGAGTTGAAGGAACACTCCCCGAAGATGATTTCGATGCGTTAAGCAAAAAACTTACTTTCAATCTAAATGAAGATTCTTTTACTAATAAGGGAGAATACGCATTACCCCTCAAATATGTAGTAAAAGATGCTTCGGGTAATGAACAAGAATTGAGTAATAACAAACTCTTCGTGAATTTCGACATTAAAGAGTTAGTCTCATCAAATGATAATGTAGAAGTGGGCACTCAACCATCAGGTAAAATAATAGATAGAAAAGGTATTATCGCTTCTTATTATGGAGACATATATTACTCTCCAAGATTTCTATTAGATGGAGATGAAAATACCTATTCTTATGTGAGAGATGGCGCTTATTATTACTTTACTTTTCCTAAAGTAAGACTTATAAAATCAGTAGTATTGAAACCTATATCAGGGAACCAAGTGAAAAATATATCAGCGTATGCTGGTATGACACAAGGAAGTGAGCAATATCAAGGAACTATAACTTATAACGGTAGTGGTGATATTGTAATAACCTTTAAAAAAGCTATTCCTCTTATACGTCTATCAGTAGGAAACTTTGTTAATGATGAAAACGCTTCCTCTTATTGGATGGGCTTCTCTGAAATTAATTTCTACGAAGAGTAGTAAAAATTAAATAAAATACTATTTTATTTTTAATAGAGTAGTATCTTTTATAAAAAGGAATGTTTACACAAACATTCCTTTTTTGTTTATCTATTTTCCTCTAATTCCAATAAAAAAGTGTATTCTTTTGCAGTTTCTTTTAGGGCTTCAAAACGTCCTGAGGCACCGCCGTGACCAGCTTCCATATTGGTGTCTAAATATAGCGGATGGTCGTCGGTTTTGAGTTTGCGCAGTTTGGCTACCCATTTGGCGGGCTCCCAGTACTGTACTTGTGAGTCGTGCAAACCGGTACTCACGTACATTGCTGGATAGGCTTGGGCTCGCACTTGGTCGTAAGGCGAATAGGAGAGCATATAATTGTAATATTCCTCGTTATTAGGATTTCCCCACTCGTCGTATTCGCCCGTAGTGAGCGGAATACTCTCGTCGAGCATTGTGGTTACCACATCAACAAAAGGTACAGAGGCGATAATGCCCTTATACAATTGCGGTGCCATATTCACCACAGCACCCATTAGCAAACCTCCAGCCGAGCCACCTTCAGCAAATAGATGTTCGGGAGAGGTGTAGCCTTCGGCGATGAGATACTGAGAACAAGCAATAAAATCTGTAAATGTGTTTTTCTTTTTGAGGAGTTTGCCATCTTCATACCATTGGCGACCTAAATACTCTCCTCCGCGGATATGTGCAATAGCATAGATAAAACCGCGGTCTAACAAGCTCAAACGAGTGGTAGAAAAATAAGGATTGATGGTTACTCCGTACGAGCCATAACCGTACAGTAACAAAGGATTTTGCCCATTTTTCACTATGTCTTTGCAGTAGACGAGCGAAATGGGAACTTTTACTCCGTCGGGGGCAGTTGCCCAAAGGCGTTCTTCTATATAATTATCTTTGTTGAAGTTTCCGCCTAATACTTCTTGTTCTTTTAGTAGGCGCTCTTCGCCAGTGCGCATATTATATTCTATAATAGAGGCAGGAGTTGCCAATGATTGGTAGTTATAGCGGAGCCATTCGGTGTTGAAATCTATATTTTGGGTAGTATAGGCGGTATAAGTTTCGCTATCAAAGGGGAGATAATGTACTTTTGAGCCGTCCCACGAACGTATTTGTATGCGTTCTAAGCCGTTGTACACTTCTTCGACTACTAAGAAATCTTTGAAAATCTCGATATCGTTGAGGCGTACTTCGGGACGATGGGCAATTACCTCTTCCCAATGCTCGGAAGTTGTAGCACTTTCGGGGGTACGCATCAGTTTGAAGTTGGTCGCACCATCTTTATTGGTGAGAATATAAAAATGCTCCTCATAATGAGCTATATCGTACTCCAAGCCTCGTGTGCGGGGTTGGAATACTTTGAAAGTCTCGTGAGGGGTATTGGCATTTAAGATTTGATATTCGGATGTAAGGGTACTTTCGCTGCCTATTACAAGGTATTTGCGAGACTTCTCGCGGTAGACGAATACATCAAAAGTATCGTCTTTTTCGTGGAAAATCAGTACATCGTCTTTGGGGTCAGTACCTAAAATATGGCGGTATACTTTGAAAGAACGCAGGGTTTGCTGGTTGTTCTTCACGTAGAAAATGGTACGACTATCGGCTGCCCAAATTGCTTGTCCGTTGGTATTTTTTATTTTATAAGGCAGTATTTCACCTGTGCTGAGGTTCTTGATTTGCAGGGTATATTGCCGGCGAGATACAGTATCTACCCCAAAAACCGCCCACTGATTGTCGTCGCTTATGGCAAAGCTATCGAGGTGAAAGTAGGCTTTGCCTTTAGCCATCGCATTACAATCGAAAAGCACTTCTTCGGAAGCTTCGAGCGTTTCTTTGTAGCGCACATAAATAGGGTAATCCTTACCTTCTTCATAACGAGTTTGATACCAGTAGCCGTTGTAGCAATAAGGCACAGAACTATCGTTCTCTTTGATGCGGCTTTTCATTTCGGCAAAGAGCGTTTCTTGCAAAGGTTTGGTGTGTGCTGTTTGCGCCTGATAGTAGGCGTTTTCGGCTTTTAAATAAGCAATAACCTCAGGGTTTTCGCGCTCGCGTAGCCAATAGTAATTATCGGTGCGCTTGTTGCCAAATTCGTGGAATATATGGGGGAGTCGTTTAGCTTTAGGAGGGGTTGTCATATTATTTAATGTTGTTTATCTAAAAAGTTTTGAAGGATAATGGTAGCACTAATTTCATCTATCAGCGCTTTGTTCTGGCGTTGTTTCTTTTTTAGTCCGCTATCAATCATTGTTTGGAAAGCAAGTTTGGAGGTGAAGCGCTCGTCTTGACGGTGGATAGGTATCTCCGGAAACTCCTGTTGTAACTTACTGATAAACTTTTGTATCTCAGCCTCTACGCTGGAATCCTCGTTGTTGAGTCGTTTAGGTTGCCCAATCACAAAGGCTTCTACGGCTTCCTCGGCAGTGTATTGTTTTAGGAAAGCCAGTAGGGTAGGGGTTTCTACTGTGCAAAGCCCCGAAGCGATGATTTGCAGAGGGTCGGTTACAGCAATACCTGTGCGTTTGGTTCCGTAGTCTATAGCTAAGAGTCGCATAATTATTCTTCCTCTATGATTTCCTTAAATGTTTCCCAAGTAGATGAAGAAATAACAGGCTTGTAGTTAGTTCGCTGTTTACCGATATTTTGTAGCAAATACTCTTTCCTATCCTTTGGAAAAGGGTGAGTGCTTATCCATTTAAATGCCGAAGGCGGAGTATTCTCATCATCTATGACTCCTATAAACTCAGCAAAAGGTTTAGGGTCTATCTTCGCATTTTGTATATAGGTAAGTCCCACAAGGTCGGCTTCTTTTTCCATATTTCGGTTAAAAGCACTCGAAGATACGATTCTGCCTACTTCTGTAATCATCGAAAGGTCTGACCGCCCCGAAATAATAGCAAACAAAGTGCCTATCCCTAATTCTCTTACAAGCGACTGCATTACGTGATCTTTTTCAATATGCGCCAGCTCGTGCCCAATCACCCCACAAAGGGCTTCTGGGCTTGAGGTCTTTTTTACAAGTCCTGTATAAATCATCAGCTGGTGATTAGGCAAAGCAAAAGCATTTACCTCTTCACTATCTAATAAGTACACTTTCAACTCCTTCCGGTCGATGTTATTAGCATCACATATTTTGGTCACCATACTGTCGATAGTCGCTACCGCAAGGCTATCGTCTACTACTGAGTTTCTGCTCGTGAAGTCCTCAAACATCATTTCACCCAGCTTCACCTCTATTTTCTTCACATATTCATTCCTTATCAGCGGGTTAATCTTAAAAATACCCAACCAGTTTACTTGTTGCAGTAAAAACCAACCGCCAAAGAAAATACACAGTAAAATAGTGCCTCTTGATATTACTTTATTCATTATTTTTTCACTATTAAATCTACAATATCACCGTAAAACCACCACGATAAATGTTCGCCCTTGCGTATCTTTATGGCAGAATAAAACGTGCCTATAATTTCATAGATATTAAAGATAAAGGCAATAATCAGCCAAGCAATATAAGCATTAGTTACTAAATTGCTCCCCAATACTATTGATACAGTCCACCAGAAAGTAGTGGTGTTTACAAAAAATAAGAAGAGTTGTGAAACGAAGGCTTGATAACAATGCCAACGCACAAAAAAAGAGCCTTTGCGATGTGCCACCAGAAAGAATATGGTAGCCAGTAGATTGATGATAGGCAAAGGCATTCCCGCCATAATAGCCACTATCGACATTATATAGCTATTGGCAGCGCGCTCCTTGTCACCATCGCTGATGCGTTCGTTTAATTGTTTAGATTCTATCATAAACCTTTATAAATATTCCAAATCCAGTTCAGTACTATGAGAATAAAAAAGGGAATATACACGTAAGGGCGTTTAAAGAATTGTTCAAACTTTATGTAAGCTCCCTGCAAAGTAGTTTTCTTTCTGCATAAATCATAAAGTAACCACAACGGAGTAATGATAAGTAATACCGATGCCAATACCCCAAGCGGATTAGTCAGTAACGCCTCTCCCCAGTGCCCTTCAAAAAAAGCCTCAACCGACCGCGTGGTACCACACGACGGACAGGGGTACCCCGTAACATTCTTTATTGCGCAAACAGTAACCCCTATGTCCTGCCCGTGAAAAACATAGTGGCTAAGTAGCCACCCCCAACAGGCAAGACATAGGAGTGTGATGAAAGTATAGAACCTTTTAGTCGTCAATTAGTAACTAAGTGCTGAAGCTAATAATTCCGCATTTTTGTCTCTTGTAGCGTCCATAATTAGGAACCAGTCCACAATCGTCCAAATACCCAAACCACCACAAGTAAGCAATTTACCAACTCCCATACCTACATCGCCTATGTAGAAACGGTCAATACCCAAATGTCCTGCAAAAATAGAAATGAGGAGAGAAGTAGTAGGGTCTTTAAATTGTATCGTTTGTAGCATTACCCATTTTGATTCGTCCAAAGAAAGAAGCTTTTCACGAATTTGAGGAACGATTTCAGGTCTGAAAAATTTACCATTAGTTACGATAAACATATCCACTTTTTGTGCATCCATAGTGTGTAAAATTATGATATTAAAATTATGGTGCAATATTACAGCATTTTTTTGATATTGCCTAATATTTTAACAAAAAAAGTTATACTTCTGATTCAAAATCATAAATAGTGTCTTTAACAAGGTATTTTCCCACAAAATTGCCACACTCGGTTTTTACATTTCCCTTATCTTACCATCACCTTGCCTTCGTCTCTCACCCCTCGTCATTAGTCATTTGTTCCCTTTTCCGTCACTATATTCCCCTTTTTCCATCATACTCCCTCCTAATGCCTATGGCCTAAGGCCTAGTGCCTTTTCCTTTTCTTTCGCCTCGAAACCCCGTTTTCACCATTTTTTACATCGCTGTATTATACTATGAGTCAATTACTTATACACCCTTCCTATACCAATCGTCCAAGATTCGTATAAGCTTCCTATAAGCTCTCTATAAGCTAACCCCACCCATCTCATAGCCTTTTCTCATCAAAAATCCTCCCAACTCACTTTTTATATTTTTCGTTTTCCTCCGATAACTCAGATCAGTCCGATTTGTTCGACAAGTCAGACCTCTCAAAAAACTATTTTTATCACTACTCATTTTCTCATTTTCTAATTTCCAAATTTTCTAATTTTCTACCCGCCATACGGCTCCCACTTATTTTATCAACCGAATCGCTAATACAGCCTCTATGGTTGTGAAATAAAGAGAGGGCAATAAGATGAAGAGCATTTCGTATAAAGGAGAAGGACTTACAGTTTTTACCAGCGGAAGTGAGAGAATTACTACGGCTACAAAACGCAATACAAAGCCCGCCATAAAAGCAAAAGCAGTGTGCTGTTTGCGTCTTTTGTTTACAATGAAGATAATACTAAATAAGAAGAAAGATAAACCACAATGGAAGATGAGCAAGGTTTTTAGCGAATAGTACAAACTAATACCCTCTGTGTTTACGCAATAATCATACACCCAAAAGAGTCCTACCCCTCCGGCAATAAGCAATAATAAATATTTTACAAACAGGAGTATGTTACTCTTCATCGCTCATCTGTTGGGCTTTCTTAATTACTGAATACATAGCTCCAAATACCCCAAAAAGCGAACATACCACTGTCCATAGAGAGTACTCATTAGGAAATTTACCATCTAACCAAACACCAAAAAAGCTACAAATGGCTATGGTAATAGCCATTTGTAGCCCTATTTGTGAAAAGGTAATCCACTTATTTAGGTGGTTGTTTTTCGGCTGTAAGTGGTGCTTGTGGTTTTTCATTGATGGTAAAGCTGTTTTTGCCTCCTTTCATAGAGCAAGAAACGTTAAATACCGCTCCTGGTTCTATAGAAAGCTTATCTACGTACACTTCGCCTTCTACAACTGCGGTAGATTTTAAACTTAAAATACTACTCACTTTGAGGGTACCTGTTATTTTACCTTCAATATCGGCGTTTTCGCAAATCACAGTGCCTTTTATTACACCGGTTCTGCCTACTACTAATTTACCTGAAGTTTGGAAAGTTCCTTCCACTTCACCATCAATTCTAAAATCAGATTTTGAATTGATTTCTCCTTTGAATTTTGTTTCAGTAACAATACGGTTGCTACTTCCTGTGGGATTTTCTGCTGCCATAATAATCTTTTTATTATCTCTCTCTTTATTAAATATAGCCATTTGTATTTCTATTTAAAATACAGCCCCAAAAGTACAATAAATATTTTAAAACTGCAATTTTTTTAATAATTCTTTTTTTATTATTTTTCTTAATAAATTGTTTCTTAATAGTTTAAGCTAATTAGTATATAAGAAAAAACTCTGGTAAAATTCAAGAATTACCAGAGTTTATTTGTTTTATATTTGTTCTTTAATTAAGTGTGTAGGTAGTCCCATTACGTTGTTATAAGAGCCTTCAATAGCGGTAACTCCTATATGTCCTATCCACTCTTGTATACCGTAAGCTCCTGCTTTGTCAAATGGCTGATAGTGACTGATGTAATAGGTTATTTCGTCATCGGAAAGCTCTTTAAAGGTTACTTTCGTAATACAGTGTTCCGTTATTTGCTTTTCATTAGTAGTAAAACATATAGAGGTAATTACCTCGTGAGTCTTCCCCGAGAGCGAACGCAACATTGCAAAGGCTTCGGTAGCGTCTTTGGGTTTACCAAGGGCTTTACCTTTGTGCCACACAATAGTATCAGAGGTGAGAAGCACACAATCCGTAGGTATTTCACCCGCAAAGGGCGTAGCTTTCAGCTGGGCGAGATAGTCGGTGATTTGCTCTCGCTTTAAGTGTTTAGGGTAGGTTTCGTCTATGGGTCTAAGGACTACCTCATAAGGGATATCTAATTCTTTCAGGAACTGCTGACGGCGCGGTGAGCCTGAGGCTAATATAATCTTTTTCAAATGTGAGCCACACGGGCAATTTTAATGTATAGTCTATCAGAATTGGTTTGCAAATTTTGTATCGTACACTTTACCAAAGTTTCAGACTTTGGCAAAGTTGATACACTGATAATCAATCGATTTTTTTAGTATATTGTAGAAGCGATTTGCAAATCGTCCTCTAAGAACAAGCCTATTTATTCGCAATCTATTTTTGTTTGACTATAATAATTATCTAAACTTTATTCGAAATTATCTGCAGTTTTGCGAATACGTTCTGCCAAATCATATAAAGCCCCTCTAAAAAGATCTTTTTCTGTTTCGGTGAAGCCGTTATTAGTATCGTCTATTTTGTCGTATATCCAAGAAGCAGATTTACCAAAATACTTACGTGCTATTTTAGCCCAAGAAATATCAAGAGCGATGTCTTGTATTTGTTGTTTAGTAGCCATCTTTTTATTAATTACTATTTCCATATTGTGTTATTTTTTTCTAAGTTCTTTTTTTATGAGCTTACGACGTTCTTCATCATCTTCTCCATCTATAATTTCTTCGAAAAGTCTACGGGCATACCATTCCAACTCCTCTGAAGGATTATGTAAAGATTCTCTAAAGTTCCGTATCGCAATAATCAAATTTTCTTCTTTGGTTGTTAATTTCATTTGTTTCTTCATTATCGGTTGATGGTAAAAGGCAATCCGCTATAAGGCTTCATATATTCGTCTTCAAGACTCTTTTCGAGCATTTGCTTTTCGAGGTCGCAGCGGTATACTTCCCCTTTTAGGTATTTTTCAATCATTAGTGAGGCGATGGGAGCAGCTACTCGTGCTCCGTAATACCCGTTTTCCACAAATACGGCAATAGCAATCTTAGGGTCTTCTATGGGGGCAAAAGCTACGAATATAGAGTGGTCAGTAAGTTGCATACGCTTGCCATTCACTTTTATAAAGTTTTCGGCGGTACCTGTTTTAGCAGCGATATTAATACCTTCAATTTGGGTACGGCGTGCGGTACCTTGCTCATATGCCATATTCATACCTCTAATCACAGGTTCAAAGTTTTTAGGGGCTATCGTAGTGTGCTTAGCAACGGTATACTCTTGAAATGGAGTAATTTTATTATCTATTTTTTTTACGATATGAGGGGTATAGTAATAACCTCTATTAGCGATGGCTGCCATCACATTAGCAAGCTGTATAGGAGTGGTGAGCAATTCTCCTTGCCCAATAGCGTTAGAGATATTGGTTGTGCCATTCCAGCGACCTTTACCATATTGTTTGTCATACAAAGCAGTATTAGGCACTTTCCCTGCACGTCCCGTCGGTAAGTCAGCACCTAAAAAGCTTCCCAATCCAAAACTTCGTACGTGAGCATTCCACTTGTCCATACCCACTGCCGAAGTGGTTTTCATATCAATAGCACGCTTATAGGTATTCGCAAAATAAGAGTTACAAGAAAAAGCTATCCCGTGTAATAAGTCATTAGAACTGCGTCCGCAGTGGCAACGCATTATACGCCCTCCAAAACGATAACCTCCTCCACAGCTGAACACACTACCTGGTGTTATCACACCTTCCTGTAAGCCTATGAGTGCGTTTATTACTTTAAATGGCGACCCTGGTGGGTATTCTGCTAATAACGTGCGGTCATAAAGAGGTTTAGCAATCGAATCGTTATAAAGGGCTGTGTAGTTCTTAGAGCGTTCACGTCCTACCAATAGAGCTGGGTCAAAAGTAGGTGCCGATATTAACGCGAGAATCTCACCTGTTTTAGGTTCTATAGCTACGATTCCGCCGTGTTTGTGTTGCATCAGCATTTCGCCATAAGCTTGCAAGTTGATGTCTATGGTTAGTTGCAAGGGTTGCCCAGTGATAGGCAAAGTATCCATTGTGCCATTCTTATAGCGTTCAATGGCAGCGTTGTGTTTGTCCTTTTGGAAGAATTGTACGCCTTTTTTACCTCGTAAGAATTCCTCGTATTGCTTTTCTACCCCACTGCGCCCTATCAGTTCACCAGCTAAGTAATAAGGGTTCTTTTTTAGTTCCCATTCATTTACCTCGCTGATATATCCCAATACATTCCCCGCATTGTGGGTGAGGTAACTGCGGAGCATTCGCTTCTGTATATAAAATCCTTGAAATTTGCGCAATTTTTCTTGTAGTACAGCATAATCGTCTTTGGAGAGCTGGTGCACGATTACCGAAGGTTTTTTGCGTGAGTAATCTCTTGCTTTTATGAGCCGTTCCCTAAACTCTTCTTTACTGATTTCAAGGAGTCCACAAAGCTCTAAGGTATCGAGTGTTTTCACCTCACTGGGCACAACCATCACGTCATAGGCAGGTTGGTTCGATACCAATAGTTCTCCATTACGGTCGTAAATATACCCGCGTTCGGGGTAATCGTATACCGTTTCAATAGCAATGTTGTCAATTCCTGTATTTTCCTCGTGAAATATTACTTGTAAGAAGAATAACCGTACTAAGAACACCACTGCCACAAAAAGAATGATAATGGGCAACAGATATTTTCTCATTTCTTATTTTTACTAAACAGATAGATGAATAGCAAACAAACGATGATAGTGAAGATAGATGCTCCTACAATCTTTGCTAATGTAAGAAACAAGTGATTGAAGTTAAAGACTTCTAAGAAATAAAACAGTGTGTGATGCACTACCACCATCAAGGTTGTATAGCTAAAAATCTTGGAAAACGGATAAGCGAGCAAATCCAATTCTTGATACTCAAAATTCTTGCCAAATACCGTTAGTAGTATCGGATTACGCAAATAAGCTATGAGTACACTACTGGCAGCGTGCAACCCTCCCGTATTAGAAAAAATGTCTATACACAACCCTATTAAAAATGCCGCTACCAATGAAGGCATTCTGTTTTCACGATAGGGTAATAACAGTATAAACACTATGTAAACCATCGGATTTACATAGCCCCAATACTCCACATTGTTGAAGATGAGTACCTGCAACAACACTAAGAATACAAATAAATATACATTTCTTACTACTGGGTGACTCATTTTGGGTTCTGTTTTTCTAAGTCAGAAACGGCTGCTCTATCTCTATCTTCAATAATATACACATATTCAAGGTTCGACATATCAGCAAATAGCTTTACATCAATGATATACGTATTATCCTTTTTGCTCTTTTCAAAATGAACTATCCTGCCAATAGGAATTCCCTTGGGGAATATGTTCGACATACCCCCTGTTACAATCGTGTCTCCATTCTGTATAGGGGCTATATTAGGTACTTCTAACAGCTGTACTTTATTCACCTCTCTGGTATCCCAACGCAATGAACCAAAGTGTTGCGTGCGCTTCACCATTGCATTCAGTGCCGACCTAGTATTCAGTACACTTTGTACAGTAGCAAACCTCTCCGAAGTATTCTCTATTATTCCCACAACTCCTTGTGGCGAGAGCACTCCCATATCTTGCTTTACACCGTCTTTCGTACCTTTGTCGATAGTGAGGTAGTTGTTTTTTAAACGGAAACTATTTTTTATCACATTTGCTTTAAGTACCTTGTATTTCAGTGAATCGGTAGTGGGAAATGACACCGAATCTACAAGTGATATATTGCGGATTTGCTGTTCCATCCGTAAGAGTTGTGAGCGCAAAGCTCTATTCTCCTCAGTAAGAGTTTCGTTCTGACCGCGTAAGCTAAAATATTGTGCCCAGTAGTCTGTGAAACTGTAAAGCCTACCCGATACTGCATTCGCTGAGTTTATGTAAGCACTCTGAGGATAATAATTGCTGTTAAAAACCAAACCAATAGCGCATAAGAACAGTGCGAGGAACACAAAAAAATCCCTCGACCTCATAAAGAATTGAATGATTTGGTTCATACCTCTTGTTTCTTATCTCTTACCTCTATCTATCTTTACTTTAATAAAATACTTCTGAATTTGTTAATATTTTTTAGAGTGATACCTGTTCCACGTACTACGGCACGCAAAGGGTCTTCGGCTACGTATACAGGGAGGTCAGTTTTCATAGAAATACGTTTGTCTAATCCCCGCAACATCGATCCACCACCTGCCATATAGATACCTGTATTATAGATATCGGCAGCCAATTCAGGAGGCGTTTGCGAAAGTGTCTCCATTATAGCATCTTCTATACGAAGAATAGACTTATCCAGTGCTTTCACCATTTCGCGGTAGGATACTTGCACTTGCTTAGGTTTACCGGTGAGCAAGTCACGCCCTTGTACCATAATATCATCTGGTGGGGCATCGAGGTCTTCAGTAGCAGCTCCTACGGTCATCTTGATGTTTTCTGCAGTACTTTCCCCTACGTAAAGGTTGTGTTGCGTACGCATATAGTGCACAATATCCGAGTTAAAAATATCCCCTGCAATTTTTACTGACTTGTCGCATACAATACCCCCTAAGGCAATCACCGCAATCTCGGTAGTACCCCCACCTATGTCGATAATCATATTACCCTTAGGTTGCATAATGTCAAGCCCTATACCAATAGCCGCTGCCATCGGTTCGTGTACGAGGTAAATATCCTTACCGTTCACACGTTCGCACGACTCGCGTACCGCACGCGTTTCCACCTCGGTAATTCCTGAGGGAATACAAACTACCATACGCAACGAAGGCGAGAAAAAGCGTTTGCGTAACGCAGGTATACTCTTAATGAGCATTCCTATCATCTGTTCCGAAGCGTCAAAGTCGGCAATTACCCCGTCTTTTAGCGGACGAACAGTGGTGATATTAGGGTGTGTTTTCCCTTGCATTAGCCGTGCTTCTCTACCTACGGCTATAATTCTTCTGGTTGTCCTATCTATTGCTACAATCGATGGACTATCAATCACTACCCTGTCATTGTGAATAATGAGGGTGTTCGCAGTACCCAAATCAATGGCTATTTCTTCTGTCAAGAAATCAAAAAAACCCATATTATTTTTCTTTCTATTATATATTTACCTTATAAATCAGTTATTTAAGTGTTTTGTAGACACTACTTTTTGCGGGTGCAATTTTACGATTTTTTTTTGACCTACACAAATATTCTTACACTTTTTCTTAAAACTTTATAGCTAACCTCTTCTTATCTTGCTGTTTATCAGTTTATATGAATTTCTATTAAATAATGTCTATTCGATATAATATAACATCTTTTAGGTATACGTAAAACTAATTTCTAATCTCGCATACTGTTCAACAATAGCTCACCGACTTTTGAGTAAGCTCCGAGCCCTTATTCATATTCATTACTCATTTTCTTTTCTTTCGCCTCGAAACCCTGTTTTTAACATTTTTAGCGTTGTTGTATAGTATTATTAATCAATTATTTATATACCCTTTCTATACCAATCGTCCAAGATTCGTATAAGCTTCCTATAAGCTCTCTATAAGCTAACCCCACCCAAATTACAGCTCATTTTTTATTTTTTACCTCAATACACCCTTCCGTTTCTCTCCGATATCTTCCGCCTCCTCCTAACAACCCTAATACATCATCTTTGCAGTACACACTTTGCCAAAGTTAATTGCCCGTCGTGCTACGACCTTTGGCAAAGTTGAATAAACTGACAATCCCTCCGCTAGCACGTTTCTTGTAGCTCATACCCCATTTTCTCATTTCCAAATTTCCTCATTCTCTAATTTCCTCATTTCCTCATTTCCAAAATTCTCCTATCTCATTGTTTTTAAGTATTTATCATTAGATAGTTGTATTTTTTTAAGATAAAAACGCATCAGGGCATTGCAGTTTGCTTTTTGTTTTATATCTTTGTAGCGTTAAAAAGAGACAAAAATGAACGATTTTCTTAACACTCAGGAATCCCGAAAGAACAATCGCACTAAAAACATTATTGGAGTAATAGTGGGTGTGGTGTCTTTTATTGTGGTATTTTTAGCAGCATTCTTTACGACGCGCTATCTCACAAGCTCCTTCTTTTCAAAAGCTAAAAACGATTTAGTTACCGATGAAATGAAGAATCAAGTAGCCGAAATGAACCAGCAGTTGCCACAAATAATAGAAGAGGGGGTGCGCTTAGATAGTGTTGCCCTAAAAGGAGAAAAAACTATGGGGTATTATGTAACCCTCTTTAATTTCGATTCCGAAGGAGTAGAGTTCGACGCATCAGCAGCTAAGGAAGCTATTGTACAAAAACTAAAAAGCAATCGCGAGAAGATGCGCTTTTTCATTGATAACAATATAACACTGTACTATTATTACTACGATAAAAACAAAAAAGTTGTAACCGAAATAGAAATAGCCCCATCACTCTACAAATAACTAACGATTAAAAACTAATAACTAAACACTAATGAATATTATCATTGCCATTGACGGCTATTCCTCAACAGGAAAGAGTACTACTGCCAAAGCCGTAGCCAAAGCGTTGGGCTACGTCTATATCGATACAGGTGCGATGTACCGCGCCGTTACTTATTTAGCCTTAGAAAAAGGTTATGTTTCTACCTCGGGCATCGAAGTAAAACCGCTGATGAAAGCCCTGCGAAAGTCGGAAATAAAATTCGTATACAACCCTGAGTTAGGATTTTCTGAAATTTATTTGGACGGTAAGAATATCGAAAACGAAATACGCGGTATTGAAATAGCCAATTGGGTGAGCGAAGTTGCCAAACAACCCGAAGTGCGCACTTACTTAGTAGACCTTCAACGTAAAATGGGGAAAGACAAAGGTATTGTAATGGACGGGCGCGATATAGGTACAACGGTATTCCCGAATGCTGAACTTAAAATATTTATGACCGCTAGCGAACAAGTACGCGCCCAGCGCCGTTATAAAGAGTTACAAGCCAAAGGCGATAAAGCATCGTTCGACGAAGTGCTTGCCAATATCCAGCACCGCGACCATATCGATACTACCCGCAAAGAGTCACCTCTCAAAAAAGCCAATGATGCTATAGTTATCGATAATACCAATCTTACGATAGAGGAACAAGTACAAAAAATCTTAGCATTTGTTAATTGTTAATTGTCAATTGTCAATTGTTTTGTATCTTTGCCCCCGAAATAAAGAAAAGAACTATGTGCGAAAATCAACATACGTGTGGCTGTAGCAATGCCGAAACCCGTCATAATTGGACGAAAGAAGAAATAATGGCTATTTACAATAAACCCCTAATGGAGTTGCTCTACGAAGCCGCTACCGTGCACCGTAAATATCACGACCCTAACTCGGTACAAGTCTCTACACTACTCTCTATTAAAACCGGAGGTTGCTCCGAGGATTGTGCTTACTGTCCGCAATCGGCGCGTTACGAAACCGAAGTAAAGATAGAAAACGCCGATATGATGAGTGTTACTCACGTAAAAGCCCAAGCCCTTCGTGCTAAATCAGCAGGAGCTTCACGTGTGTGTATGGGGGCAGCGTGGCGTAACGTAAAAGATGGTCCCGAATTTGAACAGGTGCTCGAAATGGTGCGCACTATCAATAAGCTGGATATGGAAGTGTGCTGTACACTCGGTATGCTTACCGAAAACCAAGCCAAACGTTTGGCGGAAGCAGGCTTGTATGCTTACAATCACAACCTCGATACGTCAGAAGAATACTACAAAGAAATCATTTCTACCCGTAGTTATGACGACCGCCTCAAAACGATTGACAACGTGCGCAAAACCAATATCACTGTGTGCAGTGGAGGGATTATTGGTATGGGTGAATCACTCGAAGACCGCGCTGGAATGCTCGTAGCGCTTTCTACGCTCAATCCACAACCCGAGTCGGTACCTATCAATGCCTTAGTACCCGTAGAAGGAACGCCTTTGGAAGACTGTGAGCCCGTAGATATCTTCGAGATGGTGCGTATGGTAGCCACCGCGCGTATCGTGATGCCACAATCGCAAGTGCGCCTTTCCGCAGGTCGTACCCAAATGAGCCAAGAAGGACAAGCTCTCTGTTTCTTTGCGGGAGCCAACTCTATCTTCGCAGGCGATAAGCTCCTCACCACTCCTAACCCCGATATCAATGAGGATATGCAAATGCTCGGTGTACTCGGTATGCGTATTCAGAAACCTTTTGAAACACATCCACAGCCTAAAACGGTAGAAGCAGCCGATTCTCAATATCACTCCTTAGGTGAAAACCCTAAATGGACGCGCCCTAACCATAAAATAGAGCGCAACGAAGAAAAGAGGAAGATGGTTAAAATAGCACATTAGTAAATCTGCTAATTTTCTAATTATCTAATTTCCTAATTTTCTAATTCTATGTCCCCCGAAATTCTCAAAGAAATCATCACAACCCCAATGCCCTATGGCAAGTACAAGGGTACTATGATTGCTGATTTGCCTTCCTATTACCTCGAGTGGTTTAGCACCCAAGGATTTCCCAAAGGAAAATTAGGAATGCTATTGGCTACCACTTTCGAGATAAAAACTAATGGTCTACAAGAGATAATAGATAAACTAAAAGAATATGTTAGTCAAGAAAGTTAACGGAAAGCAACCTACCTTTGGGGAAGGTTGCTTTTTTGCTGAAAATGCTACCCTTACCGGTGATGTGCACTTAGGCGACCACTGTACGGTGTGGTATAATGCGGTTATTCGTGGCGATGTAAACACTATTTGCATAGGTGATGACACCAATATCCAAGATGGTGTAGTGATTCACACTACCTATCAAACACACCCCACAACCATTGGCAATCGCGTGTCCATAGGGCATAACGCTATCGTACACGGTTGTACGATAGAAGATGATGTGCTTATAGGTATGGGAAGTATCGTAATGGACGGATGTGTGGTAGAAAGCCATAGCATTGTAGCTGCTGGAGCCGTAGTACCTCCTAATACCCATATAGAAAAAGGGAGCCTTTATGCTGGTGTTCCTGCTAAAAAACTCAAAAATATTACCGATGAACAGAAAACTCTCATCGAGCGAACTGCCCTAAACTATCCTAAATATGCAAGTTGGATAGAAAAATAGATAATATGCTACGTATTGATTATCAGTATTAAGCATATGTTATTTAAAATTATTCTACTATTTATTTGGATATATTCAAAATAATATATACCTTTGCCCCACTATTAGTAAAGGAATATAATAGTAGTAAAGTCTTTATATTTCGTTTGCGATTCCTTGTGAAGTCTGTATTCTTTTTTAGTGTTTTTAATAGTTGTTACCTTTTCTTCACAAGTGAATTAGTTAGTTTTACATATAAAAGTCCAGTGTGCTACACACTGGACTTTTTTTGATTTTATAGTATTATTTTTGTGTATTAGCATAAAAGTAGTATCTTTGCCATTATTTTTAAACTAAGAAAACCGATGAAAAAAATTATTGTAGCTGTAATGCTTATGTTTTTCTCAGCAAAAACATTTGCCCAAAGTGATTTTCCTCAACATCAAGTAAACTTGAATATCTTGAATGTTATATGGTTAGCTTCTGTAGAGTTAGGTTATGAACATTACATAGCTCCTAATCAGTCTATCGAAGGAACTATTTTCTTTAACGACCGCTTTTCTGTATTCCCTAAAAAGAGTGGAGAAAAGTACAGAGCTACTAGTATTCAAATAGGATATAACTATTATTTTGAAGAAGACGGAGGCACAGGGCTTTATGTAAATCCTTTTATCAAACAACGTTTTGGAACATTCTCTGAAGATGGAGTAAAAACACGTTTGGATAGTTTTATTTTAGGTGTAGGGGCAGGTTACCAATGGAATCTCGACGATACCTTTATCATCGCTCCTTTTGCAAATATTGCACGAAACTTTGGTAAACAAGTTAATGAAAATAAGAAGTTCTGGGCTATCGAACCTAACTTTGGTATTAAGATAGGATATAAATTCTAAATCTATTATCTATTAAAAAGGCTACCTTTTGGGTAGCCTTTTCTATTTTATGTCCTCATCACTTTTCTTATACAGAAACTCCATATTCTCTTAGAGCATCGTTTAGTGAAGTTTTCTTATCGGTTGAGGCTTTGCGCTGCCCGATGATAAGGGCACAAGGCACTTGGTAATCACCTGCTGGGAAGTGCTTGGTGTAACTACCAGGAATTACTACTGAGCGCTCAGGTACATAGCCTTTCAGTTCTTTAGGTTCACTGCCCGTTACATCAATGATTTTAGTAGAGGCTGTAAGCACTACATTAGCACCAAGTACCGCTTCTTTGCCTACGCGCACTCCTTCTACCAAGATACAACGCGACCCGATGAAAGCTCCATCTTCTACTATCACGGGAGCTGCTTGCAAGGGTTCTAATACACCTCCTACACCTACGCCACCACTGAGGTGCACGTGCTTGCCTATTTGAGCGCAACTACCCACAGTAGCCCACGTATCTACCATTGTACCTTCATCTACGTACGCCCCTATATTCACATAGCTGGGCATCAGTATAGCGCCTTTGGCAATAAAAGCACCACGACGTGCTACGGCAGGAGGTACTACACGCACTCCTTTCTCATCGTAGTTGTGTTTGAGCGGAATCTTATCGTGAAACTCAAAGATACCCACCTCTACGGGTTTCATATTTTGGATAGGGAAGTAAAGCACAACAGCTTTTTTCACCCATTCGTTTACTTTCCAGCCATCGGCAGTAGGCTCTGCCACTCGCAACTTACCTAAATCCAAGAGGTGAATTACCTCTCTGATAGTCTGTTGTACGATTTCCTCACGAAGCAGTGAGCGATTCTCCCACGCCTCATCTATCATTTGTTTTAAGTGTTCCATTTATCTAATTATCAATTGTTAATTGCTTTTATTGCTTTTTCAAGTGTTTCAATTTTCGCTAACGCATCAGCTTCTTTTTTGCGCTCATTATCTACTACTTGGGTAGGCGCTGAATTTACAAATTTCTCATTAGAAAGTTTCTTGCGCACCGATGCTAAAAAGCCTTGTGTATAGGTGAGTTCCTCTTGTAGTTTTTTAAGTTCCTCTTCTACATTTACAGCCCCCCCGATAGGAATAAAGTATTCATTAGCTTTTACGCGGAAAGACATTGCGCCTTCTATGGCTGTACTCACTTCGGTAATAGCCTCAAGCCCGCCCATTTTGCTAAGTACCACATCAAAACGATTGCTCACTTGCTCTTTGTTTAATACTGAAAGGCTAAGCGGTGTTTTGAAAGGTATATTCTTTTCTTTGCGTACCGTGCGGATACCTGCTATCACTTCGGCAGCAAAATCGAATTCTGCTAATAGTTTTTCGTCGTACGGCTGTACGGTGGGGTAGGTAGCCACGATAAGGGCTTGTTCAGGGGTACGAGGCGCTAAACTTTGCCATATTTCCTCGGTAAGGAATGGCATAAAGGGGTGGAGGAGTTTTAGTAAATTCTCAAAAGCGACTACTACACCCTCGTAAGTTGCTTTGTCCATTGGTTTGCCGTATTCGGGTTTTACCATTTCCAAAAGCCACGCACAGAAGTCGTCCCAGGCGAGTTTATAAATTGCCATTAGAGCATCGGAGATGCGATATTTCTCAAAATGGTCTTCTACTTCGGTGAGTACCACGTTGAACTTGGCATCGAACCATTGCAAAGCGAGTTGAGCAGCTGCAGGTTGTGCTACCGAACTATCCACTTGCCATCCTTTTACCAATTGGAAGGCATTCCACAATTTGTTACCAAAGCCTTTTCCTTGCTGACAAAGGGCTTCGTCAAATAGCAAGTCATTACCTGCTGCCGATGAGAGCAAGAGTCCTACGCGTACGCCATCAGCACCATAATCAGCGATGAGTTTGAGTGCATCGGGTGAGTTGCCTAAGGATTTAGACATCTTGCGGCGTTGCTTGTCACGTACCAATCCGGTAAGATACACATTGCTAAACGGACGCTCACCTTTGTACTCATAACCTGCTACTATCATTCGGGTTACCCAGAAGAAAAGAATATCAGGTCCCGTTACCAAATCGTTAGTAGGGTAATAATATTCAATTTCAGGATTATTAGGCTCTAAAATACCGTTGAAAACGCTCATTGGCCATAACCAAGACGAGAACCAAGTATCGAGGGTATCTTCATCTTGTCGCAAATCGGCTTCAGTAAGATGTGCATTGCCACTCTTTTCTTTAGCCAACACAAGCGCTTCTGCCTTAGTTTCGGCTACTACAAATTGGTCTTTGCCCTCGCCGTAGTAGTAAGCAGGAATTTGTTGTCCCCACCACAATTGGCGTGAGATATTCCAATCGCGTACGTTCTCTACCCAATGGCGATAAGTATTTTCGAACTTTTTAGGGTATAGCTTGATGGTTTCGTCTTCCAATACTGCCTTGATAGCTGGCTGGATAAGGGTATCCATTTTTAGGAACCACTGGTCGGAAAGGCGGGGTTCTATCACGGCTTTGGTACGCTCAGATGTCCCCACTTTGTTAGTATAAGTCTCTTTTTTAGCGAGTAAGTTTTTTTCTTCTAATTCGGCTACTATCTCCTTGCGCACTACGAATCGGTCTTTGCCAGCATAGTGCAAGCCGTAGTGATTAAGGGTTGCATCATCATTGAAAATATCAATGACTTCTAACTGATGTTTGTCGCCCAAAACCTTGTCGTTAGGATCGTGTGCAGGGGTTACTTTCAGGCAACCTGTACCAAATTCCATATCTACATACTCATCTTCGATAATTGGAATCACGCGGTTGCAGATAGGCACAATCGCTTTTTTGCCCTTGAGGTGTTGCCAACGCTCATCGTTAGGGTTGATGCAGATAGCCGTATCGCCAAAAATCGTTTCAGGGCGGGTAGTAGCAATCACGAGGTACTCATTCGTCCCCTCGATTTGATATTTCAGATGATATAAAAATCCTTGACGTTCTTCATAAATCACCTCCTCGTCAGAAAGGGTGGTTTTAGCCTCTGGATCCCAGTTCACCATACGGTGACCGCGGTATATTTGCCCTTTGTTGTACAAATCCACAAACACTTTGATAACCGAAGCCGAAAGTTCCTCGTCCATAGTGAATTTAGTGCGTTCCCAGTCGCAAGAGCAACCCAATTTTTTGAGTTGTTCGAGAATTACCCCACCGTATTGGTGTGTCCATTCCCACGCGTGTACGAGGAACTCCTCGCGAGTGAGGTCGGATTTCTTAATACCTTGTTCTTTGAGTTTTGCCACCACTTTGGCTTCTGTTGCAATAGAAGCGTGGTCAGTACCTGGTACCCAGCAAGCGTTGAAGCCTTTGAGGCGTGCACGACGAATAAGTACATCTTGAATGGTGTTGTTGAGCATATGCCCCATATGGAGTACCCCTGTAACGTTAGGAGGCGGAATCACAATGGTATAGGGCGTACGCTCATCGGGGGTTGAGTGAAAATAGTTATGGGCAAGCCAATAGGCATACCATTTTTCTTCTAATTCTGTAGGATTGTATTTTTTAGGTTCTGTCATATGTGCTAATTTGCCAATTTCTATTCTGACTGCAAAAGTAGTAAAAAAATACCAATTACCAATTTTTAAACTACTTTTGCTCTGTATTACTTTCTTTTTACTACTGTCTTACTTTGGGTTATTTAACTCTTTTTAACAATTCACTTTTAGCTCTTAATCATTAATAATCAACTCTTTGTATACCCTTTCTATAACAATCGTCCAACATTCGTATAAGCTTCCTATAAGCTTTCTATAAGCTAAGTATACTCTCCTACTACCTTCGACTATCTCCGATATTCTCCGAATCCGTACGAATTTTTACTGTATGCTCAGAAAACTGCAATTTTTGCATTTCTGGTATTATTGGCATTATTGGCATTTTGAGTATTAAAAAATTATCCCTATTTTTGCACCTTAATCAGCAGTTCGAAGAGTCGGCAAAATGAAAAAACTCTTACTTCTTACTTTTTACCTCCTGCTCACCTCTTGCGGTATTTTCTACAAGAAAATCACTCCGCCTGAGGTAACCTATCCGTACCAGAAACCTCAAATTACCGTACTAAATGATACGTTGCGGTATTTTCAGGATAACTATATTGCAAAAAATCAACAAGGCTTGTGGGAACTCTACCTTTCAGGAAATCCCTATCAGTTAGGGCTCAATTCGGGCGCACTTACTGAGCCTTTGTACCACCGTCAGGACAGTCTGCTCTTTGTCAAACTCAATCAGTTTGTGCCTTCAGAGCGCAAACAGCGTTTTTTGCGCAAGTTCGTCAAGTGGTTCAATCGAGATATTAATAATTGTGTGATACCCCCTTTCCGGCAAGAACTCTGGGGACAAGCGCAGTACTCCGATACGATTTTTAACTACATAGCCCCTGCTTATCAGCGTACCCTTTACCTGCATTCGGCTCACGATTTAGGGCACGCTTTGCAAGATTTGATGCTCGTAGGCTGTTCTTCGTTAGCGGTTTGGGGCGATAAAACCGAAGATGGTCAGCTCCTCATAGGGCGCAATTTCGATTTTTATCTCTCCGATGACTTTGCTACTGAAAAAGTAGTGCGATTTGTGCGTCCTGACGAAGGCATTCCTTTTATGAGTTACGCTTGGGGCGGAATGATAGGTGTGCTCTCGGGTATGAATCTCGAAGGTCTTACGGTTACTATCAATGCGGGGAAGTCATCTATTCCGCTGAAAGCTCGGACTCCCATTTCCCTCCTCTGCCGTGAAATTTTGCAGTACGCCAAAAATATCGATGAAGCGATTGCCATTGCTAAAAAACGAAAGGTATTCGTGTCCGAAGCTATAATGGTGGGTAGTGCTACCGACGGCAAAGCAGTAATCATCGAGGTATCACCCAAAAAGTTTGGGGTGTACGAAGCTCCTAATGCAGTGCTTTGCGCCAATCATTTCCAAAGTGAAGTCTATAAGAAAGATAAGAAGAATCTCAAACAGATACGCACTTCGCATTCAGCGTATAGATATGCCAAAATGCAGGAGTTCCTAACAGAAGAACCTAAGCTGAACCCCTCTAAAATAGCTACACTCCTCCGCAGTACCGAAGGCTTACACGCCGATTCCATAGGCTATGGCAATGAGAAAGCGCTCAACCAGCTATTGGCACATCACGCAGTGATTTTTAAACCTCAAGAACGTTTGGTATGGGTATCGACAGCTCCTTATCAGTTGGGCACTTTTGTAGCCTATGATTTAAAGCAGATATTTGCTACCAAAGCTTATCCGTCGCACAGTCCTTATCCTCAAACTTCCTTAAATATTCCGCCCGACCCTTTTATGTACACCCAAGCGTTTAAGGATTACGAAGCGTATAGGGTATTAGAGCAACAGATAGAAACACATTTGCGCGAACATACCCCTATTGTAATAGATGAAGTAAAGCCCATAACAAGTCTCAACCCGCATTATTGGAAAGCCTATTATTTATTAGGGCGAGCTTATCAAACACAAGGTAACAAAGAAACCGCACACCAACTCTTCCAAAAAGCCCTCCAATGCGAAATACCGTATAGTGAAGAACGAGAAAAGATTCAAAAGTTAGTCAATAAAAATTAGTAATGTGAATCAAGGTTTGAGAAATGATTGTCTCTGATTTACAATTTCATAGTCGTTTTTGCGTCACATCTCCCCCTTTGGAGGAAGCCAGCGAAAGCTGGGTATGTGTAAGGGGGGAGGTTTATAATCAATAAGTTAATTCACCCTGCTGTTTATTTGTTTGATTTTTTTAAGATTTGAGAGATTTCTGTAGCGTAAGCTACACTTTTAATTAGCATCAGTTTGATATATATAACACTGATTTACAGTTGTGTTTACATTATAATCAATGAAATTTAAGCAACTCGTTGCTAAAATCCGTGCAATCCGTGTAATCTGTGCGAGACATTTAAAACAGCAAAGCTGTTTATTTGTTTGATTTTTTTAATATTTGTAAAATTTCTGTAGCGTAAGCTACACTTTTCTTACATCGAACTCACATCAATTAACCATTAATCAGTCGCTTTCTCCATTGCTTCATCAAACAAAGGTTTATAGAATTCAGGCAGTTCTTTTTGGAATTTATTTTGGTAAACTCTTTGGAGTACCTCATAAGGTTGCAGGTCGTTTAAAGTAATTTCCTTTTGCAAACTCTCCTTTGTAGTACTTTGTTGCTGTTGGTAGCGCACATCTATACGCGCCAAACGCACGTGTTTATGAGCGATAGCTTTCAGTATGCTGTTTTTGAGTTCAGGAGCAGGTTCGTTTAGTAATACTTTTACTTCTAAATAAGGAGCAGGAGTATGAGTAGTTCCCTTAGGCAAAGAAGCCAAAGCATTCAGCACTTCTTTAACCGGTAGAGGTCGCTCAGGCACGCTTAACATAGGAGTATGCAACGGAATGGGGACAGTTTTAATATCCTGTACACGTCCTTCTTCTAATGAAAAAGCCACCACTTGATGCTGATAATGCTTTTCTGAAAATGATAAGGGTATAGGGCTTCCCGAGTAGCGTATATGAGCTTTACCACCTAAGGCTTGAGCTTTGTGAATATGTCCCAAAGCAATGTATTGTAACACGTTAGGAAAGTTCGTAGGTTTGAAGCCTTCCATTCCCCCAATAATAGGACGCTCAGCCGTGTCCTCATCGCTGAGTTCTGCTCCCAAAGCGTGCAGATGCCCCATAGCAATCAGCGGTTTTCCTTTGGCAATAGCTAAAGCCTTTTCCGTAATTTCACGGTAGAAAGCCTCCACCCCTTGAGTATAATCGGGGTTAGTATCTTCATTTTTAGGAGTATCCCCTAAGCGGAGAAAAGGCACAGCAAGGCAGTAAGCCATTACTTCCCCTCTTTCGTAAAGCGGAATAATAAGACGTTTGTAATCTATCTTTCTCTGTTCATTTCTTTTCACATATCCCACCAAATGCACTTGTGTATCTTCTAAGAGTGGTTGGGGCATTTCAAGGCGTACAGGCGAATCGTGATTACCCGCAATAGCTATAATTTGCAGTTGGGGGAAACGCTCAGTTGCTTGATGAAGAAAATGATAAAACTGCTTTACCGATACCACTGCAGGGTTAGCAGTATCAAACACATCACCACTGATAAGTAAAACATCAGTATGTTGTTCTTCAATAATTTGCAAAAGATTATCCAAGAAATATTGATGTTCGTTATAGCGGTCGTATTGGTAAAACGTTTGTCCTAAGTGCCAATCGGCAGTATGTAGCAAGTTCATTTTTCAGTTATTTATTTTCTCAAATGGCAAAAATAATGTATATTTGCCATATTTTTGTATACTAATGGAAAATAATTATAAAATGGTAGCCAAAACTTTCTTTGGCTTTGAAGATATTTTAGCTGATGAATTGCGCAATTTAGGGGCTATGCACGTAACCAAAGGCGTTCGCAGTGTACAGTTCGAAGGTGATAAAGGCTTTATGTATAAGGCGAACCTCTGCTTGCGTACCGCTTTAAAAATACTGAAACCTATTGCTTCTTTTTATGTGCGTAACGAGAAAGAATATTACCAAAAACTCTATAACTTCAATTGGCAAACCTACCTAAAAGTAGACCAGACCTTCGCTGTTACAGCTACCTTACAAACCGAACTTTTTAATCACTCTCAATACGTGGCTTTAAAAGCCAAAGATGCCATTGCTGATGCTTTTCGCAATGCCACAGGTCGTCGTCCCAATGTAGATGTATTACACCCCGATTTGGAGATACATATTCATATTCAGCGCAACGAAGTAATTATTTCACTCGATAGTTCGGGCAATTCCCTGCATCAGCGCGGGTATCGTACAGCTACCAATATAGCTCCTATCAACGAGGTGCTTGCTGCTGGTATCCTACTACTCAGCGGTTGGCAAGGGCAGTGTGATTTCTTAGACCCTATGTGTGGTAGTGGTACTTTTTTGATAGAAGCAGCTATGATAGCTTGTAATATTCCAGCCAATGTACACCGAAAAGAGTTCGCTTTTGAACGTTGGAACGATTTTGATGAAGACCTCTTTAATCTTATCTTTAGCAGTTGTATTAAAAAAATACGAGAGTTTCACCACCAAATTGTAGGATATGATAAAGCACCCTCAGCAGTAGCCAAAGCCAAAGATAACTTAAAAAACGCCGACCTATCTGAGTACATTCAAGTATTCCAAAAAGACTTTTTTGCTACTGAAAAAGAAGATAAACAGCAACCATTACATATGGTGTTCAATCCTCCTTACAATGAGCGCCTACAAACCGATGTAGAACAGCTTTACTCATCGATAGGCAACACTCTTAAACATCATTATCCCAATACCGATGCGTGGTTTATCACTTCTAATTTAGAAGGTATAAAATATGTAGGATTGCGTCCTTCACGAAAAATAAAACTCTTTAATGGTAAATTAGAAAGCCGATTGTTACAATATAAGATGTACGAAGGAAGTAAGAAAGCTAAAAAACAAGCCGAAGAATAAAGTTCTATTTTACAAATGGCATTACCATTAAATAGAAATTGAGGTATTGCCCCAATAATATAAGGACAGCTGTTCCCAAAAGGAGCAGCTTTTTTTGTTTGGCTCGTGAAGATAACAAGATGAGAAGAGGTAGCGCAAAACTCAGAATAAGCATTGCTACAATAGCCTCTCCATAGCCTTTGCTAAGAAGAGTTTGGTAATAAATAGTCTCTTCGGGAATATTGGCGTACCATATCAGCATATATTGTGAGAACCACAAATACGCCCAGAATATAGAGAATCCAAAGAGATATTTGCCTAAATCAGAATAGTGTTCTGGCTTGCTAAATAAGGTAATGAGGGCAATACTTGAGAGCAGAAAACTGCTGAGCAATTGCCACGCAAAGAGGGTGCTGTGCCATTCGGGAGTAAGACTTAAAAGCCAATCCCACGCCATTGGAGTTTCGGTAAGAAAGAAAATAACTAAAAATAGTACGTGAGGCGTTAAACTCTTAAACTTTTTTAAAGTATGGCGATACCCCACCCATACTGCCATATAGCCCACAGTACGCAATAAAAAATAAGGTTCGTGATGCACTATATACAGCACCCCTAACAAAACTAATAACACTAACCATAAAGGTGTTGTGATACGCTTCATTATAGGGTACAAACTCATAGCCCACTCAGCGTGCGTAACTTTGTTGATAGCATAGAATATCAATACCCCTACCAACGTAAGCGCTACAAACAATACAATTGAATATGTTAAAAACAATATGCTCATACTTCTTACCTCTTATCTCTTAGCTGTTCAACGTACATTGCTACTTGCCAGCGTTCTTTCTCACTCAGCTGATTAGCAAAAGCGGGCATTGTATTGCGTCCGTAGTAGAGTACGTGGTAAATGCTACCTTCGGTGAGCTCTCTGCTCTTGTAGTTGGGAACGCCTAAAATCTTCTCCCTTTGCACTAAAACTCCTTTGCCGTCACCTTTCTCACCGTGACAGAGCGCGCAATAGATGCCGTAAAGTTTTTTGCCATCGGTTAGGTTTTGAGTTTGTTGTAGGGTGTCAGTTGCTAAGGGGTTGCGCAATTGTGCTTTAGCTTGCTCATAACCTTCAATGGTATTAGGGTAACGGTAGGGCAACTCACCTCTTTTTACAGTGTGTTCAGGAGGAGAGAGCGGAGCAACTTCATAAGTTTTATAAGCAGGACTCTCGTACATATCGGGCATAAACTCAATATTGCGCTGTTGCTTGTTCCTACAACCAACTACCAATAATATTAGCAATAAATACATCAAAGACTTTGTCAAAGTCCTTAATAGCCCGCGTGGCTTGCCTCTTTGACAAAGTTTATATTTTATATAGTTATTAAAATGTTTCATTTCTTACCTCTTACTTCTTATCTCTTACCTGAATTACAAATTTATCATCACTACTTCTCTTTATAGGATTTTCAGCTTTTTTGAATGGATATAACCTACTTCTGATAAAGAAACTAATCACCAATAGATGCGCTGCAAAATATACAACCAACTCAAATATTACGGGTACAAAAGCGGGGAGGTTTTGCCAGAAAGTGGCATTAGGCTTTCCACCAATATCCATAGGCCAGTCTTTTATCATTGTGAAATAGGTAAGCCAACACCCAAAAAACAAACCAATGAGTCCGTATAGAAAAGTAGCTTTTCCTAAGCGAGTGCGCTTGAGCCCTAAGGCTTCGGCTAAACCGTGTACATAAAAAGGCGTATATACTTCTTGAATTTCCTTGCCTTCTGATTTTAATTCTTTTATTTTATCTAAAAGCTCTTCAGGAGAGGTAAGAGTTAAGAGATAAGAGTTAAGAGATTCCTGCTCCCTAACACCTGTCTCCTGATACCTATTCCCTGACACCTGACACCTGTCCCCTGACCCTTGATACCTGCCTCCTTTCACCTCAGCTTGTGCAATCATGGGGAAGCTCCTTGCATATAATAAGAACAACAAAAAGAAAAATCCCAAAGTGCCTACAAATATTCCTATATCCACCCACGTAGGACTGAACATCGTCCATGACGACGGCAGATAACCGCGGTGTAGTGAGGTAACGATAATCACAAAACGCTCGAACCACATCCCTACACATACCACCAAAGCAACACATACAGAGAAAGTGATACTACGTCGTAACTTTTTGAACCATAAGAGTTGCGGAAGGACTACATTGCAAATAATCATCGTCCAGAATGCCCACCCGTAAGCACCTGTAGCACGGTTTATGAAGATGTATTTTTCAAACTCCGAGTGAGAGCGCATTGCCATAAAAAACTCGGTGAGGTAAGCAACTGCTACAATACTACCTGCAACTAACATTACAGTGTTCATCAGCTCGATGTGTTTGAGGGTGATATAGGCTTCTAACTTACATACTTTGCGCAAGATAATCAGTAGCAAACTCACCATTGCAAAACCCGAAAAGATAGCTCCTGCTACAAAGTAGGGTGGGAAGATAGTAGTGTGCCAGCCAGAGACCACCGAAGTAGCAAAATCAAAAGAGACAATAGTATGCACCGAAATTACTAGCGGAGTGGCAATACCTGCCAAGAGCAACATTGTTTCTTCCATACGTTGCCAATCTTTGGCGCGACCACTCCACCCAAAACTCAGCAAGCTGTAAATCTTCTTCTGAAAAGGCTTGAGAGCACGGTCGCGGAGCATCGCAAAATCGGGGAGTAAGCCTACCCACCAAAACACTAAGGATACCGAAAAGTAGGTAGCAATAGCAAAAACATCCCATAGCAAAGGCGAGTTGAAATTGTCCCACAACGAGCCGTATTGGTTAGGAATAGGCAAGTTGAAATGCAATAACCACGGTCTGCCTAAATGCAGTATCGGGAAGATACTCGCTTGTAGCACCGCAAAGATAGTCATTGCTTCAGCCGAGCGATTGATAGCTACCCGCCACTGTTGGCGAAAGAGCAACAATACTGCCGAGATGAGCGTCCCCGCGTGCCCGATACCTATCCACCACACAAAGTTGGTGATGTCCCACGCCCAACCTACGCTTTTGTTGAGCCCCCACGCGCCTATGCCGTCGCGCAAGGTTATCCATATTGCCCATAACCCCCAGAGGGTCGCAAGAAGGGTAATGCCAAAGGCAATCCACCACGCACGCGAAGCACGACCTTCGATGGGGCGCGCTATATCTTCACTGATGGTATGATAGGATTTATTTACCATTTACTTTTGATTTTTCACTATTCACTACTTTCACTTGATACACCACATTAGGGTCTGTCCCCAACTCTGCTAAAAGCTGATACATACGTTCGCTGGCACTGAGTTGGGCGATTTTGCTTCCTTCTTCGTTGGCATCGCCAAATACCATAGCTCCTGTATTACAAGCAGCGGCACAAGCTACTACATTGTTGAACTCTCCTGGAGCAACCGCACGACCTTCTCTTTTGGCTTTCAGTATTACCGCTTGGGTGTTCTGGATACAGAGGGAACACTTTTCCATTACCCCTCGCGAACGTACCGTTACATCGGGGTTGAGCACCATACGCCCTATTTCGTTGTTCATATTGTAGTTGAACTGCTTGTTTTCACTATACTGAAACCAGTTGAACCGGCGTACTTTGTAAGGGCAGTTGTTGGCGCAATAGCGCGTACCTACACAGCGGTTGTAAGCCATTTGGTTTTGTCCTTGCTGTCCGTGAGCGGTAGCGATTACGGGACAAACAGTCTCACAAGGGGCATTATTACAATGCTGACACATCACGGGCTGAAAACCAACACACCTTTGTTCGTTTTCTCTTGATTCATAACGGTCGATGCGCAACCAGTGCATATCGCGCGAGCGACGCACTTCTTCTTTGCCTACTACGGGCACATTGTTCTCGGCGTGGCAAGCGATCACACAAGCCGCACAACCCGTGCAAGCATTCAGGTCGATAGAGAGTTTAAAGTGATGTGGGGTAGTAGGGGCTTTCTTGGTTTTAGGAGGGTGAGGATTCCACACTTCGGCAGAGGAGTTTAAGAAAGTATCTAAACTGATTTCTTTCAGGATATTTTTGCGCCCTACCAATTCATTTTGCAGTTGCAAGCAGGCAAATTCGTGTGTGCCATCTACTTTTTCTATCTGTACGCCTTGGGTTTTACAATGGTCTTTATAAAGAGGGAAGGCATTTACACCTATTTGCATTTCGGCTTGTATGCCTGCCTTGCGCCCATAACCTAAGGCAAGCCCCACACTGCCTTGTGCTTGTGCAGGGGTGATAAGTACGGGAGCGATGATACTTTTGCCATTACCACTGATTTTCGTCTGATGCCCGTCCAAAGCACCATCAGCTGTATGCCAATTCTCAATATTTAGACGCTGGGCATCGCTGGGGTGCATCGTGAGGAAGTTATCCCACGTAGTGCGGTGGATAGGGTCGGGGAGCTCTTGTAGCCAAGGATTGTTAGCTTGTTGTCCGTCCCCCAAAGCAGTGCTGGTATAGAGGGTGAGTTCAAAAGGCGATTCTGTTTGGCTTATAAGCAATTGACTGATAGATATATCGGTAAAAGATTCTTTGGTGCGGAATAAACTTAGTCGTTCCTCTTCTTGTTGTTCAAAATCAAATCTTTTTTCCTTATCTACAAAAGTGCCATCGTGTAAGGCTTGTTCCCAAGGAAATCCTTTTAAGATATGGGTTTCCCAATGAGCTTTGATAAAATCGTAATAGCTCTCCTTGTGTCCTATCCATTGCAAAAAACAGTCTTGCCATTGGCGGGTGTTGAAAAGCGGACGTATACAAGGCTGCATCAGTCCGTAGTGCCCGTATTTAAATTCTACATCGCCCCACGACTCTAAATAATGCGGTTGAGGCGCCCAAAGGGTCGTTTGCTGGGCAGTTTCATCAGCGCGCATCGCAAAGGATACCGAAAAAGGTACTTTCTTCAAGCCTGAGATAAACACTTCAGCGTTAGGCAAACTGTATAAAGGGTTGAGATTGTTGATAAAGAGAACGCCTACCTTGCCTTTGTTCATATCGGTGAGCAATGGTTTGAATTTCCACACTATATCTCCTTTTCGCGTGAATACGGGTGTTTCAGGTATGAAAGCCTTGCTTTTCAGTCTTTTATTCAGCGCAAAGGTGAGTTCTTGGGCATTGTCCTTGTCAATACCTGTTACGATTACGGCATCGCTACCCGCTTTTTTTACTTCATCGGCTATTGCTTTGAGTTTTTTATTAATTTCAGCAGGAAGATTTTCAGAATGAGAAGTTTGATATTCTGTTAAAAAAATATAGAATTGTGCTAAAGCTACTTTCAGTTGTTGAGGGGTGAGGGCGATACGCTCATCGGCATTAGCGCCTGTAAGGCTGAGGTTGGCTTCTAACTGAATATGGCGCGACATTCCGTTTGCTTTGCTGGGGATACGCCCTTGCGCATAGCCTGCTTCATAGCCTCCACCATTCCAATCGCCCAAGAAATCGGCATCAAAAGAAACGATGAGCTTTGTCTTGCTAAAATCGTAATCGGGCATCGCGCGCAGTCCACAACGTTTTTCAAAAGCTCTGAGAGTAGCCTCTTCTGAAACGGTGTCGTATTCAACTAGTTTAAAAGTAGGGTATTTTTCTTTTAGGAGTTCTACAAGAGCATAACTCGACGGACTTGCGAGTGTTTGACTGAGCATCACTATTTGCTTCCCTTCAGCTTTTGCTTTCTCTAAGGCTGAAAGGGTATCGGTGTCAATTTTCTGCCAAAAGCCTTCCCCTGCAATAGTGGGAGGTTTCCTATTTTCATCGTATAAACTCAATACCGATGCCAATATCCTTGCATTCACTGCTCCTCCTGCTTTGGCTTCGGGGTTGCGCAATACAGCAATGGGTCGCCCTTCGCGAGTTTTCACTAGTACGCTGGCAAAGTCAAAACCATCGGCTATGCAAGTAGCATAATAATTGGCTTCACCTGCTACAATGCTTTCGGGCTGTATTACATACGGAATCGTTTTGTGTACCGCCCCTTCGCAACCTGCTAAGGCTGCCACCGCTGTAGAAAAACCTAAGAATTTTAGGAAATCCCGCCGTGATGTTGGTATGTTATGTATGGACTCTTTAGTCATTTGTAACTCGTAATTCGTAATTATTAATAGTGGCATTTTGCACATTCTAAGCCTCCCATTTCGGCAACGGTTAGTTTGCTAACATTTAGCTTTTTAGCCAAAGCCTTGTGCACTTCTTCATAGTGTTGATAATAAGGGTTGTTAGCATTCACAGGCATTTGGCGGTGGCAGTTTATACACCACCCCATTGTAAGAGGAGCGTACTGGTGTACCACCTCCATTTGTTGTACTTCGCCGTGGCATTTCTGACATTCCAATCCACCTACAGCTACGTGCTGACTGTGATTGAAATAAGTAAAGTCGGGAAGTTTGTGAATGCGCACCCACTGCACCCCTTTAGGAGTGCCCGTATAGCGAAATTTCTGCTCGTCCCAGCCTACTGCTTCATATAATTTCTTGATTTCTTTGGTATAAAATTCTTTAGTGTAACCATTAGCGAGATCCTCTTCACCTTCATATTCCGAAATGGTATTATGGCAACCCATACATACATTGAGTGAGGGCACGCCTGCCACTGCCGAAGTCCGTGCCCCCGAATGGCAATATTTACAATCGATTTGGTTATCACCTGCGTGAATTTTATGAGAGAAGTGAATAGGTTGTATAGGTTCATAGCCCTCGTCTACCCCTATCTGCATCAGAAAGGCGTAAAGAGCGTAAGTAATGCCCAAAAAGGCAATAATAAAGGTTGATATAATAATAATCTTTTTCAATTGATAATTCATAATTGACAATTGACAAATGTCGTTGCGTTACAAACTTTGGCAAAGTTGAAAATGTATCCTCTTCACTTGTTCTTTGGCACTTTCCAAATCGACGTTCTCAATTACTGCATTTGAAAGGGCAATGCGCTGGGCATCACTCCACTGCTGTGCCATACGCGCTCGCACTTGGGCTTCGGTACAATGGTCGCGTGCCATTACGCGGGCAATGCGCACCTCCTCAGGTGCTGTAACCGTGATGATATAATCACAATCCTTATAGCTTCCACTCTCAAAAAGGATAGCAGCTTCTTTCAGTACATAGGGCGAAGTTTGCTTCTTTGCCCACTGTTTAAAATATTTTGCAAGGGCAGGATGTACAATGCCATTGAGTATCGCCAATTTCTCAGAATTGTTGAACACAATCTGGGCGATATAAGCACGGTTATACTCTCCATTTTCGTAAGCTTCCTCACCAAAAGCAGTGATAATTTTCTCCTTTACTTGCGCATTGTTAGCGATGAGTGCTTTAGCTTGTTCATCTGAATTGAATACTGCGATGCCTAAGGTAGCAAATTCTTTGGCTATAGTGCTTTTGCCACTGCCAATACCTCCTGTGAGTCCTATTACCATCATTCTTTGCGTATTAGAAAATCAACGGAGGTTTCTTTCATAAAAGCTACCTTTATGCGTCGTTTATGAGTATTGAGTTGTAGTGGTATATGGTTGTCGGTTGCTTCGCACAAATCAGCAGTTACTTCTATATCGTTAGGTGTAAGTGTCTTTAAGATACTCAATTCACCTGTACAAAGTACACTCACTTCGTCGGGGAAGACTTTTACTTGACTCTCTTTCGGTACGCCCATCACCTTCACAGGCACGCGCAATTCCTGCTCGCTCACCTTATCGACAAAGGCTTGCATCACAATTTTATGAGCGTTATAGTGTACCCAAGGAGTGCTTTTGAGCGTATAAGTTTCACCGAAATTGTCTTTTAGCGGACGTTTGTGTCGGTATTGGAAAGTTACTTGTGTGAGCGTATCTATCACTTTTTGGCTACCTGAAGCTACTACCGAATCGGGTAAGAGGCGCAGTTCCGTAAGTTGGTATTCTTTAGGGAATTCTACGTTTAGGTGTACTACTACGGGTATTTTTTTGGTGTGTTTGGGTACTAAGTATAGTTGTAGAGTATCGGAGACTACCGAGCGTATTCTGAAATTCGATAGGTAAGTATTGCTGAGCTTGTCCTTACTGCTTTTAGAGAGTGTATAAAAGTGTTCGCCCACTTCTTGTAAATCGGAGAAATCTACGGTGAGGGTAGCATTTTGTCGGTAGGATTTCAGAAGAGAAAAACCATTGCCTTCTACTGTTATTCTCACGTAGTTAGGAGCAGAGGGTAGAAATACCTTGTCGGCTGGCGGATTGATAACCGTTACTGGTACCGATAATTCTCTAATGAGGTTTTTAGAGAGTTTCATCAGCGACCAAATGAATACCGAGAGCAACAGACATATCACAAAAGTGAGGTTGCGACGATTAGTGAAAAAGAGGCGAAATGGCTTCATAATTAGGTAAAGGGTAAAATTTGGCACAAAGGTATAAACTTTTATTGAGAGCGCAAAATAATACTTATTAATACTTTAATGCGGTATATACCTATTATTAGAAAAGTATATACCTGTGGGGTCAGCGGTATATATCTATCACTAAACGGGTATATACACGTTACAGCTCGCGTATATACCCGTTTGGTATTAGAATACTATTTGAGTATTTTCCTAATATAATTGGCTTCGTGGATACTTTGGGTAAGGGCTTCGGATTGTTCAGTTTCGATGAGGGTTCTGAAAGCTTCTAAATTCTTGATATATTCATTGAGGGCTTTTAGCACATTGTCCTTGTTCTCCAAAAAGATAGGGCACCACATCTGAGCGTCACTTTTTGCCAAACGCACCGTAGAGGCGAACCCTGTACTGGCTAAATCGAAGATTTGAGCTTCGTCTTTTTCTATTTCTAAAACGGTTTTGCCCAGCATAAACGAACTCACGTGCGAGAGGTGTGATACATAGGCAGTATGCAAGTCGTGGTCAGAAGGTTGCATCATCTTCACGCGCATATTAAGGGCTTTTACAATACTCAACGCACGGTCAAGCAGTTGCCAATTGCTTTTTTCTACTTCACAAAGAGCCATTACTTTCCCATCGAAGAGATTGTAAAGAGCTGCCTCAGGTCCTGAATGCTCGGTACCTGCCATAGGGTGCGCTGCTACAAAATTTTGCCTATGGGGGTGCGTAGCTACTACCTCGCAGATGTGACCCTTTACAGAACCTGCGTCCATTACTAACGTGTGCTCGCCTACTTTATTGAGTACCTCTATAAGCACTTCGCCTATATGGTTCACGGGTACTGCTATGAGCACGAGGTCGGTATCGGTGAGATGGTTGTAATCTGTACTTTCATCGATGATGCCTAAGGCTAAGGCTTTTTCTATATGATTAGGGTTTAGGTCGATACCTGCAATGTGATAGCCCAAACGTTTTTTTAATTCTAAGGCAAAGGAACCTCCTATGAGACCTAAGCCTATGATGACTGCTTTTTTCAATTCGATATTAATTAGCTAATTGTCTCATAGTGTAGAGCACCAATTCAGTGGGTGATTTTTCAGTAACTATCCAAATAGATTTATCTAAATCTACATCTATTGCAATGGGGGATACTGATTCTACGGGAAAATCTTTTAACAATTTTCCTTTTTCGTCGTATAAATAGGCTTTTTTGGTGTTCTGTTCGTTTACTGAGACGTAGTTGATGCCACGAATGCGGAACTGTTTAGGACGGGCATATTTACCTTCGGGAAGTTCAATGCGTTGCCCGCCTATGGTGAGTATATTGGCTGAAAGAGAGGTAAGTGCATAACGATTACCTTCCCAATAAAAGGGTTCTACCAGCGATGGATTTGTGCGATTCATTCCTCCTTTCTCATCGATAGAAATAAGGTTACCTTCTTGAGTGGTGAACATAAACAAGTTATTGAATACCAAAGGAGGATTGTTAGAGAAACGATAGTTACCCTTTACTGTTATTCTGTTTTCACCGTTGCGGTGCAAGATATTAAAGATACCATTATCGGAAGGGTAGATAAGATAGTCTTTGCCATTGAAACGGTAATGCTTAGGAGTAAACAAAGGTTTTCCATTGGTGCGCTGTAAGAAGCCTTTCACTTGTTGTCCTTTTCTGTCTAACAGGTGCAAGATATTGTTTTCGGCAAAGAGGAAGCGGTATTCGCGATTGCTATCGTAATCGAACACCTCCAAAGGTGTGATAGGGTTTTGATATTTTAGAGGGAAAGGCTCTACCACATTGCCGTTGCGGTCAATAATCCAGATAGACTTTTCGGTAGTGAAAGCCATTTGCAAGAAGCCGTTTTTAAATAAATCGACCTGGTAAATAGGGCTTTGTATCTTTCCGTCTAAGCGTTTTTTCCACAAGAGAGAGCCGTTGTTACCAATCAGATATAAATCGTTATTGGTGTCTTGCACGGCTATTTCGAGTTGTTTGGTGCGGTGGTTTAAGAGAATGGTAGGAGGGATAACCATTTGGTCGTCTAATGTAAGGCGGAAACGTTCTTTCATTTCATCGGAAAGAGTGCTTTCAGTTTGTTTTTGACTGATGAAATTGAGCACGTAATAGTCGTTTTGAGGGGTTTGTTGGAATACTGCCCAGCGATAGTTTTCGGCTATATAAGGATATTTACTGCTAAAAGCGGTGTTGTCATAAAGATTTGTGAGTCGCGTAACACTCACGTTGGAAGCGCTGTTTTGTTCTAACCAATCGTAAGATTTATTGGCTGAAAGCACATTGCCTCGTTGCATATCATTGATTACTGAGGTAAGAAGATCTTTGGTGGTAGTAAATACGAGAAACTTTTCATACACTCCGACGTATTTAGGGACAAACTGAGGTACAAAAGCCGTGAAAAAATCCATTGGGAGGTCGGGGTTGAGTTCGTACATAGAGAAGTTGTGCTGAAAGTCTTCTGAGAGTACGGGCAACTGTTTAATGGTCTCATCTACATCAAAAGAAGAGGCGACCGCAAATTGACCTTCGGGGGTTTGAGCAAAAGCTACCCCATTGATAGAGGTTTTAAACGGATTATTGGTAGCTGTACTATCGTTTTGAGCGAGCTTATCGCCGTCGTCGAAAGTATAAGAAACGAGTGAACGCAAGCGCGCGGGAAGTACGTTTAACACATTGTTTTGATAGGGTAGGGTGTGTGCCATTATATCGGCATTGGCATTGGCAATGAGCGCCATACCGCTAAAACGTATGTTGTTTTCTTCTAAGAAAAGGTCGAGAGAGACCCAATCTTTTACATTTTGCAATATCTCGGTTCCGAAAAACGATTTGAAGTAAGCATTTGCTTCGTCTTTTTGGAAGAAAAGAGTGGCAACGCATTCGGTATTACCTACTTTTTGGAGTTGTTCCAAAGACTGTTGCCGTGGGGTTTTAGTTTCTTGTTTCAGTTGTTGATAAGCCGAAACAGTCTCGGAATCGCCTATAACCAAGTTGTTATCGGCTATGGTGTAAAACCATTCTTTACCAAACTGAGCTTGTTTTTGGATTTGAGTATCGGCATTGCGCCAAAAACTAATAGTATCGTTACTAATACGGGGAGTTATGGCAAAGAAATGACCTTCGGTATCAAAAGCTACCCACAAGTTATCATCGGTGGGAATGCTATTAAGGAGTTTTACCTCGTGTGGGCGCAACTGATGAGGATTGAGCGTTTTCCAAAAGGTATTGTTAGCAATGGCACTGAGGAAGTTGTCTTTATCGTTGATGCGGAAAAGCATTTGCGTATTATCGGGGAAGAGCAAGGGTGTTACCTCCTCTTTCTTCTCTTTGGAATCGCAGGCGAGCAGGGATAAAAACAGCGTTATGTAAAAAAGAATGCGCATAATTAAGATGTTTCAATGAAAGCAGTGTAATATGCAATGAAGTGCAAAGGTAGGAAAATTTTTTTTAATACCAAAAATGCTGATAATGCTGATAATGCCAATAATACTAAATAATGCCAGAAATTAGAAAATGAGAGAATTAGAAAATGAGGAAATGAGTAGCTGTGAGTCCTTAGATCACAGGCGATAGGGTGGAGAAGCAACGGTAGTTATTGTTGTATAAACATTCCCCTCTCACATACTCCGCTTCCGCGGACTTCCGTTCAAAGGGGGAATGTAGTGACGGAAAAGCGACGGGCAGGTGGAAAAATTGGAGAATTAGAAAAATTGAAAATTAGCAAATGGGGAAGGGTTGAGGGTTCGGAAGATATCGGAGAGAAACGGAAGGGTGTGTTGAGGTGAAAGGTAAAAGATGAGCTGTAAATTGGGTGGGGTTAGCTTATAGAGAGCTTATAGGAAGCTTATACGAATCTTGGACGATTGGTATAGGAAGGGTATATAAAAAGGTGATTTATAATATAATACAACAGCGCTAAAAATGTTAAAAACGGGGTTTCGAGGCGAAAGAAAGAGGAAGAGGTGATAGGCCTTAGGCAATAGGTACTAGGGGGGAGTATGACGGAAAGGAGAAAGGATAATTAGGGAATTAGCAAATTAGAAAATTAGTAAATGGGGAAGTGTGAGGTCTTAGGTCATAGGTGCTAGGGGGAGTATGACGGAAAAGGGAAGAGATAGAGGTATGGTAGAATAAAATTATAGGAAGAGTTGATAGTGAACGTTTAAAGAGTGGATAGCTTAAAAGTGAATAGTTAAAAATTGAAAATAGAAAAATAATCGAAAGTAAGATAGAGGTGAGATAAAGGTGTGTTATGTTAAAATTAAGGATTTTTCAGTTTAAATCAAAAAAAAAGAAAATAATTCATTGCTAATTGGAAAATAGTTTTTACCTTTGTGGCGTTAAAAGAACTATAATAATAATTTACCAACTCCATTAACAAACATTATTTTAACCGATGAAAAAGTTACCCTTTTTAATTTTGGGGCTATTGCTGTCTTTCTTCAGTACAGCTATAGCCCAAGAGCTCGATACCATTCGCTATAACCAATATGGCGTGGCAGTCGATAGAAAAGAACTTCGCTCAGAGGCACGTAACAATATCTTGGTTTTTGAATCAAAACATCAGAACTATAAGTTTTGGTTTGATAACCGTGTGCAAGTGGATGCTGCTACGTTTTTTGGCGCTAAGAGCGATTACGACAAGATAGGCAACGGTGCTTCTATTCGCCGTGCTCGATTTGCCGTAAAGGCACAAGTTACCAAAGATTGGTACGGTGAAGTGGACGTTGATTTTGCAGATGGTATTTTTGAACTTAAAGATGCTATCGTGGAATACGACGGGATTAAGAACGTAGCCTTGAAGGTGGGGAACTTCAAAGAAGATTTCTCGATGGAGCAAACTACCAGTTCGCGTTACTTAACTTTTATGGAACGCCCTATGGTGTGTAAAGCCTTAGTGCCGTCACGACATTTGGGTATTCAAGGAGAGTACTTGCGCGACCATTTTAGGGCTTCGCTTGGTATGTTTTTGCAACGAGTGGCTGGCGTTGAGGAAGTGACCAATGTGCAAGACAACAATAAGGATTACGGACGCAACCAGGGGTATTCAATCACCAGTAAAGTGGGCTGGATGCCTTATACCGAAGACCGTATGCAAGGTTGTTATTTAGGAGTTAAGGGCTCTTACCGCACTCCTAAAACTGATGTAGCGCCTAAGGATTACGGCGGAGCGCGTTTCAGTACCCGCAACTCTACCTCGATTAACCGCAAAAAGTACTTAGACACTGATGTTATACCCAATGTAGACCACGAATGGTTGCGCGGGGTAGAAGCTGCTGCTTACTACGGAGGCTTCCGCGTACAAGGAGAGTGGATAGGCAACCACGTTACTACGGAAGCTACCTATTACAATTTCACAGGTTGGTATGTGCAAGCAGCGTATTTGCTCTTTGGTGGCAAACAGAAGTTTAACGTATCGGAAGGCGAGTTTACTCAACCTACCCGAGGCAAGGAATGGGGTGATGTGGAGCTGGCAATGCGCTGTGATTACCTCAGCTTGAACGACAAAGACGTGTATGGTGGTTCAGGTGCAAACTTCACTACGGGGTTGAACTTTTATGTGAATAACAACGTGAAAATAGCTCTGAACTATCAGTATACCAACAACGACCGTTATGCAAACGGCAGAGGCAAACTGATTATTGGGCACGATGCCACAGGAGCCCCAACTACCGATTATAAAAAAGCGGTGGAAGGCAAAGGCAAAGGCGGTGTGAGCTACCATATGCTCGCTATGCGCTTTGAAATTAATTTCTAAACATTCACCTTTTAAACCATTACTAAAATGAAAAGTTTAAGATACATACTTCTATTAATATTGGTCATCACAGCAGGTTGTGTGAAAGATGCAGTGTACGAGGGAGCTTCGACTATCAAATCGGTGAAGCTTACACCCGCAGCCCCTACCTCAACTGACAACGTAGTGGTAACCGCTGTAATAGCTCCGGGGCTACAAGCACCTTCGACAGTAACTTTGGTTTACAACGCAGGAGCAGGCAACCAAACCGTAGCGATGACGGGCAAGGACAATACTTTTACAGGGACTATTCCGGCACAAGCCGATAAAACAAAAGTAACCTACAAAGTAACAGTAGTGAATACCGCAGGATTTTCGACCGTAAAAGAAAGTAGCTATGTGGTAGGCGATAAGCCTTCGGACTACACTAAATTGGTTCTCAACGAGCTTTACGGAGCAGGCGCCGATGCCGAAAAATTTATAGAACTTTACAACAACGGCGACACTCCTATCAAACTAAAAGACGTAACCATTAAAAAAGACGAAGAACTTGTGTGGACGGGTATTGAGGGTGAAGTGGTAGCCCCTCACTCACATTTTGCTATCGTAGGCGCCAAAGGCACTACCCCAAGAGGGTTCAGTTCGGGTTTTTCGAGCAAGAAAAATGTGCTTATAGAGCTTTACAGCCCTGAAGGAACTAAGCTCAACACCTTTCAACGAGGTGAAAAAGGCGATGGTTGGGGCAAAGTGAGTCTTGCGGCAGTTACGAAATCGTGGAGCCGATGTCCTGATGGTACAGGTAAATTTATGCAAGCAGACCCAACCCAAGGGAAAGCGAACCCTGCGACAGGAACAGAAGATGAGACTGTTAAGCAGTGAGAGAGGAGGAGTGTAAGGACGGTTATTGTAGGGAAATATTACAAAATAAGCGATTAAACAATAAATGATATAAAAACATAATTATGGCAAAAGAAGAATTAAAGATTGGCGAAATTTCTAAACCGCGTTTTGAGTTTCGCAGTTTTGGGCGTTGCTTTGCTAAACAAGCCGAGCGTATGGCACGCCTAAGTGTACCTGTTCCTGAAAAAGTATGGGAACGCCGCAGTACCGAAACCTATATTGTGAGTAGGACTAACGATGTGAACAACACTAAAATTCGCGATGGTAAGATGGACATCAAAACCTTTGTACAAAAGGTAGATGGCTTAGAACAATGGAACCCACTGATGAAAGGAGAGTTTCCCATCTCGGCAAAAATGCTTAAAGAAGAAGTATTCCCCGCTTTTAAAGTGCAAGGAATGCCTGAGCTTACCAAAGGAGAATACACCTTAGGAGAGTTCTTACAGATGGTGGAAGCACACCCCGACTTGCAAGCAGTAACCGTTGAGAAGGTGCGTTTTGGTTATATGGTGAACAATACCATTTGCGAAACCGGCAACGTATATATCAATGGGGCTTTGGTGAAAACCATTAACTCAGAGTCTACCGAGATAGAAGATATTAAGAAAACCATTGCCGATTGCGGGTTGGAAGGAGTAGAGAACATCAACTACTTGCAAGCGATTAAACGCGTGATTGGAATGATACATAAACCCTTAGCAAATTAAGTTATGGCACAAGAAATAGAAAGAAAATTTATGGTGAAGAGCGATGCCTATAAAGCAGCATCGTTTAAGGCGACTCGTATCACCCAAGGTTATTTGAGCTCCGTTCCCGAACGCACCGTGAGAGTGCGCATAAAAGGCGATAAAGGTTTCATTACCATAAAAGGCATCGGTAATGAAAGTGGCGCAAGCCGGTTTGAATGGGAAAAGGAAATACCCGTAGCTGAAGTGCAAGAGCTATTGAAGCTATGTGAACCAGGTATTATAGACAAGACACGTTATTTGGTAAAGAACGGCGACTATTGTTTTGAGATTGACGAGTTCTATGGAGATAATGAAGGACTTGTAATGGCAGAGATTGAATTACCTGACGAGAAAGCTACTTTTGCCCGTCCTGATTGGTTGGGAGAAGAAGTAACAGGCGACAAGCGTTATTACAATTCAATGTTAATGAAGAACCCTTATAAAAACTGGAAATGACAAACAATACCGACCACACGCCACCCTTTGACCCTTTGGATATGAATAACTATCATATCGAAAAGTTGCCAAAGGTACAAAAAACAGGGGTAGAGCGGTTCCTCCAACGCATTGGAGGACCGCTTGCTATCCTCGCCTTTGTGCTTATTTACTGGGTAGCCAATATTTCGTTTATCAACCGGATTGATACCAATGAGAAGACGACACCGCTTACTGAATCGGCGATGGCTCGGTATGCCCAAATAGAAAAGGCTAAAACCAAACAACTAACAGCTACGATGAAGGGAGAAAAACAACTCTCGGACGAGCAAAAAGTAACCCTACAGCAGGCAACACACAACGAGTTTATACACATAAACTACGCGATGCTGGCTATTTTTGTAGCTGCTATTATTTTATGGATTACCGAAGCAATCCCCAATTACCTCACTTCATTACTGGTAATACTGGGCATTGTACTTTGTGGAGTCACGACCGACAAGACGGCATATGCTCAATTAGGACACCCTGTAATGTGGCTTAATATTCTTTCGTTTATCTTAGCGAGTATGTTAGTGAAAACACAGGTGGCGAAGCGATTTGCTTTGTGGTTTGTGTTGAAGTTTGGCAGAAATTCGGGAGGTATTATACTGAGTTTTATCATTATTAACTTAGTACTATCGGCATTTATTTCGGCAACTACTGCCAAAGCTGCTATATTGTTGCCTATCTTTATGGTAATAGCCGCTATCTACGGAGCTACGGGAGGAGAACACCGCAATAACTTCGGTAGGAATTTGATATTGCAGAACCTTTTCCAAATCAATTTAGGAGCTAATGCCTTCTTGACAGGCTCAGGGGCAGCCCTTTTAGCGGGCTCTCTTATAGCAGGAGCTATGGGTATAGGCTCTTTTAGTTATCAGGATTGGTTTAAAGCAGCCTTTCCGATGAGCGTGTTGCTTATTCTCATCGCGTGGTTCGTAGGCTCGAAAATATATTTTCCACTGAAAAAAGAAGAACGCGTACCACAGATTGAAGGAGGTATGGAAAGGCTAAGGGAAGAGCTTAACAAGCTCGGCAAAATGAAGTTTGAGGAGTATAAAGCGATTGCTATTTTTGTTTGTGTACTCATCTTGTGGGCTACTGATAAGCAACACGGTATCAACCAAACAGCAGTAGCTTTTATGGGTGCCGTAGTAGCCTTGCTTCCGGGCGTAGGCGTAGTGAAATGGAACGATGTAGATATTCCTTGGCACTTGCTATTGTTCTCGGCAGGTGCTTATACCTTAGGGGCAGGACTTGATGCGACAGGTTTACCTGGCACGCTTATAGATGCACTTTTTGGTAGTTTAGGGATTACTCAAGCCACTCCGTTTTGGGTATTGTATATGATACTCACAGGAGGGATTTTGCTTTTCTCGCTTATATTCCAATCTAAAACAATGCTTACCCTCATATTCATTCCTATTGCCATAGGGGTAGCTCAGAAAAACGGGTATCCGATTATGAGTCTGGCTTTCCCCGTAGCAATGCTCGTGGGACACGTGTATGTACTGCCCTTTAACAGTAAACCTGCTGCCTTGCTGTACACTACCAATCAATACAGCTGGAGCGACACCTTCAAGTTTGGTATCACGATGATGTTTATCAGTTGGTTGATGATACTCTTGTGGGGCGAAACGGTATTGCGGTGGTATGGGTTTACCAATGGAGTATTCTTTTAATACCACAGTGCAATAATGACAATTACTGAAGGTAAGAGTAAAGATAACTCTTAAAAAGGGTGCTGGATATTGGGTGTAGGCGCGTCAATTATAAAATCATAATACCTCCAAAGAGTATTTAATTCTTTGGAGGTATTTTCTGTAAAAAAGCACTATAGTTCTGTAGTCATAGGTATAACTATAGACTCGTGCCAGTGGTATTTTGCTAATCTGCTGTTATTTTAAAGCTTCTCTCACTTCTTTTTCGAGGTCTTCTATACGGTTCTTTAAATCATCTGACAACTTTTGAGCAGAACTTTTTAACTTTTTTAGATTGAACGAAAGTACTACAGAAGAAATACCTGTGAAGATAAACGCTAAACCTGTGAACACTACTAATGAGATACCTGTAAAGATAGGATTAGCAATCAAAATGAACGAAAGGATAATACCCAATACGCTTACTATGGCTAGGTTACCCCAATTCAGTACACCAGCTTCTTTTACTTCGAAGGCAAAACCGAGTAACTGAAACGAACGGAATAACAATGTGAATCCTACTACCAATGGTAATATAAACATTGATAGGGCGGGATACATAAGTAAAAAAATACCCATTATCAATGAAATGAGTCCGCTTACCAAATACCAGCCCCAACCGTTGAGAGTTTTAGTATTTTGTAGAGCAAAGAAGGATTCAGTTATCCCTGATATTAAGAATGAGAGACTAAAGAGTACTGAAAGGGTAAGATAAGAAGCTTGTGGTGATATAATTACCCCTATACCACAAAGAATGAACAAAATCCCTAAAATAAGGGGAATGTACCAGTGTTTTACTGGTCTTCTGATGGATTTGAAAAAATACAACATAACTTTATCATTTATAATTTAATGACACAAAGGTAAGGATATTTTATTGATTAGCAAAAATATTTACAAATAAAAGATTAAAAATATAGTTGTTTTGTCAGTTATGTAGTTTATTGGTTAATTATAAAAGCTTGAACTGTCCCAAAAGTTTTGTTCTGTGAAAGCGATTAGCAAATCGCCCCTACAATATAACTAGAAGAAATTGATTATCAAGGTAATCAACTTTTTCAAAGACTGAAACTTTAGCAAAGTGTAGCGACGCAAATGCGATTTTAAGACTTTTCGGACAGTCTCAGCAATTGATATAACAAGATAGACACAAATAACAAGCTCGCACTAGCGAATAAATTTGGTATGTTTGACCTGTATCTAAAATTAACAAATTGGCTAATTGACAAATTATTCCTATCTTTGCCCCCAAATAGAAACGAATGACACTGAAAAAAACTATATATTTTCTTATAGGGTTACTATTCCCCTTGCTGAGTTGGGCACAAGAAGACGATAGTGCGAACCACAATCAGGAGGGAGGGGTAACCTTTAAGTCGTTGCGTCCTAAAAAGAAGAAAGACAGCATTACTTTCACTGCACGCGACTACAAAATTATTACTTATACTCGCGATACCACCTCGGTAGATACTTCGCTTACGATGCAAAAGTATTACCTGAACAACGAGTGGGGAAAGGATATGTTTGGCAAGATGCCTTTCTCGAATATGGGGCAACCTTATAATACACTCTCTTACGACTTCCGCCGTCAGGATTACCTGCCTTCGATGGGGGCAGAAGCTAAAAAGCAACTCTACCTTACTCCCGAAGAGGTAACTTATTACCATTTGCCTACGCCACTTACTGAGTTTACTTACAAGAGCGGTATGGAACAAGGTCAGTTTTTGAACACCCTTTTTTCAATCAATTTACAGCCCAACCTCAATATCTTTATCGCTTACAAAGGTTTGCGTTCCTTGGGTAAATACCAACGTATATTAGTGAGCAATGGCAATTTTAGAGCGGGCTTTTCCTACGTATCGCCTAACAAGAAATACACCGCCTTTGCACACTTTGCCTCTCACGACATCACCAGTCAGGAGAATGGAGGTATAGTAACGCCCGAGCAGTTTGAGGGAGGTGAAAAACAGTTTAAAAACCGTGCGACAATAGACGTGCAATTACTCAATGCTGAGAATATCCGGGAGAGCAAGCGTTATTTTTTGCAACACGACTACGCTTTCTTGCGCAACCGCGATTCGCTGGCTTCGTACAAGCAGATACGCTTCCGCCATTTGTTTAGCTACGAAACTGAACATTATACTTATGACGAAACCCAAAGCAACAGTTATTTTGGCGATGCCTATGTACCCCAAAACCTTCACGACAAGGCGCGCTTGAAGAAGATGATCAACCGTTTGGGAGTAGAGCTTGAATTGCCCTATCTGGGAAGAACCTTCCTCTTTGGAAATGCTTATTTCTACAATTACTACTTTCAGAACGCTTACTACGTATCGGGAGTGTTGCAACGCCGGCAAATCAAGGATACCGACCTGAGTTTAGGTGTGCAATGGCATAAGAGAGTAGGTGGTTTCAGTATAGAAGCAGAGGGCGAACAGACATTTGTAGGCAAGATGACAGGTACTAGACTGAGCGGGAAACTTGCTTATGCTTTTGACGATAAGAACAGCATCACCGCAGGAGCTGAACTGCATTCGGCTATGCCTAATTTTAATTATTTGCTGTATCAAAGCGATTACAAGCAGTTTAATTGGGATAACTATACTTCGTTTAACAAACAGAATACCCAGACCCTCTATGGCGATTTGAAAACCCAATGGGGGAATGCGTCGCTCAGTCTTACCAACCTCAACAACTATACTTATTTTCAAGAAGAAACCTTAGGAAAAGTGCGTCCTGAGCAGTACAGTAGCAATGTACAATATTTGCAACTGAAAGTACAAAAAGAGTTTAAATTTGGTAAATGGGGCTTAGACAACACTATGCTCTACCAGCAAGTGGTACAAGATAGCAATATTTTGAATGTGCCTACTTTTGTGACTCGCAATAGTTTTTACTTTGCATCACACTTGTTCAACAAGGCAATGTACTTACAAACGGGGATAGGGTTTAATTATTTCACCAAATATTACTCCAATCAGTACAATCCGCTTTTAGGAGAATTTGCTGTACAGACGGCAGAGAAGACGGGTAACTTTCCGATGTTTGACTTTTTTCTCAATGCCAAAGTGCGTACGATGCGCATTTTCTTCTCTTTAGAACAATGGCAAGTGCCCGTGAGCAACTGGCTAAAAATAGGAAATCCTTACAACTATTATTCTGCACCACGTCAGCCGTATAGAGATTTTATTATTCGATTGGGAATTAAGTGGGACATTTTTAGTTAAGAGTTAAGAGTTGAAAAGCAAGAAAAATAACGAATAAAATCTATATGACTAAAAAGACAATTTTCGATACACAAGTATTAGGACATCCAGCGGGGCTGTTCGTGCTTTTCTTTACAGAAATGTGGGAGCGTTTTTCATTTTATGGAATGCGTGTACTGCTCATCAACTTTCTTACGATGACGCTTATAGGGTATAACCCAGGATGGGCGTGGAGTACTGAAAACGCGGGTGCACTCTTTGGTACGTATGTTATGCTTCTTTACCTCACTCCTATACTTGGAGGTATAATAGCCGATAAGATTACCGGCTACCGCTGGGCAGTAATTATTGGGGCGGTTATTATTACCTTAGGACACGTGTCGATGGCTTTTGAAACTGAGGTTTCGCTCTATTTGGGGCTTGCACTCTTAGTGATAGGAACTGGCTTTTTCAAACCTAATATGGTGTCATTTGTATCGGAAATGTACAAAGACCTACCCGAGAAGAAAGATGCTGCTTATACCATCTTCTATATGGGAGTAAATTCTGGAGCTTTCTTTGGAATGATGCTCTGCGGTTACTTGGCAGAACGCATTGGGTGGAGTTGGGGTTTCGGTTTAGCAGGAGTGTTTATGCTCTTGGGGACTATACAGTTTTGGTTTGCCAAACCTTTATTTGGTTCAATAGGATGTGAGCCACGCAAGCAAGAAAAAAAAGAGACTACAAATGATGCAAAACAAGAAGAGGAAAAACTCAATCCGTTTACTACCCTAGATAAGATATTGGTAGCGCTTTCGGCAATCATAGGTATTGGCTATGCACTAAACGACCCTCTCTCGAAAATATGGAATATCGACCTCTTTGGGTGGGCTGCTACCTCAGGGCTTAAAGGGCAATATGTGATGGTGATTGTAGGCTTAATAGCTTTCTTTTACCTGATAGGTAGTCGCATAATGCGTTATACTACGATAGTGCGCGACCGTATGCTTACCGTGGTCATCTTTGCCTTTTTTGTGGTGTTTTTTTGGTTGTCGTTTGAACAAGGGGCTTCGTCTTTAGTGATTTTTGCACGGGATAATATAGAGCGTGAATTACAGGGTAATTGGGCAGTACTTTACAATATTTTCAATGCACTACTCACCGTGATTCCACTATTACTGATTACCTACGTACTTTTCCTTTTGGTAAAGAAAACCTACAAAAAGATATTTCCTGCCGTAGTAGTGTTATTGGTGTGCTTTAGTCTTGTATGGGGCATTGCTTCGTGGATGCTACAACGCGACTTCAAAACTACAGCTTACAGTGTGAGTTATCAAGCCTATGAACAAACCGATATACAAGGCAGAACTACTTATATCCCTATTACTGAAGAAAACAGAGTCGCTCGCCCTGATTTGAAAATCGTAGAACGTACTACTATCATAGGAGTAGCTGATTATCACCTAAAAGTAGGACAAGAGATAAAATTGCTGAGCAAGAACAACAAAAACACTTCGTTTGGCTATGTAGATGCCGAAAAGGAACAGTGGGCAAAACAGCGGGGAGCAGAGCTCAATACTGACAACGGGCTGATAGTTGCGCAAGTGAAAGAAGAGCGCGATAACTGGGTAGAGACGACTGTATCGTGGTTTTCTATTCTGAATTCTTTCTTCATTATTGCCTTAGCGAGCTTGTTCTCACGTTGGTGGGATAGCAAGTATAATCCACCTGCTGCGATGAAATACGGCATCGGACTGCTGATGCTCTCAGTAGGGTTTGGTTTACTCGCCTTAGGCTCTCACGGGGTAACTCACGGAGTAAAGGTGAGTATGTTATGGCTTGTATTTGCTTATATGTTTAACACTATGGGTGAGTTGTGCTTATCGCCTGTGGGGCTTTCGTACGTCTCGAAGCTTGTACCTGCACGAATGATAGCATTTATGTTTGGGGTATGGTACCTTGCTGTAGCTATTGGTCATAAATTAGCAGCTGTAGTGGGCGGACAGATAGAGAATATCACCCGTGAGTACAGTTTGAGTACTTTCTTTTTGATATTTACCATTGTGCCTGCCGTAGCAGGAGTACTCATTATTCTCATCAATCCGTTTGTGAAGAAACTGATGCACGGAGTGAGGTAAGTGAGTTTTATTCTTGTGGAGAATATTTATTTTACTAAATAAAAAATAGTACACCTAAGACAAATATAAATATTTAATTATGAAAAAACTTCTCTTTTTACTACTACTTCCCTTGGCAATGCAAGCACAACCGCTGGTGGAGAAAACACCACCTGATTATATCAAAACGATTATCTTCAAAGCTAACGGCAACGATAAAAACCAATTCCCTATCGTGCGCCGTAATGAGTCGTTTAGTTTGCAGTTCGACGATCTCGGGGGTAATGAGGAGACTTATTACTACAAAATCACCCATTGCAATGCCGATTGGTCAGTCTCTTCTCTGCTGAAAAGCGAATACCTTAAAGGCATTGATAACCAACCGGTACAGTCCGAGAGTAACTCCTATGGTACCCTGCAAGGCTATTCGCATTACCGCCTTACTTTCCCTAACGAACTCACTAAAATCACTCTCAGCGGTAACTATATGCTCTCTATCACCGATAGTTATGGCACAGAGCTCTTTTCACGCCGATTTGTGCTCTATACACCCCAAGTGAATGTACTCACCGAAGTAAAACGCGCTCGCGATTTGCAGTATTTCGATACCCAACAAGTGGTACAGTTCACTATTAAGCAGAAAGATTTTAGACTTGATAATCCTAATGTAGCGGTGAAAGTAGCCATACTGCAAAATTACCGTTGGGATACGGCTATCACGGGCGTAAAACCTCAGTACGTGATGGGTAACGACCTCGTGTATCGCTACGACCGCGAAACGGCTTTCTGGGGAGGCAATGAATACTTCTATTTCGATAGCAAGGATATACACGTGCCTGCATCGGGAGTCTATCGTTTGGATAGAAGCAAATGGGTAAATAGCTACTTGTTTACCAATGTAAGCCGCGCGAGCAGTGTCTATACTTATTATCCAGATATCAATGGCGATTTCTTGGTAACCACTATCAACGGAATGAACCCCAGCAACGAAGCCGATTACACCCAAGTGCATTTTGCCTTAGAAGGGAAATCTACTTTTTGGGGTAAAGAAGTGTATGTATACGGCAAGTTTAGCAACTACGAACTCCGCGAGGAATACAAACTCACTTATGACGAAAAAGACGGTCTTTTCAAGGGGAAAGTACTCCTTAAACAGGGATTTTACAACTATAAGTTTGCTACCAAAGCAGGCAACATAGTTGATTTCAACGAAATAAGTGGTAATTTTCAACAAACTGAAAACACTTACCTCGTGCTCGTGTACTACCGCGCTCCTGGGGCTCTCTACGACGAGGTGGTAGGCATCGGCTCTGCTTCTAGTACCAATATCACAAAATAGGTCGTAGTACCACAGGCTTTTATACATTGCTACACTTTACCAAAGTTTCACACTTTGGCAAAGTTGATTTCATTAATCATTAAACATTAATCATTATATCAATGTCTTCTCCTTTAGCAGAACGTATGCGCCCCACTTCCTTAGCGCAATATGTGGGACAAGAGCACTTAGTAGGAGCTCAAGGGGCTTTGCGCCAACAGATAGAACGCGGTCTTTTGCCATCGCTTATCTTTTGGGGTCCCCCAGGTACGGGTAAAACTACGCTGGCTAATATCATTGCGCACCAAAGCAATCGCGCTTTCTATACCTTGAGTGCCATTAGTTCGGGGATTAAAGAAGTGCGCGAAGTAATTGACCAAAGCAAACAAAGTGGTGGACTCTTCACTACCCAAAACCCTATTGTTTTCATCGACGAAATTCACCGATTTAACAAAACCCAACAAGATTCCCTTTTGCAGGCTGTTGAAAAAGGTTGGATTACCCTCATTGGAGCAACTACCGAGAACCCCAGTTTTGAGGTGATTCCTGCCTTGCTCTCTCGTTGCCAAGTGTACATACTGAACGCCTTTGAGCGCAAAGATTTAGAACAACTGCTTCACAATGCCATTACCCAAGATGCTATTCTTAAAACTAAAACTATTGAACTGCAAGAAACTGAAGCTCTTTTGCGACTCTCAGGTGGCGATGGACGCAAATTGTTGAACACTTTTGAGCTCATCGTCAATGCGACTCCTGAAGGTGAACCAGTAGTGATTACGAACGACAGCGTCCTCAGATTGGTGCAGAAAAATACCGTACTCTACGACAAAACGGGTGAACAGCATTACGATATCATTTCGGCTTTTATCAAATCGATACGGGGCAGTGACCCCAATGGTGCGGTCTATTGGTTGGCACGAATGATTGAAGGCGGTGAAGATGTGAAGTTTATCGCACGCCGTATGCTCATTCTCGCTTCCGAAGATATAGGCAATGCTAACCCTACTGCAATGATTTTGGCTAACAACACCTTTCAAGCCGTTACGACTATTGGTTACCCCGAGGCGCGTATTATCCTCAGTCAGTGTGCTATATATCTCGCTTCTTCTCCTAAGAGCAACGCTTCTTATAAGGCAATTAACAAAGCCCAACAAGTGGTAAAGCAAACAGGCGACCTGAGTGTACCTATCCATTTGCGCAATGCCCCTACCAAACTGATGAAAGAGCTCGGCTATGGCAAAGACTACCAATATGCTCACGATTATGAAAGTAATTTTGCCTTTCAGGATTATTTGCCTGATGAATTACAAGGAGAAACCTTTTATGAACCTTCCGATAATCCACGTGAAAATGCCCTGCGCGACTATCTTAAAAAACTATGGGGCGAGCGATATGGGTACTGAAATTAGCAAATTAGCAAATTTGAAAATTAGAAAATGAGGGAATTAGAAAATGAGGGAATTAGAAAATGAGGGAATTAGAAAATGAGGGAATTAGAAAATGAGGAAATGGGGTAAAAGCCAATAATGCTAGAAATACTGATAATTAACTTTGCCAAAGGTACGAGCCGCACAGGCAAAAACTTTGGCAAAGTGTGTGCCCCTAAAAGTAACACAGCTGAGCTTTCGAAAGATATCGGAGAAGTTCGGAAGAGGGGAGGGAGGATTTTTGGTGAAAAAAGGCTGTAAGGAGGGTGGGGTTAGCTTATAGAGAGCTTATAGGAAGCTTATACGAATCTTGGACGATTGGTATAGAAAGGGTTTATAAAGAGTTAATAGTGAGGAGTTAAGAGTTAAGAGAGAGAAGCAGTTTTGAGGGTAATAAATCGAAAGGAAAGCAAAGACGAGGTGAATAAATGGGGGAGAAAAGACTATAAAATTTTGAATTCAGATTTTAGTATTTAGAGTCTCTAAGCTATGTGCGTGAAATAATTTTTACTTTTCAGTTTTCTTCACTATCTTTGCACTCTTATTTATGGTTAAAACAAATGAAATTCAATATAGTTTCTGACTTTGCCCCTACGGGCGACCAACCTCAGGCTATCGACCAATTGGTAAAAGGTATAGAGCGCAACGATAAGTACCAAGTACTATTAGGCGTTACGGGCTCTGGAAAGACTTTTACTATCGCTAATGTGGTGGAGCGCATTCAGCGTCCTACTCTTGTGTTGGCACATAATAAGACACTGGCTGCTCAGTTGTATTCTGAATTTAAGGCTTTCTTTCCCAATAACGCGGTGGAATACTTTGTCTCTTACTACGACTACTATCAGCCGGAAGCTTATATACCTTCCACAGGGACTTATATCGAAAAAGACCTCTCTATTAATGATGAAATTGAAAAACTGCGTCTCAGTACGACCTCTGCTTTGCTGTCGGGCAGACGCGATGTATTGGTTGTGGCATCGGTGTCGTGTTTGTATGGTATCGGTAATCCTGTTGAATTCCAAAAGAATGTAATCACCCTCAAACAAGGCGATATACTCCTCCGTACCAAGCTGATGCATCGATTGGTACAAAGTCTCTATGCCCGTACAACAGCCGAATTTAGGCACGGCAATTTCCGCATCAAAGGCGATGTGCTTGATGTCTTTCCTGGGTATGATGACAACGCCTTCCGCATTCACTTTTTTGGCGATGAAATTGAAGAGATAGAACAGTTTGACCCTACTACTAATCACGTGTTAGACCACTACCAGAGCCTCAATATCTACCCCGCTAATATGTTTGTTACTTCTCCCGATATTCTCCAAAAAGCGATATGGAACATTCAACAAGATTTGGTGAAGCAAGTAGAGTTCTTTGAGGCTTTAGGCAAACCATTAGAAGCCAAACGGCTGAAAGAACGCACTGAGTTCGACCTTGAGATGATACGGGAATTAGGGTACTGTTCGGGTATTGAGAACTATTCTCGCTATTTGGACGGTAGAGAACCAGGCACACGTCCGTTTTGCCTTATAGATTACTTCCCCGATGATTTTTTGATGGTGATTGACGAAAGCCACGTAACCGTCTCGCAAGTACACGCGATGTATGGTGGTGACCGCAGTAGGAAGGAGAATCTCGTGGAATACGGTTTCCGCTTGCCCGCTGCAATGGACAACCGTCCGTTGAAATTCGAGGAGTTTGAAGCGCTTCAAAACCAAGTGATTTACGTGAGTGCCACCCCAGCCGACTATGAACTCCAGCAAACGCAAGGCGTGTACGTAGAGCAGGTGATACGCCCCACAGGATTGCTCGACCCCGAAATAGAAGTGCGTCCGAGTGCCAATCAAATAGATGACCTTGTGGAGGAAATACAACTGCGCACCGAGAAAGACGAGCGTATATTGGTAACCACCCTCACCAAGCGAATGGCAGAGGAGCTTACTAAATACCTCACTCGCATTGGTATTAGGTGTCGTTACATTCACAGTGATGTGGATACATTGGAACGCGTGGAGATTATGCAAGACCTGCGCAAAGGACTCTTTGATGTGCTTATAGGGGTAAACCTCCTCCGTGAGGGCTTAGACCTGCCCGAAGTGTCGCTCGTCGCTATCCTTGATGCCGATAAGGAAGGCTTTTTGCGTTCCACTCGTTCGCTCACTCAAACCGTAGGACGGGCTGCCCGCAACGTGAATGGAAAAGCAATAATGTACGCCGATAAGATTACTGAGAGTATGCAACGCACCATTGACGACACCAATTATCGTCGTGAAAAGCAAATGAACTACAACAAGACGCACAACATCACGCCTCAGCCTTTGCACAAGAAAATAGAGAACAGCCTCAGCAAGAGCCCTATAACCGAATTTCACTACGATCCTTCGTTTAAGGAGCGCACAGCTGCCGAAGCGCAATTGGTATATTTATCGGCTAAGGAGTTGGAAAAGAAAATCAAAGAAACCCGCAAACTGATGGAGGTAGCTGCTAAAGAGCTGGATTTTGTAAAAGCTGCACAGTACAGAGATGAGCTAAAGAAATTGCAGGAATTAGCAAATTAGCAAATGAGAAAATGAGCAAAGTGTGGTAATTTGGTGATTTAGGAATTTTGGTGTAATTTTGCACCCTAATACATTAAAAGATAAAAAAATGCAAAATGGTATTTATGCAAAGATAACTACCACGAAGGGAGTTATTTTACTTCGTCTTACTTATGAAAAAACGCCTGCTACGGTAGGGAATTTTGTAGCTCTTGCAGAAGGGAAAATGAAGAACTCACAAAAACCACTTGGTACGCCTTATTACGATGGACTTACTTTTCACCGAGTTATTCCTAACTTTATGATACAAGGAGGCTGTCCGTTAGGAACTGGCACAGGAGACCCAGGTTATCGTTTTGACGATGAATTTCACCCAGAGCTCAAACACAATAAACCAGGAGTCATTTCGATGGCAAATGCAGGACCAGGCACGAATGGGAGTCAGTTTTTTATTACTCACGTAGCCACCCCTTGGCTAGACAACAAGCACACGGTGTTTGGTGAAGTCGTGGAAGGACAAGAAGTAGTAGATGCGATTGCACAAGGTGATAAGATTGAAAAAGTAGAAATAGTGAGAGTAGGAGAGGAGGCAGAAAAATGGGACGCCTTAAAAGCCTTCAATGATTTTAATGAAGCTAAAGCAGCTCGTTTGGCTGAAGAGAAACGCAAAGCTGAAGAAGCCTTTACCAAAGAAGTAGTGGGCTTTGAGAAAACGAATAGTGGTTTATATTACCAAATTACCCACAATGGTAATGGTAAAAAAGCAGAAGCAGGGCAAAAAGTAGCCGTGCACTATACAGGTATGTTGCTTGACAAGACCGTGTTTGATAGTTCTTATCGCAGGAAAGAACCACTACAGTTTACTGTAGGTGTTGGACAAGTGATTGCAGGTTGGGATGAAGGAATATTACTTCTTCACGAAGGAGATAAAGCCCGATTGGTAATCCCATCAGAACTCGCCTATGGCAGTCGTGGTGCGGGAGGCGTAATACCACCTAATGCACCTCTTATTTTTGATGTAGAATTAGTATCAGTAGGGTAAACTTATTTTTTATTGAAGAAGAGTATTTAGCTATTAAGCCATTTACTCTTCTTAAAGTTTTTGCCTCTTCTTATTAAGTAGGCGTGATAGGCACTAGGGATATCGTTTTGCCATTTGGGCAACAAAAGCAAGATGAGGATTACATCTAATTGTGAGAAGAGCCCCCAATAAATAGCTAATTGCAAGAGAAATCCTCCGTGACCAAAGCCTATGAGGGAGATAAATGCTGTAAGTAAGCATAAGCCCCACAACTTGGAGAGAAAAGCGTGAGTACAGGTTTCTTTGCCAAACTTCAAAAAACTAATAGTATAACATAACCCTTCCATTATAAAAATAGCGATTACTTCATACCGATACGTCTTTATGAGTTCAGGGTTGAGATGATAACACGCTATTCCTATAGAGAGCCAGAATACTAAATCTGTTTGGCTATCCATTCGTCGCATTTTTACTGTACTAATACCCATTTGCCTTGCGATAATCCCATCGAAAATATCGGAGAGCAAGCCAAGGATGATGAAAACTATAATCCATAGCCTTGCTATTGATTCTTCAGCGTAATAAGAAAAGATCAGTATGGTAGGGGCTAATAAAAAACGGAAGGCTATTAGTAAGTAAGGTGTCTTCATTTTAATAAGTTTTTATGAGAACAAAAATACAATATTTTTTTAGTATGCAAAAAAATATATGTCTTTTGGTAAATTAGCAGATTATGTATTATATCACACTTGAGAACTAAAATTATTATGATAGGACAATTTGGAAACTACTTATAGAGGTTAGAGATAAAAATGTGAATGTATGTTTAACTGTTGGTAGTTAGTTGTAAGAGAAGAAAAGCGTGTTAGAAAACACTAAGAAACCCAAAAATGATTATAACATTAGTATTAATAATCAATCACTTACAGAAGTATTAAAAAAATCTTCAAAAAAAATTGTATAAAAATTTTGTAGGTAAATAAAAAGGTTATACCTTTGCACCCGCAAAAGAGGAGAGTAGTGCCTCTGGAGTGGAATAAACAACACGTACCTTGACATAATGTTGTACAGCACAAAGAAGATTTAAAGGATTGAGTGAAACCTGAAGTCAATAACTTGAAGATCGGTTAGAAGATATAAAAGAATTTAACGATGAAGAGTTTGATCCTGGCTCAGGATGAACGCTAGCGGCAGGCCTAACACATGCAAGTCGAGGGGGAAGTTACTTTCGGGTAACAGAGACCGGCGTACGGGTGCGTAACGCGTATACAATCTGCCTTTCACTGGGGGATAGCCCGAAGAAATTTGGATTAATACCCCATAGTATAGTAGTGTGGCATCACACAACTATTAAAGCCTTGGTGGTGAAAGATGAGTATGCGTTCTATTAGCTAGTTGGAGAGGTAACGGCTCCCCAAGGCTACGATAGATAGGGGTTCTGAGAGGGATGTCCCCCACACTGGTACTGAGATACGGACCAGACTCCTACGGGAGGCAGCAGTGAGGAATATTGGACAATGGTCGGAAGACTGATCCAGCCATGCCGCGTGCAGGATGACGGCCTTATGGGTTGTAAACTGCTTTTGTAAGGGAAGAATAAGGAGTACGTGTACTTTGATGACGGTACCTTATGAATAAGCATCGGCTAACTCCGTGCCAGCAGCCGCGGTAATACGGAGGATGCGAGCGTTATCCGGAATCATTGGGTTTAAAGGGTCTGTAGGCGGGCTGGTAAGTCAGAGGTGAAAGCGCTTAGCTCAACTAAGCAACTGCCTTTGAAACTGTTGGTCTTGAATGGTTGTGAAGTAGTTGGAATGTGTAGTGTAGCGGTGAAATGCTTAGATATTACACAGAACACCGATAGCGAAGGCATATTACTAACAATTAATTGACGCTGATGGACGAAAGCGTGGGGAGCGAACAGGATTAGATACCCTGGTAGTCCACGCTGTAAACGATGGATACTAGCTGTTTGGAGTAATCTGAGTGGCTAAGCGAAAGTGATAAGTATCCCACCTGGGGAGTACGTTCGCAAGAATGAAACTCAAAGGAATTGACGGGGGCCCGCACAAGCGGTGGAGCATGTGGTTTAATTCGATGATACGCGAGGAACCTTACCAAGGTTTAAATGGAGACTGACAGAGGTAGAGATACCTCCTTCTT
>NZ_CP012589.1:2502500-2614527 GCF_001278825.1 Capnocytophaga sp. oral taxon 323
TTGATACCTAAATTCTCTATATCTCGTCTCATTTGGTAGGCTCCTTTAGGATTTTGGAATACTCCTGCAATCACATAATAGCCTTGTGCTATACCCTCTATTTTTGGGTCTTCTACCACTCTTATGCGCTTGTCTAATTCTTCTTGAACAGTAGGTGTTTTAGTTGTTGTTTTAGGAGTTTCTACCGTAGGTGTTTTTGTTTCTGTTACCGTAGGAGTTACTACCTTAGGCGTTGGAGGTGTTACCACAGTAGGTTCAGGAGGAGTGGTCTTAATTGGTTTCTTAATGTGATGTTTGCCACCAAACTGATAAGAAACTACCACATCATAACTACCACCCAATTCAGCTACATAGTTAGCAATGGTTTGTTCGTAGCCAAATCCTACGCTCAAGTGGTTAGTCACGTTGAAGCCTAAGCCACCGAAAGCTCCATATTTTTGGTCATAACCGGCGTAAGCCCAACCCAGAGGAACGTCCAACATCACGTGTCCGCCCATTTGAAAATTATCTTTGGTTCTCTTAGCTTTAGCATATACACTAAAAAAGCCATCTTCTAAGAAATCACTGCGAGAATCCAACTCTTTGCGATACATCACGTGAGCGGTGAGCGACTTTTCATTAAAAGGCACTGCCATTTCTCCTGCCGAAAACGAATAGTCTAAGAGGTTCTCCGCGGTAATACCAAAATGCCAAAAGTTAAAGTTTACGTCTACCCCTGGTTGTAAGTTGATGATACTCGTAGGTTTCGCATTCTCTATCAAGGGGTCTTGCACGTTTGCGCGCACTTTATTTCTGTCGATACTACTGCGGGCAAACACTACGTTTAACCCTAAGCGCAAAAAGTTATCATCTGATATCTCTACTTGGTGTACGTAGTTCCCTAGTATACCTATATTGGCAAATATGCCTGCTGTACGTTGGAAAACCAACCCGTGTGCCATATTGTTGCCATCGTAGTAATCATTCTTTCTACCTGCATCGCCACCCCACTTCTTGCCATAAGAGAGCCCAAAGGTATTGAACTTATCTTCCTTAAAGCCCATCCACTGGTTGCGATGAAAGAAGGTAATTTGCGACTCATTCTTGCTAAATATTGGAAACGCAGGGTTCATTAGGTAGGTGTTGTATTTTACAGCCGTATGTCCAGGCATTTCGTAGGGTAGGTAATTACCATCACTTTGTGCAAATAAAAACTGAACACTAAGCGCCAACACTGTTATCGTTATGTTATGTACTATCTTCATCGTCAATTCTTATTTAAGTATTGTAATGGTTCCTTTCTTATCCACGCTTCTCGTTTCGCCGTTTTCGGTAATCTCACCTTTGAGGGTATAGATATAGATAAGCGCACGCTTGCCAAGGTCATTGAAAGTACGCTCATCAGGCCAATTATTTTGGTAGTTGTTTGTCGAGAGTACTTCTTTACCTTCTTGTGAGTATATCGTTACCTTCACTTTCGGAGTGAGGTATACCGACGGTATTTCCCACTTATCGTTAATGCCATCGCCGTTAGGAGTTACCACATTAGGCACTTCCACCACTTGGTAGATATTCAGTTCAAAAGGCAATATGTTCTCGCCTGCTGCCACGCACGACTCCTCTTTCAGTGTATAAGAACCCGACATATCCTCAGAGGTTACCTCCAAAGTTGTGCCGTATTTCACCGTGCCGTCATCTTTTGTCCAGCTGAATTTATTACCTCCTTCGGCAACTAATCTATCACCTATACGCACGTCGAACTTGCGCTCACGTGCTGTACTGGTTTGGTATACTTGTTTCACAGGAGCAGTGCCTTGACTGTCGCGCATTAAACTCAATTTCAAACCGCCTACTTGGTAGTTCTTCACTTGTATATGAGCGCGTTTAGGGCAACCGCCGTTGTTAATTTCTAAATAGTATTCGCCTATTTCGTTCACGCTTGCCGTAGGGTTTTCACTGCCTATAGGAGTGTCGTTAGTGTAATTGGCACTCGTTACTTTCTTCCATACGTATGAAAAACTATCGGCTACTGATGAGTTAGGGTCGAAGCTATCAGCAGCTACGGTAAGACTAATAGTTCCTCCTTGACAAAGGAATACTGTTCCTTTCGCACCGTCAGCCGACGATATTTCAAAATCGGGGATAGGAGTAAACGCTACCGGTTTTTCGTCCGAAGTCTTGATAATCGTACCATAACTAACCCGCACAGAATATTTAGCCGATTCTGAGTTGCCTGCGCGCGACACGACAAACTGCTGTCGGGTTTCGCCTGGCACATCGTTGCTGTCTTTTTGCCATTGGAAGTTAAAGAATTGGTAATCTATTTTCTTTACTTCCACCTGTTCTCCACTACTGCTTAGCTGTACGGTTATCTTTTGTACTTCAAGAGTGGTTTGCGTACGGGTTTCACAGTTGGTAGACGCTACCGTTCCCACTCTCACGCCTTTAATATCAGCAATGGTTTCAAAGTAAATAGGGGTAAGGCTGATACTTGTACCACAACTACCGCCATCGGTGATTTTTGCTTCGTATACGTCAGCCGATACAGGCGTATCAGTAACCGTGTATTCTACCCCCGTAACGCCTGTTATTACGGTGCCGTTTTTCTTCCATTCCACAGTAGGGTTGGTCATATTGTGCGATATTTTCAGTACCGTAGTTTTTGCAGGGTAGTAAATCTCGCGAGTGTTCATATCTTCCGCCCAACGTGCTGTGATAACGGTACGCTTTGCCACTACCGAGTTGGACGTAGCGGGGCAACCTCCGCCCGTACCGCCTATGGTAGCATAATACACTCCTGTGGTAGTTACCCCATATTCGGTCATTCCTACCCCTTGCGCTATCTGTGCGCGGTCTTTAAACCAAGTGTAAGTAGCCGTAGGGTCGGCACCAGTGGTAACCGTGAGCGTATACACTTCTCCACAGAAATCCACATTATCTACACTGTTGTTAATGCGCAACGCATTGCTGTCCTGCAATTGGATATCTAATACATTCGATTCAGGAATGGCAGGAAACCCCGAAGCCGTTATTTTCAAGCGGTATTTGCCGTTTTGGGTAGCGCTGTTAAGGGTGATTTCTTGCGTGGTATTGATATCGGTAAATGCACCGCCCGTTTCTCTTTGCCATTGAAAAGTGAAAAACGAATAGTCGCTCGGGTCTATTGCAAGCTCAGTAGCACCCGATACGGCTGTGATTTTGTCTACCGTGAGGTCTATGCTGTTCGTCTCGCAAGGCTGATAAGAAGTTTTAGGCTTGATGCTCACCTTGAAGCTATCAGGGGCTTTAAGTTCGTACTCCTCCGTTTCTACCGTCGAGGCACAACTGCCCGTTTGGATTACTTGGGCTTTGTATTTGCCTGCGCTGGTGGCTACATAAGTATTGGCAGTTTGCCCCGGTATTTCCACCCCGTCCTTAAACCATTTGTACGAAGGATTTTGGGCAGTGGTGTTTACGCTGAGGGTACGCTGTTTGTTGGGTAACAATACATTGCCCCCCGTGGTAGTAATATTAGCTTTAATAGCATCTTTATGTTTTATTTCCACCTCGTTAGAGCGCACGCCACAACCACCTCCGTCGCCTATTTGTACGCGGTATTTACCTGGCAAGTTATTGGGGGGCGACACCACATAGGTAGCCACCCCGTTAGTTTCACCCAACTTAGTATTGTCGCGATACCACGAATAAGTATCGGTACCCGCAGGGCTAGCAGTAAGGGTAAAGCTCTCTGAGCTACATATCTCAGTAGCAGAACTACTAAGTACTAACGACTGTCCTCCTCCTTTTATTCTAACGTTAATATTATTGGATTTGGAAATGTTTTGGTCAGAATTTGTACAAGCTCCATAATCAATATAAACCCTATAAGTTCCCTCTTCACTTACTGTTATTTTTGGACCTGTCTGTCCATTTATTCTTACACTATTATTACCCCCAATATCACTTTTATACCAAACATAATTATAATCTGAAATATTATTGCTTGCTGTTGTGAATATTTGGGTTACAGATATTTCTGTAGTTTGTCCAGGGCAAAGGTTTACATTACCTGAAGGTACTGTTTTTACAGATCCTGTTGCATTTATAAAATTACCCTCAAACTCTTCCTTACCGCTTAGTTCACCTATAACAATTACTTCACTTGCTGGATTAGTTGAACGAAGACGAATTCTATATTTTTTACCATTTAGAGTCTTAGGAAAAGTTAGATAAGCATCAAAAAATAGAACATTATTTATTGTTTTCCCTTTTGGAATACCATCAGTCTCATAAGGTAATACAGTAGGATTATTGAAACTTCCGTTAGCATCTGATAGTTCAAATATATATTTATTATCCGCATTTGGAAGAGGAGGAGACCAACGAACTTTAACTCTAAATCCTGAAGTAGTTTTACTACCATCAGGATTAGTAACGATGACTTTTCCGTTATAATTGGGAGTAACACAGAAACTGGTATTAAAATTACTCTTTGCGTGTAGTAATTTATTTTGCTGTGCTTGTACCCCCTCAATACCAAAGAAGTATAAAAGCAGAAAAACACTTATGTATTTAAAAAAATTGCTTACTTTCATTTTAAAATACGAATTAAAACATTGCTAAAAATACTATAAATCATACCCACTGGGTACTATACACGGTGCAAAGATACGAAAAAGAAATATCTACACAAAAATAATTGTCCATTTTTTTTACACTCTTCTGTTACCTTTACCCAATATCTCTACCTGCTTTTTGTTATAACTTGCTGAAAATTACACACTTTTCGTTATATAATTCTCCTTCACATTCCCTATACCATCGTGCTACTCCTGTGAAATTTTAAGCATCAATTAAGAATCTTTTAAGAATGTTTAACGCAAAGCTTACGCAGGTAAAAGCTAAAAGGTAAAACCATAAGCGGTATAATCCCCGTCTCTACATTCCCTTTTTGAAGAGGGCTAGGGGAGGTTTATCACCTTTTCCAGCTTGTCCCCCTTCGGGGGTTCGGGGGCTTACCAAATAAGTAACTCGCTACGTTCCCCCTCATTGAGATAGCCAGCAACAACTGGGTATGTGAGAAGGGAGATATTTTCACCACATTACCTTCGTCATTCGTCATTCGTCCCTTGTCATTAATTCCTCTTTCTTTCGCCTCGAAACCCCGTTTTTAACATTTTTAGCATTGTTGTATTATATTATTAATCAACTTTTTATACACTCTTTCTATACCAATCGTCCAAGATTCGTATAAGCTTCCTATAAGCTCTCTATAAGCTAACCCCACCCTCCTTACACCCTTTTTTCATCAAAAACGCCCTTAACCTTCTTCTGAAAATCTCCGTTTCCTTCCGAATCCTCCAATCCCTCCTCTAACCTGTCCGACCCGTCCATTCCCCTTGGTGGTATTATTGACATTTCTGGTATTTCTGGCATTATTAGCATTTACCCCATTCTCTAATTTCCTCATTTCCTCATTTTCTCATTTACCCCATTCTCTAATTTCCTCATTTCCTCATTCTCTAATTTCCTCATTTCCCAATCATTCTTCATTCGCAATTATTTTTTATCTTTGCCCCCGTATGAAAATCCTGATTATAGAAGACGAAAAAGAACTCCGCCTCACCCTGCGACAGTTCCTCGAACAAGAACACTTTTTGGTGGAAACAGCAAAAGACTACCCTTCGGGGCTAGCTAAACTTGCCGACTACGACTACGATTGCATTCTTTTGGACATTATGTTGCCCAACGGTAGCGGTATGCAATTGCTCGACGAGCTTAGGGCGATGAAAAAGAACCATTCCGTGCTTATCATCTCGGCGAAAGACTCAGTAGAGGACAAGGTGCTCGGACTCGAAAAGGGTGCTGACGATTATCTTGCAAAACCTTTTCACCTCGCCGAACTCTTGGCTCGCGTCAAATCAATTATACGACGCAAAAACCAGCAAGGTGAGGAAGTGATTACCCTCAAAAACGTACAGCTCTTTCCCGAAACCCGTACCGTGAAGGTAGGCAATACAACGCTTACTCTCAACCGAAAGGAATACGACCTGTTGTATTACTTTATCATTCGCCCTGAACGATTGGTGGAGAAAACCACCCTTGCCGAAGCCGTCTGGGGAGACTATATCGACCAAGTGGATAGCCTCGATTTTATCTATTCGCAAATAAAGAATCTCCGCAAAAAGCTCAAAACTGCCGAAGCCGAAATAGACCTGCAAGCGGTTTATGGCATTGGTTATAAATTGGTATAACTATGAAAATATCACTGAAAAACTACACCTTGCGCTACCTCACGCTCACCTTTTTGCTCATCTTGGCGGTGTGGGCGGCGGTGTTCTACGCTTATATTTTAGACGAGGTGTACGACAATATCGATGACGGACTGAAAGACAAGAAGACGCTCATTATTCAAAATATCCTTCGCCACCCCGAACTGTTAAAGATAAATGAATTTGGTATCGAGGACTTTAGAGTGTACCCTTCGCAAGAAGATTTCTCCCACCACAATATTCTTAGTAATGCCTTTTTCTATATGCCTTTTGATGATGAAGACGAGCCATACAGGGTACTCAAAACGAGCTTCTACGACCGCGATATGAATCCCTATACGCTTGAAATACGCACCTCTACGGTAGAAAAAGACGATTTGCTGTTCAATTTAGCCATTGCGCTGGGGGTATTGTATGTGGTGTTGGTACTCTCAATGTATCTTGTCAATCTGTTAGTTATCAACAAAATATGGAAACCTTTCAAGAGGATACTCACAGCTATTCGCCAATATGAAGTAGGGAATAAAACCAAACTACAGCCCATCGTTACCGATGTAATTGAGTTCAACGTGTTGCACGACAATATCCAGCAAATGTGGCAACGCAATGAAGTGGTATTTGAAGAACAGAAAGTGTTTATTGAGAACGCTTCACACGAATTGCAAACACCCTTAGCTATTACCCTCAACAAATTAGAACTATTAACCGATGACCCTTCACTGACCGAAAAGCAATTAGTTCAGCTTAGCGAAGTCAAGCAGTCACTAATGCGAATGACTCACTTAAACAAGTCGCTACTGATGCTCACCCGCATAGAAAATCACCAATACAAGCAAGCTGAGAGCATATCGTTTCAAGCGCTCACAGCAACTATTATAGAAGATCTCAGTGATTTAATAGCTTTTAAAGAATTGAAAATTACGGTGAAAGAAGATAGTGATTTTCAAGTGGAAATGAATAAGGATTTAGCAACGGTACTCGTGTCGAACTTATTGTGCAATGCCATTAAATACACCGAAAAGGGAAGGGAGATACAAGTCCGTTTAGAAGAAAACTGTTTTCAAGTGAAGAATACTGCCAAAGACGGAATACGCTTACACCCCAACAAGATTTTCCAGCGCTTCCACAAAGGGCAACAGGACGCTACTTCCACCGGCTTAGGCTTAGCTATTGTAAAGTCTATCGCCGATAGTTATCAATTGCAGGTGAAGTATAGTTTTGAAGAGGAAATGCACTGTTTTACTTTAAAGAAGAAATAAAAAACAAAGGCTGTCCGAAAAACATAAACAGCATAAACTTTTCGGACAGTCTTTAATCATTAACCACTAATCATTAACCATTAATAAGATAGGGCAGTGGTCGCTATGTTTAGCCTCGGGGAGAATAAGCGCGCGCTCCATACGGTTTTCTAAGGGAGCAGATACCAAGTGATAATCGATGCGCCAACCCTTATTGTTGTTGCGAGCATTCGCGCGATAGCTCCACCACGAGTACTGATGTGCTTCTTTGTGGAAATAGCGAAAACTATCAATAAAACCACTCTTCATAAACTTATCCAACCACTCGCGCTCTACGGGAAGGAAGCCCGATACATTGGCATTTCGTATGGGGTCGTGAATGTCTATCGCCTCGTGACAGATGTTATAGTCACCACAGATAACGAGGTTAGGCACCTTCTGTTTCAGTTTGTCTATGTACTTTTGAAAGTCAGCCATAAAAGTCAGTTTGAAGTCAAGACGGTCAGGGTTTGTACCTGAGGGCAAGTACAGACTCATTACTGATAGCGTCTCAAAATCGGCGCGAAGCACCCGTCCTTCCCTATCCATATAGTCGATACCCGTACCTACTTCCACGTGCTTAGGTTCTATTTTAGAGAGTATCGCTACGCCACTATAACCTCTCTTCTCTGCACTGTGGTAATACTGATATTTATAGCCCAATTCCGAAAAAACTTCCGTAGGAATTTGGTCTTCTGTGGCTTTAATCTCTTGCAAGCACAACACATCGGGGTTAGCGCTTTTCAGCCACTCGGCAAAGCCTTTCGTAAGCGCTGCCCTAATGCCATTTACGTTATAACTGATAATTTTCATTAGTAGCCTGTTCCTTTTTCTCCTTTTAAGATAGCAATACCGTTCGATGTACCAATGCGTTGTACCCCTAAGTTCACGTACTGCATAGCTGTTTCGTAGTCGCGTATACCTCCTGAGGCTTTTATTTTTGCCTTGCCTTGCACACATTCTTTCATTAGTTTCACATCAGCAAGGGTAGCCCCTCCTGAGCCAAATCCTGTAGAGGTCTTTACAAAGTCCGCTTTAGCATCAAGAGCTATACGGCAAGCCAAGCGTTTTTCTTCGTCAGTGAGGTAGCAAGTTTCGAGGATTACTTTTAGCACTCTATTCTCACCTACACAGCGTTTCAGTGATATAATTTCGTCTAACGCTTTGTTCACTTCACCAGATTTTAACAAGCCTACGTTTAGCACCATATCAATCTCGTCGGCACCATCGGAGAGAGCTTCACCCGCCTCAAAGTATTTTGCTTTAGCCGACATTGCTCCTAAGGGAAAGCCTACCACGCTACACACCTTGATATCAGTGCCTGCTAAAAATTTCTTAGCTGTTGTTACATAACAGCTATTCACACATACCGAATAAAAATCGTACTCCACTGCTTCTTTGCAAAGGGTCTCAATATCCGCAATGGTAGCCGTTGCTTTTAGAAGTGTGTGGTCAATTAGTTTGTTTAATTCCATATTGTTTTAGTTAAAAGTTAAAACTGAAAAGAGTCCAACCGATTCTTTTCTATTTGTCAATTCTTATTTGTTCTTACACTCGTGTTATTACAACTTTCTTCTTAACAGTTGTAAGTAAAGAGAAGTCTAACGCACTTACTTCTGTTTCAAATCTTACAATTTCTGCCTGCGTAGCTCTAAATATTTTTGGCAAAGGTAGATATTTTTTTTCTAACAGCAAAGATAGTAAAGCGAATCTAAGAATTAAAAAGAGTGATTATCTCTGATTAACAATATCGTGATTGCTTTTGCGTCACATCTCTCGTCATTCATCATTCGTCATTTCTTCCCTTTTCCGTCACACTCCCTTCTAGTGCCTATGGCCTAAGGCCTATCACCTCTTCCTCTTTCTTTCGCCTCGAAACCCCGTTTTTACCATTTTTACACTCATTGTATCATATTATGAATCAACTTTTTATATACCCTTTCTATACCAATCGTCCAAGATTCGTATAAGCTTCCTATAAGCTCTCTATAAGCTAACCCCACCCTTCTTACACTCTTTTTTCACCAAAAATCCTCCTAACTTACTTTTTATATTTTTCGTTTTCCTCCGATAACTCAGACCAGTCCAATTTGTCCGACAAGTCAGACTCGTCAAAAAACCTTTTTTATCACTACCCATTTGCTAATTTCCAAATTTCCTAATTCTCTAATTTTCTATGCCCGTCGTGCTACGACCTTTAGCAAAGTTTAAAACTTTACCAAAGTTGAATAAACTAACAATCAATACACTAGCACGTTTTTGTAAACTCCACCTCATTTCCTCATTTTCTAATTTCCTCATTTTCTAATTTCTGGTATTATCAACATCAAATTGGTACAATTATTGCGTTATGGTGTGGCTGAAAAATACTGCTATCAACCATCACAAAGGCTATTACGCTACTTCTTATGGGTATTATGGAAATTATTTAAACGTGTTAAATAAATGTTAAAGTGTCACCTTTCTGATACAACGTAAAAAAAATATACTACCTTTGCACCCGCAATGAATTCTTATTTAACAATTAAAAAATGTTTCGAACAACAACACTATGAACAAAAAGTATTTTTTCTTATTCCTTATTTTTGTATTAAGCAGTTTTTTGTATTTCGTACACGCCCAAAATTCACATCTTAGCAAAGAAAAACTATTAGCCTTAAAAAAAGTCGAACTTAACATTAAAGATTTGTATAACGAGCTAAACGCCGCCCAATACGACCTTAGCTTCGAAGCTTTTCGCTACGCTTATATAGGCTATCAATCTCTCAGAAAGCAACACCGCTTAAACGAAAAAGACCTCTTTTCTATTATTGATTTTACAAAAGATAGTAGCTCTAAGCGCTTTTATACCATCGACTTAGAGAAGATGAAAATAGTGTATTACACCTATGTAGCACACGGTAGAAATAGTGGAGAAATAAAGTCCTCCTCTTTTTCAGATGCGATGGAATCCAACAAAAGCAGTATAGGCTTTTACATTACAGGTACTACTTACATCGGTAGTAAAGGATTTAGCCTAATGTTGTACGGCGATGAAAAAGGCTATAATAGTAACTTAGCCAAACGTGCAGTAGTTATCCACACCGCCAATTACGCCAATGAAAATTACATAGCTCGTACGGGGCGTATGGGCAGAAGTTTAGGTTGTCCTGTATTGCCCGAAAACATATATAAACAAGTCATTGAAACTATCAAAGAAAAAACAATGATTTTTGCTTATTACGACGATGCAAAATACCTCAGCTCCTCTAAATACTTAAATGTTTTAAAACTTATTGACGACGAATCCGTCTTCTAAATAAATTTTGATTATCCTTATCTGAATACTTAAAAAATAAAAAAGACTGCTGTGTAGCAGTCTTTTTTATTTTTCTTATATAGATGTCTTATACTTCTAACTGAAACACCTCTTGTACCCAACTGATACTTTCATCTATTGACGAGGTATCTTTCAAGTGGTTTACAAATTGCGTGGTTATCTTCTGAATGATGCGGTTACTTATCATTTCAGCTTGTTGCTCGTTAAAGTTTTCGATTTTCTTTCGCTGAAAGTCCATTTCAGCTTCTTTAAGGCTTTCAAGCTTCGCTTTTAACGCTTTGATAGTAGGCGCAAACTTGCGGTTATCTAACCATTGAAAAAACTCTTCTTTTACCTCTTCTACAATCTCCAAAGCCTGTGGAATCGCTTCTTTTCTACGCTCTAAGGCTTCGTCTTTGCGCTTAGAAAGCTCGTCCATATGCAAAAGGGTTACATTGGGGAGTGTTGCCACTTGTTCCTCCACGTTCTTAGGAATAGAAAGGTCTAAAATGAGTATCGGTTGAGCCGGATTGATAAAATCTTTATACACCGTAGGAGTAGCAGCCCCTGTGGCAACTATGAGTACATCTGCTTTGCTAATTTCATTTCGTAACTCGTTAAAATCTTTAACTATTACATTAAACTTACCCGCTATTTGTTCTGCTTTTTCGCGTGTGCGATTGATAAGAGTAATATGTTCGTTTTGAGTGTGCTTGATGAGGTTTTCACACGTATTACGACCTATCTTGCCTACACCAAAGAGAAGAATATTCTTTTGCGACACCTCAGGTATATTCTGCATAATATATTGCACCGCCGTAAACGATACTGAGGCTGCCCCTGAAGAAAGCGCCGTCTCGTTCTTGATACGCTTGCTGGCGTTAATAACACAATTCATCAATCGCTCCAAAAAGGCTTTGGCAAGACCTTTGTCGCGCGAGAGGGTAAAGGCTTGTTTTATCTGCCCTATAATCTCAAAGTCCCCAAGAATCTGGCTATCTAAACCTGTACCTACTTCAAAAAGATGATGCACAGCCTCTTTGTTCTTTGTTACGTAACCCACTTTCTGAAAATCATCTACCGACCCATTAGAATTTTCACAGAGCAGTTGTATCAGCTGAAAAGGGTGTTCGGCATAACCATAGAGCTCCGTACGATTACAAGTAGAAATTACCAATAGCTCCTCAAAGCCTTCACTTTTAGCTTGGGAGAGCAATTGGTCTTTGTTTTCAGGGGTAAGACTAAACATTCCACGCATCGTTGCATCAGCTTTCTGGTAGCTGAGTCCAATGCAGTAAAAGGTTTTATTCTTAGATATAGTAGGTTGTGACATAGTTTTTTAGTAATTGATACTATCAGTAGTTGTGTTTCGCAAGCGCAAAAATAATAAGTTCGCCGTAAATCACATAAGATACGACGAACTTTTATTCTAAAAAAATAAAATATGTAAACAATCTAAATAATTAGTCTTTTTATCATTTTGTCTATTTGTTAATTGCCACAGCGACTGAGAGGCAAAGTAGAGCACCTTAGCAATCCCTCTTGTTTGGCAATCTCGGCATACGGTATTTCCTCTACGGTAAAACCTTGTGAGCGCAACCAGTTATTCAAGCGTGTAAAATTCTTTTCAGAAACCACCACCTCTGGGCTAATAGAAAAGATGTTGCTAAACATATGGTACATTTCCTCTCGCTCTATATGAAAGAGATTCTCTTTGCCAAAGAGGTCTACCAAATACTGATAATCAGCTTCACAGCGGAAACCGCCTTTGTAGATAATTCCTTTGTCTTTACCAATCGGTTGGAAGCAACAGTCGAGGTGGAGGGCATTATCGCGCGCCTCAGTTTGTGATTTCACCAAATCAAACTCCTTTACCTTTTTCTGAGGGAAGAGCTTTTGAATAAAAGCCACCCCTGCTACATTAGTACGAGCTGTGATTTGCTGTTTATAATCTTCCCCTTTATAAGTCCCAATGAAAATATGGTCGTTCCAGGGCATTACATCGCCCCCTTCAATATGAACATCAGCAGGAGGGGTTATCACTTTTTTAGGGTCTATTTGGTTTACGATGTACTCAATAGCCTGAAATTCTTCTTGTCTATCGGGTAGTATATTAGCTTTGATAAAAGTATCTTCAATCACAAAACCGATATCGCGAGTGAATATCTGGTTGCAGTCAGTAATGATTTCAGGGCGATAAACGGTTACGCCGTATTTTTGGAGTACTGCACAAAAAGCGTCCATTTCAGCAACCATATCCTTTTCTATGGGATAAGTACCCGCTTTGATATGCTCCGCCGATTTAGGGTCATAGGCTTCTTCGAGCTTTGGAGTAGGTCCATTGCTAGTAGCTGTGCCTAAAATCACAGTTTCTAATTGATCAGTTTCGTTTGTAATATGTAATTTTAGCATATTAATATTGTCTTGTTTTGGGCAAAGATACAAATAATTTGGTAATTAGCAAATTTATCAGTTCTCAATTGCTAATTGATAATTATTTCGTACTTTTGTCGCCCTAAATTCAATACAATGAACACCATACGCATAGGTACACGCGATAGTGAGTTGGCTCTCTGGCAAGCTAAAACGGTACAAAACCAATTAAAAACCTTAGGCTATTCCACTGAGATAGTAAGCACTAAATCTCACGGAGATATAGAGCTAAGCAAACCACTCTACGAAATGGGAGTTACCGGTATCTTTACCAAAGCGCTGGATATTGCCTTGCTCAATAGCGAAATAGATATTGCCGTACATAGTATGAAGGACGTACCCACGGCTTTACCTGAAGGAATCGTCGTAGGGGCGGTGCTCAAGCGCGGGAATCCTCACGATGTATTAGTGTACAAGGGTGACCTTTCGTTTTTAAAGGCGGAAATAGCAACTATAGCCACCAGCAGTTTGCGACGCAAGGCGCAATGGTTACACCGCTACCCACATCATAATATAGAGAGTTTAAGGGGAAATGTAAATACCCGCTTGCAAAAGCTCACCGATAACCCTTGGAATGGGGCTATCTTTGCTGCTGCGGGCTTGGAACGCATTAATAAATTACCTGAAAAACACTTGGTACTGGATTGGATGCTACCTGCACCTGCGCAAGGAGCTATCGTAGTGGTGGTGCGCGAGGATAACGTAGCCTTGCAGAAAAAACTACTCCCTCTCCACGACGATTATACTTATATAGCTACTCAATTAGAACGCGATTTTCTTCGCGCTTTAGAAGGCGGCTGTACCGCACCTATTGGAGCTTTTGCTGAGTTTAAAGATGAAAAACTCTACTTCAAAGGAGGCTTGTGGAGCGAAGATGGCAAAGAGTCTTCGGTAATAAACGAAGTACTCACTCAAATAGATGAATATACGGGAGAAAAACTTGCTACAATGGTAAGAAGTTAACGATTAATGGTTAAAAAAAGCGCAACACTTGTAACCAAGTGTTGCGCTTTTTTATTGCTTGTTATACTATAACTACGCATCGATTTTAGCGTACTTAGCGTTTTTCTCGATGAACTCACGACGTGGTGGTACTTCATCACCCATCAGCATAGAGAATACGCGGTCGGCTTCAGTAGCGTTGTCGATGGTTACTTGGCGAAGGGTGCGGTGTTCGGGATTCATAGTGGTATCCCACAACTGGTGATCGTTCATTTCACCCAAACCTTTATAACGCTGGATATTCACATTGCCCATTTCAGCTGAAAGCGCATCGCGTTGTTTGTCGTTCCAAGCGTACTCTTCGCGTTTGCTGTTTTTGCTTTTTACTAAATAGAGCGGTGGTGTGGCAATATACACGTGTCCGTTCTCTATAAGTTCGCGCATATAGCGGAAGAAGAACGTAAGGATAAGAGTAGTGATGTGCGAACCGTCTACATCGGCATCACACATAATAATTACTTTGTGGTAACGGAGCTTGCTCAAATTAAGTGCTTTGGCATCTTCCTCAGTACCCACAGTTACACCCAAAGCGGTATAGATATTCTTAATTTCATCACTATCGAACACCTTGTGTTGCATTGCTTTTTCGACGTTGAGGATTTTACCTCTGAGGGGTAGTATTGCTTGGATATCTTTGTTACGTCCTTGTTTAGCTGTACCGCCCGCTGAGTCTCCTTCGACAAGGAAAAGTTCGCATTTTTCTGGATCTTCTTCAGAACAGTCGGCGAGTTTACCAGGAAGACCGCCACCACTCATCACGCTCTTACGTTGTACCATCTCACGAGCTTTGCGTGCTGCTTGACGTGCTTGAGCAGCCAAAATCACTTTCTCGACAATGGTTTTGGCATCGTTAGGGTTTTCCTCGAGATAATCTTCGAGCATTTGTCCTACGGCTTGAGATACGGCTGAGGTTACTTCGCGGTTACCGAGTTTGGTTTTTGTCTGTCCTTCAAATTGAGGTTCGGCTACTTTTACCGAAATGACAGCGGTAAGCCCTTCACGAAAGTCATCACCTTCAATCTCCACAGGGTTCTTTTTATCTTTACTCATCTTCTCGAGCAAGCCTGATTTATCGGCATAGGCTTTGAGGGTACGAGTGAGCCCCATACGGAAACCTTGTAGGTGAGTACCTCCTTCGGAAGTGTTGATATTATTGACGTACGAGTGTAGGTTCTCGTTATATGAATCGTTGTAAATCATAGCGACCTCCACAGGGATACCGTTCTTTTCACCGTCCATAGCTATCACGTTTCCGATGATAGGCATACGGTTGCCATCGAGGAATTTAACGAACTCTTTTAGTCCGTTTTGTGAATAGAATTTTTCGGTGATAAAGTTACCTTTTTCGTCTTTATTGCGAAGGTCGGTAAGGGTGATAGTAATTCCTTTATTTAAATAAGCGAGCTCGCGAATACGGGCTGCGAGGGTATCGTATTTATACTCAATAGTTTGTTCAAAAATTACTTCATCGGGGTGGAAAGTAACCTTAGTACCGCGTTTATCGGTGTTGCCCACTTGTTTTACAGGGTACATCGCTACCCCGCGTTGGTATTCTTGTTGCCATATTTTGCCGTCGCGGTATACGGTAGCAGTAAGATGGTCGGAAAGGGCATTTACGCAGGAAACTCCTACCCCGTGCAAACCACCTGATACTTTATAAGAACCCTTGTCGAACTTACCTCCGGCACCGATTTTAGTCATTACCACTTGAAGGGCAGAAACGCCTTCTTTCTTGTGGACATCTACTGGAATACCGCGACCGTTGTCTTCCACGGTGATAGAATTATCCTCATTAATGGTTACCGAAATAGTATCGCAATAGCCTGCGAGCGCTTCGTCGATAGAGTTATCGAGCACCTCGTATACAAGGTGGTGTAACCCGCGCGTGCCCACATCGCCGATGTACATTGAGGGGCGCATACGCACGTGTTCCATTCCTTCAAGGGATTGGATATTGTCTGCCGAATATTCAGCTGAATTTTGTTGTTCGTTATATAATTCTTCTGCCATAATTTTAATATCGAATCAAGGGTGCAAAGGTATGAATTAATTTATTAATGAGCAAATTTTATAATAGATAAATAAAATTAGAAAATGAGAAAATTAGAAAATTAGAGAATTAGGAAATTTGGAAATTAGCAAATGGGTAGTGATAAAAAGTTTTTTTGACGGGTCTGACTTGTCGGACAAATTGGACTGGTCTGGGTTATCGGAGGAAAACGAAAAATATAAAAAGTGAGTTGGGAGGATTTTTGGTGAAAAAAGGGTATAAGGAGGGTGGGGTTAGCTTATAGAGAGCTTATAGGAAGCTTATACGAATCTTGGACGATTGGTATAGAAAGGTTGTGTAAAAAGTTGATTCATAATATAATACAGCGATACAAAAAATGTTAAAAACGGGGTTTCGAGGCGAAAGAAAGAGGAAGAGGCACTAGGCCTTAGGCCATAGGCACTAGGAGGGAGTGTGACGGAAAGGAGAAGGGATAATCTAGGGAATTAGCAAATTTGAAAATGAGAAAATGGGTGGTGTGGAGTCTTAGGGCATAGGTAATAGGAGGGAGTATGACAGAAAAGGGGGAGTGTGGCGAGGGAAAAGGCGATAAATGACGAATGACAAGTGACGAATGACAAATGTGGACTTTCTTCAAAAGGAGATTGCGGTGGTGGTAAGACGATGCGAGTCATACGGACAGGTGATGAATGAACGAAGGCGCAATGAAGATAAGGTAAAAGTACAATAAGGATAAAGCGGAGGCACAATGAAGAGAAAGTGAAGGTACAATGAAGATAAAGCGAAGGTACAATGAAGATAAAGCGAAGGCACGATGAAGATAAAGCGGGGGTAAGATGAAGGAGAAAAGAAGCTATTTTAGTGTGTTTGGGTATTTTTTCAGTATATCTTTTTTTGCTTTTCAATTTTATTCGTATCTTTGCACGCTAAGTCAGCAGTAAAGAACTCATTCTATCAAAAGATTACGAAAAATACTTGTCCGTTTCTTCCTTATAACCCTTGTGTTACTTGGGGTTACGGCTCTGCTTTTGACCTTACCCGCCACCCAAACCTTCATTGCTAAAAAGGTGGTGAACTACCTGAATGAAGATTTTGATATCGACCTAAATATAGAGCGCATACATCTGAAAATCAACGGGGATGTGGATATCAAACGAGTGCTTATTCGCGACCACAAGCAAGATACGCTTATTTCGGCAAAGAAACTCACGACTTCTATTTTAGACTTTAAACAGCTGTTTGACGGTAATTTGTACTTTGGACACATAAAGGGTGATAGTCTCATTTTCAATATGAAAACCCATAAGGGTGATACTTTGTCTAACCTGGACGTGTTTGTAAACAAATTCGATTCGGGAGAACCCAGCACGGGCAAGTTTGTGATGAAGGCAAAAAGCATCAAGCTAAAAGATAGCTATTGCCGTATTTCGGACGAGAATAACGCCAATCCTTCTATCTTGAAAGTAGACCATCTGAACACTAAGCTAAACGACTTTAAAATCTTGGGTAGCAAAGTGTTTTTTGAGATGCAAGAAGGGAACTTCCGCTTTGATGACAAACTGAATGTTACCCACCTAAATACACAGTTCAGCTATACCGATAGCTTGATGCAAGCCAAGGATTTGCGACTGCAAACGGCATTGACGGACATTCAGGGTACTATAACGATGTTCTCTCACAACGGCAGTTTTGGCGATTTTGTGAACAAGGTAGTCTTTGACGTTAATCTGCCCAAAGCTACGGTAAACACTACCGATTTGAACGCTTTTTACAATGGCTTCAACGGAGGTAGAAACATTGTGTTAGAGGGCGTAACGATGAAAGGAACGCTCAACAACTTCACTATTCCGCAGGGAAAAATATCTTATCAGAACACGCTTATTGAGGGAGATTTAACTTTCCAAAACCTATTAGCAAAACACGCTAATATAGCCGTGATAGGCAAAGGTGTATATGCCGAGAGTATTTATAACGATTTGGCTTACTTAATGCCTAAGGATTTGGGTGAAAATATTCCAGGGGAACTACAAAGGTTAGGAATGTTTTCAGTAGAAGGTGATTTTGCTTACAGAACTACTTCGCTACAAGCCAATGTACTGCTGAAAACCAATGACGGCGAAGCACATATTGACGGCTCTTTGGAAGACCTTACCCATACCGATAAAACGGCTTTTAGAGGTACGCTCACTACGAATCAGTTTCATTTGGGCAAGATTTTGGACGACCCGACTATGGGCGCACTCACTGCCGATATGACAGTGCGCGGACAGGGATTGAACTTTAAAACTATGCAACTCTACGCCAATGGCACGGTTCATTCGGTGGGCTACAACGGTTATAACTACCAGCGCATAGGCATTAATGGGGAGTTTAGGAATCAGGTGTTTAACGGCAAAATAGACGCAAAAGACCCGAACCTTACGATGAACTTCAACGGACTTGCTGACCTATCGGGGAGAAACAACAAATTTGACTTTCAAGCGGATATTGCTATTGCCGATTTGCACGCTTTACACTTTATGGAAATGGACAGCATATCGCAGTTATGTGGTAAGGTAGTGATAGACATTTCGGGCAATCAGTTGGACGATATTGTGGGTAAAATATCATTTAAACACACCAATTACATCAATTCAGCAGGAAGTTTTACCTTTAAAGACTTCGAGGTCGTTTCAACCTTGAACAATGGCGTGAAAGAAATCACGATTAATTCGCCTGATATTGTGAGCGGGAATGTAAGAGGAAAGTTCAAGTTAGCTGAGCTAAAAAAGGTAATGCAAAATGCGGTGGGAAGTATCTATGCCCAATACAACCCGTATAAGATAGAGAAAAACCAGTACGTAGACTTCCATTTTGATATTTACAACAAGATAGTAGAAGTGTTTGTGCCCAAAGTGAAGATAGGCAGAAACACTTTCATCAACGGGAATATAGATGCCGATAAAGGGAGTTTTAAGTTCCAAATGAAGTCGCCCAGCGTGAATGCATACGGCACTCAGATAGACAGTATCAGTCTTGAAATAGACAATAAAAACCCGCTGTACAATACTTATTTTGAAGTGAAGAAAGCCGATTTTGGGGTGTATGCCATTCAAGATTTTAACCTGATTAATACCACTATCAAAGATACGCTTTTCTTCCGTACTGAGTTCAAAGGGGGCGATACCGGCAGAGATACTTATGAGCTGAATTTCTACCATACTTTGAACAAGAAACAACAGTCGATTATAGGGATTAAGAAATCACTGATAAACTTCAAAGGCAATGCGTGGTATATCAACCGCGAGAATGCGATGAATGAGTACAACAAGATTGTGCTCAATCGCACTGCCGATACGATTAAGGTGAGCAACTTCAAGATGGCGCACCAAAACCAATATATGAACCTCAGTGGGCTCATCACTACCAAAGATTATAAGAACCTACATTTAGTTGCGCATAACGTAGCGATGGACAAGATAGTACCCGAAATCAAAGGGCTCAACCTCACGGGAACGCTCAATGGTAACGTGTCGCTTACTCAACGCGGGAACTTATATTACCCTTCGGCAGACCTTTTTATACGCTATTTTAAACTGAATGGCTATGACTATGGCGATTTGGAAGTGGGTATCTTTGGTAACAGTGATTTGTCGTCGTTTGATGTAGGGGCGTTTTTCTCTAACGGGCGGGCTCTTGGCTTTGCTACGAGAGGGAAAATTAACTTAGACAAGAAGCGGGGTACTTTGCTTGACCTTACGGCTTATTTTAGAGACTTTGAGCTCTCGCCTTTTAATCCGTTCTTGGAAGGAGTCTTCTACAACCTTAGAGGCACGATGTCGGGGCAAGTGAAGATAGACGGTAGCGTAACCGACCCACTGATGGACGGCGAACTCACCTTGCACAAAGCAGGTGTGGGGATTACGTACCTGAAACTGAACACTGATATTCAGGAAGGTGCACGGATAAAGGTAAACAACAAGACGTTTGATATAGACAACTGGCTACTGACCGATACCGCTTATAAAACACAAGCCAAACTGAATGGTTCGATTAGGCATAACAAACTATTAGATTGGTTTTTAGACCTAAGATTGCAAACCCTTGGCAAGCGCTTTATGGTGCTCAACACCCCTTATACTGATGATGCGTTGTTCTACGGGACTGCCTTTATCAAAGGGAATGCAAGCATTAAAGGAGCATTGGACGAAATTGCGATTAAAGTAAATGCGAAGACCGAAGAGGGTACGTCCTTCAAAATACCGCTCAGCGATAGTGAGAGTGTGGGCGATGACTCGTTTATCACTTTTGTAGAGAAGGGCGATAAAAAAGTAAAAATTAACCGAGAATTGGAGTCTATCAAGGGGTTAGAACTGAATTTTGAGCTTGATATCCTTCCTACTGCCGAAGTGGAAATTGTGATGGATAGAAAAACGGGTAGTAACCTTGTGGGGCGTGGGGCAGGTACGCTCCTTATTGAAATCAATACCAACGGCAAATTTAATATGTGGGGGGACTTTATCACCTATTCGGGCTTTTATAATTTCAAGTACGAAAACATCATCGACAAGCGTTTTACGGTGCTCCCAGGGGGGTCTATTTCTTGGAGTGGCGACCCGCTAAGAGCCACTTTGCGCGACTTGAAAGCGGCGTATACCCTCAGTGCGAACCCAAGTACGCTATTGGAAAGCAGTCAGTATAACCGGAAAATCAACACTCAGGTAATCATTAAATTAGAAGGAGAATTGATGCGCCCCGAAACCTTGTTTGACATTACTTTCCCTGATAGTAGCCCGAGTTTGGTATCGGAGCTCAACTACAAGCTTGAAGACCAAGACCGCAAGCAGTTACAAGCCTTTTCGCTCTTGGCACAGGGTTCGTTTATGAGCGAAAAGAATACCGATAACCGTTTGGTAGCTTACAACCTCTTTGAAACGGCAGCAGGCTTGTTTAACCAATTGCTCTCGGACGAAGACAACAAGTTGAACTTGGGAGTATCGTACGAAGCGGGGATTAATGACGGTTCGTCCGACATCAACAGCGACCGTTTGGGCTTTACTGTCTCTACCCAAATCACCGATTGGGCGAGTGTGAATGCCAAAGTGGGTATCCCTGTGGGAGGAGTGAGCCGTACGGCAGTGGCGGGTAACGTAGAGGTACAATTCCGCTTAAACTCCGACGGTAGCCTCACAGCTAAAATATTCAACCGAGAGAACGAATGGCAACAGTATATGCTCGACCGTATAGGGTATGCCCAAGGAGTAGGACTGACCTATTCGGTAGATTTCAATACCTTTAAAGGGTTGATGCAAAAGATATTTAAAAAGGGAGGCAAAGTGATAGAACCCAAGACAGAGAAGTAAAAATATATATCGCAATAAAACTTTGGAACAATAATTGCTATTAGACAGAGACTAAATCATTAAAAACACTAGAAATGAGAAGAATATTTATTGTAGCTTTTGCTTTATTTTTAGGCGTATTTCAGGCACATAGCCAGCAAGTAGACAAGGCAAAAAAGCTATTGGACGAAGTGTACAACAAGATGGTTGCTTACAATAATATCTATATAGATTTTAAGTATAACCTCGATAATATTGCTGAGAATATCAATCAGGAAACCAAAGGTAATGTAACCATTGCCAAAAACAAGTATGTGCTAAATTATCTGGGGGCTACTAAAATATACGATGGTCATAAGACCTATACCATAGTACCCGAGAATGAAGAAGTAACCATAGAGAAAAACACCAATGACGACAATGCGATTACTCCTTCAAAAATGCTTACCTTCTATAAGAAAGGTTATAAGTACAAATGGGATATACAGCAAAATGTACGCGGGCGCAAAATACAATATGTAGAGCTAAAACCACAGAAAGCTAATACTGATGTAAAGCAAATTCTGTTGGGGATAGATATACAAACTAAACACATCTACAACCTTATTGAAATAGGAAAGAACGGTACTAAAACCACTATCACAGTGAATACTTTTAAAACAAACCAGCCTATTTCGAACAATATCTTTAAATTCGACCGCGAGAAGTACAAAAAAGACGGCTATACTATCAGTGAATTATAGATGAAGATATTAGACCGCTACATTATCACTCAGTTCCTTACTAACTTTTTAGGAGCACTCTCTATACTTGTTCTTATCTTTGTATTCCACACAATCTTTACATACATTGATGAGCTAGCGGGGCGTGGTTTGGAGTTATGGATTATATTCAAGTTTCTAATTTATTTTATTCCGCAACTTATCCCTATCATTATGCCCTTGGCAGTGGTAATAGCCTCTATTATGACCTTTGGGGCATTTGCTGAAAACTATGAGTTTGCTGCGATGAAAGCCTCAGGTATTTCGCTAATGCGCGTAATGCGTCCGCTGATTATACTGATGGCATTACTGAGTTTAGGCACTTTCTTTTTAGCCAATAATGTAATTCCAGTAGCTTATCGCGAGGTGTATACCCTTAGATCGAACATTGCCAAAGTGAAACCTGCTATGGCTATAGCCGAAGGTGTATTCTCTAACATAGGGGAGGATATAAGCATAAAAGTAGGAAAAAAAAGAGGTGATAATGACGAGTTTTTAGAGAATGTGCTCATTCACAAAAAGACTCCCGATAAAGTAAATCGCACTGTAATCAATGCCAAGCGAGGAGAACTCAAAAGTTCTAAGACTAATAGTAACTTCTTACAGCTTATTTTGGAAGACGGGACTTATTACGAGGATATTAAAACCAACACTTACGAAGCCCAACAAAAAGAACCTTTTGCCAAGGTATACTTTAAAAAATACATCATCAATCTAGACCTTTCGCATTTGAACAATGTAGATTTTAACGAGAAAACCGATGCTACTACCTATCGTATGATGAATGTAGGACAGCTTAATTACGCTATCGACTCACTCCGCACCGATTTCAAACAGAATATTACTGACTATGGCAATAATATGTTTCGTCGTACAGGTTTCTCAGTAGCCCCTCCGCCACCCTCTTCTGCCGAAGGGGAAAAACAAGAGAAACCTAAACCTGTTAAGGAGATTACTTCGGTGAGAGAGCTCTTTAACAAACTGAATAACACACAAAAATCAATGGTACTTGATATGGCTATCAATACCAACCAAGCTCAGTTAGACAATGTGGAGTTCCGGCAAAGCGACCTTGAATATCGCTATAAACTAATGAACTTACACATTTTAAATCTCAGTGATAAGTTTGCTCTTACGGTGGCTTGTTTTGTGCTCTTTTTCGTAGCGGCACCTTTAGGAGCTTTCATTCGCAAAGGAGGGATTGGTATGCCTTTGGTAATAGCAATGATACTGTTCTTAGCTTATTATTTTATAGGAATGTTTATGAAAAATATAGCTGAGAACAACACTATCAACCCAGCCTTAGCACCGTGGATACCTGCTTTGATACTTCTGCCTTTGGGTATTTACCTCACTACAAGGGTTACTACTGATAAAGAAGTGTTCAATTTTCCTATTACCAATAAACTAATGCGCTTTGTAGAAGACAAAGTGAAAGAAATAAAAGGGAAAATTAAAAAGAACAAGTAAAAATCGATAATATCTAATTATAAGTTCATCAATGGATATTCAGAGTATTGAGTATCCATTGATTTTTTATAACATCACAATACCGAAAAAAAATGATAAAACCAATTATCAGAGGTAAAGCTAGCGATAAGTTAGGTATGAGAGTAGAGAAAGAGCTATATTATTTAGATGTAATATAAATTAATATCCGTTTTCTACTTTTCTTTTGGTATATTACTCATATAGTGTACTTTTGTCGCATATTTTACTAATTAAATTACTCGACATATGGAGACAGAAATTTTAGCACGGGTGCAGTTCGCACTGACGATTGCTTTCCATTACATCTATCCGCCTTTAAGTATAGGGCTTGGATTACTAATGGTAGCTTTTAAAGGTATCTACCTACGCACTGGTAAAAAAGAGTATGACACGCTCGCCCGCTTCTGGACGCGCATCTTCTCACTTACCTTCGGCTTAGGAGTCGCTACAGGGATTGTAATGGAATTTGAATTTGGTACCAACTGGGCTACCTATTCGCGTTATGTAGGTGATATCTTCGGTAGTGCTTTGGCTGCTGAGGGTGTTTTTGCTTTCGCTTTAGAGAGTACCTGCCTTGGTATTGTACTTTTCGGTTGGAATAAAGTAAAGCCTATATGGCACTTCTTGGCTACCCTTGGGGTGTTCTTAGGCTCTATGTGTTCCGCTATCTGGATAGTAATAGCCAACAGCTGGCAACAAACCCCCGCAGGTTATGTAATTGCAGGCGAAGGTATGCAAGCTAAAGCCGTAATTACTGATTTTTGGGCGATGGTGTTCAACCCTTCGAGCATAGACCGTATATGGCACGTATGGCAAGGAGCTTTCTTAGCTGGTATCTTCTTGGTATTGAGCGTTCACGCTTGGTATTTACTCAAAGGTCGCCACGTGGAAATCTCTAAAAAAGCCTTTAAAGTAACTCTTATCATCGGTACAATTGTGTGCTTGTTGCAATTGGTTTCAGGACACAGCTCAGCCGATGGTGTAGCTAAAAATCAACCAGAGAAATTAGCAGCTATGGAAGGACACTTCAAAACAGGGCCTGGTGATGCTTACATTATTGGTTGGGTAGACCAAAAGAATGAGGAAACTCACGGGTTAAGTATTCCTAAAGGGCTTTCGTATATGGTGCATTTTGATGCTGATGCCCCCGTAACAGGTCTTGACCAATATCCAGTGGAAGACCGTCCAGGGCAAGTGAATGCTGTATTCCAATTCTATCATATAATGGTAGCCATTGGTATGTTGCTCATCGCACTCACTCTCTATGCTTCTTTCTTATTGTGGAGAGGCAAATTATACAACAAACGTTGGCTCTTGCACATTTTCGTATGGAGTGTATTGTTGCCACAAATAGGTAATCAAGTAGGTTGGTTTGCAGCCGAAATGGGTCGCCAGCCTTGGATAGTGTACAAACTCTTGCGTACGAGCGAAGCCCTTTCTAAATCGGTATCGGCTAACCAAATACTCTTCGCGATTATCTTATTTACTGTTATTTATATTATCCTCTTCGCTCTATTCATCTACTTGATGAACAAGAAAATCGTTCACGGTATAGATGAACACGAAACTCAAGAACAATTACAAACAGCATAACATTATACAGATATGGAAACATTTTTAGGAATCGACTACCCTACGTGGTGGTTCATCATTATAGGATTTTTGATTACAGGCTATGCTATTTTAGACGGCTTTGACTTTGGAGCTGGGGCGTGGCATTTGTTCTTCGATAAGAAAAAAGAACGCCGCGTAGCTCTGAATGCTATCGGACCAGTGTGGGACGGTAATGAAGCGTGGTTAGTAATTGGGGGAGCAGGTATTTTTGCTGGTTTCCCATTAATGTATGCCGAATTGTTTTCGGCTATGAACACGCCTTTTATGCTTTTCCTCACCTTTATTATTTTTAGAGCGGTAGCTATTGAGGTACGAGGCAAAGAGGACAGCGACCGTTGGCGCAACACTTGGGATACCGTATATAGCGTGTGCAGCATCGTATTGCCTGTGCTCTTAGGCGTGGTAATTGCCAATGTACTACAAGGGCTTCCGTTAGACGAGAACTTTCAGTACACCGGAGGAGCGCTCTTTACTTTCCTTACCCCTTATGCATTACTTGTAGGTGTAATGACACTCTTGCTCTTTATGGTACACGGAGGTTTGTATTTGCTTCTCAAAACTCACGGTGATATGCACCACCGCATCGAGAAACGCATTAACTATGCATACCTCGGCTTTTTGGTAGTGTTTACAGCAGTAGCGATTTACAGTATGCTCACTTCTCATTTAGCTGAAAATATTGCTAATAGCACTGCACTGAAAGTATTCCCTGCGTTATTGCTCCTCAGCATCTTAAGCGTAGCTTTCTTTATGAAGAAAAAAGACTATAAAAAGGCTTTTGTCGGTACTATTCTCACCATCGTTTTCTTTATGGTGGTAGCAGCACTGAACTTACACCCTACTTTCTTGAGAACTACTTTAGAAACTGGCAATAGCATCACGGTTTACAACGCAGCAGCTTCTCAGAAATCATTAGAGATTATGCTCACTATCACCGCGATAGGAGCGCCGTTATTGCTTCTCTACACTTATTTCGCCTACAAAGTATTCTGGGGCAAAGTAGAGATTGATGAAAACAGTTATTAATACAAGCCTTATAGGCACTATAAAATAAGAAAGAGAGAAAAAGAGAGAAAAGGTTTTAAAACTTTTTCTCTCTTTTATTTTGGTAGGTAAAAAATAATTCGTACTTTTGCGCCCGATTTAAACCATTATTAAATAACAAAGCTATGTATGCAATTGTAGAGATAGCAGGGCAACAATTTAAAGTTAGCAAAGACCAAAAAGTGTTTGTTCACCGTTTGCCTAATCAAGAAGGAGAGAAAGTAGCGTTTAATAACGTACTCCTTTTAGATAACAACGGAACCATCACCGTAGGCGCCCCAGCTATAAATGGAGCTTCCGTAGAAGCAAAGGTTTTGAAACATTTGAAAGGCGACAAAGTGCTCGTGTTCAAAAAGAAAAGACGTAAAGGTTACAAAGTTAAGAACGGACATCGTCAGTTCCTTACGCAAATTGTAATTGAGAACATCGTTGCAAGTGGTGCTAAAAGTACCCAAGCAAAACCTAAGACAGAAAAAGCTCCTGTTAAGTCAGCAAAAGCTGATGATTTGAAAAAGATAGAAGGTATTGGGCCTAAAGCAGCAGAAGCCTTAGTAGCAGCAGGGGTAGACACCTTTGCTAAATTAGCTAAGAAATCAGTTGAAGAAATCAAAACCATCCTATCAGAAACAAGTTCAACCTTGGCACACTTAGACCCTCAAACTTGGGCAGCTCAAGCTCAATTAGCCGCTGACGGCAAATGGGACGAACTTAAAAAATGGCAAGACGAGTTGAACGGTGGTATCGTAAAATAATTGTTAAACCTAAAAATCTAAGAAAAAATGGCTCACAAAAAAGGTGTCGGTAGTTCTAAGAACGGTAGAGAATCTCACTCTAAACGCTTAGGTGTTAAAATTTTCGGTGGACAAGTTGCCATCGCTGGAAACATTATTGTTAGACAACGCGGAACTCAACACAATGCTGGCGAGAATGTGTATATTGGTAAAGACCATACTTTGCACGCTAAAATCGATGGTATCGTTAAGTTCGAAAAGAAGAGAGATAACAAATCATTTGTTTCTGTTATTCCATTAGAATCATAATAAAGTTTTTTAATGTTACAACAAAAAAAGCCTTTGGAACTCCAAAGGCTTTTTTTGTAAATAATACCATCCTATTCTACTATAATAGTGTATTTAAGGTCTATATTAGTACGCGGGTCAAAAACAAAATCAAAAAAAGTAGCATCATCTTTCTTACCTTGTCTTATCCGCTACTTTACTTTGTTTTTCCTTCGTTTTATTTCCCTCAAAATTAGTGTTTTCTCACCTCTTTTAACTCTTCATTACCAACCACTTATATACCCTTTCTATACCAATCGTCCAAGATTCGTATAAGCTTCCTATAAGCTCTCTATAAGCTAAGCATACCCTCCTAATAACCTTTTTTCATCAAAATTACATCCCAGCCTCTTCTGAAATATTCCGTTTCCTTACGAAAACTCCGACCTTCCATCGCCCATCAGTATTTCTGGTATTATGTTAACGTCAGTTCGATGTATATAAACTGATTTACAATAGTATTTGTGTTATAACCTGTGAAATCCAGCAACGAAGTTGCCAATCCGTCCACATCACAATTGTCAATTGAAAGACTATCCGTGTAAGACTTTCAGGCAGCTTGCTGCCTATTTGTTTGATTTTTTTTAAAGATTTGTAAGATTTCTGTAGCGTAAGCTACACTTTTCTTACATCGAACTCACGTTATATTATTAAAAAAGGTCAGCAAAACTCTTCTTGCTGACCTTTTTCTTCTGTTTCTATTATCCTAATCTTTACTGTATTGTAATCGTATTGAGTTTGTTATAACCTGTTTGAGCTTCCCATATGCCTTTGTTAGCCAAACGAATGCTGTATTCCGGACGATGAGCAAGACTTTGGTAAGGGTCTGGTAAATTCAAATAAATGTCATAAAGCCCTTTGGAAAGATGTTGAGGTAAAGTAATGTCTGCTTTCACTTTCACAGTCTTACCTGCAAACCAATGTCGAGGGTCGTCATTGAGTTTAAATACTTGTTTTTCCGAAGTGTTTTTTCTCACTAAAACAATCTGCACATCACGACGATTATACGGCGAAGCAAAGCCCTCATTCTTGAGTTCAAGCTCTATTTGCAAATGTCCCCCAGGTACTGGGTTGCCCGTAAATTTACTGTAATTAAGTGCAAAACGATAGCCTAATTTTCTTTTCATATCGTCCATACATCTGTTTTTCCAACTATTAATAGTACCCTCGTGGAAGTCCATATTAATATAACTCCAATGATACAAAACCATTTCTCTTAAAGCATTGCTACATTCTGTAAAACTATTAGGCGAGGTGCAAGTCTCTCCGCCCATCACCACATACTGCGTCTCCCGCTCCATATACTTGCGGTAGTTTTCATTAGGATAAGTACCCATATTAGGAGCATCAGCTAAAAAACAATCGTTATGGAAGCCTATGCGTGATAAGTCACTGCCATTATAAGCATTTCCCTCTGTAAGATTCGTGTGCACATTGATGTTTTGGGTAAATATCTTTGCCATTGGGTAGCGCACACACACCATTCTATCCTTAGGTAAAATGCTTAATTCTTTTGCTAATACCTTTCTGCGGGCTTCATAAGCTCCTGCGTTTTCTTGGGGTTGAAAGCCGTAATGATTGGTGTAATACCATTCGCCCCAAACACCCACAAAACCTGCTTCCCATACAGCTATGATATCAGCATTTTCACGAATTATTGGTGCCAATTGGTTAAGATGTCTTTCCGTCCAATACCACGAGGTATCTCCTCTACCATTGTAATAATCACCTTGGTCTTTTGAATAAGCAAAGCGTAAAACTACCTTAGAGCCTCCTTCGCGAATGACTCGCATATTATTCCGAATCCTATTTAAAAAGTACTCCGGAATGTCTTTCTCTCGAAAGTTATTCATATAATAAATCGTGAGAATAAGACTTATCCCCTCCTGATTTCGCTTTTGTCTCACCCAATCTGCATTAAGTGTCCAATCGCCTTCTCCTTGGTCTTGATGGGTTAAAAAACCTCTTTCAGGATTTAAAAACACTTCATTAGTACCTTCATATCTCACTGTCTGATTGAGAGAAGGAACTGCTGGGGGTGTAACGGGTGGTATAGGGGTGGTAGTAGACGTAGTAGTAGAGGTTTTGGTAGTAGGTGACTGTGTACCTCCTCCATTGTTAACGTCATCTTCTTTGCTTTGGCAAGAGATTATGGTGGTTAGTAAAACAAAAAATGTTAAAAGATATTTTTTCATAGAATTTTAAGTTTACAATGTATAATTTATTACTTAATCTTTACAAAATAAGGCAATCGCTCCAAAGGTACTTTTAGGGTGTATTCTTTGCCTCCTTTGTACTTTTTGCCTCGTTCGTCTTGCCAAGTGCCTTTGGGGAGTTTTACTGTGCGAATATCGCTTTCGGTCATTACAGGGGCTACTAAATACTTATCGCCCAGCATATATTGGTCTTTGCAATTAGCGAAACCCTGATGAGGAAAAGCATACTCCATACTGCGCACAATAGGTTCTCCTGTTTGTGCCGATTTTTTAGCTTCGGCTATGATATAGTCGCCTAATTGTTCGTGCCATTTAGCGTATTTGATACAGATAGCCAAATTCTCTTTCGATAGAATGCGCCAAGGAGCTACTGAAAATTGCATCATAGGCATCATCGAATGTATTTGGCAAGAGCGCACTATGAGCTTCTGATTGAAATTAGTAGGGTCTACATTCAAGAAACTGCCGTATTCCCCTCCGCCTATCATATCGGGGCAAGCGAATGCATAACCGTTGAGTCCTGCGGCTATCATATCGGGGACTAAACGGGCTACACCGTCCCAAGAGTAACTCTTGTCACCCAAACGCTGTACCAAAGCCTGTCCGCCCAATTTCCAGCAAGCGCGGAACTCGTTGTAAGGGAATTCTAAACCTAATTTACCCCAGAGATAGGTCTGTTCAGTATCGTAAGATTTTTGGTCGAAAACCTCTACATCTTCCGCCAAATAGCGCTCTGGGTCACCTGCATCAAACTTAAATCCATCGATGCCGTATTCTTTTTGTAGGTCTTTGAGCATATTCACAAAGTAGGCAAAGGCTTCGGGATTGCTGAGGTCATAGCAAGCGCTGAGCCCATTCCACCAATCGAGGATAGCAGGGGTGTCAGCTCCTTTTTTCTTCACTAAATAGCCTTTGTCGCGCAAAAAGCGGTATTCTTGGCTATCGGGTGATACAAATGGGCATACCCATACCATTACTTTGAAGCCCATTTGATGGAGCTGGTTTATCATTTCCTTAGGTGTAGGAAACTTATCGGGGCGAAATTGCCATACGCCATAGTCTTTTTGCCAGTTGTCATCAATCATTATTACTCCCGTTGGCATTCCGTTGTCCAGAATGGCTTTGGCGTAGGCTAAAACGTCTTTTTCGTTCTGATTGTAAATAAGTTCTATCCAAGTGTTGTATTGTGGTTTGGTAAAGAACACTTCGGGGGGATTACCCCTGAAGGCGGAAAATATTGTTTACTCACTGCCTGATAGGCACTTTTGAGGGTAGTACCTGCTGTGTGGCAACTCACCTCACCCCGTGAAGGAGTGATAAGTATCTTTCCGTTTTTAAATTGATAAGCAAAAGGAGCTCCTGAAGCGATATAACGCCCTTGATTAGAGTACAGAAAGGGCACTGATTGGTTGTTAAAATTCTCGGTGCGCAAGTTGTAAATACGCTCCGATGGTTGGTAAGGCATCTCTTTGCCTACGCCCGTAAAGCCACCCCACCATTGTTCATTGGGTAGTAGGGTGATTTCAGTGGGCTGTTGTGCGCTCGCCCATAGCGAACTACACAAAGTAATAAAAGCAAATATTCTTTTCATTTGTATGTTTTTAGTCGTTAGTTATTAGTTCTTAGCCGTTAACTTTTTACCTCTTACCTGAAATAAATTCTGAGGGTGATACCCCAAATTGTTCTTTAAAAGCTCTTGTGAAATACGACGGACTATCGATTCCTACTTCGTAGCACACTTCACTGATGAGTTTATCGGTAGTTTTAAGCAGTTCGGCAGCTTTGTCTAAGCGTATTTTGCGAATGTAGTTCGCCAAGGTAAGCTCGGTAGCTTGTTTGACAAAGCTGTACAACTTAGTGCGGTTCATACCGAGTTCAAGGCAGAGATTATCTACCGAGAAATGTGGGTTTTGCATATTGGTCACTACCAAGTGAGTGAGCTTGTCTAACTGTTCTTGTTGTTTCTTATCAATCACTTTCTGACGGATATTCTCAATAGGAGTGTGCTGTTTGCTCTTGTTGAGCAAGTTGCGTACATTGGTTTTGAGCAGTTTCACATCAAAAGGTTTCGTAAGGTAGGCATCAGCACCTAACTCAATTCCTTCTATCTGCGACTCTATTTGCGATTTCGCCGTGAGCAATATCACAGGAATAAAGCACGTTTGCAGGTTCTTTTTCAGGATAGCACAGAGCTCAAATCCGTCAATTTTAGGCATCATCACATCCGATATGACCAAATTAGGAAAATGCTGATTACACTTCTCAATCGCTTGTTCGCCGTCGGAGGCGAGAATGATGTTGTACTCTTTGATAAAGATGTTTTTGAGTATCATCAGTACCTCGTGATTGTCGTCTACTAAAAGCAAGGTAGGTTTATCTTCTTGGGGCAAATTTAACATTTCGTCCTCTTCTTCGCCTATGTGTTCATACTCAACCGCATAGTCCGATAAGTATTCTTTTAGCTGAAAAGCACTGTCCTGCAACTTCTGTTCGGGCAATAAGTAACTATCGTCCATAGGGAAGGTGATAATGACTTCGGTACCTACATTGGGCTTACTGCTAATGATAATCCCACCGCGATGCGCTTCAACTAATGATTTTACCAAAGAAAGCCCGATGCCCGAACCTACTCTTTTTTGTCCTTGTCCCTCTACACGGTGGAAGCGTTCAAAGATTTCGGATAAGGCATTCTTCTCCAACCCTACGCCTTCATCTTGCACTTTCACCACCAACTGTTTGCCTGGCAAGGTATGCGCAGTGTTCTCAAAGGCGCTTTTGTAGAGCGGTGTGAGCTCGCTCAAATTCTCTACCGAAATCGATAAGCGTATAGTGCTTCCCGCATTGGAGTACCTAATAGCATTGGAAAGAATATTCGAAAGTATCTTGCTAAAATACTTCTCATCTAACCACAACTTTACTTCTTGTTCAGGTAGTGTTAATTGCAAGGTTATAGCCACTTTGCTTGCCCACTCCTTAAACTCGTTGTAAATGGCTTGCACATAGCTGTTTGCCGAAATATAATTAGCTTTTAGCTGAGGTGTATACACGTCCATACGATGTATTTCAAGCAGTTCGTTCACCATATTACTGAGCTTACCCGTATTGCGTTTGAGGGTATGCACATACTTATTGGAAGGCATTTCCTCTTCCATTTCAGTTACTGCGTGGCTCATTAGGGTAAGTGGTGTACGGAACTCGTGTGAGACGTCTGTAAAGAACTGCATTTTCATCTGCATTAGCTCTTCTTTATGTCGCTCTTTTTCCTCTTGTACAGCTATGGTATGCTTCATTTGCGTCCATCGCATAAAGTACCTGAAACCTATGTACAGCAAGCCTGCAAGGGCAAGTGCATAGAGGGTGTACGCCCACCACGTAAGCCAAAAAGGAGGCTTGGAGACCACTGTAAGCTCGGTCTGCGCTCCGCTCCACTGTTGCCAATCGCCTACCTCCACTAATAGTTTGTAAGTACCATAAGGGAGCTTTTGGTAAGTAGCGTGTGGGGCAGGGTCATTCACGGTTATATAATGCCAATCAGTGTCGTAATCCTCTAATTTATAACGGTAACGCAACCGCTGAGGTGCATTGTATGACAAAGTGGTGAAGTACACCGAAAAATCGTTGTTCGGGTACGCTATCGAAAGCGCATCGGTAAACTCTATACACGAATTGACTACTTTGCCGTTGTTTTCAAACCTGCTAAAATGTACTCTTAGGTGAGCTGACGAAAACATCTGCGCTTGTGGTTTGAAATAGTTAAAGCCGTGTGAGCCCCCAAAATACAGATTCCCCTCAGCATCTTTGCAAGAGGAAGCCGTCCCGAAACTGTGTCCTTGCAAGCCATCGTTGTTGCTGAAAGCCGCAAAACGTTTTAGTTTTGTATCAAAGAAACTCAAGTAAAAGCCTCCACACCACACATTGCCAAAAGCATCTACTTCCACACTTTCAATATCGTTAGAGGTTGCCCCTTCTTCTATGCCGTAATGTTCGGCAGTATAAGTGAGTTTGCCATTAGCGTTATCAGTGAGAACCACCTTGTTGAGTCCGCTACCCATAGTGCCTATCCAATAAGTATCTTTGTCTTTATCAATTGCCCAAAGATAATTACTACTCAGGCTGTGCGGGGTTTTAGCGTCGGCAGCGTATTTGAGCACACGCACTACCTCGCCTTTGGCATTGAGTTGCAATCTGTTTAAGCCCATTACCGAGGTTATCACCAGTTCGTTCTTAGCTTTATCCACATATATTTTGTGGAGCTTGTTAGTAGATAACCTACGAGGTTCAGGCGTTGTTTCGGTAAAGGTGTAGACGTTTTGCCATTGTCCTTTTTGCTCTTCAAAGCATTCCAATCCTGAATAGGTAGTAATCCACAAACGGTGAAAGGTATCGAGCTTGATATCAAATATATAATCGTTGCACTGTGTTGCAAACGAACCGATAATGCTTCGGCTTTGCTTGTCTATCACCCATACCCGTTCGCGAACCGATACGTACAAGTGTGCTTTATCGCTCTGAATACTCGTAACGTTAGGCGAAAGCTCAGGAGCATTACAATAGTGCTCGTCTAACTGCTGGCTCTGGGTGTGAAACCTAATCACTCCGCCGAACTTATTGCCTATATACACATAGCCATCGGGGTCGTAGTGCATCGTGCTTACAAACTCTGAACCCACTTTGCTCTGGGGTTTTATCCATACCGTCTTGAAGAACGCATCGCGCGTACTGCTGTACGATACACCATTAGACCAAGCCGATACCCACAAATTGCTATCCTTGTCTAAGAACACACTGTTGATATGATTGCTTGCCGAATACGGATTCAAAGGCGAGTGACTGTGTTCTTTCAGCAGAGAAAGACTGTTTTTATCCAACTGAAAGATGCTTTCTTCATTCACTACCCACACGTATTGCCCGCTCAGTGTAAGAGAAAGCAAATGTTTGTTCAGGTCAAATTCCTTTTTAGCAACTATCGCATAGGTGTTATCGGGCTTACAGGCGTACTTCACTAAGCTATCTCGGTAAATCACCCACAAGTAGCCATCGGCATAGAGCATCTTTACGATACCCGAACCTATGTTGTTCACCTTTTCAGGTAAGGCTTTTAGTGTGCCCTTGTCAGGAACGTAAGCCGATAACCAAGGGGACCCCGAAAGCCACACTTCTCCTTTTTCGCTCACTGCTATTTGCGGATTGAGTTGCGAAGTAGTGAGTTGTGAGGCAGAGCCAATAGGCAATGTTTTTAGCGTAAGTGCCTTCTCGCGCTGATTCCACACTACTTTAGCACGCCTAATTTGGTTTTCGCTCAAAAGCCAAAGTTCATTATTTGTGCCTTTTTGTAAGAGTTTTACTTTGGTATAGAAAGCCAAATCAAGAGGGTCGTCTATTTTGAAATTGACAAACTGTTTGAGCCGAATATCAAAACAAGCTACTCCTGCTTCGGTAGCTACCCAAAGGTAACGCCCCATAGGTTGCAAGCTGTACACACGGTTGTAGTACACCGAGTTGATAGGGTCTTGCTCGTACTTGTAGGCATCAAGGGCATAGCCATCGAAACGGTTGAGCCCTCTGTGGGTGCCTAACCAAATAAAGCCCAACGAATCCTGAGCAATGCAAGTAACGTTGTCGTGCAACAGACCTTCATTGCGCGTAAGATGGTGGAAAAGGAAAGTTTCTTGCGCTTGAATTCTCACCACCAACTCTTCTGTGAAAGCGATAGGAAAGAGAAAATACCACAACAGCAGGATTCGCAGGAGCTTTATCGTTCTGTTCATTTGTCAAAAATTCATTTAGAGGGCAAAGATATAAAATCCTTATCAAAAGCTCAAAATACCCAAATCTAAAAACTGATAAGTAACCTTCATTTCTTCATCTTAGATTCGCCTTACCTTCATCGTAGATTCGTCTTTTGTTCGTCATTCCTTCGTCTTTTGTTCGTTGTAGACCCACTGTAGAGCCACTGTAGAGCCACTGTAGAGCCACTGTAGAGCCACTGTAGAGCCACTGTAGAGCCACTGTAGAGCCACTCTTCGTTCACCTCTTCTTCGTCTTTTCTTTACCCTATTCGTACAGATTACACCTCATCACTATCCTATGGGGTTACCGTAATTTTGATAGTGCGGTATTCAGTGTTGTACTTGTACTCGTCAGCACTTACAGTTCCTACATCAGTTTTATAGCCGTCTTTTGAATAGCTTTTAAAACCACTGCTACTGCCCACTACCACTACCTCATAAGTTCCTGCTTTGTCATACGTATGAGTGTATTTGGTCACACCAGAATCATCGGTAATAGTAATACCTTTTCCTGTATCGAAAGCCTTATAGTCAATAGCTCCAAAGTTAGCCGATTCAACAAAATAATCGCCTATATAGCCAATGCCAGCACCCACGGTAGTAAACAGAATCTGAATATAAGAAAGTGTTGCCATTTTTTTGTTTACAGCACTTTCCCACGCTGAAATGGTACGACCAATATCAAAAGTGTAATCGGTATACTCAGTTTTGGGTTCTACAAATAAATCCCAAACGGTTTCTTTTTTGAAAGTGACTGCTGTTTCTCCTTCAGCAATTCCTCCTAAGAATATCACGATAGGGAACTTTGTTTCTTCGGGGTGTTCGCTTTGGTCGTTAGTACTTTTCAAAGTAGTTGTCGCAAACTTCATTCGTAAAGTCATCTTCTTGTCGCTTCCTACTTTGGTGTTTACATTAAGGCGCAAAGCTTCATACCACCAGTTAGGGTGTTTGGCATTCACTTTCACTACATTTTTACCTATGGTAGCATCGGTTACTACTTCGGCTTGACTGCCAACTAAGTTATCACCGCTATTGGCGTTGCGCACTTCAAAAGCGCCATTGGCTAAAGTAGTGCTCCCTACTTGTGTAGAAGTAAAGTCTACTTTGTAAGGTTTCACATCAGGGTCGGTAGGGCGATAGTTTTTACCTTGCAATTCCTCAGAAGTCTTTCCTTTGAGTACATTGTCTATACTCTTTTGGTAATCGTGTCCTTCATCACCGGTGTAAATAGCCAAAGCATTTACATTGTGATGAATAGTAAAAGTTACGGGGTCGCCTACCTTCACTTGGGTTTTATCAGCTGTTACTGATAGGTCTACGTCTTCAGGTTTATCCTTAGTACAAGCACCCAAAGCCGTGAGTAGCAAACTGCTAATGAGTAATATATATGTTTTCATTTTAATATCCAGGATTTTGAGTTAAATTCTTATTTGCGTCCAATTCGCTAAGCGGAATAGGTAATAGCTGGTGATAAGGGCGAACATTCTCAGGCGCAGCAGGTGCTGGAATACGGCGTTCCTCCCCACTGATAAACGGATTGTTGATACGCCAGTTTTGGAAAGCTTGTACCAGAATGCCACGGCGTACGAGGTCACACCAGCGGTCGGTGGTTTCTCCTACAAGCTCGCGTGCGCGTTCGTTTAAGATTTCAGTACGGAAAGCGGTATAATCATCGCTGTAATGTTTAGCTGTCCACATAGCAGTACCTGCATAGTCATAACCATAAGAGGAGGTTTTCCAATCGGGTACTACAGTATTTACATCGTTGATATGAGTTTTATCCAAATCACGAGGCAATACATCGCGGTGTACGATGCGTCCGCCTGCTTTGTTAGAGATACGAGCGCGTTTGCGCACTAAATTCACCGCATCGTAAGCACTTTGTACGTTGGTGCCATTCATTGTTAAAGAAGATGAGGGTGTGTAAGCTCCAGGTGAATGGTTTACCTCGTTATAAGCCTCTGCATAGATGAGAAGTACATCAGCAAAGCGAAGTAACGGTTCATCCATACCGAAGTTCTTGTAGTTATACGAAGAGGTATCAGCTAATGGGAAACGGCGGAACTTACCGATGCTCCACATCACCCAGTTATTGTTTTCGGTAGCCTTACTAAGGGGTTGGTCTACACGGGTATCTTTGTAAATATTGTAGTCCCAACCCCATAACTTACCATTGTCGAGTACTTGCACACGTGGGCAGTTCCACAACCGGCGAATAGAGTCGGAGGGTTCATAAATCATACGATGGTAATCGGAACTGGAGATGTTATCCCAAGAACCTCCTAAGTTTTCATTACCTCTCATTCCGTAAAGCATTCCTGTGAGGGTACCAGTGTCGTCGCCTGTAAGACCTTGTACGCACCAAATAACTTCTTTTGGAGCTTCGCTTATTTTGGTTTTAGCGTTGAATACATCGGGATAGTATTCTACTAATTGGTAGCGACCGCCTTGTATGACCTCTTTGGCATAGTTCATTGCTTTGGTGTAGTTTTCAGTAGCCGAACCAAGCACTTCACGTCCGTCGCGTTGTGCTACTGAAGCAAGCCACAAGTGTACTTTAGCCAAGAAACCGCGACAAGCATCTTTGGTAATACGTCCGTATTGGTAACCATTGCCTGTATCGCCTTTTTCAGCTACGTGAGCCATTGCATAAGTAAAGTCGGCAATGATTTGCTCAAACACTTGCTTTTGTGGGGTACGAGATACTTTGAGGTTGTTGAGTGATTGGGTTTCTTTTAGTACCAAAGGCACATCGCCAAACCAACGCACCAAATCGAAGTACAAGTAAGCGCGCACACCACGAGCTTCGGCTACATAGCGTTCCCAGTTATTGATACGATCTTTGTGTTCGGTTACATTATCGATTACCGAGTTGCAGTTCTTAATGGCAGCATAATGTTGTTGCCACATTTGGGTAATATAATCGTTGTCTGACCCAAACTTGTAGTTACGCAAGCCTCCCCCTTCGTCCCAATCGGCGCGTTTGGCAAGGTCGGTACTGATTTGTTTGGTACCGTGCCCTGTAACATACACATCGGTGAGGTAACGGTAAGTCCCGTTCATTGCTTGGCGAGCATCCAATTCATTTTCATAGAAAAATTGAGATGTAGGGGTGCTCTTGGGGGTTTCTTCCAAGAACTTAGCACAACTGCTCAATCCAAGACTTGCCCCTATTGCTATAATGGTGGTAATATGTAATTTCATAATCTATATTTTTTAAAAACCAACTTCTACTGAGAATAAAACCGATGTAGGTCGTGGGTACGGACTCATATCAAGTCCTGGTGCCAAACGAGCTATAGTGCCATAGCCCGTATTGGCTTCGGGGTCAAACCCTGAATAACGTGTCCAAAGCGCAAGATTGGTACCGGTAACGCCTACACGCAATTTGTTAAGTTTGTAAGGCTCTAACACTTCTTTAGGCAAGTTGTAACTAAGAGTAACAGTTTGCAAACGCAAGAAAGAACCATCTTCTACTAAGTCACTGCGGAAAGCGTTTTCAGCCCAGAAACCACCTCCAAAGAGCGGGAAGTTACGGTCGGGGTGTGCTTCCGACCACACGTTGTTATAAACGCTTTGTGTGATATTGTCGATATTCTTAGTACCTGTGAGGTAGTAAGCATTACCGTTTACTACATCATTGCCATACGACCAACGCAAGAAAGCGTACAATTCCCAACCTTTATATGAGAAAGTGTTGCCTATACCACCCGTGTGCAATGGGTTTACATCGGCTACGGGCACACGGTCGTTAGTGTCGATTACACCATCGTGGTTGATGTCTTTCACGCGCAAACCACCTAAAGCTACGTTAGGCCCTGGCTGAGCGTTATCCACTTCGTTTTGGTTGTGGAATACACCATCGGCTACATAACCGTAGTAAATACCTACTGGCATACCTACGCGCAAGAGCACATCGCTTTTGATTTTGGAGTTGATACCTCGGTCGTAAAATTGTTGATACTGACCTTCGTCTAATGAAAGGATTTTGTTTCGGTAGAAAGAAATATTGAAATCGGTTGTCCATTTGAAATCGCCTTCACGCAACCATTGTGCATTGAAGCTCACTTCGAGACCTTTGTTTTCCATTGAACCTGCATTCTTCCACGCTTTTTGGAATCCCGAAGTAGAAGGGATATTCACTTCCAAAAGCATATCGTCTATGCGTTTGTAATACAATTCAGTAGAAAGGGTGTAACGGTTTTTGAGGAAGGATAAATCTAAGCCGATATTGTATTGCTTTTGGCTTTCCCATTTAAGATTGTCGTTAGCAATATTGCTGGTATAACGACCGATTTCCACTTTGTTACCGTCTAATACTACTTTGTTTTTAGCGAGTTGCGCTAAAGATTGGTAAGATGGGATTTGGTTGTTACCTGTCATACCGAAACTACCGCGCAAACGCAAATTGGAAATAGCTTCTATTTTCTTGATAAAGTCTTCTTCGTGAGCATTCCAAGCCAAAGAAACGGCAGGGAAGTAACCGTATTTGTTGTTCTTACCAAATTTAGAAGAACCATCGGCACGCAAAGAAGCGTTGAGTACATACTTGTTGTTATAACTATAAGTAGCCCTACTGATGTAGGATACTAATTGGTTACCATCATAAGTGTACAAAGGCGCATAGGTTACTAACCCTTGGTTGATACCCCAAATGCCTTGTTTGGTATCCTCGAAGTTGGTAGACTTATTGTAAGTATAATCTGTCCAATACTTATTGGCTTCAAAAGCACCCATTATAGAAAAATAGTGCTTATTGATGCTCTTAGAGTATTGCAAACGGGCTTCATATACCCAGCTGTTCTCATTGCGATGAGAGAGTTCCATACGTCCGCGTTCTGACTGTCCGAACCAAGTGTCAGGCCCCCAAAAACGGTCTTGACCAATAGTGTGTAAACGGTAAGAAGCACTGGTGTTAAAAGTCAAATCTTTAAGCAGTTGATAGCTGAGGTATACATTGGCGTTGAGCTCGTTGTATTTGGTATTGATATCCACTTGGTCTACTGCTACCTTAGGGCTCATCGTACGAATATTAGGATAGCTCATCAGGGTACCAAAACCAGGGTAGTCTAAGAAAGGAGAAGTTTGCAAAGCTTTGAGAACCACTCCATTTTGAGACCAATCGCTTACGGGATTTTTATCCTTAGAAACGGCATAAGAGAGGTTGATACCTGCATTCATCTTATCGTTAATCTTCTGTGAGAGGTTGAGGCGTGAAGTGAAGCGGTTGAAAGCAGAACGTTTGATAAGTCCCTCTTGGTTGAGATAGCCCACTGAAAGCATATAGCGGGTTTGGTCGGTACCACCCGTGATACTACCGTTAGCTTCGTTTTTAGTACCTGTTTGGGTAACTTCTTTCAGCCAATCTTTTACGGCAGGGTGATTCCAGCCTTTTTCGGCAATCATTCGTTGCCAAAAGTCTATTTGAGGTTGATTGCCCCAAGTGCCATAATCGAGCATTTTGTGAGCATAATCTTCAGCGCTGAGCACCTTCAAAGGGATATTAGGCATCATTTCAATAGAACTTGCATAACTGAAGTTAAATTTAGGTTTAGCGAGTTCCTTACCTTTTTTGGTGGTGATAAGCACTACTCCATTAGAACCGTTAGACCCGTAGATAGCTGCTGCAGCGGCATCTTTGAGGATTTCCATTGACTCAATGTCGTTAGGGTTTAAACTGAGTAGCGGATTGGTAGCCACATCTTCATTGGTATTGGTTACCCTTTGGGTAGGCATTGGCACCCCATCAATAACAAAGAGCGGTTGCGTACCTCCTGTGATGGAGTTCACCCCGCGAATTCTAAATGTGAGTCCGCTGGAAGCAGAACCATCGGAAGAGATGATTTGCACCCCACTCACTTTACCTTGCAACGCTTGCAATACCTGCGACGGACTGCTTTGGGCAATATCTGCCATCTTCACCGAAGCTACTGCCGTAGAGATATCGCTTTTGCGCTGTGTACCGTACCCTACAAGCACTACCTCATCAATCTGAGTGACCTCAGGTTCGAGAGATACATTGAAAGTACGTGTTTTACCTACGGCTATGGTTTTGGAGCGATAGCCCATAAAGCTCACTACTATTTTATCGGTAGGAGCTACACTTAGGGAGAAACGCCCTTCAAAATCAGTAGCCGTACCTGAATGTGCGTGCTCTACAGCAACGCTTGCACCAGGGAGGGGTTGTTTGTTTTCATCGGTAACTACCCCCGTAATAGTTACTTTTTGCGCCAGCATTGGGATACTGAACAGCAAAATACAAATGCTAATGATGCTTTTCATTATATAAAATTTAAAGTTTTTTCTTTGGGACAAAATTAAGGAATACTTAACAAAAAGCACTTTACTTATTGTACATTTTTCTTTACTAAAAGTTATTTTTCTGGTAAAAACGTAAGTAATCAATAAGTTAACGTGAGCTCAACGTAAGAAATATCGTAGTATTTATGTTACGAAAAATATACAGAATAGAGGCGCAAGGGCTTTTTAAAAGGAAATAAAAAGGAATTATAAGTAACCAGTAAAAGTGTTTTTTGGTTGAAAAGAGCTTGGGTTAGCTTATAGAGAGCTTATAGGAAGCTTATATGAATCTTGGACGATTGGTATAGAAAGGGTATATAAGTAGTTGATTAATACTATAATACAACGATTAAAAAGTGCTAAAAATGAGGTTTCGAGGCGAAAGAAAGAGGAATAGGTAATAGACCTTAGGCCATAGGCAATAGGAGGGAGTATGACGGAAAAGGGGGGATATAGCGACGGAGAAGGGGGAATGTAGCGACTTACTTATTCGGTAAGCCCCCGAACCCCCGAAGGGGGACAAGCTGGAAAAGGTGACAAACCTTTCCCTTCACACATACCCAGCTGTTGCTGGCTTCCTCCAAAGGGGGAATGTAGGGACGAATGATGAGAGACGAATGACGAACAAATGACGGTGCGAGATACACAGGCGGATAAAATTAGTAAATGAGTTAATTAGCAAATTAGCAAATGGGGGCGGGAGAATTAAATAATGTAGATTTAGAGAGCTTATAGAAAAGACGAACAAAGAACGAATAAAGAACGAATAAAGAACGAACAATGAGTGGCTCTACAGTGGCTCTACAGTGGGTCTACAACGAACAAAAGACGAACAAAAGACGAACAAAAGACGAACAAAAGACGAAGAAAAGACGAAGAAATGATGAAGAAAAGACGAAGAAAAAGTGAAGGTAACTTAAAGCTAAGATAGGGATATGAAGAAAGTTCTGTTGTATTTATCAATGCAAAAAAAATGGGATACCAACGCAAAAGCGAAGGTATCCCTTTTTTAATATATTTAATGATTAAAAATCGATAGAGGTATCGTCTTCTCCAGAGTCTTCTTCTTTCTCCTTGCTACAATCTATTTGGATTTGTACATTCTGAGGAGCAGGGAATGCAGCTTTGGAAACAGCTAAGTCAGCATCGGCATAACACTTTTTCATATAGTATCCCCAAATAGGTAGAGCCATTGTAGCCCCTTGTCCATAAGCCATACTACGGAAGTGTACTGCACGGTCTTCGCCTCCTACCCATACGCCTGTTACAAGATTAGGCACCATTGCGACAAACCAACCATCGCTGTTGTTTTGGGTAGTACCGGTTTTACCAGCTATGGCATTGGTAAATTGGTAAGGATAGCCAGTCATTACATTTTTATATACAGCGTTGTAGCTATCAGCTCCTTTGGTACGCAATCTCGCCCCTGAACCGTAGCGAGTAACACCTTCCAAAAGATTTACTACCGCGCGAGCTACTTCGGCATTTACTACATCGTGAGTTTCAGGAGTATTTTCGAAGAGTACTGTACCGTTTTTATCTTCAATACGGGTAATCAGTACAGGTTTTACATATACGCCTTCATTAGCAAAAGTACCGTAAGCACCTACCATTTGGAAAACAGTGGCATCGGCAGTACCTAAGGCGATGGAAGGAGCTTGAGGCATATTAGAAGTAATTCCTAATTTTTTCACTAAGTTAATGACAGGAAGAGGACCTACTTTATCCATTAAATTCACCGTAATAGAGTTCACGGAGTTTGCTAATGCATATTTGAGAGTCATCATCTTACCGGTAAAGTTACCTGTGGAGTTACGCGGGCACCACGCTTGCAGGTTACCATATTTATGAGCTTCTACACAAGTTTGTATATCGGGCAGCTCTAAACAAGGAGAATAGTGGAGCTGGTCAATAGCTGTGGCATAAACAAAAGGTTTGAAGGTAGACCCAGTTTGGCGAGCTCCTTGTATGACTTGGTCGTACTGGAAATGTTTGTAGTTAATACCACCAACCCAAGCCTTGATATGCCCTGTTTGGGGTTCCATAGACATCATTCCTGTGCGCAAAAAAGCCTTGTAATACAGTATAGAATCGCGAGGAGTCATTACAGTGTCTTTCTCACCTTTCCAACTGAATACGCGCATATCGGTCTTTTTATAGAAAGAGTCGCGGATTTCCTTTTCGGAATAGCCTAAATACTTTAAGTGAGCCCAGCGATTAGAGTTTTTCATTGCCTTTTCAATTAGGGCTGCGTACTCATCTTTTGAGACCTTCACGAAAGGGAACATAGGGTTCTTCTTAGGGTTATTTTCGGCGTCGAAAGCCTTTTGTAGTCGTTGCATATGAGCTTTAACGGCAGCCTCAGCGTAGGCTTGCATCTTAGAATCGATAGTAGTGTAGACTTTTAGTCCATCGAGGTATAAGTTGTGCTTGGTACCATCTGGCTTAGGATTGTTTTCAATCCAAGTTTTCATATAAGTGCGCAAGTATTCGCGGAAATAGGTAGCCAAACCGTCGTTATGGCTCTCAGGAGTGAATTTAATTTTTAAAGGCAGTTTTTGTAGAGAGTCTTTTTCCTCTTGAGTAATGTAATTGTTCTTTGCCATTTGGGCAAGTACTACATTACGCCTATTGGTGACGCCTACTTTATTTTTCACTGGGTTATAAAGAGCGGAGTTTTTAAACATTCCGACTAACATTGCCCCCTCTTCTATCTTGAGGTTTTTAGGTTCTTTATCGAAGTAAATTTTGGCAGCAGAGCGTATACCATCGGCATTGTTATTAAAGTCGTAGACATTAAAGTACATTGCCAATATTTCTTCTTTGGTATATTGTTTCTCGAGACGAGTAGCAATGACCCATTCTTTTATCTTTTGAGTATAACGCCCTAAGCCTCTTTTCTTTTCTTTATGGAAGAGCTGTTTAGCTAACTGTTGGGTAATAGTTGAAGCTCCTCCTCTGCTACCGAAGAAAAACATTGCGCGCAAGGTGCCACGTATATCGATGCCTGAATGCTCATAAAAGCGTTCGTCCTCGGTAGCAATAAGCGCATCGACTAATGATTTGGGCAAATCTTTAAACTTAATAGGAGTGCGATTCTCGTCTAAATAGAATTTCCCTAAGGATTTACCATCGGCGGTAATTATTTCGGTAGCCAAATTGGTTTCGGGATTTTCTAAGTGTTTGAAGTCAGGCATCTCGCCTAATAGTCCCAAAGACGCTGATAAGAACAGCAACATAATTGCTACAATTCCACCAGCAAAGATATACCAAAACCATTTTACGACGGGGCTTATACCCTTTTTGGTTTGACTATTGTTTTCTGTGTCGTTTGTTTTTTTCATATCTTATTTATCAGTTTATCAATGAAAGTTTACTTTCTGTTTTTTACTTCCTCAACTCTTAATCCTACTTCAGTAATTCCTTTGAGCACAGGCACGCCGTTGTTATCGCCTATTTTTCGCATTGCTTGTTCTATTTTTATGAGATATTTACCTTTAGTAGGGAATGTGAAATTCTCTTTATACCACAATTTACTCTCTTTTACGGATGAATAGCCATAGCCTAACCATTTACCTTCGGGGGTAGCCATTTCGTACTCCAAAGTGTCTACAATTACTTTATTGCTGTTAGGCAATTCCATTTTAGTAATCAGAAACAGATTGCTGAACTCATAATGTTCGTCATTTCGGAGCATTATAAAAAGGTTCTTCTTTGCTACTGTGTCGTTTTCTTCTAATTCAAAAAACATAGGTTTATGCTGTTCCCAACCGTTGGGTAGGGAAACATATTGGCTATATTCCACCCCACTATGGCAAGAAATAAGCAAGGTAAAGAAGGTTAGCAGGCTAAGAATTCTCATCTTTTGGTGTATTGTCGTTATTATTAACTTTTTGTTTGTTTTTATAATTAGGGTTCTTTTTGTTATTCCCATTGGTATAATGAGTATTTTTAGGTTTCGCTTGTGGCTTTTGAACTTGTTTCTCGTTTGCTACCTCTGCATTGTTATTGTTTTTCTTAGCTCCTTGATTGGACTGTGATTTCAGTTGTTTAGAGGAGTTATTATTGTTACTTTGAGCAGATTTAGCATTCTTTTGACCTCCTTTATTGTCCTTTTTATTGTTGCGTTTGTTCTTTTTGCGCTTAGGAGTATCGAAACGGGTGATGCTATCTTCTTCTACCGGAGTGAGTTCGATGCCCTCATATACTGAGGTACTCTTACGAGAAGACAAGTCGGTTACAATGGCATATTCTTCGAGTTCCTCGATAGGTTCGCCGTTCTTATTGATTTCTAAGATTTCTTTTACACTGTCTACAGATAGTTTGTGCCAAGTAATAGGGTTTTCATCATAAGTGAACCACATTAATCGCTTAAAGATGTCTATCTTTTGACAAGTAGCCATACCGCGTTGTGTATGGAGTTTTGTATCGGTTCTTGGGAAGTCTTGCAGAGCATCTAAATAAGTATCGAGCTCAAAGTTCAAGCAACATTTTAGCTTACCACATTGCCCTGCTAATTTCTGTGGATTTAAAGAGAGTTGCTGATAGCGGGCAGCCGAAGTAGAAACACTTCTAAAATCGGTAAGCCAAGTAGAGCAACACAATTCGCGCCCACAAGAGCCTATACCACCCAAGCGAGCTGCCTCTTGACGGAAACCTATCTGGCGCATTTCTATACGCACAGAAAAGGCTTTTGCCATATCCTTAATGAGTTGGCGGAAATCTACGCGTCCTTCAGCTGTATAATAGAAAGTAGCCTTAGAGCCATCACCTTGAAATTCGACATCTGAGATTTTCATTTCGAGTCCTAAGGCAATAGCCAGCTCGCGTGATTGTTTTTGTACTTCAATCTCTTTGGCACGTGACTGTTGCCAAACATCTATATCGTGCTGATTAGCTTTGCGGTATACGCGAGGCAAGTCGCCTTCCCAATCTATTTTTCGCTTCTTCATTTGCGAACGCACCAACTCACCTGTGAGCGTTACTACCCCCACATCGTGACCTGAGGGAGCTTCAGTAGCCACGACATCTCCTATTTGCAGAGGGAGCTTGTCGACATTACGGAAGTATTCCTTTCGACTGTTTTTAAAGCGTACTTCCACGCAGTCGAAAAACTCTTGTCCACCAGCTAATTGAGTATTAGCAAGCCAATCGAACACTGAGAGTTTTACACTCCCAAAGCTACTGGCTCGACAGTTGGATATACACCCTTTTTTTGTATGATTGATTGTGCAACTATTGCAACTCATTTTCCTGTTTATTATGTTAATAGTGTTTAGGTAACATACTACCTCAATCGGCAAAAATACAAAAAAATATAATTAGAGCAACAATGTTTAGTGATTATTTTCTTTATTTTTAGGATTATTACCTTAATATAGTCTGTTATTTTAGCTTTATAGACAGTATTTCTAAAAGAGATTTTACAGTAGGAATAGGAGGGAGGATTATATTTTCAGTTTGGTTTTTAAATCTGTTTTTTACGGCTTCGGCGGTAGTTTTACCTATACAAAATATCTGTTGTTCAGCGGTAAGGGCGTTGCGCGTGCAGTAGCTTTCTACTCCCGACGGACTGTAAAAGAGAATAGCACTTGCGTTCTCTTTTATCTCAATAGGAGTATATTCAGTTTTATAAGCGGTGATTTCTTTTACTTTTAAATTGTTTTCAACAAAGAAGTTGGGGAGGGTATTAAGGCGTTGAGTACCTGCAAAGAATGCGATAGAGGTAAGTTTTTTTAAGGAAGTTAAGTTTTGCTGTAAATGTTGAACCAAATCAGAGGCATAGTGGGCAAAATACAATACATTAAAACCGTTTTGAGTGAGTAGTTGTTGAGTTTGCTCACCTACACAAAGAACAGGAGTCTCTTTTAAGGTAGTTGCCAAAGGGTGTTGTGATAGGCTTTTCACTGCATTTTGACTGGTAACAATGAGCAAGTCGTAGGGTGGTGTGAGGCTCATTGTTATAGGGCTTACGGTGATAAAGTTGTGTTCGATGAGGTGTATAGGAAGAACTGAAAGGATTGCTTTCTGTTCTTGGGATAAGACTTTTGTAGAGACGATGGTTTTCATATTTGTTATTTAATAAAAAAACTCGGTGAGTATTGCTACGCACCGAGTTTGGTAAAGTTAAAGAGGGGTTCCTTCGTTGGTTTTGAAGCGATACTCTAAATAAGTATAGGCATCGCGCGGTAGGATTTTTATCCATCGCTTGTATTTCAAGAACCACTTGAAACGGATAGAGCTAAATAGCCCTTTGGTTAAATAAGCAGCTATAAAAGGGTGCGCATTTAGCACGATACGTCCTTTATAGGCTTCCTCCTTAATAATGCTTTCAAGTTCTATATTGATTTTATCAATTAGAACGATAGGCGCTTCGATTTCGCCTTCTTTGCTTGGATTCTCTTCTTTTGTTTTGATGTTTAGTTCTTGGCGCACTCGCTGGCGTGTGATTTGTATCAGACCGAATTTGCTCGGGGGCAAGATTTTGTGTTTAGCACGGTCTTCAGCCATTTCATTGCGCAAGTGATCGAATAATACACGGCGGTTTTCGCTATTGCCCATATCGATAAAATCGACGACGATGATACCACCCATATCGCGCAATCGGAGTTGTCGTGCGATTTCGGTAGCAGCGATGAGGTTTACGGATAGAGCGGTGGTTTCTTGGTCGTTATTTTTATTGGAATGGTTGCCACTGTTTACGTCTATCACGTGTAAGGCTTCGGTGTGTTCTATTACGAGGTAAGCTCCTTTTGGCATCGATACGGTGCGACCGAAAGCCGTTTTAATTTGTCGTTCGATATGGAACTTTTCGAATATAGGCACTGATGAGTGATAGAGTTTTACGATATTCTCTTTCTCAGGAGCAATTTCTTGTACGTATTTTTTTATCTGTTCATAGAGTTGCTCATTATCTACGTGAATACCTGTAAAGGAATCGTTGAACATATCGCGGAGGATAGCCCCCGTTTTGTTCACTTCACTCATTACCTTAGAGGGAAAAACCGCTTTTTGAATTTTTCGGCACATCAAAACCCAACGATTGAAGAGACTTTGCAAATCCTTGTCGAGTTCCGCTACTTTTTTACCTTCGGCTACGGTGCGTACAATCACACCAAAACCTTTGGGTTTAATGCCTTGCAAGAGTTTACGCAAGCGTTCTTTCTCGGCTTTACCTTCTATTTTCTGAGAGATAGAAATGCGGTCAGAAAAGGGAACCAGCACGAGGTAACGACCTGCGATAGAGAGTTCAGAGCTGATACGAGGACCTTTGGTGGAGATAGGTTCTTTTACTATCTGTACCAGTATAGGTTGATTAGGTTTAAGTGTTTCGGCTACAGAACCATTTTTATCGATATCGGGTTCTAAGGGAAAATCTTTAAGAGAAAAGTCTTTTAGTTTTCCAGAGATTACCCATTTAAGGAACTTCAGTAGAGAAGCTAATTGAGGGCCTAAGTCGTGATAATGCAAGAAGGCGTCTTTTTCGTGACCTACGTTTACAAAAGCTGCATTGAGCCCCTGTATAGGTTTGCGCACCTTAGCGAGCATTATATCTCCTACTCCTAAGCCGTTAGTATCTTCTTCTTTATGAAGTTCGATGAGCCTACCGTCTCTGAGCAAAGCAAAATCTACGTAAGAGGAACCAGAACGAATGATTAATTCTTTGTCCACTTTGTTGGATTTTAGTTAAACAATACTACTTTAAAGAGAAAAAGTAGTTAAAAACTACTTTTTCTTTTTGTGGCGATTAGCTCTCGCTCTTTTTTTGCGTTTGTGGTTAGCCACTTTATGTCTTTTTCTTTTTTTTCCGCTTGGCATAACTTAATTATTTAATATATTGTGATTTATTAATACAATGTTATTTTTTCGCTTTTTTATCAGTTTTAGCTACTTTTACCTTAGCTTTAACTCCTTCAACGAATACTTTTGCAGGTTTAAAGGCAGGAATGTTATGAGCGGGAATTTTCAAAGTGGTATTCTTAGAGATGTTGCGTCCAGTTTTTTCAGCTCTAGTTTTGATAATAAAGCTACCGAAGCCTCTAAGATATACGTTTTGACCACTTTCTAATGTGTTGATTACTTCGTTCATAAAGTTTTCAACCGTTAGTTGAACGTCGTTTTTATCAAGACCCAACTTGTCGGAAATCTTTGATACAATTTCTGCTTTTGTCATCTTTATATTGTTTTTATTAATAATATTCTCTAAATCCTTTCAGCGTGCAAAGGTACAAATTAATTATTTAATAAACACTATGTTAGAACAACTTTTTTATTTTTTATTTTTTAGTGTCTGATAATTAGTTGTTTAAAACATTGTTTTCTAATATTTTACGATTAAAATATACTTTTGTCGTATTGCGGTAGATTTTTATGTTACTGATTGAAAATAAGTTTTAATGATTATCTTTTAACTGTAAGCTGAGTTACGTCGTGCCAAAAAAAGGGATAAGATTTGCTCACAACTTCTTTATCGGCTATTTCGAGGGTAGTTTTTAGCATCAAAGGTGTGAAAGCCATTGCCATTCGATGGTCGTTATAGGTAGCAATGCTAATGCCAGAGCGCAAGTGTGGGCAAGGTGCTAAATGCAAGCTGTCGTGAGTAATACTTACTTCTGCTCCTAACTTTCTCAATTCGGTTTGTAGTGCTTGAAGGCGGTCGGTTTCTTTGATTTTAAGAGTGTGTAAACCTGTTAAATGGCACTCTAAGCCCATTGCTACACAGGTAACGGCAATGGTTTGTGCTATATCGGGGGTTGCATTTAGGTTATACTCGAAACGCTTTTGCTGAGGTTCAGCTACTTTTTCAATAGTTAATTCATTACCTTTGAATGAGGAGTGCACTCCAAAAAACTCATAAATAGTTTTTAAGGCACTATCACCTTGCAGGCTATGCGGTTTAAAATAGGACAATGAAAGGGTGGTGCCTATGGGCGATAAGGCAACAAAAGCATACCAATAGGAGGCGGAAGACCAATCGGATTCTACTTCCCAACTGTTATGTAGTAAGTTTTTTCCTTTCATTGTGTTTACCTTTATAATATTGGCTTTGAACAACACTTGCTCTTGTCCTATGTAATGAGCTAAGAGATTGGTAGTCATTTTTAAGTAAGGCAGAGAGGTAACTTTTCCTTTCAAATGCAAGGTGAGTCCATTAGGCAAAGCAGGAGCAATAAGCAATAAAGCTGAGCTGTACTGACTGCTGACGTTGCCTTGAATATGTACTTCGTTGTTAGTAAGCTTTTTTCCCCTTATATATATAGGTGGAAATCCTTCTTTTTCAGTATATGTAATATCGGCACCTAACTGTTGTAATGCATTTACTAATAGGTTTATGGGTCTTTCTTTCATTCGGGGAGAACCTGTGAGAAGCACTTCTTTGCCCTGCTGTATTGCAAAATAAGCGGTGAGAAAGCGCATTGCAGTACCTGCGTGATGAATGTCTACAACTTCTGTGTGAGAGGTAAGAGCTTGTTGTAGCAGTAGGGTATCATCGGCAGTGGAGAGGTTTTGCACAGTGAGTTCAGGAAAGAGCGCTTGCAATATAAGCGCTCTGTTGCTTTCGGACTTGGAGCCTGAGAGCAACAAATGTTTTCCTGACTGTAATGTAGAATGAGGTAATTGTATGTTCATAAGGTAAAAGGTAAAAAGTTAATGGTTAATGGTTAATGGGTGTTTAATAGGGTGCAAAGGTAGGGAATAATGCTGATAAAACCAAAAATGCTGATAATACTAATAATAATAATACTGATAATTAACTTTGCCAAAGGTGCGAGCCGCACAGGCAGTTGTAGCACGACAGGCTGTTGAATTAGCAAATTTGGAGAGTTGAGGGGTTCGGAAGGAAACGGAGAAGTTCGGAAGGGAGTTGAGAGGATTTTTGGTGAAAAAAGGGTGTAAGGAGGGTGGGGTTAGCTTATAGAGAGCTTATAGGAAGCTTATACGAATCTTGGACGATTGGTATAGAAAGGGTATATAAGTAGTTGATTCATAATATGATACAACGAGTATAAAAATGGTAAAAACGAGGTTTCGAGGCGAAAGAAAGAGGAATAGGTGATAGGCCTTAGGTCATAGGCACTAGGGGGTAACATTCCTCTTTACACATACTTCGCTCTCGCGGACTTCCGTTCAAAGGGGAAATGTGGTGAGTTACTTATTGGGTAAGCCCCCGAACCCCCAAAGGGGGACAAGCTGGAAAAGGAGACAAATCTCCCCCCTTTACACATACCCAGCTTTCGCGAGGCATATATCCAGCTATTGCTGGCTACTTCGGAGAGGGGGAATGTAGCGACGGAAAAGTGAAGAAATGACGAATAGCGAGGGACGAATGGTGAAGGTAATGTGAGGGTATAGCACGACGGGTAGAGATGAGCTGCACGGACAATTGGTAGAGAATTGGTAGAAGGGTAGTGGAGAAAATAGTTCTTTTGTACACTCAGATTTGTGGAGTAAGTAGCACTTGTGAGATGAATTTGATGGTTGAATTGAGGTTAAGATGAAAATAAGATGAAGAGAAGGAGAGGAGATGATATTGTATAGGAGGGGTTGAACTGAGGAGTGATAGTGTGTAAAGAGTTACATATTTACACGTTTTGTGTATAACTACACACTTTGTACACAGGTTATGCACGGGATACTAACAAGTTGTCAACAGGTTGTTAATAACTTATTATATTGATAATAAGTGTTTTAATGTAGTTATGAACAGATTTGCGGTATTTTGGCACGGAATTTTCTATATAGTAGGCGTAAGTTGATAAGACTTATTGTGCATAGTAATAAAATAAATGATTTGTCACAAACAGAAAATGGTTAAAAATTAAATTACTGAAAAAATTGCTAAAAGAAACATTGTTAGATAAGAATCATTAAACAAAACTGTTGTTAAAAATTAAATTTCATTTCATTGTGTTGTTGGGAAACAACTTTTATATTAAGAACATTGCTAAAATTTTAATTGTTTAAACACAATCATTTATTAAACTATTTTAAGACATTCCTTTAAGTTTAGCCAAGCTAGCTTAAAGTACTAACAAATATTGGGAGTTAGTAGTAGTATTTATATTATATGCATTGAAGAAAGACTTTCTTGAAAAAAGAAAGTCTTTTTTTATTAATATAGTATGTTTATTAGAAAAGTTTTGTATATTTGCAAAATTTTTGTCCTGTTTTAAAGAGCGCTTTTTAAACGCACAAAGCTGATGTTCATATTTTTATCATATAATGATAAGTGAGAGGACGGCTAAAAACAGTATATTTTTTAATTTAAAAAGACATATATAAAGTATGAAGAATCCAATTCTTTTAGTAGAAGATGATGTAGTTTTTTCCAAAATGTTAGGTAAATTTTTGGAGCGCAATGGATATGAAGTAGTAAGATGTTATAATTTAGAAGAAGCGGAGAAAAGCCTAAATGCATCGCTAAGTTTAGTATTCACTGATTTACGTTTGCCCGATGGTGATGGTATCAATTTCTTGAAAAAGGTGAAAGAAGTATATCCAGATTTGCCTGTAGTGGTAATGACCAGCTATGCGGAAGTATCGACTGCGGTAGAGGCAATGAAATTGGGTGCTTTTGATTATATATCGAAACCGTTCCAACAAGAGGACGTACTGAATGTTATTAAGAATGCGCAAAGCAGTACGCGTACGGCTTCGTTACCTAAGAAGGAAAATGTGAAGGCGGACAACAGCCCTGGCAAAGCTGCTCAGCCTGTTGTTACGAACGAAAATTCATATATAGAAGGCGTAAGTGCCGCTTCTAAAAAGCTGAATAAGTTTATCAGTTTGGTAGCCCCTACGGATATGTCGGTACTCATTACTGGTGAAAGTGGTACGGGTAAAGAGGTGATAGCCAAATCTATTCACTTGAAAAGTGAGCGTCGTAACAAGCCTTTTATTGCGGTGGACTGCGGTGCCATTCCTAAAGAAATTGCATCGAGTGAGTTCTTCGGTCACGTAAAGGGTTCGTTTACGGGAGCAATTACCGATAAAAAAGGACACTTTGAAGAGGCAAATGGTGGTACTATTTTCCTTGATGAGGTAGGAAACCTAAGCTATGACAACCAAATACAGTTGCTACGTGCCCTACAAGAGCGCCGTATTAAACCTATTGGTAGTTCTAAGGAAATAGAAGTTGATATTCGTGTATTGGCAGCTACCAACGAAGATTTATTGGCAGCAGTAGGAAAAGGAGAGTTTCGCGAAGACCTTTATCACCGATTGAACGAGTTTTCGATAAAAGTACCTTCGCTAAGTGAGCGCAAAGACGACTTGATGATATTTGCTTCATATTTCTTGGAAAAAGCAAATGAAAAGCTACATAAAAACGTACAAGGGTTTACTGAAAAGGCGGTACAAAAGATGCTTTTATACACTTGGGGAGGTAACTTGCGCGAACTATCGAACACGGTGAAACGCGCTGCCCTACTCACACAAGGTGATTATATTACCGAAAATGAGTTGCCAGAGCCTGTAATTACCGAAACACGCCATTTCCCTACCGAGCGTTTTTCTTTTTCAACCAAAGAAAACGAGCGTGAACTCATTATTAGTGCGCTACACGAGACCCATAATAATAAAACAGAAGCAGCTAAGCTGTTAGGCTTTACACGTAAAACACTTTACAACAAACTTAAAGCCTATAATATAGACGAATTTTAATAGGTAAAGGGTAAGAGGTAACAAGGTAAAAGGCAAGTAAAACGCCTCTTATCTGTTATTTCTTACCTTTTACTTTTTATCTTAAAAAATGAGAAAGACTTATTTACTAATTACTTTTTTTTACTTATCACTATTTACTACACTTGCCCAAAATAAATCTCCTTTAACAACTACCGATGCCCAAGCACAACAGCAGTGGGTGAACGACACTTATAACAAAATGAGCCTTGATGAAAAGATTGGGCAACTGTTTATGGTATCGGTATTTTCAAGCCATATAGGCACAAAAAAAGCCGAAGAGGTAAAAGACTTCATAAAGAAATACTACATTGGAGGGATTATCTTCTCCAAAGGAGGACCGAAGCGTCAGGCAAAGCTCACTAATGAATACCAAGCACTTTCTAAAATTCCGCTTTTTATGGCAATGGATGCCGAGTGGGGATTGGCGATGCGCTTGGACTCTACTTATGCTTACCCGTGGAATATGACCCTTGGGGCTATCAAAGATAACTATCTTGTAGAACGTACCGGTAGACGTATAGGGTTACACTGCAAACAATTGGGTATGCAGTTTAACTTTGCTCCTGATATTGATATTAACACAAATCCGAATAACCCTATTATAGGAAATCGTTCGTTTGGCGAGGATAAAGAGAATGTAACCCAAAAAGGGCTTGCTTTTACTCGCGGAATGCAGTCGGTAGGGGTGTTGGGCAGTGCCAAACACTTTCCTGGTCACGGTGATACTTCTAAAGATTCTCATAAAACTTTACCGCTTATATCTTTTGCTGCTAACCGTATTGACGAGGTAGAACTTTACCCTTTTAAAGCCCTCATCAGAGAAGGAGTAGCTAGCATAATGGTAGGGCACCTCAATATTCCTTCCTTAGAACCTAAAACAGGGCTACCTTCGTCGTTATCAAGTGCTATTATCACTGATTTACTCAAAAAGAAATTAGGTTATCAAGGGCTTATCTTTACCGATGCACTTGGTATGAAAGGGGTATCGGAATACTTGCCCGTAGGCGAAGTGGAAGTAGAAGCCTTCTTGGCGGGTAACGATATTTTGCTGATGCCAGCTAATGTAGCTAAGGGTTTTGAGGCAATGAAGAAAGCCTACCAGAACAAACGCATCAGTGAGGAACGCTTAGCACATTCAGTAAAGAAAATACTAATGGCTAAATACAAAGTGGGGCTCACATCTTTTAAACAGCTAGACGAAAGCACTGTAACCTCTACCTTGCACGCAATAGAAGACGATTTGCTCACTGAGGAACTGTTTGAAAATGCGATTACGGTAGGGCAAAACAAGGAAAATATACTGCCTATAAAAGACTTGGACAAGCGAAAAATAGCCTATGTGAAGTTTGGCAACGACAGTGGTTGGGCGTTTTATTCCACTTTACGCAAATACGCAGAGACCGTGCTTATTGAGTCTAAGAATGAGGCACAGCTATATGAAGCAGTTGAACCTTTTGACACGATTATCATCGGGTTGCACAAACCAAATAAGACCCCTTGGGACGCATACAAGTTTACAGAGAACGAACTGAAATGGTTAGAGCATATTGCTAAGAAAAAAAAGGTAATCCTCGCAGTGTTTACTCGCCCCTATGCGATGCTCGATGTGAAAAATATAGCTCCTATTAAAGCCATTGTATTTGCTTACCAAAACCACAAAGTAGCCCAAGAGAAAGCCGCTCAGCTCATTTTTGGTGCTATTGAGGGCAAAGGAGTTTTGCCTGTAACAGCACACCCTAACTTACCCGTAGGCACTTCAATTGCTACTCCCAGAATAGGACGCTTAGCTTACGGCTTACCTGAAAGCGTGGGGCTTAATTCTCTTAAACTAAAAGAGATAGACAGCATAGCTCTTGATGCTGTAGCACAAAAGATGACACCCGGGATGCAAGTATTGGTTGCCAAAAGAGGAAAAGTAGTTTACCGCAAAAATTTTGGTACTTTAGATTACAATCCAGCTAATAAAGTGACCGACAATACTATTTACGACCTCGCTTCGCTTACGAAGATATTGGCTACTCTCCCCGAATTGATGCGCCTTTATGTGCGTGGAGATTTCAAACCCGTAGATACTTTTGAGGATTTGCTACCAAAGCTCAAACATACAAACAAGGGAGATTTGGTAATGAAAGATGTGCTCTCGCACTATGCTCAGTTCCAGTCGTGGATTCCTTTTTACCGAAAAACCTTAGACATTGATAAAAAGCCTTCGCCTGAGTATTACAGCACTACCAAAAGTGATTCTTTCCCTACTGAGGTAGCCAAAGACTTATATCTTAGAGAAGGGTATACTGACAGTATTTATAAAACAATTGACGAGAGTGAGCTTATCAAAGATAAAAAGTACTTATATAGCGACCTCCCTTATTATTATTTCAAGAAGTACATAGAAAAAAAAAACAAGAAGCCCCTACAAGAAATCGTTCAGAAGCACTTTTATAGAGGTTTAGGAGCCTACCAGCTTACTTTTCTTCCTTTGCAACGCTTCTCTCCTGTAAATATTGCACCTGCCGAAGATGAGAAAACCTTCCGAGCTCAGGAGCTTCGTGGGTACGTACACGACCAAGGAGCTGCTCTTTTAGGAGGGGTTGGTGGGCACGCAGGACTTTTTGGAACTGCCGACGATGTAGCCAAAGTGATGCAAATGTACCTCCAACAAGGGTATTACGGTGGTACGTGGTTCTTGCAACCTCAGGCTATAAAAATCTTCAACACTTGTAATTACTGTCCAGAAGGCAACCGTCGAGGCTTAGGATTTGATAAGCCACAGTTAGGCAAATCAGGTCCTACTTGTGGTTGTGTGCCAATGGATAGCTTTGGACATACCGGTTTTACAGGCACTTTTGCGTGGGCTGACCCCACTAATGAAATAGTAATAGTTATCCTCTCGAACCGCACTTATCCCTCTTCTGACAATAAACTTTTGGTAAACCGATTGGTGCGCCAAAAGATACAAGGAGTGGTGTACCAAGCCCTATCTGCGAATAAAAACTTTTAAAAAGATTTGGTATATAACGAGAAGTTTTAGTACATTTGCGCCACGTTAATTTTTAAAATAGAATTTATTATATGGAAGCGTGGATTATTGCCATTTTTCTCATTGGCTATCTTTGTATTACTACCGAACACCAAATAAAGGTAGACAAAACCATTTCAGCCTTAGCTATGGCTGTCATCTGTTGGACGATACTTAAAGTATTTAACCTTGATGTACTAGAAGTGCTCAACGGAGTGTTAGTGCCCGTAGATATAGCTAACAACAGTAATGCTATTGATGAAGCACTACGACATCACTTAGCTGAAACTTCCGAAATACTCTTCTTCTTAATCGGTGCAATGACCATTGTAGAAATCATTGATATGCACCGTGGGTTTGAAATCATCAAGCGGATGATTCGCACCAGAAGCAAAGTAAAATTGCTTTGGATTATAGGTGTTATTGCTTTTTTTCTCTCTGCTATTATCGACAACCTTACTACTACCATTATTCTCATAACCATTGTACGTAAGCTCATACCTGACCAAAAAGAGCGCATTTGGTATGCTTCCCTCATTGTGATCGCTGCCAATGCAGGAGGGGCTTGGTCTCCTATCGGTGACGTAACAACTACTATGCTCTGGGTAAAAAACAAAGTAACCGCTGCTAAATTAGTAGAATACGTATTTATTCCTGCTACTGTATGCTTGATAGTACCTTTGTTTGTCGCTTCGTTTTTACCTGTATTCAAAGGAAAGATAGACACTTCAAACAGCGAAGAGAGTATTACTTACAAGAGCAGTATGCCTGTGTTAGTAATAGGCTTTATCTCTATTATCTTTGTGCCTATTTTTAAATCGATTACACACTTACCTCCTTATATAGGTATGCTTTTTGCTCTGGCTACTATGTGGTTTATTTCTGAAAAATTAAAACCTATCAGGGAACTTTCATCAACCGATAAGGATAAATTCAGTATTCATCGTGCATTAGAACGTATCGAATTTTCGAGCATACTATTCTTTTTAGGAATTCTCTTGGCAGTGGCTTCATTGCAAACTATCGGTACGCTTTTCAACTTTGCACAAACATTGAATGAGACTATCCCAAGTACAAACGTAGTAATTTTGCTCTTAGGTTTTGCCTCTGCTGTAATAGACAACGTACCATTAGTAGCGGCTAGTATGGGTATGTTCCAAGAACCTATGGATAGTGGTCTTTGGCACTACATTGCCTATGCGGCTGGTACAGGAGGTAGCTTGCTTATCATTGGTTCGGCTGCGGGGGTAGTAGCTATGGGTATGGAGAAGATTAATTTCTTTTGGTATGTGAAAAACATCTTATGGATAGCCCTTTTAGGTTTTGTGTTAGGTTATCTTACTTTGGTAAGTTTTGAAGCTTTACACGTTTTTGGATAGCATAAAACGATACATTATATAGGAAAGACTGCCTAAAGAATTATATTTAGGCAGTCTTTTTTATAGCTGAACATCAGCATAGTTACTTTTTAGTCTCTCTTTGTGTATTATGGGAGGTGTATAGAGAATATAAAAGTACTTCAATGTACAGTGTTCACATTTAAAAATAACTTAGTATCTTTGTTAGCAAAAGCACATTATGAAGAATTGTTTTACAGAATAAATAGGATTGTAAGAGAGAAGACTCTTAAAACTTTAAATATGAACATCGTGTTTATTTGCGAATACTATTGTGTAAGTCAAAAAAACGCCGTACTTTTGCACCCTAAAAGTATTTCAATTAATCACTAGCTACTAATCATTTATCATTAAGCATTAATCATTAAAAAAGATGTTATCAGAACAAGAAATCATTCGCAGAGAAAAACTCTCTAAATTGAAAGAATTGGGGATAAACCCTTATCCCGCTCCATTATATCCGGTTGATACTACCTCTAAGGATGTAGCCAACCATTATGAAGAAGGTAAACAAGTGGTTGTAGCCGGTAGATTGATGTCGTTGCGTGTACAAGGAAAAGCCTCGTTTGCTACTTTGCAGGATAGTGAAGGCACGATGCAATTGTACTTCAACCGCGATGAGATGTGCCCTACTGATGATAAAACGCTTTACAACGAGGTGTTTAAAAAATTATTGGATTTAGGTGACTTTATAGGTGCTGAAGGAACACTCTTCATCACTAAAATGGGTGAGAAAACCGTATTGGTAAAGAACTTTACGCTACTTTCAAAAGTATTACGTCCGCTACCTATGCCTAAGGTAGATGCCGATGGTAAAGTACACGATGCCTTCACCGATCCTGAACAACGCTACCGTATGCGCTATGTAGATTTGGTAGTAAATCCACAAGTGAAAGAAGTGTTTATCAAGCGCACTAAACTCTTCAATGCTATGCGTCAGTTTTTTAACGATGCAGGTTATTTGGAAGTAGAGACACCTATACTACAAGCTATACCAGGGGGAGCTAGTGCACGTCCGTTTATCACCCATCACAATGCGTTGGACATTCCGTTGTATATGCGTATTGCCAATGAACTTTACTTAAAACGTCTTATTGTAGGAGGTTTTGATGGAGTGTATGAATTTTCTAAGAACTTCCGCAACGAGGGTATGGATAGGACTCACAACCCTGAGTTTACGGCTATGGAAATTTATGTGGCTTACAAAGATTATCACTGGATGATGGACTTCACTGAACGCTTAATCGAACATTGCGCTATAGCCGTGAATGGTACCACTAAGGCGACCTTTGGTAAACATACAGTAGATTTCAAAGCACCTTATCCACGCCTTACGATGACTGATGCTATTAAACAGTTCACAGGCTTTGACATCACTGGGAAGACAGAAGACGAATTGAGAGCCTTTGCACAGTCTATCGGTATTGCGGTAGACGAGGCGATGGGCAAGGGCAAACTGATAGATGAGATATTTGGTGAGAAATGTGAAGGTAACTTCATTCAGCCTACTTTCATTACCGATTACCCGAAAGAGATGTCGCCACTGACCAAAGAACACCGCGACAACCCCGACCTTACTGAACGTTTTGAGTTAATGGTATGCGGTAAGGAGATTGCCAATGCTTATTCGGAATTGAACGACCCTATTGACCAACGTGAGCGCTTTGAAGAACAATTGCGACTCTCAGAAAAAGGCGACGACGAAGCGATGTTCATTGACCAAGATTTCTTGCGTGCTCTTGAATACGGTATGCCACCTACCTCAGGTTTGGGTATCGGTATGGACAGACTCGTAATGTTCCTTACCAACAATGAGAGTATACAAGAAGTGCTTTTCTTCCCACAAATGCGTCCTGAGAAGAAAGAAGTAGAGCTTTCGGAAGACGAGAAAGTAGTGTTTGAGCTTTTAAAAACCTCAGAAAGACTGCTTTTAGATGCTCTCAAAACACAAACAGCATTTTCTAACAAGAAATGGGATAAAGCCATTAAAGGTCTTACCAGTAAGAAAGTAGCGAAAGTAGTAAAAGAAGGAGAAGAACTGTTTGTGGAATTAGCAAATTAACAAATTTGAAAATTAGCAAATTATATACTTTGTCAGAGTCCAAGGACTCTGACAAAGTTTTTTATTGACCATTAACCTTTAATAAATTATTTATTGTTCTTGTAAAAGCCAAAGAAAGCGATATAACCGTAGCAAACTACTAAGGTGAGGAATGCTAAGCGGAAACCTATATAGTCGGTAAGGAAACCGTACAGAATAGGCAAGAGTCCGCCACCGACAATCATCGTACAAAGGATACTTGAAGCTTGAGTTTTGAGTTCGTCTATCCTTTCACAAGCAAGCGCAAAGATAGTGGGAAACATCATAGAATTGAAGAGGCCGATACTTAATAAAGTCCACATTGAGAGCAAACCACCGGTATTGATAGAAAACAAAATAAGAGAGATGGCAACTATAGCAAAAGCAATGAGAACTTTGGCGGGGACAATCCACTTGATGAGATAAACACTGATAAAGCGTCCTAACATAGCACCTCCCCAGTAGAAAGTGAGAAAAACAGCTATAACAGCCTTGGGGTCGGCTGAGGTTAGATGAGGTTTCCCCGCCAATGAGCCAAGCGTTTCTACAATAAAGCACATAAAAGGGTTCTCTAAAATATCCTTAGTGATGTTCATATCGATGAAGTAGTTTACTGCATAACTTCCTATCACTACTTCAGCACCTACATACAAGAAGATACCTATAGCCCCCAACAGTAAGGGAGTTTTCTTGAGAAGATTCCAATAACTGTCTTTATTTACTTCTTCTTTTATTCTATAAGCATAAGGTAATTTAACTACTGCAAAAACAAATGCTAAAGCAAGTGCCCATAAGGCTATATACAAAAAAGGTAATTGTATAGAAAAGGCTTCTTCACGAAAATAAATAAGCTTATCTGTAGTGTCTAAGGCTCCTATTTCAGCTTCTTTTTTTATTTCGTTGCTCAGTAAGTAAGCGGCTCCAAATATAGGAGCAATAGTAGTGCCTATAGCGTTGAAAGCTTGAGAGAAAGTGAGCCGGCGAGGTGTAGTGGCTTCGTCGCCTAAAATCACTATATAAGAGTTCATAGCCACTTGTAGGAAAGTAACGCCACAGCCTAATACGAAGATAGCAGTTAAAAATACCCAATATAAGCGTTCCCCAGCAGCAGGATAGAAAAGCAAAGCACCCAAAGAGATAAGCAAAAGACCTAAGATAATGCCTCGCTGATAACCTATTTTAGTGAGAATAAAACCTGCAGGGATAGAAAAAAATAAGTAAGACAAGAAGAAAGATAGAAGAATATAGGCTGCATCGGAATAATGCAACTGAAACACATCACGAAGATGAGGTAATAAAAGCTGTATGAGCACTGTTAAACCTCCAAAAAGTAAGAATAAAAGTGCTACCAGAACAAAGGCTTGGGTATGTTTCTTTTGTCTATTCATTGCTGTATAAGCTCGGTTTAGAGCGCAAATCTACTACAAAAGATTAAAAAATAGTTAAAATTTAACACTTTATTTTTGCTGTATACATAACTTTAAGCGCACAACATACTTGTATTTAATGCTTTATGTCTAGATAGAATCCTTGTTAATAAATATGTTAGAAAATATTTTGACAAATCTGTTGGGGGATATCAAAAAAGTTAGTAACTTTGCTCCGAATAAGATAGTACTACTTAGCTCACTACTGACCATAACCTTCGTAACTAATTTAACTAATATAATGAAAAGCTGGTTTTTAAATGTAGCCGTACTTTTTCTCACATCAATGCTTTACTCTCAGCAAGGAGTTATTACAGGTGAAGTAATTGATGGTGATTACAACGCTCCGTTAATGGGAGCAAATGTTTTGGTTAAAGGGACTACCAAAGGGGCTTCTACTGATATGGACGGTAAGTATTCCTTGAATGTAGATTCACCTACTGGAATCTTAGAGTTCTCTTATCTTGGATATGTTACCAAGACAGTTTCGTATAAACTTGTGAATGGTAAGGCGCACGTGCGAATTACCCTTACAAGCGACCAACAAACCCTAGGAGAGGTAATTGTAACAGGTAAAAGCACCTTGTTAGACATTGCACAAGAGCGTAAAACACCTGTGGCGGTATCTACTATTCAAGCTACCGAAATTATAGAAAAATTAGGTACACGTGAACTTCCTGAAGTACTCAATCGCACACCTTCTGTCTACGCCACCAAAGGCGGAGGAGGCTTTGGCGATTCTAAAATCAATATTCGAGGTTTTGATACCAAAAACATTGCTGTAATGGTAAATGGTATGCCTGTAAACGATATGGAAGGTGGTACTGTTTACTGGAGTAACTGGTCAGGTCTTGCCGATGTTACTTCAGCAATGCAAGTACAGCGCGGGCTTGGAGCTTCTAAGTTAGCAATAGCTTCAGTAGGAGGTACTATTAATGTGGTAACACGTGCTGCCGATATGTCCGAAGGAGGAACTGCTTACTTTAGCTATGGTAGTAACCAAGAGTATAAAGGATTAGTTGCTTACAATACAGGTAAGAGCCTTACAGGTTGGTCGGCTTCTGTGTTATTCAGTAAAAATGCCGGACGTAAATACGTAGATGGTACCAAGTTTGATGGCTATAGCTATTATTTTGCTTTAGGCTATGAACCTTCCGATAAACACAGTTTCCAGCTGATGTTTACAGGAGCTCCACAATGGCATCACCAACGCTCTAACAGTCCTTTGTTGTCTGATTATTTACGCTATGGCGATGGTGATGAACCTAATCGCAAATACAATTCAGATTGGGGATACTTAGATGGTGAAGAATATACTATTAAGAAAAATCTATATCACAAACCCGTAGCAATGCTCAACTGGGATTGGAAAATAAGCGAAAGTACCTCACTTAGTACCGTAGTATACGCTTCTTTAGGACGTGGTATGGGCACCAACTCTTTAGGTGAAGCTCACTCTTTCTCTTCAACAACAGTGAGCGGTACTACATCTTACTCCCTTCAAAAACATTATTTAAATACACTTCGTACTGAAGAAGGTTTGATTGACTTTGACAAAGCAGTACAATATAACAAAGGTCAGGCAGTAAGTGGATTGGAGACTATGCAACACCCTGGTGAAGCAGGTAGAAGTGTAAGAGTAACCGACCCTAGCGGAAAATCAGAAGGCTCTGTAAACCAAGGTTTCATACGCAATGGTTCCGTGAACTCTCACGATTGGTATGGCTTCCTTACTAACTTGCAACACCAAATTAATGATAATTTTACAGCAAATATTGGGTTAGATGGTAGATACTATTATGGCTATCACCACCAAGTTGTTACTGATATGTTAGGAAATAACTCTTATGCTGACAATAAGAATAAGAATCTAAATAATCCTAATGTGGTAACCACCGTTGTTCCCGCTAATGTTTCTTGGAATCCGTTCCAAAAAACAGAGCCTTTAGAAAACCAAATAGGCTATAGCAATGATGGAGAAGTGAAATGGTTTGGCCTCTTCTCTCAGTTTGAATACTCTGATGATCATTTCTCTGCCTTCATACAAGGAGCTACTTCGATACAGTCCTACCAGCGTATAGATAATTTTTTAAAACCAGGTACATTAGCTATTACAGGTAAACCTGAAACTGCTATGAGTACTAAAACAGGTTTCAAAGATATCGTAGGTTATAATATCAAAGGTGGTATAAATTACAATATCAACGAACATCACAATGTGTTTGCAAATGTAGGATATTACTCTAAACAACCATTGTTTGATGCTGTATATCCTAATTACCGAAACTTCTTAAACCCTTCTCTTACTAATGAAAAAATTTTTGGAGTAGAACTCGGTTACGGGTTTAAATCAAGTTTTTTGAATGTCAATTTGAACCTATATCACACTTCTTGGAAGGATCGTTATTTACGCAAATCTAATAACCTTAAAAATAATACAATTCGTGCTTATGCAAATATCTTAGGTATTGAAGAAATTCACCAAGGTATAGAACTTGAAGCAAATGCTAAAATCAATGATTATGTGAGGGTAAATGCTTCTCTTTCATTAGGTGATTGGTACTATAAAGGAGATGCTTCTGGTAATCTTACTAATGAAAGCAACGAAACTATCGATGATCAAGGAAATGTAGTACCAGCAGGTAGTGCTAGCCAAGTAAAACTTTTCTTAGACAAAGTGAAAGTAGGTTCTACCGCGCAAACAACTGCTTCTTTGGGTCTAACTATACTACCACCTATAAAAGGACTTAAATTCGATGTTGATTGGCGTTACGTAGATGATCTATATGCGAATTTAAATATTTCTAATTTCAATAAAAAAGTTGAAGCTGAAAAAGGTGCTCTCAAATTACCAAGTTATAATCTCTTTGATTTAGGGGCTTCTTATAAATGGCAACTTACCGATAAGCAACGTCTTACTTTCTCAGTGCAAGCTTATAATGTACTTGATACTTACTATATTTCAGAGTCTTATACAAGTATCCACACTACTAATAGCAGTAAAACTTATCAAGATATTGATGTAAGAAACCAAGTATACTTCGGTGACGGTCGTACCTTTAGCTTCGGAGTACGCTATAACTTCTAATAAGTTGAAAAATAAAAGATAAGAACTCAAAAGGCTGTCCTACTCGGGCAGCCTTTTTTAATTAACAAATTAGCAGATTGACAATTTTTTCGTACCTTTGCACCATTCTAATTTATCAATTCTTAATTATTTATTGTAAGATATGTTACGATTCGCAAAAGAATATAAATCTATTTATGAAATCTTTGAGACTTATATGCACTCATCAGACTATGAAGATATTGACTTCGTGTTTGATGTAGTGAACTACTTTCGTCGCAAAAGTAAAAATAAAAAGTCTCCCCTCAATATCGATGAACTCATCACTGAAATCAAACACAAACCCAATAGCATCGCTTTCTTCAAGGAAAAACTCCATAACGTATTTGCTAATAAACAAAAAGTAATTCTTTTTACTGATGCTGGTCTGCTGAACAGTGTTTCTTTCTTCAAAGAATTGCGTCGTCGTATCAGTCGTCAGCTTTTGCCCGACCAGCCTTCGGAAGAGAATATACAATACGTACTCAACCAACTCTTCTACCGTCCTTCCGATGTGAAATGGGTACATCAAATCCCTCTAGATAACTGGAAAGAACTCTTTGAAATTCTTGCTGTATCTACTTTCTATGAGGATAGTGAGAGCAAAACTACTTCCAAGCAAATCCTTTTGGCTATAATGATTCTATCCCAACGTATGGGAGGGCTCGCCTTGCAAACTGATGTGCGCCGTATGGTGCCTGAATATGCTCATCTCAACAGCCCCTTTATCGCTCTCGACGATGAGCTGAACAATCTTGCACGTACTCTTTCTAAGGAAGATAAACCTTATCTATATATACAAGACCACGAACTCGATTATAAACAGCTGAATATTCTAGCTGGTCAGTGTGAGGATTTCGTAAACAAAGCTGATGCCAATACTTCTAAATATGGGGTGAGTTTCAGTGTGAACCAAACTCTTTTGCTCATTCGTCAGCAAATAAAACGCATCAAGCGACTCTATAACTACCTGTTTATAGAAAAAGAAGCTGATAAATGTGAAAAAACGATTGCCTTCTACTTAGATATGGTGAAAACTAATTCTAAGAAAAACAATATTCGAAAGCTGATAGATGATAGTGTTTATAACATCACCTACGAGATTACGAACTATACCGGAAAGACAGGTGAACACTATATTACTTCTACTACCGGTGAGTACTTCAAGATGCTCAAAACAGCTTTGTGGGGTGGCGTTATCGTAGGGTTTATGTGTTTGGTAAAACTCTATATGTCGATGGAACCCGACCAAAGTGATTTTTTCCGTGCGCTGAACTACAGTTTTAACTACGCTATTGGTTTTGTGCTCATCTACCTTACAGGGTCTACTTTGGCTACCAAGCAACCTGCGATGACGGCTTCTACGATTGCCAAGACTTTAGAGAGTCTCAGCGATAACGATAACAATAAGGAAAAACAGAAACACTACACCGAATTCTCAGCACTCTTCACGCGTTTGTTTCGTTCGCAGTTCATCGCCTTTGTGGGCAACGTGTTTGGTGCTTTCCCTGTGTCTATGCTTTTGGCGATAGGAATGAGTTACCTCAGTGGTTATAATATCGCTACCAAAAAGAGTTTACATCTCTTGGAAGACCTGAATATATGGTATACCCCCGTATTTTTGCATGCTTGTATTGCAGGGATATTTCTGTTCTTATCAGGTATTATAGCAGGCAACGTAGCTAGTGTAAACAACTTTAACAACTTCTATTATCGTCTTTCCGAACACCCCTTTCTTAAAGGCTTCTTTGGTAAAGTACGTATGCAACGCGTTGCTAACTGGATGCAACAAAAGTGGCCGAGTGTCGTCTCAAATATTTGGTTTGGAGTCTTTATGGGAAGTGCGTGGGCAATAGGTCATTTCTTCGGTTTGCCCATCGATATACGCCACATCACCTTCGCCAGTGGTAATTTAGCTTATGGCTTGTATGGTATGAATTTTATCATTAGCTTAGAGAATATCCTTTGGTGTATCTTAGGGATAGGCATCATCGGTTTAGGTAACTTTATTGTGAGTTTTGGTCTGTCCCTATGGATAGCCTTACGTTCTCGCGAAGTCCCTGCTTCTGAACTAAAATATTTAGGTCGTTGTGTATGGAGAGCCTTTAAAGCTCGTCCCAGAGCCTTTTTCTTTCCCGTAAAGGAGAAAGAATAAAAGAATATTCAATATGAAACACATCAAAGAAAAATTAGCTGAACGTGAGGCTCACAACGCTCTTCGCACTCTTAAGCAACGCCATTTTGCTATCGATTTCTACTCCAATGATTATATAGGATTCAGTACAAATTCTGAGATTACTAAACGCATCTCTCAATTACTCCCTCAGCAAACGGCACCTCACGGGGCTACAGGATCGCGATTGCTTTCAGGTAACTTGCCTATCTTTTCCGAAACCGAAAGCTATATAGCTCATTTTCATAAGGCTGAAACGGCTCTTTTGTACAATTCGGGCTATGACGCCAATGTGGGATTCTTCTCCTGTATCGTAGGGCGAGGTGATATTATCTTATACGATAGTTACAGCCACGCTTCTATACGCGACGGTATTTCACTGAGTTTAGCTAACTCCTATAAGTTTAAACATAACGATTTAGACGATTTAGAAAAGCTCTTAAAAAAGTTTGCTTCCCCTGATAAAACGGTGCTCATCGTTACTGAAACAGTTTTTTCAATGGACGGTGATAGTCCTGATTTGGTGCGTTTGGTAACATTAGCAACACAGTATGGGGCTTATATAGCGGTAGACGAAGCTCACGCCATAGGAGTATTTGGCAAACACGGCTGTGGATTGGTGCAAGCATTGGGGTTAGAAGAAGAAATTTTTGCCCGCATCGTTACCTTCGGGAAAGGCTTGGGAGCACACGGAGCTGCTGTCTTAGCTTCAAATGAGGTGATACAGTATTTAGTGAACTTTTCACGCTCTTTCATATATACTACTGCTATGAGTCCACATAGTGTGGCAACTATTAGGGCAGGATATGAGACCTTACAGACAACTAAATCAATAGAACAACTGCATCATAATATACAGTATTTTAAAACGCAAATTGCCAAATACAACATACAGGGTTTTATTCCTTCTGATTCGGCTATTCAAGCCATAGTAGTAGCAGGCAATGAACGAGTGAAAGCACTTGCCGAAGTACTACAAGCCCAAGATATAGGCGTATTACCGATTTTAGCACCCACCGTACCTGCGGGACAAGAACGCCTGAGAATATGTTTACACAGCTTTAATACAGAAGAAGAGATAAATATTTTAATTAGCCAATTAGCTAGTTTGTCAATTATCTGATTAGAGAATCAATTTTTACCAAAGTTTTTCAATTGCCTATCGTGCTACGACTCGTCATTATAGTATTGTGGTATTATCAAAGCTGAACCCATTTAGCAGGTCAGTCGTTTTCATACGTTTTTTAGCAGGTAATTGCAATTCTAATAGCTTTATATAACCATCTTTCACAGCTACACGCAGTCCTTTTTTATCTACTAAGAGTTCCCCAATAGGATATTGATGAGAGACAGGTTCGAAAAGAGCATCATATACTTTTACATTTAACACTTCTCCTTTTTGTACAAACGCTGTCCACGCAGTAGGGTAGGGGCTCATTCCCCTCACTAAACGCTCTATTGTCATTCCTTCCGCTTGCCAATCTATCTTACAAGTCTCTTTGTATATCTTAGGAGCTTCGGCAAAGGTTACTTCTTTGTTTTGTGGTTGGGTAGTGCAAGAACCTTCTGCAATGCTATCTACGGTTTTTAGTACCAATTCAGCACCTTGCACCATTAGTTTGTCGTGTAAGGTGCCCGCTGTTTCGTGAGACTCAATAGGTGTAACCTCTTGTGCGATAATAGCTCCCGTATCAATCTTCTCGTCTATAAAGAAAGTCGTTACCCCTGTTTCCTTTTCCCCGTTGATAATTGCCCAGTTGATGGGAGCTGCTCCACGATAGTTAGGCAAAAGAGAGGCGTGCAGATTGAATGTACCGTATTTAGGCAATCGCCATACCACTTCGGGCAACATACGGAAGGCTACTACTATTTGCAAATCGGGTTGTAAGGCTTTCAGTGCATTTACAAAAGTTTCATCTTTTAGTTTTATGGGTTGTAACACCGGTATCCCTTTGCTTTCGGCATAGAGTTTCACTGGCGACTGGTGTAGCTTCTGTCCGCGTCCCGAAGGTTTATCGGCTACCGTTACTACACCTACTACGTTGTAATGGTTCTCTACTAATGCTTTTAGCGACGCCAACGCAAAGTCAGGTGTCCCCATAAATACAATTCTCATTTTATCACTTGTCATCTTTTTTACCTTTTACCTTATAATCTTTTAATTGTCTCAGAAGCTCATTTTCTTATTTCAGTTAAGCGATGAACTCGTTTTTAGCTCTGATTTATTTTGTGCAAAAATATAAAATTTGGTATTAATAGTAAAGTTTTTTCTAGTAAAACTTTTAATACGAGTTATTATTGGTTCTTCTTTCGCCCCTTAGAGTTAAATAACATCAATTCAATATAACAAAATTCTATTTTTCATTCGCCTTTCCCGTCACTAATTTCCCCTTTTCCGTCATACTCCCACCTAGTGTCTATGGTCTATAGTCCAGAACCTCTTACTCCATTTACTAATTTCCAAATTTGCTAATTCTCTAATTTCCCCACCCGTCAATTCTCTTTCCGTCATACTTCCTCCTAGTGCCTATGGCCTAAGGCCTAGTACCTATTTCTCCTTCTTTCGCTTCGAAACCCCGTTTTTAACATTTTTATCATTGTTGTATCATAGTGTTAATCAACTTTTTATATACCCTTTCTATACCAATCGTCCAAGATTCGTATAAGCTTCCTATAAGCTCCCTATAAGCTAACCATACCCTCCTAACGAGCATTTCTCACCAAAATCACCCTTAACTCACTTTCGAATTTCTCTGTTTTCTTCCGATAGCTCTAACCCTCTATCGCCCGCGTGACTCGCACCTCCCACCTGTCTGACCCCCGTTCTACAAGTCCGCCTCTACTGCTCCATTTTTTGTAGTTCGTGCCCCATTTACTAAGCACGGCATTCGTTTTTAAAATAATAGGCTTATACTTTATTAATAAACCACAAAAAAATAGTAGAGAATATTAGATGTTTTCTCTTTAAAAAGTCGCTTTTGCGGATTGCCCCCCTTCCTTTCGGGAAGGGGGAACGGGGGGTAGGTTTTTAAATACAAGTGCCCCATTTACTAAGTTTCAAATTTGCTAATTTGCCAATTAGTTTGTACTTTTGCACCAAATTATATTTACTCAACAGAAATAAAGCAAATGAATATATTACGATTTATCACCGCAGGTAGTGTAGACGACGGTAAAAGTACCCTTATAGGTCGATTGTTATACGATAGCAAAAGTATTTTAGCCGACCAGCTCGAAGCATTGGAACAACAATCAAAAAATAAGAACGACGATGGTATCGACCTTGCTATCATCACCGATGGGCTCCGTGCTGAACGCGAACAAGGGATTACTATCGATGTAGCCTACCGCTACTTTGCTACTCCCAAACGCAAATTTATCATCGCCGATGCTCCTGGTCATACCCAATACACCCGCAATATGATTACAGGGGCTTCTAATTCCGAGCTTATAATCATTTTGGTAGACGCTCGCAATGGCGTAACCGAACAAACTCGTCGCCATTCAATCATCGCCTCTCTCCTCAATATCCCAGAGGTAGTGGTAGCCGTAAACAAAATGGACTTGGTAGGTTATAGCGAAGAGGTTTTTAACAATATCAAGCAAGAGTACGAAGAGATTGCCAAACGTTTAGGATTGAAGAGCGTGCACTATTTCCCAATTTCGGCTTTTGTAGGCGATAATATCGTGAATACCACTGAGGCGATGCCTTGGTACAAAGGTAATTCGCTTTTAGACTTTTTGGAAACAGTAGAAATTAGCAAAGACAACTATGACCAACCTCGTTTTCAAGTGCAGTATGTAATACGTCCACAAACCGAAGCTTTACACGATTATCGCGGTTATGCGGGAGAAGTCATTTCGGGCACTTATCGCAAAGGTGATGCGATAATAGTAGAACCAGAAGGTATTACTACAAAACTCAGTAAGATAGAGTATAACGGTGAAGAAGTTGCAGAAGCAAAGGCAGGTGACCCAGTAGTACTACACATCGAAGACGATATTGATATTTCTCGTGGTGACTACTTTGCCAAACAAGGAGCAGAGCCTCAGCAAGGGCAAGATATCGAGGCTATTGTATGCTGGATGGATAAACGCGAATTGCGCGAAGATAATAAATACTTGTTGCAACAGCGTAGTAAACTTGTAAAAGCAATTGTGAAGGAAATAGAGTATAAAATAGACGTCAATACTCTCAACCAAACTGAAGGCGTAGAAAGTGTAAAACTCAATGAAATCGCAAAAATCCGACTCAAAACGGCTTCCCCATTAGTATACGATGCTTTCCAAAGCAATCCTCCAATGGGTAGTGCTATCCTCATCGATGAGACCAGCAACGCTACCGTAGGAGCTGTGATGATATATTAATGCTTTTATTTTTCTGTTTTATTTCACAATAATACAAGTTAAAAAACTTAAAGTATACACAAAAAGCATTAAATAATGTTAAAAAATAAATACTTGTATATATTATACATATATTTGCATCAAAATAACATATAAAAAAATCAAGTTTATGACAGGTAAAGAATTACAAGAAGCAGTTAACAAGCTCTGCTTAGATATGAAAGCTAATTTGCCAGGATTTCTATATTGTGGAATTCTTAATTCTGCTGAAGGGACTATTATCGCAAAAGCTTCATCAAGTCCAGAATTTTCAACAATAGCAGAAGAAACCGCTCCTGTTTTTTCAACTATTGTAGCACAAGTAAAAAGTGTGGTTGCCTTAAGTGAATCATTAAACATTAAAGAGATACATAGTACTCTTATCGAAACCAATAAAATTACTTATGTAATTGGAATTTCGAATTTAGGGAAATTTTTTATTCTCTTAGCCTTAGATAGAGATAAAGCTAATTTAACAATAGCTAGATCTTTGGTTGAAAAAAGTAGACCTCTTGCAGTAATATTAGATGAACAGCTTTAAAAAAAGATATTAAATAGCATCTTCATAGCACAAATTTAGGCACTCTGAATTTGTGCTTTTTTGTTTTTTTTTTACCGAAATATCTTGTACTTCATTAGAATAAGATAACAAGCTCAAATTAGCTTCTCTTTTATAGTATGCAATGCTTTCGAAGTATACCATTCTCATTGATGAAAATAGCAATACTACCGTAGAGCTGTGACGATAGGTTAATAATGAAATTCTAAAAGTTTTATATTTTGGTTGATATAAAAAAGAGCACAAAACAGACTGTCTGTTTTGTGCCCCTTTTTATTTCTTCTGTTAAAAAATACTAAAAAAATCGTCTAATAGTGTTCCAAACTCTCTTTTGCACTTGTAAAGTAAAGCTCTTGAGATACCAATGTTTGATTTAGGTCTATCTAAAGCGGTGATAGAAAAGAATTTACCCAAAGCTGAAATCATCAACATAAACGTGATTTTATCTGTTTCAATAAGGATATAATCTAACTCCAATTTTCCTAAAGCATCATTGCTATCAACTACTTTCTTTACTTGATCAACAATAGTAAGATGAAAAGCAGAGCCTTGCTCAATTATTCTTGAAGCTTCTTCATTAGCAGAAGCTTTGCTTAAGATAGAACCATCGGTACTGCTCAAAATTCCATAAAAAAGGAATCCTGGCATTCCTTCTTTCATATCTTGACAGTGAGCATCAAGCATTTGTTGTAGTTGTGCACCTGTCAGTTGTACTTCCGTATCTGTTTTTACGTCTGTACCTTTCGGTTGTAATACTGTATCTGCCATAATCTATGATCTTTTAGTGGAGGCAAAGGTATAATAATTTTTTAATAAAAAGAAATTTTTTACAAAAAATCTTTTTTCTATTTTTGTCCATAAATATAAAATCTAATGTTAATACAAAGAAAATCAATAGTTAACACTGTAATAAAGTTATTGTTCAAAAGTATGAAATACTGCAGAATTATTTCTGTGAAAAGAAAAAATACTGTAAGTATAAAACGGATATTAACTATTTTATATAAGGAAAATTTAGGCGTCAAACTTGTTTTTTTATATGAACATATAGGATTATTTAATTTATTCTTGTATCTTTGTCCAAGTTTTTTACGATAGAAAAATTACTATTAAACACAAAGTAAATATGAAAATATAGTTTTGTAATAGAATGAATATTATTTTACCTTTAAAAGTATATAACACAAATATATGATAACACATAAATTAACCTCAGAACAAGCAATGGCACTCGAAAATCAGTACGGTGCACATAACTATCACCCACTACCCGTCGTACTCTGCAAAGGGCAAGGGGTATATGTGTGGGACATCGAAGGCAAACGCTACTACGATTTCCTTTCGTCTTACTCTGCCGTAAACCAAGGTCACTGCCACCCACGTATCATCAAAGCGCTTACTGAACAAGCGCAAACTCTTACACTCACTTCTCGCGCTTTCTACAACGATAAGCTCGGAGTGTATGAAAAGTACGTAACCGAGTATTTTGGCTTCGAGAAAGTCCTCCCGATGAACACAGGGGCTGAAGCGGTAGAAACAGCTATTAAAATATGTCGCAAATGGGCGTACGAACAGAAAGGGGTGCCTGAAAGTGCTGCCATCATCATCGTATGCGACCAGAACTTCCACGGGCGTACCACTACAGTTGTATCTTTTTCATCTGATAAAAATGCGCGTAAGAACTTTGGACCTTATACACCTGGTTTTGTTTCCGTTCCTTACAACGATTTAGTCGCTTTGGAACAAGTCCTTGCTGATAATAAAGCAACAGTAGCAGGCTTTTTAGTAGAACCTATACAAGGTGAAGCTGGTGTATACGTCCCTTCTGAGGGGTATTTAAGCGGAGCAAAAGCCTTATGCGAAAAGTATAATGCACTCTTTATCGCCGATGAGGTACAAACAGGAATAGCGCGTACCGGAAAACGTTTGGCAGTAGACCACGAGAATGTAAAACCTGATATATTGGTACTGGGGAAAGCTCTTAGTGGTGGGGTGTATCCCGTAAGTGCTGTCCTTGCTGATGACCGTATTATGCACGTGATTAAAGCTGGGCAACACGGTAGTACTTTTGGAGGCAATCCTTTGGCAGCAGCCGTAGCGATTGAAGCCTTACAGGTAGTAAAAGATGAGCATTTGGCTGAAAATGCCGCTCGTTTGGGTGAGATTTTTCGCAAAGAAATTAGCAACTATATCAAAACCTCAAAAATAGCCACCTTAGTACGTGGTAAAGGGCTCCTAAATGCGGTGGTTATCAACGATACCGAAGAGAGTGACACTGCTTGGAATATCTGTCTAAAGATGCGCGATAATGGGTTACTCGCTAAACCTACTCACGGCAATATCATTAGATTTGCTCCGCCATTGGTAATGAATGAAACGGAATTAAGAGAGTGTATTGCTATTATTATCAATGCTTTAAAAGCGTTTGAAAAGTAATACGCTATATTGCATACAGATAAAAAGCTACCTAATATTTTAGGTAGCTTTTTATTTATACAGAAATATTTTGTACATTTGCCCCATAGGAACAAAATTCATTTTATAAAAGAGAAAATTATGTATAATTTATTAAAAGGAAAAAGAGGCATCATCTTTGGTGCCTTAGACGAAAATTCTATTGCTTGGAAAACAGCAGAACGTGTACACGAAGAAGGTGGTAAGTTTGTACTTACCAATGCTCCCGTAGCAATGCGTATGGGAGAAATAAAAAACTTAGCCGAAAAAACAGGCTCTGAAATTATTCCTGCCGACGCTACCAATATGGACGATCTCCAAAACTTGGTAAGCAAAGCTATGGAGATTTTAGGGGGTAAGTTGGATTTTGTGTTGCACTCTATCGGTATGTCGGTAAACGTGCGCAAAAACATTCCTTATACCGAGTCTAACTATGTGAACACTGAAAAAGGGTGGGACGTTTCAGCACTTTCTTTTCACAAAGTATGCCAAGTGCTTTATAAGAATGATGCAATGAACGAGTGGGGTAGTATTGTTGCCCTTACTTATATGGCAGCACAACGCACCTTCCCTGATTATAACGATATGGCTGATAATAAAGCCTACTTAGAATCTATTGCGCGTAGTTTTGGCTATTTCTTTGGTAAAGACAAGAAAGTGCGAGTGAATACCATTTCACAATCACCTACCGCTACTACTGCAGGACAAGGCGTAAAAGGTTTCGACGGTTTTATCGCCTACGCCGATGCTATGTCACCACTGGGTAATGCCACCGCTCAAGATTGTGCCAATTATACGGTATCTCTCTTCTCCGATCTTACTCGCAAAGTAACGATGCAAAACCTTTTCCACGATGGAGGCTTCTCTAATACTGGTGTAAGCCAAGAAGTAATTGAACGATTTACTAAGTAGTAGTTAGAAATCGGTTGTTAGTAGTTAAAAAACTAACGGCTAATAACTACTGACTAATAACTAATGAAATGAAGTATCTTTTCATTTATTTAGTGCGCTTTTATCAAGTAGCCATTTCGCCACTCAAGCCTCCTACGTGCAGGTATACCCCTACCTGCTCGCAATACACTTTAGAAGCCTTGCAAAAGTACGGTTTTTTTAAAGGAGGCTGGTTGGCAATTAAGCGTATATGTAGTTGCCACCCTTGGGGAGGAAGTGGCTATGACCCCGTACCTTAAATAAACAATAAAAATGCTTTGGGAAAACTTACTCTCTCTTAACAAATATGGTGATACTAGTCTTCGTTTGCGAAAAAATGAAGATGAAACACGACTCAGTTTTGATATGGATTATGACCGTGTGGTCTTTTCAAGTGCTTTTCGTAGCTTGCAGGACAAAACACAAGTAATTCCGCTTTCAAAAACAAGTTTTGTACACACACGTCTTACACATAGTATTGAGGTGTCGGTAGTGGGGCGTAGTTTGGGGCGTGCTGTGGGTAAACACGTGCTCACCAAATATCCTCACTTGTGCGAATTGGGTTACCAAACTAATGATTTTGGAGCCATTATTGCAGCAGCGGCGGTAGCACACGATATTGGTAATCCACCTTTTGGGCACAGTGGTGAAAAGGCTATAGGAGAGTTTTTTCAATTCAAAAAAGGAACTGCTATCAAACATTTACTCACAGAAGCCGAGTATGCTGATTTGTGTAGTTTTGAAGGGAATGCCAATGGTTTTAGAATTCTTAATGAAACACGTTTGGGGGTAGAGGGGGGCTTACGGCTTACTTATGCTACCTTAGGAGCTTTTACTAAGTATCCTAAAGAATCACTACCTGTACGTCCTACTGACCGTATAGCTGATAAGAAATATGGTTTTTTCCAAGGTGATAAAAAATTCTTCAAAGAGGTAGCTGAAACTTTAGGACTAAAATCTAATAGTGTAAATGGTGAATTGCGTTATGCACGTCATCCCTTAGCTTTCTTGGTAGAGGCAGCCGACGATATTTGTTATACTATTATAGACTTTGAAGACGGTATCAACTTAGGGCTTATAAGCGAAGATGTAGCTTTAGAGTATTTAGGTGGTATCATCTCAGATAAGATAAATACTCATAAATATAGCAAACTACAAACTAAAGAAGAGCGTATTGCTTATTTGCGTGCAGTTGCTATAGGAGCTTTGATACAAGATGCTACCGACATCTTCTTGCAAAATGAAGATGCAATCTTGGCAGGAGAATTTCACCAGTCACTTTTATATGATAGTAAATATCGCCATCAAATCACTGATGTAATAGATTGTAGTGTGGAACGTATATATCAATCCGATGAGGTAGTAGAAAAGGAAGTATCGGGCTATGTGGTTTTACAACATTTATTAGATATCTTTTTTACAGCTATTATCAATCAAGAAAACGGACGTGAAACATCATTTGATAAACTTTTGCTTAAAAAGTTACCTGAAAAGTATCGCAAAAATGGCTCGTTATATGACAAAGTGATGGGCATTACTTGTTATATTACAAGCCTTACCGATAGTAATGCAGTGGAATTACATCTAAAAACAGCCAATACAACCTTTAATATCTAATACTTTAATATGTTTATTATCAGATATATTATAAAGAAAGATTAAAAAAAGTTTAAAAAAACGCTCTAAAAATTTGCAAGTAATAAAAAAAGTAGTACCTTTGCAACCGCAATGAAGAAATGAATTGCACAAATTTGCTGAAGGTCTGGTAGTTCAGCTGGTTAGAATACATGCCTGTCACGCATGGGGTCGCGGGTTCGAGTCCCGTCCAGACCGCTTCATAAGATTTAGTTGTGTTGTTTTGTGTAAATATTTTTACACGGGTTTATAGTAAACCAATGAAAGCTTTCCTTTCTCCAAGGAGAGCTTTTCTTTTTAAGTGAGATTTAGAATATAAATTCCCTTAATTCTCTAATAATAAAAAAGCTACCTATAAACTTTATAGGTAGCTTTTTAGAAATTTAATTATTAATCTAATCCTCGTGTTCTTCTAAATAAGCTTTTCTTACCTTCTTAAACAGCTCTGATGAATACACAAAGTCAGTAACTGCTTCGTTATCGGTGCGGAAAATAGTTTCTTTAGAGCCTTCCCATTCTTTATAGCCATTTTTTAGGAATACAATCTTAGCCCCTATTTCCATTACTGAGTTCATATCGTGAGTATTGATTACGGTGGTGATGTTAAACTCTTCAGTAATTTCTTGAATAAGGTTGTCTATTACGATAGAGGTCTTAGGATCTAGTCCTGAGTTAGGCTCATCACAAAACAGATAGTTGGGTTGGTTTACAATCGCACGAGCAATAGCAACCCTTTTCTGCATACCTCCAGAAATTTCTGATGGTAATTTATCATCGGCATTTACTAAGTTTACACGGCTCAATACTATATTAGCACGCTCGCGTATTTCTTCAGGTGTTTTTTGAGAAAACATCTTCAAAGGGAACATCACATTCTCGAGCACCGTCATAGAGTCGAATAAAGCGCTTCCTTGGAATACCATTCCCATTTTTTGACGCAAGGCTACACGTTCTTTGCGTTTCATATCAGCGTACTTCACCCCATCGTAGATAATGTCGCCCGAATCGGGGGTAAAAAGACCTAAAAGTGATTTGAGGAACACAGTTTTACCTGAACCACTTTGCCCGATAATCAGATTCGTTTTACCTTTTTCAAAAGTAGTAGAAATACCTTTGAGCACTTCAGTTCCATTAAAAGATTTATGTAAATTTTCTACTTGTATCATATTTCTGCCGAAGCTACCACTGCCTCTTTGTTTATTTTCTTCACCAAGCCTTGTAGCACTTTGCCAGGTCCTACTTCAATAAATTCGGTAGCACCATCAGCAATCATCTGTTGTACACTTTGTGTCCATTTCACAGGAGCAGTAAGTTGCTTGATGAGGTTCTTTTTAATGTTAGCTTCATTGCTTACAGCCGTAGTAGTTACATTTTGGTATACTGGACAAAGTGGTTTATGGAAAGTCGTTTGCTCAATCGCTGCTGCCAATTCTTCTTCGGCAGGTTTCATCAGTACTGAGTGAAAAGCTCCGCCTACAGGCAATACAAGAGCACGCTTAGCTCCTGCTTCTTTCATCTTTTCGCAAGCTGCTTCTACAGCTTTGAGTTCACCTGAAATCACCAACTGACCTGGGCAATTATAGTTGGCAGGGGTTACAATTCCGTCAACTGTTGCACAAAGTTCTTCAACCTTACTATCGTCTAAGCCTAATACGGCAGCCATTGTACCAGGTTGTAATTCGCAAGCCTTTTGCATAGCGGTAGCACGTTTGGCTACTAATTGCAAACCATCTTCAAATGAGAGGGCTTCATTGGCTACTAAAGCAGAAAATTCACCTAATGAATGTCCTGCAACCATTTGAGGAGCAAAATTTTTACCGAGTACTTTGCTAAGGATTACTGAGTGCAAGAAGATAGCAGGCTGGGTAACTTTGGTTTGTTTGAGGTCTTCATCAGTACCGCTGAACATTATATCAGTAATGGAGAAGCCGAGAATGCCATTAGCTACTTCAAAAAGAGCTTTGGCTTCAGCAGATTTTTCGTATAAATCAAGCCCCATACCTACAAATTGGGCTCCTTGACCTGGGAAGATGTATGCTTTCATTTATTTTTATTTTTATAAGATTGAAAGTACAAAGATATTACTTTTCTATAAGAATGCCAAATATTTGCGTCAAAATATCTTTAGCGACTTCTTCTTTAGTTTTTAAAGGAAAACTGATTTGTGTTTTTTTAGTAATAAAAGTAACTTTATTGGTATCAGTACCAAAGCCTGCGCCTGCATCGCGCAAGGAGTTGAGTACAATAGCATCTAAATTCTTTTTCTCCAATTTGGTTTGGGCATTGGCAACTTCATTTTCAGTCTCTAAGGCAAAACCTATAAGCGTCTGAGTAGTTTTGATTTTTCCTAAAGATGCCAATATATCGACGGTAGGCACTAAGGTTAGACTGAGATTACCGCCTTTCTTTTTAATTTTTTCGGAGGCTACAGTTTCAGGCGTATAGTCAGCCACAGCAGCGGCAAGGATAGCGATATCACAAGTAGGGAATTCGGTTACAGCAGCTTCGTACATTTGCTGAGCGCTTACCACCCGATGCAAGTGAATTTGTGAGTGAATATTCTTTTCAGTAGAGGAACCTAATATTAAATGTACCTCAGCTCCTTGTCGTACGGCTTCATTAGCAAGGGCAATCCCCATTTTGCCAGAAGAAAAGTTTCCTATAAAACGTACGGGGTCGATTGCCTCGTAAGTAGGACCTGCAGTAATGAGAATTTTTTTACCTTTAAAAGGAAGATTTTCGGTAAGTGCATTCTCTAAAAACAGCACTATATCTTCGGGTTCAGCCATACGTCCTTGTCCAACAAGTCCGCTAGCGAGTTCGCCATAAGTTGCGGGAATGATATGATTACCAAAAGACTTTAATTTAATTAAATTCTCGGTAACCGTAGGGTGGGCATACATATCCAAATCCATTGCAGGAGCAATGAATACAGGTGCTTTAGCAGAGAAATAAGTAGCCAACAGTAAGTTATCACATACACCGTGAGCCATTTTACCAATGGTATTAGCCGTAGCAGGAGCGATGAGCATCGCATCTGCCCATAGAGCTAACTCTACGTGGCTATGCCAATTGCCCTCGGGAGAGGAAAAATTTGTTAGCACAGGGCTTTTAGATACTGTACTGAGGGTAAGAGGTGTTACAAACTCTTTTGCATTCTCAGTGAGAATTACCTTTACATTGTGTTCCTTTTTGATGAGTAAGCGTATTAATTGAGGTGTCTTATAAGCCGCTATACCCGCAGTAATACCAAGTACAATATTCATAATTCAGAAATATAATCAGAAAAAGGCTCTAAACGGCAAGCAAACGCTTACTGCTTAAAGCCTAACAAATAATCTATAAATACCCAATTCTATTCGGCTTCACGGTAATAAATCTTACCCTCAAGCCATTCTTTTACAGCAATAGCTTGTGGTTTAGGCAAGCGCTCATAAAAGCGAGATACCTCTATTTGCTCTTTATTCTCAAAGATTTCCTCCAAGCTATCATTATTAGTAGCGAAAGCCTCTAATTTTTCTACTAATTCCTTTTTAATTTCGGCATTTATTTGGTTAGCTCTTTTAGCAATAATAGAAATAGCTTCATAAATATTACCCGTAGGTGCTTCTATAGCCGATTTGTTATAAGTAACAGTAGTGGTAGGAGCATCTATTTTCTTAAAATCCATAATGTAATGATATTATTTTTGTGATATAAAACTTTTCAATGATGTGTTTATTTTCGTAAGCATATTCTCTGCTTCCTTTTTGTATTTAGTTTCAGGGTAGGCACGCAATAAGTTGTCGTAAGCTTCTTTAGCAGTATTGAGGCGTTCTTCTTTCTTAGTTTCTATACTGTTGATAGCCCACTCGTAAGCTGAATGCAAACGCGTGTACAACGCATCTTCTCTAAAGACACTACCTGGGTTATTGGTCAAAAAGTTGTCTAACGACTTCATTGCTGCTTGATAGTCGCGTATTTGGTCGTATTGTTTAGCTATTTCAAACTCTTTTTTCTCTAAGCGAGTTACTAAGTCTAAGGCTAGCTCGTTAGCTTCCTTAGCATATTCACTATCAGAGTATCTATCCAAAAAGTATTGTAATTTCTCTAGAGCCTGATAGGTATAAGTTTGGTCTACACTATATTTAGGAGTTTCCAAGTAAAGCGATTTTGCTTCTAAGAAAGCCGACTCTGTAGCTTTTTCGCTACGAGGATATAATTTCTGAAGTCGTTCAAACTGATAAGACGCCAAACTGTATTGTTTTAGCTGATAGTAAGAATCTCCAAACATATAATAAATACGTTCTCCTTGTGGCTTACCTGCATATTCTGAAGCTATTTGTTCAAAAAGGCGTGTCGCTTTTTTATATTTTTTAGCCTTATATAGCTTTTCAGCCTCAGTGTATTTTACGCTTCCTTCTTTTGATTTCAAGGCCTTTTGATACTCTCCACACGAAGTAAAGAGCACAGTCAGCAGACCGATGATGATATATTTTTTTATTAACATTCGGCAAAAGTAAAAAGTTTTTCTGATATAACAAAATTATGTGAGCATTCCTCCATCAACATTGAGCACCTGCCCTGTGATGTAAGCCGACATATCGGAGGCTAAAAACACACAAGCATTCGCTACATCTTCAGGTTGTCCGCCACGTTTTAGAGGAATAGCATCACGCCAGCTTTGTACTACTTTTTCGTCAAGTACAGCCGTCATTTCGGTTTCTATAAAGCCTGGAGCGATAGCATTGCAACGGATATTTCGAGAACCTAACTCTAAGGCAATCGATTTGGTAAAGCCGATAATTCCCGCTTTAGAAGCCGCATAGTTTGACTGTCCAGCATTGCCTTTCAAGCCCACTACACTACTCATATTGATAATAGAACCTTTACGTTGTTTAAGCATAATGCGCTGTACCGCTTTGGTCATATTAAACACCGATTTGAGATTTACCTCTATTACCTTATCAAAATCTTCTTCACTAATGCGCATCAGTAGGTTGTCTTTAGTGATACCTGCGTTGTTTACTAGAATATCAACTGTGCCAAATTCCGCTACCACTGCATCTACAAATTCTTGCGACTGTGCGAAGTCAGAAGCATCGCTTTGGTAGCCTTTTACTTTCACACCTTTTGTAGCTAATTCTTTCTCTAATGTCATTGCAGCATCCACTGATGAACTGTACGAAAAAGCAATGTTTGCCCCGTGGGAAGCAAATACTTTGGCTATACCACACCCAATGCCTCTACTAGCACCAGTGATAATAGCTGTTTTCCCTTCTAATAATTTCATATTACTAATTGTTAATTATGAATTGTCAATTGTTTTCAACCGCCTATGCGCTTCACCTTAAACCCTTTTTCTTTGAGAAGTTGCATAATAGTGTCGCGGTAATCACCTTGTATGAGGATAGTATCGTTTTTCACAGTTCCCCCTACCCCAAGGTACGTTTTAAGTTCTTTAGCCAAAATCTTAAAATCGGCTTCTGCGCCATTATAGCCCTCAATTACGGTTACGGGTTTTCCTTTGCGTTTTTCGTATTTGCATAGTAAAGGCTCTTCCTGCAACCAAATATTAGAAGGAGCTTCTTGAGGTATCTCCTCTTCTATATGGTCAGGGAAAAGTGATTTTAACTGATCTCTTAAATCCATCACTATTTAGGTTGAGTGTAGCTGATACGCAATTTTACATCTTTTATAACAGTACCCAAAGGAGTAACCACTGCTGAAGATGGTATTTTTCCTTTTGTATTAGTGTTTCTCAAATATGCTCCTAAGTTAGTGTTTTTCACATTAGAAGCTATTACTATTCCTAAAGGTACATTTGTTCCTATTTCATTAACCAGATTTAAAATATGATTGGTAATCCTCAATTGGTAAAAAGCTCCTTTCCCGTTTTCTTTTTGCAATTTTCCTAGGTGATAGAGATATGAATAAGTAGACGAATCAGCATTTGATGTTGGGTCGTACTGATAATCTACAAGTACAGCTCCTGTTTGGGTGTTATAGATAAAGAGGCGTTCAGGCTCTTTTGTATAGCTTACTGAATTATCCACATATAACAATAAACTCGCATCGGTTACCATTAGTTTTTGCGACTTAATATGAGCAATATCTGTATCCGAAATAGTAATAGAAGCTGTTTGTCCTAAAGCTCCACTGAGATATATTTTACTGCTATCAGTTAAACTCTCTCCTGAATTGTTAAATAAGTTTACTGTAATGCCATTCAGTGAAAGTTCATAACGATTTTTACGAGTTTCTGTAGTTGTAGAATTCGTTCCTGAAGTTTTATAGCTATATACAATCTCTATTTTTGCATTTGCCATATTTAGGAGCATCATTAAATCCTTTGAAAAGTTAGAAGTACTGACACTAATCCCTTTAAAATATTTTTTAAATTCATTAGCGTTAGCAAGTTCGCTACTGCCTTCCTTGTTGATAATTTTTGTTTGGAAGAAATTTGTGCTTAGTGGAATACGCAACCCTGGTGCTAATACATCTTGTACTTTTTTACTCTCATCTTCACTTGTTTGTGGGTTGTCAAACTGATAGCGAGTAATAGCTTTATTACTGATAGTGTAAGTACTAGTAGTGTTAGACACAATAGAAGCACCTAAATTACTTGTAATATTAGTGTCGTTTGAATAATATATTTTAGCATTGAGATCCGTATCAATATCACTTAAAAAATAGTTCAGTTCTCTCACATTTACTTGAAAGCTCGCATCTCTATTCCCATAGATAGAATCTAACGTATATTCTACATTTTGAGAGTAAGAAGCGTTGCTATTAGAACTATTCGGATTGAAGAAAGGAATGTATAGATACGCTTCTGTAACGGTTTCATTTTCCGATTTGTTCTCACTATTTTCAGAGGCTTGTGTTTTAGTTCCAAAAGTCGGATTAACAGCTGGTAATGTTACTTGTGCCACTATGGTAGCCGATTTGGTACCAAACGGAACTTGGCTATACTGTCCTAATAAGTATCCTCCTAAACCGTTAGTTTGTACTGCACTTTCTTTTACTTGGTTTACCTGAATAGTAGCTGTAAATACATTAGTGTCAAAATTAGGATTTTTTAGCAGTCCACCATCTATCTCGTTAAAATCATTACTTGAGCACGCACTGAAAAGTGTTACTATAGTAGCAAAAAATAAAATCTTCTGTATGTTATTCATTCGTTTGTTATTTCTTTAATATTTTAGTGTAAAATTCGCGGTAAGAATCTTGGAAAGTTTCCTTATCACTGTTGTAAAGAACAGGCTTTCTTAGATTTTTTAGGTAGGTTTGGAAATCCTCAGGCATATCTTCACTCACCACTACAACTCCATCTGAATATTTGATAGCGACACGCATCAAATTGTAATAAGTAGGATTTTTTAGCGGGTCTACCGTCTTTTTACTAATACCATCAAAAGCCACTTTATTGATAAGCGTACTGTCCAAAGCCCCCTCATAATCGCTATCGAATACTGAGGTAACAATCTTACTTTCTGAAAAGATAGGTTCATCTTTGTAATAGGTGCGCAAGTAAAGAGGCAACAAAGCCGATGCCCAACCGTGTATATGAATAATATCGGGTAACCAATTGAGTTTTTTAACAGTTTCTACAATACCTTTAGCAAAGAAAATACAACGCTCATCGTTGTCTGGGTACATATTGTTTTCTCCATCAAAGAGTGTGCCAGTGCGCCTGAAATATTCATCGTTGTCAATAAAATAAACCTGTATGCGCTCCTTAGGGATAGAAGCTACTTTAATAATCAGAGGTACATCAATATCATTGATAATAATATTCATCCCCGAAAGGCGTATCACCTCGTGCAACTGATGACGTCGCTCATTGATATTACCAAACTTGGGCATAAAAATACGTATCTGCCCTCCATTGTTATTCACCATTCTCGGGGCTTCAAATGACATCTTTGCCAACTCACTATAGGGCGAATAAGGCAACACTTCCGACGATACGTAGAGTACTTTTTTATCTTTCATAAAAAGTAATTAGTTATTTTAATTAGCTCTTAGAAGGCACAAAAGTACAAAAAATTATGCACATATCCATAATTTTATATAAGTTTGCACCCAAAAAAGATTTGATACCGATGATTTACACACACCAAAAGGAACTCCATAACCTATTGGAAACCCTTAAAAATCAAGGAAAAACGATTGGATTAGTGCCCACTATGGGCGCTTTACACGACGGGCATTTATCACTCGTAAAAAAAGCTAAACAAGAGAATGATATAGTGGTAGTGAGCATTTTTGTGAACCCTACGCAGTTTAACAACCCTACCGATTTGCAAAAATACCCGCGTACCTTAGAAGCCGATGCTCAGAAGATTGCTCAGTTCAGTAAAGAGATATTCATTTTTGCCCCTACCGTAGCCGATATTTATGGCGAAGAAGTAGTCGCTGAACCTTTTGACTTTGCAGGATTAGACAAAGTGATGGAAGGTACTTCTCGCCCTGGTCATTTCGATGGTGTAGGTACGATTGTTAAAAAACTTTTTGAGATTGTAATGCCCGATAGAGCTTATTTTGGTGAAAAAGATTACCAACAACTGCTTATTATTCAGCAAATGGTACGACAAACGGGCTTGCCAGTAACCATTGTTCCTTGCCCAATCGTGCGCAATGCCGATGGTTTGGCTCTCAGCTCCCGCAATGCTCTCCTCAGCGAGCCAATGAAACAGCGTGCTACCATTATTTACAGCACTCTACTCGCTGCCAAAGAACGTTTTGCTACTCATAGCCCTGCTGAAATAGAAATCTGGGTAAAAGGAGTCTTTGCTCAACAGCCCGACTTCACCTTAGAATATTTTACCATTACCGATGCGCATACTTTGCAACCTATTACCAAAAAAGAAGCAGGTAAAGACTACCGTGCTTTTATAGTAGTACACGCCGAGGGAGTAAGATTGATTGATAACCTTGCTTTTTAACTAAAAAGTAATAAAAAACTTTGCCAAAGCTCTGATAGTCTCTGGTGCTACGAGCTTTGGCAAAGAGATATATTTTGTAAATAGCTAATTGATTAATTTCCCTTCGTAACTATAAATACATTTTCTTTCTCTACTCCTATCACTTCGTGCTCTACATCTACGGGTATTTGATAGGTATCGAGGTCTTTGAGCACAATTTCTTCTCCATTGATAAGAAAACGTACAGTTCCTTTCACCATAATAAGGGTTGCAGGGATACTGGTAGTGTGTTTTTTCAGCACTCCTCCTTCACCTAAAGCTATGGCTACTTGTCTCACATTTTTACCATCTTTTACAAAATAAGTAGTAGGTTTATCAGTCTTAAAAGTGAGCTTATCGGCTAAGTTTACTTTCTGTAACGATTTTACGTGTTCTACTGTTTTGGCATTCACAACCGTAATGTTGTGCATTTTAAGAATGTCCTGTGCTTTGCCAGCGCGTATACCGCGACGGCAAAAGAGAACGATATTTTCTTTTCCTTTTAGTTCTTGCCATCGGGCACCCATCTCTTCCAAAGGAATATTAATGGCTCCTTCAGCAGTCCCCGCGGCGTATTCTTTTGGAGTACGCACATCTATTAAAGTTACATTTTTAGCGTTGATACGCTCGGCGAGCGTTTGGGATTTTGCTGTAATTGTTACAAGCAAAAGTATCCCTAAGGTCATTGAATACTTCATAAAGATTAATTTTATTATATAGCTTAGCGTTAGAACAATTTTGCTCCGTAAATACTCGTTTTTATGAATTGTTTCCTCTCCTTTGGAGAAGTCTGCGAGAGCAGAGTATGTGAAGTGAGGTGAGGCCTTCATTAGCTCATTACTTCAGTTTCTCCGAAACTTCCACTAATCGGATAAACTCCTTTCGGTAGCCTTCCTCATCTTTACCTATAGCGTTTTTAGCCAAGTCAAGTACCTGAGAGTATGAGGATTTAGCTTTATATTTAGAGTTCCTTAAGAGCATTCCCCATTCAGCTACGGCTGATGCAAAGCGGTAATCATCATCTGTTTTAGCGAACTCAGTAAGTGTAAAAGGGATAGGAGTGCTTTCTTCTACGCTTTTAGCATCTTTTACTATAGGGTCTTTATAGCGTATTTTGAGGAAAGCTAATTCGTTAGCAAATCCTTTTTCTACTTGTTTTTGATAGCGCAACCCATCGGTTGTAGCGCCTTTGGCAGGTACCAATTCATATAAAGCAGTTACGGTATGCCCAGCACCTATTTCACCAGCATCTTTCTTGTCGTCTTCAAAATCTTCATTGGCTAAGGCGCGGTTTTCATAGCCTACCAATCGGTATTCTTTCACGTATTGGGGATTGAATTCTAACTGCAATTTCACATCTTTAGCTACGGTGTAAAATGTACCGCCAAATTCATTCACTAATACTCTTTTGGCTTCGGTAAGATTATCGATATAAGCATAGTTACCATTTCCTTTATCGGCAATAGTCTCTGCCATATCATCACGGTAATTTCCCATACCATAGCCTAATACCGAAATGTATATACCATTGTTACGTTCCTCTTCTACCAAACGTTGCAACTTATCACGTGAAGAAATTCCCACATTGAAATCGCCATCGGTTGCTAAGATAATACGGTTATTGCCTTTGGGCAAAAAGTTCTTTTTGGCTACTTTGTAAGCGGTTTGCAATCCAGCTCCTCCTGCAGTAGACCCACTAGCTACCAAATCGTCTATCACTTTAGATATTTTTTTCTTCTCTTTAGCTGAGGTGGAAGGTAGTAAAACTCCTGTTTGGCTCGCATAAACTACAATCGCTATCCTATCTTCTGAACGTAAATTATCCAAAAGCAATTTGAACGATGCTTTTAGCAACGGCATCTTGTTAGGTGAGTCCATAGAACCTGAGGTGTCTATTAGAAACACTATATTAGAAGGTGGCGCTTTGGTAAGATCTATTTTCTTTGCTTGTAATCCAATGCGCAACAAATAATTATCAGGATTCCAAGGACAGCTACTTAGCGTTGTTGTAGCATTGAGAGGTGCTTTACTACCTTCGGCTGGAGGTGTATAGTTATAATCAAAATAATTAATAAGTTCCTCTATGCGTACTGCATCTTCATCAGGTTTTTGCCCATAGTTGATCATACGGCGCACATTGCTGTAGGAAGCTTTATCCACATCGGCAGAGAAAGTAGTTACGGGATCTGTAGCTGTACTTTTAAAGCCACTTTCATCTATCGCTTTATAAGTTTCGCGAGAGGGTTCATAAATGTCATAAGTAACAGCTTTCTTTTGTTTATCTTTTTTTCTATTACGTTTACCTACATAACCTGTTGTTATCACCACTTCTTGAAGTGTAACATTATCTTCTTCTAAAACTACATTGATAATCTTCTGTCCAGTAACTTTCACTTGTTTGATTTTCATTCCTATATAAGAAAACTCTAAGATATCACCATTCTTTACTTTGATAGTGTATTTACCATCAAAATCAGTTTGAGTACCTTGGGTAGTTCCTTTAATTACTATCGAAACACCAGGTAATGGGTCTTTAGCGTCATCAGTAACAGTACCTGTTACTTCGTACTCTTGTGCATACAGTGTGGTCAGTGCAAAGAAAAATAAAATTAGTATTCGTTTCATATGATAAAATTAATAAGGTTTATTTAGGTATGCTATCAGTGTCTTGTGTACCAATAAACTTCATTCGTTCTTCTAAGTCGTTTCCGTAGATGTTATTGATACGCGCAATCACACTGTTAAACGTTTGTCCTAATAGCGAAATATTGCTTTTGAGCTCTTCTTCTTTAAAATCTGGATTGTTCTTTACATTGTCAGCTAAAGCTTTTATCTGTGTTTGGAAAAGTCTAAGACGTGCCTTTACAGTAGGAACATTTATCTTTTCAGGGAAGGTAGCGTCATCGCTGAGTAATTCTCGTAAAGCATCTTCTATCTGCACCAACCAAAAGAATACTGAATAATAAGAGCTCTCTACTTCTGAATGTTCCCCCACAATCTTGTCCGAATACTGTCCTACTTTGTGAAAGTATTTAGCAGGAAGTTCTAAAACAGAACGATACAGAATTACATTGTCATTCTCTTTAGCATTCTCATCTAAGGAAAGTTTTATAGTGTAAGGAGCAGATTTTTTAGGTGAAAAAGTAATCTGATATCTGTTCCAATCGTCTTCTAGGCCGGTCTTTTTTACGTTGCTTGTCGAGGAGTTAAGCGTATCTAATGCAAAAGTTGCCGATAGTTCATCGCTATTGGACTCTGAGAAATTTAGATTTACTTTTGGATAGTTTACTTTTTTTAAAACTACAGAAAAAGTATAAGGAATGTTTGCTACCAAAAATCTACTCCATTGTAAAGAGGCTACCTCATTGTTCTTTTTCTTTTCAAACCTAAAAACAGTGTCTTTCGAAGCCTCTGCGGGAGCTCGCCAATCACGTTCTACTAAGCTATTGATGTTTTCAGTTTTAGAGTTGATAGGGTACAGTCTACTGTACACCAAGAGGCTATCGGGGTTTGAGAGCATTAAATCATCTGTGTTTTTAATCTTGGCAGGAGCCATCGAAACAATCACCTGCATCAGCGATTGAAAACTCTTCCAATGCTTCATATCCTCTTGAGCTTTAGGGGTAAGGTCTATCAATTTGAACTCCTCAAAGTCAATTGATTTAACTTTGTGCACTTGCCTTGTTTTGTTAGTCTCTTTGTCGTCATTACACGAAATGAAACACGTTAATAAACTGAATAATATATAAAATCTGTACTTCATAACCTCTTGTATTACTGAAAACACCAAAGCCAGACTTACTTACATAAATCTGGCTATTAGTGATAAATCTAAAACCTAAATGACTATTTAGCTAACTTGTTAATATGTTTAGCTAAACTGCTCTTTAAATTCGCCGCTTTATTAGCGTGAATAATATTTCTCTTAGCAAGTTTATCAATCATCGAAACTACTTTAGGGAAAAGAGCTTTGGCTTCTTCTACATTTTCCAAAGCGCGTAGTTTTCTCACGGCGTTACGAGCCGTCTTGTGTTGATAACGATTGCGTAAACGAGCTGCTTCGTTTCTTCTGATTCTTTTTAATGCTGATTTATGGTTTGCCATTTTCCTTTATTAGTTTTATTTTTATCGCCGTACCTTTCCTTTTGAAGATACTTCTAATAGTTGCATTTAGTAGTCCGTAGGGGAATCGAACCCCTGTTACAAGGATGAAAACCTTGCGTCCTAACCCCTAGACGAACGGACCTTGAAAATTATTGTTTAATCCAAAAAACTTAATATATGCTTGTAGTCCGTAGGGGAATCGAACCCCTGTTACAAGGATGAAAACCTTGCGTCCTAACCCCTAGACGAACGGACCATTCTGCCATTAAAGCACTACTTCTCCTTTAATGCGGTGGCAAAAGTACTACTTTTTTTTATACCTGCAATATTTTTGAACATTTTTTTTACTAAAACGCTAAAATTATTTCTTAAGTGTCTTATAGTTAGTAGGTTGTTAATCTGTGTTTTTTCTATGTAAACAATTCTTTTTATTTAGCTGTTACAAATTTAGTAAAAACGTAAGCGTGTTTACACCATCGGCGTAATCCCATAGTTTAGGAGTCTGCGTTTGCCCGAAGGGTATTTCACCATCTATAAAATTATGACCTACTACACATTGTATCTTTTCTTTGTCGGTTGCTAATTTCTTTTTTAGAGCTTCTTTATTGGTGTAATATTCATAGAAAAGAGTCGCAATAGGTGAACCGTAATGTTCGTCTTCTTTCAGCAGTAAGAAACCGTTCTCGAGTAGTTTATACAAGCTCATTAGGTAAACGGCTTTGTTGTAGTCGTAGTTATTGGCGTATTTTTGTTCTTCAATAATGTCTTTATATGGGTAGATAGCCTGAAATAATAGGTCGAAATCATACCCCTGGGGTACAAATAGTTTAGAAACACTTCGGCAACCCAAGCCGTAATACAAAAAGATGTCTTTACCTAAATCCTGCAATTCCTCAGGTGTTTCTTTACCTGTAAGTACGGCTACTGAATGGCGGTTTTTCCTTATAATATGGGGTTTCTTGCCAAAGTAATACTCAAAATAGCGTGCGGTATTATCGCTACCCGTAGCTATTACGGCATCGTATTCAGTTACTTTATCATCTGTAAAAGCTACCGCTTCTGCCCATTCAGGAGCAAAAGCCCTTATCTGTTTTATAAGGTAGGGAAGTAGTACGCAGTCGTCGCTGGAGAGCTTCACTATTGCCTTATGCCCTGCTACCAATACGCACAACAAATCGTGGAAGCCTACCAAAGGCAGATTACCAGCCATTATAATCAATATTTTTTTAGGCGAAGTAGTTTGTGGTAATTGATATTGCGACAGCCATTGTTGTACATTGTTTTTGCTGAGGGCTTCACTCCACGATTTAAAGGCAAATATTACATTAGCACGCGTAAACCAACTGTTCTGCTGTTCTGCTTTATCAAATATATCGTTGAATTGTTCGGTTTTAGAAAGTAGTTCTCCTAACCGAACTAAGTTGTTTATATTTTGTTGCTTCATTAGAAAGTATCTATTTTACTTTTTACTTTTTGCCTTTTGCTCACATACCCAGCTGTGAGCCCTTGCTCGCTTTTCCTTTTCCTTTTACCTAAAACGATGGTACTATCCCAATCCGTACGCCAAACTTAGGATTACGCACCCCATTCACATCATTGAAATCGTTGCGCCATACGAAATCTACTCGTATAAAGCGAAAGTTTCCTAACCCTATGTTCTCAATCCCAAATCCGTATTCCCAATACAATTTTTCAGGTGAATTGAATATAATATTGGTAATATTAGCTTGTTTGTTCTTGTCAGAGAGTGTTCCGTAAGCAAATCGTCCAAATATTAAACTCTTAAAGCGCGTTTTTTGCAAAAAAGGAATGCGGTTGAACAAGAAACCATCAAAATGATGCTCAAAATATCCATTGATATAGGTGTCGGTAATGAAATCGTAGTAATCTAAAAGCGCAAAAGTGTTAGGAGCTGATGAATACGATTGGTTTGCAGGAGTAGGAGTTAGTGCTATCAGAGGTGCTGTACCGAATACCTTCCCTGCTTCCACCGTAGCGTGAAAAATACCGTACCCGAAAAGCGGAATTGGTTTATAGAGTATCGTTTGTACTTTGTCGTAATCAAACTTACTATTTAATACACCGTCTACGCCTTTAGAGTATTTAAGGGTATACATCGGGAAGAGCTTTTTGCCATAACGCTGTTCCACCCCATAGCCAAATACCTTTCTGTTGGGGGTAAAGGTAAATTGTGCCCCTGTATAAAAGTTGTCGTATTCGTGAATTTCCTCGCCTGTCTTGGGGTTTCGGTAGGCAATGAGGAAGTTCTCTTCGCTTGCCGAAGTGAGTTTTTGGTAAGTACCAAATACCGAAAACTGCAAGTTAGGCACAATATCATAGTTAATAACACCTTGTACTTTTCTGTTGCGAGTAAGATAATAGTTCTCACCACGTGCAATGATAAAGTTGGTAGTATTTTCAAAATCTAATTTGGTATCGTCGTGCATCACAAAGGTACCCAATTGCAAATTGTCGTTCTGATAGCCTGCTCCAAAGGTAATACGCGGACTGTGAGAGATAAGGTATTTACCACTGATACCGTATTTAAACTCTTTGTCTCTCACCCCATAAGCTCCGTATACATAGGTGCGGAAGCGGTCATCGGTAGAGAAGAACGAACGAAAGCCAGCTCTTAGCCGTAAACCCTCTACGTTGTTGCTCGAGAAAGTTTGCCAAAACCTGCCAAACTGCATATAATTGCCAATAGGAATATAGCCCGACGTCACGATATCAGTTACATCACCTATCATCTTGATGCGTTTATTGCTCCCCACTTCCCGAATCAGAACTTTCGTTTTAGTGAGGTCTGCCCCTCCTAAGGTATTTGCGTCCCAATAACTATCGTCTTTGTAAAACTGATTTTTCGCTACCTTTACCACCTGCTCGTCATAAAAATTAGCAGGTTTAGGCTTGTTGAGAACAATATCCGAAAAAGTGATGTAGTTCTTTACATACAATCCCTTTTCTTCGTCTTTCTTCGTCAGGAGCGTAAAGTCTCCTTCTTGTATTTCGTGTTCAGGAAGGTAAATACTGTCGTTAGCAATGGTAAAGTATTTTTCAAAAGAAAGTCCACGTACTAAGTTGATATTCGTTTTAGCCGTAGTATGCATCTGTATCGAACTCACTATATAAGTCTTAGTGTCTACTTCAAACTTTCCCTCTAATGCTAAATCTTGGTCATCACGAGGAAAAAAGTTGATGCGATAGAACGAGCGGTCGTCTCTCTGAATCGTATCGCTCAGCACGTACAGATATACGCCATAACCAAACTCTGCTAACGGACTCACAAAGGGCTTGTTCAGTATCATATAAGTATTGTCGTAAATATCAAAATCGTCAAACGACTGACTTACGCGTTCCAATCCAAATCCTTGTTGTACAATCCCTTGAGCACGTTCAGCTTCTATGTCTACTCGCTTTTTCCCCAACTGATTGTTGCCGTAAACCGTTTCTATTTTTTCAGTGAGATACATTGGCAGAGAGAAGGTCTCTTTGTATTTCTTCTCAGAAAGAATACGCCTGATGGTGTCATATTCCTTTCCTAAAGCCTTTTTTAAGAAGATGGTATCGAGGTTGTTCACCCCCAATTCCGTTGTACTGTGTTTTTTAAACTGATACGCCGTAGCGTTTTGCAGTCCACGCTTCTTTTTATTCTTCCAAATACCTTGCAATACGGTATAGGCAGGATTCTCTTTTTTAGAAAGTGCCTTAGTAGGTTTCGCTACAACTGTTACCTCTTCAAGCAATTCCCCTTCCACCAATACCACTACCAAATCTTTGGTGTTGTCTTTGTCTAAATGTATTTTCCTAGTGTTGTATCCTATAAGTGAGACTTCCAAATCCTTCTGTCTTTTCTCCGAATACAGAGAAAACCGCCCTTGGTCGTCGGTATAAGCTCCAATGGTAGTCTTTGCAAAAATCACATTGGCATAAGCTACGGGGTTACCGTTTTCATCAATCACTTTACCCGACACGTGTGTCTGCCCCCATACTTTTGTAAGACAGAGCATTAAACCGAATAAAAGGAGCAGTAAGAAGCGTTTTTTCATCGTATAAAATCACTTTTAAAATGCAAAGATATAAAAAATAATAAAAATAATATACAGAATGCTACTTTTCTAAAACCAAATCTACTGTATATTATTATAAACTCTTATTTTTTGTAGACCTGCCTTTCACGAAAATAAAACCCTCATTTTTCGTCTATTGTTCCTTTGTCATTCGTCACCCCCGTCCCTCTTCATTCGTCATTCGTCCCTCGTCATAACTTCCCTTTTTCGTCATACTCCCTCCTAGTGCCTATGGCCTAAGGCCTATCACCTATTCCTCTTTCTTTCGCCTCGAAACCCCGTTTTTACCATTTTTAGCCTTACTGTATTACAGTATGAATCAACTACTTATATACCCTTTCTATACCAATCGTCCAAGATTCGTATAAGCTTCCTATAAGCTCTCTATAAGCTCTCTATAAGCTAACCATACCTTCCTTATAGCCTTTTTTCACCAAAATCCCTCTCAGCTCTCTTCTGAAAAATTCCGTTTTCTTCCGAAAACTCCTACTCCCTTCCTCAACTTATCCCACTTGTCCGAACCATCTGAGTCTCTCCGACATTCTCCAACTAATTTCTACCACTTCCTAATTTACTAATTTTCCAATCTTCAAATTTTCTAATGCTAAAAACTTATCCCTACCTAATAATAAAAAAATACCAAAGGAAGTAGCACACGCTGCTTCCTTTGGCAAAGTTTTTGAATGTTGTTAATAATATTGGAATACAATTAACCTCCCGAATTTATATGCTCTTACGTGCATTGATATAGGTCTCGTAATTCATTCTTACGTAACCACACAAAATAGGATCTTCTTTCATAAGTAATAGATCACTAGCTTCTGATTTTTCCCGTAGCTTTTTTACATCTATTTGTGCAATAATTTTGTCTTTTGACTCTTGGGATAATTTTAGGCTTTTCTCAGCTAATCTTTCAAAAAAGTCATTTACATCAGCCGAAGAAGATAAAAAGATACTTTCTTCCTTCTCTGTTAGAGTGTCTGAATTTATTTTTTTCTCTAAAAGCTTATCAAAAAAATCCCATTCACTTTTTTTGATTACTCCCACACCAATATCTATTATATCAATACAAATCAAACCATTTATATGTAACTGATATAATAGTAACCCTCTTTCACTATCTATGTTTTTTTCTGAAAAGCTGTTACATATAGGTAGAACGCTTGATATAGGAATCTCTTCAAACTCAAAGTTATTCCATCTTTTTTCTTTCTTATCAAGTAACAACACTCCATATTGAACTTCTCCATTAGGATACTGTTCTACTTCTACACAACGGCAGAGAACATTTTCCTGAGTATAATTACTAAACAAAAAATAATATTTATCCCTTTCCATTTATTGAAAATTATTTGATTATACACTTATTTTATATAGCTTATTTTTTACTTTTAATGGATAAGTCCTTACTATAGAAGAAAACTTTCTATTAAAAAAAAACGAGTTTTTACTAACACGTTTCTTCTTATATACAAACTTAGTTTTCTAATTCCTGCATAGCTTTAATTCTACTTGAATATTTATGTTTCCTCCAAGCATTTATATAAGTCTCAACACTATTCTTAGGGACATATATAAAATACCCTACCTAATCTACATTAGGAAATGGGGGATACGAATTATTAATACTTGGAGGTGTTTCTGATTCTATGATTATTGTCCTAAGATTATTATTCCCACTAAAAGCAGAATATTCTATTTTGCTTATTTTATTTTTAATAATCACTTTTTTTAACTTGTTTAACCCAGCAAAAGCTTTACCCTCAATAATAGTCACATTATCTCCTATGATAACACTTTCTAATTCTGAACAGCCTTCAAAAGCAGAAACTCCAATACATTCAACCTGTTTTAACTTTGGAGAACTATTCATATCTAATTTATCAATACCTTTGTCGTTCCATTTTTTTAAATACTTTTTATTATCAGCATCAATTATAGTATAATCCCGATCTCGTATATGAGGAGAACTACCTGATAAATCTATATAATCCGTTCCCCATTCTTGTGTTTTTTTAGGTCCGTAAAGACGCTTGTTTAGAGTGTCAATATACCAATCACCTTCCTTACCTGTACTATTAGAAGGAGTAGTTGTTCCTGTATATATTTTTGAACCATCTTGCCCTGCAATACCTTGTTCTCCTTTTTCGCCTTTGTCACCTTTCTCGCCTTTGTCTCCTTTTTGTCCATTATTTTGGGTATCACCTTTGTCCCCTTTATCACCTTTATCACCTTTGTCACCCTTATCACCTTTGTCACCCTTATCACCTTTGTCACCCTTATCACCTTGAATACCTTTTAGACTAATAGGGGTACCCCAACCTTGTGCGGTTTTAGCTCCATAAAGATTGGTATTGGAAAGGTCGAGGTAATAATCACCTATATTACCGATACTTTCGGCAGGAGCACCTATACCTGAAAGAATTTGATTGCCTCTTTGCACCTCTACTCTTTCTATAATTCTTTCAGTCTCTTTTCTACAACTGTTTAGTACCAATGTCCCTAACAATGCTACTACTATTAAAATGAGTTTTTTCATTTGTTTGATAAAATTTTATAATGCTATTACCTACTCTATTATAGGCTTTTCGGTTTACGCCTTTATTTTTCACTTTAGCGCAAAAAAAACGTGAAACATTCCTTTTTTACTTATTACAGAAGCCCGACCAAAGGCTGTATGCCAAAGTAAAAAGGAATGCCCACGTAAACGTAGGCATTTCCACTTCACTTTCCTTGGCATAAAAATATTGGTCGTATTTCTGTAATAGGAAAATGTAAAGCGAAACGCTAATATTATGTCTTTATTAGTTATCTACTTTAAATAGATTTGAGTTCTTATTTTCGGTGCATAATTACGACTATTTTTTATACTATGCAAATATTTTAGTATTTATTTTTATTGTTTAATAGATAAGTTATTTATTATCAGTTAAAATACAAAAGGTAAAGCACAATTAGCCACAAATAACTAATGTCTAAATTATTCACGGTTGTTAGCAATTACTCCTCAGAGTTACTAAAGATACTCATAGCCCCACTAATATTCTCATCTACTAATTCTCCCATCTACTAATTCTCTTATTTTCTCATTTTCTCATTTGCTAATTAATCTGTCCGTGCGGCTCGCACTTTACCTGAGCAACAAATCTCCTAAATCCTTCTTCTCCTTTTGGAGTATGTTTGAACACGCCACAATTCTCCAAGACCTCACAGAAAGTATCGCCTATACTCCTATTAATAAAGTTATCTAAGTTCTCTATGGAAAGTGGAGTAGGGGAGGTATTCACGTAACGTTCTAACCACTGAGTGTGTTTTTGCAAAGCAGAGTCAGCGTTCATTTGGGAATATACAGTGCTGAAAGCGTTACCAGCTGTAATAGCTTCACTAAGCAAGGTTTTAATGCTCGCCATTTCAGTCTTTAACCTACCAGGTAAAATCGCTAAGCCCATCACCTCAATAATCCCAATATTCTCTTTTTTGATATTGTGCAGATGTTCGTAAGGGTGAAAGATACCCATAGGGTGCTGGGCATCGGTGCGGTTGTTGCGCAAAGCCAAATCAAGTTCATATTTGCCGTTTTTAAAACGTGCCACAGGGTTTACCGTATTGTGACGCACGCCCTCAGTATGCGAGTAGATGCCTAATGATTCATCGCTGTAGTTTATCCACGATTGCAAGATTACATCGGCTAAGGCGATGAGGCGGTCTTTCTCACCGCGCAATCGCAATACGCTCATAGGCCAATTTACAATACCTGCTTCCACATCTTCAAAACCTTTAAAGCTCACACGTTCTTTTATGGTAGCTTTTTCCATAGGGAAAACGTGTCGCCCACCTTGAAAGTGGTCGTGTGAGAGGATAGAGCCTCCCACAATAGGTAAATCGGCATTAGAGCTGAGGAAGTAATGAGGGAATTGCTCTACAAAGCCCAATACGTGCTCAAAGCAAGCCTTGTCAATCTTCATCGGGCGATGCTCACTCGAAAAGACGATACAATGCTCGTTGTAATAGATATAGGGAGAGTATTGGAAAAACCATTCCTCATTGGCTAAATCCAGCTTAATCGTGCGCAAGTTTTGCCTACCAGCGTGATTTACACGTCCCATATAGCCTTCGTTCTCTTTACAGAGCAAACATTTTGGGTAGTTAGTGGCTACCACATCTTTTTGGGCAGCAATATCACGAGGGTCTTTCTCCGGCTTAGAAAGGTTGATAGTAATCTCTAAATTGCCATAAGGGCTATTGTGTTCCCACAGAATGTTCTTAGCAATTCTATCGGTGCGTATGTAGTTACTTTGCTTGTTGAGCTCATAAAACTGTTGGGTAGCTTGCTCTTTGCTCCTTTGGTAAGTATGCCAAAAGTCTTTGCGAATCACAGAAGTACGAGGTAATACCTGTCCCATAATCTTAGAGTTCAGTAGGTCGCGGAAAGTAAGCGTATCGGTAGTGAGGGTGCCGTTCTCAGCTGCCCACTGCACTAAGCGGTCGAGTACTTCCGTAGGATAAGTTATCTGAGCTACCTCTTTAGCGATTTGAGCTTGCTCTTCTTTTGTAAACTCGGTATAACTATCGCAACCAATACTTTCCAAAACAGCATTGGTAACAAGAATACGGTCGTCTTCCTTCACCAAGTTATGAAGAACCGCATAACTGATGAGCTTTTCTACTTCAATATAAACTTTCACGATTAATAATTATCAATTAATAATTAACAAGACTATTCGTTATTTAATAAGAAACTTATAAACGGTTTCTTGCTTGTACACTTCCCCTTTTTCTAAGGGTTTTACCCCAAACTTCGGCTGATTGATGCCATCGGGGAAATCTTGCATCTCAATAGCTACTCCTACAAATCGTGGGTTTTTTGATGGTTTTTCTTTGGCAGTACATACCTTATCGAATACAGGAACATCATCTAAAAAGTTACCTGTGTAAATCACAGCCACACGCTGGGTAGTATAGGCTTCCATAGTAATACCACTGTCAGGAGAATGCAATACCAACTGAGGAGCACCTTTGAGTCCGCTGTGGTTGAGCACAAAAGGGTGGTCGTAGGCGCGCGTAATTTTGAATTGGGGGTGCCCTTCGGCAATACCCTCAGCGATAACTTTACCTTTGCGGAGGTCGAAAGTAGTACCTCCTACAGCTATGTAATTACCGGTAGGAATCAATCCTTCTGCCAATTCACAAATATTATCAGCAGCGATTTGTAGTACTTGGGTATCGCCATTCATTTCCATATCACCTGAAAGATTGAAATAACTGTGGTTGGTGATATTGAGGTAGGTTTTAGCATCGGCAACGGCTTCGTAAGCAATGTGCAGACTGTTATCTTCAGTGATAGTGTAAATCACTTTGAAATCTACCTTTGCAGGGTAGCCTTCTTCACCATCAGGACTTGTGTAGTGCATTTCTAAACCATTAGCGAGCTCTTTAACTTCAAAGAGTTTACTGTTAAAACCTTCTTTACCGCCGTGCAATGAGTTTTCACCATTGTTTTTAAATAGATGATAGGTTTTCCCGTCGATAGTGAAAGTAGCGTTGTGAATACGCCCTGAAGTGCGCCCTATGGTAGCTCCATTATAAGCGCCATTACCTATGTAATCTTCTAAATGAGCATAGCCTAACACTACGTTTTTCAGTACGTTGTGCTTGTCTTTTACAGCTATTTCGGTAATAGTACCGCCTAAGTTCAAAACAGACACGCGAAAGCCGTTCGCATTCTGTAAGGTATATTGATAGACAGCCTGTCCGTTGTGAGTACCGAACAGGCTTTTGTTGATGGTTATCATACTTTGTCTTGTTTATAGTTTTTTAGCGCCGTCGCTCACAGAAGCAATATAGAAATCGGCAGCATAACCTATTTTGTTTTTGTAAGCTTCGCCTACGTTTTTAATGAAGTCGTCTACTTTGTCTTTTTTCACGATGCTTACAGTGCAACCGCCAAAGCCTGCTCCCGTCATACGTGAACCTACTACCCCAGGTTGTTCCCAAGCAAGAGCAGCCAAAGTATCGAGTTCTACGCCTGTTACCTCATAATCGTCGCGCAAAGAAATGTGCGATTGGTTCATTAACTTACCAAACTCAGCTAAATTACCTGCTGAAAGCTCTTTTTGTGCTTTAAGAGTACGTTGGTTTTCATATACTGCGTGTTTAGCTCTTTTTTGGCGAACGGGACTCTTGATGAGGTCTTTGTTGGCTTCAAATTGTTCAATAGAGAGTTCTCCTAAGGCTTTGATAGGCAATTTAGTTTGCAATTCGGCTAAGGCTTCATCACATTCAGCACGGCGTTCGTTGTATTTAGAATCAGCGAGACCACGACGTTTGTTAGTATTGGCAATCACGATTACCTCATCTTTAAGTACCACAGGGACATAGGCATATTTGAGTGTGTTGCAATCGAGGAGGATAGCGTGGTCTTTCTTACCCATAGCTACTGCAAATTGGTCCATAATACCAGAGTTTACCCCAATGAATAGGTTTTCAGTTTTCTTGCCTAATTGCGCCATTTCCACAGGGTCGATAGAGAGTTGGAAGAGGTCTTTTAGCACAATAGCGGTAAGCATCTCAATAGAAGCAGAAGAAGAAAGCCCTGCACCATTAGGAATATTCCCAGAGAAGAGAATATCGAATCCAGAGTCGATTTTTTGTCCTGCTTCGAGGAACATTTTAATCACACCCTTTGGGTAGTTAGCCCAATCGTGTTTTTTGTCGTTGGTAAGTTCGTCGAGGGTGAACTCCATTACGCCAAGGTCAGCAAAGTTTTCAGAATACATACGGAATTTGCGGTCATTGCGTTTTTTTACGAGACCGTAAGTACCTTTGTCGATAGCGCAAGGGAACACATTACCGCCATTGTAGTCGGTATGTTCACCGATGAGATTCACACGTCCTGGTGCGAAGAATTGTTTTTCGGCAGGAGCACCGAAAACTTCTTGAAACTTTTGTTCTAAGTGTTTCATATAGTTTTAATTTTAGTTATTAGTTTTGTTTAGAAATTACTTAATTAAATAATATAATGGAAAAAGGGAGTGCTGTCAAAGATAATTCCTAATAGATATGATTCTTGTAGAGACAATATATTTCTTATCTTATAAAGGATTTTAGCTGAGTCAAATACCAATCAAAGTCATCATACATAATAAAGTGGAGCCCTTTATTGGCATATCTAAGGTCTCTCAAAGATAAATTTTGATATTGATCTCTTATGTTGTCTTTTGAATAAGTAAATACGGACTCTAAGAGCACTAAGGCAGGCACTTTTATCTGTTTTATTTCCTCTCTGAGGTCTGTATTAGAGATTTCACACACAAGTTTGGCGAGGGTCTCCCTATCTGAGGCTACACTCCACTGAACGATGGTAGGCTTCTTGGCTTCCTTTGTTGTATAGTACATCATTGAAGCCATTTGCGAACGCTCAAAGTCTTCTTTAGACATTGCTGTAAGTTCCTTGATCATAGGAGTACAATCCTTGTTAGGTGTTATCTTAAAATTAGGATCAGAAAGCAAAGGCAAGCAAGGCAAAGCATCTACAATCACTATTCTATCAAGTAGGTCAGAGGCTTTAGCAGCTATTTTCATAGCAAGGATGCCCCCTAAGCTATGCCCTACAATCGTAGGTTTTTGGATGTTCTCCTTTTTGATATAGGAGATAATGGCATCTGTCCAATAGTCCAAACTTGGATTCTTTACAGGGGTAATTCCTCCAAACCCCGCTAAGGTAAGCAGGTAGCAAGTGTGGTTAGTGATCAGAGCAGGTACAGTCTCTTGCCAGACATCGCTGGAGCAGCCAAGTCCTGGAATAAACAAAATAGGACTTCCTTTTTCTCCTACTTTTTTCACTGAGAATGGAGATTGTCCAAACGTAGATAGTGGCAAAATAAGTAAAAGGGAGGTTATAAAAACATTTCTCATAGTAAAAAAAATAGATTTTAAATTAAAAATTAGCTTGGTTTTAACTTTGGCAAAGTTTCAAACTAAAAGTTTGTATTACCTATTTAAAGTACTTTTTAGCAATTGCTCTGAGTTCTTTTTCTTTGTCTTCCAAACGCTGAAAGAGCACGAACTGGTTGCGGGCACGAATGTAATTCTCCTCAGGATATGAGGTTTTAAAGTATACATCGTTATTAAAATAATCGGCGAGGAAACGGATACCGATAATGAATATCATATATTTGGCTCCGTCGACGATGTGTTTTTTCTCTGAGGGAGTCATCACAGGGTTCATTACTGAATAACCTTTGCAGAGCGCTTCGAAGAACTCGGTATTGAAAACGATTTTGCTTTCATCGGCTTCGTTTTCTTCGGTAGGGCTTACCGAAGTGCGTACCATATCGCCGAAATCGTAGAGTAAGATACCTTGCATCACTGTATCGAGGTCGATTACTCTAAAATCATCGGGATTGGATTTATTGATGAGTACGTTATTGATTTTGGTGTCGTTGTGAGTTACACGAATGGGGATGCGCTTTTCGTCTACTTCTTTTTGGATAAGGTCGAAAATTACCTTGTGTTTTTGCGCAAATTCGTATAGCTTTTCAGCTTTGTCTTTGCGTGCAGGTGTTGCCTGAGCGTAAGCCTCTTCGAGTTGTTGGAAGCGTAAATCTCCGTTATGGAAATTAGGAATGGTAGCCTGCAATCGAGAGGTGTCGATATTGGCAAAGGTTTTCATAAAAGTTGCAAAGGCGGTGGCAGCTTTTTCGGCTTGCCAAGGTGCTTCTATGAATTCATAAGAAGTATAACCTTCGGCAAAAGGGAATACTCGCCATACAATGCCCTCGGCATTTACGGAGTATCCTCCTTGTTTAGCTTTCATCATCGGGAGAATCACGTGATTGTTGGGTTCAGTTTCCCAAAGCAGTTCGATGTTTTTGATGATGCTATTAGGGGTTTTGAACACATTGCTGTTAATCCCTTGAAGGATATAATTTGTATCGGTGGTTTTTACCAAATACGTACGGTTGATGTGTCCGTTGCCATAAGGTTCCACAGAAAGGAGGGTTCCTTTTAAGTTAAATTGATTGGCTATTTCTTTCATTTTTATTTAGGTAAGAGGTAAGAGATAAGAAGTAAGAAACTTATTATCTCTTACGGGTTAAACATTTTATTATTGAACTTTGCCAAAGTTTCAAACTTTGGCAAAGTTGAAAGCTGTTATCTTTTTAGTCTTCAAATGATTAGAACCTATCGGGGTACTCGCCTTTATCTACGAGTTTTTGTATTTCGTTTTGTACCATTGCGAGGTCTTCGTGATAGGTCATACCGAACCAGTTGTCGTGATTGGGTAATACTTCTAATTTATATCCGTAATCCTTAATGGCGTGTTGTACTACCATAGGGATATAAAATTCGGATTTAGGGTCATCTTTATGTTCAGCTACAAATTCTTTGAAATAACGGTCGGCTATATCCAATACTTCGTGAGTAAATCCCCAGAAGTTCATAGATACGTAGGTGCTTAGGGGATACTCGGTGCCCGTAGCCTCATCGATAGCAGTAGTATTGCTGTTTTTGCGTAATTTGGTAGCTTCGTTGATAGAGAGTAGGTGATGATTGGCGTCTACTTCGCAGATGCCGCGTGAAACAGTTCCGTTTTCACTAAGGGTGTTTTTTAGTAGATATCCTCCTGAGAAGAACGTTTTTTCTTTACCAGCATTGAGCGCTTCGTACATTAAACGAAAGCCTTCTTTGCCATAGTAATCATCGGCATTGATGATGAGGAATGGGTTTTTTACAAACTCTTTTACACAAAGCATAGCGTGCCCTGTACCCCAAGGTTTTTTACGTTCGATGCCTTTTGGGTTAAAATCGTCTTGATATACATAAGTAATGGGCACATTATTGAATCGATTTTCTAAGTGTTGGCGTGCTAAATCGTCGATTTCACGACGGATAATGAGTACTACATCGTCGAAACCAGCTTGTAGAGCGTCGTAAATACCGTAATCAAACAAAGCGTTGCCATTGTGAATATTTTCTAACTGCTTGTCTGAACCAAAGCGACTTCCTAAACCTGCCGCTAAAATTACTAATGTTGTCATATAAAGTTAATTTCTTAATAAATAAAAGTCTTGATAAGTGAATGTACTTATTTTGCATCGGCAAAGATAGGGATAATTTTGTAATCTGGAAAAAAATATAACGAAATTTTTACGAAGAATTTAAAAATGCTTTCCGTTACTTGTTCTTTTATAAGAGTTTTGATAATGCCAATAATGTCAGTAATGCCAATTAACTTAGCCAAAGTTCAAACTTTGGCTAAGTGTGTAGCGCAAAAGCGACGTACCGGAGTTTTTCGGAGAATCTCGGGGGGACTTTGAAAGTCTCGGGAAGAGGAGTGAAAGGGCTGGGAGTTTGAGGACAAACGAAAGTTTTGGGAAGGATTTTAGAAAGGTTTAGAAAGATGTTGAAGGTATGGTTTAGTGTACTTAGCTTATAGAAAGCTTATAGGAAGCTTATACGAATCTTGGACGATTGGTATACAACGACTGTATTAAACGTTGAGAAACAGGCATTTAGGAGGTGTTAAAGATATATTAAAACGAAAGCTAAGGTGTAGGAGTGCGCTTTCGTAATTTAGGGTAAAGGGCGTTTGGGGCAGGGGAGGGTTATACGAATAGTATTGGTAAATTAGTTTTTTTTGTTACCTTTGTGCTTTCATTGCTTATTAGCTTTCGCTTTTACTTATAAGTTATGGTATCAGAAAAAGATTTAGAAGCCTTAATGGCTCAGGTAGATGCTGCTGTGGACAGGCAGTACGACTTCATTAAAGAGATGAAGCAGATAAAGCAAACGCTTTGGGAACTGAAAGCCCAAATGCGCGCTACTTCGGTATTAACTTCGGCGGTACCCGCAGAAACGGCAGTGCCTGAGGGTACACGTGAGGCAGTAACAGAGACTCCCCCTGTAGAAACGGTAGCTCCTGTTGAGGAACAAACCGTAATAAATACTGTGGCTGAGGAAATGACGGCAGCTGTTGTAGAGAAGCAAACGCCTGTTGCGACGGTTGCTGAAGCGGTGCAAGAAACTTCACAACCGAAACAAGAGACCCCTCCGATTACTTTTACAACAAAAACGAATCCGTTTGCACCTAAAAAGAAGGTGAGAAATCCGTTTGAGCCGAAGCAACCTACCAACTGGGAGCGATTTATCGGTGAGAATTTGTTTAGCAAGATAGGGATAGTGATTATTATTATTGGGGTGTTTATAGGGGTGAAATACTCTATTCAGCACAACCTTATCAGCCCTGCAATCCGCTTGGTTTTAGGTTACTTAATGGGTATAGGGCTTTTTGTAACGGGAGCTATGCTCAAGAAAAAATATGAGAGTTTTAGTGCTATTTTGGTGAGTGGAGCAATGACGATTTTTTACTTCGTCACCTTTATTGCATATGCTGTTTTTGGTTATTTCCCGCAATCTCTTGCCTTTGTGCTGATGTTCCTCTTTACAGCCTTTACGGTACTTGCTTCGTTGAGCTATAACCAAGTGGTGATAGCTATTATAGGGCTTGTGGGAGGTTATGCGGTACCTTTTCTTTTGAGTAATAACTCGGGTCAGGTAGAAATCCTATTTGCGTATACAGCAATTATTAATATAGGTGTGCTGATACTTTCGTTTTATAAGCAATGGCGTTCACTGTACATTTCGGCGTTGTTCCTCACTTGGCTATTGTTGTTCTCGACGTGGGCATCGGCTTATCAGTACGACGATTTTATACCTTATTTTGTATTTAATTTGGTAACGTTCCTCACTTTCTATGTTGCTTTTATAGCTCAGAAAATACACAGGGTACAGGAATTGGAAGCGGTAGATGTACTTTTGTTCTTGTTTAGTAGCTTGTCGTTCTACGCGATGGGTGTTTGGCTTATATTGGATTATTATCCTAATAATCGGACTTTTGTGGCGATGTTTACATTGCTTAACGCTGTATTTCACTTTTTGGTGGGTTATTATTTTCACCTCAAAAAGGCGCCTTCTCAGGCTTTGAAATACCTAGTTTTGGTGTTGGCACTCTCATTTGCTACTTTGGTAATCCCGATACAGTTTAAAGGAACGTGGATAACTATCTTCTGGATAGCCGAAGCTGCGTTACTCTTTGGGTTTGGGCGAACTAAAAAAATGCCTGTGTACGAGCGAATTTCATACGCAGTAGTGATTTTGGCTACTTTCAGTTTGCTGATAGATTGGGGGAAAGGCTCTTATAGTATCTTTGATATGGAAGACGCGAGTGCGTATATCACACCTTTTGCTAACTCGCTCTTTATTACAGGGTTACTTTATAGTGTGGCGGTAGGAGCAATGGCTTATATCAATGATAAATACAAAGAGACAGGGACGCTTAATAAAGTGTTGAGCTTTTTGTTCAATATTTTTTCGGTACTTATTTTGTATTGCACTTTTTACAGAGAGATAAGCGTGTTTTGCGATATGAGGGCTCTACATCAAGACCCTGAGATTTACAGCCATTATGAGGCATATCAAGACCTGAACACTTTTAAAGGAGTATGGCATATTATATACAGTGTGTTGTTTATTTCGGCTTATAGTTTTCTGAATGTGAAGTACCTGAAAAAGAAATTGTTGGCAGAACTACAAATAGGCTTAAACTTTTTATTACTGACTATATTTATGACCTTGGGGCTTTACTATTTCAGTGAGTTGCGTGAACGTTATATGGAAGAAGCGCAGGAAGGAGGGCAGTTATCCCTTTGGTTTTTAAATATTAGATATGTGGGGTTGCTCTCGCTGGTGGTATTAGGCAATAGCATTTATGCCCTCAGTAAGTTTTTGGAATTTAAAACAGGAGCAAGGCGTGTATTGGAAATGTTGTTGCATCTGGTTATTTTGTGGGTTGCTAGCAGTGAATTACTGCACTGGACAGATATATATGAGTCGGTAGCTAATTATAAATTAGGTCTTACAATTTTATGGGGAGGTTATGCTATTTTATTGGTAGTATTGGGTATTTTTAAAAGGAAGAAATACCAGCGAATATCGGGTATTATACTGGTAGGTTTTACGCTGTTGAAGTTATTCTTTTACGATACTACCCACCTTGACACTCTTCATAAGACCATAGTGTTTGTACTGCTTGGGGTATTGCTACTGATAGCATCGTTCCTCTATAACAAATATACCAAAGAGATAGAGGGGGAGCAAAAATAAGAGGGTGGAAGATTAAAAAGAGAGAGAAAAAATGCTAAATGTGTATTATTTTTCCAGAGAAAAAGAGAGAGATTAGAGGAGTTAGTTTTATTATAGTAAGCTGTAAATCAAACTAATAAAAGGCGAAGATTGTTGTAAGGAAAATTTTTTGATAAAAAAATACATATAATTAAAATAAAAGCATTACTTTTGTGCCATAATAACCAAAATTTAATTTTGTAATGATTAGAGATTATAAAGACATTAAGCTTACTGTACAACGTCCTACTCCTATTGACAAGGAGGTAAACTGGAATAAATCGTTGGTAGTGATTAGTGAAACTGATATTTATGGTCGTATTACCAATGTAAACGATGTGTTTTGCAATGTTTGTGGCTATAGTGCTGCGGAAATGATAGGACAACCACATAGTATCATTCGCCACCCTGATATGCCTAAACTGATTTTTAAATTGCTTTGGGATAACCTTAAATTGGGGAATAACTTTATTGGGGTGATTAAGAACTTAGCAAAATCAGGAGAGTATTATTGGGTAATCACCGATTTTGAAATGCGTAGAGATGCTGAAGGAAATATCACACACTACATTGCACGCCGTAGATCGGTGCCCAAAGGAGTAATAGACAACTATGTAGCGCCGTTTTATGATACGCTTTTGAAGCTTGAGAAGATAGGAGGAATGGAGCTTAGCACCCGTTTTTTCAAGAACTACTTAGCTAAACAAGGCAAGGATTATATTGATTTCATTATAGATATAATGAATGAAAATAGAGAAAATGTGTCTTTCGAAGAAAATCAAGTATCATCAGTAGATACTACACAAGTGATTTCAGATGATATTGTAACTATGAATGAGGCTCAAAACGAGAAACGCAAGAGTTTCTTTGGTAGATTGTTTGTGCAATAACTATCTAGAGCAACTTATGTGATTAACTAAAAAATTTAAAATAATATGTCAGAATTTAAAAGTGCTGTACCTACAATTGCAAGACCCACTCCTATTGACCGTGAAGTACAGTGGGATAAGACCAAAGTACTCATCAGTGAAACAGATGCGATTGGTACTATTACCAAAGTGAATGATGTGTTTTGTGAGGTATCACACTACACTGCTGAAGAACTCATAGGACAACCTCATAACTTGATACGCCACCCCGATATGCCAAAACTTATTTTTAAGCTTCTTTGGGATAACTTAAAGGCGGGAAATAACTTTGTGGGTGTGATTAAGAACTTAGCTAAAACAGGAGAATACTACTGGGTGGTTACTGATTTTGAAATGCGTCGTGATGCATCGGGTAATATTACACATTACATTGGCAGAAGAAGATCGGTGCCTGAAGCAGCGATTAAAGACTATTTGGCACCTTTCTATGATTCACTTTTGAAAATGGAGAGAATAGGGGGTGTAGAATTGAGCAGTCGTTTCTTTAAAAACTATTTGGCTAAGCAAGGAAAAGATTATATCGATTTTGTGATAAGTATTATGTCAGAGGGTCAAACTAAATTTACAGCTGAAACCGTATCGGGTGTTGATAATAACAACGTGACAGTATCTGACGATATTTACCAAGTAGATGACTCAATGAATGAAAAGCGCAAGAACTTCTTCGAGCGTTTGTTTAACTAATAAAAACATTAGACAGAGATAAGAGGGGAATAGAGGTGGACTCTATTCCTCTTTTTTGTGGCATAGGATTTGTTATTTATTGAGCGTGGATTGTCAATTGAAAATTATTTTATACTTTTGCCCCGACTAATTAATTCAATAACGAAATGGACTTAACAGCCTATCACTTTGTATCGCTGTTTCGCAATAATGTACAGCAATACCCACAGAAAGACGCTTTGATGGGAAGAGACGCTTCTTCTCATTGGAAAGGTATTACGTGGGAGACCTTAGGCAGTACCACAACCCTTTTATCTAAATCTCTGCTTTCATTGGGTGTCCAGCCCCAAGAAACTGTAGGGATTCTTGCACAGAACACCCCACAATGGTCGCTTGCCGACCTTGCTTGCTTGCAAATACGTGCCATTCCGGTACCCATATATACTACAAATACCGCTGAACAAGCCCTCTACGTGATGAATCACGCTGAGGTGAAAGTGCTGTTTGTGGGCGATGAAAAGCAGTACCACAAAGCTCTTGAAGTAGCCTCTCAGTGCCCCACCTTGCAAATGATTGTGGTATGTGATAACGAAGTGCCTCTTACTGAAAAACAGTATTCTATTCACTGGAATGACTTTTTGGCACTCGGTAATAGTCCGCAGTATGATACAGAGTTAGACAAGCGCATTGCAGAACGCAATTTAGGCGACCTTTTTACGATTATCTACACTTCGGGTACTACGGGTGAGCCCAAGGGAGTAATGCTCACTTATGAGAATTTAGCTTTCCAGATGGTAGGACATACCGAGCGCTTATCTACCGTAGATAACACTGATACGTCATTGGCTTTCTTGCCACTATCGCACGTATTTGAACGCGCGTGGACGTACTTCTGCCTTTACAAAGCAGTTACTGTTTATTACTTAGATGATACTAACTTAGTGCGCGAAGCCCTTGCTGAGGTACGCCCTACCTTGATGTGTGCTGTACCGCGCTTCTACGAAAAGATATTTGCCACCGTACACGACCGAGCTGACGCATCGTCATTTGTAAAGCGTAAGCTTTTCCGCTTGGCAATAGCTACTGGTAAACGAGTATTGGCATTACGCGAACAAGGTAAGAAACCGTCGTTTGTCTTACAGAAAGCTTATGACCTTTTTGATAAAATGGTGTATAAGAAACTGAAAGAGGCTCTTGGTGGACGCATTAAGTTTATGCCTTGTGGAGGGGCTAACCTCGAACCTAGTATCGGACGTTTCTTTCAGTCGATAGGTATTAACCTAAAATTAGGTTATGGGATGACCGAAACGACTGCTACTATATCTTGTTGGGGCGACGATCGTATCAACCCACAATCGGTAGGGAATGTGATGCCTAATGTACAAGTGCGGATAGGAGAGGAGAACGAGATATTGGTAAAAGGAGGAATGGTGATGAAGGGTTACTACAAGAACCCAGAAGAAACCGCCAAAGCTTTTACTCCTGATGGTTATTTACGCACGGGAGATGCGGGTAATTTGGACGGGAATAACAATCTCTTTATCACCGAGCGCATTAAAGAACTGATGAAGACCTCTAACGGCAAATACATTGCTCCACAGATGATTGAAGGTAAGGTTGGGAAGTATAACCTTATAGAACAAATAGCCGTGATTGCTGATGGTAAGAAATTCGTTTCTGCCCTTATTGTACCTAATTACGAGATGCTCTCACAAGCACTAAAAGACCTCAATATTAAGTGCAAAAACACGGCAGATATGATAAAGCACAGCCAAGTGATTGAGTATATAGGTAAGCAACTACAAAAATTTCAGAAAGACCTACCCGACTACGAGCAGATTAAGAAGTTTACGCTTCTGCCTTCGGCTTTCACTATTGAGCGTAATGAGATTACTCCTTCGCTTAAACTCAGAAGAAAAGTGATTTATGCCAATTATAGTCGTGAAATAGAGGCGATGTACAGATAAAGATATTAGAGACTATCTGTAAGAGCATTGTTGTATTTTCTTATTTTGTACCTTTGCGCCCGATTTTTAATATTATCTGCTAATCGAAGAGTAATTTGTATGAAAAGATTCTTATTTATGGCAATATTAAGTTGCCTTGGTCTTGTGTTTGTACAATGTACCAAAACCGACACAGAACGTGTAGAAATTAAAGGAGAACGCGGTGAGCGTGGCAACTTAATCCTCTCAGGAATAGGCGTGCCTGATGCTTCTCAAGGAGCGATAGGCGATTATTATCTCGACCTATCTACAGCCAATCTTTATGGAGCTAAAACAGCAAAAGGCTGGGGAGCTCCTATTTCTTTAAAAGGCTTAAAAGGTGATGCGGGAGCTGATGGTGCGAATGGTACTAACGGTCAAGACGGGAAAGATGCCCCCGTACCTCAAATAAAGAATGGCTTTTGGTATATAGGTGAAACGAATACTCATATTA